>CAVYYD010000007.1:0-539919 GCA_963772645.1 uncultured Actinomycetota bacterium
TGCGTCACTGCGCCGCCTCGGGTCTCCGGTGCAGGTGTCGAGGAACACGCCGGTGGGGACGTCGAACCCGATGATCTCCGCCTCGCGGATGTCGTTGCGCAGGTTCTCGTCGGTCCGGAGCCGTTCGAGCAGGTCGCTGCTTCGTTCGCCACCGACGTCGTACTTCTCCATGTCGGGGTTGATCCAGTCGTGCATGACCAGCTCGACCCCGAGCTCGTCCTCTAGCCGCTGTTTCAGGGTCTGCTGCGATTGGAGCCACACCGAGTCGCCGACGAGCACGATGTCCCAGCTTGCAGGCGCACTACTCGAGGAACTGGAGGTCGCGGACGTCGCGGTCTGATCCGTCGTGCTGCAACTGGCGACCAAGACCGACGCCGCCACCATCGACGCGGCGGCTGCTGCCATCCCGAGGGCCCCCGCACCTCCCCGTTCGGTTCCGCATCAAGGCCTCCGTTGGCCACTCCGACGGTAGTCCCGGCGGCTGCGATGCGCAGTGACCGCCGACACAGGTCACCACAAGATCCCCGGCGCAGGACGCCGCAAAGAGAATCGGTCGTTAACCAGCGCACCCGGTGCCACCTGCGACGCCGGAACAGCGCGGCACTCCGCCGCCTGAAGACCGTGTCGGCGGGCGTGGTTGTCGGAGGCCTACCCGGCAGCGGTTCGCCCAGTGATGGCGCCCGGAGTGCGTCTGTGAACGAACAGATTCACCGCGAGGAGCAGGTAGCCGAGCGGAGGCACCAGGAATAGCAGCAGAAGCCACCACATGGGCTTCAGGGTGATCCATGGCCGCATGAAGCCACCGGACACGTGCGCGGCGTAGAGCGCGATGGCCAGCGCCGGGATGAGGAAGAGCGGCACGCTGAGCCAGTTGATGTAGAAGCTGACTCCGACATCCTCCATGGCCGAAGGCTAGATGGCTTCAATGGCGTCGGCGGAAAGTCGCGAGCTGCGCCGATCCGCGCGGCAGGCCGGTCAGCCGCCAGCCATGGCGATGTGGCCCCACTCCGCCGCGTAGCGCTCACTCGGCCGGCGTCTTCACGCCCAGTTGGCGCTCACCGCGGCGGACTGTGGAACCTCCGCGCCCTGACGCGCACAACCCCTGCCGATCTCGTGGAGCGCAGCGAGGAGGACTGGGCCTTTCCCGCCGTCGGCCTGCGCTGCGGGCCGGGCGTCAGGGGTCGAGGAGCAGTCCGGGCAGGACTGCGCACCACCACTGGACGACGTCGTCGTGTGACCAGCCCTGCTCGACGGTGTACAAGTGGTAGACGGCGTCGCCGCACACGACGAGGAAGGTCGCGAGCAGCTGTTCGCGGGTCCGGTCGGAACGAAGCGGCGCCTTGGCCTCGAGGAGGTCGAGCGCCTGGTTGAACCCGATCCGGCGCATGTTCTCGTGGAGCTCGTGGGTGCGACGCACCTCGGGGTCGGTCAGTGCGGCGGCACGCAAGACCTCGGCGACCGTCGCGGCCCGCGCGAACACCTGGCCCGAGCCCCGTACGAACGTGCGCAGGGCCTCGACCGCGTCCGGCTCCCGGGCCATCGCCTGCCACCAGTCGGTGGACTGGGGCGGGGCAGGGTCTGACTCACCCATTACGGCGGTGTCGATGACGGCGCTGATCAGCTCCGGTTTGGTGTGGAACACGAAGTACACCGTCTGCGGGGCGACGCCGGCTCGTCGGGCGATGGCCGCGATGGTGGCTCCCTGGAAGCCGTTCTGCACGAACTCGACGCGCGCCGCCCGGATGATGGCGCGTCGCGTGGTGGCGGCCTTGTCGCGACGGGTCCCCTTGACCTCTGGCATGACGAGGGCCATCCTAGCCGGAGCATCGCACTAGAGCGTCGCTCTAGTGCATGGCCCTTGAAGGAGACATGGCGATCGACCTCACGACCCCGATCCACCACCCTCCCAGAGGCGCGCCGGCCGGCTCTGCCTCTGGGCACTGCTGCCTGGAGCCGCCTCGGGGGCGTACCTCGCAGTCATCGACCCCGCGGTCCCGCGTGAGCCGTGGAGCTACCGAGGAGGCCGGTGATGGCCGCACCGTTCCCTGAGGTTTCGACCACGGTGCCGGGCGGCCTGGAGGGGAAGGCGACCGCCTCGGCCGTCCACTACCGCGGGCCCGTCCCGTGGACGCTGCAGGTGCTTGTCGGCACGGTGTGCGGGCTGGCGTGGGCGGCATCGTTGCGGGCGGTCATGGCGGAGTTCGCCGGACCGGGCTCCACGTTCGCCTGGTTCGGCACCTTCGAGGGCGTCCTGCTGCCCGGCGCCGTTGTGGGCGGCCTGCTCGGGTGGGCCCTGCACCGGCAGTCGCGGGGTGGAGCGCCGCGCTGGCTTGTGGCGGCACCGCTGGTCCTCCCGCTTGCGACGCCGTCCGTGCTCGTGTCGGTGTTCGTCGACGGCCTGGGCGGCGGCGCACTGGCCGTGCCGCTGTTCGGCATGGCGGGCGGCTACGCGCTGGCCGGGCGGGGCCCGCGGTGGACCCGCTGGGCGGCGGGCGCGTTCGCGCTGCTCGCCGTCCCCGGCTGGCTGGTCACCGCGACGATCATCGGGGGCCCGCTGGCCCTCGGCACGCCGCGGGGCGCCTGGCTCGCCGTGCTGTTCCTGTCCCTGCTGGCGGTGCTCGCCTTGGGCTGCACGCTGCCCCACCGCGCTCCGGCCGAGCTGCTCACCTCCCGGCGACGACTGGTGGTCGTGGGCGTCGTCTGCGGGCTGGCGTGGGGCGCGGGCATGCGGGGGTTCATGGCCGCCGCCGCAAGCATGGACTCGGCCTCCGTGGTGAGCTGGCTCGGCACCTTCGGGGTCATCCTGCCCATCAGCGGCGTGGTCGGCGCTCTGCTGGGGTGGGCCGAGCACCTGCGCCGCACGGGCGGGCGCACGCGGCGCATCCACCGACTCGCCCCGCTGCTGTTCACCGTCGACCCGGCCTCACTGGCGGTCACGCTGCCCGCGCTCGCGGGCGGGTACGTGCTGGCCGGGAAGGGGTCGCGGCGCGCCCGGTGGACCTTGGGCGCAGGCGCGGTGCTGCCGGTCCCGGCGTACCTTGCCGCGGTGGCGGTGGCCGACGGCAGCCTCCGCGAGCTGGGCGGCCCGCGGGCAGCCTGGATCACCGTGCTGCTCTTCTCCCTCCTCGCGGTGCTGGCCATCGCGTGCGTGATCCCGCAGAGCATGCCGGAGGTCCCGGCGACGGCGTCGACACCCGATCAGGCCGAGTCCGTCGACGAGGCGAGCAATTGAGCGGCTGATCCACTGAGCGTCCGGTCGCACCTCTTGGGCGCGCAACCGGTCAGGCCCATCGCGGCAGCAAGCCGAGCGGCCGTATCGGGCTCTGTGACGTATCGCTTGCGCCCTGCGGTCACGAAGTTGCTGCATACCGCCGCCAGTCGACGTGGTTCACGGCAGCAGGCTCGTTGCCCAGGACGTCGCAGGTGTCAGCGACGTGAGTACAACTGCCTCGCCCGAGCCGCGGCGAGCAGGCCGACGGCTGCGGTGACCAGCAGCAGGACGGCTGCCCAGAGGACGCCCCAGGAGAGCAACCCGTTGGACGCGACGGTGCCGATGAGGTCCCCGTCGAAAAGCCGGCCAGGACGCTGATCAGGCAGACGGCACTGAGGACCACAGCCGCGACCAGCCCGACGGGGGGACGCACGTCGCGGGCCGCCAACCAAGCCAGGACGAGCTGCACCACCCCCATGGGGAACGGCACCGTCGAGTGGGTGTCGAAGCCCCAGGCCGTGCCCCATGTCTCGGCACCCGAGGCGACCCCGACGAAGCCGCCGATGACGTCACAGCCGAGCAACACGAGCATGGAAACCAGGAGCGCTTGCCCAGAGGCCACACGCGGCTTGGTCTGCAGTCGGGCGAAGGCCCCAGACGTCTCCTGCCCCGGCTGATCAGCCATGGACACAGGATGGCACCATCCCGCCCCAGCGGCGTCTGGGGACGAGCCCGACGCGTGCGTCACTACGGCGTAGCGTCCGTGCCGTCGTCCGCAGGTGCCCAGAGGTGCGGGATGCGCCATTTGTCTAGTTGCGCAGGTGACGCAGGTAGCGCTCGGGTGCCTCGAGGAAGCGGCGGTAGTGCTCCACGATGTCGAGATGGTCCAAGCTCGCTGGTGGACGCCTTCCGCGTCGAACTCGAGGATGCTTGCGCCCGGGATGCTCGCGACGATCGGCGAGTGTGTCGCGATGAGCACTTGCACTCCCGGCCGCGACACGAGCTAATGAGCGCTCCGATGAGGGCGAGCTGCGCCGTGAAGGACAGGCCCGCCTCGGGCTCGTCCATGACGAAGAAGCCCTCTCCGGTGAAGCGGTCGCTGTTGAGCATCGCGATGAACGACTCGCCGTGGCTCAGTTCGTGGAAGCGGGTCTCCCCGCGCGGTGACGGGTTCTGCTCCAGGTAGGTGAACAGGCCGTGCATGGTCTCGGCTCGCAGGAAGTACCCCCAGCGTGAGGCACCGGGGCCTCGCACGAGCGAGATCGACTCGCCGAGGGGCGATTCGCTCGGCCGTGTCGAGTGTTGTGCACCGGTGGAGCCGCCCTCGGGAGACAAGCCATACGCCGTGGCCACGGCTTCGACGAACGTCGACTTTCCAGTGCCGTTCTCCCCGACGACAACGGTGGTCTGGGCGAGGTCGAGTCCGCGGTCGAGGACGTGGGCGATCGGTGCAAGCGTTGCCGGCCATTGCTCCGCTGTCAGCGTCGCATCCCGCGACCGCACCACGCGGCGGACCGGCCGCGGTGCCGTCCAGTCGTCCCCCACGGGGCGAATATAGGACCAGAGAGCCGTACCGACCCAGCCTTCCCTCGCCGTTGAGCGAGCTACAACCTGCCTCTATCCGACGCGAAGACAGGCTCGACTCAAGTCGAGGAGGGTCAGCGACTCGTTAGTCCAGCATCGGCACATAGGCGGAGCGTTCGGTATCGAAGGCCCAGCGTTCGGCGACGTCTTGGCCGCGGGCCCATTCGCGCACCTCCTCCTGCGTCCCCTCGACGCGCCGCACCCGGGTTCCTCGCCGGAGGTAGGCGAACCAGAAGTCGATCACCGGGTCGTATGGAGCCAGGAAGACCATGCCGCCTGGTCGATCGGTAGGCGGGGGTGGCGGCACGATCTGAGCGAAGAAGTCCTCCAGGTCGGGCTCTTCGTCGGGGATGTAGTGGCAGGGCACCCCTCGATTGTCGTCCGGGTGCCCGCGCTGTTGGGTTACCCATTGGACGCCGCCGCGCCGCAGCAGCAGGTGCGGCACTTCGCCGCGAGATGGGCGCCCCGGGAAACGGGGTGATGAGCTCGAGGGCGCCCCGGGCGCGGTGCTATCGCTTTCTTGGGGCTCCACGTTCCCACCAGTCGTCTGGCGCGCGCTCCTGAATGGCCGACGCTGCAGACTCGACCGGTCGGTAGTTGCAGAACTTCCACAGCTCCTTCGCCGCCCGGGAGTACTGGAAGATGACGTGGTCGACGTCGAGAGGGTCGAGCTCTCCGGCGCGGTGCCGATCGATGGCCTCCCCGACGTGGGCCACCAACCCTGCGAGCTGGACCTGGTGGTACTCGGCGACCTCTGCGCGGGCCGCCCGCCGCTCCGCCTTGCTGGCCATGCCGGGAGGCTACGCCGCTACCTAGATCCGCGTCCGGTCTGGCGTGCGCCGGCTGTGCGTGGGAGCGGCCTGCCGCGTTGTAGCGTGTAGCGGTACGCGATACGATGCGGTTGTGATCGTCAGCTTCCGGCACAAGGGCCTTGAACGGCTGTACCGGGACGGGTCGAAGAAGGGCGTGCAAGCCGCGCACGTCCCGAAGCTCTTGCGGATCCTGTCGGCACTGGACGTGGCCCAGGCGCCGGAGGACCTGTCGATCCCCTCGTTCCGGACCCACCGGCTCAAGGGCGACCTGGCCGGCCACTGGTCGATCTGGGTCAACGGCAACTGGCGGGTGACGTTCCGATTCGTCGAGAACGACGTCGAGCTCGTGGACTATCAGGACTACCACTGAAGGAGAAGGTGAGGACCATGGCGATGAAGACCCCGGTGCATCCCGGTGAGATCCTGCGCGAGGACGTCCTGGCCGACCTCGGCCTCGGTGTCGGTGAGGCCGCATCGCGCCTGGGGATCTCCCGCGTGGCCCTCAGCCGGGTGCTGCACGGCCACGCCCGCGTCAGCCCGAACCTCGCCGTGCGCCTCGAGGAGGCCGGGGTGGGGACCGCCCGCGCTTGGCTGGCGATGCAGACCGCCTACGACCTGGCTGCCGAGCGAGCCACCGGCTCCCACAAAGTACGCCCCCTGCGCGGCGTCGCGTGACCCACCGTATCTAGCCCACTCCGCGAATCGGACTGTCCTGCCTGACCCGGGAGGTCGGCCCGCCCCAGTCGCTGGATCGTCGCGGCGCGGATGGTCATCGGCTCGGCCTTTGGCACGGACGAACCACACGGCGCACCTACACTCGCGTGATGAGGACCGAGGTCTCATTCGCGACCTCTGCGGACGGCACCCGCATCGCGTGGTCGCGGCACGGGAGCGGGCCGCCGCTGGTGCGTGTCGGAACCTGGCTCACGCACCTTGACTTCGACTGGTCAAGCCCCGTGTGGAGTCACTGGCTGGAAGACCTGGGCCGGAGATTCACGGTTGTGCGGTACGACGACCGCGGCAGCGGTCTGTCTGACCGTGCTCCGAGCGACTACTCGCTGACCGCCTGGCTGGCAGACCTCGAGGCCGTGGTACAGGCCGCTCGACTAAGCAGCTTCACCCTGCTGGGCATGTCCCAGGGCGGGGCCGTTGCGGTGGAGTACGCGCGAGCGCATCCAGAGCGGGTCACCAGCCTGGTCCTTTGGGGAGCGTACGGAAGGGGGGCCCTGGCGAGGGCGGCAACAGCAGAAGACACCGAAGAGAGGGACGTTCGAACCCGGATGATCAAGGTGGGTTGGGGCCGCGCGGACCCCGCCTTCCGCCGCGTGTTCACGTCTTCGTTCATACCCGGGGCCTCCGAGGAGCAGATGCGGTGGTTCGACGAGCTCCAACGCCGCTCCATGTCAGCCGACGCGGCGCTCGCCAGCAGCCGCGCGCGCGCCATGTTGGACGTCACCTCGTCGGCCAGGGCGGTCACCACCCGCACACTGGTTCTGCACGCCGATGGTGACCGTGCGGTCCCTTTCGAAGAGGGCCGCCGACTGGCCGGACTGATCCCCGGAGCCCGGTTCGTGCCGTTGCACAGCCAAAACCACATCCTGCTCGCCGATGAGCCGGCATGGCCCGACCTCGTCGCGGAACTGACCGCCTTCGTCGGCGGCGTGAGGTCCAGCGGTGCACCAACAGTTCTGACGTCCCGGGAAGTGGACGTGCTGCGGCTCGTCGCCCACGGATGCAGCAACGAGGAAATAGCATCCCACCTGTCCTTGAGCACGCGGACGGTTGAGCGCCACCTGTCCAACATTTACGGCAAGCTCGAGCTTTCGGGTAAGTCGGCTCGCGCAGCCGCAGCGGCCAGGCTGGCCGAGTTGGAGCGTGGCCCCACGGGTGCCTGACCCGTCCTACCGCGGTTCTGCGTGATACCCGACACCGGCGTCATCGACCACGGTCGCTTCCTGTCGGTTAGCACGGATGCGGTGCATTCGGCTCGCACGTAGCGTGAAACCGCCTGAACTCGAGGCAAATTTCACTTACTAAGGAGAGCCGAGATGCCATTCATCAACGTCAAGCTCATCGAAGGCGTGTTCACGCCGGAGCAGAAGCAGGACATCGTGCGGGAGCTGACCGAGACGATGGTCGGAATCGAAGGCGAGAACATGCGCTCGGTCACCTGGTGCGTCGTCGAAGAGGTCGGCAGTGGCAGCTGGGGCATCGGCGGCCAGCCCCTCACCACCCAGGACGTGCTCGCGCTGGCCCGAGGCGCATCCGTCAGTTGATCTCGGCGCCCAGCGGGGACAACACACCAAGCGCCGACCGTCATGAGTAGTCGAGTGGATCCCCCCCATGGCTGGAGGGAGCCCTCGCCTCCGCTGGTCCCATCGCGCGGCGTCTCATTGGCCGCGCTCGAACGTAGCCGACATCGTGCATGAAGGAGCGCCATGAACAGGTTCGTCACCGGTCTCACTGCCCTCACCATTCTCGCTGCTGTCATTCCGGCGGCCGCGAGCGCCTCGGGCCAATCGTGCCCACCAGGCAACAGCGGGTACGTCCTGTGGGACATCAACACGCAGCCCTATCAGGCCGACAACGCGGTCGACGAGCGTGGCAATGGCGATGGCTGGGTCTGCGCCACACCCAAGAAGGTCGTCGTCGAAGCCGACGGCAATCCGCTCCAGGTCTACAACTTCATCGACAATCGAGTCGCTGATCACTGATCCCGTTGTCTCGGAAACGCAAGACCTCGCCACCTCAGGAGATATTGCCGCGCCGGCTCGGTAAGAGTTGCTCTTCGCCGCGAGCCGGCCCGAGGGTGTTACAAGTTGGTGACACCGAATCGTTCCTGTGCAGTGCCGTTGCTCTTCGCCCGAGTCCCACTGTTGCAGGCCGTCAGAACGAAGTCAGGCTGCGGGGGGTCGCGTCCGCGCCGATGTGCGGTGTCAAGGGACGTTGCTTGGTCACGCGGTGGGGGTCAGCCGCGCCACTGCAACATTTCGACCGGCCTTCGCCTGGTATGGGCCGAACGCGGGGTAGGTCGCGACGATGACGTCCTTCCAAGCGGCGTCTGATTCAGCTCCGCGAAGCACCTCGACGGACACCATCCTGGTGTCGCGTCCCACCTCGATAGTCGCGCTCGAGGCGGCACGCAGGTTGCGGATCCACTGGGGCTCCCTCGGCTGGCCACCGGCGGTTGCCGCGAGGTAGTAGTCGCCGTCGCGCTCGACGTACGCCACAGGCACGGTGTGCCGTTGCCCGGATTTTCGTCCCGCCACCGTGAGCAGGAGGACCGTGCTGCCGCCCTTTGCTCTGCCGCCGAGCTTGCCGCCCGTGCGCCGGTACATCCACACCGCCGCCGCGTTGCCGGCCTTCCAGAATCGCTGCGCCAACGTCGCCATGCCGTCCTCGCTTGGTCGAGTGGAGTGCCCACAACGAGTCAACCACGGCGCACCAAGCCAGCCGCCCCTAATCCAGACAGTCCCAACGGGTTCAATCAGCGTGCGTCTCAGCGCCGCGAATCGCTCCGAGTGATCAGGGGCATACCCGCATCACGGCCCCATAGGGGCAGTCGTGGCGCGACGGGGGGGCGAATCGCCTCGGCATGCAGATGATTAACGTGGCCGTAGGCTGCCGCCATGTCGATGGTCCACACCGACGCGGTGTTCTTCGAGGACGACAAAGCGTTCGAAAGTTGGCTTGTCGACAACGCGTCGACCGCCACGCACGTGTGGGTTCGCATCGCCAAGAAGGGCACCGGCGTCACGTCGATCGACTGGACAAGGGCCGTGGACGTGGCGCTGTGCTTCGGCTGGATCGACGGCATCTCCCGGCGCCTCGACGACAAGTGGTACGTGCAGCGGTTCACCCCTCGACGCTCGAAGAGCGTCTGGTCCAAGAACAACCGCGAGCGCATCGAGCGACTGACCGCCGAAGGCCGGATGCGGCCCGCCGGCCTAGCTGAGGTGGAAAAGGCGAAGGCGGACGGCCGATGGGCTGCCGCCTACGACGGCCCGGCCGCCGCGGTCGTGCCCGACGACCTCGCCGCCGCCCTGGCGGCGCGCGACCTCACCGACGTCTACGCCGCGCTGGACAGCCGAAACCGCTTCGCCTTCCTCAACCGCATCCAAACCGCAGTGCGGCCGGAGACCCGCGCCCGCCGCATCGAACAGCTCACCGACGCCCTCGCCCAGGGCAAGACCCCCTACCCCGCGACGAGGAAGTAGTCCGGTACCTGGTGGGTGTTCAGCGCGCTGAGCAAAGCCGCGGTCGCTGAGCGAAGTGGCGGTGTACCCGCCACCGGCGTAGCCGAGCCAGTGGCGTGGCGGACACGTTCGCAGCAGTGGCATGCTGCTGACGTGGGCCGAGGGACTTCGGATTGGCTACTCCGCACCGCCGCGGTTTGTGCAGCGGGCGCGACAGGGATCTGGTTGGCCGTCTGGTTCCAGCAGTCCACCGCGCACGGACGCACGTCCCTCAACGAGGAGCGACTGGTCCTCGGCCTCACCTGGATGGACTCAGCCAAAGCCTTGCCCTTGGCGATGCTGCTACTGCTTCCCGGGATCGAGGTGCTCGTTCGGCGCGCCAGGTCTGGCGCCGGATGGACCGGGCGATCGCGAGCCGCCGTGGGCCTCGGCCGCGCCGTGCAGGGGTGTGCGATCGTTGCAGCGGTCGGCGGCGCCACCGACTTCTGGCCCTTCCGGTTCGGCAGTTACGCCGAGACGTTCGAGTCCCGTCAAGCAAGGGGCCTGCCGTGGGTGCTGGGCGCGCCTTGGCAGTTCCTGGGCTGTGTGCTGGCTGGTCTCCTGCTGCTCGTGCTGGCTGTGCTGCGCCGTAGAGCGCGGGACGGAGAGCCGGCCGTCCATGGGATCCTGGCCGGGGGGTTCGTGGTCGGTTCACTGTGGACGCCGACCTGGTTCTATCCAGTCCTCGCCTGGGGCGCCCTGGCAGCCTGGTCAGGGTGGCTGACCCGGCCTCTTTCCGCTCGGGAGCCCGCCGGCACGACGCGCGACCATGCCAGCGAGACAGGCAATGACCCGGGCGCCTAGGCCTAGTGCCGGGGAGAGATGTTGTGGCCCGTTGATGCGCGCCTAGTGTCGCGCGTCTGAATCTCGTTTACGGGTGGCGTGGGGCAGGATCTCGTCTGCGGTCTTCGTCCACGTGAAGGGGTGGCAGCGGTCGTTCCAGCCGTCGATGAAGGCGCTAATCGCGGCGACGAGTTGTTTGACGCTGTCGAAGGATCCGCGCCGGATCGCCTGCCGGGTGATGATCCCGAAGAACACTTCGACCAGGTTGAGCCAGGACCCAGAGGTCGGGGTGAAGTGCAGCGTGATCCGCGGGTTCTTGGCGAGCCAGGCGTTGATCTCGGCGTGTTTGTGGGTGTGGTAGTTGTCCACCACCACGTGCAACCGCCGACGCGGGTAGGCCTTGGCGACCTTCTTCAGGAAGTCGAGGAACTCGGCCTTGCCGTGCCGGTCGTAACACTGGTCGGTCACCTTCCCGGTCGCCACCTCCAGCGCGGCGAACAAGGTGGTCGTGCCGTTGCGCTTGTAGTCATGAGTCGCCTTCTCCGGCAGACCCTCTCGCAACGGAAGGATCGGCGCCGTCCGGTTCAACGCCTGGATCTGCGACTTCTCGTCCACGCACAGCACGACCGCCTTCTCCGGCGGGTTCAGGTACAACCCGACCACGTCACGGACCTTGGCCTCCAGCTCCGGGTCGGTCGAGAACTTGAACGTCTCGCGCCGCCACGGCTGGACCCGGTACTTGCGCCACGCGCGGGCCACCGTCGCGTCCCCGACCCCGAGATGCTTCCCGAGCAACCGGCTCGACCAATGCGTCACCGCGAGCGAATCCGGTGGCGGCTCCAACGTCGCAGCGATGATCGCCGAGTCATCGACCCTCTTCGGCCGACCCGGCCGCGGCTCATCCTCCAACCCCGCCAACCCATGCGCTGCGAACCGGTCGCGCCACTTGATCACCGTCGGACGCGACACCCCAAGCTGCCTCGCCGCGCCCGAGGTCCCCGCCCCGTCCGCGACCGCCAGCACGATCCGCGCCCGCTCCACATGAGAGGCCCGAATCGCCCTCGACCGCGACCACGACACCAACGTGGCCCGGTCCTCGTCACCGATCACCAATCCCGCAACAGCCATGCCCCATTCTCAGACATCAACGCCTGTAAACCAATTAACGACGCGCGACACTAGATGAATGATTCCAAGGGATGTGGCTGGTGTGGCGCGTGTGATGTGAGGGTGAGGGTGTCCAGACTCGACGTTGGAACCCAATCTCGAGCCTGGAGGCCCTGGTGGACGCCGATCTGGACACCCTCGCGACCGCACTCTATGTGACGTGCGATGACCTGTTGAAGAACCACCCCGAGCGAGTCCCTGCTCGGCCCCGGGTGGGTTTGCAGCCGCAGATCACGGATGCGGAACTGGTGACGTTGGCGGTGATGCAGGCGTTGCTCGGCTACACCAGCGAACGCCGCTCGCTGCGTCACGCCCGGAGCCGGCTGCTGGGCATGTTCCCGAGGCTGCCCCGGCAGTCGGGGTACAACAAGCGGCTGCGCAAGCTGGCCACCACGATGTCCTGGCTGGTCGCGACCCTCGGCGGTCAGACCAGCGTGGCGAGCGACGACGTGTGGGTCATCGACTCCACCCCGGTGGAGTGCGCCCGCTCGCGGGAGACGGTGAAGCGCTCCGACCTGGCCGGCTGGGCCGAATACGGATACTGCGCCAGCCATTCCCGGTTCTTCTGGGGGCTGCGACTGCACCTGGTGTGCACCCTGCACGGGCTACCCGTCGGCTGGGCACTGACCGGCGCCAAGGCCGACGAACGCTCCGTGCTGTCCGACATCGTCGCCCACACCCCGACCCTGGCCGCCTTGGCACACACCGACCTGACCTGGATCGCGGACAAGAACTACTACGGCGCCACGTTCGAGGCAGACGTCGCCGCCACCGGCATCGACCTGCTGCGCCCCGCCCGCAAGGGCGAGCAACCCCGCCCCGGCGAACAGTTCTTCAAGCCCCTGCGCCAAATCATCGAGTCCGTCAACGACACCCTCAAAGGCCAACTCGACCTCGAAGCCCACGGCGGGCGCACCATCGCCGGCGTATGCACCCGAGTGGCCCAACGGATCCTCGCCCTGACCGCCGCGATCTGGCACAACGACCGCATCGGCGCCAGCATCCACCGCTCCCTGATCGCCTACGACCACTGACCCCTTGGAATCAGTCATCTAGTGTCGCGGTGTGCCCGAGTTCAGCTGGCGACCGGCCAACGATGCGACGAGCGAGGACGTCGAGGCGGTGTTCGGCGCCGGCGGCGCCCGCAAGTGCCGCTGCCAGGCGCTGAAGGCCCCGGGCTGGATCTGGCGCGACACGACCCAGGAGGAGCGTGACGCCGCCCTCTTGGAACAGGCCGGCTGCGGTACGAGTGGCCCCACGTCCGGCCTCGTCGGGTACGTCGACGGCGAGCCGGTCGGCTGGGTCGCGGTCGAGCCGCGGGAGAACTACCCGAGGATCTGGGCCCGGCAGAAGTCGTGGATGCGGATGGACCCGGACCTCGAGGGCGTCTGGTCGGTCACCTGCTTCGTCGTGCGCAAGGGCTTCCGTCGACAGGGGCTCATGTACGAGCTCGCCGCCGCCACCGTCGAGTACGGCCGGCAGGTCGGCGCTCGCGTCCTCGAGGGGTACCCCACCGAGCCGCCGCCGGGGAAGACCGTGATCTGGGACGAGGCGTCGGTCGGGCTGCTCCAGGTCTTCCTCGACGCCGGCTACGAGGTCGAGGCGTCGCCCACCCTGCGCCGCAGGGTGGTGCGACACCGACCGGGCGGGTCGTCCTGACGGTCCGTTGCGCACCTGGGTAGCCGGGACACACTGCTCGACGCGGCGACGGCAGCGAATGCGCCGTCGCCGTGCATGGGCCCGTTTCCTCCGGCGGAGCGTTTGAGTGCGTGCGTCAACCCTTGGCGGACCGAGAGGTCCACCGTTGCAGCCACACCACCACGGGGAAGGCGAACAGCACCAGTACCGCGACTGGGAGGAATCCGCGGGCGTAACCGGTCGTGCCTCCGACCGCGCCGGTGACGACCCCGATCACCGGCGGGATCACGAAACCGCCGAGTGCGCCCAGCCCCCCGATCCATCCGGAGGCGCCCCCGACGGCGTCCGGGACGTAGCGCGGCAGCAGCTTGAAGACGATGGCGTTCTGCAGCCCCATGCCCAGGGCCACCGCGATCGAGGAGACCAGCGACAGCCAGAAAGTCTCCGAGAAGGACAGTCCGAGGATCCCGACGAGCATCAGCAGGAAGTTCCCATGCAGGGCGTACTTGATCGAGATCCGGTCCGACAGCAGGCCACCGGGGACCCGGATGAATGCTGACAGCAGCGAGAAGGTCGCCGTGAGCAGCCCGGCTTCCCGGAGGCTCGAGCCGTACATCCCGTGCCAGTAGGTCGGCAGCCACGAGGTGAAGGCGAGGAACCCGCCGAAGGAGAGGAAGTAGAAGAAGACCAGGACCCAGGTGGCGGGGATGGTGGCCGCGTGCTTGAGCCCCTCGACGGCGGACCCGCTGGGCCGGCGCTCACCGCCACCCAGCGGGAGCAGCTCCTGCGCAGGGAGGTCGATCCCCTGCCTGCGGAGCTGGAACCACGGGGCGTCCTTCACGAAGATGGCGTAGGCAATCGTGATCAGGAGCAGGATGGCGAACCAGATGCTGTAGGCGCCGAGGACGCCGAGCGACCCGACCGCGATCGGGAGGAACATCGTCGAGAGTCCGGGGCTGGTGTTGCCCAGGCCCGCGTAGATGCCGAGGGCGCCGCCCTGGTCCTTGTCCGGGTACCAGTACGACACCTGGCCGATGCCGACCGAGAAGGACGCGATGCCGCACCCGATCAGGACACCGATGAGGAGCAGCAGCGGGTAGGTCCCGGCCATCTGGTCCGGGTAGCGGGTCGCCACCAGCACGAGGAGGGCGACGACACCGACGTTGGTCACCGCGAGCAGAGTGAGGAAGGGGCGCTTGCCGCCGACTCGGTCGACGGCGGCCCCGAACGGGATCCGGAGCAGCGACCCGGTGAGGGCCGGGATGGCGGCCAGGATGCCGGCGGCGAAAGGCGAGAGGTCGAGCAGGTCGGTGAACTTCGGGACGAGCGGGCCGAAGATGGAGACCCCGGCGAAGCCGCCGAAGAAGCCGAACGTCGCCATCCAGAGCGCCTCGGAGCGGGTGCCTCGGACGAGCTCGGTCACGTCAGGTCGGGTCGGCGTGGACATATCCAAACCTCTTCTCAGTGGCGTCGTGCGGGCCGTTTGCCCGCCGGTGGTGCAGGAGCCCACTCTCTCCCAGCCGCGGCGTCGGCCTCGGAGAGGACCACCCGATCGAGGACTGCCGTGGAGGCCCCGAGGACTGCCGCACGCGCCACCCGAGCACCGTAGTCGGACCGCCGTGTGGGCGTCCACGGTGACCGGGCGCTGCGGGCGCTGTGATGACGTGTAGACGCTCCCCGGCGCCGGCCGGCGCCGGGGAGGCGGTACCGCCCCGCCGGTGGGTCGGCTCCCAGGGTGGGTGGTGTGAGGTCGTCGCGTGGGCGACCTCGCAGACCGAGGGGGCCGCCGGACCCGGTTGGCCCCACGCGAGTGAGGGAGTCCGGGATGGGACGGATCGTCGTGATGAACCACGTGACCTTGGATGGGGTGATGCAGTCACCGGGGCGCCGGGACCAGGACACCCGGGGCGGGTCGCCCATGGGGGATGGCCAGGACGCCCGGGGCGGGTTTCGGCTGATCGAGTGCAACCGTCCCGATGCGGGAGTGATCATCGCCTCGTACGAGCCTGTGGCAGGTGGAGCCCACGATGACCACCGAGACGAACCACTGGTGGAACGAGCACCCCCGCGAGCGACGAGCCCCGGCCAGCGGGACCCCGGTGATCCTCGTCCGGACGGTCAGTGCGCCTCGGAAGCGTCGTCGTGCTCGAGGTTGCCCGCGAGCGCCTCGCACGCGCCCTCGAGGTGGGCTCGCATCCGCTCCTCCGCGAGCGCGGCGTCCCCGGCTTCGAGGGCGTCGAGCACCTGCTGGTGCTCTCGCGCGATCCGGTCGCGGCCCAGGACGTAGCGCGACTGCACCATCGAGAGGTGGATCTCGCCACTGAGGGCGGCGTAGAGGCGGCTGAGCCGAGGGCTGTCGACGCAGCCCACGAGGGCCCGGTGGAAGTCGAGGTCGGCCTCGACGAAGACGCTGTGGGGCGCGTCGTCTGGCACGGCTGCCAGCGCTGCGACCGCCCTGCCGGCATCGGCCGGAGGCGCGCCCTGCGCCACCACCGCACCGACCACTCCGATCTCCAGCGGGATGCGCACGAGGAAGAGGTCCTCGACGTCAGCTCGCGACAGGACCGGCACGTGGGCCGACTTGTGGGCCTGGCGGCGCAGCAGCCCTTCGTGGACGAGCAGGGTGATCGCCGATCGTGCCGTGGGGCGCGAGATGCCGAACTCGGCCGCGATGTCGGCCTCGACCAGCGTGGCTCCCGGCGGGAGGTGACCGTCGAGCACCCGTGCGCGCAGGGTGTCGACGAGGGCGTCGACGACGGACACCGTCTGCAGCGTGGCCACGGGGCCCACCTCCTTCTCCGGCTCGCCGGGAGTCTAGCCAAGCGGCACCGCGCCCCCGCGTCCTCGCGGTGTGACGGAGCCGACCCTGTGGACAGATTGCCTGACAAGCATACCGGTCTTATTGTCAGACAAATCATCCGGACAAAGGAGTCCCGCCGTGTTCCAGCCAGAACCAGCACCCGTCGGTGGATCGTTGGCGCTCTCGGCGCTCGTCGCCGCCCTTCCCCTCCTGACGCTGTTCGTGCTCCTGGGCGCGCTCAAGTGGAAGGCCTGGCAGGCGGGGCTCACCAGCCTCGTGGTCGCCATCGTCGTGGCCGTCGTCTTCTTCGCGATGCCGGTGAGCCAGGCGCTCATCACCGCCACCGAGGGCGGTGCCTTCGGCCTCTTCCCGATCATCTACATCGTCCTGACGGCGATCTGGATCTTCCGGCTCACCGAGCTCACCGGCTACGACCTGGTGCTGCGCCGGGCGTTCGCCTCGGTGTCGCCGGACCAGCGGGTCCAGGCCATCCTCATCGCCTTCTGCTTCGGCGCGCTGCTCGAGGCACTCGCCGGCTTCGGTACCCCCGTCGCGGTGACCGCCGTCATGCTGATGGCGGTCGGCATCCGCCCGGTCAAGGCGGCCGCCGTCGCGCTGGTCGCCAACACCGCTCCGGTGGCGTTCGGCGCCATCGCCGTCCCGATCACCACCCTGGGCAAGATCACCGGCCTGGACCCGGCCGGCCTCGGCGCGATGGTGGGCCGGCAGACCCCGGTCCTGGCGGTCTTCGTGCCGCTCATCCTGGTCTTCATGGTCGACGGAAAGCGGGGCCTGCGGGAGGCGTGGCTCCCGGCCGTCGTCGCCGGGCTCGCCTTCAGCCTCGGGCAGTTCCTCACCTCGAACTACTGGAACTACCAGGTCACCGACATCGTGGCCTCCTTCGCCGGGGCCCTGGCCGTCGTCGCGCTGCTGCGGGTCTGGTCGCCGTCCGAGGTTCTCGGCACCGATGGCATCTCCTCCGCCGACGTCGCCCTCACCCGCGCCGTGGCCGAGCCGGTCGGCGTCGCCTCCGGCGCCGGCGGGTTCGGGGCCGGGGTCC
Organism: uncultured Actinomycetota bacterium; assembly: GCA_963772645.1. GTDB lineage: Bacteria > Actinomycetota > Actinomycetes > Actinomycetales > Dermatophilaceae > DASSQJ01. The sequence goes on from CAVYYD010000007.1 coordinate 17,291, forward strand.
GGGTCGCCGACGAGGACGACCCCGAGGCGCCCTCGCACCTGGCGGTCGAGGGCGGGCGGGCCACCGGGCCGGTCACCGGTCGCCAGACGCTGTTGGCGTTCGCGCCCTACCTCATCGTCGTGGCGCTGTTCACGCTGGTCTCGTTCGGCCCGCTGAAGACCTTCCTCGACACGCACTCGGGCTGGAAGTTCCAGTGGCCCGGCCTGGAGATCCTCAACGCGGCCGGCAAGACCCCCGCCGCTGCGACCTTCAACCTCAACGTCTTCACCGCGGCCGGCACCGTGTTGCTCATCGCCGGCATCCTCACCGCCCTGGTCTACCTGGTCCGCCCGGGCAAGGCTGCGGGTGCCCTCGGCAGGGTGATCGTCGACTTCCGGTTCACGATCCTGACCGTCGTCGCGGTGCTCGCGCTCGCCTACGTCATGAACTTCTCGGGCCAGACCGGCACCCTCGGGCGGGCCCTCGCCGAGACGGGCGCGTTCTTCGCGTTCCTCTCCGCGGTCGTCGGGTGGATCGGCGTCGCCGTCACCGGGTCGGACACCTCCTCGAACTCCCTGTTCGGCGTGCTCCAGGTGACCGCCGCGAAGGAGACCGGCATCAGCGAGTACCTCCTGGCGTCGGCCAACACCTCCGGCGGGGTGCTGGGCAAGATGATCTCCCCGCAGAACCTCGCCATCGCCGCCGCCGTGGTCGGCATGGAGGGCCAGGAGAGCGTGTTGTTCCGCAAGGTGATCTTCTGGAGCCTGGGCCTGCTGCTCGGCATGTGCACCCTCGTCTACCTCCAGTCGACCGACGTGCTCGGCTGGATGGTCGTCACGCCGTGACGACGGCGGCCGGACTCCTGGCTCCGGACCCGGGCGTCGTCAGCGCATTCGCTGCGGCGCTCGGGCAGCCGGACCGGCTGAGCGCCCGTTCCACCGACCGGCTCAAGATGTCGCACGACGCCTCGCACTACGCGCTGGTGCCCCAAGCGGTGGCCGAGCCCATCGACGCCGCCGAGGTCGGCCGCCTCTTCGCGGCGGCGACCGACCACGGCATCCCGATCACCTTCCGGTCCGGTGGCACCAGCCTGTCCGGGCAGGCCGGCACCGACGGCATCCTGGTCGACACGCGCAGGCACTTCCGCAGCATCGAGGTCCTGGACGACGGCATGCGGGTGCGCATCGGGCCCGGTGCCACCGTGCGCGCGGTCAACGCCCGGCTCGCGCGGCACGGCCGCAAGCTCGGCCCCGACCCAGCGAGCGAGATTGCCTGCACCCTCGGCGGCGTGGTCAACAACAACAGCAGCGGGATGGCGTGCGGCACGGCCGCCAACAGCTACAACACCCTCCACTCGCTCGTGCTGGTGCTGCCGAGCGGGACGGTGCTCGACACGGGCGCTCCCGACGCCGACGAGCGGCTGCGCACGCTGGAGCCGGAGCTCTACGCCGGGCTGGACCGGCTGCGCGACCGCGTGCGGGGCAACCCGGCATCAGTGCGAACCCTCGAGCAGCAGTTCTCGATGAAGAACACGATGGGCTACGGCCTGAACTCCTTCCTCGACCACACCCGGCCGGCCGACGTGCTCGCCCACCTCGTGGTCGGCAGCGAGGGCACGCTCGCCTTCGTCGCGTCCGTGGTGATGCACACCGTGCCCCTGCTGCCGCACGCCGTGACCGGGCTGCTCGTCTTCGACGACCTCAGCGCCGCGACCGGGTCGCTGCCGGCGATCCTCGAGACCGCCCCGGCCACGATCGAGCTCATGGATGCCGCATCGCTGCGCGTCGGGCAGGCCGACCCCAAGGCCGACGAGGTGCTGCGGCGCATCGACGTGGAGCGGCACGCGGCCCTGCTCGTCGAGTACCAGGCGGGCACGGCCGCGGAGGTGAGCGCCCAGGGCGAGGCGGCGCTGCCGACGCTGACCAGGCTGCCGGTGAGCTCCCCGGCCGCCCTCGCGTCCGACCCGGCCTCGCGGGCCCGGCTGTGGAGCACCCGCAAGGGGCTGTATGCCGCGGTGGCGGGGGCGCGGCCGACCGGCACCACCGCGCTGCTCGAGGACATCGTGGTTCCGGTAGCGGCGCTGCTACCGACCTGTGAGAGCCTCCTCGGGCTCTTCGCGCGGCACGGCTACGACGACAACGTCATCTTCGGCCACGCCAAGGACGGCAACATCCACTTCCTGCTCAACGAACGGCTCGAGGGCGGGCGGATGGACCGCCTGATGGCGTTCACGGACGACATGGTGGCGCTGGTGCTCGGGCACGAGGGGTCACTCAAGGCCGAGCACGGCACCGGGCGGATCATGGCCCCGTTCGTGCGGCTGCAGTACGGCGACGAGCTGTACGAGGTGATGCAGGAGGTCAAGCGGCTGTGTGACCCCCGCGGGGTGCTGAACCCCGGCGTGATCATCAGCGACGACCCCGAGGCGCACACTCGCCACCTCAAGGTGACTCCCACCGTCGAGAACGAGGTCGACCGCTGCGTGGAGTGCGGCTACTGCGAGCCGGTGTGCCCCAGCCGCGACCTGACGACCACGCCGCGGCAGCGGATCGTGCTCCGACGTGAGATGCGGGCCGCCTCGGAGTCGGGCGACCTGACGCTGCTGCGCGAGCTCGAGGGCGACTACGAGTACGACGCGGTCGACACGTGCGCGGTCGACGGCATGTGCCGGACCGCGTGCCCGGTCGACATCGACACCGGCGACCTGACCAAGCGGCTGCGGGCCGACGCGGCCGGGCCGGTCGCGAGCCGGGCCTGGCGCACCGCCGCGCGGCACTGGCAGGGTGCGACGCGGGCGGCGTCCACCGCGCTCACGGTCACTCGGAAGCTGCCGGACCCTGTGGTTCGGGTGCCGAACGAGCTGGCCCGCCGGGTGGGCGACGAGGACGTCGTGCCGCTGTGGTCGAGCGAGCTGCCCGCCGGCGGCCGCCCTCGGCCGGAGGGACGTGCACCACGGGACCCCGCAGACAGAGCACCGGTGGCGCGTGAGGTCGTGTACTTCTCAGCGTGCGTCGGGGCGATGTTCGGGCCGAGCGACGTGGGGCCGGGGGTGCGCGACGCCTTCATCTCGCTCTGCCGGGGCTCGGGAGTGGCTCTCCTGGCCCCGGCCGGCCTCCCGGGACTGTGCTGCGGCACGCCGTGGCGGTCCAAGGGCATGCGTGAGGGAGCGTCCGAGATGGAGACCCGCGTGGCGCAGGCCCTGTGGGACGCGACGCGCGGCGGCGAGCTCGAGGTTGTCTGTGACGCCGCGTCGTGCACCGAGGGGCTGGTGGCCAGCCTGGCGCGTGCTGCCGAGAGCGACGGCCGGTACGCCGGCATCCGTGTCGTCGACGCGGTGGCTTTCGTGGCGGCGCAGGTGCTTCCTTCGCTGCCGGTGCCGCGGCGGATCGGGCGGGTGGCGCTGCACCCGACCTGCTCCTCCACCGAGCTGGGGCTGAACGACGCCCTGCTGACCGTGGCCAGGGCGGTGGCCGACGAGGTGTTCGTGCCCGACTCCTGGGGTTGCTGCGCCTTCGCCGGTGACCGCGGGATGCTGCATCCCGAGCTCACGGCATCGGCGACGCGCGTGCAGGCGGCCGAGGTCGCCGATGCCGGGCCGTTCGACGCGTACGCGTCATGCAACCGCACCTGTGAGCTGGGCATGACGAGAGCTACCGGGCAGCAGTACCAGCACGTCCTGGAGCTGTTGGCCGCGGCCGTTCGATAGCGCTGAGAGCACCCCTCGCCGCCCGCTGGCCGCCCACCGGTCGCGGCGTGGGTGTCACCCGAGCAGCTCGCGAAGTGGCCGCTCTCGCACCTGACCATCGACGTGGTGCCTGGCCTGGGTGCAGGATGCTCCGTGGAGGCCCGGACGGGCAACCGGTTCCTGGTCCGGTCGCGGCTGTTCTCCGACGAGGAGACAGAGGCACCGGTAGCAATGCCCCGACCACGAGGAGCAACGACATGGCCCTTGACGCCAGCACCACTGCGGTCGTCCTGATCGAGTACCAGAACGACTTCACGTCCGAGGGCGGCGTGCTGCACGGGGCCGTCTCGGAGGTGATGGACCGCACCGGGATGCTGGCCCACACCAAGGAGGTCGTCGCCGCGGCCCGGGCCGCCGGAGTGACGGTCATGCACGCGCCGATCACCTTCTCCGCCGGCTACAACGAGATCAGCTCCCACCCGTACGGAATCTTGAAGGGTGTCGTCGATGGCAACGCCTTCGTCAAGGGCACGTGGGGCGCCGACATCATCGACGAGCTCGCTCCCGCCGACGGCGACATCGTCATCGAGGGCAAGCGGGGTCTCGACACGTTCGCCAGCACCAACCTCGACTTCATCCTGCGCAGCAAGGGCATCACGACCATCGCCCTGGGCGGGTTCCTGACGAACTGCTGCGTCGAGTCCACCATGCGTTCGGGCTACGAGAACGGCTACCAGGTCATCACGTTGAGCGACTGTGTGGCTGCCACCTCTCCCGAGGAGCACGACAACGCGATCAAGTACGACTACCCGATGTTCTCCACGCCGATGGCCTCGGCCGACTTCATCGCAGACCTCCAGGAGTAGCCGCGCTCGGCGTGTGGTGCGGGCCGTTCGACCGCCGGGGTCCCACCGCGCGGCTTCGCGGTGGTGCCCGCAGGACGGCCCGTCGCACCACGACGCGGCGCCAAGGGCCCCTTCGGGGAGTCCGGTGCTACCGGGTCACCGGCCGAACACGGAGCGCCCGACCAGGCCGATGACACCCACCGCTGCAGTGACCAGACCCACCCACGCCACCGTGTTCGCGTGGGTCGCCATGCCGCTCACCATGACCAGTACGCCGATGGCCACCAGCAGCAGCCACCCACGGGTCGTCCCCACGCCCAGACCACGTCCTGAACTCGCCATGACTTCCAGTCAACCACTGCGTCGGCACCGGGTGAGGACGTTGTGCGCACGAGTCGCGTCACGCGACGGGACCCAGGGGTGAGGGGTGTCCAGGTGGATCGGCGACCAGCCCTTCATCAGCGACAGGGCCGTCAGAGTGCACGTACCCGATCCCGCCCGTTGAGCCGGTCTCGGAGAGAGACCGGGCGATCTGGATGTCGCGGTCGGCGGCGGCGTGCTGGTAGCGCATCGCGGCTCCCGGGGGTGGAGTGGCCCAGTCGCAGCATGAGCGCGGCCAGGATTGCGCCGGTCTGCGCGGCGAGGACGGCGCCGGTCGTGCCACCGAAGGTCGAGCCGGGCTCCCTCGGCTTGCTGGAGGGGCGTGACCTCTTCGGGAGGCAGGGCACGCCGCACCAGGAATTGCGGCCCAGGCTGCGCCAAGCCCCGGCGGACATACTTGGGGACGGAGCGGACCAGCCGGTGCGGCGCGGAGGGCGGACTGGTTGAACCCTTTGATGATGAGCCATAGGGCCAGGACCATCTCCTGGAGCCCTGAGCCGATGGCTCGTGGCGGGACGCTGACCGAGCTGCCTGCCACCTCACATCGGCGCCGCGGTCGGGCCGGCAGCCCTCGTGGGCCGCTCAGTGGAGGCTGAAGGGCGGGTAGGTGTCGGTGAGGAGGAGGAACGCGTAGGCCTGGACGCGCAGCGCCCATCGGCCGACGCCGACGACGTAGTCGAACAGGCCCCGCGGGTAGTGCCCGGTGAACAGGATCGCGAACCACGCGATGATCACCGCCACCAACGCACCGATCCCGAGCAAGAACAGCACGACGTAGTGGGGGAAGGCCAGGAGCCACTTGACCACCGGGAGCCACCGGTTGAGGTCCTCGCGCGCGTCGGGGTAGTCCAGGTCGAGGTGGACGGTCTGCTCGTCCTCGGTGGAGGGGTAGCGGTCGGTCAGCAGCGCGAGGTAGGCGCCGACGCGAGTCCCGAAACGGTTGAACGCGAGGAGGAAGTCGAACCACCAGCGCGGGTAGCGCCGCCGGAAGAGGATCATCAACGCGGTGGCGGCGAACAGGCCGCCGGCGATGCCGCCACCGGTGCTCGTCGTCTTCTCGACCACCTCGCCCGACCTGTAGATGACTGTGCTCGAGGTCGCCGCGGCGCTGACCAGGGACAGCACCACGGCGATGGGGATGATGAGGAAGATCCGGAAGAGCGTGGTGACCCGGTCCAGTCGTTCGGGGTAGTCGATCTCGAGGCGAGCGGCGTACGTCTGCTGTGGCGCGACCATGGGGCCTCTTCTCTTCGGCTCCATGCCTACTCCCGGAGCCGCCGCCGTGCCAGGGCAGCACCGTGTGTGGCGGCGTGGTTACGGTCACACGTCTGTCCGTCGCCATCGACAGACGTCGGACCGAAGAGGTTCGCCGGGACCCGGACGCCGCCCCGGCTCGATCGATGTGATCTCCCCGTCATGCAGAGGTCCGAAGCCTGCCGTCGCGGGACGCTGAAGGCGAGGCCCCGGTGCGGCCTTCGATCTCCTGGCAGGATCTTCCTTGCCCAGACCGGAGCCGGAGGTGCCTCGGGAAGCGGAGGTAGTCGGGAGCGTTCTTCATCGGGCTTGGTTCAGGAGGCGGAGGGCTGGTCGCGTGTCTGGAGATCCTGCTCGTCAGCGTGGCCGGACTGCGCACCCAACCGGCGAAGCCGTCCGCGCCGGGAGAAGGCCCGAGCACGCTGACCCACGTCTTTCCAAGGTGAGGAAACCGCAATGCCCTTCCCGCGCTGGCTGGCCCACGTCAACAAGAAGGTGTTCAACCCGATCGAGGAGCGCCGAGGCGCCCGGCCCGTGCTGATCCACACGGGACGGTCCTCGGGCAGGACCTACCGCACCCCCCTGGATGCCCACCGGCTGCCCGACGGCTACCTGTTCATCCCGATGTACGGCCCCCGCACCGACTGGGTCAAGAACGCCCTGGCGGCGAAGCAGGCACGGCTTCGCATCGACGGCCGGGAGATCGAGCTGCAGGCACCGCGGCTGGTCAAGAAGGACGACGTCTGGCCCATGCTGCCGGCCACCACCAAGACCCCGCCGAGCATCAAGGGCGACTCCGAGCTGCTGCGCATGGACATCAGCGGACCAGCCTCAGAACGCTGAACCTTTCCACGCGGGCCAGCATCCGGACCCGCCCGCGATGTCGCCCGCCGGCACGGCACGCTAGGAGAGCCGCCTCGCTCGGCTGAGCGGTCAGCGTGGTCACGAGGAAGTGGACAGACCACCCGGGCCGAGCGGCCCACTCCCTGCCCGCGTGATCGGGCATCCATGGTGCTCGTCTTTGCCTGTGTAGACCCTGTTCAGCCTGTACCGCGCCGACATTCGCGCCGATAGCGAGGCGGGCGAGATGTTCATCTTCACGCTCGGGCACGGCTTGCTGTTGGGCGTGACGTTCTACTCGCCCTCCCCTCGCTGGTGGTTTTCCTCAGCCTTGTCCTGCCGGTCTGGATCACGCGCGCCGCGAACATCGTCCTGCCGGTCAACCACGGCCTCACCATCGTCCGGGACGCTATCGGCGAATGGGACTACTACGCCGCAAGATCGGCGACGACCCCACGACGCCGCGCTACGTCGAGACCGTTCGAGGCGTCGGCTACCGGATGGGCCACGGATGACGCTGACGACCCGGCCCCTCGCGCCCGCGGCGGCCGGGGGGTCCAGTGGACCGGGGCGCAGCCTGGCCACCCGACTCCTGCTCGCCCAGCTCGGGGTCCTCCTCGCGAGCGTCCTCACCGCCGCAGTGGTCGCCGCCACACTCGTGACCTGGCTCGTCGCGCGCCGCCTGCGCCGTCCGCTCACCGAGCTGTCGTCAGCGGCGCGTGCCATCGCGCGGGGGCGGTACGACCGGAGGGTCGCGCACACGGGCGCCGGCGCCGAACTCGACGAGCTGGCCGTCTCGTTCAACACGATGGCCGCGCGGCTCGAGGCCACGGAGGACACCAGGCGCCGCCTGCTCACCGACCTGGCCCATGAGATGCGAACCCCACTCGCCACCTGCACCGCCTACCTCGAGGCCCTCGACGACGGCGTGACGACGTGGGGGCCGGACACGAGCCTGGTTCTCGGCCAGCAGGTCGCCCGGCTCTCGAGGCTGGCCGCCGACATCGACGACGTCAGCCGGGCGGAGGAGGGCAGGCTCTCGCTCGAGATCAGGAGGCTTCCTGCGGCGCGCCTCCTCGACGGGGCCTACGCGACCATGCGGGCCCGGTTCTCCGAGAGCGGGGTCCACCTGCTCGTCGAGTCCGACGGCGTGCCCGGAGCGGCAGTGAGCGCGGACCCGCAGCGGATCGGCCAGGTGATGGCGAACCTGCTCGACAACGGCCTGCGGCACACGCCGCCCGGCGGGGTGGTGCGCATCAGCCCGCGGGTCGAGGGGTACGAGCTCGTCCTGGACGTCGAGGACGACGGGGACGGCATCCCTGCCGAGCAGCTCCCCCATGTCTTCGAGCGCTTCTACCGTGGTGACAGTGCTCGCGACCGCAAGGACCGTGGGTCCGGCATCGGGCTGACCATCAGCCGGGCCATCGTCGACGCCCACGGCGGCTCGTTGACGGTCCACAGCGCGGGGCCCGGCCGGGGATCGACCTTCGAGGTTCGCCTACCGCTCGACCCTGGGGCCAGAGCGTGACGGGCCTGGTGGCGACGTGAAGGGTCGCACTGCTCGGCGCCCTCCTGCTCCACGGCGCGCACCGGATGCCCGCACCGTCGCGGTCGCTCCTGCGCACCGGCTCGGGGGCGCCCTACGATGGCCCATGGCCATCCCGTGGAGGTCCGAGCCGAGGGCGCACGAGCCGGTCGCCAGCGCGTCATGACCCACCCGCCGAAGGAACCCGCCCGCGAAGCCCTGCTCGAACTGCTCGCTCTGCTCGCAGACCTGGCGTCCTCGGGCCCCGAGGACGACGACGTGCGGGTGACGCAGGGCGCGGACGGCTCGACCGTCGTCGAGTTCGGCGACGGGGTCCACGGCCGCCGGCCCCCCAGCGGCGAGGCCGTCACCGTGAGGTACCGGGGAAGTGGCGGGTTCGCCTCGCAGGTCCTCGCCGACGGACGAGCGACCCGTGTCCCCGCCGGGCCGGCGCCGCCCGGCGGGGCGCTCGGCGTCCACCGGGGCGTCGTCGAGAGTGCCGTCGACCCGGTGGGGGAGCGCCGGCTCCTCGTGCGCATCCCCTCCGTTCTCGGGGACCGGGCCGTGTGGGCGCTCGCGTGCCTGCCCGTGGGTGTGGCGGACGAGCTTCCCAACGCCGGTGACGCCGTGTGGGTGGCCTTCGAGGCCGCCGACGCGTCCCGGCCGGTCTGGCTCGGGCGGGCGGCACGGAGCTGAACGTGCGGGCGATGCCCGTCATGGCCCCTCCCGCTCGTTCGCCGGTAGCCTGAGGGCGCCCCGGACCGGGACCGCGGCCCGGCGCTCCCTTCACTCGGAGGTCGCAGTGGCACGTTCGACGGAGCTCTCGGAATCCCTCGCCGTCACCGGGCTCATGGCCGATCTCCCCGTCACCAGGGCCTCGACGACGTCTCGAGTGGTCGTCAACAACCCCGCGCTGCGCGTGGTCGTCTTCGCGTTCGACGAGGGCGAGCTGCTGACCGACCACTCCTCCCCCCGCGCGGTCGTCGTCCACCTCCTCGACGGGGCGGTCCGCTTCACGGTGGGCGACGTGGAGCACGCGATGTCGCCGGGCGACGTCATCTACCTCGCTCCCGGTGAGCGGCACGCGCTGGTCGCCGACCGTCCGAGCCGCCTCAGCCTCGTCATGGTCGACATCGAGGCCAGCGCGAGCAGCTCCTGACCCGGCGGTCGGATGTGGACGTCACGGCCCGGGGGCCGGGAAGGGCACGCCCCACGTGTCGAGGTGGGCGACCCGGTCGACCGGGAGTCGCCGGGCCGGCTGCAGGGTGTCGCCGAGCAGGTAGCCGAGCGGGACGAGCGCGCACTGGGCGACCCCGGCCGGGATGCCGAGTACCTCGGCGGCCTCCCGCTCCCGGACCAGGTGCAGCGTGGTCAGGCTGCTTCCCAGCCCCCGTGCCCGTGCGGCGAGCATGAACGACCAGGTGGCCGGGAGGATCGAGCCGAGCCGCGCGACCACGGCCGGCACCGGGAGGTCCTCGAGTCGCCCCTCGACGCAGGGGATGACGTGCACGGGGACCTCGTGGATGTGGTCGGCGAGGTACTGGGCAGAGCTGATCACGGCCCCCAGCCGTTGTTGTCGGGGGTCCTCTGCGCCGTAGTCCCACCGCTGCGCGGCGAGGTACTCCTCCCAGGACCTCCGGTAGAGCTCGCCGATCCGCCGCCGGGTTTCGGCGTCGGTGACCACGACGAAGTGCCAGCCCTGCCGGTTTCCGCCCGAGGGTGCCTGGAGGGCGATCTCGACGCACTCCCCGATCAGCTCCGTTGGCACCGGGCGATGGAGGTCGATCCGCTTGCGGACCGCCCGGGTCGTCGTGAGAACCTCGTCCGCATCCATGTCACGCGCCTCGCGTCGTGGGGGTCGCCGCCTCCGGCACGCTAGCAGCGGCGGCCGCGCGCGGCAGGCCAGGGTGCCGTCGTGCGGCGCCCGCGCCGCACGACGCGACGACGGCGACGGGCACCACTGCTGCACCACCCACGTCGTCACCCCCCGGCGCGTGAACGAACCGCACCGCCGTGTGAAGACTTGAACGGATCTTCATCTAAGGTGTCCTCGAGAGAGGAGCGCCTCGTGCCCATCCCGCTGTACCAGAAGAAGGCCGAGTTCTTCCGCACGCTCGGGCACCCTGCGCGGATCCGGGTGCTCGAGCTGCTCGCCGAGAAGGACCGGGCCGTCCACGAGCTCCTCGACGAGATCGTCATCGAGCCGAGCAACCTCAGCCACCAGCTCGCCGTCCTGCGGCGCGCCTCGCTCGTCCTCGCCCGCCGCGAGAACGGTGAGGTCGTCTACTCCATCAGCGTCCCGGAGGTCCGCGACCTGCTCGCCGCGGCCCGCGCCATCCTCACGGGGATGGTCGCGACCCCCGGGGAGCTTGAGGACGAGCTGACGCCGAGGACGGCATGACGCTCCCGACCGCGCTTGACGGCCCGACGAGTGCGCGGGGCGACCGCACGCGAGCCGGGATGCGGCGCGCGAGGTCCCTCCTGCCTCGGCGCAGCGACTGGTCGCCGGTGCACCTTCGGCGGGACCTGACCGCCGGGCTGATGGTCGGCTTCGTCGCGCTGCCGCTGGCCCTCGGCTTCGGCGCGAGCTCTGGCGTCGGCGCGAAGGCGGGCCTGGTCACGGCGATCATCGCCGGCACCGTCGCCGCGGTGTTCGGAGGCAGCCGGGTCCAGGTGAGCGGCCCGACCGGGGCCATGACGGTCGTCCTCGTCCCGATCATCGCCACGCACGGGACCGGCGGCGTCCTCGTCGTGGGCCTGCTCGCCGGCCTGGTCCTCGTGGGCCTCGGTGCCGCCGGGGCCGGCCGGGTCATCCGGTACATCCCGGTGACGCTGGTGGAGGGCTTCACCGTCGGAATCGCGCTCATCATCGCCCTCCAACAGGTCCCGGCCGCGCTCGGCCGGACGTACGGTGACGGGAAGGTCGTGCTCGTCGCGGCCCGGACCGTGGCGGACTGGGTGGCGCAGCCGAGCTGGGCACCGTTCGCGCTCACCGTCGCCGTCGTCGCGGCGACCCTCGGCCTGACCCGGCTTCGCCCCGGGATTCCCGGCGCCCTCCTCGCGGTCGCCCTCGCCACCGTCGCCTCCCGGGCACTGGGCCTGGACGTCCCGACGATCGGCGCGCTCCCCGCGGGTCTGCCCGTCCCGACCCTGCCGAGCGTCCCGCTGGCCGACCTGCAGGGCCTCGTGCTCCCGGCGGTGGCGGTCGCCTCGCTCGCGGCCCTCGAGAGCCTGCTCTCGGCCACGGTCGCCGACGGGATGAGCGTCGGCCGCCGCCACGACCCCGACCGCGAGCTCGTCGGACAGGGCCTGGCCAACCTCGTCACGCCGCTGTTCGGCGGCATCCCGGCCACGGCGGCCATCGCCCGGACCGCCGTCAACATCCGCTCCGGCGCGACGTCACGGCTCGCTGCCGTCGCCCACTCCGCCGTCCTGCTGGCAGCGACGCTCGTCGCCGCGCGATGGGTGGCGATGATCCCGCTGGCCGTGCTCGCCGGCGTGCTCATCGCGACCGCGGTGCACATGGTGCGGGTGTCCAGCCTCCGTCCGCTGCTGCGGGCCTCGCGCGGAGACGCCGCGGTCCTCGTCCTCACGACCCTCGCCACGGTGGCCTTCGACCTCGTCACGGCCGTCGTCGTCGGCCTCGTCGTCGCCGGCTACGTCGCCCTGCGCCGGGCCGCCGGGGCCGCCCGCCTCGATGAGGTGCCCCTCGACGACTCCGACCACAGCACGGAGGAGCGGGCGCTCCTCGACGAGCACATCGTCGCCTACCGGCTCGACGGGCCGCTGTTCTTCGCCGCCGCCCACGACTTCCTCCTCGAGCTCACCGAGCTCACCGACGTCCGGGTCGTGGTCCTCCGGATGGCCAGGGTCACCGCCGTCGACGCGACGGGCGCCTCGGTCCTCGGCGACACCGTCGCCCAGCTCGAGGCTCGCGGTATCACCGTGCTCCTCTCGGGGGTCCGCCCCACGCACCTGCGGGTCTTCGAGGAGCTCGGGCTCCGGCAGCACCTGGCGCACGAGCGCCACCTCTTCGGCTCGACCCCCGAGGCGATCGCCCACGCCCGGGTCCACGCGGCGAGGCTGCCGCACGACCCGGCGGAGGTGTCCGCGGCGGGTGCCTGAGCGGGACGACGGGGTCGGTCCATTGACGCCTGGTGGTCGAGCGAAAATACTGGGATGTCGTCCGGGCGGGCAGGTGAAAGGGGAAGGCAATGTCCTGGAGTCTGACGGGGAGCTACGTGGAGACCTGCTCCTGCGAGCTGATGTGCCCGTGCAACACGTCGTTCGACCATGGCGCGACGTACGACTTCTGTCGCGTCACGCTCGTCTTCAACATCCGCGACGGTGACGTCGAGGGCACCGACATCGCCGGTCGACGGGTCGTGGTGGTCGCGGACACCCCCAAGGTGATGACCGACGGGAACTGGAGGCTCGGGGTCTACGTCGATGACGGTGCCAGCGATGAGCAGTTCGACCAGCTCGTCAAGGTCTTCGGCGGACAGCTCGGTGGCCCGATGGGCGCTCTCGCCCCGCTCGTGGGTGAGGTCATCGGCGCGGAACGCGCCGCGATCGACATCGCTGACGACGGGTTGCGGCACACGGTCCGCGTCGCGGACACCATCGACTTCGAGATCGAGGACATCGTGCCGTTCGGGGTTGAGACCGGTGAGCCGGTGCGCTTCCACGGCATGTTCCACCCGGTGGGCTCGGACCTCACCATGGCGGAGGCCACGCGCAGTCGCATCGATGCGTTCGGCATCTCCTACGAAGGAAGGACGGGGCTCTCCAAGTCCGAGTTCTCCTGGGCGGCCTGAGCTCGATGGCGGCCACCGCCGGCCACGCCGGCACGTCCGGTCACGCTCCGGCGTTCGCCGCTGCCCGAGCCCGGCTCGGCCTGGTCGGCGCGCTGTGCGCGGTCGCGGCCCTCGCCTGGGTCTGGAGCGTCCATGCGATGAGCGGCATGGACGCGGGCCCCTGGACGAGCCTCGGCGGCCTCGCCTGGTTCCTCCTCGTGTGGACCGTGATGATGGCCGCGATGATGCTGCCTTCGGTGGCGCCGACGATCGCGTTGTACACCCGGGTCACCCGGGCGCCATCGCCCCTGTCCCCATGGCTGTTCGCCGGTGGGTACCTGGTCAGCTGGGCCGGTGCGGGACTGGTCGCCTATGGCATCGGTGCCGGTGCCGCCGTCCTCGGCGACGGCCTGGCCTGGAGCCGTGCCGGCCAAGACGTCGCGGCCGCGACCCTGGTGGCCGCTGCCGTCTACCAGCTCACCCCGCTCAAGGACGTCTGCCTCGCCAAGTGTCGGAGCCCGCTCGGCTCGATCCTGAGCTCGTGGCGTGGTGGTCATCGCGGGGCGTTCACCATGGGCACCCGCAACGGCCTCTGGTGCGTGGGATGCTGCTGGGCCCTGATGGCCTCCCTCTTCGCGTTGGGAGTCATGAGCGTGACGTGGATGGCGCTCGTCGCCGGCGTCATCGCCGCGGAGAAGACCCTGCCGTGGCGGCGAACGGCGACCTACGCCACCGCCGCACTCCTGCTGGGGCTCGGCATCCTCCTGCTCGTCGCCCCAGACGCCCTGCCCGGTCTCACCATCCCTGCCGGACAGACGATGCGCATGGGCTGAACGTCCGCGTGTCCTCGGCGTCGGCGACAGGGGTCGTACGCGAGGGCTACCAGGGGCGGCGGGTCGTCTGCAGCAGGTCGTCGGCCACCAGCCGCGGCTGCGCCAGAGGCAGCAGGTGCCCACCGGGGATCGTGTCGGTCTCGACGCCGAGCCGTTCGCGGGCGACCCGGCGCTGCATGTCGACCGGGAAGAAGCGGTCGTCGGTGCCGGCGAGTACCCGGATGCCGATCGGCGGCCACGCCGTGAAGTCACACGCCGACTCGAACGCGGTGTCCGCCTCGACGCGCTGGTGCTGCTCGCCTTCGGCCGCGAGCTCGGCATCGACATCGTGCAGGAAGTACGTCGCCGCATCGAAGGCACCGTAGCCACCGGCCCGGGCGGCCCCCGCCGGGCCTGGAGCGCGCCCGTGTGCGCCCACCAGTCGCGTGCCGTCTCACCGGGGACCGGGATCATCGCGTTGACCAGCACCAGTTCGCGCACGGGCACCCGATCACAGACCAGCGGCGCGGTGAAACCTCCCGGACCCTGCGACGAGGACGACCTCGGAGCGTGCACCGACCGCGTCGACCACCAGCTCGGCGTAGCGCGACAGACCGGCGGTCTCGTCGCCGGGCAGATCGACCGCGATCGCCTCGTGGCCGGCGTCGACCAGCAGCGGCGTCACCCGGCTCCAGACCCACGCCGACCCACCGGCGCCCGGGATGAGGACGTACGTGGGCACACCCAACAGTATCCAGACGCGGTGTTGCGGTGGCTGGCGCCGAAGCCCGCTGGTGGCTTCGGACCGCCGCCCGGTCAGGCGAAGGTGGGCAGGCTCTCGAGGTTGTCGTCGGTCCTCGAGTCCGCGGGTGCCCGGAAGTAGGGGTTGGAGCTGCGCGGGTGGATCAGCTGGTACCCGCGCAGGACGATCACGCCGGCGTCCTGGAGGGCGACCGCGTCGGGCACGAGGACGCGCGCGCCGTTGCCGAACTCGAACTCCCGGATGACCGTCTTCCCCCGGCGAATCCGTGAGGGCCGAAGGCACACGGTCGCGAGCCTGCCGGTGGGGAGGTGCAGGCTCGAGCCACCGGGACGCTGACGGATGACGAGCGGAGGCTCCACACCCACCTCCGCGATGCGGTCGAGGAGCTCCTGGAGCGGGAGCGCCTGCGGCATCCCGTCGTGCTCGTACGTGATCGACTCGAGCCGGCCGTCGACGTAGTCGAACGAGCGGATGCCGACGACCTCGGGCTCGAACACCACGTCGGAGCCGCTCGCCCCAGCCGCACCGAAGCCGCCGGCGTCGATCGTCAGGTCGTCGTACACCGACGTGACCAGAAGGTTCTCGCGGTGGAGGAGCTCGTCGGCCGGGGGCTCGTCGTGGATCGAGACCGAGGAGGGGATGGAGTCGAGCACCGACAGGTTGAAGCCCTCCCCGGTCGACGGCGTGGCGAGCTGGACGACTCCGTCCTCACAGCAGAGCAGGTCCGGCACCGGCTCACCGTCGATCCGGGCCTTGATCTCGCGCTGGACGATGCCCTCGACGACGTACTCGACGACCTCGATGGTGATCGCCCCGACGGCGAGGCCGATCCCGGCGCCGACCAGGACCGCGATCAGGATCCCGCCGGTGAACAGCCCCACGACCAGTCCGATGATCGCCCCGGCCGCCGCACCCACGAGCCCCCCGAACAGGTCGCCCAGCAGTCCCGTGTCGACGTCACTGTCGGTGTCGATGGCGAAGAGAAGCTTCCCCTGGTCGAGGTCGACCCGAAGGGTCAGCGTGATCACGACATGGGGGTCGGGGATGACGTCGATCAGTGGGGAGTCGACCGGGATGTCGCCCTCGAGCACGAACTGGATGTCGCCCCCGCTCGTGCTGCGCCCGGTCACCCGGGACCAGTCGCCGCGCCGGTGGTCGGCGTCGGGCAGCGGGTGGGTCCCGTCGTCGGCACGGAGCTGGGTGTGCCAGATGTCGTTGGCGAACCGCTCGAGCGTCACCCGGCCCAGGCCGAACGCCACGTCCTTGCCGCTCTCGAGGAACGACCGCGCCGCCGTGGCGTCGCCACGGGGCAGCGGGTCGTCGTCCGCCCTCGGCGGCCCGGACTGCGGCTCGGCGTGGATGTCGAGGTTGGCGAGGAGGGCGATCGCGTTGTCGTGGCCGGCGTCGCCCTGGACCGTGACCTTCGCCGGCGGTCCCGCGAGCCCCTTCAGCGCACCGAACGGCACCACCTGCGGCGGGACGAGCGGGTTGTCCGTCGTCAGGGTCAGCTCGGTGCCGTCGTCGCTGAGCCCGACCTCGACCCTGACCGGCTGTGGCACGCCGGCCAGGTCGACCGACAGGTCCCAGTCGGGGATCCAGGATCACCTGGATGTCGTCGATGACCACCGGCAGCCCGCCGGTGTCGATGACTCCCCTGCTGACCAGGAGCTCGATCGCGGTGCGGAACCAGCCCGCTCCCAGCTGGAGCTCGATGTCGAATCCCGAGGTGATGCGCAAGGTCTGCATGGTGCCCACCTTCCCGGCACGGGTCCGAGCGGCCGACGACCAGGCCGTTCCCCCGACCTTACGCATCCCGCTCCAGCCTGGCGATCCCCCCGCCGCGCACTCTCACGACCCGAGGGTTCGGCCGTTGTGAACCGCTGCGACGGCGCCCACACTGGAGCATGCCGATCGACCTGGAGCGGCAGTGGTTCCTCGACCTCGCTGAGCTCCGCTACGCCGCCACCCCGAAGCGACTCCGCGCCTACCTCGCCGGGCGGGAGGTGCTCGACACCCGCGACGCGCTCCTGGTCTACGAGCCTCGCCGTGTCGTCCCCTGGTACGCCGTGCCGCCCGGGGACCTTCACCTCCGGCTGACGGAGCACGATCCCGCCCCCGTGCCCGAGCTGCGGGCGCCGGTACTGCCGCCGCACCGGGACGAGTGGCACACCGTGCCGGGTCGGTCCCTCCATCTGGAGGGCCACGGCGAGGTGGCCTTCCGGCCCGACGAGCCCGAGCTCGCGGGCCGAGTGGTGCTGCACTGGCATCCGTTCGACTGGCAGGAGGAGGACGAGCCGGTCATGGGCCACCCCCACGACCCGTTCAAGCGGATCGACGTGCTGCGAAGTGACCGCCACGTGCACGTCGAGCTCGGCGGGGTCACCCTGGCCGAGTCCTCCCGGCCGATGATGCTCATCGAGACCTCCCTGCCGGCGCGTTGGTACCTGCCGCGCAGCGACGTCCGACTGGACCTGCTCGGCCCTTCCGAGACCCACACCGTCTGCGCGTACAAGGGCGTCGCGTCCTACCTCAGCGCCGACGGCGCCCCGGACGTGGCGTGGTACTACCCCGAGCCGCTGCACGACGCGCTCCGCGTCAGGGACCTCATCTGCTTCTGGCGACCCGCCGTGGTCCACGTCGACGGCGTCCCGGTGGACACCTCGATGCCCGGCGACTGAGATCCCCGGCGACTGACCCGGCCGACACCGCTGCCCCGTCCCGGTCCCCGCTCCGGGATGGCCGACCGGACCGGGCCCCAAGCGCGGGACGGATCCGCTACGGGTTGGTGAAGCCGGACCGGACGGCCCAGGCTGCGGCCTCGGCCCCGTCGCAGGTCAGGCATCTGGCGCACATCGACTGGGTCGACCGGTCACTCCGGGATGCCCACGACGGTGTCGCCAGCTGCGTCTACCGCTCGAGCTCGGAGGGCCCGGCCCCCGCGCAGGGACGACAGGTCCTCCTGACGTCGACCCGGTCCGTCCCGGTCGTCACCCAGTTCGACACCCTCCGGAGGACGAAACCCCCTTCGACGGGTGGAAGGGTCCAGGACCTCCTCCTCGCAGGGCTGCCGGCCGTCCGGTACACCGACCCGGGCGGTCGTCTCTGCCAGGTCATGGTGATGACCGGCGAGGACTCGACCATCACCACTCTCGTCAACGACCCCACCGGCGCGATGGCGAACGACTGCGACCTCGTGGAACGGCTCGAGGCCGGCCTGGTCGCTCCGGTGCTGTAGCTCAGGCGGCCCGCCCGCCTGCACCGTGGAGACGCCGACCGGGCGCCTGTGAGGCAGGGCTCGACCGAGCCCGTGGAGGCCGTACCGCGGAGCAGCCGCCGAGCCGGCCGCGCCCTGAGCCACGTCCGGACCCGTCGCACGGTCACCCGCTACGCTGTGCCCCGGGCGATGGATCCCGCCTGGTCCCGGTGACGGGCCCGAACCGCCGAGACGGCTGATGGTTCCTGCCCGAGCGATGACACGCGGGCGGGGACCCCTGCCCACCGAGGAGAGGGAGCCGCCACGTGCCGTCCCACCAGCCGCCGCAGCCCCACCCGTCCCGGCTCACCCCGTTCGCCGGCCACCCGATCGTCGTCGGGGTGGTCCCGGGCCAGCCCGAGCTCGTGGCGCTGACCGCCGCGGCGTGGGCCGCCGCCCTCGGCGTCGAGCTCTACTTCGGCTACGCCGACCCGGGCAGGATCACGGTCGAGGAGTACCCGGACGGCTCGGTGCGGCACGCCGAGGTCGACCCCGACGCCGTGGACGACTCGTGGCGAGAGCGGGAGGCCCACCTGAGCCAGTTCCTCGAGAAAATGCTCGTCGACGCCGGGGTCGGCTGGCACCTGCGCTACCTCGCCGGTCGGCCGGACCGGGCGCTGACCCACCTGGCCCGGGCGGTCGACGCCGCGGCCCTGGTCGTCGGGACCCACGTGCCGGGCGCGTCCAGCCGCTGGCGCGACGTCATGGACGGCTCGGTCGCGGCCCGCCTCTCGCACCACCAGCACCGCCCGGTCCTCGTGGTCCCGCTGCGGGTCGTGGACTGGCACGCCAAGACCCCGTGGCAGTGATGGCGCGCCCCCACCAGCCGGCCGACCCTGATGCGGTGCCGCCACCCCTCAGCCGTGCCGCGACCCTGGCTCTCGTCGCCGCCGGCGGAGCGCTGGGCACCGCCGTTCGCTGGTCCCTGGAGGCCGCCCACCCCGCGGCCCCCGGCGGCTGGCCGTGGACGACCTTCTGGGTCAACGTGACCGGTGCGCTGGCCCTCGCCGTCCTGCTCGAGACGCTGGCGGTGCTCGGGCCGGACGGCGGCTGGCGCCGTGCCGCTCGTCTCGGCGCCGGGACCGGGGCGCTCGGCGGGTACACGACGTACAGCACCTTCATCGTCGAGACCGCCTCGTTGGGCCGTGGCGACAGGTTCCTCACCGCCCTCGCGTACGACGTCGCGAGCCTCTCGCTGGGTTTCCTCGCGGCCCTGGTCGCCACGGTCCTCGTGAGCCGGGGACTGCGGAAGGTCGGGCGTCGGCGCCTCGGAGCCGGCCGGTGACCGTCCTGCTCGTCGCCGTGGCCGGAGGACTGGGTGCGGCCTGCCGGTTCCTCGTCGACAGCTGGGTCGCGACCCGGCTGCGGGCGACGATGCCGACGGGCACCGTCGTGGTCAACGTCACGGGTTCTCTCGCCCTCGGGTTGCTCACCGGCTGGGCGCTGGGGCATTCCGGCGGCGGGGACGTGGTGGCCGGGCTCGGTACCGGGTTCCTCGGCGGCTACACGACGTTCAGCACGGCCAGCGTGGAGGCGGTCCGGCTGGCCCGCGGCGGCCGGGCCGGGACCGCCGTGGTCCACGCGCTCCTCATGGTGGTGCTCAGCCTGGCCGCTGCGTCACTCGGGATGTGGCTCGCGGGTCCCTGAGCCTGCCGTGCACGGCGTCACCGGCTCGACGCAGTATCCACAAATCCATGGAATGTCGTATCGTCGTGGTCGACGTCGTCCCACGGATCGGACCCACCGCATGCACGAGCCGGACCTCGTCGGCGCTCCACGTCGACGCGCGAGCAGGGGCGGGGGAGAGGTGCCCCCTCGGCGACCCGGGCTCGCCCTCGGCCTGCGACAGAACGCCGCCCAGTTCCTGCTCCTCGTCGTCGTCAACGCCCTCGTCGGGGGGATGCTCGGGCAGGAACGGACCGTCCTGCCGATCCTCGCCGAGGCCGAGTTCGGGCTCCGGGCCTACACCGCCGGGCTGAGCTTCATCCTCGTGTTCGGGCTCTCCAAGGCGGCGACGAACTACCTCGCCGGGGCCCTGTCGGACCGGTTCGGGCGTAAGCCGGTCCTCGTCGCCGGGTGGCTCGTCGCCGTCCCGGTGCCGCTGCTGCTCATCTGGGCCCCGACCTGGGGGTGGGTCGTCGCGGCGAACGTCCTGCTCGGCGTGAGCCAGGGCCTGACCTGGTCGACGACGGTCGTCATGAAGATCGACCTCGTCGGACCGGCGCGCCGGGGCCTGGCGATGGGCCTCAACGAGGCCTCCGGCTATGCGGCCGTGGCCGCGACGGCCCTGGCCACCGGCTTCCTCGCGCAGGCGTACGGGCTGCGGCCCGCCCCGTTCCTCCTCGGGGTCGCCTTCGCCGCCCTCGGCCTGGGACTGTCGGCCCTGGCCGTGCGGGAGACCCGGGGCCACGCCCGCCTCGAGGCCGCCGGCCACGTCGCCCGACCCGATGGCCGCCACGACCACCTGCACGCCGGGCTGACCGACCGCCAGGTCCTCGTCCAGACCAGCCTGCGCGAGCCGGCCCTGTCCTCCGCGAGCCAGGCGGGCCTGGTCAACAACCTCAACGACGGCCTCGCCTGGGGCCTCTTCCCCCTCCTCTTCGCCGCGGCCGGGCTGTCCCTCGGGCGGATCGGGGTCCTCGCCGCGATCTACCCGGCGGTCTGGGGAGTCGGCCAGCTGGTCACCGGGGCCCTCTCGGACCGGTGGGGGCGCAAGTGGCTCATCGCCGGTGGGATGTGGCTCCAGGCGCTGGCGCTCGCGGGCATCGCCACCGCCGACGGCTTCGTCCCCTGGGCGGCGGCCGCCGCCGCCCTCGGCGCCGGGACCGCCATGGTGTACCCGACCCTCCTCGCCTCGGTCGGTGACGTGGCGCATCCGGCGTGGCGCGCCCGCGCGGTCGGGGTCTACCGGCTCTGGCGCGACGGTGGCTTCGCGGCGGGGGCCCTGCTCGCCGGGGTCGTCGCCGACCTGCTCGGCATCCGCGCGGCGGTCTGGGTCGTCGCGGTGCTCACCGCGGCCTCCGGCCTCGTCGTCGCCGTCCGCATGTACGAGACCCACCCGCGGTCCGCCACACCCCGGGACGAGGAGGCCCCCAGTGGGTGACCGTGAGCGCAAGGACGCCCTGTACGAGCAGTTCGCGGCGGTCGGCCGGGTCCTCGGCCACCCGAAGCGGCTCGAGCTGCTCGACCTGCTGACCCAGGGGCCCCGCAGCGTCGAGGAGCTCGCGGTGGCGACCGGCCTCGGGATGAGCACGTGCTCGGCCCATCTTCAGGCCCTGCGTGCGGCGGGGCTGGCCACCGCCCGGCGCGAGGGCCGACGGGTCTACCACTCCTGCGCCGGGGACGACGTGGCGGTCCTCTGGGACCGGCTGCGGCGCGTGGCGCAGGTGCACCGCCCGCACACCGAGCCGGCGCGACGCGCCTACCTCGGACCCGAGGACACCGAGGCGGTCGAGACCGACGAGCTGCGCCGCCGGGTCGCGGCCGGCGACGTGGTCCTGCTCGACGTGCGTCCGGCGCCGGAGTTCGCCGCGGGCCACCTTCCCGGAGCGGTCCACGTCCCGCTCGACGAGCTCGCCGACCGGCTCTGCGAGCTGCCGGACGACCGTGAGGTGGTGGCCTACTGCCGGGGCCGCTACTGCGTCCTCGCCCACGACGCGGTCCGGCTGCTGCTGGCCCGCGGACGGGTCGCCCGGCGCGCCGCCGACGGGCTGCTCGAGTGGCGCCTCGCCGGGTACGAGGTGGAGACGACCCCGGCCTGAAGGGCCGCCCCGCCCTTCCTCCCCCCGGCGTCGCGGGTTCGGCTCGGTCACGCGCTCCGCTCGGGCGTGGCGAGGACGACCGAGGTCGCCGTGCGCCGGAGCAGGGCCGCGGTGCTCGCGGGGAGCGTCTGGTCGGTCACGAGGACGTCGATCCGGTCCAGCGAGCAAAGCAGAACGGCGGCATCGGCCGTGAACTTCGTGTGGTCGGCCAGGAGGACCACCCTGTCGGCGATGTCGATGAGCGCGAGCTTCGTCGGGCGTTCGTTGTCGGTGGCGACGTACACCCCGCGTTCATCCACCGCGGCGGCGCCGAGGAACAGGGTGCCGACCCGCAGGCTCCTGATCGCCTCGACCGTCATCTGACCGGCGAAGGCCTGACTCTCGTGCAGGAGCTCGCCACCGAGGCCGACCACCCGCACCCGGCCCCGGCTGAGCAGCAGCTGGATGACGGGGACGGAGTGGGTGACCACCGTTCCGGCGAAGTCGGGTGGGAGTGCCCGGGCCAGGGCGTACGCCGTCGTCCCGGCATCGAGGGCGACGGTGTCGCTGGCTCCGACGAGCAGGTGTGCCTCGCGCGCGATCGCGGCCTTGGCCTCGGACTGCAGGCCCGAGCGCGCGGCGAACTCGGGATCGTGCATGGGGCCGTGGAGCAGGCTCACGCCTCCGTGGACGACGCGGACCTCGCCGCGTTCCTCGAGCTTGCGCAGGTCCCGCCGGACGGTCATGTCCGAGACGCCGAGGTCCTGGCTGAGGCTGGCCACGGAGATGAAGCCCGCCTCGCGCAGGTGTTCCAGGATCCACCGCCGCCGGCGCGGTGCGCTGTCGTAGCGCATTGCCTTGGGGTCCACGCTCGACCTCCCGGTGCCAGGTTACGTGGAGAATACTCGACAATAGATGTTGACTTTCCAACATTCGTTGTTAAACTCCACACATCGCCGATGTCACCGCCGACGTCGGAGACCTCGAGGGAGACATGCCGATGAGCGAGCCGGCCGACGTCGCGCCCGGGCCGGGCCTGGTCGTCTTCGTGGGCGCGGCAACGGTGGACTCGATCGCCCTCGTCTCCGGCTATCCGGGCGCCGACGACCGCGTGGTCGCCGAGGAGCTCACGTTCGCGGGTGGGGGACCCGCCGCGACCGCCGCGGTCACGGCGGCACGGCTCGGCGTCTCGGTCGCCTTCGTCGGCACCGTCGGTGACGATCCCGACGGTGAGCGCATCCTCGCCGACCTCGAGGGGGAGGGGGTCGACGTCTCCGGGGTCACCCGGGTGCCCGGGCGACGCTCCGCGGCGAGCGTCATCGTCGTGGACCGAGGACGGGGCACCCGAGCCATCTGCGCGAGGCCGGGTCCGGCGGTGGACGCCTCGCACGCCGCCGACCTCGTCCGGGCCGCCGAGTGGGTCCACGCCGACCACCTGGGGTGGGCTGCGGTCCGCGGCCTGCTCGACCCGAGCGCCTCCCGTCGCCCGCGGCTCTCGGTGGACGCCGGCAACCCCATCCCGGACTTCACCCCCGACGGCGTCGACCTCTTCGTCCCGACCGTGCACGCGCTGCGCCGCTGCTACGGGGACCTGCCGGTCGAGTCCCTCCTGCGTGCTGCCCACGACGACGGGGCGCGCCGGGTGGTGGCGACCGACGGTGCACGGGGCTCCCATGGGGCGGACTCCGGGGGGCCCGTCGTGCACGTCGAGGCAGTTCCCACCGACGTCCTGAGCACGCTCGGCGCCGGGGACGTGTTCCACGGCGCGCTGGTGGCTGCCCACGTCCGGGCCAGGCCGCTGGAGGAGGCCCTGCGCTACGCCAACACGGTGGCGGCGATCTCATGCACCGGCCTCGACGGCCGTTCCGCGATCCCCTCCCACGACCAGGCCCTGGCGCACCTGCGCGCCGTGCCGCCCACCTGACCCCGTTCCCGCAAGGAGACCACAGTGCCCGTCACGAAACCGTCACCCGCACAGCCGGACCTCTCCCGGCTGACCCGCCCCGGCGGCGGCTTCGCCATGCTGGCCGTCGACCAACGGGAGGCCATGCGCGCCATGTTCGCGGAGCACCAGGACACGCCGGTGCCCGACGACCAGCTCCAGCGGTTCAAGGTGCTCGCCACCCGCGTCCTCAGCCCGTACGCCAGCGCCGTCCTCGTCGACAAGCAGTTCGCCTTCGACGCGGTGGTCGACGAGCGGGCCGTGGCACCGTCCTGCGGCCTGATCGCCGCCGCCGACCACTTCATCGCCGGGAACGGGGAACACGTCACCGATGTGGAGATCGACGGGACGGTCGACCCGGACGCGGTCCGGGAGCAGGGCGCCGTCGCGATGAAGCTGCTCGTCATCCACCGACCGGACGGCGACCCCGACTCGCGGGTCGACATGGTGCGCCGGTTCGTCCGGCGGTGTCACGACGCCGGGCTGGTCAGCATCATCGAGCCGGTGGCCAAGGCACCCCGGGACGACCGGGCGTGGGACTGGAACGCGTGCGTCATCGAGGCGGCGCAGGAGCTCGGGTCCCTCGGTGCCGACCTGTACAAGGCAGAGGTGCCGTACAAGGGCCAGGGCGACGAGGGCGACATCCGCGACGCCTGCGCCAGGATCACGGAGGCGGTGACGTCGCCCTGGGTGGTCCTCTCCTCGGGGGTCCCCACCGAGCTGTTCCCCCGCGCGGTCGAGCTCGCGTGCGAGTCGGGTGCCTCCGGGTTCCTCGCAGGGCGTGCGGTGTGGGCCTCCGTCGTCGGCAGCCCCGACCTGGAGCGGAGCCTCCGCGAGGTCTCCGTGCCCAGGCTGCAGCGACTCGGCGCGATCGTCGACGCGGGGGTGTCGCGATGAGCGGGCCACGACCCACGGTCGTCCTGATCGCCACGGCGCGCCCGACCTTCGCGGTCGACGTCGCGGCCCGGCGCGCCGAGCAGGCCCGCGAGCTGCTCGCCGACCTCGGGGCCGAGGTGACCGGGCCCGACGGCCTCGTGATGACCGCCGAGGACCTCGACGAGGCAGCGCGCTACCCGCTGGCCGGCGCCGACCTCGTCGTCAACGTCTGTGCCAGCTTCTCCGACGCCAGCCCGGCCCTGCGCCTCTACGCCGACCTGGAGGTGCCGGTCCTCCTCTGGTCCTTCCGTGAGCCGGGTCCGGTCGGGGACCGGCTCTGGCTCAACAGCCTGTGCGGCGCCAACCTCTTCGGCCACGCCCTCGTCGTGCACGCCGGACGGGCCCCCCGCCACCTCTATGGCGACCCCGGGGAGCCCGCCGTGCGGGACGCCCTCAAGCAGGCCCTCGCGGGCGACCTCCCGCCGGCGCCCCCGCTCCCCGACACCGTCGGTCGACGCGAGGGTGAGTCGTCCGGGGTCGCGCGCCGGCTCGGGTCGCTGCGGGACCGGACCCTCGGGCTCGTCGGGGATGCTCCGGCGGGCTTCACACCCAGCCAGTACGACGGCCCGCTGCTCCACGAGCTCTTCGGCATCACCGTGGAGGAGATCTCGGTGCAGGACATGTTCGGGCGGGTCTCGGCCGTCGGCGAGGCCCAGCGCGAGCGCGAGCGTCGCGACGCCGCCGCCGCTCAGCCCTCGCTCGAGGCCCTCGACCCCGCGCCAGGTCGCGCTCTCCGCCGGCATCACGTCGGCCATGCGGACCTGGCGGGAGGACTCATCGCTGTCCGGGATGGCCATCCGCTGCTGGCCCGAGTTCCCGACCGAACTCGGCGTCTGCCCGTGCTCGTCCCTCTCCCGGCTCGCGGATGCGGGAACCCCCACGGCCTGCGAGCGGGACGTCTACGGGGCGGTGACGATGATGCTCCTGGAGGCTCTCGGCTCCGGGACCACCTACCTCGTCGACACCGTGGACCTCGATGTCGGGGCCAACGTCGTCCGGCTCTGGCACTGCGGTGCCGCCGCGACCTCGCTCGCCGCCGACCCCTCCGACGCCCGCCAGGACGTCCACTGCAACCGCAAGGTGGGCGTCGCCGGCAACTTCCCCCTTCGCACCGGGCCGGTCGTGATGGCCCGCCTGACCGAGGACCCGGCTCAGGGGGGGCTCCGTCTCCTGATCGCCTCCGGAGAGTCCCTTCCGGAGCCGAACCGGTTCCAGGGCAACACCGCCGCGGTCCGCCTCGACACCCCGGCGGAGGAGTTCGTCCAGACCCTGGTCACCGGCGGGTTCCCGCACCACACGGTTCTCGCCTGGACCGACGTACGGCCGGCCCTCCGCACCGCCGCAGACCTTCTCGGCATCCCCGTCATCGAGTTCGCCACCGCAGAGTCCACAAGGAGTGCATCATGAACAGCAACACCTTCGGCCAGCCCCTCAGCCGCCGCACCGCGTTCCAGCTCCTCGGCGTCGGTGGCCTGGGTGCCACCCTCGCCGCCTGTGCCGGTCCCGGCAGCACCGGCGGGGCCGCCACCTCCGCCGCCTCGGCGCCGGCGAGCGGCAAGCCGACCGGCGCCATCTCCTTCGCCCACTGGCGGGCCGAGGACAAGGACGTCTTCGCCAAGCTGATCACCGCGTTCGAGTCCGCGACACCCGGGGCGACGGTGCGGCAGGACATCTCCCCGTCCAACGACTACCAGTCCTCGGCGCTGCAGCGGATCCGCGGGGGTTCGGTCGGCGACGTCTTCACCGCCTTCCGCGGTGCACAGTTCGTCGACATGGTCAAGGCCGGGGTGTACGCAGACATGTCGAGCCAGCCGGTGGCCCAGAACTACGAGCCGTCCCTGATCACCGCGGGCCAGCAGAACGGGACCCAGTACGGCTTCCCCTACCAGGTCGTCTTCAACATGCCCGTGACGAACGAGGACATCCTCGGAAAGGCCACGGGTGGCACCCCGCCACCGGACTGGGACTCCTTCCTCGCCCTCTGCGAGAAGCTGAAGTCGCAGGGCCTGGTCCCGATCGCCTGGCCGGGAGGAGACCCGGGCAACGCCGGCCAGCTCTTCAACTCGATGGTCATGAACAACGCACCGAGCGACGACATGTGCGCCAAGATCGAGTCCGGCGACTACAAGTGCACCGACGACTGGTTCCTCAAGACCCTCAAGCAGTACCAACAGCTCACCC
Source organism: uncultured Actinomycetota bacterium (assembly GCA_963772645.1). Classification (GTDB taxonomy): domain Bacteria; phylum Actinomycetota; class Actinomycetes; order Actinomycetales; family Dermatophilaceae; genus DASSQJ01. The sequence goes on from CAVYYD010000007.1 coordinate 44,223, forward strand.
CGTACTTCCAGGCCAACTCCACCGGGACGGCCGTCGAGCCCTGCCAGCAGATCTTCGCGACCGGCAAGGCAGCGATGCTCGCGACCGGCAGCTACCACATCGCGGCGGTCCGCGCCCTCGGGGCCAAGTTCCCGATGAACGTGATCTCGCCGATCACGACGACGGCCGACAAGGCGAAGTACCAGGGGATCTACAACGCGACGTTCATCCTCGGGGTCAACAGCCAGTCCAAGCACCAGGCGGCGGCCCTGGCGTGGCTCGAGTTCCTCTCCCAGCCGAAGAACGCCGGGGAGTACGCCAACGGCACGAGCCAGCACGTCACGGTCAAGGGCGTCGACTACACCAACCCCGACCTGAAGGCGCTGGCTCCGTGGCTGCAGAAGAAGACGCTCCTGGCGCCTCGGTTCCAGTTCAACAACCTCGACATCCGCTCCGCGGTGGAGGGTGCCTGCATCGCGGTCGTCGGTGGCAAGAGCCCCGACGCCGCCGCCGCGGACGCCCAGCGCGTGGTGGACCAGCAGCGTCAGCAGTAGGAGTGCGGAGATGGCCGACATCCTCGAGGACAAGGGCCCACGGACCACCGGCGGCGCCGTGCGCGCGCGGCGCCGCCGGACGTCGCGGGCGACCCGAGTCCACCCGGCACTGTGGTTGTTCCCGGTCCCGGCGCTGGTGCTCTACGCGATCTTCTTCGCCGGGCCGACGGTCCAGGCGTTCCAGTACTCGGTCACCGACTGGGACGGCTTCAGTGCCGCGTACCAGAACCTGGGAGCGACGAACTTCTCGAACATCGCGACCAACGACGACCTCTTCCGGGGCGCCCTGACGAACAACCTCAAGTTCCTCCTCGTCGTCGTCATCGCCCAGACCGTCCTCTCGCTCCTCCTCGCGTTGCTGCTGCAGCGCAACTCCCGCTCCTCCACGACCCTGCGCGCGCTGTTCTTCCTCCCGGCGATCCTGTCGTCGGTCTCGGTCGCCTTCGTCTGGAAGTTCATGTACGACCCCAACTTCGGGCTCATCAACCAGGTGCTCGGCGGGGTGGGGCTGGGAGGGCTCAAGAGCAGCTTCCTCGGCAACGGCGCGACCGCGATCTACTGGGTGGCGATCGCCCAGGTGTGGGCCCACGCCGGCCAGCTGATGGTGATCTTCGTCGCCGGGCTGCAGCAGATCCCCGAGGAGCTCTACGAGTCGGCGGCCCTCGACGGCGCGAGCCAGTGGCAGCGGTTCCGCTACGTCACCTGGCCGCTCATCGCGCCGGCCACGGCGATCGTCGTCGCGTACACGACGATCCAGTCGTTCAAGGCCTTCGACCTCATCCTGGGCCTGGGCGGAAACCCGCCCAAGAGCTCCCTCGACATCCTCTCCACCCGCATCTACACGACCTTCACCAACTCGCGGTTCGGCTACGCCGCAGCGGAGTCCGTGGTGTTCATGGTCATCATCGCCCTCGTCAGCTTCCTGCAGCGCAGGGCCGTGCGGCTCACCCAGCGCGGCGTGTGAAAGGAGCCCCGCCATGACTGGTTCTCTGAGCCGACGCCTCGTCCTCGGCATCTACGCCGCGGTCATCATCGTGCCCCTCGTCGTCGTCCTGAGCGGTTCGTTCAAGACGACGCAGCAGCTGTTCCAGTCGCCGTTCGGGCCGCCCTCCTCCTTGGCGCCGACGAACTACCGGACGGTGCTCACCGACGCCAGCATGGCGACGGCGTTCGTCAACAGCGCCGTCGTGACGGGGGCGGCCGTGGCCCTGACCCTGGCCATCGGCAGCCTCGCCTCGTACGGTCTCGCGCGGATCCCGGGGTGGCGCGGCTGGACGCTCTACGGCTTCCTCGTCCTCGGGATGGCCGTCCCGGCGCAGTCGAACATGATCCCCCAGTACGTCCTCTTCCAGAACCTCGGGCTGCTCGACAGCCGTCGTCGGCCTCATCCTCATCGAGATCGTCGCCACGATGCCGGTCGCGGTGTTCATCATGACCGGGTTCATGCGCACCCTGCCGCGTGAGCTCTTCGAGGCGGGCCTGGTCGACGGCGCCGGGCCCTGGCGGACGTACCGTTCGATCGCGCTGCCGGTCTCCCTGCCCTCGCTCGCCGCCACCGCGATCTTCCTCTTCGTCATCCAGTGGAACGACCTGCTCTACCCGCTGCTGTTCATCCACGACCCGTCGAAGGCCACCCTGCCCCTGGCGCTGCTGAACTTCCAGGGCGAGTTCCTGACCAACTACCCGCTGCTGTTCACCGGTGTCATCGTCGCCTCGCGCCGCTCGTCATCGCCTACGTCTTCCTCCAGCGCTACTTCGTCGCGGGGATGACCGCCGGTTCCGTGAAGGGATGACCACCCCGATGGCCGACACCCAGCTCCTGCGGCGCGTCCGTGGGGTGCACGTGGCGCCCGACGCCTCGAGCGTGCTCCTGGACGTCGACGCGATCCGGGGCGTCCAGCTCGGGATCATGCCCGGCTGGCTCACGGGGGAGCCCCCCGAGGAGCAGGGGGTCGAGACCGGGATGCCGAACCTGCCGTCCCTCGACCTGCCGTCGACGGAGCGGACCCCGTACGCACTGCGGGTCACCGCACCCGCTCCCGGAACGCTGCGGCTCACCCTCGCGCCGTCGCGCTCGGGCGTGCTGGAGGACGACGGCACCGGCCTGGGCATCGTCACCGAGGCGGAACCCGCGCCGCACGCCCTGGCCGTCGAGGACGGCGAGCACGAGGTCGTGCTCACCGGCGACGGGGTGCGGCTGCGGGTCGGTCGCCATCCCTTCACGGTCACCGTCGAGGACGCCCGCACCGGCGCGGTCGTCCTGCCGGCTCGGCGCACCGACTGCGGCAGGTCGCCGGGCTCATGATGGCGCCGACGGCCCTCGCCGACGGCACCGGGCTGACGATGAACCTCGAGCTGGCGCCCGGCGAGGACGTCCTCGGGCTTCGGCGAGCAGTTCGGTCGGCTCGTCAAGAACGGCCAACGCCTGGTGCTGCGCAGCGAGGACGCCTGTGGGACGGGCACCGGCCTGGCGTACAAGCCGGTGCCGGTCTGGCACTCCACGGCCGGCTACACCGGCTTCCTGAACACCGGCGCCGTCGTCACGGCGGACGTCGGGCACCGCCGTCCTTCCGTCCTGGGCCTCACCGTGGCCGACGAGGCGCTCGACCTGTACGTCGTGGCAGGCGGGACCCCCAAGCGACGGCTGACCGCGTACACCTCGCTCACCGGCCGCCCCGAGGTGCCCCCGTTCTGGGCCTTCGGCTACTGGATGGGCCGGTGCCGGTACCACGACCGGCGAGGAGATGCTCGAGGTCGCCCGCACGATGCGCCGCGCATGAAGTCCCGCTGGACGTCCTCCACCTCGACCCCGACTGGCTCGTCGTCGACCGGCTCAACTGCGACTTCATCTGGAACGAGCAGCCGTTTCGGGGACCGTCGAGCGTTCGTCGAGGCCCTCGAGGAGCGAGTCGGTACGGCTCTCGGTGTGGGAGCTGCCCTACCTCGACCCGGCGAGCCCACGCTTCGCCGAGGCCGAGGAGAAGGGCTTCCTCGTGCGGCGTCGCGGACGGCACCTCGCGGCGATCCAGAAGACCCCGACCCCGGACGGCCGGATGCGGGCCCTGGTCGACTTCACCAACCCGGACGCCGCGACCTGGTGGCAGGAGATGCACCGGGAGTTCCTGGAGGACGGGGTCGCGGTGTTCAAGACGGACTTCGGTGAGGCGCTGCCCGACGACGTGCGCCCTCCATGACGGCACCCCCGCCCACCAGGCGCACAACCTCTACCCGCTCCGGTACAACCGGACCGTGAGCGAGGCCATCCGGCGCTTCACCGGCCGGGCCCCACTCGTCTGGGGCCGCAGCGGCTGGGCCGGGTCGCAGCGCTACCCCGGACAGTGGGGCGGCGACGCGGAGTCCACGGTCGTGGGCATGCAGGCCACCGTCCGCGGCGGGCTGTCCTACGCCGTCAGCGCGCCGGGGTTCTGGAGCCACGACATCGGCGGGTTCTTCGGGCCGGAGCTGACCCCCGGGCTCTACGTGCGGTGGACCCAGATGGGGGCCCTCTCGCCGTTGATGCGGGCCCACGGACTTCGCCCGCGGGAGCCCTGGGCCTTCGGCGACGAGGCGCTCGAGGCCGCCCGGCGGTGGGTGCGGCTGCGGTACGCCCTGCTCCCCACGCTGTGGCAGGTCGCGCACGAGTCGGCCGCCCACGGCTGGCCGGTCATGCGGCCGGTCGGCCTGGAGTTCCCCGACGACCCGGTCGCCTCGACCATCGACGACGCGTTCATGGTGGGTTCCGACCTGCTGGTCGTCCCGGTGTTCGACGACGGCACGGCGCCGGTGCGCCGGCGCTTCTACGTGCCGGCCGGCACCTGGCACGACATCGTGACCGGGGCCCGCTACACCGGGCCCGGGTTCCACGAGGCCACGCTCGCCCTCGACGAGATGCCCGTCCTCGCCCGTGACGGAGCGCTCGTGCCGCGTGTCGAGGTGGACGCGCAGGTCCGTCGCACCGACGACCTCATCGGCCGGGAGTGGACCCTGCACGTGTTCGGGGACGCGGCCGGCGAGCACACCCTCGTCGGGTTCGACGGGAGGCCGCTGCGGATCTCCGTCTCCGGGGACGTCGCGGACGTCGAGGGCAGCCAAGCGGTCGCGGCAGGTGTCGTCCAGCATGGCTGAGCGGTGGGCAGACCTGGCCGGGCAGCTGCGGGCCCTCGCCTCCATGGCAGGTGCCGCTGGGGTCGAGCGCATCGTCATCCGGCAGCCGGCCACGCTCGCGTGGCTCCTCGGTGCCCGGGTCCACGTCCCGCAGACGCTCGACACCGCCTGCCTCGACGTGGTCGTCGAGCCCGCCGGCACGGACGGCCCCCACGGGCTGACCGTCGTGACGAACGCGATCGAGGCTCCACGGCTGCTGGACACCGAGCTGGCGGGACTGCCGGCGTCGTGGGACGTCGTCCCGTGGTGGGAGCCGAGAGAGACGAGGCTGCCCACCGGGCCGCGGACCGGCAGCGACCGGCCACGGGGCTCCGACGTCGACCTCTCCGCCGAGCTCGCCGCGGTTCGCCGGGTGCTCACCCCCCGCCAGCAGGGGCTGCTGGCCGATGTGGCGCGGGACGCAGCCGCCGCAGCGACCCGCGCAGCGCACCGGGTCACGCCGGCCCACGACGAGTACGCCGCGGCCGGAGTCCTGGCGGACGAGCTCCTCGGGGCGGGCCTCGACCCCGTCGTCCTCATGGTCGCCGGCGGAGACCGGGGTGGCCGGCACCGTCACCCACTGCCCACGATGGCGCCGGTGGGGGAGCGCGCCATGCTCGTCTGCTGTGCACGGCGCGACGGGCTGGTCGCGAGCGTCACCCGGTTCGTCGTCTTCACCCCACTCGACGCGGCTGACCGGGAGGGCTACCGGCGGCTCCTGGAGGTCGAGCGGTCCTTCCTCGACGAGTCCCGGCCGGGGGCCCGGCTCGGCGACGTCGTGACCGCCGGCACCGTCGCCTACGCCGCCGCAGGGCTGGAGCCGGAGGAGTGGCACCGCCACCACCAAGGGGGGATCACGGGCTGGCAGCCGCGGGAGTTCCCCGCGCACCCCGGCACCGAGCTTCGGCTCGCCGCCGGCATGGCGGTCGCCTGGAACCCGAACTCGGCCCGGTGGAAGGTCGAGGACACCGCCCTCGTCGAGGACGACGGACCCCGGCTCCTCGTGGAGGATCCGGACTGGCCCACGCTCACGGTCGGCGGTCGGCGCCGGCCGGACGTGCTCGACCGCAGCTGACCAAGGAGGACATCGTGACCGATCCAACCGCGGCCGTCGCCGGACACCTCATCGCCGGACGGTGGGAGGTTCCCGAGGACACGCGCGTGGTGCGCAACCCCGCCGACGGCTCGCTCGCCGGCTCGGTCGCGTGGGGTACGCCCGGGGACGCGCGCCGTGCGGGCGACGCGGCGGCCGCCGCGTTCGAGACCTGGGCCGCTCGACCCCCGCGCGCCCGGGCCGACGTCCTGCGCATCGCGGGCGAGCTGATCGCGGAGCGCGCCGAGGCCATCGGGCGGCTGTTGGCCGTCGAGGCGGGCAAGCGGCTGCCCGAGGCCATCGGCGAGGTGACCTTCTCCGCCGAGTACTTCCGCTGGTTCGCCGAGGAGGCCCGCCGGCCGGACGGCCACGTGGTGCCCCACGAGGTCCCGGGCCGCCGGCACCTGACACTCCACCGCCCCGTCGGCGTCGTCGCCTCGCTGACGCCGTGGAACTTCCCCTGCTCCATCCAGGCCCGCAAGCTCGCACCGGCACTCGCGGCCGGGTGCACGGTCGTCGCCAGGGTGTCGGAGAAGGCTCCCCTGGCGGTGACCGAGCTGATCCGCGTGCCTCGTCGACGCCGGCCTCCCGCAGGGGGTCGTCAACCTCGTCCACGGCCCCGCCCGTGAGCTGACCTCGACCCTGCTGCGGCATCCGCGCGGTGCGGGCCGTCAGCTTCACCGGGTCGACGCGGGTGGGCCGCGAGATCATGGCCGTCGCCGCGGAGCGCGTCGTGCGGCCGCTGCTCGAGCTCGGGGGTGACGCCGCGTTCATCGTCTTCGACGACGCCGACCTCGACGCCGCCGTCGAGGGCGCGCTGCTCGCCAAGTTCCGCAACACCGGTCAGTCGTGCATCGCCGCCAACCGCTTCATCGTCCACGAACGCGTCTACGACGAGTTCACCGCGCGCCTCGTCGAGGCGGTCGACCGGATGACCGTCGGCGACGGTCTCGCCGACCCGTGCCCCGACCTCGGGCCGGTGATCGACGAGGACCGGGCCGCCGCGGTCGGCGGGATGGTCCAGGAGGCGCTCGACGCGGGTGCCACCCGGCTCACCCGGTCCTTCGACCTTCCCGACCACGGCGCCTACGTCGCTCCGACGTTGCTCGCCGACGTGCCGTCGACGGCCGCGCTCGGGTGCGAGGAGGTCTTCGGACCAGCCGCGGCCATCTTCCGGTTCAGGGACGAGGAGGAAGCCCTCGCCCTGGCGAACTCGACGGAGATGGGGCTCGCGGGCTACTTCTGGTCCCGCGACGTGGGCCGGATCTGGCGCGTCGCGGACCACCTCCAGGTGGGCATCGTCGGCGCCAACACCCCCTTGCCGAGCGTCGTGTTCGCGCCGATGGGTGGGGTCAAGCAGTCCGGCCTGGGGCGTGAGGGCGGCGCTGCCGGGCTCGAGGAGTTCCAGGACCTGCGGTACGTCGCGCTGGGGCTGTGAGCATGTCCGTCGACCAGGTGGTCCTGCTGCCGCTCGGGGTCCTTGCCGGGGCCCTGACGCAGCGGGTCACCGGGGTCGGCTTCGCGCTGGTGAGCGCCCCGCTGCTGGTCCTGGCGGCAGGACCGTTCGAGGGGATCATCCTGGCCAACCTGCTGGGCCTCCTCGTCTGCGCCGTCGTCCTCGCCCGGACCTGGCGCGACGTCGAATGGCGGCGCGGGATCCTGCTCGCCATCCCCGCGCTGCTCGTCATCCCGGTGGGGGCGTACGTCGCCCGGACCGTACCCGGACCACCCCTGCTCGTGCTGATCGGCAGCCTCGTGCTCGTGGCGTTGGGTCTGGTCCGGTACACCTCGCGGCTCACCGCGCTGCACGGGCCCGCCGGCGCGATCGCCGCGGGTGCGTCCAGCGGCTTCATGAATGTCACCGCCGGCGTCGGAGGTCCGGCGATGGTGCTCTACGCGGCGAGCACGCGGTGGGAGCACGCCCGTTTCGTCGCCACCTTCCAGTTCTACTCGATGCTCGTCAACGCGGCCTCGCTGACGGCCAAGGGGGGCATCGCAGGGCTCGAGCCGGGCGTGGTCGCCGTGGCCGTCGCCGCCCTGGCCGCGGGACTGGTCGCCGGGGACCTCCTGGCACGTCGGGTGAGCCGTGATCGGGCGAGCCGGGCGGTCATGGTCCTCGCGGTCGTGGGGGCGATGTCCACCGTCGTGAAGGGCCTCGTCTCGCTGTGAGCCCGGGGCCGGGCGACCACGCCTGCACGTACCGAGGCCGAGCGGGCGGGTGACCGCCCCGGCGGATGCCGGCCCGGGTCAGGACAGCCAGGCCAGCGCGGCGACGACGAGCGCGGAGACCGCCGTGTCGAGCGTGGGCTGGATGACCGGGGCGAACGATGCCGAGTGGTTGACCGGGACGTCCTCGTGCACCCGCCCGGCGGCCGCTGCACGCGCGTAGAGGGCGGGGTCCACCCCGCCGACTCCCCAGTAGGTCGAGGGGACCCCGAAGGCACGCGGTAGGTCGCTGAAGTCCTCGCTGGCGGACTGGAGGGGGAGCTCGTGGACGCGGTCCGCGAAGTGCGCCACGAACGCCTGGGTGACGCGGTGGGTCGTCTGCGGGTCGTTGTCCGTGAGGGGGAAGTGCTCGTACCACTCGAGCTCGGGAGGGGTGGGGGAGCGGGAGGCCTCGCACTCGGCCCGGACGATCCGCTCGACGGCCGCCATCACGGCGGCTCGGGTGCCCTCGCCGTAGGTGCGGATGTTGAGGAGCAGGTCGGCGTGCTCCGGGATGACGTTGCTCTTGGTGCCGGCACGGAGGGAGCCCACCGTCACCACGGCCGGCTCGCCCGGCGCCAGCTCGCGGGCGACGACCGTCTGCAGCCGGAGCACGATGCTGCTCGCCAGCACCACCGGGTCGACGGCGGCCTGCGGCATGGAGCCGTGGGCGCCGCGGCCGAAGACGCGCAGCCGGAGGCTGTCCGCGGCGCTGAGGACCGGGCCCGAACGCGTGGCGAGGGTGCCGGCCGGGAACGGCAGGACGTGCTGGGCGAGCGCCACGTCCGGGGCCGGGACCCGGTCGAGCAGCCCGCTCCGAAGCATCGCGCGGGCGCCGTCCCCGGTCTCCTCGGCCGGCTGGAAGACCGAGACCAGCGTGCCGGACCAGTGCCGGCGACCGTCCGCGAGCAGCCGGGTCGCGCCGAGCAGGGAGGCGACGTGGACGTCGTGGCCGCAGGCGTGCATGACCGGCACGTCATGGCCGTCCGCGCCCGGGGCGGTCACCGTACTGGCGTAGTCGAGACCGGTCGCCTCCGCGACGGGCAGGGCGTCCATGTCGGCCCGGAGGAGGACCACCGGGCCGGGCCCGTTGACGAGGACCCCCGCGACACCGGTACCGCCGAGCCCGGCCCGCACCTCACATCCGACGGCGGCGAGCCGGTCCGCGACGACGCCGGAGGTGCGCCGCTCGGCGTGCGAGAGCTCCGGGTGGCGGTGCAGGTCCCGGTACCACGCCTCGACCTCGGGGCGCAGCCCCGCCAGCCCTCGCAGGACCACCTCAGCTGCTGGAGTCGTCATGGCTCCTCACTACCACGGCGGGACGCTCACCGGGTCAGGTCCGGCTGTGGCTGGCGTCGTGGACGCCGACCGGCGCGATCTCCGGGTGGTGCAGGTCGAAGGCGGGGCGCTCGGAGCGGATCCGGGGGATGGAGTCGAAGTTGTGCCGCGGCGGCGGGCACGAGGTCGCCCACTCCAGCGAGGCGCCGTACCCCCAGGGGTCGTCGGTCTCCACCATCGGGGCGGTCCGCCATGTCTTCCAGACGTTGTAGAGGAACGGGAGCGTGGACGCGGCGAGCAGGAACGCGCCGATGCTCGAGACCTGGTTGCCGAGCTGGAAGCCGTCCTCGGGCAGGTAGTCGGCGTAGCGACGCGGCATGCCCTGGATGCCGAGCAGGTGCTGGACGAGGAACGTGGTGTGGAAGCCGATGAACAGCATCCAGAAGTGGAGCTTGCCGAGCCGCTCGTCGAGCATCCGGCCGGTCAGCTTGGGCCACCAGAAGTAGAACCCCGAGAACATCGCGAAGACGACGGTCCCGAACACCGTGTAGTGGAAGTGGGCGACGACGAAGTAGGTGTCGGAGAGCTGGAAGTCCAGCGCCGGGCTGGCGAGGATCACCCCGGTCAGGCCGCCGAAGAGGAAGGTGACCAGGAAGCCGAGCGCCCAGAGCATGGGCGTCTCGAAGGAGAGCTTGCCGCCCCACATCGTGCCGATCCAGTTGAAGAACTTCACCCCGGTCGGGACGGCAATCGCCATCGACGTGATCGCGAAGAACGGCAGGAGGACCTGGCCGGTCACGTACATGTGGTGCGCCCACACGGCGGCCGAGAGGCCGAGGATCGCCAAGGTCGCGTAGACGAGGGTCTTGTACCCGAAGACCGGCTTCCGGGAGAAGACGGGCAGCACGTCCGTGATGATCCCGAAGAACGGCAGCGCGATGATGTAGACCTCCGGGTGGCCGAAGAACCAGAACGCGTGCTGCCACATGATCGCCCCACCGCTTGCGGGATCGAAGATGTGCGCCCCGAAGCGGCGGTCGGCGCCGAGCGCGAACAGCGCGGCAGCCAGCACCGGGAAGGCGATGAGGACGAGGATGGACGTGGCCAGGACGTTCCAGGTGAAGATCGGCATCCGGAACATCGTCATCCCGGGCGCGCGCATCGTGACGATGGTCGTGATGAAGTTGACCGCCCCGAGGATGGTGCCGAAGCCGCTGAGCGCGAGGCCGAACACCCAGAGGTTCCCGCCCAGCCCCGGGCTGAACATCGCATCGGACAGCGGGGCGTAACCGGTCCAGCCGAACGCGGCCGCGCCGTTCGGGGTGAGGAAGCCCGACAGCGCGATGATGCTGCCGAAGAGGAAGAACCAGTACGTCAGCATGTTCAGCCGCGGGAACGCGACGTCCGGGGAGCCGATCTGCAGCGGCATGATGGCGTTGGCGAAGCCGGCGAAGAGCGGGGTCGCGAAGAACAGCAGCATGATCGTGCCGTGCATGGTGAAGAGCTGGTTGTACTGCTCGGGGTCCCGCACGACCTGCAGCCCGGGCGCCAACAGCTCGGCCCGCATCAGGACAGCCATCGTGCCGCCGATGATGAACCACCCGAACGAGGTGACGAAGTAGAGGTTGCCGATGACCTTGTGGTCCGTCGTGGACAGCCACCCCGCCACCCGGCCGCCCGGGCCGCGCTGACGTCGTCGGGCCGCCCGCGTGGGCACGGTCTGCGGATCTGCTTCCCTGAGCATCGTCATCGGCTCGCCCCTTCCAGCATCCGCTCTACCCCTCGACCCCGCCGTGCATGCCCTTCGGACGAGACTCGGCGCCGTACGAGCTCGGCGGCGGCGCTGTCCCCGCTGCCGCGCACCGCCGCCGGGGTCAGTGGTCCCGTCCGGCCAGCGCGTCGCGCACCCGGTCGACGATGGCCACGAACGGCCCCACGGCCAGCTGGGTGAGGGCGCTGGAGCCGGCCGTCGTCGGGTGCGGGTGGGTGGGGGCGAACCGCTCGACGGCACGCAGCAGCTCGCCCATCCTGCGGCGCTCCTGCTCGTCGACCTCCCGCAGGACGACCGGGAACTCCTCGGCCTCCTCCCTCTCGGCGTGCTCGGTGACCGAGGTGCGGAACTGCTCGATGAGCGCGTCGAACTCCGCGCTGTCGCGGTCGAGGTCCTCCAGCCGGGCCAGCACCCGGGTCGCCTCCTGCTCCTCCCGGTTCCGCGCGTCGGCGACGTCCTCGCCCGCGAGCCGCGAGGTCACCGGACGCAGGACCTCCTCCTCGGCCGTCTCGTGCACGGCGAGCAGGCGGCGCAGCTCGTCGAAGGCGGCCCCTCGCGTCTCGCCCCTGGTCCTGACGACCTGGTCGAGACAGTCGCGCACCCGGGCGTGCTGCTCGAGCAGCACGCGGATGACGTCGCCCTCGGGCAGCCCCGCCGCCCTGGCCCGGTCCTCCGTGGCAGACCCCATGTCGCTCCTCTCCGTGGGCCGGCCCACCGGCCGGCGTCGCGTCGGCGAGGCACTACCCGGGTCGCGGGACCACAAACCCCCCGACTGGGCTCGGGTGCCCGGGGTCCGGTCGACGCGGAGCAGGGCGACCTATGCTCGCCACATGGCGACGACGGCGGTCCGGCGGTGAGCCCCGGGGGCGGCCACCACCACGGCCCCCCGGCCGGGGGCGCCGGGCGGCGGGACAGCCGCTTCCTCGGCGGGGCCCTGGTGCTGATCCTGCTGTTCATGGTGGGGGAGGTGGTCGTCGGGATCATCGCCTCGTCCCTGGCGCTGATCTCCGACGCCGGTCACATGCTCACCGACGCCGCGTCGCTGGCGCTCGCGCTCGTCGCCGCGCGGGTCGCCGACCGCCCGGCCCGGGGGAACCTCACCTTCGGGTGGAAGCGGGTGGAGATCCTCTCCGCCCAGCTCAACGGGCTGACCCTGTGGGTACTGACCGCCTGGTTCGTCTACGAGGCGGTGCGCCGGTTCATCGACCCTCCCGAGGTGGCCGGTGGGCTGGTCCTCGCCACCGCCCTGGTGGGCATCGTGGTCAACCTCGCGGCGTCCTGGCTGATCGCCCGCGCCGACCGGAGCTCGCTCAACGTCGAAGGCGCCTTCCAGCACATCGTCAACGACCTCTTCGCGTTCGTCGCCACCGCCGCGGCCGGGCTCGTCATCCTGCTGACCGGCTGGACCCGCGCCGACGCCGTCGCCGCGCTCGTCGTCGCCGCCCTGATGGCCAGGGCCGGGTGGGGCCTGGTCCGGGAGTCCTCCCGCATCTTCCTCGAGGCCGCCCCCCGCGGGACCGACGTCGCCGCGATCGACCGCCACCTGCACGAGGTGGAGGGAGTCGTCGACGTCCACGACCTCCACGTGTGGGAGGTGACCTCCGGGTTCCCGGCCCTCTCCGCGCACGTCCTCGTCGACCGCCGGCACGACTGCCACGAACGCCGTCAGGCGATCGCGAGCCTGCTCGCGCAGGAGCACGACATCGACCACTCGACCCTCCAGGTCGACCACGCGTCCCCGACCACCATCCCCGCCGACCAGCTGCTCAGGCGCGAGGACCCGGCGGGCGACGGGGGGACCGGCTGACCGGCACCGCCCGCACCGGCTCCCGGCCGGGGCACCGGTCACCTCCGGCCGGTCACCTCCCGTCCCGGGCCGGTGCGGGGAGGATGTTCTGGTTGCGGTGGAACACGTTCTCCGGGTCGTACCGGGCCTTGAGGCGGGCGAGCCGGGCGGCGTTGCCGCCGTAGCAGGCGCGGGCCGCCTCGGGCCCCTCGTCCATCTGGAAGTTGGCGTACCCGCCGGGCATCGCGTACGGGCGCAGGGCGTCGCGGAAGCCGGTCGACCAGCCGGCGATGGCGCTCTGGTCGTCGGGCACCGTGGACAGCCCGGCGAACATCTGCGCGAATGCCGCGTCCCGCCACGGCCAGGCGGCGTCGGCGCTCCCGGGCCGCGCGGCTGCCCCGTCGAGCGGGTACAGGTGGCTCTGACAGAACGGGGTGGGCTGGGCCGCGCCGTACCGCTCGAACTCCGTGGCCGCCGGGTCGGGCAGGTCCTCGAAGAGCAGCCCGGTGAGGTGCCCGAACCCGGCGGCGGCGGCACCGTCGTCGAAGGCGGACTGCAGGGCGGGGTACGGCATCCGGGTGACGAGGTCGGCGGCCGGGTGCTCGGCCCGGAACGCAGCCAGGGCGAGCTCGGCGCGGTCCTCGGGCCCGGTGTTGCACCACACCAGAGCGCACACCGGCCGGCCCTGGAGCTCCTCGGGGACGCCACCGGCCGGCGGCGCGGTGAACACGTCGAGGAACGCGTAGACGTCCTCCGGCTGCTCCGGCATCCAGTCCCGGTACAGCCGGACCAGGCGGGCGGTGTCCTCCAGCGGGAAGATCATCGGCCCGCCGGTGACGACGGCGACCGGGTGCAGCCGCATCCGGAGCTCGGTGACGACGCCGAGGTTCCCGCCCCCGCCCCTCAGCCCCCACAGCAGGTCCTCGTCGCCGTCCTCGCCGGCACGCACCAGGGTGCCGTCGGCCAGCACCACGTCCGCGCCGAGGAGGTTGTCCACGGCGAGGCCGCACCTGCGGGTCAGGTAGCTGATGCCTCCGCTCAGGGTGAAGCCGGCGACCCCCACGGTGGAGACCGTCGCGGTGGTGGTGGCCAGTCCGGCCAGGTGCGTGGCGCGGTCGACCTGGCCGGCGAGGGCGCCGCCGCCGACCGCCACCAGGCGCTCGTCGGGGTCCACCTCGACGTGCTGGATGCGGCGCAGGTCGATGACCAGGCCGTCCTCCACCGTGCTGTGCCCCGCCACGCTGTGCCCGCCGGCGCGCACCGCCAGCTCGAGGCCCTCCGCCGCGGCGAAGCGCAACGCAGCGGCGACGTCCTCGGCGTCCACGCACATCGCGATGGCGGCAGGGCGCGCCGGTGCCCCGCGGTGGTCCACGGTGCGCAGCGTGTCGTAGCGGGGGTCGTCGCGGCCGACGACCTCCCCGTGCAGCCGTGCGTCGAGGGGGGTGGCGATGTCGATGGGTGTGCTCATGGTGACCTGCCTGGCTGGGGGATGGACACCAGCCACCGTCCCCCCGGGGCCGGGGCACCGCATCCGTGAGAACCCTCAGCCGCCGGAGCGGATCTGCTCCCGGTGGCGCAGGAGGTAGGCGGCCGCCTCGGTCCGGTTGCGCAGGCCGAGCTTGGCCAGGACGTTGCGGACGTGGTGCTCGACCGTCTTGCGGGACAGGAACAGCCGCTCGGCCAGCTCGCGGTTGGACAGCCCCTCGGCGAGGAGCGAGAGGACCTCGCTCTCGCGGCGGGTCAGCCGGCCCGCCGGGGCCCGGCCGCCACGGCTCACGGCGATGCCGAGCTCCCGCAGGCGGGCCGCGGCGGCGTCGGCGTCGGGGCCGGCGCCGAGGGCCTCGAAGGCGGCCAGCGCCTCGCGCGCCTCGGCCGCGGCGTCCTCCCCGGCGAGCAGGGCGGCGAGCGCCAGCCGGGTACGGCCCACCTCGAGGGGCAGAGCCGAGCGGGTGAACAGGGCGAGCGCCTGCTCCAGGAGCCCGACGTCGGAGTGGATCCGGCCCGTCGCGCGCAGGGCACGGGCACGGAGCTGGTCGCACCCGCTCGCCTCGGCGAGCGCGGCGAGGTGCCCGGCGGCGTCCTCGGCCTGCACCCCCTCGCAGACCGCGGTCAGCACCTCCCACAGCGCAGCCTCCTCGAGCTGGGCGCCGAGCCCCGCCCGGTGGGGTCCCGGTGGCGGGTCCGCGTCCGGCGCGCCGAGGGCCCGTGCCCGGCGCCGCGCGATGCGGCGCGCGCTCGAGGTGTCCCCGCGGGCCGAGGCCAGGGCCGCGAGGACCGCAGCGCTGGTGTCGAAGTCCTCGAAGCCCTCGAGCAGGCGCTCGGCCTCCTCCCGCCGGCCCTGGGCCAGCCGCAGCTCGGCCAGCCGGGCCGCCGCCTCGGCGCAGACCGCCGGCTCCGCGGTGGTCCCGACGGCCAGGGCGGCGCGCAGCTCGCGCTCGGCGCCGGCCCAGTCCCCGGTGGCGAGCAGGACCGCTCCGAGGGAGGTTCGGCACGTCGTGTAGAGGTGCGGGTTGCCGTAGCGCCGCTCGAAGCGGTCGGCGGCCCGGACCCACTGCAGCACCCGTGCGGTGTCCGCCGTCCGCGCGCACGCACCGATGAGGGTGCAGCTCGTGTAGACGACGGTGTGCGGGCGGGTCGACTCGCCGGCCAGCGACGCGGCCATCGCCTCGTCCATCAACGCCGTGCCCTCCTCGGTGCGGCCCTGGGCCACGAGGGAGGCGCCCAGCTGGCTGATCGCGCACAGCTCGAGGTCGGTGTCGGCGAACCGGGTCGCGAGCTCGCGGGCCAGGGCCGAGAGCCCTTCGGCGGTCACCGGGTCCGCGCTGTCATGGGCGCGCAGCAGGGCGACCCATCCCCGCAGCGGCTCGAGGCCGGCCTCGTCGACGAGCCGGGTGGTGCGAGCCAGCCAGCCGCGGGCCGCTGCGGTGTTGCCCAGGCTCACCCGGTAGGTGAGGTAGAGCCCGACGCCGACGGTGGCGGAGGACGCCGTGTCACCACGGCGCTGGAAGGCGGCGAACGCCCGCTCCTGGCATCGCAGCGCCTCGACGGTCTCGCCGAGCCACCACAGCACGTCACCGAGGCCGGCCAGGACCTCCGCGGTCGGGTGGGCGAGGGCCAGCGACTCGAACGCCCGGCGGGCGGCGGCCCAGTCACCCGCAGCGGCGGCGGACCGTGCGGTCTCGGCGAGGGCGTCCTCCCGGGTCGCCATGACCTCCACGGTACGGCTCGCCGACCCCGGGGGGCAGTGCGTGCGCGAGGCGCGTGCGTCCGCTGCCCGGCCCGCGGTGCCCGTGGCTTCGACCACCATCGCCGGCCGAGCGTGTGGTGCCGGCGTAGCGTCGAGGTGCCGGGTGAGTCGTGCGTTGACACTCCGGTCCGCCGGCCCGGCAGGAGATCGTGGCCCCGTGGGCCCGAGAAGGTCGATGGCCGATGACCCCCTCAGTTCACACCACCCACTCACCCTCGCTCGACGCCGGCCCTCGCACCGGCACGCCGGTGCCGATCCGGCACGGGGAGCTGACGACCCGGTCCGCCTGGTGGTTCATCGCCGCCACGTTCGCGGTGACCTGGGGGCTGGGCATCCTCACGTTGCTCCTCGCGGAGACGGTCGAGTCGGTGTTCGGCCCGATGGGCTACACCAACCCGGTCTTCGTCCTCATGGTCTACTCGCCCGGGTTCGTCGCCGTGTTGCTGGTGTGGCGGCGGCGGTCAACGGCACCGCCACGGACTTCCCCTTCGACCCGTGGTACGGCGTCCTGCCCGCCCTTCTCCCGGCCCTGTTCATCGGACCGATCGAGGAGCTGGGGTGGCGGGGGGTGGCCCTTCTTCTTCGGCGTCGTCGCGATCTCGGTGATCCTCACCCCGATGGTCAACGCGGCGCGCGGAAGCCTGCTCGCAGCGGTCCTCTTCCACGCCCAGATGAACGGCCCGGCCTGGCCGGACGCCCAGCCGTGGGACATGCTCGGCTTCGTCCTCGTGGCCCTCGTCGTCGTCGCCGTCAACCGGCGCACCATGCTCACTCGCGGCGCCGGCACCACCCGGGTGCTCCTGCCGGGCCGCGGGGAGGACACGCCGTGACCGTGCCGGCCCAGGCCGCGGGTCCGGGGGCGGCCGGGGCCGCGAGGTCGGGCCGGATCGCCCTGGTCACCGGGTGGCTCCTGGCTGCCGCCGTGCTGGCGGCGACCGCGGCCGCCGCGGTCATGCCCCTGCTCTCCCCGGCGGTGCCGGCCGAGGACCGCGGTGGCTTCTCGCTGGACGCCGCCCGGGCGGACCTCGCGGTCGTGGCGGCCGACCCGCACCCGATGGGCAGCGCCGAGCAGGCCACGGTGGAGGCCTACCTGGTCGGCGAGCTGGCCGCGATGGGGCTGCGCCCCCGGGTCGAGGTCCAGACGGTGACGATGGCGCCCGACGCCCCGAGCTCGATCTGGACCGGGACGGTGCGCACCGTCGTCGCCCGGGTCGAGGGCTCCGGTCCCGAGGCGGACCAGGCGGTGCTGCTGGCCGCGCACTACGACTCCGTGCCCACCGCGGCGGGTGCAGGCGACAACGGTGCCGGCGTCGTCGCCGTCCTGGCGGCCATGCGCGCCCTGACGTCCGCGCCCGCCCCCCGGCACGACGTCGTCGCGGCGTTCGTCGACGGCGAGGAGCACGAGATGCTCGGCTCTCTGGCCCTGGTCAGGTCCGCCGGGTGGATCGACGACGTGCAGGTGGCCGTGAACACCGAGGGGGTCGGCGACGCCGGCCGGGTGACCCCTGCGCTGACCAGTCCCGACAACGGCTGGGCCCTGCGCCAGTACCTGCGGTCAGCGCCCTCACCGGTCGTGTACTCGGCGTTCGACGCACCACTGAACGCCACCGGTCAAGGAGCCGACCTCGGGCGCTACCAGGAGGTGGTGCCGGCCGGGTTGGAGCTCGTCGCCCTCGGTGGCCTGCCGGCGTACCACGCCGGCACCGACACGGCGGCCGGGATGCACGAGGGGACCCTCGCCGAGTACGGCGCCACCGTGGTCCGGCTGGCGCAGCTGCTCGCCGGCGCCGACCTGGGCTCGGTCCGGGCGCCGAACCTCGCGGCGTTCACCGTCGTCCCCGGCGTCACGGTGGCCTACTCCTCGACCTGGTCGCTGCCGCTGGCCGTGCTGGCGGCCTCCGCCGTCGTCCTCGCCGTCGGGGTTGCCGTACGCCGCGGGCGGGTGCGCGTGCGCCGGGTGGTCCGGTCCTGGCTGGGGCTCGGGGTCGCCGGGCTGGCCGGGATCCTGGCCGCGACGGCGCTGTGGCTCGGGGTCCGGGCGGCGGACCCCCGACTGTCCGACGCCCTGAACGGCGGGGCCTACGAGCGCACGGGCTACGTCCTGGCGGCCGTCGCGGCGGGGGCGGCCGGGATCCTTTTGGTCCTGTGGCGGGTCCGGCGCCGGGAGACGGCGATGGAGGTCGCGGCCGGGGCGCTGGTCGGCTGGAGCCTGGTGGCGCTGCTGCTCGGCCTGGTCCTGCCCGACGCCGCGTACGTCGCCACGTGGCCGCTCCTCACCGCGACGGCGGCCTTCGCGGTGCTCGCCGCCCGTCAGCGCTCCCCGGCGGTGTCGCTGGTGACGGTGACCGTGGCCGCGGTGCCGGCCGTCCTGCTGGTCAGCCCGCTGGTGGTGCTCTACTTCATGCTCGCCGCGCGGTTCGAGCTGATCATCCCGGTGGCGACCCCGTTGCCGATGCTGTGGGTGGTGCTCGCGCTGACCCTGGTCGTCCCTCTGGCCCTGTTGGCGCGTCCTCGCCCCGGGTGGCGGCCCGCCGCCGCCGCCGCCGGGGTCGCGGTGGCGTTCGCGTCCCTCGCGGTGGCGACCAGCGCGGGAAGCGACGGCCCCCGACCGGACCTGCTCGTCTACCACGTCGACGCGGACGCCGGCACGGCCCGGTGGGTGGCCCTTCCGCAGGAGCTGGACGCGTACACCGGCCAGGTCGCGGACGCCGGCTGGACACCGACCCGGTTCGAGGCCTCTCCCTTCCACGAGCCGGGGACCACCGAGCCGGCGAGCACCGCACCCGCGCCGGTGCCGGCCGGGGGCCTGCCAGGGCCGGAGGTGACCGTGCGCGGGGACGACACCTCGGCCCGGGGCCGGGTGCTCAGCATCGAGGCCACCGCCCCGGCCGGCAGCTATGCGCTGACCGTCGACGTCCGCAGTCAGGGCGGCGTCTCGGCGGTCGCGGTGGACGGCAGGTCCGTGCCGGCTGCTACGGCGGGGGCGCCGAGCTCGGTCCGGGTCGTGGCCTTCAGCCCGCGGGGGGCCGTGCCGCTCACCGTCACCGTGCCGGCCGGGGCCGGCGTCGAGCTGGCCCTCGGCTGCTCCACCCGAGGCCTGGACGCGGCCCCCGCACCGGGAGGGCTGCGGGCGCGGCCCGCCGGCCTCACGGCGGCCGTGCACGAGCTCCCGGACGCCGTCCTGGTCACCAGGGTGCTGCGGCTGCCCGGGTAGCGTCGGTTCCCGCTCCGGCCCGGTCGCTCACGCGGGGCCGTTCGGTGACGAGGGCGAAGGTGCGCACCCGGCCGCTGCCCAGCCAGCTCCTCCAGAGCCGGTGGCTGGTCAGCAGGCGGTCGAGTGTCTGCAGGTCCTCGCCGCGGCGCATGCGGGACGCGGTGTCGGTGTAGGCACCCAGGAGGGAGTCGACCGTCGCCCGGTGTGTGTCGGTCCACTCCTGCTGCCAACGCAGCCGCAGCCCGACCTGGGCGAGCTGGGCCACGAGCTCCTCGAGCGGGGTCAGCCGCACCGTGTCGGACTCGGGCATGGCGCGCGCCTCCCGGGCCGAGAGCGGACGGCCTGCCTGGACGGTCAGGGCGAACCGGGCGCCCGGCGGGAGGGCCCCGGCGACGGCGCGAAGGAGTGCCTCCCGGTCCGGGAAGGCGAGCAGGGTCTCCACGAGGAGGACCACGTCGAAGCGACCCGGCGGGAGCGGAGGGACCGTCGCGACGTCGATGCGGCAGCGCAGGCCCTCGGCCGCGGCCCGCCATCGGGCCTCCGCCACCGCCGAGGGGCGGGCATCGACCCCGAGGTAGCGGCAGCCGAGCCGGGCGGTGACGAACCGTCCGGGCCCACCGGTGCCACAGCAGAGGTCCAGGAGGCGGCTGCCGGGGCGGACCCCGGCGTGCTGCGCCAGCGACAGGACCTGGGTCGCGGTGACGAAGCTCTCCTGGCCGATCGCCTCCCGGCTGCCGAGGGCGGCCGCGCGGGCCCGCCGGAGCGCCCGCTCGAGGGGGCCCGCCCCGCCGGCCGTCACGACGCCGCCGGGGCGCTGAACGAGGAGAGGAACCGGTCCCGCAGCGCCTCCATCGGCCAGACCGGGGCCGCGGCGCCCGGCCAGAGGCCGTCGTTCCAGCACCATCGCGAGGCCCGCTCGAGGACGGCGGGGTCGCGGGCGATCAGGGTGACCGGCACGTCCCTGCCGGCGCCGGGCCCGGTGACCACCGTGGAGGGCTGGTGGTCACCGAGCACGAGGACGACGAGGTCGTCGTCCCGGTGGCCCGCGACGAAGGACAGCACGCTGCTCAGCGAGTAGGCGATCGAGGTGCGGTAGGCCGCGGGCACGTCGGCCCGGTCGTTCCACAGCTCCGCGGCGCTCCGCGCCGTGGCCCGGATCCCCCGGAAGACCGCCCCGCGTCCGAGGGCGGCCGGGTCGACGGTCGTCGGCAGCGGCGCCCACGGCCAGTGGCTGGAGGTCAGCTCCACCTCGGCCATGACGGGCTGGTGGTGGGGTCGGTCGAGCTCTAGGTGGTCCAGCGCCGCGAGCGTGTACTGGTCGGGCATCGCCGAGAAGCCGAACGACGGCCCCTGGTAGCCCAGGTCCGCTCCGGTGTAGACCCGGTCGAACCGGTAGAACGCCTGACCCTCCGGCCACGGGCCCCGGGTCGACGGCAGGACGGCCACGGTGCGCCACCCGGCCCGGGCGAAGGCCGAGGTCAGGGTGGTCCGCCGGCTCCCGAGCAGCCGGTCGTAGAGCCCCTGGTCCCCGACCCGGAGCCCGGCCTCCAGCGTGGAGTGCGCCAGCCAGCTGCCGCTGCCGACGACGGGGGAGGTCAGGTATGCGCTCCTGGCCGTGTACCCCTCGGCCGCCAGCCGGGAGGCGTACCCGCCCAGCAGGCGTCGGAGCGGCTCGGCCCGCGGCCCGTCCACCGCCACCCGGCCGTAGCTCTCGACGAAGACCACGAGCACGTCCATGCCCCGGAGCACGGACAGGTCGGCGGACCCGGGCGCCCGGAACGGGTCGGCCGCGACCGCCGCGGCGAAGCGCGCCCGGTCGCGCAGGTGTGCCCGTGCGGCCTGCACCGTGGACGCCGCGTACGGGACCACGTCGGCCGCGGCCACCGTCACGCCGGGGCTGCTCTGGACGCCGCCGGCAGCGGCGAGGGCCCACGCCACCGTCAGGCCGCCGAGCACCCGCGCGGCCGGGCGCCGGTGCTGCGCGACCCCTCGTCCGGCCCGCGCGAGGGCCCACGGCAGCCCGACCAGGGCGGCGGCGACGACCAGGAGCGCGCCCAGCACGGCCCCCGCGGCGGCCACGGTGCCGAAGGAGTCGCGGACGACGGCGAACGCGGACCCCACGGCGCCGACGTCGTCGACGACGTCGAACGGCCGGTCGCGCACCTGCATCATCCCCAGGTCGAGGACCTTGGCCAGGGCGAGCGTCCCCAGGCCCGCCCCCACCAGCACCATGCCGCCCCGGCGGGCACGCGGCGGCAGCACCACGGCGAGGCCGAGGACGACGAGGGCCTCGACGGGCAGCCGCAGGAAGCTCAGCGCCGAGAGCCGCTCGGGTCGCACCGGGGCGAGCAGCGCGAACCACCCGGGCAGCAGCGCCGCGCCGACAAGGGCGACCCGGACGACGGCGCGCCGGCGCCCCGGCCTGCCGCGCGCAGGGCTCGACAGCGGGCGGTTCCGCCATAGCCACCACACGTCGCGGCCGAAGGACTCGGCGAGCAGCAGCAGGAGGAAGGCGCCCCCGGCGACGGCGAACCGGCGGGGTGGCAGCCCGGCGGCCAGGGCCGCCAGCCCGACCCCGACCGTCCCGGTCACCACCTTGCGCCAGTAGCGGGAGGGCAGCGGGCGGCGCAGCCACGGCAGGGCCGCCCCCCAGGCCCCGAACACGTAGCGGGCGAGCCCACCGGCGAGGAGCCACCACCCGACCGCCGAGCCGGCGGCCAGGGAGAGGACGAGGATGAGGAAGGCGTCGACCTCGCCGTCGAAGCGCGCCCCGAACCGGGTCGCCGTGCCGGTCCGCCGCGCGACCTGGCCGTCGGCGGCGTCGAGGGCGAGCGCCGGCACGGTGAGGGCGAGGAGGGCCGCGGCGGAGGGCGTCCCGGGCAGGGCGTCCGCCGTCTGCGCGGCGACGGCGCAGGCGAGCAGGGCTCGGGTGAGGGTGACGAGGTCCGCGGGCAGGAGGGTCTCGCGGCCCGCGCGGTGCAGGCCACGGCCGAGCAGGATGCCGAGGAGCGTCGCGCAGCCGGCGCCGGCCGCCCACCCGGCCGGGCCGACTGCGCCTGCCAGGTCGAGCACCGCGAGCCCGGTGGCCAGCCCGGCGCCGCCGACGACGAGGGTGATGCGGACACCCGACCCCCGGCCGCCGACCGTCGCCTCGCGCGCTCGCGGGTCGCTGCGGGTGGTGGACGTCATCGGTTCATCCGGACCGGTGCGCCCGGCCGTCGAGGGGGACGCCGTCGACCACGAGGACCGGGCCGAGCGCGTGGTCGCCCCGCAGCGCCTTGGCCCGCAGGTAGCGCGCGTTCGCCGGGCTCCAGTGCACGCCGGTGCGCACCCGTTCGACGACGGTGACGTCGAGGCGACCCAGCTGCTCGGCCTTGTCCGGGTTGTTGCTCAGCAGGGCGACCTCCCGGGCTCCCAGGGCGTGCAGCATCTGGGCGGCGACCGTGTAGTCGCGGGCGTCGGCGCTGAAGCCGAGCGCCAGGTTGGCCTCGTAGGTGTCGAGGCCCTCGTCCTGGAGGGCGTAGGCGTCGAGCTTGGCGTACAGCCCGATGCCGCGACCCTCCTGGCGCAGGTAGAGCAGGTAGCCGCCGACGTCGGCGATCCGCTCGACCGCCTCACGCATCTGCGCGCCGCAGTCACACCGTTGGCTGCCGAAGACGTCCCCGGTCAGGCACTCGCTGTGCAGCCGCACCAGCGGTGCGGCCCCGGAGCGGGGGCGGGGACCGAGCGCGAGGGCGAGGTGCTCACCGGCGTCGGCCAGGCCGTCGAAGGTGAGCACCCGCGCCTGGGTTGCGTAACCGTCCGGGAAGCGCAGGGGTACGTCCACGGCGGTGCGGATCGTGGCGGATGCCGGGCCACTGGTCATCCCGCAACCGCCCCTGGCCCGTCGGGGTCGAACCGTGCCGAGAGGGCGTAGCGCAGCAGGACCACGTCCCCCAGGGGCCTGACCTCGGCGAGGTGGGCGCGTCGGTCGCGGTTCCAGGGCAGCCGCCCGTCGCCGACGACGCGGGTCGCCCGGGCGTCGGCGACGAAGAACGGGGCCACCACCGCGTGCAGCTCGTCGACGAGGCCAGCGGCGAGGAACTGGGCGTGGACCTGCTGGCCGCCCTCGACGAGGAGCCGCTGCACACCGAGCTCGGCCAGGTGCCGGGCGACGCCGGCCATGGTCGGCTCGGCCCCGAGGGCGACGACGCCCGCCACGGCGGACAGCCGCTGCCGGACACGGTCGGCGACGTCCGTGCCGCAGTAGACGGTCCTCGGGCTCAGGCCGGTGGTGAAGAACGCCGCCGTCGGGTCCAGGTCACCGCGCCGGGTGAGCGTCACCTTGCGCGGCGACGGGCTCCGCCCCGTGCCGACCCGCCACGCCCGCCGCTCTCCCCGGCGAACCATCAGGCCCGGGTCGTCGGCGCGTACGGTTCCGGCGCCGACGAGGACCGCGTCGCAGGCGGCCCGCACCGCGTCGACCCGGTCCAGGTCCTCACGGCTGGACAGGACGAGCCGCCGACCGGTGGCGTCGTCGAGGTAGCCGTCGAGCGACATCGCCCAGCTGAGCAGCGTGTAGGGACGTTCAGCCACCGCGGACACCTTCCCGCGCCCGCGCCCCGGCCGGGGACCCGCCGCCGCGCCCCACGAGGAGCAGCGCGGCACCGGGGGCCGAGGCGGTCAGCGCGAGGGTGCCGTAGGCCACCGGGACGGCCACGCCCCGCGAGGCGTCCAGCCCGCTCGCGGCGAACGCCCAGGCGGCCGCCCCCTCCCGGGGCCCCCATCCGGCGACGTTGAGCGGGAGCGCCCCGACGAGCAGGACCACCAGGGAGATCGGCACCAGGCGGGAGGCGTCGAGCGGCACCCGGACTGCGTGTGCCGCCAGGGCGAAGGTCGCGACGTGGCCGGTGAGGACGACGAGGGAGGCGAGGAGGACCGGAACCGCGGTGCGGGGCACCGCCAGGACCCGGGCGTCCTGCCCGACCATCCGCGCCACCCTCCGGGGCCAGCCGGTCGCCGGCCACGCCGCCGCCAGGGCCACCCCGACACCGAGCGCGGCGGCGGCCACCGGGGTCCACCACGGGGGAGCGGGCCACCCGGCGGCGGGCCACCCGGTGGCGACGAGCGCGACGAGGGTGGCCCCCACGAGCACGAGCTGCCCGCAGGTCCGCTCCCAGGCGACGGCGCGCAGCCCGCCGGTGACGTCGGCCACCGCCCGCCCGTGTCGCACGCCGCGCCCGAGGTCCCCGAGGACGCCGCCGGGGAGCGTCATGTTGAGGAACTGGGCGCGGTAGCAGCCGGCGAGAGCGGCCGGTGCCGAGAGCCGGATCCCGAGGCCTCGGGCCACCACCCGCCAGCGCCAGGCCGCGCCGGCGGTGCTCACGCAGGCGATGGCCAGCCCGGTGGCCAGGACCGCGGCGTCGAGCGAGCGGAGGGCGGCGGCCACGGCGCCGGGGCCGGCGACGACCAGGACCACCGCGAGGATCCCCGCGCCGCCGAGCGCCTGCAGCCGGCGTGGGGGTACACGCCGCCTCATCGGGTCGCCCCGCCCGGCGAGGCGAGCAGGTCCAGGTGCCCGACCGTGACCCGCAGGCGGCCGGCCTCCACCTGGCCGAGGCGGCGGGCGAGGTACTCCTGCGCCGCGGCCGACAGCCCCGGCCGCTGCTCGACGGCCGCAGCGACCCACCCCCGCAGCCAGTCGCGGGCCAGGCGGGGGTGGCCCGCGTGGAGGTGCCACGGGCTGGGCCGGGTCCGCACCCGGTACCCCAGGTCGTGGAAGAGGCTGACGGCGACGCGCCCGGCGTCCGGCCCCCGGAGGTCGCCGCGGCCCGTCGCCCGCTGCTGGTGGTCGTTGAACGCGAGGCGCAGCGGAAAGTCCAACGGGTCGGCGGGGGCCAGGCTGACCCGACCCGTGACCGACAGCGTGAGGAGGGCGGGTGCGCGGGTGCGCACGCAGGACCGGACGAGGGCGCTGAGCTCCTCGCCGGTCAGCAGGTCCAGGACGGCCGAGGCCGTGACCAGGCAGGCGCCGGAGAGGTCCGCCGGCCGCAGGCGGGTGATGTCGCCGAGGCGGGTCTCGAGGGTGACGCTCGGACCGCCCGCTCCCGGGGCCGGCGGGCAGGACGCGGCGCGGTGCAGCAGGTCCGGGTCGAGGTCGTGGAGCACCCAGTGCTGGGGGCCGTCGAGCAGGGGGCTGAGCCACCGCCCCATCGAGCCGTCCCCGCTGCCGAGGTCGTGGACGACGCGGACACGGCCGTCTCCGGCTGCGGGGCGCACGGCCGCAGCGAGGTCCACCGAGCGGGCCGCCGCGTCCGCCGGCTCACGCAGCCGGAGCCAGTCGGGGCTGACGCGCACGGGGGTGGCCCTCATGCCGCCACCCCGGACAGCACCTCGGAGAGGGCCGCGGCGGCGCCCTCCCAGCGGCCCAGGTCGGCGCGGCGCAGGACGGCCGCGTCGTGGCACCGGGTCCGCAGCACCGGGTCGGAGAGCCACCGATGCAGGGCGCCGGCCAGCGCCCGGGGGTCGCCGGGAGGCACCAGGATGCCGGGGCGTCGGTCGAGCACGTCGTGGCCGAGCGACTCCGGCACGCCCCCGACGTCGGAACCGACCACCGGGACGCCACGGGCGAGGGCCTCGGTGACGACCATCCCGTAGGTCTCCGCCAGGGACGGCAGGAGCAGCAGGTCCGTCCGCCGGCGCACCTGCGCCAGGCCGTCGCCGGTCAGGGCGCCGGTGAACCGGACCCGCTCGCCGAGAGCGGCGCCCGCGACCCGGCGGGCGACCCGCTCGGCGAACGCCGGGTCAACGCTCGTCGACCCGACGATCAGGCACGTCCAGTCGCGGCCGCGCACCCGGTCCAGGGCCGCGACGAGCACGTCCTGGCCCTTGGTCGGGGTGAGGGCGCCGACGCACACGAGGCGTCCGCCGGTGGGGCTTCTGACCGCGAGGGGGGCCCGGTCCGTTCCCGGGGGGACCACCGCCACCGCAGCGGGGGGCAGCGCGTACGTGACCCGCAGCCACGCGGCGGTCCACCGGCTCGTCACCACGACGGCCCGGCAGGCCTCGAGCACCGCGTGCTCGGCGCCGCGGGCGGCGTGGACCTCGGCACGCGCCAGCGGCCCCGGCCCGCCGACGCCGAGCGGGAGGTGGACGAGCACGACGAGCCGGAGGCGGGCGGACGCGGGCAGCAGGACCTCCGGGGCGGACGAGGCGACGATGCCGTCGAGGAGCACGATCGACCGATCTCGCAGGGCGCCGAGCACGGAGGCCAGCCGTCGCCGCGCGGCAGCGTCGGCGCGCGGCCACGCGCCGGCGACCGGCAGCTCGCGAACCCTCCACCCCACGGCGCGCAGCCCGTCGCACACCCGGCGGTCGTAGAGGTTCCCGCCGCTGGGCCGTGCCGGGTCGTCGACACCGCCGGGCAGCACGACGTGGACGGTGCTCACGGCGCCCGCTCGTAGGACGCCCACGCGAGGTGGGACTCGTGCAGTGTCACGCCGATGGCGGCGAGGTGTGCCACGCCCGTGCCGAGCTCGCCGGCCCGGACCCGTCCGGCGAGGCGGTCGGCCACGACCTGGGCGAGCCGCTCGGTCGTCGTGTTGACGCCGGTCAGGGTCGGCTCGTCATCGAGGTTGCGCAGGTCCAGGCCGGCGACCACGGCAGCGAGGGCCGCCCTCGCCCGCCCGATGTCCACGACGAGCCCGTCGTCGTCGAGGGTCCTGGCCCGGAAGGTCGCGTCGAGGACGTAGGTGGCGCCGTGCAGCCGCTGCGCCGGCCCGAAGACCTCCCCGCGCAGGCTGTGCGCGACCATCATGTGGTCCCGGACGGTCACGCTGAACACGCGGCGTCCTCCTCGTCGTAGGTGATGGTGTGGCACAGCGCCGGCAGGCTGCCGTCACTGAGCCGGCGCAGCACCTCGGGCAGGTCCTCGAACGGCGAGCTCCCGGTGACCAGCGCGTCGTAGGCCGGGTCGCGCAGCAGCTCGAGCGCGAGGTGCAGCCGGTCCGTCGGGGTCCGGCGTCCGCGGCGGGACGCCGCGACCGCTCCGACCTGGCTGGCCCGGATCGCGAGACGGCGGGTGTGGAAGCTGCCGCCCAGGTGGAGGGTCACCGGCACGGCCCCGTACCAGCTGAGGTCGAGGACGGCTCCGTCGGCGGTGAGCAGGTCGAGGGAGAGCTGCAGACCGGAGGCGGTGCCGCTGGCGTGGACGACGAGGTCCCGGTCTCTCCGGGCGTCCTCGGGCAGCGCGAACCGGGCACCCAGGCGCCCGACCACCTCGGCGCGCCCGGGCTGGACGTCGACGACGGTCACCCGGACTCCCGGGATGCCGGTGAGCAGCCGGGCCACGCACATCCCCACCATCCCGGCCCCGACGACGGTCACCCGGTCCCCGACGAGCGGAGCGGCATCCCAGAGCGCGTTGACCGCGGTCTCCACGGTGCCGGCGAGGACGGCGCGGCCGGGGGGCACGCCGTCGGGAACGGGTACGACCGCGCGCGCCGGTACGACGTAGGCGGTCTGGTGCGGGTGCAGGCAGAAGACCGTCCGACCGAGCAGGTCGCCCGGGCCGCGGGCGACCCGCCCGACGTTGAGGTAGCCGTACTTCACCGGGGCCGGCAGGTCACCCTCCTGGAACGGCGCCCGCATCGCGGCGGCCTGCCCGAGGGGGACCTCGCCCCGGAAGACGAGCGTCTCGGTGCCCCTGCTCACGGCGCTGCGCAGGGTGCGGACCAGCACCTCACCGGGCCCGGGGTCGGCCAGCTCGACGGAGCGGATCTCGCCGAGGCCGGGCTCGCGCAGCCAGAAGGCGCGGGCGCTCACCGCCATCTGGTCCCTCCTCGTGCACCGAGCCGGGTGCCGTCCCGCAGGACGTGCCTACCCCCGTGACACGGAGCCGGGGGCCGCCCGGTTCACCGCGGCGGGCGGCCCGGCTCCCGCGCAGTGAACCCCCTGGCACCCGGCTCCGTGAGGAGGGGGAGGACCCCGGCCCGTCCCGGTCGGGGGCGACGCGACGAAACGGAGGACCTCATGTGGCTGCGACTGGTGACGGCGGCGGCGGCGCTCGTCTCGGCGGCGGTGCACCTGGCCCTCTGGGCGGACGGCTACCGCGACCTGACGGTCATCGGACCGGCGTTCCTCCTCAACGCCGCGGCGGGCGCGGTCATCGCGGTCCTGCTCCTCGCCCGGCGGCACTGGGTGCCGGCGTTCCTCGTCGCCGGCTTCGGCGCGAGCACCCTCGGGGCGTTCGTGGTCTCGGCCACGGTCGGCCTGTTCGGGGTGCACGAGAAGTGGACCGGTGGGTGGGTCCTGACGGCCGCGGCCTCGGAGGTCGTCTGCATCGTCGGCGGCCTCGTGCTGCTCCGTGCCTCCTGGCCCCGCCGGGCCACCGGCTGAGGGCTCCGGCTCCTCGCGTGCGGCTGGCGGTTCCGCTCAGGCCGCCAGCCGCAGGACGACCAGCCCGTCGCTGGTGCGCATCTCGACCGATGCGATGTCCCCGCGGCGGGTCGCGGTCGCCGCCGACACGTGCATCGTCCGCCCGGGGAGCCCGTGCCAGGTCGCGACCTGTTCGGTGCGCCCGTCCCGCGTGCGGACCACGAGCGCGTAGGTGGCGTCCGGTCGGGCGGCGTACTCCTCCTGCTCGCCGAGGTAGGAGCAGGTGAGCTCCAGGCGCGTCCCCCAGGGAACGGGCGCGAGCACCACCTCGGCGCTCACCGGGCCCGGACCGACCGGCACCATCGGCACGGCCGCCGGACCCGCGGCCGCCGAGGTGCTCGTCGAGGGCGCCGTCGCGGCAGGGGCGCCCCCGCCGAAGGCGCCGCCGGCGCCGAGGCCGCCCACGGCCAGCGCGGTGACGCCGGCGGCCACCGCGGCCACGAGCGCCGAGCGGCGACGCTGCGCCACGCGGACCCGCCGCACCAGGGCCGGCAGCAGCGTGTCCGGCAGCGGCGGGACCGCGACCGGCTCGAGGTCCTCGGCGCGGGCGTGAGCGAGCAGGCCGGGCAGCCCGGCCAGCTCGCGCACCGACCGGGCGCACTCCTCGCAGCCCAGGAGGTGCCGCTCGAACTCCTGGCGCTCGCTCGCGGACAGGGCCCCCAGGACGTAGGCGCCGTCGAGGTGACCGTGCTCGCAGCTCATGCCCCCACCCCCAGCTCCTGAAGTGCCAGGCGCAGCGCCCGGAGCGCGTAGTGCGTCCGCGACTTGACCGTCCCCTCCGGCACCTGGAGCCGGCGTGCGGCCTCGGCGACCGACGCTCCGCGAAAGTAGCACTCGAGCAGGACGGCCCGGTGCTCCTCGGACAGCGTGTGCAACGCCTCGGCGACGACCCACGAGGTCAGCAACCGGTCCGTCGCGTCCTCCGGGGTGAGCCCCTCGGGCACCTCGGCGACCGGCAGCTCGCTGCGCGCGTGCCGGCTCCGCCACTCGTCGATGACGATGTTGCGTGCCACCGTGAACAGCCAGGCGCGCACCGATCCCTGGGTCTCGTCCAGGCGGTCCTGGTGGCGCCACGCGCGGACCAGGGTCTCCTGGAGGACGTCCTCGGCGCGGGCCCGGTCGTGGCTGGTCAGCCGAAGGCAGTAGGCCCACAGCGCGGGCCCGTGCTCGTCGTGGAGCCGCTCCAGCACGGCCGAGGCACTGTCGGTCATCACACCTCCTACCCCACCACTACGGCCCGGCGGGCCCGACGGTTCACCCGGGGCGCGACCTCCGGTCCCGGTGGGGCGGCTCGTCGGGCGCCGGTCGGCCCGGCGGCGCATCGGGTCGACCTCCCCTACTGGCTGACCCGGACGTCGCAGGCCAGGTCGGCGAGGTAGACGGGGCTGCGCCCCATCGGGTCCAGGAGGACCGACGGCTCGCCCTTGGTCGCGGTCCGGATGTCCAGCGAGCTCGACCGGCTCTGCTCGGTGGGGTCCCTCAGGGTGAGGTCGCACTCGTCGCCCCCGGTCCAGGCCCGCACCTCGACGGTGACCGGCCCGGTGACCGCGAAGGCGTCGGTGTCGCCACTGCCGGACGCGAAGACCGCCGGGAGGCGCACGGCCCCCGGCCCCGCGCGGGTGACGACCTGGCACTGCGCGTCGCTCACCGTCCACCGGAACGTCCCGGCAGCCGGGACCTGGAAGGAGTGGGTGCCGTACAGCTCCGGCCAGGTCCAGGTGCTGTCGCTCCCGTCCTGGGAGACGGTGGCCTCGCACCCGCCGTCGCCCCCGGAGATCCGGTCGTGGACCTCGAAGCGCCACGGCCCGTCGGCCGCGTAGGTTCCGGCGGCCGGGTGCGCGGCAGGCGACTGCCTGCTCCACAGGTAGCCGCCGGTGAGGGCTGCGAGCACGACGGCCGCGACGGCCCCGTAGCGGACGCCACGCGACCCCAGCCCCGGCCGACGCCGCGCGGAGCCACCGGAGTCCGCGGTCGCGGGGCCGTCCGCGGGCCCGGTCGGCCGCGGCGGCGGGTCCGTCCGGGGCCCGGCAGCCCCGGCGGCCAGGTGCTCACGGGCGCGGGCGGCCACCTCCGGCCGGTCGTTCTGCACGACCCGCGCCAGGGCCTGCCGCGCGGCCAGGACGCGGGCGGGGTCCTCCTCGCGCAGCCACCCGGCGAGCGCGTCCACCGCGCCGAGGCGCACCGGGAGGTAGGAGCTGTCCAGCGACGAGGCGATGCCGGGGGGCAGCTCGGCCGGGGTCACCGCGATGCCGGCCGGGCTGCGGCCCAGCAGGATCGTCCCCTCGGCCCCGTAGAGCCAGCGCTGCGGGGTCTGCTGGGCCCCCGAGGACCGGACCCGGTCGAAGGCGTAGCCGTAGGCGTCGTCGACCGAGACGTAGCCGTCCCCGTCCAGGTCGGCGGCGCCGGAGCGGAGGCCGTCGACCAGCGCGGTGGTGAACACCGACCCGGGGACGTCCTGGCCCGGCACCGGCTCGCCCTCGAAGGAGTACTCGCTGCCGCGGGACGCGGTGAGCACGACCCGACCGCGCCCCTGGCCGAGGAACCGTTCGCCGAGGCCGAGCTCGTCGCTGCCCTTGGCGCCGGCCGCGAACGCCCCGCTGAAGCAGCAGTCGAGGATCAGGACCTGCCGTCGGGCCCGGCACTCCTCGAGCTGGTCGAGGAGCCACTCGGCCTCGACACCGGTCGCGGCGAGCCGCTCCTTCGCCGTGTCGCGCGCCGCGAAGTACAGCCGGCGGCGCAGGTCGACGAGGCCGTGGCAGGAGAGGTACACCAGGACCAGGTCGTCGGGTCGGAGGCCGGTGAGGAAGTCCGCGACGGCGATCCGTAGCGTCTGGGCGGTGGCGTCGATGACGGGGGTGACCGTGAAGGCGCCGACGTCCGGGTCGGCGAGCACGCCGCGCAGGTCGGCGGCGTCGCGGCCGGGGGAGCGCAGCCGGCGCAGCGACGGGTCCTGGTAGGACTGCGTCGCGATGACGAGCGCGAGCCGGCGCTCGTCCGGAAGGTCAGGAGCCGGCTGCGTGCCGGGCGAGCCAGGCATCGATGATCTGCTCCTGCTCGGTGGCCGAGACGGCCGAGAGCTTCAGGGTGTCTCCGCCGATCGTGACCTCGACCTCCCGCCGTCGCCGACCCGCCCAGCCGCGGACGAGGTCGATGACGGCCCGGACCGTCTCGACCGAGCCGAGCTGGACGGCGAGCCAGCCGGCGAGGGCGGCCACCCCCTTGGCGTCCGCGGGGGCCTCCCCGGCCTCGAGCGGGCGGACCTGCTCGACGTCGAGGTCGAGGAGCTCCCGGCGGAGCAGGTCGGTCACCTCGAGGAGGTCTGCGTCCTCGTCGCCCTCGACCGGCTGGACCCTGAGCACCAGGTCCGCGCTGCTGCTGCTGTCCATGTCGCGTTCCTCCCGACGTCACGGCGGCCGGGTGACCCGTTCGGCAGCCCGAGAAGCACCCCTCAGCATGCTCCTGGCCGCCCGGTGGGTTCAACGACGTCGGCGCGCGGCGGTCCCGCCGGTGGGCGAGAGCGTCGGGGGGCCGGCAGCCCGTTTGCCGGCAGCCCGTTTGCCGGTTCCCGGTTCCGGGCACATGCGTTGGCATGGCGGCGGCGCGGCACGAGCGAGGGTGCCCCACGGCCGGCGCGCTGCGCGTCGGCATCGTCATGATGACCCGGGACCGCCGCGACCGGGTGCTCGCCACCCTGCCCCGCCTGCTCGCAGCCGCGCCGCCCGGCGCCGAGGTCGTCGTCGTCGACAACGGGTCGCTCGACGGCACCGCCGAGGCGGTGCGCCGGCACCACCGGTCGGTCCGGGTCATCGCCCTGCCCGGGGACATCGGGGCCCGGGCGCGCAACGTCGGGGTGGGTGCGGTGGACGCGGAGGTGGTCGCCTTCGCCGACGACGACTCGTGGTGGGCCCCCGGCGCGCTCGACTGCGCCGCCCAGCTCTTCGCTGCGCACCCGCGGCTGGCGGTGCTCGCCGCCCGGGTGCTCGTGGGCCCGCAGGAGCGGCTGGACCCGGTCAGTGCGGCGATGGCCGACGCACCCCTGGGCAGCGCCCCCGACCTGCCGGGAGCCTCCGTGCTTGGGTTCGTCGCGTGCGGCACGGTCGTGCGTCGTTCGTCGTTCCTCGCCGTCGGGGGGTTCGACGGGACCGTGCACTTCGCCGGCGAGGAGGAACGCGTGGCCCTCGACCTCGCCGCGGCCGGCTGGGGTCTGGCCTACGTGCCCGACGTCGTGGCCCACCACCATCCGGGGGTCCAGCACCGGGGCCCGGCCCGCGACCGCCTCGTGGCGCGCAACGCCGTCCTCACCGCGTGCCTTCGCCGGCCCTGGCCGGTGGTCGCCGCAAGGGTCGCCGCTGCGCCGCTGGGCGCGGTGGTGAGCGCGCTGCCCCGGCTCCCGGCCGCCCTCGCCCACCGGCAGCGTGTCCCCACCTGGCTCGAGGAGCGGGTCGCCCTGCTCGAGCGGGCCGTCGGTCAGGACACGTAGCGGCGCGTCCCGCCGTCCAGCTGGGCGCCCTCGAGCCGCCGGAGGCCGGCCTCGACGTCGGCCGGGACCACCCGGCGCTCGCGGAGCACCCAGGGCACTCCGGCCAGCGCGGCCGCCAGGGCCCGCGCCGTGACCCGGTCCCGCGGCAGGCGGCCCAGGAGGCGGACGGTCCGCCACGCGGCGGGAGCCGCGGGACGGCGCAGCCAGGTGAACCACAGCGTGTTCCGGATGCCGTCCGCCCGCCGCCGGTGCGGGTCACGGGCCACCGAGGGCGCATGGTGGGCCACGACGTCGGGGACGTGGGCGAGGTGCCAGCCGGCCGCCGCGAGGTCCGCCGCCAACAGCTCCTCCTCGCCGCCGAGCCACAGCCTCGGCGAGAACCCGCCGACCTCCTCGAACGCGGTGCGCCGCACGATGCTGACCCCGGCGAGGAAGCTGAGCAGCGGGTGCCCCGGCAGCCCCGGCGGCCGCTCCAGCGGGCTCTGTGCCATCTCCGCGCTCACCGCGTCGAGCCGACCGCCGGGCTCGACGCGGATGGTCGCGGTGACCACCGCGAGCGAGGGGTGGGCGTCGAGGAGGTCGGCGGCCCGGGCCAGGGCGCCGGGGTCGTACCACGTGTCGTCGTCGCAGAACGCGACGTACGGGGTGTGCGAGACGGCGACGCCGAGGTTGCGGCCGACCGCGCCGAGGTTGGCCCCCGGCTCGAGCAGCGTGGCGTCGGGATGGCACTGGAGCACCATGTCCGCGGTCCCGTCGCTCGAGCCGTTGTCGACGACGACGACCCGGGGGCGCTCGGGAAGCCGCTCGAGCAGCCGCAGCGAGCGGTCCGCCTCGGTGCGGCGGTCGTGGGTGATCATCACGACGGTCAGCCGTGGGTCGCGCATCCGTCCTCCCGTCCCGGCCTGCAGGCGCTCACCGGGCGGGCGGCGCGGGCTCCCAGTGCACCGCCTTGAGGACGACCATCTCGCGCAGCAGGTCCGGGCCGTAGCCGGGACGCGCGCCACTGTCGCGGCGGGGGTCGGCGGACCCGCCCGGGGCGCCGCCGAAGACGGCGTTGACCTTGACGGTGCCGACCTCGAGGGTCTCGATGGCCTGGAGGGCGTGCGCGGTGTCGGGCGTCAGCACGGTGGCCGCGAGACCGTAGCGACCGGTCCCGGCGCGCTCCAGGCCCTCCTCCCAGGAGTCGACGACGGCGACCGCAGCCACCGGGCCGAACGTCTCCTCCCTCATCACGAGCATGTCGTCCGTGCAGCCGCGGAGCACCGTCGCGAGGTAGGCACTCGAGGTCCCGGGCTCCGCCGTGCCGCCGGCCAGGACCCGGGCGCCCCGCGCGACGGCGTCGCGGACGTGGGCGTCCACGGTGGCCAGGCCCCGGGCGTCGACGAGCGGGGCGAGGGTCGTCCGGGGGTCCCGGGGGTCGCCGGTGACGTGCCCCCGGGCCAGCGAGACGAGGGCCTGCAGCACCGCGTCTGCCACCCCCGCGTGGAGGTAGACGCGCTCCACCGAGGTGCACAGCTGGCCGGCGTTCGTGAACGCGCCGAGCGCGATCTGCTCTGCCGCCCACCGCGGCTCGACGCCGTCGTCGACGACCAACGCGTCCTTGCCCCCGTTCTCGGTGACGGAGGCCGCGCCCCGGCGGGCGCAGGCCAGGCGGACCGCGGCGCCGGCCGCGCTGCTGCCGATGTGGGCGACGAGGTCGACGCCGGGGTCGCCGGCCAGGGCGGCCCCGGCCTCGCCGTCCCCCTCGACGAGCTCGAGCACCCCCTCCGGGAGGTGGCCGGCGACGAGCTCGGTGAGCCGCCGACCGGCGGCGGCACTGCGCTCGGACGGCTTGTGCACGACGGTGTTCCCGGTGACGAGCGCGGCGGCCATCAGGCCGGCGGCGGCCGGGTACGGGTCGTTCCACGGGGTGATGACCCCGACGACGCCGCGCGGTTCGGTGCGGACCACGTCGAGC
The DNA here is from genome assembly GCA_963772645.1 of uncultured Actinomycetota bacterium. Lineage (GTDB taxonomy): Bacteria > Actinomycetota > Actinomycetes > Actinomycetales > Dermatophilaceae > DASSQJ01. Next base: position 79,344 of record CAVYYD010000007.1, read on the forward strand.
ATGCCCGGCTCCCCGGCCAGGGACCGCCCGCCGCCGAGCCCGGTCACCGCGGCCTCGTCGAGCAGGTCGGCGGCCACGCCGGCGGAGTCGCGTGCTTCGGCGAGCAGCCGGCCGGTGTCGGCGCAGAGCACGTCCCCGAGGTCGTCCGTGGCTGCGCGCACCGCCGCGGCGGCCGCCCGCAGGTGGGCGGCGCGCTGTGCGGGGGACACCGTCCGCCAGCCCGGCGCGGCGCCCCGCGCTCGGCGGACGGCGTCCTGCACCGCGGGGCCCGGGTCGGTGGCGGTCGGGGTCGAGGACGTGCTGCTCATGGTCTGCACTTCCCCGCTCGGCCGGGCGGCCAAACCCCCCGCCGGCTCCCCCCGGCCGGTGACGCATTTTCTCGCCGGTGACGGATGAGAAGCGGTTCTCCCGGGTAGTGGGCGCGGCATGAAGGTGCTGGGAGTGAACGCGATCTTCCACGACCCGTCCGCTGCTCTGGTCGTCGACGGCCGGGTCGTGGGTGCCGCCGAGGAGGAACGGTTCTCCCGGCGCAAGCACGGGAAGCGGCCCGTTCCGTTCGCCGCGTGGGAGCTGCCCGAGCAGGCGATGCGGTGGTGCCTGGCCGAGGTCGGCCTGCGGCCGGAGGAGCTCGACGCCGTCGCCTACTCCTTCGACCCGGGGCTGGCCAAGCCGGCCGAGGACATGGGCCTGGACGACCCGTGGGACCCGCTGCGGCGGATGTACGCCGAGGCGGCGCCGGGGTTTCTCGCCACCGCCCTGCCCGGCCTGGACCGTGAGCAGGTGCGGTACGTGCCGCACCACGTGGCGCACGCCGCGTCGGCCGCCCTCGCGGCACCGTTGCCGGGGCGCGGCCGGCCGTGCAGCGTGCTCGTCCTCGACGGGCGGGGCGAGGCGGCCAGCCACCTCGCGGGGCACTACGAGGACGGTCGTCTCGAGGTGCTCGCCGCCCAGTCCCTGCCGCACTCCCTCGGCCTGCTCTACGAGTCGCTCACCGAGCACCTGGGGTTCCTGCGTTCCAGCGACGAGTACAAGGTGATGGCGCTGGCGTCGTACGGCCGCCCGGTGCATCTCGAGGCGCTGCGCGAGACGATCAGGGCCACCCCCGACGGGGGCTTCGAGGCGCCGGTACCGGACTGGTCGTCCTTCGCGCCCCGCCGCGCCGGGGGCGAGGACGACTGGCCCCCGCAGTACGCCGACCTCGCCTGCTCGGTGCAGACCCGGGTCGAGGAGGTCCTCGTCGAGCTCGCCACCTGGCTGCACGAGCGCACCGGTGACCGTGTCCTGACCATGGCCGGTGGGACCGCGCTGAACTGCGTCGCGAACAGCCGGATCTGGCGGGAGACCGCCTTCGAGCAGGTGTGGGTCCAGCCGGCGGCGGGTGATGCCGGGACCTCCCTGGGGGCGGCCCTGCAGGTGGCGGCCGACGGCGGCCGGCTCGCCGAGCCGATGACGACCGCGGCACTGGGACGCGGCTGGCGGGACGACGAGCTCGCCGCCTGGCTGCGTCGTGCCGCGGTGCCGTTCAGCACGCCCGAGGACGTCGCGGCCGAGGCGGCCGACGTGCTCGCCGGCGACGGGGTCATCGCCTGGTTCGACGGCCGCAGCGAGTTCGGGCCGCGCGCGCTGGGCCACCGCTCGCTCCTGGCGCACCCGGGTCGGGCGGCGAACCTCGAGCGGCTCAACGAGGTCAAGGGGCGCGAGCAGTTCCGTCCGGTTGCACCGATGGTCCTCGCCGAGCGTGCAGGGGAGATCTTCCACGACGGGCCGCTGCCCAGCCCGTACATGCTCTTCGTCCACCGCGTCGACCCGGCCTGGCGCGACCGCATCCCCGCCGTCGTCCACGTCGACGGGACCGCCAGGGTGCAGACCGTCGACGACGAGGGGACCCCGCGGGTCGCCGCGCTGCTGCGCGCCTTCGAGGCGCGCACCGGCCTGCCGGTCCTCGTCAACACCAGCCTCAACACGGCCGGCCGGCCGATGGTGGACGACCCGCGGGACGCGCTCGAGGTCTTCGGCTCGGCCTCGGTCGACGCCCTCGTCCTCGGACCGCACCTCGTGCGACGCTCCGAGCTCTTCTCGGGCGCGGGGCCGCGATGAGCGGTCAGCCGCCCCGGTTCGCCGTCGTCGTGCCGACGCTCGGCCGGCCCAGCCTGGCCACGCTCCTGGCCGGCCTCGCCGCCCAGGACGGGCCCGCCCCGTGCGAGGTGGTCGTCGTCGACGACCGACGCGACCCCTCGAGCCGGCTGGAGACCGGCCCGGCGCCGGTGCCGCACCGGGTGGTCCGGGGCTGGGGCCGGGGCCCCGCGGCCGCCCGCAACCTCGGCTGGCGCCTGGTCACGGCGGACTGGGTCGCCTTCCTCGACGACGACGTCGTCGCGCCCCCGGGCTGGACCGGCGCGCTGGTGGCCGACCTCGTCGGGCTGGGGGAGAGGGACGGTGGCTCGCAGGGACGCCTCCACGTCCCGCTGCCGACCGGGCGCCGACCGACCGACTGGGAGCGCTCGACGGCCGGGCTGGCCGACGCGAGGTGGGCCACCGCAGACATGGCCTACCGCAGGGCCGCCCTGGTCGCCGTCGGTGGCTTCGACGAACGCTTCCCCCGGGCCTACCGCGAGGACGCCGACCTGGCGCTGCGGGTGCAGCAGGCCGGGTGGTCGCTGACCCGGGGGCGGCGGTGGGTCGAGCACCCGGTGCGCCCGGCCGGCCCGGCGACGAGTGTGCGGGTGCAACGCGGGAACGCCGACGACGCGCTGATGCGCCGGCTCCACGGCCGCCGGTGGCGTGATCTCGCCGGCACCGGCCGCGGGATGTTCCGCCGCCACCTCGTCGCGACCCTCGCCGGCGTCGCGGCCCTCGGCGTGGCGCCGTGGGTCCCCCGCTCCCGCCCCGCCAGGGCCGTGGCGACGGCCGCCGGCGCGCTCGCCGTCGGCCACCTCGCCGACTTCACCCGGGCGCGGGTGGCGCCCGGGCCGCGCACCGTCGCGGAGACGACCACGATGGCGTGGACCAGCGCGGTCATCCCTCCGGCGGCCGTCCTCCACCGGGTGCTCGGCTGGTGGCGTCACCGTCGGGCCGTACCGTGGCCGACCCCGCCGCGCGCCGTCCTGCTCGACCGCGACGGGACCATCGTGCAGGACGTGCCCTACAACGGGGAGCCGGCGGCCGTCGAGCCGGTGGCAGGGGCCCGCGAGGCCCTGGACCGGCTCCGCGCGGCCGGCCTGCCCCTCGGCGTGGTGACCAACCAGTCCGGCGTCGCGCGGGGGCTGCTGAGCACCGAGCAGGTGGCTGCGGTCAACGCCGAGGTCGAGGCCCGGCTCGGGCCGTTCGGGACCTGGCAGGTGTGCCCGCACGGGCCGGACGACCGGTGCCGGTGCCGCAAGCCGGGCCCGGGCCTGGTGGAGGCGGCGGCCCGCGCCCTGGGGGTCCGCGCCGAGGAGTGCGTGCTCATCGGGGACATCGGCGCCGACGCCGAGGCCGCCCGTGCCGCCGGAGCCCGGTCGGTGCTCGTCCCGACCCCGGTCACCCGCGCCGAGGAGGTGGCGGCGGCCCCGGTCGTCGCCGAGGACCTCTCGGGCGCGGTGGACCTCGTCCTCGGGTGGGGCCGTGGCTGAGCGCGGGCCCGGCGCGCGGGTGCTCGCCGTGCGGCTGGACAGCGACGGCGACGTCCTGCTCGCCGGCCCCGCGCTCCGCCAGCTGCGCGCCGACGTCGGCCGGGTGGACCTCCTCGTCTCGCCCGCGGGGGCGGCCGCGGCCCACCTCCTGCCCGACGTCGCCGCGGTCCTCGTCGCCGAGGTGCCGTGGGTCGGCTCGGCACCGGGCCCCGGCCCGGCAGCCCTCGACGCCCTCGTCCGGACGGTGCGGGCCGGCGACTACGACGAGGTGGTGGTCCTCACCTCCTACCACCAGAGCCCCCTGCCGATGGCGCTCGTGGCGCGCTGGGCCGGCGTCCCGCGGGTGGTCGGCACGAGCGACGCGGCCCCCGGTGCGCTGCTCGACGTGCGCCACCGGAGGGTCCCCGGCCGCGACGACCCGGGGTTCGGTGGCGGCCACGAGGTCGAGGCGATGTGCGCGCTCGTCGAGGCGGCCGGGCACCCCCGCGTCCCGGACGACCGTCTCCGGGTCCGGCACGCCGCACCCCCCGCCGGGCTCGGGCGCGGCTACGTCGTGGTCCACCCGACCGCCTCGGTGCCGTCCCGCGGCATCGGCGTGGCGAGGGCGGCCGAGCACGCCCAGGCCCTCGCCGCCGCGGGCTGGCGGGTGGTCGTGACCGGCGGCCCGGGGGAGGAGCCGGTCGGGGCGGCGGTGACCCCGGTCGGCGGCGTCGACCTCACCGGACGCACCTCGCTGCGCGACCTCGCCGGCGTCCTCTCCGGGGCGGCGGCCGTCGTCGTCGGCAACACCGGCCCGGCCCACCTCGCCGCGGCGGTCGGCACCCCGGTCGTCAGCGTCTTCGCCCCGGTCGTCCCGCTCGAGCGCTGGCGGCCCTGGCGGGTCCCGCACGTCGTGCTCGGCGACCAGGACGCGCCGTGCCGGCTCACCCGCGCCCGCACCTGCCCGGTGGCCGGGCACCCGTGCACCTCGGTCGTCACCGGGCCCGAGGTGGTGTCGGCGGTGGCCTCGCTCGCCGGCACCCCGCTCGCCGCGGGGCGGTCCCGGCGCGGGGGCGCGTCGGCGCCGACGAAGGCACCGACGGCCGCACCGGTGGCCGCCGTCCGCTCCCGCCCGGCGGGGGTGCGGGCGTCGTGAAGGTCCTGGTCTGGCACGTTCACGGCTCCTACTGCACCTCCCTGGTCCAGGGGCCGCACGAGTACCTCCTGCCGCTCCTGCCCGACCGTGGGCCCGACGGGGCGGGCCGCGCGCGCACCTGGGACTGGCCCGCGCAGGCACGAGAGGTGCCGGTCGACGCCCTGGCCGAGGAGCAGGTCGACGTCGTCGTCCTCCAGCGGCCCCACGAGGCCGACCTCGTGGAGCAGTGGACCGGGCGGCGGGTCGGGGCCGACCTCCCGGTGCTCTACCTCGAGCACAACGCCCCGACCGGGCACGCGGTGCGCAGCGAGCACCCGGTCCTGCACGACCCGCGGCTGGCCGGTGTCCCGGTCGTCCACGTCACCGCGTTCAACGCCATGGCCTGGGACTGCCGGGAGCACCCCGTGACCGTCATCGAGCACGGCATCCCGGACCCGGGTCCCCGCTACACCGGGACCGCCCCCTCGCTCGCGGTCTGCGTCAACGAGCCGGTCCGTCGCTGGCGGGTGGCCGGGACCGACCTGGTCCTGGACCTCGCGCGCACCCTGCCGCTCTCGGTGTACGGCATGGCGAGCGAGCAGCTCGGGCTGCTCGCCGAGGAGCGGCGGCTCTCCGGTCTGGACCGCCAGCGGTGCCACGACCTGCCCCAGGACGCGCTCCACGAGGCGATGGCCAGCCACCGGGTCTACCTCCACCCCTACCGGTGGACCAGCCTGGGCCTGTCCCTCCTCGAGGCGATGACGCTCGGGATGCCGGTCCTCGCGCTGTCGACGACGGAGGTGCCCGCGGCCGTTCCGCCCGCGGCGGGTCTGGTGAGCAACGACCGCGAGCTGCTGCGGGCCACGGCGTGCCGGCTGCTCGCGGACCCCGACGAGGCGCGCGAGCGCGGCCGAGCCGCCCGTGCGCACGCCCTGGAGCGCTACTCCCTCAACCGGTTCCTCGACGACTGGGACCGCATCCTCAAGGAGGTGGCATCGTGAAGATCGCGATGGTGTCCGAGCACGCGAGCCCGCTCGCCGCGCTCGGCGAGGCCGACGCCGGGGGGCAGAACGTCCACGTGGCGCAGCTGTCGCTCGCCCTGGCCCGCCGCGGCCACGAGGTGCGGGTCTACACCCGCCGTGACGACCCCGACCTGCCCGAGCTGGTCCCCGTGGCCCCCGGCGTGGTCGTCGTCCACGTGCCGGCCGGGCCCGCGCGGCACCTGCCGAAGGACGAGCTCCTGCCCTTCATGGCCGAGTTCGGCCGGTGGATGGCCGAGGACTGGGAGCGCACCGGTGACCCCGACGTCGTGCACGGGCACTTCTGGATGTCGGGCCTGGCCGCCCGCCACGCCACGGACCGACGCCGGGTCCCGGCCGTCCAGACCTTCCACGCGCTCGGCAGCGTCAAGCGTCGCCACCAGCGGGACGCCGACACCAGCCCGCCCGAGCGCGTCGAACTCGAGTGCCGGGTGGCCCGGGAGGCGGACGTCGTCCTGGCGACCTGCCGCGAAGAGGTCGAGGAGCTGGGCCGCCTCGGCGTCCCGACCGACCACGTCGTGGTGGTGCCCTGCGGGGTCGACACCGACGTCTTCGTCCCGGACGGCCCCGCGCCGGGGGGCCGGGACCGTCGCCCCGCCGGTGGCCGGGCGCGGCTGCTCGCGGTCGGTCGCCTCGTCGAGCGCAAGGGCTTCGACCTCGCGGTGCGGGCCCTGGCCGACCTCCCGGACGTCGAGCTCCTCGTCGTCGGCGGGCCGCCGGAGGAGGCCCTCGGCGAGGACGCGGAGGCCCGCCGGCTGCGCCGCCTCGCCGACGACCTCGGCGTCGGTGACCGGTTGGTGCTGAGCGGCCAGCGACCGCAGGAGGCCATGCCCGCGCTCTACCGGTCGGCGGACCTCGTCCTCGCCGTGCCGTGGTACGAGCCGTTCGGGATCACCCCGCTGGAGGCGGCGGCCTGCGGCCGGCCGCTCGTCGGGAGCGCCGTCGGTGGGCTGCTGGACTCGGTCGATGACGGGGTTACCGGCCTGCTCGTCCCACCGCGCGACGTGCCCGCGCTCGCCGCGGCGGTGCGCCGCCTGCTCGAGGACCCGCAGGAGGCAGCCCGGATGGGACGCCGAGCCCGGGCCCGGGCCGTGGAGCGCTTCGACTGGTCCGTGGTCGCCACCCGGACCGAGGACGCGCTGCTCGCGGCGGTCGACGGCGTCGGGGCGCGCCCCCGGGGCCGGTCGTGGCTGGCGGAGCACACCCGGGAGGTGGACTGCGGGATGCGTTCGCTCGTGCGGCAGTCCGACCTCGTGCAGTCCTGGGGCGAACGGCTCGCGGACGCCCTCGTCGGCGGGGGCCGCCTGCTCGCCGCCGGGAACGGGGGCAGTGCCGCGGAGGCCCAGCACCTCACCGCCGAGCTCGTCGGCCGGTGGTGCACCGACCGCCGCCCGCTCTCGGCGATCGCGCTGACCGCGGAGACCTCGAGCCTGACGGCCATCCTCAACGACTACGGCCCCGACGAGGTGTTCGCCCGTCAGGTGGAGGCGCACGGTCGACCCGGGGACGTCCTCGTCCTGCTCTCCACCAGCGGCGGCAGCAGCAACGTCATCCACGCGGCCAAGCGCGGACTCGACGCGGGCCTGCACGTGTGGGCGATGACCGGCCCGGGCCCCAACCCGCTGGCGGGCCTGGCCGACGAGGCCGTCGTCGTGGAGGCGCCGAGCACCGCCGCCGTCCAGGAGGTGCACCTCGTCGCGATCCACGCGCTGTGCGCGGCCCTCGACGCCACGCTGACCCGGCGGGGCCTGATGGAGGCCGGCCCGGTCTGCCGGCAGGCGTCGTGAGCACCCGCCCGCACCTCGTCGTGGTCGGCGACTGCCTCCTCGACCGGGACCTGCACGGCCACGTGGAGCGGGTCTGCCCCGACGCGCCCGCACCCGTCGTCGATGTCGAGGAGGTCGCCGGGCGTCCCGGCGGTGCCGGCCTGGCCGCACTGCTCGCCGCCGCCGACGATGTCGACGTCACGCTGGTGGCGCCGCTGGCCGAGGACGCCGACGGCCGGGAGCTGCGGGCGCTCCTGGCCGAGGGTGGGGTGCGGGTGCTGCCGCTCGGCCACGAGGGGGCCACCCGGGTCAAGACCCGGGTGCGGGCGGGCGGCCAGTCGCTGGTGCGCCTGGACACCGGGGGGTCGGGGCACCCGGTGGGCGGGCTGACGCCCGAGGCCGCACGCGCGCTCGAGGTGGCCGACGTCGTCCTCGCCTCGTGCTACGGCGGGGGCACCACGGCCGACCCCGCGGTGCGGGAGGCGCTGGCCGGGCGCGCCCGCCGCGACCTCGTGCTCTGGGACCCCCACCCGCGTGGTGGCGACCCGGTCGAGGGCTGCGCGCTGGTCACCCCGAACCTCGGCGAGGCCCGGTCCCTGGCTGGGATGCCCAAGGCCGCGGGCGACCTCGTCGCGAGCCGTCTGCTCGAGGTGTGGGCGGCCCGGGCGGTGGCGGTGACCGGCGGCCACCGGGGCGCCTGGGTGGCGACCTCGGCCAGCGAGCCGCTCTTCGCGCCGGCCGTTCCCGCGGCCGGCGACACCTGCGGCGCCGGGGACCGGTTCGCCAGCGCCGCCGCGGTGGCGCTGGCCAGGGGACGGACCACGTCCGAGGCGGTCGTCGAGGCCGTGGCCCGGGCCGGCGAGTTCGTCGCGGCGGGCGGGGCCTCCGGGCTGCGTGGCCCGGCGAGCGCGGCGGCGCCGGAGGAGCCTGCACCACCCCCGACGCGGGGGCCGGCCGGTGAGCCGGGGACGGCAGCGCTCGACCGGCTCACCGGGCTGCGCCGGGGCGGTGGCGTCCTCGTCGCCACCGGAGGTTGCTTCGACGTGGTCCACGCCGGGCACGTCCGGATGCTCGAAGGGGCCCGCGCGCTCGGGGACGGCCTGGTCGTCCTGCTCAACTCCGACGCCTCGGTGCGCCGCCTCAAGGGCCCGGGCCGCCCCGTCCACTCCCACCAGGACCGGGCCCGGGTCCTGCTCGGGCTCGCGTGCGTCGACGCCGTCGTCGTCTTCGACGAGGACGACCCGTGCACCGTCCTGCGCCGGCTCCGCCCCGACGTGTGGACCAAGGGCGGTGACTACGAGGACGCCGAGCTCCCCGAGGCCGGCCTGGTCCGCTCGTGGGGGGGCCGCGTCGTCCTCCTGCCCTACCTGTCCGGGCGGTCCACGACCGCCGTCCTGCAGTCCACCGACCAAGGAGACCCCCTGTGAGCACCGCAAGCACCCGTACCGGCATCGGCACCGTCCTCGTCACCGGCGGTTCGAGTGGCCTGGGCGCAGCCGTCGTCACCGCCGTCACCAAGGCCGGCGGGACCCCCGTGGTCATCGACCTGGCCCCACCCGAGGACCCGGCCGTGGCCCACGTCGTCGCCGACCTGTCCGACTCGCAGCGGGCCGCGGACGCGGTCGCCCGGGCGGTGGAGGTCGCCGGGCCACCGGACGCCGTGGTGACCGCCGCCGGCACGGACGCCTGCGGACCGCTGTCGAGCGTGCCGACCGAGGACTGGGAGCGGGTGGTGCGGGTCAACCTCCTCGGCACCGCGGCCGTCGTGCGGGCGGCGCTGCCCCACCTGGAGCAGCGGCGCGGCCGGGTCGTGACGGTGGCCTCCACCCTCGGGCTCAAGGCCGTGGGCGACGCCACCGCGTACTGCGCGTCCAAGTTCGGTGTCGTCGGCTTCACCCGGGCCCTGGCCACCGAGCTCGCCGGCCGGGTGGGCGTGACCCTGCTCGTGCCCGGGGGGATGCGCACCCACTTCTTCGACGGGCGGACCGAGCAGTACCGTCCCGGCCCCGACGCGCCGCTCAACGACCCGGAGGACGTCGCGGCCGTGGTCCTCACCGTGCTCCAGCAGCCGCCCGGCTGCGAGATCCGCGAGCTCGTCGTCGCGTCGTCGCAGGAGCCGTCCTGGCCGTGACCGACGTCCTCGTCCTGCGCGCCCTTGGCCTGGGCGACCTGCTGACCGCCGTCCCGGCACTGCGCGGCCTGCGCCGTGCCTGGCCCGGCGCGAGGCTGGTCCTCGGTGCACCCGGCCAGCTGGGGGAGTGGCTCACCTCGCTCGGCGTCGTCGACGCCGTGCTGCCCGTCCGCGGGGTCGGCGGGCTGCCGAGCCGCCTCGGGGCACCCCGACCCGCCGTCGCGGTGAACCTCCACGGGTGCGGCCCGCAGAGCCACCGGCTGCTGCGGACGCTGCGCCCCGGCCGGCTCGTCGGCTACGCCTGTCCCGCCGCCGGGCACCTGGACGGTCCGCCCTGGGACGGCGACGAGCACGAGGTGGACCGCTGGTTGCGGCTCGCCCACTGGGTCGGGGGTGCCGCGGACGTGGAGGACCTGCGGCTGCCGCCCCCGGCGCGCCGCGGTGCCCACGTCGTGGTGCACCCGGGCGCGGCGGCGCCGGCCCGGTGCTGGCCGGCGGCCCGGTGGGCGGCCGTGGCGGGCGCGCTCGCCAGGGCCGGCCACCCGGTCGTCGTGACCGGCACCGCCGGGGAGGCCGCCCGCTGTGCCGCGGTGGCGCGCTCGGCTCCCGGGGCTGAGAACCGGTGCGGCCGCGACGAGCTGGCCGGCCTGGCCGAGACGGTGGGCTCGGCCCGGCTGCTGCTCAGCGGGGACACCGGGGTGGCCCACCTCGCCACGGCGTTCGGCACCCCGTCGGTGACGCTGTTCGGCCCGGTCTCACCGGCGGTGTGGGGCCCGCGCATCGACCGGGATCGGCACGCCGTGCTCTGGCGCGGCGAACCGGGTCCCGCGCGGCAGGGCGACCCGCACGGCCAGGGCGTCGACCGTCGGCTCGCGGCGGTCACCGTCGGCGACGTCCTCGGTGCGGCCGGCCACCTGCTCGCCGGTCAGGCGGTGCGCGCCCCGAGCTCCGCCGAGCCCTCCGGGCCCTGTAGGTCGCTGCGGACCGGGGCCTGACGGAACCACTCCACCGTGCGGGACAGGCCCTCGGCCCAGGACACCTGGGGGCGCCACCCGAGCAGCCGTTCGGCCAGGGAGGTGTCCGGGCGGCGGACCTTGGGGTCGTCCACCGGCAGGGCGATGTGCTCGACGGGGGAGGGGGAGCCCACGGTGGCCACCACGTCCTGCGCGATCTGCAGCACGGTCAGCTCCTCGGGGTTGCCGAGGTTGACCGGTCCGGGGTGGGCCGTTCGCGCGAACGCGAGCACGCCGCGGACGAGGTCGTCGACGTGGCAGACGGACCGGGTCTGCGACCCGTCGCCGGCGACGGTCAGCGGCTCGCCGGACAGGGCCTGGCGGATGAAGGTGGGGATGGCGCGTCCGTCGTGCGGCCGCATCCGGGAGCCATAGGTGTTGAAGATCCGCACGATGCCGGTGTCGACGCCCTCGTTCGCGCGGTACGCGGTGGTCAGGGCCTCGCCGAAACGCTTCCCCTCGTCGTAGACCCCGCGCGGCCCGATGGGGTTGACATGGCCCCAGTAGGTCTCCGGCTGCGGATGGGTCTGCGGGTCCCCGTAGACCTCGGAGGTCGAGGCGAGCACGAAGCGGGCCCCCTTGCCCTTGGCCAGGCCCAGCGCGTGCCAGGTCCCCACCGACCCGACCTTGAGCGTCTCGACCGGCATCCGCAGGTAGTCCACCGGTGACGCCGGTGAGGCGAAGTGGAGGACGAGGTCGACGCGCCCTGGGACGTGGATGAAGTCGGTGACGTCGCACCGGAGGAGCCGGAAGCGGGGGTCGTGGAAGAGGTGGGCGAGGTTGGCGGGGGTGCCGGTGGCGAAGTTGTCGAGAGCGACGACGTCGGCGCCCTGCTCGACGAGCGCGGTGCAGAGGTGGCTGCCGAGGAAGCCGGCCCCGCCGGTCACGACGACCCGGGGTCGGGACGGGCCCTCGCGCCGCGGACCGACCGACATGGTGCGGGCAGCGCCCAGGTCGCCGGGCTGGTGGTCCTCCATGGTTCCTCCTCGGGTCGGTCTGACCCCCATCTACCCGCTTCCGGGCGGGGGAACCGTTCCCGGGCGGGCGCTAGTCCAGGCTCTGCCGGCGGGCGCGGTCGAGGACCTGACGGGCGGCCTCGCCCAGGCCGACGCCCTCCTCGGCCGCCAGGCCGGCGAGGGCCTCGTAGGCCCGGTCCATGTCGAGGCCACGCAGGTGCGCCAGCGCGCCCTTGGCGCGTTCGACGACAGCCCGCGCCGCGAGCGCCCGCTCCAGTCCCAGGGTGAGGTGAGCGGTGTCGAGGTGCCCGCTGACGACGAGCATCGTCGTCGCGTCGGCCAGGGCCTGGCAGGCGGCCGCCTCAGCCGGGGAGAGGACCGGCCCGGCGACCCGGAACAGGTTCAGCGCGCCGAAGGTCTCCCCACGCCAGTGCAGCGGTGCCGCGTGCACCGCCGTGTAGCCGGCCGCGAGGATCGCCGGGCCGGCCACCGGCCAGCGGCCCAGCAGGCTCGCGGAGCCCACCGCGTCGACCGGCTCTCGGGTGTGCAGCGCCTGCAGGCACGGCCCCTCCCCGGCCTGCACCTGGTACATCTCGAGGTCGGCGGCACGGTGGCTGGTCGCCGCGAGGAGCTCGAGGTCACCGGCGGGCGTGCGGACCAGCAGGGCGGCGGCGTCGGCAGGCACGACCTCGAGGGCCCCGGTGAGCAGACCCAGCAGTGCACCGGTGACGTCGCCGTCGTCGGAGACGCTCCGCGCGCCGGCCAGGGCCAGAACGTCGCCGAGCCGCGGGCCGCTCACCTGGACCGGGCCCGGTCGCCGAGGCGCGGGAGGAGGGCGGTGATGCCGGACATTCCGTCACCGACCTTCCGCCGCGGGGAGCGGCTCTGGCTCCACCTTACGCTCGCGTGCCGGGGCCTCCGCGCGGTCGTTCGTCCCGTCCTGTGCGGCGCCGTCGAGGTCTAGGCTGAACCGATCCGGTGGGAGAGGGTCTCCCGCGAGGGGTCTCCTGTCAGGATGTGAGCGGTCGTGGCCGACGTCGACGACCTCTTGAGCCGCCTGGCGACAGCCGTGGGAGAGGGCGCGGGACGGGGGCTGCCGCTGCCGGCCCGCTTCTGCCGCGCCGCGGCATCCGTCCTGCACTGCGACGGGGCGGCGATCACGCTGGCCTACACGCACCCCGAACGGGTCACGCTGTGCGCGACCGACGACGCGGCCCTGATCCTCGAGGAGGCCCAGGACGTCGTCGGGCAGGGCCCCGGGGCCGAGACGTTCTCGACCGGCTCCTACACCCGCGGTGAGCTGCGGGACGACGACGCCGTCGCCGACGCCCGGTGGCCGCTGCTGCGGAGCACCGACCTCGGCGTGCTCGGGCCGGTGACGGTGCACGCCCTCCCGCTGGGCCGGCCGGGCGAGGTCTTCGGCGTCCTCACGCTGTACCAGCACGGGGCCGGCGGCCGGATCGACCCGGCGGACGCGCAGGCGCTGACCGTCGTCGTCGCCGCAGCGCTGCTCGCCGAGCGGGCGGAGTCGCGGGAGGCGCGGGGGCCGTGGGCCGAGCGCGCCGAGGTCCACCAGGCGACCGGGATGGTCATCGCGATGCTCGGGCTCGCGGAGGACGACGCCCTGGCCCTGATCCGCGCCCACGCCTACTCGCACGACCAGAGCGTGGCGCTGAGCGCTCACGAGGTCGTGACACGCCGGCTGTCCTTCTCCGCCCGGGGCGCCCAGATCGAGTCGACCTGACGCCCGCGACCGACCTCAGTCCAGGGCGGTGCGGCGCGCCGGCCAGCGCCGGAACGACAGGACCCCCGTGTCCGCCACCTCCGTCGCCAGGTCGGCGAGCTTCCGGTTGGAGTCCTGGCTGGCCACGCGCAGCACGTCGAACGCCTGCTCCCGGGTGAGCCGGTGCTGCTGCATCAGGACGCCCATCGCGACCCCGATCTCCCGGTTGCTGCGCAGCGCACGCTCCAGGTGCTGGGCCCGGTCCTGGACCGCGCCGGTCGACACGAGCAGGGAGGCGTGGGTGGCGAGGACGAGACTCATCGCCACCGCGTGGTCGCCCATCGCGTCCGGGCTGGCCGCGTAGAGGTTGAGCGCCGCGACGGTCTGGATGTCGTCGGCGAGGATGAGTCGGTGGGCCAGGACGCTGGTGATGCCGAGCTCGGTGTACGCCCTCGCCCCGAAGGCCGGCCAGCGCTCGTCCCGGCTGATGTCGCCGGTGACGTAGACGCTGTCCTCGAGCACCGCGTCGACGCACGGGCCGGAGCCCGACGTCGTACTGGATGGCGTCGGCCTGGCGGGCCACCTGGTCCGAGGCGGCCTCGGTGCGGAACCGGCCGCGACGCAGCGTGGTCACGCTGGCCCAGTCGGCCCCCGGCACATGGGCGGCCGCCGCCGTGACCAGGTCGGCCAGCGGGTCACCGCCGGTGGAGATGGCGCACCGGGTCAGGGCACCCATCGCCTCGGCGAGCTCGAGGAGGACAGCCCCGTCGCCGGTGGCGTGGCTGAGCGCGGTGGACCCCTCGCCGACGGTGCACGGGACAGCAGTGCTGAGAGCTTCGTCGTCGGACATCTCGTGTTCCCTCCCTGGGTCCTGAGATCTCGGTGATGCGGCTCGACCTTCAGCCCCCATCATGGCTCGCCTCTCGGCCGAAGTGGACCTCACGGACGGCTGCTGGCGAACCGCCGCTCCAGCGGTCGGGCCGCGCCGGACCGCCACCACGCGGTGAGGCTCAGCCCTGCGGGGCTTGTCCGGGGCGCCGTCCTGTCCGTCCCCGCGGGTGAAGAACGAGATCCGGCCGTCGGCCTCGAGCACGGCGTACTCGATCTCGTCGGTGGTCCGGATCCCCTGCTCGCGTGCCGCGACGAGCAGGTCGGCCACCGAGAGCCGCTGCCGCCGCATGCCCTCGGCGAGCGGGCGGCCGTGTGCGAAGACCAGGCGGGGGCTGCCGCGGACGACGCCCCTGGCCGCTCGGGAGCGCCACTCGGTCCAGGAGAGCGCCACGGTGAGGAGCGCGAAGGTGCCGACCGCGAGGAACCCGGCAGTCACCGAGTAGTCCTGCTGGGTGACCGCCTGCTGCACGACGATCTCCACGGGTCCTCCTGGGCGTCGGGGTTCGGCACATCGACCACGGTCAGGGCAGCAGGACCGTTCGGAAGGGGATCCGGGCGACCACCCCCCCGCGGTCGAGGACGGCGACCGCGCCGGCACGGCCCAGCTGCGCGGACGGCTGGATGTAGGCGTCGTAGGTCACCACGAACGTACGGCCCGGTGGCGCCGCGAAGGTGAGGTAGAACCGGTCGCCGTCCCGGGTGGAGTCCGAGGGGTTCGGCAGGAGGCCCTGCGACTCGTAGATGTCGAAGTAGTCACCGGTCACGGCCAGCGTGACGTCGCCGCTCGCACCGGGAGGCCGTACGACGGTGACCGCCAGGGGACGTCGAGGCCGGCCCGGGCGATGTCGGCATGATCCAGGGTGACGCTCCACCCCTCGGAACGCACCGTCGTCGTGCTGCTCGTCACCCCGAGCGCACCGCCGGCGCCGGCGAGGACGAACAGCAGGAGGGCGGTCAGGAAGGACCGGCGACCCCAGAGCGCGAGGCGCCCGTCGGCCCGGCTCTCGAGGCCGTCCAGCGTCGAGGAGGGAAGGTCCACGCCCCGGGTATGGCACCCCGGGGGGGCCCCGGGGTCGGGAGGCGCACCGCTGTCAGCCGGCGCCGGCGCGTTTCCCGCGCGCGGCTGCGGGTAGCCCTACGGTCGGGACCCGCTGCCCCGCGGGGACCGGCACACCAGGAAAGAGGACCGATGAGCACCCAGCCCGAGGACGCGGACGACCAGCACCCCACCGAGCCCACCCCGATCACTCCCGGGGAGAACCCGGAGACGGTCGCCGCGGGCGGCGCGACCGTACCGCGCGGTGACCTCCCGCCTGGAGACCGGGCCACCCAGCCCCTGGCGCCGGATGGCAGCCCGATGCCGATCGACGCCGAGCACCACCTGACGGCCGACCCGCGCGACGAGGGGGTCGGCGCCCCCCGGGGCGATGGTTCTCCACCTCCCTCGGTCGGCGACGGGGACGTCCGTCGGGCCAGCCACGGCAAGCGCCCCTAGCCGGCCGGCCCGAGGCGTCCGCCCGGGCCGGCTCACCTGCGTCCGTCCCCGGCATCGGTGCGACGAGCCCGTCGCGGCCACCGGGGCCGTCGTCGTCGCTACCGGGAGCTGCCCGAGAGGGCGTCGCGCACCCGGTCCACCATCGCGACGAACGGGCCGACCGCCATCTGGGTCGCGGCTCCCGAGCCCGCGGTCGAGGGGTGGGGGTGGGTGGGCGCCAGCCGCTCCGCGGTCCTGACCCTCCCGCCGAGGGTCTGCCGCCGGTCCGGGTCGACCTCGGCGAGGACCCTCGTGAACTCCTCGGTCTCCTCCTTCTCGGCGTGTGCCGCGACGGACGTCTCGAGGTCGCCGATCAGGGCGTCGAACTCGGCGCTGTCACAGTCCAGCCCCTCGAGGCGAGCGAGGACCTCGTTGGCCTCCTCCTCCTCGTGGTTGCGGGCCTCGGCCACGTCCGCACCCGCGACGTCGCGGGACACCGGGCGCAGCACCTCCTCCTCGGCGGTCTCGTGCACGGCCAGCAGCATCCGCAGGTCGTCGAAAGCGTGCCGACGCGCGTCCCCCGACGAGCTCCTGACCGTCTCGAACAGCTCGGTGACCCGGGCGTGCTGCTCGAGGAGGATCCGGATGACGTCCCCCTCCGGCAGCTCGGCGGCCCGCCGGCGGTCCTCGGCAGCATCTCCCATGTCGTCCTCCCTTCCCGGAGCCCGTCCGGCTCCTGCGTGTCCTCGGCGTTACCCGCCCTCGCACCGGACAAAACCCGGCGGCCGCGCCCCCGGAGCCCCGTTTTGGCCCGCGGGAGGTGGGTAGCCCACCGTCGTGCTGCAGGTGGAGGGAGCGGGCTCATGCGGGCCGTGACCTGGGAGGGGCTGCGGGACGTGCGGGTGACCGACGTGCCCGACCCGCGGATCGAGGAGCCCGGGGACGCGGTCGTCCGGATCACGAGCAGCGCCATCTGCGGGTCCGACCTGCACCTCTACGAGGGGCTGGGCACTGTCCCGAGCCCCGGTGACGTGCTCGGCCACGAGGCGCTGGGGGTGGTCGAGGAGGTGGGCGCCGAGGCCGGCGACCTGGCCCCCGGGGACCGGGTCGTCATCCCGTTCCAGGTCTGCTGCGGTCGGTGCTGGATGTGCCGGCACGACCTGCAGAGCCAGTGCGAGACCACCCAGGTACGGGCTCAGGGCAGCGGCGCCGCGCTGTTCGGGCACTCCGAGCTCTACGGCTCGCTGCCCGGCGCGCAGGCGCAGTACCTGCGGGTCCCGCACGCGGCCGCCACCCATGTGACCATCCCGCCCGGGCCGCCGGACGACCGCTTCCTCTACCTCTCCGACGTCCTGCCGACGGCCTGGCAGGCCCTCGAGTACGCCACCCTGCGGCCGGGCGACACCCTGTTCGTCCTCGGCCTGGGCCCGATCGGGGACATGGCGTGCCGGGTCGCGCGCCAGCGCGGCGTCGGCGACGTCCTCGCCGTCGACCTGGTCGACGCCCGACTGGCCCGGGCCCGGGAGCGGGGGATCACCACCCTGGACGCCCGCTCCGTCGGGGACGTGGCGGCCGCGGTCCTCGACCTCACCGGCGGGAGGGGGGCCGACGCCGTCATCGACGCGGTCGGCATGGGTGCCCACGGTCCGGGTCCGGCACTTCGGCCGGGGGACATGGCCCTCGCACCGGGCGCCGTGGACGCACCGGCCGCGCGGACCTCCGGCGTCGACCGGCTCGCCGCGCTGACCACCGCGATCGCGGCGGTCCGCCGCGGCGGGACGATCTCCCTGGCCGGGGTCTACGGCGGGGCAGCCGACCCGCTGCCCATGGTGACCCTGTTCGACAAGCAGGTGACCCTGCGGATGGGGCGGGCCAACGTCATGCGATGGGTGCCGCGGATCATGCCGCTGCTCACCGACCAGGACCCCTTGGGGGTCGACCACTTCGCCACCCACCACCTGGGGCTCGATGACGCACCAGGGGCGTACGCGAGCCTGGACGCCAAGGAGGACGACATGGTCAAGGTCGTCCTGCACCCCGACGGCGTCGGCTGAGCAGAGCCTGCGGGCCGCCGCGCCATGGTGCCCGGGTCCTGCACCGCTGGTCCGCCCGGGTGGCCCGGGCTCAGTCCAGGTCGCGTAGAGCACGGGACTCGATCCGGGTCAGTACCTCGTCCGCTGACTCGACCGACACCTCCCCGGTGCCGCGGGCCCTCAGGACGACCTCACGCTCGGCGTCGGTCGCGGCCCGCAGGAGGCGGCGCAGCATCTGCGCGTGCTCCTCGGCCGCCTCACCGGCCTCGTCGTCGCCGGCCTCCTCCTCGCCCGCTGCGAGCGCGTCCGCCACCGCCTCCTGGGTGCGCAGCAGGCTCTCGTAGCGCAGGATGGCGGCACGGTGGACGACGTCGGGCACCTCAGCGCTGTGCATCGCCTCGCGGAGCACCTCGAGGGCGGCCTCGGCGGCCCGCTGGCGCAGCGCCGCCGCCTGCCCGCGAGGGCCGCGCTCGGCCCGGATCCCTGCCCGGCGGACGACCACGGGCAGGGACAGGCCCTGGGCGACGAGGGTGAGGAGCACCGTGGCGAGAGCGACCAGCACGATCGTGCTCCGTTGGGGGAAGTCCCGGCCCGCGGTC
This sequence comes from uncultured Actinomycetota bacterium, assembly GCA_963772645.1. Taxonomy (GTDB): domain Bacteria; phylum Actinomycetota; class Actinomycetes; order Actinomycetales; family Dermatophilaceae; genus DASSQJ01. The sequence continues at coordinate 97,695 of CAVYYD010000007.1, forward strand.
GTCGTCTCCGGCAGGGAGAGGGCCGTCGCGACCGTCACCACGCCCCGCATCCCGGCCCAGCCGGCCACCACCCGCTCCCCGCGGCGCAGAGCCGACCGCCCGGACCCCCGGCCGACCCCGGCGAGCGAGACCGCAGGAAACATCCACACCAGCCGCAGCACCACGAGGGTGAGCACGACCCCGCCGGTGAGGACGAGCAGACGCGCATCCACCGTGTTGTCGGCGATGACGGCTGCCAGCTCGACCCCGACGAGGACGAAGACGACGCTCGTCACGGCGAAGTCGAGCCAGCTCCACACCGCCCGCCCGAGGAGCCACCCCCCGGAGGTGATCGCCGGGTGCGCCCGGTCGCGCAGGTACAGCCCGAGGGCGAGGACGGCGAGCACCCCGGAGGCCCCCAACCGGTCCGCCGCGAGGTAGGTGGCGAACGGCATGGCCACGGTCAGGGTGGTCTCGGCCGCGTCGGACCGCAGGACCGACAGCGCCCAGCGGCAGGCCACCCCGGCGACCAGGCCCGCCCCGAGGCCGGCGACCACGGCGACGACGAGGCGGCTGCCGATGCTGCCGGCGCTCACCTCGCCGGTGACGACTGCGGCCACCGCCGAGCCGTAGAGGACGAGGGCCGTGGCGTCGTTGAACAGTCCCTCGCCCTCGAGGAGGGTGACCAGCCGCTCGGGCAGCGAGAGCCGGCGGGCGACCGCGGTCGCCGCCACCGGGTCGGGCGGGGAGACCACTGCCCCGAGGACGGCGGCCTCGGGCCAGCCGAACCCCAGCAGGTGTGCGACGACGGCGACCGCCGCGGCGCTGGCCAGCGTCAGCCCGACGGCGAGGACGGCGATCGGCCGCGCGTCCCGCCGGAACCGCCCGACGGTGGAGCGCAGGGTGGCCGCGAAGAGCAGCGGGGGCAGCACCACCGGCAGGATCAGCTCCGGGCTCAGTGGCAGCGGTCCGGCGCCCGGGATGAACGCGAGGCCGAGACCGTAGACCGTGAGCACCACCGGCAGCGGAGCGCGCAGCCGCCGGGCGACCGGACCGAGCAGGACGACCCCTGCCAGGACCAACGCGAGGAGCACCCACGGGGGGACCTCGGGCATCGGCGAGCTCCTTAGCAGGGTCGGGAAGGCTTGGTACCCGCATCCGCCGGTGGTATGCGCCACCTGCCCCGTGGAGAAGAAGCCCCGCGGCACGAAAGCGCCGCTGGGGCGCTCCGGTTCGCTACCGTCGTGGTCTCGGTCCGACAGCGTGGCCACCGCCGACACGACGGGTTCGATCATGTCGCTGACTGTCCGGAACCGACCCACCGCCACCGACACCCTCGAAGACCTCCTCCGCGAGCTGCGTCGGACCCGCTCCGAGAGCACCCGCCGGAAGGTCCTCGCCGAGGTCGTCACCCGCGCCATGCCGCTGGCCGACGGGCTCGCCCACCGGTACCTCGGCCGCGGCATCGAACGCGAGGACCTCGAGCAGGTCGCCCGCACCGCCCTGCTCGCCGCCGTGGACCGCTACCACCCGGGCCGCGGACCCGGTTTCGTCGCGTTCGCCGTCCCGACGATCACCGGGGAGCTCAAGCGCCACTTCCGGGACAGCGGATGGGTGGTGCGCCCGCCACGCCGCGTCCAGGAGCGGCGTGCGGAGGTCGCCCGCGCCGAGGACGCGCTTCGTCAGCGGCTGGGCCGGGAGCCCACGGTCTGCGAGGTAGCCGAGGCGCTGGGGTGCTCCGCGGGGGAGGTCCGGGAGGCCAGGCTGTGCACCACCGGGTTCCGGCCGCTCTCGCTCGAGGCGCCGGTGGCCGGGGGTGGCACGGCCGGAGAGCGCATCGCCGACGAGGACGACCCGTTCGACGCGCTCGAGCTGCGCTCCGACCTCCAGGCGCTGGTCTCCGAGCTGCCCGACCGGGACAAGGTCATCGTCCGGCTCCGCTTCGTCGAGGGATTCACCCAGGGCGAGATCGGGGAGGTGATCGGGGTCAGCCAGATGCAGGTCTCGCGCCTGCTGGCCCGCATCCTCGACCGCCTGCGCAGCGGGATGACCGTCGCCACCGGGTGTCCGGAGCCGGCGCGCGTGGCAGCGGGTCGGCGATGAGGTCGGCGCGGCTCAGCGACGTCGGGACGGCCTCGTGCCACCGGTGCGGGCGGGTTGTCGGGGTCCTGCGGGCGGAGGTCCCCTACTCGCTGCGGGTCTCGCCCTCCCTGCACTGGGTGGTGGACGGGCGGGAGTGCACCTGCCCGGGGACCCGGCTGCCACGTCCGGAGGCCCTGCCCTCCTCGGTGCACCAGCGGCTCCGGTACGTCGTGGAGGCCTCCGGTAGGTTCAAGCCGTGGGAGCACGTCGTGCTGCCCGACCCGGTGCACCTCCAGGTCTGAGCGGCCGGACCCGGCCTCGACCGTCAGCCGTCCTTCTCCCACGGGGGCTGGTCGCCCATCTTCTCGTAGTACCGGGCCAGGTGCGCGCGCACCCGGTCGACCTCGTCCTCGGGCAGGTCCACGCCGCCGCGGGCGCCCTGGAGCACACCGGCGGCGGCGATGACGGCCCGCGGGACGGCGTGCGGCTGCCCGTCGACGACGTCGGCGATGAGCAGCTTGTACGCCGTGAAGTTGTCGGCCTTGTCGCCGTCATACCAGACGTGGGCGTCCCGGTAGCGCGGTGTGGGCTCCTCGTCCGCGCCCGCCCACCGCCGGATCCGCTGCTCGGCCTCGTCGCCGTCCCACGAGCGGTCGCGGTCGGCGAGGGGGAAGTCCTGGAACCTGGTCGTGGTCATCGGTGCTCCTTCGGTGTCGTGGCGCGCCCGGCGCCGGACGGTCGGTCCCTGATGCCTACCCGCTCCGGCGGTCCCCGACGCACCGTCCCCGGCCTCCACCGTGTCGCGGGCCCCCGGGGCTCGCCGCGCCACCCGCCACGTGCCATGATGGAGCCAAGGTTTCATGCGCCCCCCCGCATGGGATCCCAGCGTCCCGGGTCGAGGCCTCCGTCTCCCCGGGGCGCGACCTTCTCCACCCTGCTCGGGCCCCCTTGACATCGCTCGCGGCCGGTCGCATCGTTCGAGGGAAATCGTTCGAGGGAACAGGGCTTCTCGACCGCTGGGAGCACACCATGACCGAGGACACGCGCGTGCAGCTGATCAGGCCGGCCAACCGGTCGGAGGGCCAGAAGACGCCGGGGATGCGCCGCGAGACGGCGGTGGGCACGGACCGGAGCTGGGGTGGCTATGTCACCACCGAGGCGGGGATGGTGTCCGGGTGGCACCACCACGGCGACTTCGAGAGCCACATCTACGTGGTCTCGGGGTCGCTGCGGATGGAGTCCGGCCCCGGGGGCCGGGACGTCGTCGAGGCGCAGACCGGCGACTTCGTCTTCGTCCCGGCGCACACCGTGCACCGTGAGGGCAACCCCGGGGCCGACGAGGCGGTCGTGGTCGTCGTCCGGGCCGGCAGCGGCGAACCCGTGGTCAACGTCGACGGGCCCGACCAGCCCTGAGGGGAGAGGTCCGCCCGAGTCGGGGCCGCCCACCGCCCCTTTCGCCCCGTGGGCCACACCAGCCACACGAAACGGTGGTGCGGCCCGGTCCGGCGTCGCTACCCTGCAGGAACCTTCAGCAGGGGAAGGGGTACGCCATGGTGCGTTTCTTCAGTGGTGCCATCACCGCAGTCGTCCTCATCGTCGCCTCCGTCGTCGCGAGTGCCGCGCCGGCCGGAGCAGCACCGCGCGTCGCGTCGCCGCTCAAGTGGTTCGTGCGCACGTGCCAACATGTCGGCGGCGCCCAGGGCGGGGGGGCCGGGTCGGAGATGGCCTGGTGCTACCTCGTGCCCGACCGGTCAGTCGCCAGGCTCCAGCGTTCGTGCTCCGTGCACGGTGGGGTCTTCGAGGCGGTGCCGTTCGCCCCGGACGGCGAGGCCGACGGGTTCACGACGTACTACTGCTACGCCTCCTGAGCCACCGCCGTCCCCGGGTGTGGTGCCCGGGGGTGGCGAGGGCCGGATGCTGACGCCGGGCCGGTCCGCTGCGGGCTAGGCGGAGAGGACGTGGTCCTCGACGTACCCGGTCCCGACGTCGGTGATCGACACCGAGACGATGCCGGCGGGGTCGATCGTGTAGCGCTCCTCCACGAGCGGGCCGTCCTGTCGGTGGACCGGCACGTCGTGCAGGGCTGCTGGGCCGACGTCGCCGACGCGGCGCTGCAGGGCGGCGTCGAACGGGAAGACGATCTCGCCCATCGGCGCGAGGTCGCCGCGGGGCTCGCCGCCCTCGTCGAGGCCGGAGTACTCGACGAACCGGAACCACCCGACGTTGTGGGCGGCCCGGTACCGCCGGGTGAGGACCACCGGGTCACCGCCGGCGCCGGGGCCGACGACCTCGCTCGTCACCTGGGACCGGTCGAGGACGGCGTCGAAGGAGACCCGCGCGCCACCCTCCCGCTCGCGGAACACCCCGAACCCTCGGGAGAGGCGGTCGCGCAGCGAGTAGCCGGCCGTCGGGTCGGCGGCGATGGCCAGACCGACGGCCCCGGCGGCGCTCGGCATCGGCGAGCGGTGGACCCGCCGGCCGAAGCGGTCGCGCAGGAGGCGGGGCACGACCGGCAGCGCGCTCGCGCCGCCGACGACGTAGATGCCGGCGACCCCCTCGAGCTGTCCGTCGGCCTCGCCGGCCGGCGAGAGGGCCCGCACGAGCGGGTCCATCGCGGCGGTCGACGCCTCGACGAGGGGAGTGGCTGCGGCGTAGAAGTCCTCCACGTCGAGCGTGACGAGGGAGGGCCCGTCCTCGGTGGTGCGTCGCACCTCGACCGTCAGCCGGCGAGACTGAGGGCTCAGCCGCTCCTTGGCCTCCCGGCACTCCTCGAGCAGCGCCGCGACGTCGACCGAGTCGGCCGGCAGGCCCGAGGCGTCCAGGACCACGCCGGCCAGCGCCGCGTCGAAGTCGTCGCCGCCGAGCCGGTTGACCCCGAAGGAGTCGAGGACCTCGTGGTGGCTGCCGTCGATCTGGACGAGCGAGGCGTCGAAGGTGCCGCCGCCGAGGTCGTAGACGATGACCCGGTTCCGGCGTGAGGTGACCGAGCGCGCCTGCCGGTGGGCGAACTCCAGGCTCGCGGCCGACGGCTCGTTGACCATCCCGACGACGTCGAAGCCGGCGCGCCGGCACGCCTCGAGGGTGAGGAAGCGCTGCGCGCTGTTGGCCTGGGCGGGCACGCCGACCACGGTCCGCGGCGCCGCCCCGGGGTCGAGGTCCCCGGAGACCGACGAGGCGGTGGACAGCGCCACCCGGACCGCCCCGAGGAAGCCGGTGAGGAGCTCGACCAGGGGCAGGTCGAGGCCCCCGAGCCGTACCGTCGTCGACGGGGTCACCCCGGGTTCGGCCAGCAGGCGCTTGAAGGACCGCAGCGTCGGCGCACCCCGGTGCGCGGCCGCGAGCGCGGCGAACCCGTGGACCACCTCACCGTCGAGCAGGGCAGCCACGGTGGGCACGTGGTCGTGCGCGTCACCGTCGTCGTCGAAGAACGCGACCACGGGGTAGTTGCCGCGGTCCGCGACGGCGACGACCGTGTGTGTGGTCCCGAAGTCGAGCCCCATGTCCATGGGATCAGGCTACGGGCGGAAGCGGGAGCCGGCGGCGAGGGGACCACGGGTGGGAACGCGCCCGCGGCCGGGCGCCTCCTACTCGTCCCGTCCGGGCCGACCTCGGCGCCCCGGCAGCGCCCGGGTGGAGTGCACGCTCCAGCCCCCACCCCGGCGCCAGCCCACCATCGGCGAGCCGGCCCACCCGGCGGTGAGCCACAGGTGGGTCAGCCCCTCCGGTGCCTGCAGGTCACCGGTCGGTGGTCGCAGGCCCGGCGACCCCAGCGCGACCAGCAGCCGGTTCGGGAGGCCGCCCTCCCCGACCTCGACGACGAGGTGCCGTTCGTCCACCCCGGTGGCGGCGGCGACCTTGGCCGCCCGCCGAGCCACCGACGGCACGGCGAGCAGGCCGGCCACGGCATCCGGAAGCGTCTCCAGCGATGCTGCGCCTCCCGGGCCGTGGCCGGTCACGGTCCACCAGGGTCGGGCGGGGTCGGGCCACGCCCTCCGCCCGCCGCGACGGAGGGCGTCACGCCGGCGCACCCCGTCCCCGGCGTGGGTGGTCACCTCCACCGCGGCGGTCCGCCCGTCGTCGTGGACGAGGAGGAGGTCGACCGCCCCCTGCCGCGGGCCGACGTCGTGGGCGCGGGCCGTGGCCCCGGTGACCCGCTCGAGCGCCAGGGCCACGTGCCGCTCGTCCGGTCGCAGCCCGTGCAGCCGCCGGGGGTCGGAGCCCATGGTCGACAGGGTAGGTCGGCGCGGGGAGCAGGCGACGTGGCGCAGCGCAATGACCCGGTCGGGCCGTTGCCGCGCCGGGTGCCGGGCCGTACGGTCGGCACGTGGGCCGGTCCGCGATGCCCGAACCGTCGAGGAGGGCCGTGCAGTCGATGGAGGAGTCCACCGAGGGCGCTGCGGCCGGCCACCGGCGGCTGGCCGTGGCCCTCGGCGCCCTGCACAACCGGCGGATGGCCAGGGTCCTCCTGGCGTTCCTCACCTTCAACGTCGTCGAGCTCGCGACGTGGATCGCGCTCCTCGTGTGGGCCTACGACCGGGCGGGGTCACGGCATCGAGCCTCGTCGCGCTCTGCCAGCTGGTCCCGGCCGCGCCCTCGCGCCGCTGGTCGGCGTCGGCGTCGGACCGTCTTCGCAGGGCCGCGCCCTCGCCCTCGGGTACGCCGGCCAGGGGTGTGGCTTCCTCGCCGTGGGCGTCGCTCTCGTCGGCGGTGGCGGGTTCCCGCTCGTGGCGACCCTGGCCGCGGTGGCCGCCGTCGCCGTGTCCGCGACCCGCCCGGTCCACCACGCGCTCCTGCCCGAGCTGGCCCGCACGCCCGGCGAGCTGACCGCGGCCAACACCGCGGCCGCGGCCGTCGAGGGCCGCGGTCTTCCTGGTCGGCCCCCTGGTGAGCAGCGCGCTCATCGTGCTCTGCGGCGCGGGGGGAGTCCTGCTCGCCATGGGCGGACTGTCGCTGGTGTCGGTCGGGCTGGCCGCCGGGTCTGCTGGACCGGCCGCCCGGCCCCCGCGCCGCCGGAGGACAAGGGGGTCCGCCTCGTGCAGGTGCTGCGCGACCCGACGGCACGCGTGCTCACCGCCCTCGTGGCCGGGGAGTCGGTTCTCCTCGGGGTCATCGACATCCTGCTCGTCGTCCTCGCCCTCGACGTCCTCGGGATGTCCGACGCCGGACCCGGCCTGCTCAACGCGATGCTCGGGGTCGGTGCGCTGCTCGGGGCCGGCGCCACCCTGCTCTTCGCCGGCCGGCAGCGGCTGGCCCGGGCCGTGGCCGCCGGGGCCGTCGTCGACGGCGTGGGGCTCGGGCTGGCCGGTCTGGCCTCCGGGCCGGTCGGAGCCTCGGCGCTGATCGCCGCCAGCGGGGCGGGGAAGGTCGTGTTCGACGTCGCGACCCGCACCCTGGTCCAGCGGCTGCTCCCGCCGCGCCTCCTCACCTCCGTCTTCGGCCTGCAGGAGGCGATGGTCATGGGTGGGCTCGCCGTCGGCTCGCTGCTGGCGCCCGGCCTCGTCCTCGTCGCCGGGACGCAGGGCGCCTTCCTCCTCGCCGGCCTCGTCCTGCCGCTCCTGGTCGCCGTCGTGGCGCTCCCGCTGCGGCGGGTCGACCGGCGCGCCGTCGTCCCGCGGGAGGCGCTCGAGCTGCTCCGTGGGGTGCCGTTCCTCGCCGTCCTGCAACCGGGGCTGCTGGACCGCCTGGCGCGCGAGTCGACGACGACCGAGGTCCTCGCCGGGGAGCCGATCGTGGCCGAGGGGGAGGCGGGGGACCGGTTCCACGTCATCGCCTCGGGGCGGGTGGCGGTGAGCATGGCGGGCCGGCAGGTGCGCACCCTCGGTCCGGGCGGCTGGTTCGGCGAGCTGGCCCTGCTGCGCGACGCTCCGCGCAGTGCGACGGTCACCGCCCTCGGCGCCGTCACCCTGTGCTCGGTGGACCGCGCCAGCTTCCTCGGGGTGGTCGCCGGGGTCGGGCCGGCGGTCGACGCGGTCGAGGACCACGCCCGCGGTACCTACCGCTGAGCCGCCGCCGCGGCCCCGGGGGCCGCACCGCCGAATGTGACCAACGACTCGGCAGCCGGGGTGGCTGCCACGCGTGACCGTGCGGTGGAATGGCCATCTCGCAGACCGGACACCTTCGACAGCGTGGGGTCCCTGCACCGCGACATGCGACCGACCGACGAAGGGTGAGCACCGTGGCCGACCTGGAGAAGTCCCTCGACGACGCCGGGCTGACGAACCGGAGCGTGCGGGAGTACGTCCTGCACTGGGCGCAGTTCCTCGGCGCCGAGCGGATCGAGGTGGTCAGCGCCTCCGACGACGCCCGCCTCGTCGCGGAGTCGCTGGAGAGCGGGGAGATCCAGCCGGCGGGGGAGGGGCTGTACTACTCGCGCAGCTACTCCAAGGACACGGCCCGCTCCGAGGAGCGGACCATCGTCGCGACGAGCCGCCCCGAGGACGAGGGCGTCTACAACAACTGGCGGCACTCCGACGAGATCCGTCCGGTCGTCGAGGGCCACATGAAGGGCGCGATGGCGGGGAAGACGATGTACGTCATCCCCTACCTCATGTCGCCCCCGGGGTCCCCGCTCGAGCGCTTCGCCGCCGGGGTCCAGGTCACCGACAACCGCACCGTGTGCCTCCACATGATCCGGATGGCGCGGGTCGGCATCGACCTGATCAACAACCTCGACGACCCCGACATGTTCGTCCGGGCCGTCCACGTGACCGGGGACCTGCCGAACCTCGGGCCAGGGGACCGCCCACGACCAGCGGTACTTCGTCACGGTGGCGGACGAGCGCACGATCCTGCACTTCGGCAGCTCCTACGGTGGCAACGCCCTCCTCGGCAAGATCGCCCACGGCCTGCGCCAGGCCGCCTACGACGGGTGGGCCTCGGGTGAGTTCCTCGGCGAGCAGTTCATGCTCCTCGGGGTCACCGACAAGGAGACCGGCGAGACCCACCACATCTGCGGCGGCTTCCCGAGCGCCTCGGGCAAGACGAACCTCGCGATGACCCTCGCGCCCGACGCCCTCGGCGACCGGTACCACGTCTCCTTCTACGGCGACGACATCGCGTGGCTGTGGGTCGACCCGGACGACGGCCAGCTCTACGGGATGAACCCGGAGAACGGCGTCTTCGGCGTCGCCAAGGACACGAACGAGAAGACCAACCCCACCGCGATCGACTCCATCGCCCCGGGAACGCAGGCGCTCTTCACCAACGTCGCGTACAACGAGGACACCCACGAGGTGTGGTGGGAGGGGCGCACCCCGCACCACCCGCAGGACGTCACGGGCTGGCGCGACTGGAAGGGCGAGCTGATCGCCGAGCGCATCGACGACGAGCGGGACGAGCCGTGGGCCCACCCGAACAGCCGGTTCACCACGACCCTGGCCAACGTCCCCAACGTGGCGGCGGACTTCGAGAAGCCACGAGGGCGTGCGGATCGACGCCATCATCTTCGGGGGCCGCACCCGTGACCGCGAACCCCTGGTCCGGGCCATCCACGACCTCGCCGAGGGCGTCTACGACGGCCTGACCCTCGGGGCCGAGGCGACCGCGGCCGCGGAGGGGGTCGAGGGCAAGCTGCGGTACGACCCGATGTCGATGCGGCCCTTCATGTCCTACCCGGAGGGCCGCTACGCCGAGCACTGGCTGCGGATCGTCGGGGCCGGCGAAGGACCAGCCCATCTTCGCGCACGTCAACTGGTTCCAGCGCGACCCCGAGGACGGGCACTTCCGCTGGCCCGGCTACCGCGAGAACCTGCGCGCGCTGCTCTGGCTCATCCAGCTGAAGAAGGGCGAGGTCACCGGCCGCCGGACGCCCGTCGGCATCCTCCCGCTGGAGGAGGAGCTCGACCTGTCCGGCCTCGACATCGACGAGGCCGACCTCGAGGCCATCCTCACCATCGACGTCGAGCGCTGGCGCCAGGAGCTGGCCAACCGCGAGGAGCACCTCGCCCAGTTCCCGAACCTCCCCGAGGCCATCTGGGAGGCCCACCGGCGGGTCGTGGCCGACCTCGAGGCGCAGGCGAGCGACGGCGCGGCGGCGACGACCGGGTCCGCCCAGGGCTGACGTCCGCCCGGGGCCGACCCCGGCCGCCGGGGTCCTCGCCGGTCAGCCGCCGGCGGCCGACGAGAACCGCGGGTGGTGCAGGTCGAGGAAGGACAGGTCCTGGATCTGGGACATCTCCCGCTCCCACTCGGACTGCACCTCTGGGGGCATCGTCGTCGACTCCCCGGCCCGTGCCTCGGACTCGGTGCGGAACGCGATGGTCTCGGTGAACCACCCGTCGTCGTCGATGGCGACGGTCGCGCCGATGATCTCGGGACGGGCCTCGTGGAGCACGTCCATCGGCTGGGACATCCACTCCCGGAAGTGCGCCGGGTCCTCCAGCCGTCCCTCGATGACCTGGACGAAACCTGCCTCGTCGGACCCGCCGTCGAGCATGACGACGACCTCGTCGCAGTCGTGGAAGGTCACCTCGCCGTCGAAGGCGCCACTCATCTCGGCCCACCAGGCCCCCTGCTCGGGGCGGGCCGAGTTCCGCTCGGCCGACTCCCGGCTGGCGAACCGGACCACGGCCACGAACCGGCCGTCGTCCGTCGTCCCGTAGGTGGCCCCGAGCCAGCCGTCGGCGCCGGGCGCCAGCTCCTCGGTCCACCGATCCATCTGACGCCGCAGCGTCGCCTCGTCCGAACACATCCCCTGCACGACCTGGATGAACATCTCGACCCTCCGGTTCCGGTTGAGGGGCCGCCTCACCGCGAAGCGGTCCACCGATCGACGCTACGCCGGGCCCGGGCCCGGTGTCTGTGGCCCGTCCTGACCAGCTGCCGGGGCCCTCGGTCGGTCGCGGGTCGCGCCGCTGCCGTCCGGTGGGCGCCGGTGGCGTGACCGACACGACACCTCTGCCCTCAGCGATCGGACCTACCGTGGAGAGGGAGGACCCGCCCGGCCGGGCGGGCGCGGGAAGGAGCCGGTGATGGCACGGGCACTGGTCGTCTTCGAGTCGATGTTCGGCAACTCCGAGCAGGTCGCCAGGGCGGTCGCCGAGGGACTGTCCACCCACGTCCCGGTCGACGTGCTGGAGGTCACCGAGGCCCCGACCGACCTCTCCGGGTACGACCTCGTCGTCGTCGGCGGCCCCACCCACGCGTTCTCGATGAGCCGGCAGTCAACCAGGCGGGACGCGCGCGGGCAGGGGGCCATCCACGGGTCGATCCAGCAGGGGATGCGCGAGTGGCTCGCCGCCCTACCCTCGCACCTGCGGACCGGCTGGTTCGCGACCTTCGACACCCGGGTCGCCCGGGTGCGGCACGTCCCGGGGTCCGCGGCGCGCAGCGCGGCCCGCTCCGCGCGCCGACACGGCCTGCGCGAGCTGGTCTCTCCGGAGAGCTTCCTCGTCGCCGACCTCAACGGGCCCCTCGTCGACGGCGAGCTGGACCGGGCCCGGGAGTGGGGCGGCGAGCTCGCGGCGACCTTCCCCGTCCCGGTCTGACGCCGCGGCGTCGCGGCGTCGTGGCGGTGCCGCACGGCCCGGGCGACCTCGCCCTCCGGCTCAAGGGTCCTCGTCCTCACCCTCGAGGGCGACCGCGGCGCGGTGCGGATGCGGCATGGCTGGGTCGACGCCCGGGTCAGGCCGTGCTGGCCGTCGGTGTACCGGGGTCTGGGAGGCTGTGAGGCATGAGTGAGATCCGGGCCTGGGTCGACGGCGCCCTCGTCGACCCCGCGAGCCCTGCCGTGAGCGCGGTCGACCACGGCGTCACCGTCGGCGACGGCGCCTTCGAGACCGTGAAGGTCGAGGCCGGCACCCCGTTCGCGGTGAGCCGGCACCTCGCACGTCTCGACCGGTCGATGAGCGGCCTCGGCCTGCCTCCCGCCGACCACGACCGGGTCCGAGAGGGTGTCGACGCCGTCCTGCAGGGGGAGCCCATCGCGTTCGGGCGGCTGCGCTGGACCATCACCGCAGGTGCCGGCCCGCTCGGCTCGGACCGGAACGACTCGGCGCTGACCTACATCGTCACCGCGGTGCCGCACCCCCGTCCGGCCCCGCACGGGGCGGTCGTCACGGTGCCCTGGGTCCGCAACGAGCGGTCGCCGACGGCGGGTCTGAAGACGACCTCGTACGCCGACAACGTCGTCGCGCTGGCCAGGGCCAAGGAGCAGGGGGCCATGGAGGCCGTCCTCGGCAACACGCGGGGGGAGCTGTGCGAGGCCACCGGCAGCAACGTGTTCGTCGTCCTTGACGGCACGGTCCGCACGCCGCCCCTGGACAGCGGCTGCCTGGCCGGCATCTCCCGCGAGCTGGTGCTCCAGTGGTGTGCCGCCGACGGCGTCGAGGTGCGCGAGGAAGCGATGCCGCTCGAGGTGCTGCAGGGTGCCGACGAGGTGTTCCTGACCTCCTCGCTCAAGGACGTGCTGCCGGTGTCCGCGGTCGACGGGCGGCCGCTGCCCTGGCCGGGACCGTTGACCGCTCGGGTCCGAGCCGCCTGGGACCGGCACGCGTCGCGATCGGTCGACCCGTGAGCACGGAGGAGCAGGAGCGGTCCTTCTTCCGCCCGCCGGACGACGAGGACGAGTGGGCCTGGCGCCGCCGGCTGCGGGCCAACCCGACGACCCGGCACGCCCTCCGCGCCACGGTCGGGGTGCTGGGCCTCGTCCTCGTCGCCGGCGGGCTCGTCCTCGTTCCGCTGCCCGGGCCCGGCTGGCTCATCGTCATCCTCGGAATCGCCGTGTGGGCCTCGGAGTTCGAGCCCGCCTCCCGCCTCCTGGAGTTCGTCAAGCAGCGGGTCCGGAGCTGGGAGAGGTGGGTACGCCGCCAGCCCCGGTGGATACAGGCGCTCATCGCGCTCGCGACGTTCCTCTTCGTCACCGCGGTCGCCTGGACGGTCCTGCGGGTCCTGGGCCTGCCCCGGTTCCTGCCCCTCGGGGTCACCGACTGGCTGCACACCCACCTGGCGCTCTGACCTCGAGGGGGTGGCCCCGGGTCGATTTCCGCCCGGTGCCGCCGCCGGGTATCCTCGGCAGGCCGAACGACGTCGGGATGTGTAGCTCAGCTGGTTAGAGCGTTCGCTTCACACGCGAGAGGTCAGGGGTTCGAGTCCCTTCACATCCACACAGTGAAAACGGCCCCTCACCTGCGGAAACGCAGGCAAGGGGCCGTCCTCACACCCGACATGTGTCGGATACGTGTCGGGTGGTTGCTCTCTGAAGCCAGATAACGAACATGCTCATCGCCCCCGTGGACTGTCAACGGCCAGTTCGTGGTCCCCGCTGGTGGCCAGGTAGAAGTCCCCACTCTTCGTGGTTGATCAGGTGGTCTTGATGCGGGTTCCTCCGTTCGCTCGGGCTTGTTTCATCCGGTAGGAGTCGCCGTCGGTGACGACGGTGTGGCAGTGGTGCAGGAGCCGGTCGAGCATGCTGACCGCGGTGGTGTGTTCGGGTAGGAATCGGCCCCAGGACTCGAAGGGCCAGTGCGATCCGATGCCGAGGGATCGGCGTTCGTAGGCGGCTGCGACGAACCGGAAGAGCAGCTGGGCGCCGGTGTCATCCAGCGGTGCGAACCCGAGCTCGTCGACCAGGACGAGGTCGTTGCGCAGCAGGGTGTCGATGAGGCGACCGACTGAGTTGTCGGCCAGTCCTCGGTAGAGGGTCTCGACGAGTTCGGCGGCGGTGAAGTACCGGACCCGGTGCCCGGCCTGCACGGCGGCGATCCCGAGCGCGACGAGCATGTGGCTCTTGCCGGTGCCGGCGGGCCCGATCAGGCAGAGGTTCTCGGCTGCCCGGACCCACTCCAGGGAGGCGAGGTAGTCGAACGTGGCGACCGGGATCGAGGACGCGGCGACGTCGAACTCGTCCAGCGTCTTGGTCACCGGGAACGACGCCTGCCGCAGCCGGGTGCGGGCGTTCGAGGCGTCCCTGGCGGCGATCTCGGCCTCGACCAGGGTGCGTAGGAACTCCTCGGGCTTCCACCGTTGGGTTTTGGCGGTGACCAGCAGTTCGGGGGCGAGCTGGCGCATCGCGGCCATCTTCAGCCGTTTCAGTCCATCGGTCAGGTCCGCTGGCAGCGGTGGCGGGGTCGTTGCGGTCACGGCAGGTCACCTCCGTCGATCCGGTAGGCGTCCAGCGAGCGGGTCGGCACGGTCGGCAGGGTCGGCAGCGTCAGCACCAGGGCGTGGCCGGCCGGGCGGGGTGTTGGAGTGGCGCCGGCCGAGGCGAGGATGGAGCGGACGTCGGCGGCTCGCCACCGGCTGAACGCGACGGCCCGTTCCAGCGCGGCGAGCAGCGGCTCGGCACCATGCGCCGCCTGGAGGGTGAGGATCTGCCCGATCTCGCTGGTCAGCTTGGTGACCCCGGCCGCTGCGGCGCCGGTCAGGAACGCCTGCGCGACCGGCCCGAGCTCGAGGAACGCCTTCTCTGCTTGGGTTCTCGGGCGTGCCGCCCGCCGTGGCCTGTCGGGGCGTGGGCCGCCGTAGTGCTCATCGACGATGGAGGTCTCACCCGGGGCGACCAGGGTGTGCTCGGCGAGGATCTCACCGGTGACCGGTTCGATGACCCGCAGCGTCCGGTCATCGACCAGCACGGTGACGGTCTTGCCGATCAGCCTGTTCGGGACCGAGTAGCGGCCCGAGGCGAACCGGACGCAGGACAGCTTGTCGACCTTGCGGGTGGTCGGTTTCGCGCCGAACTCCGGTCGAAGCGACGGCAGCGCAGCGAGCAGCTCCCGCTCAGTGGCCAGCCGCTGGGCCGGGACCGCGCAGATCTCCGAGTGCGTTGCTGCGTTGACCTCGGCGCACCACGCCGCGGCGGCCGCGTTGGCGGTGCACAGGTCGGTCAACGGAGCCTGCGGGACCATCAGATCGTCCTTGGCGTAGCCGACCAGTCGCTCGACCATCCCCTTGGATTCGGGGTCGGCGGCCTCGCAGAAGTCGGGCCGGAAACGGTAGTGGGTGGCGAACCGGACGTAGTCCGGGGTCGGGACGACCACGTTGGCGACCACCGCGCCCTTCAGGCAGCCCATCCGGTCGGCCAGGACGACCCTCGGGACCCCGCCGAGCTCCTCGAAGCACTCGGCCAGGAACCCCAACGTGGTCGTGGCCTGCTCGTCCGCGGCGAACCGGACGAACCGGAACCTGGACCAGGCCAGCACCGCGCAGAACACGTGCACCCCGTCCAGGACACCCCAGTCGATCATCAACGTCTCCCCGGGCGCCCAGACCGCGGGACGCCGGCCCCGCGGGTTCGCGTGGCGCCACTGGGCCTTCGCGTCAGCGACGAGCCGGCGGAAGTTGCGCGCCGAGCCGACATAGCCAGCCGCGCGCGCCTCGGGCAGCAGCCGCTTGGCCGATATCCGACCCGACGTCGCCTTGACCCGCTTGGCGACGACCTCGGCGACCTCGTCGTAGTTCCGTGCCCGGTGCGCCTTCTCGACTGCCGGGTTCCCGGCCTCGTGGGCCTTGATGATCCTCTTGACGGTCTTGTGGGTGGTGCCGCAGATCGCGGCCGCACCCCGATAAGTGCCCACGTCTCGGTAGGCGGAAATGACGTCCATTCGTTCCCTCGCGTTCTTCAATGGAGACCCCTGCGTGGTGATGTGGCTGGTTGGCACCGCCACCGTCACCACGCAGGGCCTCACGGCCACGTGCGACACGACGAACGAAGAGTGGGGACTTCTATCCGGCCAAACCGGGGACTCAGACTTGGCCATCAGTGGGGACTTTTTCATGGCCACGGACATGGACGATCCCGAGGGTGCTCGTGCGTGCCGACGAAGACCACAGGTCCGCGGCCCCGGTCTGCCCGAATCCAGTAGTCGGCAGTGACGCACGGCGGGCACTTAGGGAGGTTCGAGTCCAACCGGGGGAGCGGCGTGACAGGCCTCTGAGCAGCGGAGACGCAAGGTCGTGCCCTTCCGCTACACATGCGGCGGCGATGCATCCTTCGTCGCGGGCCTCTCAAGGAGAACGGCGACATGAACCCGGGCGAGGGCGCCCATCCCGGTCAGCGGGCCACGGCCACCCGTCTTCGACCGGCTTGGTAGATACGTGCTCCTCGACCCCAAAGACCGGTGACGTTCTCGATGTGGGGCGTGCCTGCGTCGGCGGCGTCCGGGACTGATTCGATCGAGCACGACCATGTGTTCCAAACCGCGCCCAGGATAGGAGCGCGGGTACTGACGTGTTGCCATAGCCGAAGAGGGCGGCGAAGGCGGCTGCCGCAGAACCGCGGAGAAGACAGCCGTGGGTCCTGCACAACCGAGCAAGGCCAGCCGCGCCCCGCGCGATGGAGGACATGCGTCATATCGGCTCGCGAGTCGACCGGGACGCTCCCCCGTGGGGCACAGAGGCGCCGCTCGTCGGACGACGTCTCTCGACGACCCTCCAGAGGTGTTACTTGGCCTCACCAGGCAGCTGCGTGTGCTGAGCCTCGAGGGCGGCCTTCAAGCCGGCGAGGTTCTTGCGGTACCCCGACCGCACGAGCGCCGGCATCACGGGCAGGAACACCTTGAAGATCCCGTTCAGACCGATGTCGTCGGTCAGGACGACCAGGGTGCCTCCGGCCTGAGTTTCAAAGGTGTAGAGGTTGCTGGTCTTCAGTGGCCCTTTGATGGGCCGGTACCCGAACCTGACCCCGGGCTCCAGCGCCGTTACCTCGACGTCGATGGTGAACGTCCGTCCGAGGATCTTGCCGATACCCCGCGCCTGCGTCCCCACCCTTATCGGGCCTTCGGTGAGCAGCTCACCTCCGACCACGTCACTGCGCCATTCCGGCCAACGGTCCGTGTCGACGACGTAGTCGTAGACCTCGTCGGCGGGACGGTCGATCCAGACCCTGACCTCGATCTGCTTCATCTGCCCTTCTTCTCGTGTCCACGGCTCGGTTCCGCTGGGGTGTAGATGGACCGAGCGGTGTGGCGATGACCAACTATCCGGCGTCCAGCGAGCTCGAACATCACTCGTTCGAGGGACAAACAGATGGCGATCAGCGGATCCCAGTTCGGCTGGCCGAGCGCGACCTGTACCCGCGCCTGACCGCCGCGTATCGCTCGGCCGGCTCGGATGCGGCGGCGTCCAGGCTCTCAGCCGAGTCCGAAGGCGTAGAGCTTGTTGCTCGGTGTTCCGAGGGCTCCGCCGTACTGGCCGTAGCCAGAGCCCCAGAACACCATCCCGTTGGAGATCGCGGCCCCTGAGAGGCACGTACCTCCGCTCTTGAAGGACCAGAGGATCTGGCCGGTTGCCGCATCGAGTGCGTACATCCAGCCGTCCGCGTCGACAGCGCAGCCGAACACGACACCGTTCGCCGTGGTGGCTGGCCCCGAGGTGCCGCCGCCGTGGGTCGGCCGCGTCTGCCAGAGGATCTGCCCGGTGCTCGCGTCGAGCGCGGTCCAGATGCCGCTCGTCGGTCCTGACGGGGCCGGATAGGCAACGAGGTCGCTGTTGGCGTTCGCCGTGTAGATGCGGCTGCCGTCGACCGCCGAGCCCCATTGGAGTCCTCCGTTGATACCGCCGGGACCGGTGTCGGTCTCCCAGACGACTTGGCCGGTGTCCGGGTCGAGGGCCCAGTACTTGCCGCTCTTCTGCCCGGCACCGAGGAGTTCGCGCGTTCCTCCCGCGGGGAGCTTGACCTTGAACAGCGCGGGTGCTTGGCCGAAGTCGTGGTCGGGTCCCGCGGGTGAGGGGCAGGTGGGCAGGCCCACAAGACAGGCCCACGACCAGGCGTCGGCGGGCACCGCGTGAGTGACCCACTTGACTGCACCGGTGCGCATGTCGAGGGCGACGACGGAGTCGAAGAGGTCATCTGCGGGCAGACAGGCGCGCTGGGCAGCGGGGTCGTCCCCGGCCGCGTAGAGGCAGTCCTGGACATCCGGCGGGAGGGTGTAGTTGTTGCCCGTTGCCACGTAGACCGTTCCCCTCTTCGGGTCGACGGCCGGCGAGCTGCCCCACAGCGAGGCACCCGGGTACCCCTGCGGGGTCATGTAGGTCTGCCAGAGGATCCGGCCCGTCGCGAGCTCGAGCGCCACCATGCTGCCGCGGAAGGTGCAGCAGTCGTAGCCGGGGACCAGCCCGGCGAGTGCCTCCTCGATCGACGAGACACCGACGTAGACGACTCCGTCGAAGACGGTCGGCGACTGCGTGATCACCGCGGCTGGGTGTGAGTCCACCTGGGTCACCCACAGGGGTGCACTCGTGGCCTTGTCGATAGCGATGACTCGGCCGCCGTTACCGATCGTCGGGTTTCCGTTCGCGTCGGAGGTCGGGCCCTTGTCGCCGATCACCAGGGCGGTGTCAGTGAAGGCTGGAGTGCCACGGGCCGCGTCACCCGCGACTCCCGTGTAGTCCGAGACCTTCTTCTGCCACACGATCACCCCCGTCGCCTTGTCGACGGCATACAGGTTGCCCGCCCAGTCGGGGACATAGACCCGGCTCCCGTCCACCGCTGGCGTCGCAGAGACGTCACCGCCGGTGTCGAGTACCCACTTCGTCGTGAGGCCGGGAGCGGTGCTCGGCGAGATCTTCGACTCGCTCGCCGCGTACCGGGTGTTCGCCCGGTCTCCGCCGGCCGAGTTCCAGAGACCGCCTCCTGGGGCGGCCGAGGCAGGCCCACCGGCCAGAAATGTCCCCGCTACGGCCGCGGCCGCCAGCACACCGATTCGAGACGTCATCTTGGCCATGTCAGCTCCTCACGTCGACCACTCGCGGCCCTACCCACTGCCGATGTCCGACCGGTCCCGAGGTCCTTCTCCGTGCGGTGGCCAACCGGGGCAGGTGGCGTGGCGGGCCCCGGGCGGACTGCCCGGGTTCGGCCAACTGCCCGGCCGGCGCCGCTGCACCACGCATCGAGACTGCCGCCAGGTGCCAGCGCTAGACATCACTCGTTCACGTGATGTCCACAGCCGCCGACCGGTGGCCTGACGTGCCAGTGCGGGGCTACTACCCGATCTGCGAGTCACAGCGCCGCGAAGCGCGCGGTCACTGCCGGGCTAGGGCTGCTGCAGGAGGGGGACGTCTAGATCGAAGGCCAGGACCACTGCCCGGGCGAGTTGCGCTTCCTGTGGCGCGGTGAGGTAACCGATCGTCCTGCCCAGAGTGGATACCGGAACGGTCAGGACGTTGTCCAGGGCCACGACGCACTCGTGGTCCAGGCCGTTCTCGGGACCGACGGGGACTTCGCTGGAGAGCCCTTTGGCGGTGCTGGTGATGGGTGCGAGGGTCACCTTGGTCATCGCCGCGCGTGCCGCTTCTCGAGTGAGAACGACGGCCGGGCGCGTCTTGTCCAGGCGTACCAGGCAGATCTCCCTCATGGGTCAGTCGCTGAGCTCTGTGTGGGTGGCGGTCCACGCGACGAGGTCGTCCAGCTCGTCCGTGGCTCCGGCCTCACTGAGCAGCTCTGCGTCACGCTCGGCCAGCTGACGGCGCATCTCGCGCTCGAGCGCGGAGGCGACGAGCGCTGCCCGACTGGCGGCCTTGCCGCTGGCCACGCTTCGGTCCAGGAACGCCACCATCTCGTCGGGTAGTCGGACGGCGATCTGTGTACTCATACGACCAGCATACCGAGACGAATCCCATACTGGGATGCTCTCTGGCCCCAAATGGTGCCCCACACCGCCGCGTAGCGACCGCCCTCTCCGCGGAAGCTCCGAACCGACTTACGCAGCGGGTGTTGGTACGTAGTGGTCGAGAAGCACGCGCATCCGCGACTCCGGATCCACCACATCACGGGGGAGGACCTCAGCGTGGATTCGCCGCGGGATGGGTCCCCGCAGCCGGTACACCTTCACCTTCCACGACCGGTTCTCCGCCGTGCCCTCCAGCACTGCGTTGAGGACGACCGAAAGCACGACTTCAAGAAGGAACCCCAACATCATCCCGATGATGCTGTCGCCTCCAGCCCCTCCAGAGCCGTAGATGCCATCGCGCATCATGATGCCTCGCCGGGCAGCGAGCACCTCGTACTTCTGCCCCTCCACGCTGGTACCTGCAATCCTGCGACGCAACTCGTCGGCGACCTCGACTTCTAGGGAGCTGTTTCCCTGCGCGGGGCCGTCCTCGCCGGTCTCCGCCGAAGTCATGGTGCTCGCAGTTCTTGGCGGTGGCCTCCTGAGGCGTCACTCGCTCGCGTCACGATCAGGTTCATGTGCCCAAGGATGACGCACGCACTCGTCACCCGGCTGCCGATCCCTGGAAGCGCGCGGCAAAGGGGCTCTTCGACTTTCCGCGGGGCGGGGCCGGGGTCATGCTGCGTCTCGTCGTGCTCGGGTGAGCGCGATGGTTGAGAGTATCCGGCGCTGGTAGTTCTCGAGGTTGCGGAAGCCGCAGGCGACGCGCTTGGTGTTCTTGATGATCCGGTTGAACCCTTCGGTGCGGGCATTCGTGACCTCGAGGGTGAGGGCGACGTGGATGGCGGGCCACCAGGTCTCGATGGTGGTGGCGAGCCGGGTGGTCTCGGGCATGTCCGCTCTCGCGGCGTCCCGGTAGAACTCGTACAGGCGGTGCCTGATCCGGTGCTCGTCGGTCTCGCCGAGCAGCATCCGTAGCCGTTCCTTGACTCCCCAGGCGGCGCCGATCTCGCCGGTGGGGTCCTCGCTCGCCAGGGTGTTCTTGAGCCGGGCCCGCTGCTTGGGGGACAGGTGCTCGTACCCGGTGAGCAGCAGCTGGCGGTTGACCCACACCTGCTCCTTGGTGGTGCCGCGGCGGCCGTACCGCTCACGGGTGACCCGCTGACGCACCTCGGTGACCATGGTGTTGGCGAGGGCGACCAGGTGCCACTTGTCGACCGCGATCAGCGCACCGGGCAGCGCGGCCCGGATCCCGGAGGCGTACGGGGCGGAGGTGTCGATCACGACGACCTCGATCGCGTTCCGGAACTCGGCGCTCTGTTCGGCGAGCCAGTCCTTCACGCACGCCCCGGAGCGGCCCGGCGCCAACCCGAGCATCCGGCCGGGGCCGGTGGTGTCGGCGTCGACGAAGCTGGTCAGCCACGGGTCGGTGCGCCGCCAGCCGGCGTCGGCCAGGACCCACCGCACCGACCGGGCCCGGGTCTCATCGATCCCCAGCACGCGGACCGGCTCCGGCTCGGGTAGCCACCGCGCGGCCGCGGCGACCAGCGCCCGGTGCGCCGTCGGCCACGACACCCCGTGGGAGCGGGCGACCTCCTCGACCGCCCGGTTCCCCGACGCGATCTCGGTCGCGATCGCTTCGCGGAGCCGGCTGGTCAGGCGCGCTCTCGCGGGGATCGCCTCGGACTGCTGCGTGAACGACCGCGTACCGCACAGCGGTTCGGGGCAGGCCAGGCGCCGCTTGCGCCACCACAGCTCGACCACCTGCCCGCACGCGTCCAGGTCCTTGACCCGCACCAGCGGACGGTCCTTGACCCGGGTCGTGAGGACACCGCACCCCGGGCAGGGCGCCTCCCGGTCCCGGTGCTCGATCACGACCCGCAGGTCGCTGCTGTTCAGCCGCTCGAGACTGGTGACGACGAACTCGTCTTCCAGCCCGAACAGCACTGACGTACTGTCGATCATGCTCGTGGCCTCGTGCCGCTGTCGGTGGTCAGAGACCAACAGCATGACCGGGGCCACGAGCCCTATCAGGTCAGGGCACCCCGCTCAAAGTCGGAGAGCCGGCAAAGGTCACGGACGGGACCTACCCGCGCCAGGCGTTGACGGATATCGCAGGATCCGACTCTCGGCACGAGCGAACGCCTACGGCATCGACGCGACCTGCGTCTCTCCGGCAGTCGTCCTCGCCGACGACCCCCCTGCGCGAGCTGCAGTGTGCGATGGAGGTGCTGGGGGTCCAACCCGGCCTGAAGGTCGTGGCGACTACAGTCCTATGACCCGCCCCGGAGGACGCCCCGCCACACGGGCGCGTAGAGGAGCTGTGATGCGGTTCAGGACCCAATGGCAGCCTTGAGGGGTGACCACGATCAAGATCAATGCCATCACCGTCCCGTCTGGGTCGGGCGACGAGCTCGCCCACCGCTTCGCTGCGCGAGCTGGCGCGGTGGACGGCGCCGACGGCTTCGAGGGGTTCGAGTTGCTCCGTCCCACCGACGATCGTGAACAGTGGCTGGTGATCACCCGCTGGCGTGACGAGGAATCCTTCCAGGCGTGGGTGAACTCGCCCGGATTCGCCGAGGGTCACCGTTCAGCCGCAGAGCGTGCGGGCGGTGAGGCCCCCCGTCCGGTGTCTACGCACAGTGAAGTCTGGAGCTACGAGGTGGTGGGCGGCTCGACGCCGAGCTGACGTTCAGACTCCTCGGCGGAAGACGGCCGAGCCGATCATCGAGCGCTGTTCTGTTCGACGCTGAGGAAGGACTACAGCAGCAGGAGTGAGCCCTAGCCGCGTAGGGCACCGTCCGTGGCGCCGCTCCTGCCCTAGCACGGGCGACCGGGTCAGCTCGCCGGCAGGGTCGCAACCAGTTCGATGTACTCGGTCGTGGGTGCCGGTGCACCAGGCGGCATGTTGGGGAGAATGACTTTCTCGACCCAGTCCTCGTGAGCTTCTCGTGACTCCCACACCTCGATGACGCGATACCCGCTGCTCGCTGCGCCGCTGGCGTGGCTGACGAACCCGGGGTATGCCGCGAGCTGGTCGACCACTCCGGCAGTGCGCATCGCGTCGAAGAACGTGGCGTCAGCGCCAGCAACCTCCGCGATCATGATGACCGACATGTCGCCTCCTATCCGTGGACAGGGGTTCCCCGTCCGCTGTCTGGCCTGGCCTCAAGGGACTCGGCTGAGCCCGACCACCTGACTCGAGGATGACGGCGGCTAGGGGTAGGAACATCACTCGATCACGCGACACAACTCAGCGGCGGCCGCTTCAACACGTCTGGACCTGCCTAGGACTCCAGACATCGCCCGCGACACCGCACGCCTGGTCGGTAGTCGGTTCGACACACCGTGAGGAACGCGCTGGGACCCGCGCCACGTCGCCGCCAGCCCTGCTTTCGGCGGCAGGGGAGGCACTCGGCCCCGCGAGCTTCAGCACACGAGGCGGCCCACCTGGTTCGATTCGGCTGGATGGACGACCATGGTCCAGATGGCTCCCAGATCCGAGGCAGGCCTGCTGGCCGCAGAACGCGTCCTCCATGCAGCGCAGCTCGCCGGCGACGTCGCCGCGCTCGACCGCTTGCTTCACGACCGCTTGGTCGCGATCGGACCCGGTGGGGCTCGACACACCAAGGATCAGGACCTGGCCGCTTACCGTTCTGGCTCCTCGGTCATCACTGACTTGGTCGAAGAAGCCGTGGAGGTTCTCGTCGCCGGCTCCACGGGGGTCACGTTCTTCACGGGAACCCTGGGCGGGACGTTCGGTGGGCAGCCCATGTCGGCCCGGATGCGCTACACGCGGACGTGGGTGTACGACGACGAAACAGGGTGGCGGATCCTCGCCGCTGACATAGCGGTGCAGCCGCCACTGGCCTGATCACCCACCTGCGTCACTTCAGCCGCCTGCGCGGGCTACTCGTCGCCGCGTTTCGGGACTCGTAGTCCTGCCCGCCATAGAAGACACCCAAGATCGTGAGGTCTCGCTGCCCTCGTCGACGACGACGGCGATCAACGCGCGCTTCCGGTATTAGGACGTGGTCCGCAGGCCCGGTCGCAGGTCATCGCGGGAGGTTCCCCGGTGCGGGAAGACGGCCAGCCCTTCGCAGTGCTCGATCACCGAATTGACGTACCCGGCTGCGATGTCCGGGGTCGCGACTCCGCTGATGTACCCGTGAAGGTCCTTGAGCTGTGCGGCGGCCTCGGGAGCGAGCCGGACGTGGTAGGTCACTGATGGCGCGGGAGGCCCAGGCGAGCACGCACCGCCTCGGCGGTCAGGGCGCTGTCGGGGTCGGCCTGGAGGTGGTCGTAGGCAGGAAGGACCTGGTCACGGAGCCATGACTCGACCGCTCGGTCCCGAGCGGCCAGGGCGCGCAGGCCGTCACGGATGACCTCGCTCTCGGAGGCGTACTCTCCAGAGCTCACCTTGGCGCGGACCATGTCGGCCATCTCGTAGGGCAAGGTCACGCTGAGCTGTCGCGTCGTCCTCATCACGCACCTCCATCGAGTAGGACTCAATCCTATCGCGCGCGGCACCTGCGGGCCGGTCGACCCGGCGCACTCGATGTAGCCCTCTTCGCCGCCTGTCCGCTCATGGGGATACGCGTGAGGTCAGGTGGCCATGGCTTCGAGCATGTGGTCGAGCTCGTTGACGGGCCGTCCGGGTGGGAGGACGAGGGTGGGCAGCTGTGCACCGGCCGCGTACCACCGGTCCAGACCCCGGGCCGCCTGTTCGGCGTCACCTCTGAGGGTCAGCTCGTCCAGCAGGACACGTGCCGGCTCGGGCACGTGGAAGGTGCCTCTGGTGCGATTGGCTGCGAGGATCTGCTCGACGGCAGGACCGTGCCCGAGTCGGAGCAGGGTCTGGCGATAGAGGGGACCCATGCTCGTGAGGTAGAAGGCCACCCACCATGAGGCCATTTCGAGGGCGGTGGCCGGGTCGCTCGAGACGGCCGCGGGCACACACGGGGCGATGAGCGGAAGCGGCCGGTTGGGACCGCTACGCGCTGCACCCTCCCGGAGCAGCCGCAGGCTCGACTCGAGGCCGGTGAGGGGGAGGAGGAAGGGTGCCCAGCCGTCGGCGAGTTCGCCGGCCAGCCGCACCGACTGAGGGCCCAGCGCGGCTAGGTGGATGGGGATCTCGCGCTGTGGGGTGACGGCCAGCTTCAGCGGCCGGTTGTCCCGCTCGACGGTGGAGTCGAGGCGTTGGCCGTTCAGCAGCCGGCGAACCTGTCGCGTCACGACGGCGAGCCGCTGAACCGGTTCGGTGAACTCGACATCGTGCAGTCCTTCGGCAAGCGGCGGGCTTCCCGCGCCGAGTCCCAGCACGAATCGGTCGGCCGAGGCCTCGGCGAGGCTGCTGGCAAGCATGGCGATGGTGGCGGGCGTGCGCCCCCAGACGTTGAGCACCCCGGTGCCGAGGGTGATCCGGTCCGTGCGCGTGGCGACCTCGGCGAGGAGCACGCCCGCGTCGTGTCCCCAGCCCTCGGCCACGAAGAAGGCGTCGTAGCCGAGCGCTTCCGCGCGTTCGGCCAGGTGTAGGACGACCGGACGCCGCGTCTCCATGGGCGTCAGGCCGACCGCGAGCTGCCGCGAGGGCACTACTTGATGATGCTCAACCAGCATCCCGATGTACAGGGGCGCGCTCGGCGCGGAGGTGAGGCCGTGAGGCATCGCACCCGCGTCACATCGCCGCGCCAGGGCGTCAAGCGAGAAGAACCGCGAGGTCGGCACCTATCCCAACGTGACGAAGCAGGAACGCGCGCTCGTCGAGCCGTTTGCGCCGCAGCCAGGCGGTGACCTCGTCGTTGCACTTGCTGGCGTTGCACGGGCGACAAGCAGGCACCACGTTGCCGAGCGTGTAACGACCGCCGCGGGAGATGGGCAGAACGCAGTCGCGCTGAAGCGGCCGCTCCGTGGCGCCGCAGTACGCGCACCCTCCCCAGGCATGCTGCAGGGCGGCCCATTGGGCGTCGGTCAGGTCGTGAGCGACCTGCGCTATGCGGCGTTGGCGCCGCCTGGCAGCCCGAGCCCTGCGACTACCGCTCACGGCCATGTGCCCAACCTAGGACGGTGAGCTATCCGGAGCCGGGCACCTCGCTGGCAAGACAACGGCCGTGTCGGTGAGCAGCGTGCGCGACGCTCTTCGCCGGCCAAGGTTCCTGCCGTCTTCGGTCAGATGCAGCGTAGGGAACACGAGCCGAGCTGCGGTGAGCTCACCTCGATCTCGAGGCCGGCCTCGAGATCGATCGGCGCCGTGATCCCGCCGGTGAGCACGACCATCCCGGCCTCGAGACGCGCGCCGCGCTGGGCGAGCTCGCGCACGAGGTAGGCCACCGCCTCGGCGGGGGACCCCATGGCGGCCCGACCGCTGCCAGACCGTTGCTCGCCGCCCCAGACCATCGTCAGGGCGAGGTCCTCTGGTGAGACGTCGGCGGCGACGAAGTCCCCCACGGAGTAGGCGGCGGCGGACGAGCCGTCCGCGGTGTTGTCGAGCCAGGTGAACTCATACGACTCCCATCGGGGGTCGACGACCTCGAGCGCCAGTGCCCATCGGCCGGCCCTCTGCACGTCGGCGGCACCGACGTGGGAGCCGGACAGCGCCTGGTCGGTGAGGAACGCGAACTCCGGTTCTGCCTTCGGGTGGCGCAGCCTCGACAGGTCGAGGGTTCCGTCGGTGGCCATGTCGTCCCACAGCGACCCAAAGTTCGGGGCGTCGATGCCGAGTGCCTCACGCATCGCGTCCGAGGTCCAGCCCAGCTTGTAGCCGGTGCGGTGCCGGCCGCGTTCCACCAGCCGGCGGTCGACCTCGGTGGCGATCGCCCAGGCCTCCTGCGCGCTTAGGCCACCCGGGTCGCGGGAGAACAGCGGCAGCCCGGTGAGCGTGCTCCGCGCCTGTTCGAGTTGGTCCGCTGCGCTGCTGATGTCCATGCCAGCTCCTGCCCAGAACCCGGCGACACCCTGAGTCGCCGGTCGAACTTTCCTGAGTGTGGGGGACTGACCCAGGCCCGCGCCCCGTTGTTCCGCAGGCAGGGAAGGCGCAACGAGGCTCGGTCACCTCGGAGTTGCGCCCAAGCCGACTTCGCTAAGCGGACCGCCGGACGCGTTCGACCACGCTGCGTCATAGCGCCGCGAGTCGGGGCTGCTGTGGTTCAGGCGGATCGGGCGATCTCGTGTTCGACGGCGCGGCGGACCCATGCGGAGACGGATCGGTCGTCGGCCCCGGCTCGCTTCTTGACCTCGTCCAGGAGCTCGGGCGGGAACCGGACCGGGATCGGTGCGGTCAGCCGCTTCGAGCGGCGGCGGGGCGGGCCCTGTGGTTCCTGGTTCTCCGGGTGGGCGTAGAAGTCGTACTCCTGCTCGGGAGTCATCGGGTCAGTACTCATCACGGTCCCTTCGGTAGGTAGCGGCAAGGCCCGAAGAAGCCTCGTAGCAGCCGATCGGCCGGCACTTGCGCGGATCGCTTGATCGCGATGGCGCGATCGGCACGATCGGGACGGTGCCTGCCACCTCGGCCACCATCAGATAGTGCGCGGGTGGCTTGGCGGGGTAGAAGAGCGGATCGTTGACCCACACGTCGTAGACGTCGTCAAGGCCGAGGTGCAGGTGCGTGCTTGAACCGATGCGCGGCCTGAGCGTCGACCTCGAAGGGGTCCTGCTCATCGAGCAGGTCCAGATCGAGCAACTCGTCCACCCCTCAACGGTATAACAAACGACTACGCACGCGGTAGACGTAACCTGATGCCCCCTATCGCCGCTGTCGACCTACATCATCCAAGCCAGCTTGGATGTCGGTCGCGTGTTGCCGCACCCATGGATGTCAGCTACAGTTGACACATGGTGGAGGTCAACCGATCCGGAACCTTCGACCGATGGCTCAGAAGACTGAAAGATCCCCGCGCCCGGGCGCGGGTGCTGGTCCGGATCAACCGACTGGCGGCCGGCAACCCTGGAGACGTCAAACCCGTCGGCCGCGGCGTCTCCGAACTGCGGATCAGCTACGGCCCCGGCTACCGCATCTACTACCTCCAAGACGGCGACCGGGTCATCCTGCTGCTCACCGGCGGCAACAAGTCCAGCCAGGACGCCGACATCCGAGCCGCGCACCAGATCGCTGAAGAATGGAGAGGAAGCCGACCATGAGCAACGAGACATTCGCCCCCTTCGACAGCGCCGACTACCTGAACAGCTTCGAGGACGTCACCGCCTACCTCGAGGCCGTCCTCGACGACGCCGACGACGACCCCAAGGTCATCGCCGCTGCCCTCGGTGCGATCGCCCGCTCCCGCAACTTCAGCCAGATCGCTCGCGAAGCGGGGATGAGTCGAGAAGGCCTGTACAAGGCCCTCTCCGCCGACGGCAACCCCTCCCTGGCCACGGTCCTGAAAGTCGCCCACGCGCTCGGGCTGCGGCTGCACTTCGAAGCCACCGCCTAGCGCCGCCGCGGCCACACCCGAGGCCAGGACCAGGTGTCCGACATGTCAGCGGTAGTCGACGATCTCGACGTCCTCGGGCCGGCGCCTGCCCAGGTGAACCAGATCGCCACTCTTGGTCGTGGACGCCGGCTGGCCGAAGGATTTCGCGGCCCTAATCCCAGGGTTCGAACCGGCCCCGCCACCGCACCCGCCAGGCCAGCGCCTCGCGGGCCATGTCGAGCGCCTGAGCCACAGCGTCCAGGTCATGGTCGGCGACCACAGCCGGTCCCTGCCCCAGCTGACGGGCGAACAGGCCCAGGTGCTCGACCCATCCGGCCGCGTCCCCAGGGAGCACCAGCACCTCCCGGTCGACCACCCGCACGGCGGCCTTCCCCGATGACGCGGCGCGGGATGCCTCCCAGGCCCGTTGCCGACACGACGCCGAGCACCACTTCGGCACCGGCCCCCGTGCCTTCACCGTGACCGGCTGCCCACACCACCCACACGCCAGCACCTGCCCCGCCACCCGACGACCCGCACCCTGCGCCCCAGTGCCCATCAGCCGCTTGCCCCGGCTCCTCGCCACTGACGCACCATAACCTGTCACGACGAATTCCACACAGACCCGTGAATCGCTTGCGCCCGGGCATGCGCGTGAGCGCGTCGGGCGGAGCCCGACCCGCTGTTCCAGGGGTGAGTGTCAGGCGACGGGGTCGAGGACGACGGTGTGCCCGAGTCGTTGGAGCTGGGCGACCAGCCGGCGGGTCCGGGCGGCCTCGTCGTGCCGGTCGAACCAGTCCGCCCCGAGGTCCTGGTAGGGCTCGTCGCGGGAGAGCATGTGGTAGGCGGCGACCAGGATCGAGTGGCCGACGGCGATGTTGGCCCCTCCCAATCCGACACGAATCGTGGGCCGGGATGTTTCCAGTCCCTTCACGTCCACCGAGGTGCCCCCGGCCGTGCTCGCGGCGCGGGGGCTTCGTCGTGGTCGGTGAGGGCTCGGCCGGCGGCGCGCTCCGCGGCCGCCGCCAGGGGGCGGGCCCGGCCCCGGCCGTCTCGGTTCAGCACTCGACCAGCGCTGCGCTGCAGCGCTGTTCGCCATGGCGGACGAACCCGGTCGCGGGCCGTGGGACCCTCCTGGACCCCGTCCTCGTCGCAGCTGCCACACCCGCGAGGGGCTCCTTGTCCATAGCCCGATGTGGCTATGGACAGTGTGACGCTGCTCATTAGGCTGGCCGACGTTGCCAGTGGTGGCGGGTGCCCTCCAGTCCCACCCCCCGCGGTCGCGACGCTCGTCCACCCTCGTCCAGGCAGGCGGTCCGCATGAAGCGGTTCGGTATCGCGATGCGCGATGCCGCGCACCTGCATCTGGGCCCCGCCGTCGTCGTCGCCACCACGTGCGCCCTCGTCGTCGCCATGTCGGTCGGAGCCGTCCCCGCGTACGCCACCGGGCGTAGCGTCGTCGGCCCGGTGACCGCGACGACCCGGATCTCGACGACGGTCACCAGCAGGACCCCGAGCAGCCAGCCGACGCAGCAGACCGACTCCGCGCGCACCGTCAGCTCGCCCAAGCCGGTGGCCACCCCGACCGCTGCGACGTCCCCGGTGCCGTCGGCGCCCGTCCTGACCCAGACGTTCCCGCCGATGAGCGGCGCCGGGGTGTCGGTCAGCACCACGACGCGCGGCCGGGCACCCCCGACGACGGTCGCGACCACCACCCTCCCGTCCATCCCGTCGCCCTCCCCTACCCCGACTCCCACCGTGACCCCCACGGCGTCGAGCGGCAGCCAGATGGTCTGCGTCCGCTCCGCCGACGGGAACTCGGTCACCTGCAGCTCCGGCCAGTCGTCGCCGATGCCCACCGCGTCGCCGACCGCCACCGCGAGCCCCACGCCGACGGCCACCGCGAGCCCCACGCCGACGGCGTCGCCGAGCCCGACGCCCACCGACTCGCCGACCGCGGCAGCCTCGCCCACCCCGACGCCCACGTCGACGAGCAGCTCGTCGACGGCCACGGTCGCCAACCTCGACGCGGCGTCCGCTCCGGCCACACCGGTCGGCGCTGAGGGCGCGCTCTCGGTCGACGCCCTGGCCACCGCGGCAGCCCGGGCCGAGGCCGACTGGCAGTCGGTCGACCCGACCGCGGACTTCTCGGGCGTCAGCGTCCAGCTCGGCGACCTCGGGGGCGTGACCCTGGCACAGCAGAGCGGGAGCACCATCACGGTCGACGGCGACGCCGCCGGCTGGGGTTGGTCGGCCATCTACCCGGCCGACCCGGCGTCGGCCCACATGGACCTTCTCACTGCGGTCCGACACGAGCTCGGCCACGTCCTCGGCCTGGCGCACACCACGAGCGGCCTGATGGCTCCCACCCTCTCGGCGGGCCAGTCCTGGCCGGTGGATGCCTCACTCCTCCCGGCCCCCGACCCGGCGCCGACCGCGAGCCCCAGCCCGACGGCGACGTCGAGCACCTCCAGCTCGTCGACCACGTCCACCACGTCCACCACGTCGACCTCGGACCCGACGCCGAGCGCGAGCCCCACCCCGACACCGACGACGTCGTCGACGACGACGACCACCACCACGCCATCGGACGCGACCACCACGACTGCGGCCACGACCGACTCCTCGACGACGACCACCACCGCGGTGGCACCCTCCGGTGACGTCAGCGCCGCGACGACCGCCCCGGCAGCGGACACCCCGCCGGCGATCCTCGACGACGCCGCCCTGCAGACCACCCTCGCCGCCGCCCAGCAGGCCTGGCTGGCCGTGGCCCCGGGTGCAGACCTCAGCGGTCTCGCCGTGACGGCTGCGGACCTCCCCGGTGACCTGCTCGCCACCCGGACCGGGGCCGCGGTGACCGTCGACACCGACGCCGCCGGGTGGGGCTGGTCGCCGACCGGGATGGACCTCGGCACCGTCCTGCGCCGCGAGATCGCGGCGGTCCTCGGCGCACCGAGCGCCGACACCGGGCTGATGTCACCGACGCTCGAGCCGGGGACGACGTACGACGTCGACCCCACCCTGCTCCCGTCATCGACGGCACCGTCGACCGACACGAGCACCTCGACCACCGGGTCCACCCCCACGACATCCACCGACACCACCTCGGCGGCAGCCGCGCCGTCGACGGCGGCCACGCCGGTCGGGCCCTCCTGGTCGACCGACGGGCAGACGCTCACCCTCGCCGCGGGCACCTCGGCCCTGGACGGGACGGTCAGCTACACCCCGTCGACACGGCAGCTCGCCTATGCCCCCACCGACGGCTCGACGAGGGTCACGGCGACGCTCGGCTCCGAGACCGTCGTGCTCGTCTCCGGGGGCGACGGCAACGACGTGGTGGCCTTCGTGAGCGGCTCCTCGCTGCCGACCGGCGTCGCGCTGCGTTACGACGGCGGCGCCGGCGTCAACACGGTCGTCGGCCCCGCCGCGGACGCCCAGTGGTCGATCACCGCTGCGGACGCCGGAAGCGTCGCGGGGGTCGAGTTCGTGCGGATCGCCGACATCCGCGGCTCCCCGGACAACCGGGACACCTTCGTCCTGCAGCCCGGCGGCTCCGTCACCGGCGTCGTCGACGGTGGAGCCGGTGGGTACGACACCCTCGCCGTCACCGGCACGCGGGGCACCGTCACCTCCACCCCGACCGACCACAGCTCCGGCACCCTGACCATCGACGGGGTTCTCCTCCGTTACGCGGGCCTGGAACCGATCAGCGTCAACTCAGGCGACGTGACCATCGATGCCTCCGGCAGCGACCTGGTCCTCACCTCCTCCGGCTCGACAATCACGGTCACGAGCCCGTCGATGGAGCACGTCGACTTCGCTACCGTCACCTCCTCGCTCACCCTCAACGGACGCTCTGTCTCGATCCAGGGCGACCTCCTCATCCCGGGCGCGAGCCTCACCATCAATGCCCAGACGATCATCGTCGGTGCGTACACGATCAACACCCAGGGCGGGACGGGCGACGGGACGATCACCTTCACGGCGACCGCCACCGACAACGGGAGCCCTGCGACGTTCGGCGTCACCGCCGCCCCCGACGCCGAGATCACGCTCAACGGCACGACCCTCAGCGGTGGTGTCGTCAGCGTGACGGCGACGGCCTCGTCGTCCCCGACGGCCAGCGATGCGGTTGACCTCGCCACGGTCACCGCCACCGCCAAGGTGTCCCTCGACGGGGCCCACGTCACCGCCACCGGTGACGCCACGTTCAGCAGCGATTCGTCCGTCATCGCCCTGGTGGGCAATGGCAGCGTCGACCAGGCGAGCTACGTCGGGTCCTTCGCCAAGCTCGACGTGACCAACACGGCCCACACCAGCGTGTCCGGCGCCTCGACGTTCGACGTCGGCGGCGCGCTCCGGCTCGAGGCCTCGACGACCAACGACCTCACCGCCGCGACCAACGCCAAGAGCTTGCTGGTGGCGGGCGCGGCCATTGCCCTCGTCTCGCTGGACAACACGACGACAGCCTTCATCGACGCCACGACCACGGGGAACAGGGCCGACAGCCTCGTGGTCTCGGCCGTCGGGACCAACACCGTCCACACGACGACGGTCGCCAGTCCAACCGGAGCCACGTCGACCGAAGACCCGACCGCTTCCGACCCGAGCGCCACCGACGCCCAGTCGATGACCGACGGCAACGCCGTCGACGCGACGGGAGGCATCGGCATCGCGGCCGCCCTGTCCTACGCCCACCTCGTCAACAACACCACCGCCTACATCCGGCCGGCGTCCGGCAGCTTCGGGGCGACCGTCGGCGGGGCGGACGGGGTCACCATCCATGCCGCCAACTCGACCGACGCGACAACGAGCGCCGACGGCTCGACGCTCACCGACCACACGGTCGACCTCACCGGGATCGGCTCCGTCGGTGTCGCCGTGGCCATCGTGGTCGCCCCGACGACGACGACCGCCTCGCTCGGCGGCTCCGTCACCCTGACCACCCCGATTCTGCGCGTCAACGCACACGAGTCTGGGCTGACCTTCCCGACGTCCGCCATCGCCGGCAACGGCGACGCGACCAAGCTCTCGTTCCAGGGTTCCCTGGCTCTCAACGTCGTGACCGTCACCCAGACCGCGACGCTCGAGCCCAGTGCCCACCTCGACGTCGGCCACGGCTCGGTGCGGCTCGCCAGCAACCACAGCACGGAGTCGACGACGACCGCCAAGGCCTTCGAGCGGACCTTCGACCCGGCGTCGCCGGACGTGTTCGTCGGCGGGGACTTCGCGACCGTGCATCTTCCGTACCGTCTCGCAAGGACCGGCCTGGGCGGTGTTCTCTTTGCGCCGCGGACCGGCGACAAGGTCACCTACAAGAACGGGTTCAACGTCAACATCGGTGGGCTGGCCTACGGCGGCACCTACTTCCTCATCTGCCCGTGGAGCACGCTCTTCCTCGCCGGCGTCTGCGACTCCGCGCATCCAGCCTTCCGGCTCGCCACCACGAAGGAGCTGGCCCTGACCGACGGCTGGGGCCTGCCCGGCGGCATCGGCCCCAACTTCGCCGTCGTCATGGACCCGTCGGTCGCCAAGGGCACCGAGCACAGCTTCGAGCTCGATACGGACCCCGAGGGCATCGGGGTCGGGGCCGGTGTGGCGGTCAACATCGTCAACGACACCGGGACCGCCAGCATCGGCGACGGCGCCGTCCTCAGCAACGCGGGCGACCTCACGCTGAGCGCGACGACCGTCGACGCCATGGAGCTGGAGGCCAAGGACGGTTCCACCGGCGGGATCGCGCTCACCCCCGTCGTGGCCGTCGGCATCTCCAACGTCACGACGTCGGCGACCCTCGGTGCCGGCTCGTTGCTCACCCTCGCCGGGGCACTGGCCGCGACGGCCGACCAGACCGCGACCCTGGACAACTCGGCCATCGGCGACACGACCGGCAAGTCCGTCGTCATCGGCGCGACCGTCGCGGTCGGCGACTCGGCGCACGTCGTCACGGCCACGACGAACCGGGACGTCTCGGCCGTCGGGTCGGCCACGTTCACTGCCCACAGCACCTCGTCGTCGTCCAGCTACGCGTACGCCGGTGCGGCAGGTGCCGGTGAGGAGGGCAGCCCCCAGGCCACGAAAGCCGGCGACGTCAATACGCAAGGTGATGCGCAGCTGGCGAATGCCAACAACGCCGCCACCCGCAACGGCGCCAGCACGAGCAAGGACGCCAAGACCCCTACGGCGGGGACCCAGGAGAAGAGTGGCGGGTCCATCACCGTCGCGGCCGCCATCTCGTTCAACCTCGTCACGAGCACGACCACGAGCTCGCTGCCGACCGGACGCCGAGTGAGCGTGACCGGCGGCCCGTTCAGCCTCACCTCACAGTCCAACACCGACGCGCTCGCGACCGCCGACGGCGAGGCCGGTGCCAGCAACGCGACGGCGGTCATCGGTGCCGGCGTCGCGTTCAACCTGGCGACGATGACCAACACCGCCGACCTGGGCCCCGGCGCCGTGGTCACCGCTGACGGTGTCACCATCTCCGCCACCGTCCGTCCCGTCGACACGACCGGTGGTACCTCCACGGACTGCTCGGTCGAGACGACGGACTGTGCGCACAGCTTCGAGGCCGACGGGATCTCCGCCGCGGGCCTGACAGGCAAGCTCGGCGTCGCCGGCTCGGTCGGCATCAACATCGTCACCCTGACCACGAGCGCGCAGGCCGAGAGCGCGAGCGACGGCACCAACCCCGCGACCATCCACGCGGGCGGCCCGGGAGCCGAGGGCGACGTCACGATGACGAGCGGGTCCGAGGCATCGACGACGAGCAGCGCGACCCCGTTCCGTGACCAGTTCGACCCTGCCACCCACGTCGTGTGCGGCGTCGACCAGGCCGCCGACTGCACCAACCCGGACACCATCGTGCTCGACTACGAGCTCGCGACAGCGGACGGGACCGCCCTGGACTCCGGCAACGCGGTCACCTACTTCACCGACGGCGGGGACGCCATCGGCGGCCTCTTCAACAACACGAAGTACTGGGCCATCGTCGACAGCCCCGGCCACATCCGGCTCAACGACATCGGCGAGACCGCTGCCAAGGCCTGCGCCTGGCAGGCGACCCTCGCAGGAGGCTTCGGGTACGCGGATCCGGTCGGCTGCATCGGCCTGGTCTCCCTCGACCCGACCGTGGCGACCGGCACGTCCCACTTCATCACCTTCGGGTCGGACTCCGCCGAGATCGGCATCGGCGCCTCCTTCGCCTTCGGCCTGGTCAACGACACCTCCACCGCAGGGGTCCAGCAGGGCGTCGTCGTCACCGGTGCACACGACCTGACCGTGACGAGCGACAGCGGCTCGGAGGTCTCGACCCTCGCCGTGAGCGGCGCGTCGGGCAAGAACGCGCTTGGCGCCACCGTGGCGCTCACCATCGTCAACCTCACGACGTCCGCAGCCGTCGCCGGGGTGGGCCAGCTCGACCTCACCGGCGAGCTCGGGCTGGAGGCCGCCCAGAGCGCCGCGACCGACACCGTGACGCGCGGGGACATCGACCCGGAAAGCGCTGGGGTGGGTCTGGCCCTCTCCCTTGCCATCGTCACCGACGGCGTGGTGGCGTCCCTCTCCCGGAACGTCCAGGCTGACGGGGCGGTGACACTCTCCGCGCGCGGGAGCTCGACGAACGTCCTGGAGAGCGAGGCGGCGGCTCCCGGATCGCCCGCCACGAGCAACACGGTCAACGGCTTCGCAGACTCGGTCCTGGGGCACGGCAACTCGACGGCGGCCGCCAACGGCACGAAGGGATCCGGCAAGTCCGCGACGCCGACGGCGGCGACCAGCGACGAGGGTGGCGCATCCCTGTCCGTCGCCGCGGCCGTCTCGATCGCCATCGTGACGACGACGTCGAAGGCCTCCCTGGCCGATGCCCTGACCCTCGGTGCCGTCGACGGCCCACTGACGCTGGCCAGCAGTGCCCGTACCCAGGTCGAGTCGGTGGCCAAGGGCGACACGGCGGCCGATGCCTCGACCGGTGTCGGTGCCGGCGTCGTCGTCAACCTCGTCACGATGCACAACACGGCAACGACCGGGACGTCCCACGTCACCGCGAACGGGCTCGCCGTCACGGCCCTGATGACCGTCGACCCGGCCGCCGCGCCCGATGAGCTGCCCACACACATCGTCTCCGCCGAGGCGACCGCGGGGGCGAGCAACACCAGCAGCATCGGCGTCGCCGGCGCGCTGGCGATCAACATCGTCTCGATGACGACCCAGGCCCTCGTCCCGGCCGGCGCAACGGTCGCGGCCGGGACCGGCGAGGTCACGGTCACCGCCGGTCACCGCGAGGAGGACACGGCCGCGGCGACCTCGAAGGCCGGCTTCCCGACGTGCCCGGTCAACAACGAGATCCTCTGCACCATCACGACGTTCCTGCCCGCCAAGGGTACGAACGGGTCCGGCGACGCCACGACCACCACGAGTGACGGGACGACGACGGGCGACGCCAAGAAGAAGAAGAGCGACAGCATCGGCGTCGGGGCATCCGTCGCCATCCAGGTCCTCACCCCGACGACCACCGAGGCGATCCTCGACGGCACCCTCACCGGTGGTCACGACGTCTCCGTCACCGCGACCTCGGAGCGAACCGTCTCGACGCAGGTCATCGCCGGCTCCAAGGGCGGCAAGGCGATCAGTCCTGCGGTTGCCCTCGTCGTGGACACCGGTGACACCGTGACGGCCCGTATCGGGTCCGACACGACCGGCATCAACGCCACGGGCGCGATCACGGTGTCCGCCATCCACGTGGCCGACCTCAGCGAGACCACAGCCGATGCCAACGCGAAGGCCACCAGCGTGGCCGTCGGTGCGGCGGTCGCACTGCCGATCCTGATCAACTGGCACACCACTGCGGAACTCGACCGCAACGTGAAGGCCACGTCGGTGAGGGTGTCGGCCGACTCCACGGTCACAACCGGAGCCTGGGCCCTCGCCAGCGCGATCGGCAGCAGCAGCGAGTCGGGCGACCCGTCGAACAAGTCCGCCGACAGTGTCACCTCGAGCACGGTGGCCGACAACCCGAACACCGGCGGCAAGGGCGCCAACAGCGTGCCCTCTGCCAGCAACGCCGCCGCGCAGGGAAGCTCGGCCAGCGGAGGCAAGTCCGGCAGCAGCAGCAGTGGTGTCGGCGTCGGGGCGGCCATCGCGGTCACCTGGACGCAGACCTCCAACTCGGCGGTCATCGCGCCTCGTCTCGTCATCCTGGCAACGGGTGGAGCCGTGGACATCGAGGCCACCCAGGGCAGCTACGTGATCGCCCAGGGCGTCGGCGCGGCCATCAGCACGTCGTCGTCGGGGACGACCGACATCGCGGCCGGCATCGGGTTCAACTACCTCAACGTGAGCAACACCGCTTCGGTCGGTGCCGGCGGCACCGTCACGGGCGACGGGGTCACCGTGAGCGCGGGAGTCCCGCTGGACGCCAGCAGCGAGCCCATCGGGAACACGGTCGTGGTGTGGGGCCTGGCGGGTGCCGGCGGACGTAGCCAGCCGCAGATCGCCGGGTCTGTCGGTCTCAACGTCGTCAGCTACACCACGTCAGCGACCGTCGGTGCCGGGTCGACACTCTCCTCGACCGGCGACCTCACCGTCGCCGCAGCGAACCCGATGGGTCTGCAGAACCTGGCCGCCGCCATCGCCGTCTCGGTCGGTGGCGTGGGTGTCGGCGCGGCCATCGCGGTGAACGTGCTCCCGTCGGTCACCACGACCGCCCTGGTGAACTCCAGCACCACCAGTCGCACGAAGCTCGACGCCGTAGGAGCCACCTCGGTCACCGCGACCGCATCGCTCGACCCGCTCAACCTGGCCGAGAACCTCGGCCCGGTGCTGCAGGACAAGGTCGACGGACTGCTCACCAAGCTCGGCTGGAGCACACCACAGATCGTGTTCTCCAACATCGCGGTCTCGGGAGCCGCGTCGTCGGGTGACGCAGCCGTGGCCGGATCGTTCATCGTCAACGTCTGGAACCGCACCACGAGCGCGACCGTCGGCGACGGCGCCCTGGTCAACCAGACCGCCGCCTCGTCCATGGCCCAGAGCCTCACACTGCACGCCGAGGACGTCGTCAGCGAGCTCAACGTCACCGGCGCACTCGGCGCGTCCACCGGTGACGCCGGTGTCGGCGTGGCCGTGATCGTCGAGGTCGTCAACCGTGACGTGCGGGCCACGATCGGCAAGGGCGTCCACGCCAAGGCGGGCGGCGACATCACTGTCAACGCGATGTCCCGTGAGCCGCTGCTCAACGTGGCCGCATCCCTGGGCGCGAGCGGCGACGCGGGCGTGGCGGGGTCGATCATCGTCGTCGTCGTCAACCAGGGCTCCGGCTCGCCCGGCACCTACGCCATCATCGACAGTGCCAGCGCCGAGAAGACCACCGTGCTCGCAGGCGGCGACCTCACGGTGAGTGCGAGCGACAACATTGCCTCCGACGGCAGCACGATCAAGACCGGGCTGTACGCCGGCGGTGTCGCCTTCGGCAGCTCTGCTGGGGCCGGCATCGCGGCCGTCGTGCTGGTGCGCACGAGCCCGGTCGAGGCGGCCGTTGGCTCCTACGCGACCATCGGCGGCTGGGCGACGACCGGCAGTGCGACCCCCGGCGTGACGGTGTCCGCGGCCCAGGCGGCGAACCTGCAGCTGGTCGCGGTGAGCGGCGCGGGCGGTGGCGATGCCGGGGTGGCCGGTTCCGCGGTCGTCGACGTCTACAACGACACCACCACGGCGACGATCGGCGACCACTCCACGGTCAATGCCGACAACTCGGGCGCGGCCGACAGCCAGGACGTCGTGATCAGCGCGACCGACCACACGAACCTGCTCGCCATCGCCGGGGCCCTCGCGGCCGGCGGCGACGCGGGTATCGGCGCTGGCGTCGACGTCGAGGTGCTCACCAAGCACACCGAGGCCACCACCGACAGCAACGTGACCGTCACCGCCGCCCGCAACGTGATGCTCACGGCGGACAACACCGAGGACGTCATCTCGATCTCGGCCGGAGGGTCGTTCTCAGGCGAGGTTGCGATCAGCGTGAACGCGGCGGTGTCGGTCTTCAACTTCACCGCCCGAGCCGAGATCGGGGCGTCGAACATGGTGACAGCGGGCGGCAATGTGGTCGTCAGCGCCAACGACGACCTCAACCTCGATGTGGTCGCGGGCAACATCTCCGTCTCCGGCAGTGTCGCCGCGGGCGCGGCGGTCGCCGTCCCGGTCGTCACCAAGACCGTGAGCGCGCTCATCGGTACCGGTTCCACCGTGATCGGGTACTGCTCGCCCCTCTCGGCCACCGACGTCAACTCCGGCGGCCACACGACCACCACGCCCGATCTGCGGTTCGCCCCGCGAGTCAGCGGGGTGCTGTCGAACGACACCCTGCACATTCCCGGTGCGGACTACTTCTACACCGAGGGGCAGCGGGTCATCTACGACAACGGTGGCGGAGCCGACATCACTGGCCTCTACGGAGGTGACGCCGACAACCAGGGCCACGTGTACTACATCCACTTCGCTGTCGGCGCGGACAACATCCAGCTGCTCCAGAACCGCGGGCCTCCTGACCAGAACACGAACCCCGTGATTCACTTGACGTTGCCCAGCACGGGCCTCATGGGTGAGAACCAGCGCCTGGTGCCGGCCGACCAGGCCAGCGTCGCGCAGGATCGCAGCCCTCGCTTCACCCCCTACGATCCCCAGTCCGGCATCTACGACGTCTCCGGCAACACGATCACGTTGCCCTACGACATCTCCGGCCTGAAGCCAGGCGACCCCGTCGTGTACAGCTCCGGCGGCGGCAAGCCCATCGGCGGGCTCATCGACGGTCACGTCTACTACGTCATCGTCGTCAATCCGCACGTGGCCGGTGCCACGACCGGTCCCCAGATCCGGCTCGCCGCCACCAAGTGCGAAGCCACCGGCTCCACCGACGACTGCGACGGCAGCGCAGGCACGGTCACCCCGATCACCCTCGACGCATCCCAGGCGACGGGTCGATCGCACAGCATCGTCAAGCAGGGTGAGCACCCGTCCGCCGACGGGTCGTCGCTGAACCCGGCCACCACCTCGGCCGACACCATCAGCTTCCACGGCATCGCGGTCACCGCGACCAGCTCCGACCAGTTCGCGACCGTGGGGGTGAGCG
Organism: uncultured Actinomycetota bacterium; assembly: GCA_963772645.1. Classification (GTDB taxonomy): domain Bacteria; phylum Actinomycetota; class Actinomycetes; order Actinomycetales; family Dermatophilaceae; genus DASSQJ01. The sequence continues at coordinate 137,834 of CAVYYD010000007.1, forward strand.
CGGGAGTCAGCGGGAGTGCCGCGGTCAACCTCTCCGGCTCGATCGCGGTGCTCAACACCACGACGACAGCCCACATCGGCGACTCCGCGACCGTCCACTCCTACGGTGACCTGCGCCTGACCGCCGGCGAGGACTTCCACCAGCTCGGGATCGCCGCGACCCTCGCCATCGGTGGATCAGCCGGAGTGGGCGCCGGTGCCGCCGTCCGGGTCGTCAACCTGGACACGGAGGCGACGGTCGGCAACCACGCCACCCTCACCTCCACCGGCGACACCATCATCAAGGCCTCCACCGACGACAGCGTGGTCAGCGTCGCGGCGAGCGTGGGCGGCGGCGGGGACGCCGGCATCTCCGGCGTCGCCAACGTCACCCTGCTCACCGTCACGACCCGGGCCGGCACTCGGTCCGACGCCGACATCGCTGCCGGCACCGACACGACACCGGGCACCGGCGTGAGCATCGCCGCGGGCAACAACGTCCTGGTCAGCGCTGCCGACAACACCGACCTCATCGGCGTCACGGCGGCGCTGGGCGGCGGCTTCTACGCCGGTATCGGCGTCGGGGTCGACGTGACCATCGTCCACAAGGACACCGAGGCGCGGGTCGGCACGGTGAGCAGCCTCACCGGGAGCGCCGGCGGCTCGGCCCTGAGCGACGGCGTGTACAACGGCGCCGAGAGTGGCGACGGCTTCACCCGGGCCGCCGGGTTCCACGGTGTCGCGGTGCAGTCGACCTCGAGCGAGCACCTGTTCGGCCTCACGGCGAGCATCGGCGGCGGCATTGCGGGCATCTCCGGCTCGGTCGCGGTGCACCTCATCACGTCGGTGACCAAGGCGTTCGTCGACACCTCCAGCACGGTGTCGAGCGGCGGCGACGTTACGGTGGCCGCTGCCGACGACCTGCGCGCCCTGACCATTGCCGCAGGGCTCGCCGGCGGCGTCGTGGGTGCGACCGGCGCGGTCGACATCGGGGTCGCGGACACCACCGTGCAGGCCTACCTGGGCGACGCGTCGACGGTGACCGCCTCCGGAGCGGTCGACGTGCTCGCCATGGGTCGCCACCACCTCGTCACGGTCGCCGCGACGGTCGGTGGTGGGGTGGTCGGGATCGCGGCCTCGGTGTCGGTCTGGTCGATCGGTACTGCGCCGACCGCGACGTACTCGGACACGGGTGCGGACGCCCCGCAGTGGGCGTCCGGGCGCAAGTACGGCAAGGGCGATGTCGTCACCTATGGCGGCAGGACCTACGCGGCCCTGAACGATCTCGCGAGCTCCACCGTGGCGCCTGACAGCGACCCGACGAACTGGAGCCTGCGCACGACAGACGCCCTGCAGACGGGCGGCGCCGACAACGCGGGACACGCCGATAACACCACCTCCGGCGTGAACTCGGGAGTCACCAACTCGCTCAGCTCGACCCAGATGACCGACCGGGGCACGTGGGTCGGCGGCACCGCCTACAGCAAGAACGACCAGGTCAGCTACACGCTGATGGCGACCGGGTCGGCGTCCCTGTCGACCGACGGCCTCACCCTCACCTGCTCGGCCTGCACCTTCGTCGGTGACGGGTTCGCGACAGACGACACCGTCACCGTCGCCGGCGTGGCGGGCGGTCCCGTCCAGGCGCAGATCGTGGCGCTCACGGAGACGACGATCACCTTCGGAGCTGCCCTGCCGGCTACGACCGGTTCGTTCACCGTCACGGTGTCCCGGACCGACCACTACGTGGCCAAGCAGGACAACACCTCGACCGCCGACCCCGCGTCCGACACGACCAACTGGCGACGTGTCTCGCAGAGCTCGGTCGTCCTCAACGGCTACCTCGACTCGGGCAAGGACTCCGCGAAGACAAGCGTCGCCTCGGGCACGTCGAGCAACGTCGCCGGCACGCTCGCCTCGACCACGGTGCCGGACGGCATCTCCGCCTACATCGGCGGCACCGTCAACGCCGGTGGACACGTGCACGTGAACGCCTGGGACGACCTGCAGGTCACCGGAGTCACCGGCACCGTCGCGGGCGGACTGGGAGCGTTCGGCGCCTCGGTGCTGGTGCTCAACGTCGGCGTGCCGGTCAGCGCCGGCATCGGGCCCGCCGGCTCGATCACCGCGGGCTCCGGCAGCGGCTCCGACGTCGCGGTGAGCGCCAGGACGACCGAGACCGTCGACGGCATTTCGTTCGGCGGCGGGATCGGGGCCGTGTCGATCGGCGCCCAGGTCGTCGTCATCAACGACTCCAGCAACCAGAAGGCGCACATCGACGGCGGGGCGTCCGTGCTGGGCGCTGGCGGAGGCGTCTCGGTCGACGCCACCTCGACCCGTACCGTGACGGCGCTGGCCATTGGTGCCGGCGTCGGCGGGGCCGCGGCGGGCGCTGCCGTGGCCGTCGCCATCGTCTCCGGCGACACCACGGCCACCGTCGGTTCGGCGCCGACCAGCACGCCGAACACGACCTGCGGCAGCACCACGGGACCCACGTGCGTCACCCTCGGAAGCGACACGACGACCGTCTCCGGGCTCAGCGTGACCGCCACCGACGCCACTCCGGTCGAGGCGAACTCGTACGCCGTGCAGGCGGGCCTGGCCGCCGGCATCGCCGGTTCGGTCGCCGTGGCCAAGTTCACCGGTGTCACCCGTGCCTCGTCGGCGGCTTCGGGCAGCGTCGGGAACGGTGGGGTCACCGTCAAGGCCACCGGCCATCACGACGACGTGACGGCCAACACCCTCGGCGTCGGGGTCGGTGGCTTTGCCGGGGTGGTGTTCAGCATGGCTCAGGCCAGGAACGGGCGCGACACCGTCGCGCTGGTGCGGGCCGGCACCCTGGCCACCTCCGGGGCTGCTGCGGTGACCGCGTCCGCGACCAACAAGGCCACGGCATCGGCGCCCGGCGGGGCCGGGGGCCTCGGGGCACTCGCGGTCATGTTGCCGTCGGCCTACATCTCCGGTGCCACGTCGGCCACCGTCGACGGCGGCATCACCGGGACCAGTTCGGCCACCATCTCCGCGGACGCCGAGAACAGCGCCTACGCGTGGGTGATCGTCGCCTCCGTGAGCGTCGGCGGCGGGCAGGGCGCATACGCGGATGCCCAGGTGCAGGGCACGGCCGACATCATCGCCGGCGTCGGGTCAACCGGTACGGTCACGACGACCGGGGCGCTCGTCGTCCACGCCACCACGGACGGGCCGGACAACAACAAGGCCTACGCCACCGCCACCGCGGTCGGGGCGGCGGTGTACGGGAACGTGTCGGTGATGGTCGCCAACGCCGACGTGTCGGGAGCGGTGCACGCCTTCCTCGACGGCACCGGCTCGGCAGGAACCTCGGCTTGCACCACCAACGGGGTCTCCCACACCGGCATCTGCGTGTCGGCGACGAGCACCGACTTCGCCAAGGCAGAAAGCATCGTGGTGAGCGCCTCGCTCGGGCTCGGGCTCGGTGTCGTCGACGAGACCAGCTCGATCGGCTCCGGCGCCACCACCGAGGCGACCGGCGCCTCCACCGCGTCGCTGAGCTCGGACGGCGAGGTCACCTTCGATGCCAACTCGTCGAACACGGCGACCACGTCGGCCGTCGTGGTCACCGTAGGCACCGTCGGTGTCGCGGCCGCGGTCCCGACGGCGACCGTCGCCGGCGGAACTCGCGCGGAGTTCGACGGCACCGTGACGTCGGCGGCCGGGCTGACCGTCACGGCCAACGGCAGCAACAGCGCCACCTCCACCACGACTCCGGTCGCGGTCGGCCTCGTGGCGGGAGCGGGAGCATCCTCCGTCGCCCTGATCACCACCGACGCGGATGTGAAGGCGATCGTCGGCTCGGGGAACGTCACGGTCGGGTCGATCGGGGTCAGCGTCAGCGCCACCGGCACCAACACCGCGAACGCCTCGGCCAACGGCGGTGGTGGCGGCGCGGTCGCCATCACCGCGATGCTCCCCGACGCCCAGATCGAGGCGTCCGTCATCGCGAGCTTCGACGCGGTCATGCCGGTCACCGGGGCATCGGGCTTGACCGTTCAGGCCACCGGCACCAACACCGCGACGGCGACCTCGCTGGCGGTCTCGATCGGCCTGGGGGCCGGCACCGGGGTGCGGTCGCAGGCGCTTATCGGCAGCAGCGCGACGGTGTCGGCGAGCGTCGGCTCCGACGCTGTCGTTCGGGTCGGCTCCGGCGGTGCATCCGTGTCCGCGACCATGACCGATTCCGCGACGGCGGATGCGCATGGCGGCGCCGGCGGCGGCATCGCGATCGGCGCCATGCTCGCCCGGGCGGAGGACCGCGGCGGCGCCAGCGCATCCTTCTCGGGTTCCTTCCTGGCCGGGGACAGTCTCGACGTCAGGGCCAACGGCACCAACGCGGCCGTCAGCACGGTGCTGATCGTCGCGGTCGGCCTGGGCGCGGGTGCCGGCGCCAGTGCCTGCGCGACCGTCGGCGGTCCCAACTCCCAGTCGAGCGCGAACTGCGGACTCACCTCGCCGCCCGTGAGCGACAGCGGCCAGGGCGGGGCGGTCACGGCGTTCATCGGCTCCGATGCCAAGGTCACCGCACCCGGTGCCGCGGTCACGGTCCACGCGACCCACCACGAGACCGCCGACGTGAGCAACAAGGGTGGGGCCGGTGGCGTCATCGGCATCGCCATCCTCAACGCCTACTCGCAGATCCGCGGTTCCACCAGCGCCTACGTCGGATCAGGGGCCACGGTCGGCAGTGACACGTCCCGAGCGAAGTACCTCACGGTGACGGCGGAGGACACAGCCGTCGCGTCCTCGGAGTCGATCGTCGGTGCCGGCGGGGCGATCGCCGGTGGTGGCAGCAACGCCGAGTCGTCGGTCACCCCGAGCATCACGGCCTTCGTGGGCGCCTCCGGCACGGCCCAGACGATCCGGCTCACCGGCGACCTCGTCATCGACGCCACGTCGCACCTTGCCGAGAGCAACGCCACGGCCAAGAGCTACGGCGGCGGTGGCGTGCAGGTCGGAGCGGCTACAGCGACGGTGACCACCGCGCCGGTGGTCACGGCCTACCTCGCCAAGGACGTTGATGCGGTCACCGACGGCACCGTGAGCGTCACCGCCAACGCCTTGAGCGATGCCAACAAGACTCCGCTCGACACGTACTCGTCGACCGGGGACCACTGCGTCAGTGGCTGTGAGCAGGGCGGCACCCCGGTCAATGCCGCGAACGTCACCTACAGCAACAGCGGCACCGACGCCAACAGCGTGTACTTCCAGTCCCACGGGCTGCAGACCGGCGACACGGTCCTGTACACCGGCACAGGCGTCACCGGACTCACGAACCTGCGTGTCTACACCGTCATCGCCGCGGACGCCGATCACCTGGCCTTCGGCGACACCTTCGCCCTCGGCACGATCGACTCCACCGACCTGACGGGCACCGCCGGCATCGACCCGCTGCGCGACATGATCCGGTTCGCCCAGCCGCACAACTTCCTCAGCGGTGACAAGGTCATCATCTCCGGCAACGTGGGCATCGGCGGGTTCGCTCCCGGTGACACCGGGTACGTGCGGGTGATCGACGCCTACCGGATCCAGCTGTACTCGTCCTACGCCGCGTCGAGGGTGGGGCCGAGCACCTTCGACCCGACGGCGGCCTCCGGGACGACGATCAGCGTCGACAACAGCTCGACCACCTTCCACACCGGCGACCGGGTCACCTACCAGGCGGCGCCCCCGGGGTCCTTCGACCCGGGATCGGTCGACGTCGGCGCCTACGACTCGGGCAACCACACCTTCCCGACCGACACCAGCGCGAACACCATCATGGTGGTCTCGGCCACCCCGCACTTCGACAGCGACGGCAACATCACCAGCGTGAGCTTCGGCTCGATGCCGTTCACGACGGGCCAGAAGGTGCAGTACCTGAGCACCGGGCCGACCGTGGGCGGGCTCACCAGCGGCACGTACTACTACGTGATCGTGATGTCGGACAACCGGCGGATCCAACTGGCTTCCAGCCGATACAACACCACGTCGCACGACTACACGTACACGTATGCCTGCCCGACCCAGCAGGACCCCAACAAGACCTGCACCGGCCAGGCGACCGATCAGCCGCAGCCGCTCCCGATCTCGGCCCCCGCCACCTCTCAGGGGTCGGGCACCTATGAGCTCGTCCCCGCCCCACTGACCGGACTCGTCAGCGGCGAGACCTACGTGGCGACCAGCGTCACCACGAGCGGCGTGAGCCTGCTGCCGATCCAGTCCTACAACGCCTCTGGGAACCCGGTGACCGGCGCGACCCCGATCTCCGTGTCGCCTCACCAGACCTACACGACTCCCCACGGCGACAACGTCACCGAGCAGGTCATCTTCGGCAGGCAGAGCCTGTGGGTGAGCGGTGCGCATCTGAGCACTCCGTCCCCGACCGCGTCCGCGTGGAGTGCCACCGCGAGCTACCAGCATGGCGACCTGGTCACCTACCTGGGGTCCACGTATGTGACCACGGGGAAGGTCGGTCCCTCGTCGACGACGCCCGACAGCGACACCGCCCACTGGGCCCCGGCGTCGACCTGGAGCTCGTCGTCCTCCTACGCCACTGGCGACGCGGTGACCTACGACGGCTACACCTACATCGCCACGGGTCCCGTCGGCCCGTCGTCCACCACGCCCAACATCGACACCGCCCACTGGCGCCTGGCCACGACCTGGAGCGCAACTGCGTCCTACAGCCAGGGTGCCGTCGTCACCTACGCCGGGGTCGCCTTCGTCGCGACCACTTCGGTCGGGCCCTCGAGCACGTCCCCCGACCTCGACAGTGCGCACTGGGCCCGGGCCACGACCGACGACCTGCGCATCGACATCAGCCGGCCCACCACCGGCAGCTACACGCTCCTGGCGCCGGCCGACCCGAACGACCCCAACTCCTCGGCGACGTCGCTGCGCTCGGTGAACCCCCCATCGGGTGACGGCAACTCGGCCGCGACCGCGGCGGGCGGCGGCGGCGGCGGGTTCTCGCTCAACCTGCCGAAGGCCCACGCCAACGCCACTCCGGTGGCTCTCGCCTACCTCGCCGGTTCGGTGACGGCGGGCAGTGACGTGACCGTGTCGTCGGCCATCGTGACGAACACGACCGCGTGGGCCACCAACGGGTCCGGCGGCGTCATCGCGGTCGGTGAGACCGATGCGGACGTCACGGTCACCGCGACGAGCACGGCCCTGGTCGGCAGCCTCACCGGATCGGCGACGCCGAGCTCGGGCATCTCCGGCACCAGCTCGTCGACGCAGGTCGATGGCAGCGGGGCAAACGTCGCATCCGGTGGCAACGTGGCCGTGCTCGCCAGCAGCCGCCACACGTCGACCGACCACTCGAGCTCGTCCGGAGGTGGGCTCGTGGGGGGCTACGCCGCCTACGCGACGACAACAGTGTCCGATACCACTGCGTCTGCCTTCGGCGCCGGAGCCACGGTGTCCGGCGACACGGTGCGGTTCGACGCCACCTCCAGCGGAACGAACAACCTCTACACCCACGCAGTCATGGGCGCGCTCTTCGGGTCGACCAACACCGGACCCGTCCGAAGCGTCACTTCCACCGACACGGTGCTCCTCGACGGCCTCGAGAACAGCGACGGGTCGATCTCCGGCCGCTACGGAATCGACGTGCGAGCGCACCAGGGTGACTGGGTCACGAACGTCGACGAGCACTCGGCGTGCTACTGCATCGGCCCGTCGAACCACAGCGGGTACTCGGCATACGGGTTCAGCTCCCGAGTGTTCGGCCACCACGGGGTCGTCCTTCACGCGGGGCCGCGGGTCATCACCGACGCCTCCGGCCTCAGGTACCTGACCCGCAACGCTTCGGGACCGGCCTCGCCGCTCGTCATCATCGACAACCCGGATGCCGCGAACCTGGCGGTGTACGTGCAGGGAGAGAACGCCGGCTCCCTCACGGACAAGGGCGACGCCATCGCGTCCAGCCTGAGCCGGTCGATCGTGTGGAACTCGGACGTGGTCGTCAACTCCGGTCCCGACCCGTACCTGCTCGTCGACACCAACGGTGACGTGGTCGAGGCCATCAACGTGAAGGTCGGCGGAGTGATCCCCTACGTCGGGCAGCACTTCGGCTCCACCATCACCGTGGACGACATCGCCAACACCGGTTCCGGTGACATCTGGATGACGTCGTCCAGCGGCTCGATCAGCGGGGGCGCCTGGGGGACCGACGCATCCGGGCAGACCCACTTCTGGGGCGCGTTCACGTTCCACCAGAACTTCCGCACGGTCGCGATCCTCAACAACTCGAACCTCGACATCGTCGTGCAGAACATCGATGTGATCACCCAGACCGGAAAGCCGCACGTCACGCTGACCACCGGCGGAGACAACGTCACCGTCAAGTTCGACCTGCTACAGGACGTCGACCCGAGCCTGGTCGTGCTCGACAACACCGGTGACTCGACTCTTCACCTCAACGGCACGATCACCAACCCGCTCGGCGAGACCGACGTGCACGCGACCCTCGGGGACGTGGTCTCCGCCACGTCGCGGGGCGTCACCTCGGGCGGGCGTACGCAGCTGATCATCTCGAACGTGCTGCACCTGGACGCGCAGGCCGGTTCCCTCGGCACACCGGCCGACAGGGTCAACGTCGACCTCATCGCCTTCGGCGGCAAGACCGTGACCTTCACCGCGACCGCGGGCGTCAACGCCTACCTCGACCTGCTCACCTGGGTGCGCGACCCGTCGGTGACCGATCCCGCGACGACCGGCACCCCGCAGACGCCGTACGTGGTCGACATCGGCAGCATCGTCGCGGGCAATGACGTCGACATCGTGCTCCAGGCGAGCCGCTACGGCATCGGGCGGGCCTCCCTGCCCGGGGTGTACGTCCACGCGATCAGCTCCAGCGATCCCACCGGTACGTACTTCACGTTCTACTTCCCGGACAACCCCAGCTGCGCGACGTCCCCGGCCGCGTGCCTGTTCGACGCCGGCGTGACCGGGACCAGTGACCACCCCGTCGCCAGCACGTACCACTTCACGACGTTGGACTCCGGATCCGGCACCGCGAACGGGTCGGTCACCGTCGCCGCCGCGGACACCACGCCCACGGCCACCCGGATCAACGTCGTCGGGCTGGTCTCGGTGCACCAGAACGGCAACACCAACGTCGACACCAACGGGTTCGTCACCCTCACCGAGACGGCCGCCGACAGCACCGCGCAACGGGTCGTCGTGGACCAGGCGCTGTCGCCGGTCACCCCCGACTTCGTCAGCACCGTCGGAGTCACCGTCCTCCTGGGCCAGCTCGACCTGCGCGCCGGGCTGATCCGCTCGACCGACGACGACGTCACGTTGCACGCGCCGTACTCGATCGTCGACGCCCCCCGCGGCGCCACCATCCCGCCGTTCCCCGGCCACGACCAGTCCACCCCCACGCCCGAGGTCGTCGGCGTCAACATCACGATGTTCGCGGGGGAGAGCGGTAACCCGGGCACCATCGGGGCCAACGACAACTTCCTCGAGGTCGACTCCTCGATCGACCGGTTCGGCGTCCTCACCGCGAGCGCCGCCGGGGCCATCCGGGTCACCGAGACGAGCGGCACCCTCAACGTCAACCACGTGACGACGTGCTACCGGGCGACCGACACCACCTGCGCCGACGTCAGCCTGGTCACCGACGCCGGGTCCATCCTCGACGGGCACGGGGTCGTCACGGGCGGCGTCCCCGCCGGCGGCACCACCGTCAACGTCGACGGCAACACCATCGACCTGTGGGCCAGCGGCGGCAGCATCGGGCTCGCCGACGGCAGCAGCGACCTGAAGATCGACTCCTCGCGGGGCTCGGCCTGCGCCGTCGACCTCTGCAACGCGTTCACGCTGCTCTACATGCACTTCGCGATCGTGAACGGTCTCGAGCAGTTCACCGACGCGACCGCCGCCGAGCGCGCCGTCACCGCGACCCACGACATCGCCGCCCAGGCATCGGACAGCATCTACCTCACCGAGACCGACGGGCCCGCCAACGTGCTCCTCGCCCACGCCGAGAACGGCAACGTGCGGATCACGACGACCGAGACCGGCGTCCAGGGCAACGACATCCTGCTCATCCACGACGGGAGCACCCTCGTCGTCGAGAACGCGCCGCAGACCGTGCCCCACGGGCTCATCGAGGCCGGCAGCGGCAACGTCCTGCTCCTCTCCGCCGACGACGTCGTCACCGACCCGAGCAGCCAGATCCTGGCGACCACCGCCGTCGGCGACGCTGCCACCGGCCAGAGCGACCCCAACCAGCCGCGGACCGCCACCGGCAACATCGACATCCACGGCGACTGGCACCCGAGCGTCGACACCGAGGCGGGCAACCCCGACGGCGCCGTCATCGTCCTGCGGGGCACCATCGTCAACGATGCCGTCATCGACGGCTCGACGCCCCCGGCCGAGAACTCCGCCAGCGGCGCCACCGGCCTGACCCGTGTCTACGGCAACGAGGACGCCGACCTCATCGTCCTCGACCAGACCGTCCTCGTCGGTAACACCCGCGCCTACGGGTCGGCGAGCGCCACCGTCGCGAACGCCTACACGACCCCGGCGGACGGCGAGGACACGATGGTCGTCTACAAGCTCGCGACGATGGATGTCGGCACTGTGGCCCTCGACGGACAGGCCGGCACGGACCACTACGTCGTCTGGACCCACGGCTCGGCGGCCGGCGACCACCACTACGTCGTCAACGTCCTGGACTCCGGTGCCCCCGCGGACGGTTCCGACACCCTCGAGGTCGACGGTGCCAACGGCGCGCTCAACGGCCTCGACCCGGTCACCGGGATGCCGTACCCGACCGACGACGTCTTCCTCCTGCGCCGCTCGAGCTCCATCGCGGGTGAGAGCCCGGCCCGGCCGGCGCTCTACGAGCCGTCCGGCTACGTCGCGGTCCTCCACCCCGTGGACGGCCTGACCGACCGGCTCCTCGCCGTCCAGCAGTCCGGGTACGGCGGCTCCACCGAACGGATCGGCTACGACGCGGCGGTCAACGGCGGCCTGGCCGTGCGCGGCCTCGGTGGCAACGACTACTTCGCGGCCGACGACAACGCGGCGATGACGACCCTCGACGGCGGCACCGGGAACGACAGCTTCCAGGTCGGGCAGATCTTCGGGATGCGCCGCGACGACGTCTTCAGCGGCCTGTCGCCCCCGGACTGGTTCCCCACCATCGCGACGACCCGCGGCTACCTCTCCGAAGGCAACTCCGCACCGATGCTGGTCCAGGGCGGCTCCGGCGACGACGCCTTCACCGTCTACAGCAACCACGCGACCCTGCGCCTCGAGGGCAACGACGGCAACGACATCTTCACCGTCGAGGCCTTCGCCCTGGCGAAGACCGACGCCAACGGCTACCTGGTCATGGGGCCGCTCTTCACCGGCCAGGTGACCGTCTCCGGCGCCAACACCATCACCCGCACCGACGCCGGCAGCTTCCTTGCCGACGGGTTCGCGGTCGGCGAGACCCTCGTCGTCGCGGGCACCGGCCCCACCCACGACAACACCGCCTCCACCGCCTACGTCATCGCCGGGGTCACGGCGAGCACGATCACCCTCGACCTGCACCAGACGACGACCGCCCCGCTGGCGACCTCCGGCACGTTCACCGTCTCGCTGAGCAGTGGACCGCTGACGCGGGCCACCCTGACGGTCTCCGGGAGCACCATCAGCCGTAGCGACGGCGGCAGCTTCCTCACCGACGGCTTCCTGCAGGGCCAGGCGATCGCCCTCGCCGGCACCGGCACGGTCGCCGACAACCTGGCCGGCATCCCGTACGTCATCACCGACGTCACCGCGACGACGATCACCGTCTCGGCCGCGCTGCCCGGCCCGGGCGGCACCTTCGCCGGCGCCACCGTCAGCGGGGTCCTGCCGAGCCCGCTGCTCACCTCCGGCTTCTCGACCGCCGCCCAGACCGACATCCGCACCGGCAACGGCGACAACCAGGTGCAGTACAACATCAACGCCCCGGTCTCGGTCGACGGCGGACCCGGCTTCAACAAGCTCGTCGTCCTCGGCACCGAGTTCGCCGACCACATCGTCGTCACCGACCACGGCATCTTCGGCGCCGGCCTCCAGGTGGCCTACCGCAACATCCAGGTCATCGAGGTCGACGCGCTCCAGGGCGACGACACCATCGACGTGCTGTCCACCCCGTCCGGCGTCGCCGTCCGCGCCCTCGGCGGCCTCGGCAGCGACGTCATCAACGTCGCCGGTGACGTCGTGGGCGACGTGGTGAGCCGCAACCCCGAGGGGACGACCGCGACGGTCAACCACCTCGTCACCTCGACGGACCCGAGCTACAACGGCATCGTCGCCCCCGGGCTCAACGTCACCGTCGCCCGGCCGACCCAGGGCGCCGTCATCATCGCCGAGTCCGGCGGGTTCACCGACGTCCGGCGTGCCGACCCGGTCCCCGGCATCGGGACGATCGACTCGTACACGGTCGGACTCGTCCACGCGTCGACGAAGGATGTGTGGATCTCGGTCACCGCTGCCCTGGCGCCGCAGGACCAGCGCCCCGACGGCTCCGGCCGGACCGCCGACACCGTGTACCTCTGCGCTGGCACCGCTGCGCAGTGCAGCACCTACGCGGACTTCACCCGCGTGGTCTCCCTGGACGGTGCGTCGAAGACCCTCTCGGACTACGCGCTCGTCCTCCACTTCGCACCAGGCGAGACCCAGAAGACCATCTGGGTGGCCGCCGCGGACGACACCGAGCCGCAGGGCACCGTCGTCGTGGCCATCAGCCACACCGTGCTCAGCGCCGACCCGACCTTCGACCACGCGGTCGTGCGCAACGTCGAGGTGACCGTCCACGACAACCTCACCCCGGGGCTGGACGTCGTCCAGCTCGACGCGAGCGGCAACCCCGACCAGAGCACGACCGTCATCAAGGGCACCGCGACCACCGCACTGACCGACCGGTTCTCACTCACCCTGCCGAGCGCCCCGAGCGGCCGCGTCACCTACGTCATCACCCCGTCGGACGCCCGCCTCGTCCTGAGCAACAGCAGCCTGGACTCGAGGTTCGGCCTGGGCGCGGTCGTCGGAGGCGTCCAGACGTACACGGTGTACTTCACGCCGTCCGGCACCACGGCCTGGGACGTCCCGCTCGAGATCACCGTCACGGCGGTCGACAACTTCCTGCCCGAGGACCCGACCTACAGCACGCTCTCGTTCGCCGTCGACACCGGCGGCGCGACGCGTGACCAGTCCTACGACGGCGTCACCGCGTCCCTCGACGTCCTCGTCCTCGACGACAACACGCCGGGCGTCTACGTCGCCCAGTCCGGCGGGTCGACCCTCGTCGCCGCGCCGCCGGGCTCGCCCGCCACCGACAGCTACACGGTGCGGCTCACCCAGCGGCCGGCCGCCCCGGTCACCGTCGGGATGATCACCGACGGCCAGACGAGCGTCACCCTCGGCGGCCGGGTGAGCCTGCAGTCCGTGGGTCGGCTGGCGGCCAAGGCGATGTTCACCGGGAACGTCACCGTCTCCGGCAGGACGGTCACCCTCGCCGCCGGGTCCGAGATCGGCAGCTTCCTCTCCGACGGCTTCGCGGTGGGCCAGTGGCTGCTCGTCACCGGCTCCGGAGGCAATGACAACACCATCGACCACGGCTACCGGATCGCCGGCGTCACCGCGACGACGATCACCCTCTCCGACGCCCTGCCCGCCGGCGGCAGCTTCACGGGCGTCACGCTCAGCGTCATCAGCCCGGCCGGGCTCTTCACCGGCGACGTGACGCTCTCCGGTGGCGTCCTGACCCGGACCGACGGGCGGAGCTGGCTCGACAACGGCTTCCTCGAGGGCCAGATCGTCCGGATCGGTGCCGCGTACTACAAGATCCAGTCGATCCACGGCTCGACCCTGTCCCAGATGAGCTTCACCTCGACCGCCACGCCGGCCGACTTCACCGGGATGCTGACCCTCACCGAGTACGCGCCGAGCATCACCTTCGACTCGACGAACTGGTACCAGCCGGTGACCGTGACGGTCTCGGCCGACGGCGACTTCGTCCTGCCGCCCGGCCGTGCCGACCTCATGACCTTCCCGAAGACCCCGCACCTGCTGTCGGCGATCCGTGGACCGCTGTCGGTCGAGGGCGGCACCGGCGGCCAGACGCGCACCCTGACCGGTGCGGTGATCCTCCCGCGCGAGGTCAACACCCCGCCGTTCGGCATCGCCCAACAGCCGTCCGAGGCGCGCCAGGTCGACGTCCTCAACGTCTACGACGACGGCGCCCGCGCGAACCACGCCGGTGACCTCACCTCGACCGCGCTCACCGGGTTCGGGATGGGGCCGGGCCTCACCTTCGACCAGCACGGTGGCGTGAACTACAACCCGGCGGCCGGCGCGGCCGGACAGGCGACCTTCGGTGAGGCGGCGAGCTTCCCGGGCGGGATCAGCTACGGCACCATCTCGGTCGACGCGAACGGCGACATCCGCACCGACGCCTCCCGCACGACGATCGAGGTGCTCGACATCCTGCTCGGTCAGGGCAACGACACCCTGACCATCCACAGCACGATGATCCCCGGGCCCGACCAGGCGACCGACGACAAGCTCGCGGCCGGCATCCCGTCCCTGCACGGTGGCCTCACCCTCGTCCAGGGCGGCGGCAACGCGCTGCTCCAGGTGGTCGGGACCTTCACCCTCGCCGCGCACTCGGTGACCCGGACCGACGGGCACGCCTGGACCGAGGCCGGGTTCGCCCTGGGCGACCGGGTCACCCTGCCCGGCTTCGCGCCCGGCACCTTCACCGTCACCGGCTTCTCCGGTTCGGACGGCGAGACGATGCTGCTCAGCGGCCCCGCGCTGACCGCCGGGACGCTCGGCACCGACACCGCCCGCGCCACCGTGTCGGTCTACGACCCGCTGTCGCCCGCCACCGGGTACGTCCGCATCGGCGGCGACCACATCGTCGTCACCGACGAGGGCGGCGGCCAGGGCTCCGGCACGCCCGGTCCGCTCTCGCCCCTCGTCGTCTACGGCGACACCTCGCAGGACGGGATCTGGTACTCCGGCGACCCGAACGAGCAGTCCGGGCACGTGTTCGGCGACAAGCCGACGATCGAGCCCGTCGGCAACTCGCCGGTGTTCTCGTTCCCGCTGGCCCAGCCGTTCCGGTTCTTCGGCAACGACGTCATCGACGCCGGCGCCCTCGACGCCTCGGTGACCTCCGGGCCGCTCCCGACGATCGGGATCACGGCGTACGGCGGTCCCGGCCGGGACACGATCATCGGCAGCCAGGTCGGCGACCAGCTCTTCGGCGGCTCGGGCAACGACCTCGTCCTCGGCCAGCGCGGCAACGACCTCGTCCACGGCGACAGCGGCATCAACGTCGACGTCATCACCCGCGTCGTCACCGTCGTCACCGCGAACGCCAGCCCGCTCGCCACCGCCGACACGCTGTTCGCCGGGCACGACGTGCTGTACGGCGAGGGCGCCGGCTCCGCGCCGAGCACCGACGTCACCGGCACCACCGACAACCAGGACGTCATCTTCGGCGACCACGGCCAGGTCACCCAGGACGTCCAGGACGTGCGCGCCTGGCTGTTCGACCGGGCCACCCAGGCCTTCGTCGAGCAGGACCTGCGGCCGCAGCGGATCCAGGTCGCCGGCCAGGCACCCGCAGGTCGGGACCCGTCCCTGTGGCCGCTGTTCGACGGGCACATCGTGGACGTGCGGACCGTGCAGCCCCAGAACGGCGTCGGCGACACCATCGACGGCGGCATCGGTAACGACCTGCTCCTCGGCGGGGGCGGCGGCGACACCGTCGCCGGCAGCGCGGGCAACGACCTCGTCTTCGGTGACTTCGGCCTGATCGGCTGCACGACCGTGAACGGCACGGCCGACCCCACCGACCGGAACCAGCTGTGCAGGGTGGACGCGAACCTGCTGCCGTTCGACGTGCCGCTCAACGACCACACCTTCTCGTGGAGCTCGCTGGACAACGGCCCGACCGCGGGCTACGGCAACGACCTGATCAGCGGTGGCACCGGCGCCGACGTCCTCGTCGGTGGCGCCGGCTCCGACCGGGTCAGCGGCGGCGCGGGTGACGACGACATCATCGGCGGCAACACCGGTGCCAAGGTGGCCGGGGTCACGTCCGGCGGCGCCGGTGGTTGGAACGCGGGGGTCGACTACAGCGGCGGCCACGTGGCCTTCGGGGACGTGTTCGACGGCACCGGCGGCTACGACGGACCGCACAGCGCCTGCGTCTCCGCGGCCTCCTGCACCTACGGCGACTACCTCGACGGCGGCAGCGGCAACGACGTCGTCGCCGGCGACAACGCGACCATCCTGCGCACCGGCAGCACCTACGGCCCGCAGTTCCGCGTGCTCACCGGCACCGCGATCTTCGACACGAGCAACGGCGCGTCGAACATCCTCGGAACCGAGCTGAGCGGCACCTCGAGGCCGTGCCAGTGGGTCGACGCGGCCGGGCTGACGACCCCCGCGGTCGGCTGCACCGACTACGGCTACCAGGCCGACCCGCTCGGCACCCGCATCCGCGACGTCACGCTGTACGACCAGAGCTTCACGCCGCCGACGGGCACCTTCTCCGACTCGGACATCGCCGGTGGCGCCGGTCAGGACGTCCTCTTCGGCCAGCTCGGCAACGACTGGGTCCAGGGCGACGGCTCGGTCATCGACGAGCACGGCCTGGTCACCATCGACGTCCAGACCCGCGACACCGTGAACGACCCGCGCGCGTCGGTGGAGGACCACGCCGGACCGGGCACCGACGGCCGTGACTGGATCGAAGGCAACGGCGGCAACGACGTCCTCTACGGCGGGCTCGGCCAGGACGACCTCATCGGCGGCAGCTCGGACATGTGGTCACTGACCACCCGCGACCAGCGCCCCGACGGCGCCGACACGATCTACGGCGGCGCCGGCACCCGGGTCGGCATCAACGACCTGGGGAACACCTCCTCGGTCGGGCACGCCCACGACGCGGACGTCGTCATGGGCGACAACGGCGACGTCTACGACCTCGTCGGCGCGAACGGCAGCCCGAGCACCGACGCCAACGGGAAGGCCAAGGACCCGCTCGCCTTCCTCACCTTCAACTACGACACCTACAGCCCTCTCGAGACCGTCGTCCCGCGGTCCTACGCCTACCTCGACTACACGGTCGGCGTGGCCGGCCCGAACGACATCGGTGGCGCCGACCTCGTCCACGCGGAGTCCGGCGACGACATCGTGCTCGGCCAGCTGGGCAGCGACGTGCTGTTCGGCGACGGCCAGGACGACACGATCATCGGCGGCACGGGGAACGACCGGATCTACGGCGGCGCCGGGTGCGACGGGATCCTCGGCGACGACGGGTACTTCAAGACCAGCCGCAACGGCCTCACCGAGCCGCTGTACGACCTCACCGCGCCGAACACCGACTGGCTCGTCGCGATCCCTGGCCCGTACACCCAGGCGTCGCTCTACCCGCAGGACGCGCTGTTCAACGAGGCCCGTCTGCTCGGCTACCCGGTCGACCCGGCGGCCCCGGGCGCCCCGAACTACGCCGACATCGTCTACGGCGGGCTCGGCGCCGACTGGATCCACGGCGAGGGCGGCGACGACGCCATCTCGGGCGCCGAGGCCCTGCCGTTCTACTTCACCGACATCCCGCAGTCCCAGATCCTCGCCGCCTGGGGCGTCGACCCGACCGACCCGCTGGCCTACGACCCGCTGACGACGACGTTCGCCGACTACAACGCGAACGACCCGTGGTCGAAGATCTACGACTGCACCGACGGCACCAAGGACATCGGCGTCGCCGGGACGTGCGCCCAGGGCCAGAAGGTCGACTTCTTCCTCAACTTCACCCCGTACGTCCTCGACGCGAACGGCACCCCGACCTTCGACGGCACCGGGGTGCAGATCAAGAGCAACGACGGCTGCGACATCGTCTTCGGTGACAACGGCAACGACTGGCTGGTCGGCGGCACGAACACGAACTGGCTGTTCGGCGGCTTCGGCGACGACCTGCTCCAGTCCTCGCAGAACCTCGAGACCGACAACGAGTACAACCGGGTCCCCGAGGACGCGCGGTGGTCCGAGCCGACGTTCGCCTACGGCGGCGCCGGGCGTGACGTGCTCATCGCCGACACCGGCCGGGCCCGGATGTACGACTGGACCGGCGAGTACAACAGCTTCGTCGTCCCGTTCAGCCCGTTCGGCGCCCCCGTCGTCAACCGCTCCTTCAGCCCGTGGGTCCGGGACTTCATCAAGGCCCTGGCCGTCGCCGGCGGCATGGACCTCACCTTCGACCCCGCGGCGAACACGAGCCCGACCGGCAACACCGGGGTCTTCGGCCCGCAGGACGAGCTGGCCCTGAGCACCCCGCAGGACCAGTACTGGAACGACCAGCACGGCGGCCCACGCGACCCGCAACCCGGGAACGTGCCGGGCGTCCAGATCGACTACCGGGGCCTGGTCGACCTCGCCCCCGGCTGCGCGTGCGACACCGGCGTCGTCATCGTCGTCAAGGGCGCCGTCAACGCCGTCGACCCGCTGCACCCGACCGCGGCCGAGGACGCCGAGGTGGCGCCGGGTGCCGTTCTGGCCGTCGACGCCCCGGTACTCCTCACCTACCTGCTGTCCAACCCGGGTCCGGCGCCGCTCCAGGTCGTCTCGGTCGTCGACGACAACGCCACGCCGTTCGACACCAGCGACGACTTCTCGCCGGTCTACGTCAGCGGCGACACCAACGGGAACGGCCTGCTCGACCCGGGCGAGGTGTGGCTCTACACCGCTGCCGGCGTCACCGGCGCCCCGACGACCGCCACCGCCGGTGGCCACGAGCACGTCGTCACCGCGGTCGGCTACGACGTCACCGCGAGCGCGCTCATCCAGTCCTCGGACCCGACGAACTACACGGCGAGCCCGACCGAGGTCGTCCTCGGCAAGGACGTGGGCGCCGTCGACCCGCTCCACCCGACCCTCACCGAGCAGGCGGACAGCCAGGCGACCGCCCCGCACGTCGCGGCAGGCTCGCCCGTGGTCTGGACCTACCGGGTCACGAGCACCACGGTCCCCCTGACGGTGCTGACCGTCGTCGACGACAACGGCACGCCGAGCGACGCCACCGACGACTGGTCGCCGCTGCCGGTGGTCGTGACCTACCTCGGGAAGACGTACAACGTCGGCGACACCAACTACAACGGCCTGGTCGACCCCGGCGAGACGTGGCTCTACACCTCGCAGTACGCCCCCGGTGCGCCTACCACCGCCGACGCGGGATGGTTCGTCAACGCGGCGGTCGTGGACGCGGTGGACGCGACGGGCACGCACTCCATGGCGCGCGACGTCGCCTGGCTGTTCGGGAACACGGGTCTCGGGCTCGTCAAGGCCGTGAACGCGGTCGACCCGCTGCACCCGACGCTCGGCGAGGACGCCAACGGCACCGGCCCGACGGTCGCCATCGGCGCCCCGGTCACCTTCACCTACCTCGTGGTCAACTCGAGCACCGGGGTCATGCGGATCCTCGACGTCGTCGACGACCACGCGACGGCGACGACGACGACCGACGACGCGTCGCTCTCCGGTGGCCAGATCGCGCCCGTCCGCGCCGCCGACGACGTCCACAACATCGGCGACCGCAACCTCAACGGTGAGTTCGACCCGGGCGAGCAGTGGCTCTACCGGTGGACGACGACGGCGCTCGAGACGACCTGGGTCAACACGGCGGTCGTCACCGCGGTCAACGCGGCCGGCCAGCTCGTGAGCGCGAGCGACGTCGCGCAGTACACCGGGGTCGGCGCCCACGTGACGCTGCACACCGCGGTCAACGCGCTGCACCCGCTGGCGCCCACGTCCTCCGAGGACGCGAACACCCCGCCCGGTGCTTCCCTGACCATCGGCTCCCCGGTGACGTACACCTACCTCGTCGTCAACGACGGCTTCCTGCCGCTGACGAACATCCGCGTCCACGACGACACGAACGGCTTCACCCCCGCCCCCGTCACCACGACCTGCAACGGCGTGGCCCGCAACGTCGGTGACACGAACTGCAACGGCCTCCTCGACGTCCACGAGACGTGGCTCTACACGAGCTCCGGCGTCATGACTCTGACCGCGCTGTCCGGGACGCACCTCGATACCTCCTCGGTCGCCGCGACACCGGACTCGTCGCCGGTGCTCCCGGACGTCACCTCGAGTGACCCGACGTACTACACCGCCTCTCCGGTCGGCCTCGTCGTCGTCAAGGCGGTCAACGCGGTCGACCCCGCGAACCCGACGGCCGCCGAGAACGCGAACGACCCGCAGAGCCCCTACGACGTGCCCACCGGCCACTCCGTGGTCTTCACCTACGCCGTGAGCGCGGACTCGTTCAAGACGACGCTCGACGGCGCCACCCTCGTCCTCACCGACGACAACGGCACCCCCGGCACGGCCGCGGACGACTTCCACCCGACCTACGTCACCGGCGACAAGAACGGCAACGGGCTCATCGACAAGGGCGAGACCTGGGTCTTCACCTCCACCGTCCGCGCCGCGCAGGCCGGCCTCCACTGCAACCTCGTCGTGGCCGTCGACACGACGAACGACACGACGTACCGGAACCAGGACATCGCCTGCTACCTCGGGGTGACGGCACAGGTCTCGGTCAAGAAGGCGACCAACGCCACCGACCCGCTGCACCCGACCGTGCTCGAGGAGGGCGACGACCACGCCCACCAGCTCTACCTGCCGGTGAACACCGCCGTCGTCTGGACCTACCGGGTGACCAACCCCGGGAACACCCCGCTGCAGGTCACCGGCATCGTCGACGACTTCGGCACGCCGAACGACCCGACCGACGACTTCGCGCCACAGCCGTTCCGCGGCCCGGATGGCATCCACAACGTCGGCGACCTCAACGACAACGGCCTCCTGGACCCGTGCACCCCGACGTCGTGCGAGGTGTGGCTCTACACCTCCGCCGGAGTCGTCACCTACGCGGTGCGGCCGGGACAGTTCGACTCCTCGGCCACGGTCACCGCCGTCGAGCCCCACCTGGGGACCACGGTGACGGCGAGCGACGTCAGCGACCACTACGGCTCGATCGACGAGCTCGTCGTCCACAAGGCGGTCAACGCGCTCGACCCGCTGCACCCGACGGCGTACGAGGACGCCAACTCGGCGCCCGGTCCGATCCTCCTCGCCGGCTCGACGGTGACCTGGACCTACCTGGTGAGCAACCTCGGCAGCACCGCCCTCGACGTCTGGGCCGTGAGCGACGACAACGGTGGGGGCACCCCGTTCGACGCGATGCCGGTGCTCACCGCGGACGGCTACGTCGTCGGCGACACCAACGACAACGGCGTCCTCGACCCGCACGAGACGTGGCTCTACTCCGCGACGGGCGTCGTGGCCCTCGGCCAGTACCGGAACACCGCGACCGCGTACGCGAACGTCCTCGGCCAGCCGAACCCGCCGACGTCGTGCCCGACCAACCCCGAGGCCGACGTGTGCGCGAGCGACGTCGCGAACCTCTACGGGAGCCTCGGCGGCATCGACATCGTCAAGAAGCTCGACGGGCGGGTCTCCCACGACGCCACCGACCCGATCCTTCTCGCGACCGGCGCCCACGTCACCTACACCTACGAGGTCCGGGCGAACACCTCCACCGCGCTGAGCGACATCACGGTCGTCGACGACAACGGCAGCCCCGCGAACCGCGCCGACGACGTGACGCCGGCGCCGGTGCTGGCTGCCGACGGCATCCACAACGTCGGTGACCTCAACGCCAACGGCCTCCTCGACCCGTGCACGCCGACCTCCTGCGAGGTGTGGCTCTACACGGCGCCGCACACCGTCGCCTACGGCCCGTACGGCAACGTCGTCGAGGTCAGCGGGGTGCTCGACGGGGTGAGCCCCACGACCACGGTCTGGGCCGACGACGTCAACTACTCGAGCGGGGTCATCCCGGCGGTGCGCCTCGTCAAGGCCGTCGACGCGCTCGACCCGCTGCAGCCGACGAGCATCGAGGACGCGAACGCCCAGCCGGCGAAGGAGCTCCTCGCCGGAACGACGGCGGTGTGGACCTACGTCGTGACGAACACCGGCAACGTCTGGGTCGTGCCCACGAGCATCACGGACGACAACGGGACCCCGAACGACCCGAGCGACGACCTCACCCCGACCCCGGTGATGTCGGGCGGGCACACCGTCGGCGACGTCAACGCGGACGGACGGCTGGACGTCGGGGAGTCGTGGCTCTACACCGCGTCGAGCACCGTGATCGCCGGGCCGTACCTGAACACCGCGACCGTCACCGTGCACCAGCCGCTCACCCTCCAGGACGCCCAGGCGAGCGACGTGGCCGGCTACTACGGCGACACCGGACTTGGCGAGGGCCTGACGCCCGGCTACTGGAAGAACCACGTCGAGTCGTGGCCGCGCAACGCCGACGGCTCGTCCATCTGGTCACCGGACCAGACCGTCGGCAGCGTCTTCACCACCGCCCCCGAGCCGTACGCGAGCGAGACCCTCCTCGAGGCGTTGAACGACGGCGGCGGCGGCATCTCGGCGCTCCTGCGCCACGCCGTCTCCGCGCTGCTCAGCACGACCGACGCCTACATCGCCTACCCGTGGACCGCCAGCCAGCTCGTCGCGGCCGTGGACGCGGCGCTGGCCAGCGGCGACGCCACCCAGGTCGAGTCCCTCCACCTCCAGCTCGCCACGTGGAACAACTACGAGGCCGACCTGACGCCGCCGACGCTGACCGCGGCGGTCCTCCCCACGGCGACCCTCGCGAACGGGTCGGGCGCGGAGGGCAGCTCCGGTCCGAGCGCGGTCTCGGTCACCGTGACCCTGTCCTCGGCGCCGACCGGCACGGTGAGCGTGGGCTGGAGCACCGTCGACGGCACGGCCACGGCGGGTAGTAGCGACTACGTCGCCGCCTCGGGCACGCTGACCTTCGCCGCGGGCCAGACCTCCGCGGTGGTCACCGTCGACATCCTCGGCGACACGGTCTACGAGGGCAACGAGACCTTCTCGATCGTCCTCTCCGGCGGGGTGGGCCTGGTCATCGGCACCGGCACCGCGACCGTGACGATCATCGACGACGACACCGCGCCGCCGCCGCTGACCATCACCGCGGGTAGCCCCACGGTGGCGATGCCGAAGTCCCGGACCGTCATCCAGGTCCCGGTCACCCTCTCCACCGCGATGGCGGCGCCGGTCACCGTCACGGTGTCCACGGCGGACGGCACGGCGAAGGCAGGCGTCGACTACGTGAAGCTGTCCCCGGCGACGCTGACCTTCCAACCCGGCACCACGACACTGACCGTGCCGATCACCCTCCTCGGGCACAACGGCAAGACCTCGACGATGTCGTTCACCGTGCTGCTGGGCGCGGCGACGCCGAGCACCGCGCTCCTCGTCTACGGGACCGTGACGATGGGCGGCAGCGGCGCCCTCGTCACCACCTCGGTCGCGCCCGGTGGTCCGGTGGCCACCTTGTCGGCAGGCGCGCTGGATGCCGTGGCCGCGGCGGCCGAGTCCGCCTGGCGCGGGGCTGGTGCGGCCGCGTCGCTGGTCGGCATCCGGTTCGTCCTCGCCGACCTGCCCGGTGGCGAGCTCGCCAGCACCTCGGGGCCGGTCGTCACCGTCGACCGCGACGCCGCGGGGCTCGGGTGGTGGACGGATGCCGGGCAGCCGGTGCCGTCGGACCGGATGGACCTGTTCACCGTCCTGCTCCACGAGCTGGGCCACGTCCTCGGCCTCGGGCACGGGTCGAGCGACCTCGGCGAGGTCATGCTCCCCGACCTGCCGGTCGGCGTGCGCCGCACCCTGACCGTCGCCGGTGCTCTCCCGCCGCCACCGGTCCGCACGGGGACGGTCCCCGCCGTCGACACCGTGCACGCGGCGCCCGCGACCGTCCGCACCGCCGTCCGCACGCAGCCCGCGCCCGAGGGGGCGCCGTCCGGGGCGGCCGGAGTCGTCGGGGTCCTCGGCCGCCTCCGCGCGGCCGTGGGTGACCCGGGGACGCGCGGGGGAGCGGTCCCGGCCGTGCCGTGGTCGGCGCTGCTGCTCGGGTGGGCGCTGCTCCTCGGGGCCGCCGCGGCCCGTGGGGGTGGCTCGGGGCGTCCCGGACCGTGGACGGCCACGCTCGGAGCTTCGGCGCGCCCGCGTCCGTGGCGCACGAGGACTCCGCGCTGACCGACCGCGGGTGTAAGCATGGACTCCATGGGTGATCTCCGGGTGGCCGCCATCCACACGTTCCCCGAGCGGCGAGGACCCGCGGTCGAGCACCACGCCGTCGACGTCGGCGCGGCGGGCCTGGCGGGCGACCGGCCGAAGAGGGCGGCGGTCTCGCTGGTCGGCGCCGACTCTCCCCAGACCCGCGCCAACCTCGTCCTCGACGGGCCCACCGCGGCGGTCGAGGCGCTCGACGGCCGGGTCGTGCGGATCGGCGGCGCCCTGCTCGCCGTCACCGCCACCGGGAACCACTGCGCCGGGCTCTACGCCGCGGTGGGGGAGTCGGGCACCGTGCACGTCGGCGACCAGGTCGAGCTCGTGGAGGAGGAGGCGTGACAGCGGTCGTCGGGGCGCGCCACGACGCCGGCGTCGACCGGCTCGTCGAGAGCTACCGCGCCATCCCCGCGGGGTCCTCGGTGCGGCTCGCCAAGCACACGAGCAACCTCTTCCGGCCCCGGAGCGCCACCGACGCCCCCGGCCTGGACACCTCCGGCCTCACCGGCGTCGTCGAGGTCGACCCCGACAACGCCACGGCCGACGTCCAGGGCATGTGCACCTACGAGGACCTCGTCGACGCGACCCTCACGCACGGGCTCACCCCGCTCGTCGTGCCGCAGCTGAAGACCATCACCCTCGGCGGCGCGGTCACCGGGCTCGGCATCGAGTCGACGTCCTTCCGCAACGGGCTGCCGCACGAGTCGGTGCTCGAGATGGACGTCCTCACCGGCAGCGGCGAGGTCGTCACCGCCGACGCGGGAACCCGGCACCCCGACCTCTACCGCGGGTTCCCCAACAGCTACGGCACCCTCGGCTACGCCACCCGGCTGCGGATCGCGCTCGAGCCCGTGGGCCGCACGGTCTCGCTGCGCCACGTCCGCTTCCACGACCTCGACGCGCTCGTCGCCGCGATCGGTGGGGTCATGGACACCGGCACCCACGACGGCGAGGACGTGGACTACCTCGACGGCGTCGTCTTCACCGCCGAGGAGTCCTACCTCGTCCTCGGTCGCCGCTCCGACGAGCCCGGGGCGACCAGCGACTACACCGGGCAGCGGATCTTCTACCGGTCGATCCAGCACGACGGCCCGGCCCCGAAGCGGGACGTGCTGACCACCGGCGACTACCTCTGGCGCTGGGACACCGACTGGTTCTGGTGCAGCCGCGCGTTCGGGGCGCAGCACCCGGCGGTGCGCCGGCTGTGGCCACGACGCTGGCTCCGTTCGAGCGTGTACTGGAAGCTGGTGGCCCTGGACCGCCGCTTCGGCGTCGCCGACCGGCTCGAGGCCCGCCGGGGACGCCCGCCGCTCGAACGGGTCGTCCAGGACGTCGAGATCCCCCTCGCCGCGACCGCCGAGTTCCTCCGCTGGTTCCTCGCCGAGGTGCCCATCGAGCCGGTCTGGATCTGCCCCGTGCGGCTGCTCGACGACCGGAAGTGGACCCTCTACCCGCTGCAGCCGGGGGAGTCGTACGTCAACGTCGGCTTCTGGTCCACCGTGCCGTCCACCCCCGGGCGGCCCGCAGCCGCCAACCGCCGCATCGAGGACCGCGTCGCCGAGCTCGGCGGCTCGAAGTCCCTGTACTCGGAGGCCTTCTACGACGAGGAGACCTTCTGGCGCCTCTATGGTGGCGCCGACTACCCCGCGCTCAAGGAGCGCTACGACCCCGACCACCGCCTGCCCGACCTGTACGCCAAGGCCGTCCGCGGAGCCTGACCGGAGAGGAACCGAACCGTCATGAGCATCGCCGACATCGTCCAGTCCGTCGTCGACGGTCCGCTGCCCCTGCACTTCGAGGCCTACGACGGCTCCGCCGCGGGGCCGACCGACGCCCCGCGGCGGATGACCCTGCGCACCCTGCGCGGCGCCGCCTACCTGGCCACGGCCCCGGGAGACCTCGGGCTGGCCCGTGCGTACGTCGCCGGTGACCTCGTCGTCGACGGGGTCCACCCCGGTGACCCCTACGAGCTCCTGCGGGACATCGCGCAGGTACGGTTCCGGCGCCCGTCCCCGCAGCTGGCCGTCGAGGTGGCCCGGACTCTCGGCCTCAAGGGCGTCACCCCGCCGCCCCCGCCGCCGCAGGAGAGCCTGCCCCGGTGGCGCCGTCTCGCCGAGGGCTTGCGGCACTCCTCGGCGCGCGACGCCGACGCCATCCACCACCACTACGACGTGTCCAACCGGTTCTACGAGATGGTTCTCGGCCCCTCGATGACCTACACCTGCGCCTGTTACCCCTCGCCCGAGGCCACCCTCGAGGATGCGCAGGAGAACAAGTACCGGCTCGTCTTCGACAAGCTGCGCCTCGGCGAGGGCGACCGCCTCCTCGACATCGGCTGCGGCTGGGGCGGGATGGTCCGCTACGCGGCCCGGCGCGGGGTCCGGGTGCTCGGGGTCACCCTGTCCCGGCAGCAGGCCCTGTGGACCCAGAAGACGATCGCCGAGGAGGGGCTCGCCGACCGGGCCGAGGTGCGGCACAGCGACTACCGCGACGTCACCGAGTCCGGCTTCGACGCGGTGTCCTCGATCGGGCTGACCGAGCACATCGGGGTGCGCAACTACCCGTCGTACTTCGGCTTCATCCAGGACCGGCTGCGCCCCGGCGGGATGCTGCTCAACCACTGCATCACCCGTCCGCACAACCATCGGCAGCCCACCGGGGCCTTCATCGACCGCTACGTCTTCCCCGACGGTGAGCTCACCGGCTCGGGCCGGATCATCACCGAGGTCCAGGACGTCGGCATGGAGGTCCTGCACGAGGAGAACCTGCGGGAGCACTACGCGCTGACCCTCGCCGGCTGGTGCCGCAACCTCGTGGAGAACTGGGACGAGTGCGTCGCCGAGGTGGGGGAGGGCACCGCCCGGGTCTGGGGCCTGTACATGGCCGGGTCCCGGCTGGGGTTCGAGCGCAACGAGGTCCAGCTCCACCACGTCCTCGCGGTCAAGCTCGACGAGCAGGGCCGGCACGGCCTGCCGCTGCGGCCCTGGTGGACCGCCTGAGCCTCCTCAGCTCCGCTGCGTCGCCGGGGAGCCGGCGGGACCGGGGCCGGCGAGGCCGTCCCACGCGAGGACGGTGAGCGCGTCGGCGAGGTCGTCGGCGGTGCGTCCGCCGGCGGCAGCGTCCTCGGCGAGCCACGCGTCGGCGCTGGCCCGCACCATCCCGACGAGCGCGACCCCCCAGAGGTGGGCGGTCGCGGCGTCCGCCGGGCCGACGAGGCCGTCCGCGACGAGGTCGGCCACGTGCGCCGCGATCCGCCCGGTCATCCCCGCGGCGATGTCACCGGCCGGCCGCTCGCCGGCCGGCACGAGCGGTGCGTTGACGATGAAGCGGTACACCTCGGGGTCGTCCTCGACGAGGTGGAGGTAGGCGCCGATGACGGCCCGGATGACCTCGCGCGGCGAGCCGGGCGGGCCCTCGGCCGGCCCGCCCCCGGCAGGCTCGCCCCCGGCAGGCTCGCCCTCAGCGCCCGCGGCGCGACTCAGCCCCCGCAGGATCGTGGCGTCGACCCGCTCGGCCACCGCCGTGTAGAGCCCCGCGCGGTCGACGAAGTGCCGGTAGACGACCGTCTTGGAGGTCCCGGCGGCCGCGGCCACCTCGTCCATGCCCACCCCGGCGCCGTGCCGGCGGATGGCCTGCAGCGTCGCCTCGACCAGCTCGCGCCGGCGTTCGAGCCGGTGCTCGTCCCACCGCGAGCTGCGTCCGTCGGGCGTGGCGCTCGGCTGTCCCACGGCCCGGAGGGTAGCAGGACCCGGCAGTACCTGTTACCTTCCGTACCGGATACCTCCGCGGCGCCCGACCGGGCCGCCGACCGACGACCCCAGGAGCCAGACCGGTGCCCACTCACCGACGCGCCGCCGTCCTCGGCGGCAACCGCATCCCCTTCGCCCGCCAGTTCGGCGCCTATGCCGAGGCGAGCAACCAGGACATGCTCACCACCGCGCTCGAGGGCCTCGTCGCCCGGCACGGGCTCGCGGGGGAGCGGATCGGCGAGGTCGCCGCGGGCGCGGTCATCAAGCACAGCCGCGACTTCAACCTCACCCGTGAGGCGGTCCTCGGCTCGAGCCTCGCCGCGACGACCCCGGCGTACGACGTCCAGCAGGCGTGCGGCACCGGGCTGGAGACGACGGTCCTCGTCGCCAACAAGATCGCGCTGGGGCAGGTGGAGTCCGGGATCGCCGGCGGGGTCGACTCGGCGTCCGACGCCCCCGTCGTCATCCCCGAACGGCTGCGCCGGAAGCTGCTGAGGCTCGGTCGGGCGCGCACGACCGCGGAGCGCGCCCGGGCCCTCGCGGCCCTGCGGCCCACCGACATCGGCATCCGGACCCCGGCCAACAGCGAGCCGCGCACCGGCCTGTCGATGGGCGAGCACATGGCCCTGACGGCGCAGCAGTGGGGGATCGGCCGCGCGGCCCAGGACGAGCTCGCCCTGGCGAGCCACCACCGGCTGGCCGCCGCGTACGAGCGCGGCTTCTTCGACGACCTCATGACGCCCTACCTCGGCCTGACCCGGGACCAGAACCTGCGGCCCGACACGACCGCCGAGAAGCTGGCGTCACTGCGCACCGTCTTCGGCTCCGGCCCGGACGCGACGCTGACCGCCGGCAACTCCACGCCGCTGACCGACGGCGCCTCCACGGTGCTGCTCGGGTCGCAGGAGTGGGCCGAGGCCCACGGCCTCACCCCGCTCGCCTGGCTGGTCGACGCCGAGACCGCGGCGGTCGACTACGTCTCCGGGGACGAGGGGCTGCTCATGGCCCCGGCCTACGCCGTGCCCCGCCTGCTGGCCCGCACCGGCCTGGCCCTCCAGGACTTCGACGTCTACGAGGTCCACGAGGCCTTCGCGGCGACCGTCCTGGCGACCCTGACGGCCTGGGAGGACGAGGGGTTCTGCCGCGACCGGCTCGGTCTCGACGGGGCCCTGGGCGCCATCGACCGCGACCGGCTCAACCCCAACGGCTCCTCGCTGGCCGCCGGCCACCCCTTCGCAGCCACCGGCGGGCGCATCGTCGCGACCCTCGCCAAGGAGCTGCACGAGCGGGGCCCGGGCAGCCGCGGGCTGGTCTCGATCTGCGCCGCCGGCGGCCAGGGGGTCGTCGCGGTCCTCGAGGGGGCCTGAGGTGGCCGCCGCCGACCGGTACTCCGCCTTCGTCGAGAGCGGCCTCGGCCGCCGCCTCGCCTCCGGGCTCGGGCTGCCGCAGCCGGTACCGCTGCGCCGCTACCAGCCGGGGCAGCCGGTCGCCGACGGGCCGGTCCTCCTCGGGGGCCACGGGTCCACCCCGGCGCTGGGCGCGCTGCGCGACGGGATGGCCGCCGCGGGGGTCGACCTCGTCGACGAGCTGCCCGACGAGGACCGCCTCGGCGGGGTGGTCGTCGACCTCAGCGCGGCCGCGACGCCCGCGGACCTGGAGTCGCTGCGGGCGACCCTGGCCCCGGCGCTGCGCCGGCTCCGGCGCTGCGCTCGGGTCGTCGTCCTCGGCCGCGATCCCGAGCTGGCGTCGGACGTCGCCGAGCGCGCCGCGCGCCGGGCGCTCGAGGGCATCACCCGCTCGGTCGGCAAGGAGCTGCGCGCCGGGGCGACCGCCAACCTCGTCCTCGTCGCCGACGGGTCGGAGACCGCAGCCCTGGGCACCGTCCTCTTCCTCCTCTCCGCCCGGTCGGCCTACGTCGACGGCCAGGTCGTCCGGGTCGGCCCGGGGGAGGCGCCGACGGCCCCGGCCGACCCGTGGCGTCCGCTCGCGGGCAAGGTCGCCGCCGTCACCGGCGCCGCTCGTGGCATCGGCGCGGACATCGCCCGCACCCTGGCCCGGGACGGCGCCACCGTCGTCGGCGTCGACGTCCCCGCGGCCGGGGCGTCGCTCGCCGCGGTCGCCAACGCGGTCGGTGGCACCGCGCTCCAGCTCGACGTCACCGCACCCGACGCCGGCCGGCGCCTCGTCGACCACGCCCGGACGCGGCACGGAGGCCTCGACCTCGTCGTGCACAACGCCGGGATCACCCGGGACAAGCTGCTGGCCAACACCGACGCCGACCGCTGGGCCGCGGTGCTGGAGGTCAACCTGCTCTCGATCCTGCGGATGAACGAGGCGGTCCTCGGCCGCGACGGGCTGCGGGACGGCGGACGGGTGGTGCTCGTGTCCTCGATCGCCGGGATCGCCGGCAACCGCGGCCAGACGAACTACGCGGCCTCCAAGGCGGGCGTCATCGGGCTCGTCGACGGGTACGCCGCCGACGCGGCGCTGCGCGGTCGCGGCATCACCGTCAACGCGGTCGCCCCGGGCTTCATCGAGACGGAGATGACCGCGAAGGTCCCGCTCGCCACCCGGGAGGTCGGACGCCGGCTCAACAGCCTCGCCCAGGGCGGCCTGCCGGTCGACGTCGCGGAGGCGATCGCGTACTTCGCCGCCGGCGCCCAGCACGCCGTCACCGGGAACGTCCTGCGCGTCTGCGGCCAGAGCCTGCTGGGGGCCTGAGGTGGCGGTCGAGACGCTGGCCACGATGCCCTCGACGGCCCCGCTGCTCGTCAGGGCCGCGCTGACGGCCCGTGCCCGCCACGGTGACGCCGTGCCCGAGCGGACACTGCGCGTCGAGGACGTCCGGGTGGACCGGGCGCGGCTCGCCGCCTACCAGCGGCTCACCGGGTACGACGTCTCGGACACCCTGCCGCAGCCCTACCCGTGGGTGCTGGCGTTCCCGCTCCAGACCGCCCTCATGACCCGCCCGGACTTCCCGCTCGCCCTCCCCGGGCTGGTGCACCTGGAGAACCGCGCCACCACCCACCGCCGGCTCGACGCCGCGGAGCCGCTGGCCCTCGAGGTCCGGGCCGGAGCGCTGCACCCGCACCGTCGCGGGCGCACCCTCGACGTGCGCCTCGAGGCGCGGGTGCGCGGTGAGCTCGTCTGGGAGTGCGACAGCGTCTACCTCAGCCGTGGGCGCGGCGAGGAGTCGGCGCCCCAGGGTGAGGCGCCGCCCTCGCTGCCCGGGGGCCCGGCGGTGGCTCGCTGGCGGCTGCCCGAGGACCTCGGTCGTCGCTACGCCGCGCTCTCCGGGGACCTCAACCCCATCCACCTGCACCCGCTGACCGCCCGTGCCCTCGGGATGCGGCGGCACATCGCGCACGGGATGTGGTCCTCCGCGCGGACGCTGGCCGCGCTCGGCCGCGGCTCGCTCGGCCCCTCGACGCACCACGTGTGGTTCACCAACCCGGTGCCCCTGCCGAGCCGGGTCGAGCTGGTGCTCGAGCGCGGCGAGGGGCGGCTCATCGCCGGCATGCGGACGGCGAACGTCCCGCAGCAGCGGCTCCTCGTGCTCACGCTCGTCCGCTGAGCCGGCACGCCCCCCGGGGCCGTGGCCCGAACGGACTATGGCCGGGACGGTTCGCCGCCCGTAGCGTGACTATGCCCGGTACGCCCCGGATCCGGGCAGCGTTGCCCGGTGCCCGAGGTCGAGGGCGCCGGTCCCGAGTGGGCCGCCGGACAGGGACGGCGGCCCGGCCCGCATCCTGCGGGTCATGCTCGTCTCCTGTCGTCGCGGGGCTGGACCCAGGAGGCACCATCATGAGGACATCCACCCGACGCGGGGCCGTGGCCGGCGCCGTCGCAGCGCTCGTCGCCCTCGCCGGGGCCGCCGCTCCCGGCGTCGCCGTCGCGGACTCGACCGCGCCACCGGCCTACGTCTCCGGCTGGCTCGCGCTGCGCACCGGCGCCACGAACGACGTCCGGCTCGTCACGAGCACGGGCAGCGTGCTCGCCACGCAGACGCTGAGCACCAACACCTCCTGCGCGATGTCGAGCAGGGGATCGCAGCTCATGCTGTTCTCCGGCAGCGGAACCGCCTACGTGGGGGTCGGCCTCAACAGCGGCTCGATCGGTGTCCGGGACAAGCAGAACGCGAACGGGACGTCCTGCTCGGCGGTCGACGCCTCCAACGCCGAGTCACTGACGCTGGCCCTCGGCGGCGGCACGACCGCACTGCGCGGGAACGGACTCCCGGTCGCGCTCTCGGCCTCCCTGGACGTCGACCTGAAGCAGAACGCCCAGATCCTCGCGGTGGCGTTCCTGGGCGGCGCCCCGGTCGCCCGCTACGAGCTGGTCAGCGGCTCGACGATCACCTCCCCGGTCGCGATCCCGGCGGGCCTGCCCGGCGCCGACCTGCCCATCGCCGAGACCAGGCAGTGCAACAACCCGTCCGACTCGGGGCCCGACGCCGGCGCGCTGAACAACTGCCGCTGGAACCTCAGCCACCCGTCGTGGACCGGTGCGCCCGACACGACCGCGTTCGACACCCTCACGCTCTACGCCGTGTCGGGCTCGTTCTCGCTCCAGGGTGGATCGGACGGCCAGGTCGACGACCCGGCGGCGCCGATGCCCGGGTACCTCGGCGACGCCCAGTACGCCTCCCTCCTCGAGCTCGCCGACGGTGTCGTCGGGTGCGGCGGGACGGCGACCCTGCGGACGTCCTCGGCCGTCCCGACCTCCCAGTGGAAGCGCCTGGGGGCGACCGGCTCCTGTGCCGCGTACCCCTACGCGAGCAGCACCGGCACGGCCGACGGGCGCCCGTACGCGCACTTCGTCAAGCCGTTCGACACCCCGACCGCCCAGGCGCAGGCCGAGTGGTCCACGACGTTCACCTACTCCGGCAAGGTCCCGACCCTCGAGTTCGCGTTCGACCTGCCGGGCGGGACGACCTCGCCGTGGACGTCGTTGCCGCTGTGCAGCGACGAGGGCGTCACCTATGACCCGACGACGAGCTCGTACACCGGCTGGCTCCTGGACCCCAACGGCAACTACGCCTGCCTGCTCAACACCCAGACGGCCAACACCAAGGGCACGAAGACCGTCACCTTCACGGCCTTCGTCGTCGGTGACGCCGGGATGCGCTACTGAGCCGAGGCGACGACGTCGCGGGGGTGGGGTCGCGACCCCACCCCCAGCGACGTCAGCAGCCGGTCGGCGTGGGCGGTGGCCCGGTGCGCCGCCTCGTCGTCGCCGAGGTGGCGCTGGACGCGCGCCCGCACCTTGAGCAGCAGGGCCTCGTCATAGGGCAGGTCCTGCTCGCGCGCCGCGCCGAGGCCGACCCCGACGAGCTCCTCGGCCTCGGCGAAGCGGCCGAGGCCGAGCAGCGCCCGGGAGCGCTGCAGGCAGGTCCGGGGCAGCGCTGAGCCGGCCTCGTGGTCGGCGGCACGCTCGGCGGCGCCGATGACCGCGAGGGCCTGGTCCATCCGCCCCTCCCGGATGACGGCGTCGGCCTGGACCAGGGACGCCTCCAGGGCCGTGGTGGCCTTGCCGAGCGCCAGCAGCCGCTCGGCGACCCCGGCGGCGGTGTCCCGGGCGGCGGCGTGGTCACCGCGGCTGAGCTGGAGCCGGGCGAGCTGGATCTCCCCCTGGGCGAGGAACGAGACCGCGCCGGAGGCCCGCAGGACGCGCAGGGCGTCGAGGAGGAGGGGTTCGGCCTCGTCGAGGCGCCCCTGGTTGATGAGCAGCTCGGCGAGGTTCACCCCGGTCTCCGCAGCGCCGAAGTCCTTGCCGACGTCGAGCGCGGCCTGCCGCGCGGTGGCGTACCACTCGGCCGCCTCGGTCCACCTGCCGGCGTAGTAGGCGATGGTGCCGAGGTTCCCGCGGACGGTCTCCTCCAGGGGGCGCCAGCCCTCCTCGGCGCAGACCTCCAACGCCTCGAGGTGCCGGGCGCCGAGGCCGGGGACCCCCATCCGGATCTCGACGCTGTCGAGCAGCATGAGGGCGCGGACCAGCCCCAGGCGGTCACCCGCCGCGCGGGCCCCCGCAGCGGCGCGCTCGCCGAGCTTCAGGGCGTCCCCGAGGCGCTCCTGCTCGGTGCGGACCCGGGCTGCGAGGTTGTCGAGCCGCACGAGGGTGGCGCGTGCCTGGCCGTCGGCGTCCGCGAGCGCCCGCCTGGCCTGCCCGACCACCCGCATCGCGGTGGTGAGCTCACCGATCCGGGTGTGCACGGTGGCCCGCCGGTCCAGCACCTGGGCCAGGGCCGGAGGGTCGGTGCGCAGGAGCCGCCCGGCCCGCCGGTAGGCCTCGAGCGACTCCTCGAACATCCCCGCGAGCTCTCGCAGCTCGCCGATGAGCGACCACAGCTCGGCGCGGTCACGGTCGGTGACCTCGGGGAGCCGCCGGCTCGCGTCGAGGGCGGTCTGGTAGTGGTCGGCGGCGTCGGCGTTCGCGAACGACCGCCGGGCCAGAGCGCCCGCCAGCTGGGCGTACCGCCAGGTCCGTGGGGCGTCGCCGGAGCGCTCGAAGTGCAGGGCCAGGGTCGGGGCGTCGGCCTCCAGGTCGGTGCTCAGGCGCTCGAGGACCTCGCCGGCGGTCTGGTGCAGCCGCGCCCGGAGCCGGTAGGCCAGCCCCTCGTACGCCGCGTCCCGGACCAGGCTGTTGCGGAACTGGAGCCGCTGCGGCCCGTCGGGCTCGAGGAACGCGATGAGGTCGTCGTAGGTCACCGGGTCGACCTCGAGGCCGTCGGCGTGCAGGGTGGCGTTGACGACCTCGCGGCGGAAGCTGCGGCCGAGCACGGCCGCGTACCGCAGCACCCGGCGGGACACCGGTGACAGCTGGTCGATCTGCGCGCTCATCGCGGCCTGCAGCGACTCCGGCAGCAGGTCGACCGATGCCCCGACCCGGGTCAGGCGGGTGACCTCCTCGACGTAGAGCGGGTTGCCGTCGGCCCGGGCGACGATGGCCGCGACCTCGTGCGGACGCAGCGGGGTCGCCTCGGTGGCGGCGTTGACCAGGTGCTCGAGGACCCCCGCGGGCAGCGGGCCGAGGGTGACCCGGACCCCGTGGTCGGGGTCGAACCCGCCGGCATCGGCGCGCCGGACGCAGACGACCGCCCAGGGCCGGCCGGTGGCGGCCGAGGCCACCCGGGACAGCAGGGACGACGAGGCGCCGTCCGCCCAGTGCGCCTCCTCGACCACGAGGGCGAACGGCCCGGGGACGAGCCGTTCGACGAGGTCGATGACGACGTCGGCGACCCGGTCCGCACGGAACTCCGGGTCGATCCGGTCCACCTCGGGGGTGGCGGGCACGGCGACCTGGACGACGTCGGCGACCAGCGGCGCCATCGGCAGCAGGTCCGGAGCCACCCGCCGCAGCGCCGCGAGGAGCGCGGCGCCCATCCGCTGCGGGGTGTCCCGGTCGATGCCCAGCAGGGCGCGCAGCGGGTCACGCAGGACCCGGTAGGTGCTCGTCTGCCCGTAGGGCTCGCCGCGGAGGAACGCCACCCGTGCCCCCCCGCCGGCCGCGCCGATCGCGAGGGCCTCGTGGACGAGCCGGGACTTCCCCATCCCGGTGGCGCCCTCGACGACGACCACGCCGCCCTCACCGCCCAGGGCGCTGGACAGGGCCTCCACGACCGTCGAGGTCTCCGCCTCCCTGCCGAGGAAGGGCAGCCGTGCCTCCGCGGTGGCCTGACGGGTCCCGGTCTCCTCGCCCACCTCGTGCACGAGCAGCGGCACCGCCTTGCCCTTCATCGCGAACGGACCGGCAGGGGTGGCCTGGAAGGTGGTCCGGGAGTGTTCGAGGACGGCGGGGTGGACGTAGATCGTGCCGGCCGGCGCCTTCGACATGATCCGGGCGGCGGTGTTCGTCGTGTCGCCCATCGCGGAGTACGCCGCGCGCTGCGGGATGCCGAGCTCGGCGGCGAACACGTGGCCCCGGTTCGCCCCCAGCTGGACCGGGAAGGGCAGCGTGCTGTCCGCGACCCGCCGCAGGGCGCGCACCATCCGGCCCTCGTCGTCCTCCCGGGTGAAGGGCACCCCCGACCCGAGGAAGAACTTCCCGCCGTCGGTGTCGAGGTCGGTGGCGAGCAGGGTGACGCCCTCGGGTTCCAGGGCCGCCTCGACGGCGCTGACGAGGCGGTCGAGGCGGTCGGCGAGCTCCTCGACCCCCTCCTCGGCGAGCACCGCGTCGGTGCCGGAGAACCGGACGAAGCCGATCGTGGCGATCCGGTGCTCGGGGTCGGGGGGCCCACCGGCCAGGTGGGCGCCGAGCTCGTGCGGGAACAGCGTGGCGAGCAGCGCCTCGCCCCCCGGAGCGGGCGTGCCCTCACCCGGGGCGGCGGCGTGCGGCCGGCGCCTCCGCAGCAGGAGGGCGCCGTCGGCCCGGGGCCGGGTCGACCCCGGCGAGAGGCGGGCGGCGGTGGCGGTCGTCACGACGACCTCGCCCGCCTCGGCGGCCTTCTCGGCGTCGGCGGTCGCGGACGCCCCGGGGCCCAGGACGAGCAGCTCGCGGGTGGGGGAGCCGACGAGGAAGAGGTGGATGTCCCCGGAGTGGACGCCGACCGACATCGAGAGCCGGAGCCGGCCCACCGACGTGGGCACCGTGGCCGACTCCCGCAGCGCGGCCCGCATCTCGACCGCGGCGTCGCAGGCCTGCTCGGTGTGGTCGGGCCCGCGGAAGAGGAAGAGCAGCGCGTCGCCGCCGAACTTCAGCAGCTCGCCACCGCGGGCGGCGCTGATCCGCAGCATCGGGGAGAAGACCCGGTTGAGGGTCTCGACGATCTCCTCGGCCCCGATCCGGCCGCGCCGCGAGAGCCGCTCGGTGAGCGCGGTGAAGCCCGAGACGTCGGCGAAGACGAGGGTGCCGTCCACGACTCGGCCGCGGGCACCCGGAGCCTCGTCGTCCCAGCGGAGGGCGACGGGAGGGACGTGGCGACGCAGGTCGGTCACGCGCTCACACCGCCTTCCTGCCCGTGCTCGCGGTCGGGCGGGGCCGTGGGTAGTATCCCGCATGCCCGTCGCCGGCCGGCAGCCCCGCCCATCGGCTTCGACATCGAGCCGGAGGTAGACGTGAGACTGACGTTCCTGGGTGTCCGCGGGTCCACCTGTGCCCCCGGTGCCGAGTTCGTGCGGTACGGGGGGCACACGTCGTGCGTCGCGGTGACACCCCGCGGCGGCGACCGGCCGACCCTGCTGCTCGACGCCGGCACCGGCATCCGCTCCGCCCCGGCCATGCTCCACGGCGACGCCTTCCGGGGCACGATCCTCGTCAGCCACCTGCACTGGGACCACGTCCAGGGGCTTCCGTTCTTCCCTGCCGGCGACCGGGCGGACGCGGTCGTCCGGATGTTCGTCCCGGCCCAGGACGGCCGGTCCGGCCGCGACCTGCTCGCCCAGCTGATGTCCCCGCCGGGCTTCCCCATCGAGCCCGAGGGGCTGATCGGCGAGTGGACCTTCGAGGCGCTGGAGTCCGGGACCTCGAGCCACGAGGGGTTCACGGTCACCGCGGCCGAGGTCGAGCACAAGGGTGGCCGCACCTTCGGCTACGTCGTCGCCGAGGGCGGCCGGCGGGTGGGCTACGTCCCGGACCACGCGCCGGCCGTGGGTGTCTCCGAGGAGTTCCTCGCGGCGTTCGACGGGGTCGACGTGCTCGTCCACGACGCCCAGTTCCTCGCCTGGGAGCGCCCCCGCGCCCGGGACTACGGGCACGCGACCGTCGACGACGCGGTGCACCTGGCCGAGCGGCTGGACGCCCGCACGGTGGTGCTGTTCCACCACGGACCGCACCGCACCGACGACGCCCTGGACACGATGGCCGAGGTCGTGCCCACCGACCTGGAGGTCCTGACCGCCCGCGAGGGGCTGGTCCTCGAGCTCTGAGGCTCCACCGGCCGGGACGCCGGCCCGGGGTGGGCGACGGCCTCCCTACACTCCGCTCGTGCGGATCCTCTCGGTGGCAGACCTGCACTACCGGCTGCCCCACTACGACTGGCTCGTCGCCGCGGCGGGCGACGTCGACGTCGTCGTGCTGGCCGGCGACCTGGCCGACGTCGTGAACCCGGTACCGCTCGAGGTGCAGGCGGTCGTCCTCACGACCTACCTCCACCGGCTCGCCGAGCACGGCCCGGTCGTCGCGGCGTCGGGGAACCACGACCTCGACGGCCCCGGCTCCACGGGGGAGCAGGTCTCGGGGTGGCTGCGTCGGGTCCGGCACGACGGGGTCCTCACCGACGGCCGCTCGCTCGACGTCGACGGTGTCCGGTTCACCGCGTGCCCCTGGTGGGACGGGCCGATGACCCGCGAGGAGGTGGGGGCCCAGCTCGCCCAGGCGGCCCACGAGCGCCCGGCCACCTGGGTGTGGGCCTACCACTCCCCGCCGGCGGGCACGCCGCTGTGCCGGGACCGGCGGCGCGAGTTCCCCGACCACGACCTCGCCGCGTGGATCGAGGAGCACCAGCCCGACCTCGTCCTCACCGGCCACATCCACCAGGCTCCGTGGGTCGAGGGCGGGTCCTGGCAGGCCCGGCTCGGGCGGACCTGGGTCTTCAACCCCGGCAAGCAGGTGGGCCCGGTCCCACCGCACGTCACGATCGACACCGTGGCCGGGACGGCGGAGTGGTTCGGGGTCTTCGAGACCCAGAGGGTCGACCTCGGCTGAGCCGCCCGGGGGCGGGGGACGTCGGAGGGTGCCGGTCAGTGTCCCTCGGGGTCGCGGGCCGAGCCCGGGCTGGCCCGCGGCCCCTGGTGGTGCACGAGGGTGTCGAGGATCTGGTCGACGAGCCCGAGGTGTCCGCCGAGCCCGGCGAACTGCTGCTTGACGTCGACGAGGTACTGGGTGAGGCCGTCGAGCCGTGCCGCCGTCATCCGCAGCACCGCGAGCGCCGCACCCGGGCGCTCGGTGAGGAAGGCCTCCGGGTCCTCGACGACCCGGAGGGTGACGTCGACCGCGGCCCGTACCGTCGCGGTCGCCGGCTGGGAGAGGACGAACGACAGCTCCCCGAAGACCGCACCGGGGGAGTCGATCCGGGCGAAGGGCGTGCCGTCGCGTTCGACGGTGACCGCGCCGGACTCCAGGACGAGCAGCTCGGCCGGGCGGCCGCCCTCGTCGATGACGACCTCCCCGGCGCGCAGGCGGCGGACCGGCAGGTCCGAGCACAGGGCGAGGAGGTCGGTCACGCGGCCCATTATGGGCGCGAGGCTGCTCGCCGGGGCCCGGCGTCCCGCCAGCCGGGCGGCCGCCGGTGCGAGGTCGCGGGGCGTCGCGACCCGGTGTCCGGGACCCGGCCACGGCGTCCACCCGGACGGTAGGCTCCGGGCCATGGCGCGGGTCGACCGGGACTCCGGCCGCCGCGGGGTGCGGGGGACGCTGCGCGGCTGGTCGGCGACGACCCGTGCCGCGGTGCGCTCCCCGGGCCCCGAGCGCACCGACGCCCTGCTCCTGGTCAAGTCGGCCGTGGCGGCGGTGCTCGCCTGGCAGCTCGCGGTTCGCCTGATGCACAGCGCGACGCCGTTCTACGCCCCGCTCGCCGCCCTCCTCGTCGTCGACAAGACCATCGTCCGCTCGATCTGGCAGAGCGTCGAGCGCGTCGTCGCGGTCGTCGTCGGGATGAGCGTGGCGTGGCTGGTCGGGACGACCGTCGGCGTCACCTGGTGGTCGATGGTGCCGGTCATGCTCCTGGCCCTGCTCATCGGGCGGTGGGACCGCCTCGGCGACCACGGGATCCAGGTGCCGGTCATGGTGCTCCTCTCGCTGCTGACGGTGCAGTGGGACAACGTCGACTTCACCTTCCTCACGATCGTCGAGACAGTGCTCGGCGGTGCCGTGGGGGTCCTCGTCAACGCCGTGGTCCTCGCGCCGATGCACCTCACCGCG
This sequence comes from uncultured Actinomycetota bacterium, assembly GCA_963772645.1. Classification (GTDB taxonomy): domain Bacteria; phylum Actinomycetota; class Actinomycetes; order Actinomycetales; family Dermatophilaceae; genus DASSQJ01. Next base: position 177,618 of record CAVYYD010000007.1, read on the forward strand.
CCGCGGCGGGCGGTGCTCGGGCTCACCGAACGGGTCCAGGGCCTGCTCGACGACATGGCGGAGGGCCTGCGCGAGGGGTGGGACAGCGACCGCGCTCGGGAGTGGCACGCCCGGGCGACCCGGATCGGCGACGCGGTCCCGGAGGTGCTCGAGGCGATCGAGACCGGGCGGGAGAGCACCCGCCTGAACCCGCGGCACCGGCTGCGTCCGGCCCGGGTCGACTGGGACGGCTACGCGCGTACCGCGGAGGCGGTCCAGCGCACCCAGTGGCCAGTGGCCGGCATCGCCCGCACCCTCGCCGACGCGGCCGACGACGCACAGTGGCAGCCGGCGCCGAGTGAGCAGTGGCTCGACGGCTACGCCGGCGTCCTCGAGCACCTCGGTGCCGCCGGGGCCCGGTTCGGTATCCACCAGGAGGAGGCCGAGCGTGACGTGCAGGAGCACCTCGACGCCGCCCTGCGGGTCCTCGACGAGCTCGGGGACCGGGTCCGCGACACCCGGCTCGAGGACCCGCACGCCTGGCCGGCCTACGGCACGCTCCTGCTCGAGGCACGGCGCCTCGCCGACGAGGTCCGCGCCCACAACACCGAGGCCTCGGTGCCCACCGACACCGGGCCGCTGCGGATGCCGCTCGCCGAGGGGGTGCCCGCCCTGGGCCAGCTCCAGCAGCAGGTGCCGGTGGCCCGTGAGCGGCTCCAGCGGGTGGTCCGTCGGGCCCCCGCCGAGGGGTCCGAGCCGGGGCCGGCGCCGCCGGCGCCCTGAGCGGGGTTCACGACCCGGCTCGCCAGACCCAGTTCCTCCGGTCGTAGACGTCGACGAAGCCGGCCCGCCGCATGTTGTGCAGCGAAGGGTTGTGGTGCATGCCGGGGTCCTCGTGGCCGGGGTCCTCCCGCCAGGTCTCGGCACTGCACCACTGCGCACCCAGCTCGCGGGCGAGCTGCACCCGCCGCGCCATGAAGACGGACTGGGCCCCGCGCCCCCGGGCGGCCGGCAGCGTCGCCGCGCCGCAGAAGGCGGCGGCCGGCCCGGTGACGTGCAGGTTCGCCGCCGCGACGAGCTCGTCGGCGTCCCAGGCGGCCAGAGGATGGAAGCCGGTGACGGAGCGTGCCGGTGAGCCGATCATGTCGAGCAGCGAGGGGTCCATCGGCATCTCGAAGCCGGTGGCGTAGGTGCGCGCCCACGCGTCGGCGTCCTGCGGGCCGGCCGGCCCCACGCGCAGGTCGGTGCTCGGCTCCGCGGCCGGCGGCGACACCGGCCGCAACAGCTTGACCCACGTGCTGGCGGCGACGATGCCGAGCCGGCCGCACACGTCGTCCCAGTCCTGCGGGAGGGCGTCCGGGGCCACCTGGAGCACCCCGACCGGGCTGGCCGCCGTGCGGTAGCGGTCCACCACCTCGACCGCGAGGTCGCCGGTGAACGGCTCGGAGACCCCGAACCCCAGGGCCTTGTTCCAGTACCCGCCGGTGGGGTCCTTGGCCATGACGAGCACGACCCCGCCGCCGAGGCGGTGCTGTGACATGCCGAGCATCGCCTGGGCCGCGGCGGGTGCCTGGGCCTCGAGGGCGTGCATGAACTCGGCCTCGGCGCGCTCGGCGAGCGCCATCCGCTCGCGGGCGTCGAGGCCCAGGACGTCGTCGGTGGCGCTCGTGGTCATGGGCCTCTCCTCGGCCGGCCGGCGGCGGGGTGCGCGCCGCTCGCTCGGCATTGTCCTCCCAGCGGTGGTGCCGCGGAAGGGCGCGAACCGCCATCGACCCCCGGAACTCGTTCGGCGGTGCCCACGGGCGGTGGATACGCTGGGCCGGTGTCCGTGCCGGGCACGAAGCCACCCGCCGCGAGGAGCCAGCCGATGCCCGCCCAGATCACCGTCCACGTCGCCGGGAGCGAGCGATCGGTGGCCGAGGGCACGACCTACGGCGAGCTGCTCGACGGCGCCCCCGGGGTGCTCGTGGCCCGGGTGGACGGCGAGCTGCGCGACCTGTACCGGCCGGCCGCCGGCGGCGAGTCCGTCGAGCCGGTCACCGCGGCCGAGCAGGACGGCCTCGACGTGCTGCGGCACTCGGCGGCCCACGTCCTGGCCCAGGCCGTCCAGGAGCTGCACCCGCAGGCCCGGCTGGGCATCGGGCCGCCGATCCGCGACGGGTTCTACTACGACTTCGACGTCGAGACCCCGTTCACCCCCGAGGACCTCAAGGCCCTCCAGAAGGTGATGCAGCGCATCGTCAACGAGGGCCAGTCCTTCCGCCGTCGTGAGGTCTCCGACGACGAGGCGAGCGCGGAGCTGGCCCACGAGCCCTACAAGATCGAGCTCATCGGGCTCAAGGGCGGCGCCGCGGAGGACGCCGCCGAGGGCGCGAGCGTCGAGGTCGGCGGCGCCCAGCTGACGATCTACGACAACGTCCGCCGCGACGGCACGGTCGCCTGGGGAGACCTGTGCCGCGGTCCGCACGTGCCGACGACCAAGGTCCTGGGCAACGCCTTCACCCTGACCCGCAGCGCCGCGGCCTACTGGCGAGGGTCGGAGCGCAACCCCCAGCTGCAGCGGGTCTACGGCACCGCGTGGCCGACCAAGGACGAGCTGCGCGACCACCTGCACCGGCTCGCCGAGGCCGAGAAGCGCGACCACCGCCGGCTCGGCGCGGAGCTCGACCTCTACTCCTTCCCCGAGGAGCTGGGCTCGGGCATGGTCGTCTTCCACCCCAAGGGCGGGGTCATCAAGCGGGAGATGGAGGACTACGTCCGCCGCCGCCACATCGAGGAGGGGTTCTCCTACGTCGGCACCCCGCACATCTCCAAGGACGGCCTGTTCCACACCTCCGGGCACCTGCCGTACTACGCGGACACGATGTTCCCGCCGATGGAGCTCGAGCACTCCGAGTACCGGCTCAAGGCGATGAACTGCCCGATGCACAACCTCATCTACCGCTCACGCGGCCGGTCCTACCGCGAGCTGCCGCTGCGGCTCTTCGAGTTCGGCTCGGTGTACCGGTACGAGAAGTCCGGGGTCGTCCACGGCCTGACCAGGGTGCGGGCGATGACCCAGGACGACTCCCACTCCTACGTCACCCCGGAGCAGGCCCCGGCCGAGATCGAGCACCTCCTGCGGTTCGTCGTCGGCCTGCTGCGGGACTTCGGCCTCGACGACTACTACTTCGAGCTGTCGACCCGGGCGAGCGAGGGCGACAAGAAGGACAAGTTCATCGGGAGCGAGGAGCAGTGGGAGGAGGCGACCGCTATCCTCCGAGGGGCCGCCGAGACCTTCGGCGTCGACCTCGTCGACGACCCGGGCGGCGCCGCCTTCTACGGGCCGAAGATCTCCGTCCAGGCCAAGGACGCGATCGGGCGCACCTGGCAGATGTCGACGATCCAGTACGACTTCAACCAGCCGGAGCGCTTCGGCCTCGAGTACCAGGCGGCCGACGGCTCGCGCCGGCAGCCGGTGATGATCCACTCGGCGAAGTTCGGTTCGATCGAGCGGTTCATCGGCGTGCTCGTCGAGCACTACGCCGGCGCCTTCCCGCCCTGGCTCTCCCCGGTGCAGGTGCTCGGGGTGCCGGTGGCCGAGGAGTTCGCGCCCTACCTGCGCGAGGTGGGGGAGCGGCTGACCGGGCAGGGCGTGCGCGTCGAGATCGACGAGTCCGACGACCGGTTCCCGAAGAAGATCCGCAACGCGAGCAAGGCCAAGGTCCCGTTCGTCCTCATCGCCGGGGAGGACGACCGCTCGGCCGGGGCGGTCTCCTTCCGGTACCGGGACGGGTCGCAGAAGAACGGGGTGCCGGTGCCGGACGCCGTGGCCGAGATCGTCGAGGCCATCCGCGACAAGCGCCAGGTGTGACCTGGAGCACCCCTCGCGGCCACCTGGCGAGCACGTCTGTCCAGATTTCGAGACGCGGTGCGGGTGACCTGCGAAGGTGTCCCGACGGCCGGCCGACGACACGCCGACGACACGCCGGAGCCGGCGCAGGGCCCAAAATTGGCGGCGGAAACCTCTTGCGCGGCACGGCCGCCGGGACTAGAAATACTCCTACCTCATCACCTCGGTGGTGAGGGGATCGGGAGGACAGCGGCTTCCCGGCCCCGCGGTTCGCTGCGGGGAGCCACCCGGTGATGCGGGTGGGACGAAGTCGCAGATGTCAACCCGTGAGACGCGAAGCATCGCCTCGCGTCGACCGAGGCCCCCGGGAACTCATACTTCCCGGGGGCCTCACCCTTGTCCGCGTACAGTGACGGACCGAGCGGTCGTCGGCGGCGGCCGCCACGAGGACGGAGGAGCCCGTGGTCGCCCGGATGCCGAAGAGCCTCTACGAGAGCGAGCTGAAGCGGCTCCAGGCCGAGCTCGTCGACATGCAGGCCTGGGTGCGGGACAGCGGCGCCCGGATCGTCGTCATCTTCGAGGGCCGCGACGCCGCCGGCAAGGGCTCGACGATCAAGCGGGTCACCGAGTACCTCAACCCGCGCATCGCCCGGATCGTCGCGCTGCCCTCGCCCACCGAGCGCGAGCGCACCCAGTGGTACTTCCAGCGCTACGTGCCGCACCTGCCCGCGGCCGGCGAGATCGTCCTGATGGACCGGTCCTGGTACAACCGCGCCGGCGTCGAGCACGTCATGGGGTACTGCGACAACGCCGAGTACCACCGCTTCCTGCACCAGGCGCCGATCTTCGAGCGGATGCTCGTCGAGGACGGCATCATCCTGCTCAAGTACTGGTTCAGCGTCTCCGACGTCGAGCAGGAGAGGCGCTTCCGCTCCCGCGCGGAGGACCCGATGCGGCACTGGAAGCTCAGCCCGAACGACGTCGCGTCGATCACCCGGTGGGAGGACTACTCCCGGGCCAAGGACGTCATGTTCGTCCACACCGACATCCCCGAGGCGCCGTGGTTCGAGGTCGAGTCCGACGACAAGCGCCGCGGCCGGGTCAACATGATCGCCCACCTGCTCTCGCGCATCCCCTGGCAGCGCATCGAGCGGCCCCGGTTCGAGATCCCGCCCCGGCCGGCGACCAAGGGCTACGAGCGCCCGCCCCGCGAGCTGTCGGCCGCCGTCCCCGACCACGCCGCCGAGGTCGAGGCCGCCGCACGCCGCACCTGACGAGCCGGGCACGTCGCCGGCCCCGGAGTGCCATGCTCGAGCCATGGAGCGCGTCGTCCGCACGGCCGAGCCCCGGGACGCGTTCGCGGTCGCGGCCCTGCACCTCCAGGCCGAGCGCGAGTGCGGCCAGGACATCCCCGCGGGCTTCCTCGACACCCTCGCCGACGCGTGGCTGCGTGACCGCTCCCGCCGGACCTGGCTCGCCGAGGGCCCCCGGCACGACCCCCTCGGCGCCGTGCACGGCACGCTGCTGCGGACGATGCCGAGCCCACGGCGCCGGACGACGGCGTGGATGCACGTCGGCTTCCTCTACGTCACCCGGGACGCCCGCGGAGCCGGGCTCGGCGAGCGGCTCCTGGCCACCGTCCTCGACTGGTGCGGCAGCCAGGGGGTGGAGCGCGTCCAGCTGGAGCCCGTCGGCGGGGCGCGCCACCTCTGCGAGCGGCTCGGCTTCGGCCCACCCTCCGACCGGCTGCTGGAGCTTCGCCTCCCGCGGTGAGCCCGCCCGCCGGCCCGGCGCCGGCGGCACCCGGGGTGCGCGACGCCGCGCGCGGCACGGCACTAGGGTGACGCGGTGGCCGCCCGTCAGCATCCCTCCCGTGGAGTCCTCGTCACCGGAGCCTCCCGCGGGGTCGGCGCCGCGGTGGCCCGGGCCTTCGCCGCCCACGGCGACCGGGTGGTGGTCCACCACAGCGGCGAGCGCAGCGCCGAGCTCGCCGAGGCAGTCCTCGGCTCGCTCGCCGGCTCCGGGCACGCCCGCCTCGCCGCCGACGTCTCGGACCCGGCGGCGGTGGCCGCCCTCGCCGACGCGGCGGTCGGCGCCCTCGGCCGGGTCGACGTGCTCGTCAACAACGCGGCGATGATCGTGCCGCCGGGGCGGGGTGCGAGCCGGCGCGGGGACCACCCGCTCGACGCGACGTCCTACGAGGACTGGGTCCAGGTCTGGCAGCGCACCCTGGCCACCAACCTCCTCGGGCCGGCCCACCTCACCTGGTGCGTGGCCCGGCAGATGATCGAGGTCCCGCCGGCGGAGGAGGTGCCCGTGGGGCGCATCGTCAACGTCGGCTCGCGCGGCGCCTACCGCGGGGAGCCGGACATCCCGGCCTACGGCGCCGCCAAGGCGGGACTGCACGCGTTCGGCCAGTCGATGGCCCAGCACCTGGGCCGGTACGGGATCGCCGTGACGTCGGTCGCGCCGGGGTTCGTCGCCACCGAGATGGCCGGCTACGCCCTGGCCGACCCGCAGGCCGCGGAGCGCACCCGCGCCCAGAGCCCCTTCGGCCGGGTCGCCGAGCCGGAGGAGGTCGCCCACGCGGTGCTCGCCCTGGCCGCTCCCGAGGCGGAGTGGGCCAGCGGGGCGGTGCTCGACCTCAACGGGGCGAGCCACCTGCGCTGAGCAGGCGCGCGGGCGACCCTAGGATCGGGGCATGCCGGACCTCGAGCACCCCGACGCCTTCGCCGGTGAGGCCGACGGCTTCGAGCGGCTGTGGACCCCGCACCGGATGGTCTACATCGAGGGGGAGCGACCCGACCCCGACCCCGGCGACGGCTGCCCGTTCTGCGCCGCCCCCGGCAAGGCCGACGCCGAGGGGCTCATCGTCCACCGCGGCCTGCTCTGCTACGTCGTGCTCAACCTCTTTCCCTACAACCCCGGCCACCTGCTCGTCTGCCCCTACCGCCACGTGCCGCTCTACGTCGACCTCACCGACGAGGAGACGGCCGAGTTCACCGCGCTTACCAAGGCGGCGGTGCGGGCCCTCGAGGCCTCGTCCCGGCCCATGGGGTTCAACCTCGGGATGAACCAGGGTGCGGTGGCCGGCGCCGGCGTCGCCGCGCACCTGCACCAGCACGTCGTCCCGCGCTGGGGCGGCGACAGCAACTTCCTGCCCATCGTCGCCCACACCAAGGCCCTGCCGGTGCTCCTCGGGGACGTGCGCGAGCGGATCGTCGCCGCCTGGCCCGGCTGATCCCGGGGTGGGCCGGGTGCCCCGGTGACCCTCGTCGCAGGCGGCGGCGGCCCCGGCCACCCGGATGCGAGGATCAGCGGGTGAGGTCGTGGCGTGAGCGTGCCGGGACGGCCGTGTTCGTCCTCGCCGTGGCCCTGCTGGCGGCCGGCGGCCTGGCGTGGCTGCTGGACCGGGGGGCGCTCGCGTCCTGGTCCTGGACCGTGGGAGCGGTGATCGGCCTCGTCGCGTCGATCTGGTGGACCGTCGAGGCCGCCCGGCGCCGGGAGCCCACCGTCGACGTCATCGCCGTCCTCGCCCTCGGTGGCGCCCTCCTCGTCGGCGAGCCGTTCGCCGGGGCGATGGTCACCGTGATGCTCGCCTCCGGGCGGCTGCTCGAGGACCGCGCCGCGGCCAGGGCTCGGCGCGAGCTGAGCCTCCTCGTCGAGCGGGCTCCCCGGACCGCCCGGCGTCGCGGCGCCGAGGGCGTCGAGGAGGTGCCGGTGGAGGCCGTGGCCCGCGGCGACCGCGTCCTCGTCGGCACCGGTGAGGTGGTCCCGGTCGACGGGCGGCTCGTCGTCGACGCGGTCCTCGACGAGTCGGCGCTCACCGGCGAGCCGCTGCCCGTGGAACGCCGGGCCGGGGACGAGGTCCGCAGCGGGGTCGTCAACGCCGGTGGCCCGCTCGAGCTGCGCGCGACGTCGGTGGCCGCCGACTCCACCTACGCGGGGGTGGTGCGTCTGGTCGAGCAGGCCAGGGCCTCCACCGCCCCCTTCGTCCGGGCCGCCGACCGGTACGCGCTGGCCTTCGTCCCGGTGACCCTCCTCCTGGCCGGCGGCGCCTGGGCCTGGTCCGGCGACCCGGTGCGCGCCGTCGCCGTGCTCGTCGTGGCCACTCCCTGCCCGCTGATCCTCGCCGCACCCATCGCGGTGATGTCCGGCCTCTCGCGCGCCGCCCGGCACGGCGTCGTCGTCAAGGGCGGGGGCGCCCTGGAGCGCCTCGCCGCCGGCCGGGTGCTGCTCTTCGACAAGACCGGCACCCTGACCCGCGGACGGCCCACCGTCACCGGGGTCGTCAGCGCCCCCGACGGGGTCGACCCCGACGAGATGCTGCGGCTGGCCGCGTCCCTCGACCAGCTCTCGCCGCACGTGCTGGCCGACTCGGTCGTCGCGGCCGCCCGTGAGCGGAAGCTGGAGCTGACCGAGCCGGACACGGTCGTCGAGGAGCACGGCTACGGGATCCGGGGGAGCGTCGCAGGGGTGGAGGTGCGGATCGGGAAGGCCGCGTGGGTGGTGCCCGGCCCGGCACCGGACTGGCTGCGCCAGGTCCGTCGCCGGGCCGACCTCGAGGGCGCGATCACCGTGTTCGTCGCGGTCGCCGGCCGGCCCGCCGGAGCCCTGCTGCTCGAGGACCCGGTCCGGGCGGACGCGCCGCGGATGGTCCGGGCGCTGCGGCAGGCCGGGGTCGAGCGGGTCGTCCTCGTCACCGGCGACCGCGCCGACGTGGCGAGCACCGTCGGGCGCATCGTCGGGGTCGACGCCGTGCACGCCGACTGCGACCCGGCCGAGAAGGTCGAGGTCATCCGGGAGGAGTCGCGGGCGGCACCCTCGGTCATGGTCGGCGACGGCGTCAACGACGCTCCGGCGCTCGCCGCGGCCGGGGTCGGGGTGGCCCTGGCGGCCCGGGGCGCGACGGCCTCCTCGGAGGCGGCCGACGTCGTCCTCACCGTCGACCGGGTCGACGCGCTCGCCGACGCCATCCTCATCGCCCGCCGCTCGGGGCGGATCGCCCGCGAGGCGGTCCTGGTCGGGATGGGGCTCTCCCTCGTCGCCATGGCCGTGGCGTCCCTGGGGTGGCTGGCGCCGGCCGTCGGCGCCGTCCTCCAGGAGGGCATCGACGTGCTCGCCATCGCGATCGCGCTGCGCGCCGTGCTGCCCGGCCGGGTGCACTCCATCTCGATGTCGCCCGCGGACGTGGCCCTGGCCCACCGGCTGCGCGCCGAGCACGACGCCGTGCTGCCCGACGTCGAGCAGGTCCGCGCTCGGTCGCCGACGGGCTCGACGAGCAGCTCGGCCAGGTGCGAGCCGGTGCGTGCGCTGCTCGAGCTGCTCGAGCGGACCCTGCTGCCGCACGAGCGGGCCGAGGAGGACCTCCTCGTCCCGCTCGTCGGACGCGCCCTCGGCGGCACCGACGCCACCGCCGCGCTCAGCCGCACGCACGCCGAGATCGAGCACCAGGTCGAGCCGGCTGCGCCGGCTCCTCGAGGGGATCCCCGGGACGGCCCAGCGCGAGGACGTCGTCGAGCTGCGTCGGCTCCTCTACGGGCTCTACGCGGTGCTCCGGCTGCACAACGCGCAGGAGGAGGAGGGGGCCTTCGCCCTCGTGCCCGACCGCCGCTGACCGGCTCAGCCGCGGGGTGAGGCCTCGACGTGCTCGCGGGCCAGCCGGTCGGGGAGGACCTCGTAGCCGCGCGGCTCCCGGCGGAAGGTACCCGGTGCCGTGGGCGAGGGAACGCAGCGCGATGGCGTAGTCGAGCAGCTCGAGCCGCGGGCACGGCGGCCTCGAGCATGGACCGGCCCTCCTCGCCCTCGGCCGGCGCCGACCCGACGATCTGCCCTCGACGGGTGCCGATGTCGGTCATCACCGCCCCGAGGAACTCGTCGTCGACGGTCACGTGCACGGTGTCGATCGGCTCGAGGAGGCACATCGTCGCTCGGGGAGGCGATCTCGCGCAGCGCCAGCCCGGCCGCGGTCTGGAAGGCGATGTCCGAGGAGTCGACGCTGTGCGCCTTGCCGTCGGTGAGGGTGACCTTGACGTCGACGACCGGCCAGCCGGCGAGCAGGCCCTTCTCGAGCTGGGTGTGGACGCCCTTCTCGACGCTGCCGATGAACTGGCGGGGCACGGCGCCGCCGACGACGACCTCGTCGAACTCGATGCCCGAGCCGCGGGGGAGCGGCTCCATGACGAGGTGGCAGACGGCGAACTGGCCGTGCCCACCGGACTGCTTGACGTGGCGGCCCTGCGCCTCGGCCCGACCCACGCGCGGTCTCCTTCATCGCCACCTTGACCGGGACCTGCTCGACGTCGACGTTGTAGCGGTCGCGCAGCCGGTGCAGGACGAGGTCGAGGTGGGCCGGCCCGGTGGTCCACAGCACGACCTGGCCGGTGCCCGGGTCGTGCTCGATGCGCAGGGCCGGGTCCTCGCTCGCGAGCTCGCGGAAGGCGACCGGCATCTTGTCCTCGTCGGCCCGGGTCGCCGCGGCGACGGCAGCCGGGAGCAGCGCCTCTGGCAGCGCCCACGGGGTGACGAGCAGCGGGCGGTCGGGGCTGGAGAGGGTGTCGGAGGTCTGCGCGCTGGCGAGCTTGGTGACGACGACGACCTCGCCGGCGACCGCCTCGGACTTGGTGAGCAGGTCGCCGTCGAACGGCGCGGCGATCGCGCCGGGGCGCACGTCGTCGTCGTGGGCCGCGTGGCCCTCGCCGGGCGGCCCGCCGAGCAGCTCGAGGTGACCGGAGACGTGCACCGGCCGGTCGGCCCGCAGCGTGCCCGGAGAAGACCCGGACGAGGGAGAGGTGCCCGACGTAGGCGTCGGAGCGGGTGTGCACGACCTCGGCGACGAGCGGGCCGTCCGGGTCGGCGGTGAGCTCGACCGGGTCCCCGCCGCCGACCGGGGTGACGGTCGGCAGCGGGTGCAGGCCGGGGTGGGGGAAGGCGGCCTCGACGAGGTGGAGGAGCACCCCGACGCCGGCGCCGGTCTCGGCCGAGACCGGGAGCACCGGGTGGAAGGTCCCGTGCGCCACGGCGGTCAGCAGGTCCTTCTCCAGGGTCTCGAAGTCGAGCTCCTCGCCCTCGAGGTAGCGCTCCATGAGCCCGGAGTCCTCGGACTCCTCGATGATCCCCTCGATGAGGGAGGGCCGGTGGGCGTCGAAGACCTCGGCGTGCTCCGCGCCGGCCGGCCGCACCGTGCGCCGGCCGCCCGCTGTAGTCGTGGATCTCGCCGAGCAGCAGGTCGGCGATCGAGGTCACCGCGCCCTGGTCGCCCGGACACCGGGACGCCGAGCGGCTGGATGCCCGGGCCGAAGTGGGCCCGGCAGTCCTCGAGGGTGGCCACGTAGTCGGCGTCGCGGGCGTCGAGCTGGGTGATGACGACGGCGCGCGGCATCCCGACGATCGCGCACTCGTGCCAGAGGGCCCGGCTCTGGGCGTCGGCGCCGTCGGCGGCCGAGACGACGAAGAGGGCGGCATCCGCGGCACGCAGACCCGCCCTCACCTCCCCGACGAAGTCGGGGTTCCCCGGTGCGTCGACGAGGGTCATCACCACCGATCCGCTGGCGAGGGTGGCGGCCCGCAGGCCGGTCGTCGGCTCGGTCTGGCCCCGCGGCGCGCTCCCCGGTGCCAGGGCGTCGACGACGTGGTCGAAGAGCCGCGACTTCCCCGAGCCGCTCGGCCCGACGAGCACGACGTTGCGGATCCGGGTGGTGTCGGGGACGGGGGGGGCCTGGGTGGGTGTGCCGTTCATGGCCCCAAATCAACTCCTTTCCGGGCCGCGGCACAAGCGCGACGCCGGGCCGCGCCGGTGAGGCGCCTCACCGCACCAGGGCGGCGACCAGCTCGGCCACCCGGGCCGGCTCGAGGGCGAGCGTCGCCCGGCCCACGGAGAGCTCGGTGCGCACGACGTCCGGGTCCCCGGTGCGCCCGGCTCTCGGCCACGTCCACACGCCGTCCTCCTCGGCGAGGCGGCGGGAGTTGGTCTCGAAGCGATCGGAGTCGACCGCGAGGAGCAGGTGCATCATCGCCGTCTGCGGCACCCGCGGGACCACCCGGACCCCCGGCACGGCGCGCAGCGCCTCGGCGACGGCGCGGGCGTGCTCGAGCCGCCGGGGCATCTCGGCCAGGCGGGCCGGCAGCAGCGAGAGGGCGGAGGCGGCTCCGGGCCAGAGCGCGTGCAGGGTCCCGCCGAGCCGCCGGCGCCACTCGCGCACCTGCTCGACGACCTCGGGTGGGCCGGCGACGCAGCAGCCCGGGAGCGCCCCGACCCCTTTGTAGAACGAGACGTACGCGGTGTCGAAGAGCGCCGCCACCTCCGCCGGCGAGCGCCCGTACCCGGCGGCGGCCTCCCAGAGCCGGGCCCCGTCCAGGTGGGCGGCGGCGCCGTGGTCGCGGGCCCAGCCGACCTGGGCCGCGAGGTCATCCCACGAAGGCAGCGGCGCCACCGAGGTCGCGCTGGGGGAGCTCGAGGAGGAGGGCGGCCACCGGCTCGGCGACCGCCTCGAGGTCCGCGAGGGTGAGGAGCCGGTCGCGGACGCCGAGCGGGCGGCCGACGAGCCCGTGCAGCCGGGTGTGGGCCTGGCACCTCGTGGGTCTCGAGGTGGCAGGCCGGGTGCCAGAGCAGGGTGCGGCGGCCCGCGCGCCTCCGCGTGCACCCGCAGGGTCGCGCCCTGGGCCATCGTCCCGCTCGGCAGGTAGACCGCGGCCGGGAACCCGAGCAGGCCGGCCACGTGGGCCTCCAGGTCGGCGACCACGCCGCCCTCGCCGTACACGTCCGGCACCACGTCGGCGGGCACGCTGGAGAGCAGCTCGGCCGGCGGGGTCGGGCCGTCGCCGTGCACGAAGGTGTCGCAGCGGTCGCGGCGGGCCCGGGTCTGCTCGTCCATCCGGCGATCGTGCCACGGGGCGCCCGGGCGGGACTCGCGGCCTCGGCCCGGGGCCCCACTACGCTGGGCGCCACCATGCTCAACCGATACGCCCGCGCCTTCTTCACCAAGGTGCTGACCCCCGTCGCCGCCCTGCTCATCCGGCTCGGGGTCAGCCCGGACGTCGTCACCGTCATCGGGACCCTCGGGGTGGCGGTCGGTGCGCTCGTCGTTCTACCCCCGGGGCAGTTCCTCGTCGGCACCCTGGTCATCACCGCCTTCGTCTTCGCCGACACCGTCGACGGCATCATGGCCCGCCGGCTCGGCCGCTCGACCAGCTGGGGCGCCTACCTCGACTCCACCCTCGACCGGATCGGCGACGCCGCCGTGTTCGGCGGCCTCGTCCTCTGGTACGCCGGCCGACGGCGACAACGCCGCACATGGCCGCCCTCGCGCTCGCCTGCCTCATCCTCGGCAGCGTCGTCTCGTACGCCAAGGCCCGCGCGGAGGGGCTGGGGATGACGGCGAACGTCGGGATCGCCGAGCGCGCCGACCGGCTCGTCGTGGTGCTCGTCGCGACCGGGCTCACCGGGCTCTTCGCGCTGCCGACGGTCGTCCTCGGCACGGTGCTCGCGCTGCTCGCCGTCGCGAGCCTCGTCACCGTGGTCCAGCGGATCCTCGAGGTCCGCCGGCAGGCGCTGGGCGCGACGTGAGCGGGCTGCCGCGCGGCTCGCCGGGCCGGCTGACCGTCGCGGGCCACCGGCTCGGGTGGGCGGCCGTGCGCCGGATGCCCGAGCGGGCCGCGTACGCCCTGTTCGACGCCGTCGCCGACCTCGCCGTGGCCCGGGGCGGGCGCCGGCGGATGCGGGCGAACTACGCCCGGGTGCGCCCCGAGCTCGACGACGCCGCGTTCGACGCCCTCGTCAAGCGAGGGGATGCGGCGATACCTGCGCTACTACTGCGAGGCCTTCCGGCTCCCCGAGCTGGGTCCCGACGACCTCGCGCGCGCGGGTCCATGCCGAGGGTGACGGCGCCGGTCCGCGAGGTGATCGACGGCCGGCGGCTCGGTCGTGTGCTTCCTCGGCCACCTCGGCAACTGGGACCTCGCCGGCGCGTGGGGCACCGTGCACCTCGGGCCGGTGACCACCGTCGCGGAGCGGCTCGAGCCCGAGGAGGTCTTCGAGGAGTTCCTCGCCTTCCGCGAGGGGCTCGGGATGACGATCCTGCCGCTCACCGGGGGGCCGGACGTCTTCTCGGCGCTGCGCCGCGCCACCCGCGCGGCCCGGGACGATCATCCCGCTGCTCGCCGACCGCGACCTGACCTCGCGCGGGGTCGAGGTCAGCTGTGCGGGCGGCCCGCCCGGATGGCGGCCGGCCCGGCGGCCCTCGCCCTCGCCGAGCGGCGCCCCCTGCACCCGGTCTCGATCCGGCACGAGCGGCGTCGGGCGGCGGCTGGGGGATCGTCGTGACCTTCCACCCGCCGGTCGACGTGCCGGCGACCGGCACCACCCGCGAGAAGGCGGTGGCGATGACCCAGGCGTGCGCCGACGTCCTCGGCGAGGTGGTCCGGGAGCACACCGCGGACTGGCACATGCTCCAGCGGGTCTTCGTCGAGGACCTCGACCCGCGCGGCTGGCGGCCACGGAGGGGGTCCGGTGAGGATCGGGATGGTCTGCCCGTACTCCTTCGACGTGCCCGGCGGGGTGCAGTTCCACGTCCGCGACCTCGCCGAGGTACTTCCTCGCCGAGGGACACGACGTGTCGGTGCTGGCGCCCGCCGACGGGAGGACCTGCGCTGCCGCCGTACGTCACCTCGTGCGGCCGGGCCGTGCCGGTGCGCTACAACGGCTCGGTGGCCCGCCTGACCTTCGGGCCGGTCACCTCGGCGCGGGTCACCCGCTGGCTGGAGGCGGGCGGCTTCGACGTCCTCCACCTCCACGAGCCGGTCACCCCCTCGGTGTCGCTGCTGGCGCTGTGGGCCGCCGACGAGCCGGTGGTCGCCACCTTCCACACCTCGTCAACATGCGTCCAGGGCGATGCACGCGGCCAACCCGCTGCTCCGCCCCTCGCTCGAGAAGATCCGCGGCCGGATCGCCGTCTCGGAGGACGCCGCGACGACCGTGCGCCGCCACCTCGGCGGCGACACCTACATCATCCCCAACGGGGTCCACGTCGACCGGTTCGCGTCGGCCGCGCCGCGCCCGGAGTGGTCCGGCACGCCGGAGCGGCCGACCCTGGCCTTCCTCGGCCGCGTCGACGAGCCGCGCAAGGGGCTGCAGGTGGCCCTCGACGCGCTGCCGCGGGTGCTCGACTCGCTACCCCGGCACCCGCCTCCTCGTCGCCGGCCCGGGTGACGCCGGCGACCTGCTCCGCCGGGCGCCAGCCGCGCGGTGGCCGCCGCGGTCGAGATCCTCGGGGCGGTCTCCGACCCGGACAAGGCCGCCCTGCTGCGCTCGGTCGACGCGTACGTCGCGCCGCACCTCGGCGGCGAGAGCTTCGGCATCGTCCTCGTCGAGGCGATGGCCTCCGGGGCGCCGGTGGTCGCCGCCGACCTGCCGGCCTTCGTCCGCGTCCTCGACGACGGCCGCACCGGCGCCGTCTTCCGGACCGGGTCGGCGGCCGGGCTCGCCGACAGCCTCGTCGGCCTCCTCGGCGACCCGGTGCGGCGCGAGGCGCTCCGCGCAGCCGGGCGGTCGCGCAGCGAGGTCTTCGACTGGTCGAGGGTCTCCCGGCAGGTCATGGCCGTCTACGAGACCGTCATCGCCGGAGCCGACGCCGAACCGCTGGACCCGACGCCGCGCGGGCTGTGGGGCCGGCTGGTCCGGGGCGTGCCGGGGACGGGGGCCTGATGGTCATCGACGTCGACGTCCTCCAGGTCTTCAGCTTCGTCGTCATCCTGCTCGTCGGGGTGGCGTGGTACCTCTCGTACTCGGCGGCGCGCCTGGACCGGCTGCACGCCAAGGTCGAGGGAGCGATGTCCGCGCTGGACGCCCAGCTGGTCCGGCGGGCCGAGGCGACCCTCGAGCTGGCCAACGCCGGCGTCCTCGACCCGGCGAGCGCGCTGCTCCTCGCCGGCGCGGCGACGGAGTCGATCGAGCGCACCACCGAGCACCCCCTCGCCGAGGACCTCCTCGACGGCCAGCACTTCGGCGGCCGCGAGGACGTCGAGGGCGACCTCACCGCCGCGCTCGTCGCGACCCTGTCCCAGGACGTCGTGGACGCCCTGCGCGGCCGCGAGGACGCCCTCGTCGAGGAGTCCCTGGAGCGGATCGCGTCGAGCGGGATCCGGGTGCGGATGGCCCGCCGGTTCCACAACGACGCGGTCCGCGAGGTCCGCCGGGTCCGGGGCAAGTGGGTGGTGCGGTGGTTCCGGCTGGCCGGGCACGCGGCGCTGCCCGAGCGGGTCGAGTTCGAGGACGAGGTCCCGCCCGCGCTCGCCCGCTGACGGGTGGTCGGCGGGAGCGCCGGGCCGACCTAGAATCGACGCATGAGTGAGCAGCAGAACGCCCCCGGCACCGGCACGACGCGGGTCAAGCGCGGCATGGCCGAGATGCTCAAGGGGGGCGTCATCATGGACGTCGTCACCCCCGAGCAGGCCCGGATCGCCGAGGACGCCGGCGCCGTCGCGGTCATGGCCCTCGAGCGGGTCCCCGCGGACATCCGCGCCCAGGGCGGGGTGTCCCGGATGAGCGACCCCGACATGGTCGACGGCATCATCGAGGCCGTCTCGGTCCCGGTCATGGCCAAGGCCCGGATCGGGCACTTCGTCGAGGCGCAGGTCCTGCAGAGCCTCGGGGTCGACTACGTCGACGAGTCCGAGGTGCTGACCCCGGCCGACTACGCGAACCACATCGACAAGTGGCAGTTCACCGTCCCCTTCGTCTGCGGCGCCACCAACCTCGGCGAGGCCCTGCGCCGGATCACCGAGGGTGCGGCGATGATCCGCTCCAAGGGCGAGGCCGGCACCGGCGACGTGTCGAACGCCACGACCCACATGCGGACCCTGCGCGCCGAGATCAACCGGCTGCGCTCGATGAGCCCCGACGAGGTGTACGTCGCGGCCAAGGAGCTGCAGGCGCCCTACGACCTGGTCAAGGAGGTCGCCGAGACCGGGAAGCTGCCCGTCGTGCTCTTCACCGCCGGCGGTATCGCCACCCCGGCCGACGCGGCGATGATGATGCAGCTCGGCGCCGAGGGCGTCTTCGTCGGTTCCGGCATCTTCAAGTCCGGCAACCCGGCCCAGCGCGCCGAGGCCATCGTCAAGGCGACGACGTTCTTCGACGACCCCGACGTCATCGCCAAGGTCTCCCGTGGGCTCGGCGAGGCGATGGTCGGCATCAACGTCGACGACATCCCCCAGCCGCACCGGCTCGCCGAGCGCGGCTGGTGACCCCCGGCCCTCCCGGGTGCTCGCTCCATCGGGCAGACCTCGCTGGTGGCCGCCCGGGGGCCGGTGGGGTCAGGGCGCACCGCGGGAGCGCCGGAAGTCCCGCACGGCCGCGTTGATCGTCGGGTAGTCGCGCAGGGGCCCCTCGGGGGCCAGCAGGCCGGCCCGGCGCAGGCGCCGCCCGACCGCCTCGTTGGCGCGGGCGACGGCGACCTCGGCGACACCGGTCGCCGCGAGCTGCTCCATGAGGTCGGCCAGCCCGTCGAGCGCGGAGGCGTCCAGCCCACCGACGCCCTCGAAGTCGAGCACCAGCCAGTCCTCGCGGCCGGGGTTGGCCTCGAGCGCCTCGAGCACCCGGCTGCGGAACCGCTCGGTGTTGAGGAAGAACAGTGGCGCGTCGAAGCGGTAGACGAGCAGACCCGGCTCGGTGCGGGCGGCCGGGTGGGCGTCGACCTCGACCCAGCCGTCGAGCTCGGGCCGGTCCCCGAGCACGGCGTCGTGGGGCCGGGCGATCCGGCCGAGGGCGACGACCACCGACAGGCTCACCGCGAGCAGCACGCCGACGAGCACGTCGAAGACGATCACCCCGAGGGCGGCGGCGACGGCCAGCATCGCCTCCTCGCGGCTGACCCGCCACAGCGCCCGGTAGCCGGGGACGTCGATGATCGCGATCGCCGCCGAGACGATGACCGCCGCGAGTGCGGCGCGGGGGATCTGCCCGAGCACCGGGCTGAGCACGAGCAGGGTCGCGACGACCACCGAGCAGGCGACGAGCGAGACGGCCTGGGTGCGGCTGCCCAGCGACGCCGGCACCGCGGTGCGGCTGGCGCTCGAGGACACCGGGAAGCCCTGCGAGACCCCGGCGGAGAGGTTGGTCAGCCCGAGGGCGAGAAGCTCGCGGTTGGGGTCGATCCGGTAGCCGAGCCGGGCGGCGATCGAGCGGGCGGTGAGGACGTTGTCGCTGAACCCGACGAGCACGATCCCGGCCGCCACGGGGAGCAGGCGCCCGAGGTCGTCGAGGGTCACCGCGGGCAGGCCCGGAGTGGGCAGCCCCTGCGGGATCTCCCCGACGAGGGGGACCACCGGACCCTCGCCCGGAAGCAGGGCGACGACGAGGGTGGCCAGCGCGACGGCGACGAGGGCGCCGGGCACCGCCGGCGCCAGCCGGCGCAGGACCAGGACGAGCGAGAGCGAGGCGACCCCCACGGCGAGGGTGACCGGGTCGACGTCACCCAGGCCGGCCAGCAGCTCGGCGACCCTCGGGAAGAACCGTCCCGCCTCGATCCGGACGCCGGTGAACGCGGCGATCTGGCTGCTCAGCAGGGTGAGCCCGACCCCGGTGATGTAGCCGACGAGCACCGGCTTCGACAGCACCGAGGCGATGAACCCCAGCCGGGCGAGAGCGCCGAGCACCGCGAGCACCCCCACGACGAGCGCGAGGGCCGCCATGAGCACGACGTAGCGTCCCCCGTCGCCCGCCGCGATGGCACCCACCCCGGTCGCCGCGAGGATCGCCGTCCCGGGCTCGGGCCCCACCCCGAGGTGCCGGCTCGTGCCGACCACGGCGTAGACGACGAGCGGGGCGAGCACCGCGTAGAAGCCGTACTGCGGCGGCATCCCGGCCAGCTCGGCATAGGCCATCGACTGGGGGATGAGCATGGCGCCGACGGTGAGACCGGCCACCAGGTCGGGGCGCAGCCACCCGCGCCGGTAGCCGCGCAGCAGCTCGACCCCCGGCGCGAGGCCGGCGAGGCGCTCACCCAGCGACGGTCGGGTCACGGTCCGAACCGTATCGGCCGCTCAGGTGACGGTGGCGCGGGTGCGGAACTCCTCTCGCTCGAACTCGCGCCGCTCGAGCACCTCGCGCAGGTGCTCGGCGGCGCGCAGGACGTCGCCGTGGGTCAGGTACATCGGGGCGAAGCCCAGGCGCACGACGTCGGGGTCGCGGAAGTCACCGACGACCCCGCGGGCGATGAGGGCCTGGACGACCGCGTACGCGTCCCGGTGGCGCAGGCTGACCTGCGCGCCCCGCCGGGCGGGGTCGCGCGGGGTGAGGACCTCGAGGTGGGGGAGCAGGGCGTCGAGGCAGTCGAGGAAGAAGCCGGTCAGCGAGAGCGAGCGGGCGCGCAGGCCGGCGACGGACTCGCCGTCGTACGCGCGGAGCGCGGCCTCGAGGGCGAGCATCGAGAGCACCGGGGGGGTCCCCACCCGGCCCCGCTCGATGCCGGCCGCCGGCTCGTACGCGGCAGCCATCGCGAACGGCGTGGCGTGGCCGTTCCAGCCCGCCAGGGGGTTGTCGAAGGCCTCCTGGTGGCGGCGGGCGACGTAGAGGAAGGCGGGTGCGCCCGGGCCCCCGTTGAGGTACTTGTAGCCGCAGCCGACGGCGAGGTCGACCCGGTGGGCGTCGAGGCCGACCTCGAGGACCCCGGCCGAGTGGCAGAGGTCCCAGCACGCGAGCGCGCCGACGTCGTGGGCGGCACGGGTCACCGCCGGCAGGTCCCACAGCTCACCGGTGCGGTAGTCCACCGAGCTGTAGGAGACCAGGGCCAGCTCGTCACCGAGCGCGGCCGCCCGCGCCACGGCATCGGGCGGCGTGACCCGCTCGACGACGAGGCCGGCGTCGCGGGCCGCGGCCTCGGTGACGTAGAGGTCGGTGGGGAAGGAGGCCGGGTCGATGAGCACGACCCGGCGGCCGGGCCGCATCCGGGCCGCGGCGACGACCGCCTTGTAGAGGTTGACGGTCGTCGAGTCGGTGCAGACCACCTGGCCGTCGGCGGCGCCGACGAGCCGCCCGACCCGGTCGCCCACCCGGCGCGGGGCGTCCCACCAGCCGGCCTCGTTCCAGCTCTCGACGAGGCGGTTGCCCCACTGCCGGTGGACCACGTCCGCGACGGCCTCGGCGACTCCGGCCGGCAGCGCCCCGAGCGAGTTGCCGTCGAGGTAGACGACACCGGCCGGCAGGCGGAACCGCCCGCGCAGGTCGGTGCCGGCGTGCTCGGCGTCGAGCGTGCGAGCCCGCTCGGTCAACGCTGACATGCCCCGACCGTACCCGGCCGGTCCGGGCGCCCGTAGCATCGTGCGCCGTGACCTCCACCCCCCACATCGGCGTCCTCGCGGTCCAGGGCGACGTCCGCGAGCACCTCGCCGCGCTCGAGCGGGGAGGGGCCCGGGCCAGCCGGGTCCGCCGCCCGGAGGAGGTCGCGCAGGTCGACGGCCTCGTCATCCCCGGGGGCGAGTCGACGACGATCGACAAGCTCGTCCGCGCCTTCGACCTGCAGCAGCCGATCCGCGAACGCATCGCCGAGGGGATGCCGGTGTACGGCTCGTGCGCCGGGATGATCCTGCTCGCCGACCGGCTCGCCGACGGCGCCGCCGGGCAGCAGACCCTCGGCGGCATGGACATCCTCGTCCGCCGCAACGCCTTCGGGCGCCAGGTCGACTCCTTCGAGGAGGACCTGCACATCCGCGAGCTCGGGGGCGAGCCGGTGCGTGCCGTCTTCATCCGCGCCCCGTGGGTCGAGGAAGCGGGGGAGGGGGTCGAGGTCCTCGCCCGCGTCGAGCACGGCCCGGCCGCAGGTAGGATCGTCGCCGCGCGTCAGCGGAACCTGCTCGTCACGTCCTTCCACCCCGAGGTGACCGGCGACCACCGGGTGCACCAGCTGTTCGCGGACATCGTGCGGAAGCAGCAGAGGGAGCGTTCATGAGCGGCCACTCCAAGTGGGCGACCACCAAGCACAAGAAGGCGGCGATCGACGCCAAGCGCGGCAAGCTCTTCGCCAAGCTCATCAAGAACATCGAGGTCGCGGCGCGGCAGGGGGGCGGCGACCCCGCGGGCAACCCGACCCTCTACGACGCCATCCAGAAGGCGAAGAAGTCCTCGGTCCCCAACTCGAACATCGACAACGCCGTCAAGCGTGGCTCCGGAGCCACCGCGGGCGGCGCGAACTGGGAGACGATCACCTACGAGGGCTACGCCCCCGGGGGCGTCGCGGTCCTCATCGAGTGCCTCACCGACAACCGCAACCGGGCGGCCGCCGAGGTGCGCACCGCGCTGACCCGCAACGGCGGACAGCTGGCCGACCCCGGCTCGGTCTCGTACGTGTTCGAGCGCAAGGGCGTCGTCACCGTGCCCAAGCAGGAGAAGTCCGAGGACGACCTGCTCGAGATCGTCCTCGACGCCGGGGCCGAGGAGGTCAACGACAACGGCGACACCTGGGAGATCGTCTCCGAGGCGTCCGACTTCGTGGCCGTGCGCACCGCTCTGCAGGAGGCCGGGGTCGACTACGACTCCGCCGAGGCCTCGTGGGTGCCGAACCTCCAGGTCCCGCTCGACCTGGACGGCGCGAAGAAGATGATCCGGGTCATCGAGGCACTCGAGGACTCCGACGACGTCCAGGACGTCTTCGCCAACGGCGACATCCCCGACGACGTCCTCGCCGAGCTCGACGACGAGGAGTGAGCGGTGCCGCCGACCCGGCCCTCTGGGACGCCGAGGCGCCCACCTTCGACGAGGCGCCGGACCACGGCCTGCGCGACGCCGGGGTGCGCGCGGCGTGGCGGGACCTGCTCCTGCGCGTGCTGCCGCCCGCGCCGGCCGACGTCGCCGACCTCGGCTGCGGCACCGCCACGCTCGCGCTGCTCCTCGCGGAGGCGGGGTACCGCGTCGACGCCGTCGACTTCTCGCCGGCGATGGTGGCGCTGGCGCGCGCCAAGCTCGCGGGGTCCCCGGCCACGGTGCGGCGCGGCGACGCGGCCGACCCCGGGCTGGCGCCGGGGTCGGTGGACGTCGTGCTGTGCCGTCACGTGCTCTGGGCGCTCCCGGAGCCCGAGGCGGTCCTGCGGCGCTGGGTGGCGGCGCTGCGCCCGGGAGGCCGGCTCGTCCTCGTCGAGGGGGACTGGTCGACCGGTGCCGGGCTCCCCGCCGACCGGTGCGCGTGGATGGTGGCGGCGGCCTGCGACGGCGCCGAGGTCCGTCCGCTGCCGGACCCGGCGCTGTGGGGGCGGGCCGTGGAGGACCAGCGCTACCTCGTCGTGGGCCGCACCTGACGGGTCCGGACCCCGCCGCGTGTCCTGCGCGCCGGCGGGGGAGGGGATGTGTAGCGTCGTCGCCGAACAGGTGTTCTAACCGTGGCCCGTGCGGGCCGACCGTCGGAAGGCTCTCCCTTGCGCGTCCTCGGTGTCGACCCCGGCCTCACCCGGTGTGGCCTCGGGGTCGTCGACGGCCGGTTCGGCCGCGCCCGGATGGTCGCGGTCGGCGTGGTCCGCACCCCGAGCGACGGCGACCCGGGGGAACGGCTCGTCTACCTCGAGCGGGAGGTCGACGGCTGGCTCGCCCGCTACGCCCCCGACGTCGTCGCCGTCGAGCGGGTCTTCGCCGACGCCAACGTCACCAACGTCATGAGCACGGCGCACGCGACCGCCGTCGCCCTGCTCACCGCGACCAAGCGCGGCATCCCCGTCGTCTTCCACACCCCCACCGAGGTCAAGGCCGCGGTCACCGGGTCGGGACGCGCGGACAAGGCCCAGGTGACCGCGATGGTCACGCGGATCCTCGGGCTCGACGTCGCGCCGCGGCCCGCCGACGCCGCGGACGCCCTCGCGCTCGCCCTCTGCCACGCCTGGCGGGGCGCCCAGTCGGCGCGCCTCGACGCGCTCGCGAAGGAGGCCCGCGCGTGATCGCCTCCCTGCGCGGCACGGTCACCCACGTCGGGCTCGACCACGTCGTCGTCGAGGTCGGCGGCGCCGGCATGCTCGTCCACACGACGCCCGCGACGGCGTCGTCGTGCCGGCGGGGGAGCGAGGCCGCCCTCGCGACGACCCTCGTCGTCCGCGAGGACTCCCTGACCCTCTACGGGTTCACCGCGGCGGCGGACCGCGACATGTTCGAGACCGTGCAGACCGTGTCGGGTGTCGGGCCGCGCCTCGCCCTTGCGATGCTGTCGGTCATGGGCCCCGACCAGCTCGCCACGGCACTGTCCACGGGCGACGCCCAGGCGCTGACCACCATCCCGGGCATCGGCGCCAAGTCGGCCCAGCGCCTCGTCCTCGAGCTGCGCGACCGGGTCGGGGCCGTCCGCGGCGGCGGCCCGTCGCCGGCGGGCACGGCGGTGACGGCGCCGGGGTCGGAGCCGTGGCGCGGCCAGGTCCAGGAGGCCCTGACCGGACTCGGGTGGTCGGCCAAGCAGGCGGGCGACGCCGTCGACCGGGTCGCCGAGCAGGCGCCGGCGGACGCCGACATCGCCGCGCTGCTGCGCCTGGCGCTGCGGGAGCTCCGGCCGTGACCGCGGGCAAGGGCTGGGGGAGCGAGCTGCGCGAGGCGATGCCCGACGACGACGGCTCCTACGAGGCGACGGCCCGGGTCGTCGACGCGGCCCGCTCGGACGACGAACGCGTCGTCGAGGCGGCGCTGCGCCCCCGCCGCCTCGACGAGTTCCCCGGCCAGCCGCGCGTCCGCGAGCAGCTCGGGCTCGTGCTCGAGGCGGCGCGCCGCCGGGGCAGGGTGCCCGACCACGTGCTGCTGTCGGGTCCGCCCGGGCTCGGCAAGACGACGCTGGCGCTGATCGTCGCCGCCGAGCTGGAGCGCCCCATCCGGGTGACCAGCGGCCCGGCGATCCAGCACGCGGGCGACCTCGCCGCCGTGCTGTCCAGCCTCGACGAGGGCGAGGTGCTCTTCCTCGACGAGATCCATCGGATGAGCCGCTCGGCCGAGGAGATGCTCTACCTCGCGATGGAGGACTTCCGGGTCGACGTCGTCGTCGGCAAGGGTCCCGGCGCGACCGCGATCCCGCTCGAGCTGCCGCCGTTCACCGTCGTGGGGGCCACCACCCGCTCCGGCCTGCTGCCGGCGCCCCTGCGCGACCGGTTCGGCTTCACCGGCCACCTCGACTACTACGACGTCGCCGACCTCGTGACGATCCTGCACCGCTCGGCCGGCCTGCTCGGCGTGCCGGCGGAGGAGCCCGGCATCACCGAGATCGCCGGTCGCTCCCGCGGCACGCCCCGGATCGCCAACCGGCTGCTGCGTCGGGTCCGTGACTGGGCCCAGGTGCACGGCGAGGGGCACGTGGACCGGCACGCCGCCCGCGAGGCCCTCGCGCTCTTCGACGTCGACGAGGCCGGTCTGGACCGCCTCGACCGGGCCGTGCTCGACGCCCTGTGCCGCCGCTTCGGTGGTGGCCCGGTGGGGCTGTCCACGCTGGCCGTCGCCGTCGGCGAGGAGTCCGACACGGTCGAGACGGTGGCCGAGCCGTACCTCGTCCGCGAGGGCTACGTCCAGCGCACCCCGCGCGGCCGCGCGGCCACCCCGGCCGCCTGGGCCCACCTGGGGCTGCAGCCGCCCCGTGAGGCGGCGGCACACCAGGTCCCCCTCCCGCTCGGCGAGGACCGGCCCGGGCGGTTCGGCGGCTGAGCGGACGGGCACCCCGCCACGCCGCGCCTCGTTGGTCACCTCGAGGGCTCTCGCCTAGACTGACCCCTCGGCCCGGTGCGTCCGGGCCGAACCACTGCCCCACCACCGGGGGCCACCCAGACCACAAGGACTCCGACTCGATGTTCAACGGCTCCGGCTCCGGCCTCACCTACCTGCTGATCCTCGGACTGCCGTTCCTCCTCCTGCTGTGGATGTTCTTCAGCCAGCGGAACCGCCAGAAGCAGGTCCAGGCCCTGCAGTCCTCGCTCTCGGTCGGTGACGAGGTGCTCACCACCTCCGGCCTCTA
The DNA here is from genome assembly GCA_963772645.1 of uncultured Actinomycetota bacterium. Lineage (GTDB taxonomy): Bacteria > Actinomycetota > Actinomycetes > Actinomycetales > Dermatophilaceae > DASSQJ01. The sequence goes on from CAVYYD010000007.1 coordinate 202,383, forward strand.
CGGCACCGTGGCCGCGATCGACGACGCGGTCGTGACCCTCGACGTCGGGGGCGGCACCCGGCTCCGCTTCGACCGCCGCGCCATCGGCATGCGCGCCACCGAGGTCCGCTGATGGCCGCCGCGTCGAGCCAGCGCACCCACGCGGCCCGCTCCCTGGTCACGCTCGGGCTCATCCTGCTCGCCCTCGTCGGGCTGCTCGTCGGCGCCAGCCTCTGGTCCACCGCCACCTTCAGCCCCAAGCTCGGCCTGGACCTCAAGGGCGGCACCCAGATGGTGCTCGAGCCCAAGGTGACCAGCGGCCAGGTCGTCTCCCCGGAGCAGCTCTCGCAGGCTCGCGACATCATCGTCCAGCGGGTCGACGCCGGCGGGATCTCCGGCGCCGAGGTCACCACCCAGGGCGACCGCAACATCGTCGTCAGCCTGCCCGAGGTGCCCTCCCAGCAGACCAAGGACGCCCTCCAGCAGTCCTCGCAGATGCAGTTCCGCCCGGTCCTGGCGGTCACCTCCGGCATCCCGGCGCCCACCGGCACGCCGTCGCCGGGCGCCTCCGCGTCCGGTGGCGCCACGCCCGCTCCGAGCGCGTCGTCGTCCCCGAGCCCGTCCCCGAGCGCGTCCTCGACGAAGAACTCGGCGCTCAACCGGGCGCTCACCGAGGCCAGCCCGTCCCCGTCGGCCACGGCCAGCCCGTCCCCCTCGGCCACCGGCTCCGGCGCCGCCCCGAGCGGACCGACCGACCTGGCCTGGATCACCCCCCAGGTGCAGCAGCAGTTCCAGAACCTCGACTGCTCGGACCCGCACGCACTCGACAACCTCGTGGACGACCCGGCCAAGCCGCTCGTCACCTGCTCGGAGAACACCGCCGAGAAGTACATCCTCGGGCCGGTGGTCGTCTCCGGTGACACGATCACCGACGCCACCGCGGGCTACCAGACCAACCAGCAGGGCCAGATCACCAGCACCGTGGAGATCGCGCTGTCGTTCAACAGCGAGGGCGCGGCGAAGTACGCCGACATCTCCCGGACGATGGTCGCCCTGCCCTCGCCGCAGAACCAGATGGCGACCGTGCTCGACGGCAAGGTCATCGTCGCCCCGTACTTCCAGAGCGCCATCACCGACGGCCGGGCCAGCATCACCGGCGGCTTCACGATCGAGGAGGCGCGCTCGCTGGCCGACCAGCTGAAGTTCGGCGCCCTGCCGATGTCGTTCACCCTCCAGACGAGCACCGACATCAGCCCGACCCTCGGCGCCGACCAGCTGCGCTACGGCCTGATCGCCGGTCTCGTCGGCCTCCTCCTCGTCGTCGGCTACTCGCTCCTGCAGTACCGGCTGCTCGGCCTGGTGACCGTGGCCTCGATCGGCATCGCCGGCCTGCTCACCTACCTCGTCGTCACGATCCTCGGCTGGTCGCACAACTACCGGCTCGACATGGCCGGGGTCACCGGCCTCATCGTCGCCATCGGGTTCACCGCCGACAGCTTCATCGTCTACTTCGAACGGATCCGCGACGAGCTGCGCGACGGCCGCTCGTTGCAGAGCGCGGTCGAGACCGGCTGGGGCCGGGCCAAGCGCACGATCCTGGCCGCCGACGGCGTCAACTTCCTCGCGGCCCTGGTCCTCTACACGCTCGCGACCTCGAACGTGCGCGGCTTCGCCTTCACCCTCGGGCTGACGACGATCCTCGACCTGGTCATCGTCTTCCTCTTCACCCACCCCACCGTGGCGCTGCTGGCCCGCCGGCCGTTCTTCCGCGACGGCCACCCGTGGTCCGGGCTCGACCCGCGCCGGCTCGGCGCGAAGAGCACCCGCTACGCCGGCCGCGGGCGGTTCGTCTCCACCCCGCCCGCCGTCCGCGAGACCGAAGGGAGCCGCGCGTGAGCCCCAGCTTCAGCCAGTTCGGCAACGACCTCTACACCGGCGAGCGCTCGGTCCCGGTCGTCGCGCGGCGGCGGACGTTCTACGTCGCCTCCGGGGTCATCATCGTCATCGCCCTCCTCGGGCTCCTCGTCCGCGGCCTCAACCTCGGTCTGGAGTTCCGGGGCGGCTCGGAGTTCCGGGTCTCCAACGTCACGAACAGCGCGAACTACGAGGCCCGTGCCCGGTCCGCGGCGGGCACCCAGCAGAGCGGGGTCAACGTCACCCTGGTCGGTGGCTCCACGGTCCGGGTGCAGACCGAACGGCTGACCGGCGACCAGAGCGCGCAGGTGCGCGCCGCCCTGGCCAAGGAGTTCGGCGTGCCGGTCGAGCAGGTCTCGGCGACCTTCATCGGCCCCTCCTGGGGCGCCACGGTGAGCCAGAAGGCCCTCCAGGCGCTCGTCATCTTCCTGCTGCTCGTCGCGCTCGTCATGGCGATCTACTTCCGTACCTGGAAGATGTCGATGGCCGCGCTCATCGCCCTGGCCCACGACCTGGTGATCACCGCCGGCATCTACGCCTGGACCGGTTTCGAGGTCTCACCGGCGACGATGATCGGCTTCCTCACCGTGCTCGGCTACTCCCTCTACGACACCGTCGTCGTCTTCGACAAGGTGCGCGAGAACACGACCGAGGCCTTCGCCAACGGCCGGCGCACCTACGGCGCGGCGGCAAACCTCGCGGTCAACCAGACGATGGTCCGCTCGATCAACACCACCGTCGTCGCGCTCCTGCCGATCGCCTCGATCCTCGCGGTGGGCGCCTTCGCGCTCGGCCCGGGGACGCTGCTCGACCTCTCCCTCGTCCTGTTCATCGGCATCCTCGTCGGCGGGTACTCCTCGATCTTCATCGCCACCCCGCTCCTGGTGTCGCTGCGGAGCAAGGAGGAGGGTGTGCTCGACCTGGCCCGGCGGGCCGAGCGGTACCAGGCCCGGACGGCGCGCCAGGAGGCCGCCGCGACGGCGCACGCCGAGGGCGAGGAGGAGCCCGCCTGGGTCTCCGCCGACGCCCACGGCGGCGGCGTGGCCCAGCCGGCCGAGGGCTCGACGCTGACCGGCCGGGCGGTGCACCAGTACGCGAGGTCCGGCCCGCGCAACCAGCCTCGGCGGACCCCGAAGTCCAAGCGCGGATGACGGCCGCGCCGGTCGCGGAGGTCGTCGCCCGCTCGCTGCGCGACGTCCCCGACTTCCCCCGCCCCGGCGTCCTGTTCACCGACATCACGCCCCTGCTCGCCGACCCGGCGGCCTTCGGCGCCGTGGTCACGGCCCTCGCGGAGGCCCGGCGCGGGTCGGTCGACCTCGTCGCGGGCGTCGAGGCCCGCGGCTTCGTCGTCGGAGCGGCCCTGGCGCACGCCCTCGGCGTGGGCTTCGTCCCGGTCCGCAAGGCCGGCAAGCTGCCCGGGGACACGGTCGGGGTCTCCTACGACCTCGAGTACGGCTCGGCCACCATCGAGGTGCACGCCGACGCCCTGGTCGGCGGCCAGCGCGTGGTCCTCGTCGACGACGTCCTCGCGACCGGCGGCACCGCCCTCGCCGCGTGGGACCTGCTCGAGCGGGTCGGGGGAGTGGTCGTCGGTTTCGACTGCGTCGTCGAGCTGGCGTTCCTCGGTGGCAGGGACCGGCTCTCCCCGAGGCCGGTCCGCGCCCTGCACACCGTGCGGTGACCCCGAGGCGCGCTGACTAGACTCACGGCATGGCGGAGCACGTGACGGCTGCGCCCGCCGCGGGTGCGGGGGGCTCGCGAGCGCGCGCCCGCGCGGCCATCGCCCGGGTCGGCCGCAACCGGCCGCCGGCCAACCCGGTCCTCGAGCCGCTGCTCCAGGTGGTCCGGGCCACCCACCCCAAGGCCGACCTGGCCATCGTCGAGCGCGCCTACGCCGTCGCCGAGCGCGCCCACGAGGGCCAGAAGCGCCGCAGCGGCGACGACTACATCACCCACCCGCTGGCGGTCACCACGATCCTCGCCGAGCTGGGGATGACGCCCACCACCCTGGCCGCGGCCCTGCTCCACGACACCGTCGAGGACACCGCCTACAGCCTCGAGGCGCTGCGCCGCGACTTCGGCGACGAGATCGCGATGCTCGTCGACGGCGTCACCAAGCTCGACAAGGTCACCTACGGCCAGGCGGCGCAGGCCGAGACGGTCCGCAAGATGGTCATCGCGATGGCCCGCGACATCCGGGTCCTCGTCATCAAGCTGGCTGACCGGCTGCACAACGCCCGGACCTGGCGGTACGTCTCCCGCGAGAGCGCCCAGCGCAAGGCCAAGGAGACCCTCGAGATCTACGCCCCGCTCGCGCACCGCCTCGGGATGAACACCATCAAGTGGGAGCTGGAGGACCTGTCCTTCCAGGCGCTCTACCCCAAGGTGTACGACGAGATCGTCCGGCTCGTCGCCGAGCGGGCCCCGGCCCGCGAGGAGTACCTCGCCGGGGTCCGCGAGCAGGTGGGCGCCGACCTGCGGGCCGCGAAGATCAAGGCCACGGTCACCGGGCGGCCGAAGCACTACTACTCCGTGTACCAGAAGATGATCGTCGGCGGCCGCGACTTCGAGCAGATCTACGACCTCGTCGCCGTCCGCGTCCTCGTCGACACCGTCCGCGACTGCTACGCCGCCCTCGGCGCGCTGCACGCCCGCTGGAACCCGGTGCCGGGGCGGTTCAAGGACTACATCGCGATGCCGAAGTTCAACATGTACCAGTCGCTGCACACGACGGTCATCGGCCCCGAGGGCAAGGCGGTCGAGATCCAGATCCGCACCCACACGATGCACCGGCGCGCCGAGTACGGGGTCGCGGCACACTGGAAGTACAAGGAGGACCCGCAGGCCAAGGCCGCCGGCGGGGCCTCGGCCGTCCAGGTCCGCGACGGCGCGACCGACCCGGCCAACGACATGGCGTGGCTGCGCCAGCTGCTGGACTGGCAGAAGGAGACCTCCGACCCGGGCGAGTTCCTGGAGTCGCTGCGCTTCGAGATCAACGCCAGCGAGGTCTACGTCTTCACCCCGAAGGGCCAGCTCGTCGGGCTGCCCGCCGGCTCGACGCCGGTCGACTTCGCCTACGCGGTGCACACCGAGGTCGGCCACCACTGCATCGGGGCGCGGGTCAACGGGCGGCTCGTCCCGCTCGAGAGCCGGCTCGACAACGGTGACGTCGTCGAGGTGCTCACCTCCAAGGCCGACTCCGCCGGCCCGTCCCGGGACTGGCTCGCCTTCGTCCGGTCGGCGCGGGCTCGTAACAAGATCAAGCACTGGTTCACCCGCGAGCGCCGCGAGGAGATGATCGAGGCCGGGAAGGAGTCCCTGGCCAAGACGATGCGCAAGCAGGGCTTCCCGCTGCACCGGCTGGCCTCGGTCGAGTCGCTCACCGGGGTCGCCGAGGAGCTGCGCCTGCCCGGCATCGACGCCCTGTACGCCGCCATCGGCGAGGGCAACGTCTCCGCCCAGCACGTCGTCAGCCGGCTCGTCGCGGCCGTGGGCGGTGCCGAGGGCGCGAACGAGGACATCTCGGAGGCCGCCACGCCGGTCTCGACCCGGCCGGCGCCGCGACGCTCGGGCGACTCCGGAGTCGTCGTCAAGGGCATGTCCGACGTCTGGGTCAAGCTGGCCCGCTGCTGCACCCCGGTGCCCGGCGACGACATCCTCGGGTTCGTCACCCGCGGCAACGGGGTCTCGGTGCACCGGCGCGACTGCTCCAACGCCGACGCCCTGCTCGCCCAGCCCGAGAAGATCATCGAGGTCGACTGGGCACCCACCGCGGCCAGCGTCTTCCTCGTCCAGCTCCAGGTCGAGGCGCTCGACCGCTCCCGGCTGCTCTCCGACGTCACCCGGGTCATCTCCGACCACGGGGTCAACATCCTCTCGGCCTCGGTGCACACCTCCCGGGACCGGGTCGCGACCCTGCGCTTCACCTTCGAGATGGGCGACCCCGGGCACCTCGGCCACGTCGTCCGGGCGGTGCGCAAGGTCGACGGGGTCCTGGACGCGAGCCGGGTCACCGGCGGGCGCAAGGACGCCTGAGCCGGCGCGGCGCCTCGGACCGGTGTCAGTCCCCGGTGTCAGCCGCCGAACTCGTCGAGCCCGGCGCGGGCCTGGGCGAGCCACTGCTGCTGAGCGGCGAGCCGCTCGCGGGCGGCCGTGGCGCCCGGCTCGTCGCCCGCGGCCTCCGCCGCGGCGAGCTCGGACTCGACCGCGTCCACCGACGCCTCGAGCTGGTCGACGAGGGAGCGGGCCCGCGCGGCGACCTCGGGGTTGGTGCTGCGCCAGCGGGTGTCCTCGGCCTCACGGACCGCCGACTCGACCCGCCGCATCCGCTTCTCGACGCGCTCGAGGTCTCCGCGGGGCACCTTGCCGGCGGCGTCCCAGCGCTCCTGGACCGAGCGCAGCGAGGTCTTCGCGGCGTCGAGGTCGGTGACCGGGAGCAGCGCCTCGGCCTCGACGAGGAGCTGCTCCTTGACGGCGAGGTTGGCGCGGAACTCCTCGTCCTCGGCGGCGGCGACCTGGTCCTTGCGCTCGAAGAAGGCGTCCTGGGCGGCCCGGAACCGCTCCCAGAGGGCGTCGTCGTCCTGGCGGGAGGCCCGACCGGCCGCGCGCCAGCGGTCCATCAGCTGCTTGAAGGCCCGCGCCGTCGGGCCCCAGTCGGTGCTCGTCGAGAGCTCTTCCGCCTCGGCGACGAGCCGCTCCTTGGTGGAGCGCGCGTCGGCGCGGGTGGACTCGAGGTCGGCGAACCAGGCCCGCCGGTTCTTGTCGAAGGAGTTGCGGGCATGGCTGAAGCGCTGCCAGAGCGCCGTCTCGGTCGGCTTGTCCAGCTTGGCCGCCGAGCGCTGGTGCTGCTTCCACTGGTCGAGGAGGGCGCGCATCTGCTCGCTGCTGCGCTTCCACTGCGTCGAGCCCGGCGGCTGGGCCGCGACCCGCTCGGCCTCGGCGACGATGGCCTCACGCTCCTGCGCCGCCTGGGCCCGGGCCTGCTGGCGCTGCTCGGCCTCGGCGGCCCGCTTCCCGCCGAGCGAGGCCTCGATCCGGGCGACGGCGGCATCCAGGGCCTCGAGGTCGCCGACGACCCCGCCCTGGCCGATGTGCTCCTTGAGGGTGGACAGGCCGCCCTCGACCTCCTTGGCGGCGACGTCGGGGTTGGCCAGCCGGGCCTCGAGCAGCTCGGCGGAGGCGGCGAGCTCGTCGTACTTGCGGGCGAAGTACTGCAGGGCCTCCTCGGCCGTGGCGCCCGGGTACGAGCCGACCTCGCGCTCCTCCTCGCCGACGCGCACGAAGACCGTGCCGTCCTCGCCGACCCGGCCGAAGCGGGCCGAGTCCGAGTGCGCCACCGGGGCCGGGGCGGCTGCGGGGCGCGGCTGCATCTTCGCGGCCAGGGCCGCCGGGGAGGGGATGCTCGGGCGGGGGGTGGGAGTGTCGGCGTCGGGCACGAGGTCAGGCCTTTGTCTCGGTGACAGCAACCCGGAGGATGCTGATCGGTGCGGCGGGAGGTCCGTCGTTCTGGTTGCTGCCGCCCTGCCCCTGGGCTACCCCAGCGGCGGCGACCCTGTCGACGATATCCAAACCCTTCGTCACGGTGCCGAAGACCGTGTACCCGTTGGGGTCGGGCAGGGTCGTGTCGCCGTAGACGATGAAGAACTGTCCGCCGTTGCCCTTCTCCGGGTCGCTGGTACGGGCCATGGCGACGGTGCCCCGGGGGTACCGGCCGTCCTTGGGCGCGTTCTCGACCGCGAAGCCGTAGCCGGGGTTGCCCTGGCCGGTGCCGGTCGGGTCACCGCACTGGAGCACCTTGAGGGTGGCCTCGGTGGTCAGCCGGTGGCACGGGGCGTCGACCCAGTAGTCCTTGCGCGCCAGCTGGAGGAAGGACGCGACCGCCTGCGGCGCCGAGGCGCCGTCGAGGGTCAGCTCGATGTCCCCGCAGTTCGTCGTGATCGTGGCCAGGTAGGTCTTGCCGGCGGCGGTCCGGGCGTCCGGCAGCGTCAGCTGCGCGCCGGTCCCGAGCGAGGCCGGCGGCGGCTCGCACCCGGCGAGGGTGCGTGGGGCCGCCGGCTGCTGAGTGGACAGCACCGAGCCGAGGACGGCCAGCAGGACCGCCACGACCCCGACGACCCCGGCCACGACCGCGACCCGGGTCAGCCGGGCACGGTCCTGTGCGCGCTGGGCCAGGCTCGCCTGGCGCCTCTCGTGGCGGCGCCGCGCTCGCGCCCGCTCCTGCTTCCTCGTCACCCGTGGTCCTTCGTCGTCGTCGTCCGGCAGCGGCGCCCCAGTGTAGGGAGGCCGTCTGCGGCTACGCTCCGGGGCGTGCTCGCCGTCGCCTTTCCCGCCGCCGCCTTCGACACCAACTGCTACGTCCTCGCCCCGGGGGCGGGGGAGGAGTGCCTCGTCGTCGATCCGGGCATCGGGGTGCAGGACCGGCTGGCCGCGGTCCTGGCCGAGCACCGGCTGCGGCCCGCCGCGGTGCTGCTCACCCACGGGCACCTCGACCACGTGTACTCGGTGACGCCGGTCTGCGGCGGCACGACGGCGGCGTACCTGCACGCCGCGGACCGCTACCGGCTCGCCGACCCGTTGGCCAGCCTCCAGCCCGGGATGCTCGCGATGCTCGAGGCCCAGTTCGGGCGGCGTGCCACGTGGACCGAGCCCGAGCGGGTCGTCGAGCTCGCCGACCACCAGAGCCTCGACCTCGCCGGCCTCCCGCTCGAGGTGCTCCACGCGCCGGGGCACACCGAGGGCTCGGTGATGTTCGCCCTGGACGCGGTTCCGGACGGCCTGCCCGGCCAGGAGCCGCTGGACCGCACCGTGGTCTCCGGCGACGTGCTCTTCGCGGGGTCGGTCGGGCGTACCGACCTTCCCGGCGGCGACGGCGCGGCGATGCGCCGGTCGCTGCGCGAGGTCGTCCTGCCGCTGCCGGACACGACCCTCGTCCTCACCGGGCACGGCCCGGCGACGACGATCCGCCGGGAGCGGGCGACGAACCCGTACCTGCAAGGATTGGGAGCGTGAGTTCCCCGGCCAAGGTCACCCCCATCTCGGGCTTCCCCGAGCTCCTCCCCGCCCAACGGCTCCTCGAGCTGCACGTGCTGGACACCGTGCGCGAGGTCTTCGAGCTGCACGGGTTCGCCCCGCTCGAGACCCGCGCCGTCGAGCCCGTCGAGCGACTCCTCGGCAAGGGTGGCGATGCGGACAAGGAGATCTACGGCATCCACCGGCTCGCCGACGGCCCCGGGCAGGACGCCGAGCTGGGCCTGCACTTCGATCTCACCGTCCCGTTCGCCCGGTACGTGCTGGAGAACGCCGGGAAGCTGCACTTCCCGTTCCGGCGCTACCAGGTGCAGAAGGTCTGGCGGGGCGAGCGCCCCCAGGAGGGGCGCTACCGGGAGTTCACCCAGGCCGACATCGACGTCGTCGACGTCGGCGAGCTCGCCCCGCACTTCGAGGCGGAGATGCCGCTGGTCATCGCCGAGGTCTTCCGCCGGCTCCCGGTCGGCGACTTCCGCATCCAGGTCAACAACCGCAAGGTTCCCGAGGGCTTCTACCGCGGCATCGGGCTCGAGGACGTCGCGACGACCCTGCGCATCGTCGACAAGCTCGAGAAGGTCGGGCCCGGGCCGGTGGGGGAGCTGCTCATCGAGTCCGGCGCCAGCGAGGACCAGGCGCGGCTCGCGCTGGCGCTCGCCGAGATCCGCAGCGAGGACCTGTCCTTCGTCGAGCGGGTGCGGGCGCTCGGGGTCGAGCACCCGGTCCTCGACGAGGGCCTCGAGGCGCTCGCCGCCGTCCTGACCACCGGGATGGAGCAGGCGCCGGGGACCCTCGTCGCCGACCTCAGCATCGCCCGCGGCCTCGACTACTACACCGGGACCGTCTACGAGACCCGGCTGGTCGGCGCCGAGGACTGGGGCTCGGTGTGCTCCGGCGGTCGGTACGACTCGCTGGCCTCCGACGGCCGGACCACCTACCCCGGGGTCGGTATCTCGATCGGCCTGACCCGGCTGGTCCACCTGCTCCTCACGAAGCGGGGCCTCACGGCGTCGCGGTCGACGCCGGCGGCGGTGCTCGTGGCGGTCACCGACGAGGAGTCGCGTGGGCGGTCGCGGGCGGTCGCCACGGCGCTGCGCGCGCGGGGGGTGCCGTGCGAGGTGGCGCCGAGCGCGGCCCGGTTCGGCAAGCAGATCCGCTACGCCGACCGCCGGGGGATCCCCTACGTGTGGTTCCCGGGGGCGGGCGACGACGACGGTGACCAGGTCAAGGACATCCGCAGCGGAGAGCAGCTCGACGCCGACGCCGCGACCTGGCAGCCTCCCGCGGATGACCTGCGGCCGGCGATCCTCGACCCGCAGCCCTGAGTGAGCGGTCCACCGACCGGGCTCAGGGCGGTGGGCGCACGCCCGCCCCCTCGAGCTCGAGCAGGGCCAGGGCGCGGATGACCTCCGGCTCGCCCCGGCGCCAGGCCCCGGCCGGGTCCTCGGCGACCCGGGCCAGGCGCGGCATCGGCTGGGTGGCCAGGGCCCGCAGGGCGAAGAGGTCGAGGCCGGCGTCGGCGGCGAGGAGGCGCTGGGCCGCCCCGGCCCGGCGCGCGAAGCGCACCCGGAGCAGGAGCCAGAGACCGACGACGAGGAGGATCGGCCCGAGCGCGGTCGTCAGGGCGAGGAGCAGCGAGACCCGCTCGACCGCGGTGACGAGCCCCTGACCGGCCTGCTCGATGTCGGTGCCGACGCCCGCGGCCGACCGGAACGGTGCCGCGACCCGGTCCTGGAGCAGCGGGAGGTCGTCGACGCCGTCCCCGGCCGAGGTCATCGTCGTCCGGAAGCTCTCGCCCGCCGAGGCGAGCTGTCGTCCCGGCTCGGCCAGCCGCATCGTCGCCTCGTGGACGCGCAGGGCCAGGCGCACCCAGAGGACCACCCAGACCAGGACGCCGACGTCGGCGAGCACCTGGGCGAGCCGTCGGCCGGGTATGTCGCTGTACGGCTTCACGGGAGTCCTCCTCGGTCCGGGGGCGTTCGCGCCCGGCACTAGACTTCCATCGCGATCCACCCGGACGCGGTCCCTCCGGGACGACGAGGTCCCGGACGTACACCGGAAGACAGGTCTGATAACCGTGAAGGTCGGTATCCCCAGCGAGGTCAAGAACAACGAGTTCCGCGTCGGGATCACCCCGGTCGGCGTCAACGAGCTCGCCAGCCGCGGCCACGAGGTGCTCATCCAGAAGGGCGCGGGACTCGGCTCCTCCATCACCGACGACGAGTACGTCTCCCAGGGCGCGCGGATCATCGACTCCGCCGACGACCTCTGGGGCGAGGTCGACATGGTGCTCAAGGTCAAGGAGCCCGTGCCCGAGGAGTACCACCGGCTGCGCGAGGACCTCGTCCTCTTCACCTACCTGCACCTGGCGGCCGACCAGCCGCTGACCGAGGAGCTCGTCGCGACGAAGGTCACCGCGGTCGCCTACGAGACGGTCCAGCTGCCCTCGGGCCTGCTGCCGCTGCTCTACCCGATGTCGGAGGTCGCCGGCTGCCTGGCCCCGCAGGTCGGCGCGCACGCGATGATGAAGGCCCAGGGCGGCCGCGGTGTGCTCATGGGCGGCATCGGCGGTGTCGCCAACGCCAAGGTCGTCGTTCTCGGGGCCGGCGTCGCGGGCCAGAACGCGGCCAACATCGCGCTCGGGATGGGCGCCGACGTCACCCTCCTGGACACCGACCTCGACAAGCTGCGGATGAGCTTCTGGCGCTACGACAACCGGGTGGCGCAGATCGCCTCGTCGAAGATGTCGGTGCGCGAGCAGGTCCTGGACGCCGACCTGGTCATCGGCACCGTCCTCATCCCCGGGGCGAAGGCCCCCAAGCTCGTCACCGACGAGCTGGTCAGCCAGATGAAGCCGGGCTCGGTGCTCGTCGACGTGGCGATCGACCAGGGCGGCTGCTTCGAGAACAGCCGGCCCACGACGCACGCCGACCCGACCTTCGAGGTCCACGAGTCGATCTACTACTGCGTCGCGAACATGCCCGGCGCGGTCCCGCACACCTCGACCTGGGCGCTGACCAACGCGACGCTCCCGTACGCCGTCAAGCTCGCCGAGCACGGCTGGCTCGAGGCGATGCGGGCCGACCGGCCGCTCGCGCTCGGCCTGAACACCCACGCCGGTCACGTCACCTACGCCGCGGTGGCCGAGGCCTTCGGGATGGAGTCCACCAGCCTGGACGAGGTCCTCTCCTGACCCCGATCGACCCCCGTCGACGGCCCGCCCCGCCCCGTGGGGCGGGCCGTCGACGGGTGGCTGACCCACCTCGACGTCGAGCGCGGGGTGTCCGCCAACACCCTGGCCGCGTACCGCCGCGACCTGCGCGCGGTGGTCGGCCTTCCTCGCCGGGCTCGGGGTGAGGCTCCGGAGGAGGTACGCCGAGGCGCACGTCGCCGAGTTCCTCAGCCGGCTGCGCGAGGGTGACGCCGGACCACCGCCGCTGGCGGCCACGTCCGCGGCCCGCACCCTCGTCGCGGTCCGCGGGCTGCACCGCTTCCTCGCCCTCGAGGGCCGGCTCGACGCCGACCCGACCCGCGACGTCAGCCCGCCCCGGCCCCCGAGCCGGCTGCCCAAGGCGATCGCGGCTCGACGACGTCGAGCGGCTGCTCGACGCCGCCTCGGTGGGGGACACGCCGGTGGCGCTGCGCGACCGGGCCCTGCTCGAGGTGCTGTACGGGACCGGGGCGCGGATCTCCGAGGCCGTGGGCCTCGACGTCGACGACGTCGACGACGACGAGGGCGTCGTGCGGCTGCTCGGCAAGGGCGGCAAGGAGCGGGTCGTCCCGCTCGGGTCGTACGCGGCGCGCGCGCCGTGCAGGCCTGGCTGGTCCGTGGCCGACCGGCGCTGGCCGTGCGGGGCCGGGGCACCCCCGCGGTCTTCCTCAACACCCGCGGGGCGAGGCTCTCGCGGCAGAGCGCCTGGGCGGTGCTGCGGGCCGCGGCGGACCGGGCCGGCCTCGCCGGGCACCTCTCACCGCACACCCTGCGGCACTCCTTCGCCACGCACCTGCTCGAGGGCGGCGCCGACGTGCGGGTGGTCCAGGAGCTGCTCGGCCACGCGTCGGTGACGACGACCCAGATCTACACGCTGGTCACCGTCCAGCAGCTGCGCGAGGTGTACGCGCAGAGCCACCCCGGGCGCGGTGAGGCGGCCCGGCCGCGGTCGTCCCCGCTGATAGGGTCGCCTCGATCAGCGAGAGGCTGACCGCCACCGGTACCGGGGAGTTGGAGAGTTGGGCACGACCGACGCCGCGCCGCAGATGCGCATCGACGGGCACGGGCAGGTGGGGCCGACCGGCCGGCCGCTGCCCGACTTCCCGGACCCCCCTCCGCTGGCCTCCCACGGCCCGGCCCGGGTCATCGCGATGTGCAACCAGAAGGGCGGCGTCGGCAAGACGACGACGACCATCAACCTCGGGGCGGCCCTGGCCGAGGTGGGCCGGCGCGTCCTGCTCGTCGACTTCGACCCGCAGGGCGCGCTCTCGGTCGGCCTCGGCATCCCCACGCACGAGCTCGACACGACGATCTACAACCTGCTCATCGAGCGCGGCCACGACCTCCGCGAGGTCATCAAGCAGACCCGCGTCGAGGGCCTGGACATCGTCCCGGCGAACATCGACCTGTCCGCGGCCGAGGTCCAGCTCGTCGGCGAGGTGGCCCGCGAGCAGATCCTCGCCCGGGTGCTCCGCCCGGTCGAGGACGAGTACGACGTCGTCCTCATCGACTGCCAGCCCTCGCTCGGGCTGCTCACCGTCAACGCGCTCACCGCCGCGCACGGTGTGATCATCCCGCTCGAGTGCGAGTTCTTCGCGATGCGCGGGGTGGCCCTGCTCGTCGAGACGATCGAGAAGATCACCGACCGGCTCAACCCGCGGCTCCAGGTCGACGGCATCCTCGCGACGATGTACGACGGGCGCACCCTGCACTCCCGGGAGGTCGTGGCGAGCGTCGTCGAGCACTTCGGCGACCAGGTCTTCCACACCGTGATCTCGCGCACCGTGAAGTTCCCCGACGCGACGCTCGCCGCGGAGCCGATCACCACGTACGACTCCACCCACAAGGGCGCCGACGCCTACCGCCAGCTCGCCCGCGAGCTCATCGCCCGCGGCGGGGCGGCCTGATCCGGTGAGCGCGTCCCCCGCGGCCACCGGGGGCGGCGGCCCAGCCGGCCGGGCACCCGGTGGCCGGCCGGTCGACGTCACCCCGGGCGGGGTCCTCACCCGGCGCGGGCCGGCGACGCCGTTCGAGGTCCACCTCGAGAACTTCAGCGGCCCGTTCGACCTGCTCCTCGGCCTGATCAGCAAGCACCGCCTCGACATCACCGAGATCGCCCTGGCGACCGTCACCGACGAGTTCATCGCCCACCTGCGCGCCGCCCGGGAGAGCCCGGCCGGCCTCGACCTGTCCCAGGCCAGCGAGTTCCTCGTCGTGGCGGCCACCCTGCTCGACCTCAAGGCGGCCCGGCTGCTGCCGCAGAGCGGGCCGGAGGACGAGGACGACCTCGCCCTCATCGAGGCCCGGGACCTCCTCTTCGCGCGGCTGCTGCAGTACCGGGCGTTCAAGGACATCGCGCACACCTTCGCCGAGCGGATGGCCACCGCCGGGCGCCGCCGGCCCCGGTCGGTCGTCCTCGAGCCGCACCTCGCCGCGCTGCTGCCCGAGCTCGTCATGACCGTCACCCCCGAGCAGCTCGCGGTCATCGCCGCCCGGGCCATGGCACCCAGGGCGGCACCGACGGTCGGGCTCACCCACCTGCACGCCCCCGCGGTGAGCGTGCGCGAGCAGGCCGGCCTCATCGGCGCCAGGCTGCGCCGCGAGCGGGTGGCCTCGTTCCGCAGCCTCGTGGCCGACGCCGACAGCACGCTCGTCGTCGTCGCCCGCTTCCTCGCCCTCCTCGAGCTGTTCCGCGAGTCCGCCATCGGGTTCGAGCAGGCCGAGGCGCTCGGTGAGCTCACCGTCCGGTGGACCGGGGCGGAGGAGGGAGAGATCGAGGTCACCGACGAGTTCGACGAGCCGCCACCCGAGCAGGACGCGGCGCCGACCCCGACGACGCAGGAGCAGAGCGATGACTGAGCACGAGCCCGACGCCGTGGCGGCGCAGGTCCCCGACGACCCCGGCGGCCCCGAGCCGCAGGACCAGCTGGCCCTGGACGTCGAGGAGTTCCCCGGCGGGATCAGGGGCGCGCTCGAGGCCGTCCTCATGGTCGTCGACGAGCCGGTGAGCGTCCTCGCGCTGGCCTCGGCCCTCGAGCAGCCGGTCCCCGACGTCGAGGCGGCCCTCGCGGCCATCGAGGAGGGGTACGCGGCCGAGCACCGGGGGTTCACCCTCCAGGAGGTCGGCGGGGGCTGGCGGATGTACAGCCGCCACGAGTACGCCCCGCTCGTCGAGCGGTTCGTCCTCGACGGCCAGCAGGCCCGGCTCACCCAGGCCTCGCTGGAGACCCTCGCCGTCATCGCCTACCGCCAGCCGGTCTCCCGCTCCCGGGTCGCCGCGGTCCGTGGGGTCAACGTCGACGGCGTCATCCGCACCCTGCTCGGGCGCGGCCTCATCGAGGAGGTCGGGCACGACGCCGAGTCGACGGCGACGCTCTACGGCACCACCTCCTACTTCCTCGAACGGCTCGGCCTCGGCAGCATCGACGAGCTGCCGGCACTGGCCCCCTACCTCCCGGAGGTCGACGTGCTCGACGAGATCGCCGAAGCGGGGCGGTCGTGACGCCCCCGCAGGGCCGCGGCGGCCGGCGGCCCGGTGACCGCCGGTCGGGCCCGCGTGGCGCCGAGGACCAGCAGCAGCGGGCCCGGGGGACCGGGAACACCCGAGGTGGCCAGCCGACCCGGCCCAAGGCCGAGCCGGCCCGCCCGGTGGTCGACGTCCACGACCCCGACGGCGTTCGCCTGCAGAAGCTGCTCGCCGCGGCGGGGGTCGGCTCGCGCCGGGTCTGCGAGGACCTGATCAGGGCGGGCCGGGTCGAGGTCGACGGGCAGGTCGTCACCGAGCTCGGGGTGCGGATCCGCCCCAGCCAGGTCGTCCACGTCGACGGCGAGCGGGTGCAGCTCGACGACTCCCGGGTCTACCTCGCCTTCAACAAGCCGCTGGGCGTCGTCACGTCGATGAGCGACGAGCTGGGCCGGGTCGACATCGGCGACTTCGTCGGGGCCCGCAAGGAGCGGCTCTTCCACGTGGGCCGCCTGGACGCCGACACCGAGGGGCTGCTCCTGCTCACCAACGACGGCGACCTCGCCCACCGGCTCCAGCACCCCCGCTACGGGGTGCTCAAGACCTACCTCGCCCAGATCCCCGGCCCGGTGCCGCGCGACCTCGGCCGGCGCCTTCGCGAGGGCGTGGAGCTCGAGGACGGGCCGGTCGCCGTCGACTCCTTCAGGGTCGTGGACTCCCAGCCGGGGCGGGCCCTGGTCGAGGTGGTCCTCCACGAGGGACGCAAGCACATCGTCCGCCGGATGCTCGCCGAGCTGGGGCACCCCGTCCTCTCGCTCGTGCGCACCCGGGTCGGGCCGGTGCGGCTCGGCGACACCCGGCCCGGGAAGTGGCGCGCCCTGTCCGCCGCCGAGGTCGCGGCGCTCTACAAGGCGGCCGGCCTGTGAGGGTCCACGTCGTCGGCACCGGCCTCATCGGGACCAGCGTGGGCCTTGCCCTGACCCGCCACGGTGACGACGTCACGCTCGAGGACGCCCTCGCCACCCACGCCGCCCTGGCCCGCGACCTCGGCGCCGGGCGGCTACCGGCCGCGGGCGACGCCGAGCCCGACCTCGTCGTCGTCGCGACCCCACCCGACGTCACCGCGGGCTGCGTCGCCGCGGCGCTCGAGCGCTGGCCGGGTGCCGTGGTGACCGACGTCGCCTCGGTCAAGGGGGTCGTGGTCCACCGGCTCCGCTCGCTCGGGGCCGACCTCACCCGCTACTGCGGCTCCCACCCGATGGCCGGCCGCGAGCGCTCCGGTGCGGTGGCCGGTCGGCACGACCTCTTCGACGGTCGCGCCTGGGTCCTCACCCCGGGACCGGAGACGAGCCCGGAGGCGGTGCGGACCGTCGCGGAGGTGGCGCGGGCCACCGGCGCTGCCGTCCGACAGCTCGCTCCCGAGGAGCACGACCGGGCCGTCGCCGCGGTCTCGCACGTGCCCCAGCTGGCGGCGAGCCTGGTCGCCGCCCGGCTCGAGGGCCTCGACGAGCCCTCGGTCGCCCTCGCCGGCCAGGGGCTGCGCGACCTCACCCGGGTCGCGGCGAGCGACCCCGGCCTGTGGACCCAGATCCTGGCCGGCAACGCCGCCGCCGTCCGCGCCGTGCTCACCGCCCTCGCCGCCGACCTCGACGGGGTCCTGACGGCGCTCGAGGCGCTCCAGGACGGTGGCGACGCGCCGGGGGCCCGGGGCACCCTGGCCCGGGCGATCGCCGCCGGGAACGCCGGTCACGCGCGCATCCCCGGCAAGCACGGGGCGGCCCCGACGGCGTACCGGACGGTCCGGGTCCTGGTCCCCGACGAGCCCGGCCAGCTCGGGCGGCTCTTCGCCGACGTCGGCGAGATCGGCACCAACATCGAGGAGTTCCACCTCGACCACGGTCTCGGGCAGCCGTTCGGTCTCGCCGAGGTCGACGTCGTCCCGGCGGCCGCCGCCGGCCTCGCCGACGCGCTGGCCGCCAGGGGATGGCAGCTGCACGGCTGAGGCCGGTACTAGGCTGGCGCGCCATGACCGGGCCGCTGACCATCGCCATCGACGGACCCTCGGGCTCCGGCAAGAGCACCGTCGCCCGCGCGGTGGCCCGACGCCTCGGCCTCGGCTACCTCGACACCGGCGCGATGTACCGCGCCCTCACCTGGTGGTGCCTGGACCGCGGGGTGGACCTGTCCGACACCGACGCGGTCGCGGCCGCCGCCCGCCGGCTGCCGCTCGCCCTCGGGACCGACCCGGAGGGGCCGACGGTGCGGATCGACGGCCGCGACGTCGGGGCCGAGATCCGCACCACCCGGGTGAGCTCGGCGGTCTCGGCGGTCGCCACGAACCTCGAGGTGCGTCCGGTGCTCCAGCAGCTCCAGCGCGACCTCATGGCGCGGGTCGCCGAGCAGGTCGGGGGAGTGGTGGCCGAGGGCCGCGACATCACCACCGTGGTGGCCCCGGACGCCAGGGTCCGCGTGCTCCTCACCGCGTCCGAGGAGGCCCGGCTGCGGCGCCGGTCCACCGAGCTGCACGGTGCGGCCGACGCGCCGGCGCTCGAGGCCACCCGTGACCAGGTGCTCCGCCGGGACCGCGACGACTCCACGGTGTCCTCCTTCGCCGAGGCCGCCGACGGGGTCGAGCTCGTCGACACCTCCGAGCTCTCCCTCGAGGAGAGCGTCGAGGCCGTCCTCGACGTCGTCGCCCGGGTCACCGCCGACGAGGACTGACCCCCCGGCTGCCCGGCGCGCCGCGGTGCCCTCGCGATCGGCTCCGGCCCGCGCGGTCGGCGGCACGCCCGCGGTACGGGAGAATGGTCAGGTGAGTACCGAGGACCCGAGGACCCAGACCCAGGACCCTGCGGCGGTCGAGCGCGCCCTCCGTGCCGGGCTCGAGGAGTTCGAGCTGAGCGAGGAGGACCGTGCCCTCCTCGCCGCCGAGGGCCGGCTCGAGGACGAGGAGGAGCCGGCCGGGCCGCTGCCGGTGGTCGCCGTCGTCGGGCGACCGAACGTCGGCAAGTCCACCCTGGTCAACCGGGTGCTCGGGCGGCGCGAGGCGGTCGTCGAGGACGTCCCCGGGGTCACCCGCGACCGGGTCGCCTACGAGGCCGAGTGGACCGGGCGGCGGTTCACCCTCGTGGATACCGGCGGCTGGGCGGTCGACGCCACCGGCATCCACCTGCGGGTGGCCGAGCAGGCCGAGATCGCCGTCGAGCTCGCCGACGCGGTGCTCCTGGTCGTCGACGCCACGGTCGGGGCCACCGACGACGACGAGGCGGTGGTGCGGCTGCTGCGCCGCTCCGGCAAGCCGGTGGTCCTCGTCGCCAACAAGGTCGACGACCAGCGGACCGAGGCGGACGCCGCGGCCCTGTGGAACCTCGGCCTCGGGATGCCGTGGCCGGTCTCGGCGCTGCACGGCCGGGGCAGTGGGGACGTGCTCGACGCCCTGCTCGAGGTGCTTCCGGAGGTGTCCCAGGTGGGCGGTGCCTTCGCCCCGGGCGGACCGCGCCGGGTGGCGCTCCTCGGCCGGCCCAACGTCGGCAAGTCCTCCATGCTCAACAAGCTCACCGGCTCGGACCGGGTCGTCGTCGACGAGGTCGCGGGGACGACGCGCGACCCGGTCGACGAGCTCGTCGAGCTCGGCGGCCGCACGTGGCGGTTCGTCGACACGGCCGGCATCCGCCGTCGGGTGCACCAGACCCGGGGCGCGGACTTCTACGCCTCGCTGCGGACGCAGACGGCTCTGGAGAAGGCGGAGGTCGCGGTCGTCCTCGTCGACGCGAGCGACGTCCTCGCCGAGCAGGACGTGCGGGTCATCCAGCAGGTCATCGACGCCGGCCGGGCGCTGGTCATCGCCTACAACAAGTGGGACCTCACCGACGAGGAGCGCCGCCACTTCCTCGAGCGGGAGATCGAGCGCGACCTCGTCCAGGTGCAGTGGGCCCCGCGGGTCAACGTCTCGGCGCGCACCGGGCGGCACCTCGAGCGGCTCGTGCCGGCGATCGACGTGGCCCTGGAGTCGTGGGAGTCGCGGGTCCCCACCGCGCGCCTCAACGCCTTCCTCGGCGAGGTGGTCGCGGCGCACCCGCACCCGGTCCGTGGGGGCAAGCAGCCACGCATCCTCTTCGCGACCCAGGCGGGCACCCGCCCGCCCCGCTTCGTCCTCTTCGCCTCCGGCTTCATCGAGTCCGGCTACCGCCGGTTCGTCGAGCGCCGCCTCCGCGAGGAGTTCGGGTTCGCGGGGACACCCATCGAGCTGTCGGTGCGCGTCCGCGAGCGGCGCGGCCGGCGCCGGTGAGCGGGCCGGGGACCGATTCGGTGGGGTCGCACGGAGTGGGATAAGGTTTCGACCGCTCCCACGAGGGAGCGAGCCACGGGCTGTGGCGCAGCTTGGTAGCGCACTTGACTGGGGGTCAAGGGGTCGCAGGTTCAAATCCTGTCAGCCCGACGACTGAGGTGACAGGTCAGAGCCGGTCTTCCAAGACCGGCTCTTCTGCTGTCCGGGCCCATGTATGCGCGATGTATGAGGTTCTGGCGGTGCGCTTCCCGCGTGCAATGGGTGCAGGTGGGCGAGCCCGAGGTGCATCGCCAAGATGGGTCGTTCGCCAGGGCGGGTACGACGCGGCCACGGGCAAGCGCCGGGTCAAGCAGCTCGGCACGTTCGAAAGCCGGCGAACCGCCGTTGCCCACCAGCGCGGTCCTCGAGGGGCGCGCTGGCTCGGACACCGAATCGGTCGGCGAGTTCGTCGAGAAGGTCTGGCTCAACGCCACGAGGGCCGCGTCGAGGTCTCGACCTACGACCAGTACCGGTGGGCCGTCACCCGCCACATCACGCTGCTCCTCGGCCGCGTGCGGCTGCGCGACCTCTGACGTCGTCCTCGCGGATCCCGAAGACGCGTGCCCAACATCCGCCAGTTCGTCATCTCCTACTTCGGCATCCTCAAGGCGGGCTGCGTCGCCGTCCCGATGAACGTCCTGTTCACGGAGCTGCATCCCGACCCGGTCACCGGCACGGAAGCCGGCGGCCTTCAGGCCACGGTCAGCTGGTCGCTCGCGGCGTCCAGTCGGCCGTAGGTCATGCTGCCGCCGTCGAAGAGCAGGGCGGCCCTGCCGGGGTTGGCTTTCGCGGACTCTCGGAGGATGGAGGCAAGGTTGAGACTCATGTCGGTGCTCCTCGGGTGGGGTCGGCGGGTCGGCCGACATCGGTGAGCAGGGCGCGGACGGTCCGCACGAGGACGGCTCGGCTGCGCTGTGGGCCCAGCCCGAGGTCGTCACGCAGGGTGGCCCAGGCCCCCCACGTCGTCGCCGCGGTCAGCGCGTGGGCGAGTCGGTCGCGATCGGTCGCCCGCAGGTTCACCAGCTCCGCCGCGAACAGGGTGCGGACCTCGTCGCGGACCCGCTCCACGTGCCGCCGGTGGTAGTCACGCAGTGCGGCGGAGAAGGGCTCCCGCGCCGCCGAGGCACGCGCCAGCGGGGTGATGTGCTCGAGGGCCGTGGCGCGCTGCCGGCAGAACTCCTCGACCCGCTCGTCCAGCGGCAGGTCGGGAGGGACCGGGCGCAGGTCACGGTCCTGCCGCGCGAGGACCTCGACGGCGGTCGCCGCGAGGAGGGCCTCGACGTCGGGGAAGTGGACCCAGAGCGAGCGGACCGAGACACCCGCCTCGCGGGCGATCTGCTCCGCGGTGGGACGCAGGTTCCCTGACCTGAGGAGATCGATGTGGGTGTCCACGATCGCCGCGCGGGTCCGCTGCGCCCTGGCCGACCGACCGTCCCCCACCGGGGGCCCCGCGCTCACCGTCATCCGGGTCATCACCGCCGTGTGTCGACTGCCACGCTCCGTCCGGATCCCCTGAATATTACACTGCTAGTGCACAAAGACGGCGGTCGCCGGTGGCGATCGCCGCACCGGCGGAGGTGTGGAGATGCTCACGGGCACGTCGCGCACGGTCGACCTCGACGGTCACACCCACTACCTCGAGTTCGAGGGGCCGACGGCTGCGCCGCCGCTCGTCTGCGTCCACGGACTGGGCGGGTCCCACGTCAACTGGATGGGGGTCGCGCCTGACCTCGCGCAGGGGCAGCGTGTCTACGTGCCCGACCTCGCCGGCCACGGGCTCACCTTTCCCGACCACCGACGCACGGACGTCGACTCCAACCAGCGGCTGCTCGACCGGTTCCTCCGGACGGTCACCGGCACCCCAGTGGTCCTCATGGGCAACTCGATGGGCGGGATGATCAGCATCCTGCAGGCCGCGCGACACCCGGCGACGGTGGCCGGGCTGGTGCTGCTCGACCCGGCGCTCCCCGCGCCTCGCCACCGACCCGACGCCGAGGTCCTCGGCAGCTTCGTCATGTATGCGCTGCCCGGAGCGGCGAACGCGTTCCTGGCCCGTCGCCGGCGCCGGGTGTCGCCGGTCGACCAGGTGCACGAGATCCTCGACCTGTGCACGGTCGACACCACGCGGGTCGACCCGGACGTCGTCGACCGGGCCGTCCGGCTCGCCGAACGCCGGCAGCGGGTCCCGGGAGTCGACGCCGCCTTTCTCGACGCTGCGCGCTCGGTGCTCCTGCACCTCGTGTGGCACGGCCCCCTCCGGGAGGCGATGCGGGCGGTGGACGTCCCGGTGCTGCTCCTCCAGGGCGACCGAGACCGGCTCGTCCCGGTCCAGGCCGCCCGGCAGGCCGCCCGCGAGAACCCCGCCTGGGAGCTCCACGTCGCCGAGGACGTCGGCCACGTCCCCCAGCTCGAGGTGCCGGGCTGGACCGTCGAGACCTACCGGCGGTGGAGCCGTCCGCTCCACCTCAGTGTGAAGGGGTGAACGTTCCGTGGCTGAGCAGCTGACCCCGCTGTCGGCCTGGTTCCTCCAGGCGGAGGACGAGGACCCCACGGCGGTGATGGCGATCTCCTCGACGGCCGTCTTCGAGGGGCCCCCGCCCTCGCAGGACGAGCTCCTCGCCCATTTCGCCGGCCGTATCCCCCTCGTCGACCTGTACCGGCGGCGGATCCGTCGCGTGCCCTTCGACCTCGGGCCACCGGTCTGGGAGGACGACCCGCACCCGGACCTCGCGTGGCACCTGAGGCGGACGGCCCTTCCGTTGCCGGGCGGGGACGCCGAGCTCCACCGGCTCGTCGCCCGGATCATGTCGCAGCGCATGGACCGGAGCCGACCGCTCTGGGAGTACTGGGTCGTCGAGGGCCTCGACGCCGGGCGGTGGGCCCTCGTGCAGAAGGTCCACCACTGCGCGGTCGACGGGGTCTCCGGCACCGAGCTCTACCAGGTCGTCTACGACGCCGACCCGCTGCCCGGGCCGGCCGTGGAGGACCGTTGGCATCCGGCGTCGCCCGTCGGGACCCTTGTCCTCACGGCCCGTGCCGTGCTCGACCTCGCCGCCGCGCCGGTGCGGGCCGCCGGTGCGGCGACGTCCCTCGTGCGTCGGCCCCGAGAGCTGGCGCGCACCGCCGCGCAGACGCTTCGGGGCATGCTCGCCCTCGCCGCGGCCCTGGTGCCCGCGGCGCCCTCGTCCCTCACCGGCCGGATGAGCCGTCAGCGCCGCTACTCCTCGAGGGTCGTGCCCCTGGCCGACGTCAAGGCCATCGGGCGCAGTCATGGCTGCACCGTCAACGACGTCGCCCTCGCGGCGATCACCGGTGGGTTCAGGGCCCTGCTCCAGGCCCGGGGGGAGGACCCGGGCGCCCACGCCGTCCGCACCCTGGTGCCGGTGTCGGTGCGCGCGGCCGGCGAGGAGGGCATCCTCGACAACCGGGTCTCGCTCATGCTGCCGTTCCTCCCCGTGGAGGTCGCGGACCCCGTGCAGCGGTTGCGCGAGGTGCACGACCGGGTCGCCCGGGCGGCGACGTCGGGCGAGCCGGTGGCCGGCGCGAGTCTGACGTCGGCATCCTGCTACGAGCCCTACCTGCCGCTCGCCCTCGGCGTCCGGTTGGTCCTGCACCTGCCGCAGCGGCAGCTGGTCACGGTCACGACGAACGTCCCCGGGCCCCGCCGGCCCGTGTACCTCCTGGGCCGGCGGTGCGTGCGGATCCTGCCGTATGTTCCGATCGCCGACCGTCTCCGCATCGGCGTGGCGATCTTCTCCTACTGCGATGAGCTGGCGTTCGGCGTCACCGCAGACCACGACGCCGTCCCCGACGTGGAGGTCTTCTCGCAGGGCACCTCCGATGCCGTCACGGAGCTGGCCGCGACGCTCGGGTGAGCGGCCGCGAGCGCTCAGAGGACGGAGGCCATCCGCCGCACGGCCTCCCGGAGGATCTCCGGCGAGGTGGCGAGGTTGAGCCGGGCGAAACCCCGGCCGTCCTGCGGCCCGTACCGCGGTCCGGACCCCAGGGCGACCCGGCCCTGTCGCCGGAAGACCGCGGCCGGGTCGTCGCCGAGGCCGAGCTCACGGCAGTCGAGCCAGGCGAGGTAGGTGGCCTCGGGACGGGCCCACCGGACACCGGGAAGGTGCTCGGCGAGCAGCACGCCGAGCAGGTCGAGGTTGTCCGACAGCTCGCCGAGCAGCCGGGCCAGCCACGGTCGCCCGTGGTCGAGGGCCGCGGCGTGGGCGATCGCGCCGAGGTGGGAGGAGCCGTGGGTGTGGACCTCGGGGAACCGGTCGAGGTCGGCGCGCGCGCCGTCGCCGGCGACGACGAGGGCGGACTTCAGGCCCGCGAGGTTCCAGCCCTTTGACGGGGAGAACACCGCGAACCCGCGGTCGGCGCCGGGGATGGTCAGGTACGGGGTGAAGCCGGGGGACCCGGGGAGGACGAGCGGGGAGTGGATCTCGTCGGAGACCACCCGGACCCCGTGCTCCTCGGCGAGGGCGGCGAGGGCGGTGAGCTCCCCGCGGGTGTGCACGGTCCCGGTCGGGTTCTGCGGGTTGCACAGCAGGTAGGCGGCCCGCTCACCACCCGCCGTGGCGCGGCGGAACGCCTCCCGCAACGCGTCGAGGTCCAGCCGGCCGCCCGCGGTGAGCGGCGCGTCGAGCCGTCGCCGGCCGATGGCGTCGACGAAGCCGAAGAACGAGTCGTACACCGGCGGCGAGACGACCACCGGTCCCCCCTCGTCGGTGAGCGTCCGGAGCAGCTCGGAGGCACCGATCATCACGTCGGCGACCACCCGGGTGGAGTCCGGGTCGACCTCCCAGCCCCAGCTGTCGAGGGCGTAGCGGACGACGGCCGCGGCGTAGTCGGGCGCCCAGCCGTAGCCGGTGTCTCCGCGGGCGAGCGCCGCGCAGACGGACTCGACGACCGCCTCGCAGGGCGCGGCGTCCATCTCGGCGACCCAGAGCGGGAGGACGTCGGGCGGGTAGGCCACCCACTTCACACTCGTCCTGGTCGCTCGCAGCTCGGGCTCGCCGGCCCCCAGCAGTGGTGTCCGCACGCCGGCCACCCTAGGCGCTCCCGACCGGCCCGCTCCGCCGGGGCGGCCGGGGCACCACCTACGATTCCTCACATGCCGGAGCCGCGCGCAGAGCAGCCGGTGAGCAGCGAGGTGCTCACCGTGCCCAACGTCCTGTCGGCGCTCCGGCTCGTCGGCGTGCCGGTCTTCCTCTGGGCGGTCCTCGCCCGGCACGACGCCCTCGCCCTCGTCCTGCTCGCGGCGTCCGGGATCACCGACTGGCTCGACGGCAAGATCGCGCGCCGCTACGGGCTGGTCTCCAGGCTCGGCCAGCTCCTCGACCCGGTGGCCGACCGGCTCTACATCGCGTCCACGCTGCTCGGGCTCGCCTGGCGGGGCATCGTCCCGTGGTGGCTCGTCGGGCTCCTCCTGGCCCGGGAGGCGTTCATGGGGGTCGTCGTGCTCGTGGCCAAGCGGCACGGATGGGTGGGTCTGCCGGTCCACTTCGCGGGCAAGGCCGCGACCTTCAACCTCCTCTACGCCTTCCCGTTGCTGCTCCTCGGCGACGGGGACGGTGCGGTCGCCCGGGTCGCCGAGCCCGTCGCCTGGGGCTTCGCCTGGTGGGGCGTGGTCCTCTACTGGTTCTCCGGAGCCCTCTACGCGGTGCAGCTCCAGCGGCTGCTCAGCGCCCGCCGGGCGGTGGTCGCGTGACGAGGGAGACCGGGCGCGCCCCGGACGCGTCGATGACGCTGATCACGACCATGATGCGGCGTCCGCTCGACCCCGGGTACGCGGCGGCGGCGGAACGACGGCGCGCGGCGGGGCTGCCGCCGACGACCTCGCTGCGCTCTCCCCTCCTCGTCGCGGCCACCCTGGTCATCGGCCTGGTCGTCGGGGTCGCCGCCTACAACCTCACCGCGCCCAGCTCGCCGCGCTCGGCAGCCCGTGCCGACCTGATCAGCCAGATCCAGGACCGGCGCGGGCAGGTCGAGGCGCTGAGCGCCCAGGCGGCCGCCCTCCAGGCCCAGGTCACCGCCCTGGAGAGCCAGGAGCTCGCCGGCCAGGGGGACGCCCAGAGCAGCCGCAACCTCGCCGTCGCCGTCGGCGCCCTGCCGATGCACGGCCCGGGGCTCGAGGTCACCCTCGACGACGCCCCCGGCTCGGGCGCCGACGACCCCGGGTCGAGCGGGGACCAGGCCAGCCAGGGCCAGGTGTACTCCCGCGACCTCCAGTTCGTCGTCAACGCCCTGTGGGAGGCCGGCGCCGAGGCCATCAGCATCAACGGCAACCGGCTCACCACGGTCTCGACGATCCGGTTCGCCGGGTCAGCGATCATCGTCAACTTCCGGCCGCTGACCCGGCCGTACGTCATCACCGCCCTCGGCAACCCCCGGGAGATGCCGGCGGCCTTCGCCGACGGGCCCGGGGGCAGCTACCTCTCCACGCTGGCGAGCAGCTTCGGGGTGCGCACCGGAACCGACGTCGTCGACGACGCCACGGTGCCTGGCGGGGTGCGCCTGACCACCCAGTACGCGACGACCGGGGATACTGGGTCGAGCCCGAGCACGGCCCCGACGCCCGCCGCGACCAGCACCCCGGAGAAGAGCACCTCGTGATCCCCGCCATCGGCCTGGCCCTCGGCATCCTCATCGGCGTGCTCCTCCAGCCGGCCGTCCCCGTCTGGCTCCAGCCCTACCTGCCGATCGCGGTGATCGCCGCGCTGGACGCGGTCTTCGGCGGTGTCCGGGCGATCCTCGACGGCATCTTCAGCGACAAGGTGTTCGTCGTCTCGTTCCTCTCCAACGTCGTCGTCGCCGCGTTCATCGTCTTCCTCGGCGACAAGCTCGGGGTCGGCACCCAGCTGTCCACCGGGGTCGTCGTCGTCCTCGGGGTCCGGATCTTCTCCAACGTCGCCGCCATCCGGCGGCACCTGTTCGACGCATGAGCGGCACCGGCGAGGAGCCCCGCCCACCGCGCGACGCCCGGCACGCGTGGGCCCGGCTGCGCCGCGCCGGCTCACCGCGACCGAGCCGCTCCAACGTGCTCGCCGCCCTGCTCGCCGGTGCCCTGGGCTTCGCGATCATCGCCCAGGTGCGGCAGACCTCGATCGAGGGGCTGGAGAACCTCCGCGAGGACGAGCTGGTCCGGATCTTCGCCGACGTCGACCAGGACGGCGAGCAGCTGGCGAGCGAGGTCACCTCGCTGCGGGCCTCCCTGGACCTCCTCAAGAGCCGGACGACGAACGAGCAGGAGGCCCAGCGGGCCGCCCAGGAGCGCCTGGACTCGCTCGGGATCCTCGCCGGCACGGTCAAGGCCGACGGGCCCGGCATCACCCTGACCATCCGCGACCCCCAGGGCCAGGTCCGCGCTCCGACCATCCTCGACACCGTCCAGGAGCTGCGCGACGCCGGCGCCGAGGCGATGCAGATCGGCGACGTGCGGATCGTCGCGAACACCTGGTTCACCGACACGCCCGGCGGCCTGTCGGTCTCCGGAACGGTCCTCACCCCGCCGTACGTCATCAAGGCCATCGGTGACGCGAACACCCTGGCCGGGGCGATGGAGATCCCCGGCGGGGTCACCGCGACGGTGCGCCGGGCCGGTGGCGACGCCGGCGTCCAGATCGAGGACAGCGTGACGGTGGACGCGTTGCTGACCGTCACGCCCCCTCAGTACGCTCAGCCCGTCCCCACCTCGTCCCCCTGACCGCCCCGACAAGGAGCACCATGAGCGACCTCGAGTACCCAGCTGGCCTGCGCTACACCGCCGAGCACGAGTGGGTGCGCGCCGAGGGCGACACGGTCCGGGTCGGCATCACCGCCTTCGCCCAGGAGGCGCTCGGCGACGTCGTCTACGTCAGCCTCCCCTCCGTCGGCGACAGCATCGTCGCGGGGGACACCTGCGGTGAGGTCGAGTCGACCAAGTCGGTCAGCGACCTCTACGCCCCGGTCTCCGGTGAGGTCACCGCGGTCAACGGCGCCCTGGACGCCACCCCGGAGCTCGTCAACAGCGACCCCTACGGCGAGGGCTGGATGTACGAGCTGCGCCCCGCGGATGCCGCTGACGTGGACGGCCTCATGGACACGGACGCCTACACCTCCCAGCTGTCCTGAGGTTGTCCGGAGAACGAGTGGGAATCCCGGGCGCGGTGCTCTACGGTGTCAGCGCGCACGGTGTCCGAGGGAGTCGAGAGGAAGCTGAGGTCGTATGAACGAGCAGCGTGAGGGCCAGGAGGGCTCCGTGCCCGAGCCGACGACGATGCGGTTCGCGGCCGTCGGCGGTGCCGAGGCGCCCGAGGCCACCACCGAGTCCGAGCACGTCCTCACCAAGGCCGACCTCGCCACGGTCGAGGCCCTGCGCCCGGGGACCGCGCTGCTCGTCGTCCTGCGCGGCCCCAACACCGGCGCGCGGTTCCTCCTCGACGACGACGAGGTGATGTCGGGGCGCCACCCGGACAGCGACATCTTCCTCGACGACGTCACCGTCTCGCGCAAGCACGCCGTCTTCCGCCGCGCCGGCGGGGTCTTCCGGGTCCAGGACGTCGGCTCGCTCAACGGCACCTACGTCAACCGAAAGCTCGTCGACGAGGCGGTCCTCAGTACCGGCGACGAGGTGCAGATCGGCAAGTTCCGGCTCGTCTTCTACGCCGCCGCGCACGGCTGACGCTCCCGGGTGACGCCGCCCACCGCCGGCCGTCCCCTGACCGTGGGGGCCGTCGTCGAAAGCCTCGCGGAGGAGTTCCCGGACGTCACCGTCTCCAAGGTGCGCTTCCTCGAGGCCGAGGGGCTCGTCACCCCGACCCGCACCCGGTCGGGGTACCGACAGTTCACCCCCGCGGACGTCGAGCGCATCAGGTTCGTGCTGCGCGCCCAACGGGACCGGTACTGGCCGCTGAAGGTCATCCGCGAGGCCCTCGACGCCGCCGACCGGGGCCTGGCGCCCGGTGACGGCACGGGCCCGAGGGTGCCGACCCCCGCGCCCGACGCCGACGTCCCCGCGGCCGAGGAGCTGCTCGCCGCCGCCACCCTCCGGCTCGACGGCCACCGAGCTCGCCGCCGCCTCCGGGCTCGACCCGGCTGCGGTGCAGCAGCTGCGCGGGCACGGGCTGCTTCGCCCGGACCCCGACGGGCTGCACGGCGAGTCCGACCTGCGGGTGGCCCGGGCGGCGGCCGGGCTGGCGGTCTACGGCGTCGAGGCCCGGCACCTGAGGGGCTTCCGGGCCGCGGCGGACCGCGAGGTGGGCCTGGTCGAGCAGGTGGTGGGCTCGCGCCGTGGGCCGGCCGCCGAACGCGGCCGCGCCGAGGTGGCCCACCTGTGCCTCGCCCTGCACGCGGCCCTCGTCCGTGGCGGGCTCTCCCGCCCGGGCGGCTGAGCAGCCTCGGCGCCGTCAGGCCCGCGGGGTACGGTGGGAGGGTGAAGGTGCTGGACGTCCTCGGGGTACGGGTCGAGATGCCGAACAACCAGCCGATCGTCCTCCTGCGGGAGCGCGACGGGGTTCGCTACCTGCCCATCTGGATCGGCGCGGCCGAGGCCACCGCCATCGCGTACGCCCAGCAGGGCGTGGTCCCTCCGCGGCCGCTGACCCACGACCTGCTCCGCAACGTCATCGAGGAGCTCGGGCACACGCTCACCCGGGTGCGGATCGTCGCCCTCAAGGACGGGGTGTTCCACGCGGTCCTCGACGTCGACGGCGGGGCCCAGGCCGGCGGCACCGAGATCGAGTCCCGATCCTCCGACGCCATCGCCCTCGCCCTGCGCGCCGGCGCCGAGATCGTCGCCGAGGACGAGCTCCTCGAGGAGGCCGGGGTCGAGATGGCCGAGAGCCAGGACGACGAGGTGGAGAAGTTCAAGGAGTTCCTCGACCAGGTCTCCGCCGACGACTTCGACACCGAGCACGACTCCTGAGCCGCAGGCGGTCCGCTCGCCTCGCCGGGCCCGGCCGGCCGCGACACGCCCGACCAGCGTGGGGCGGCGCGGTCGTTGACTGTCGTCACACCTGTCCCTACTGTCACAACCGTCACAGCAGTGACCGAGGATATGACGCCGGTGTCATTCACCGGCGTACAGTCGCCCGCAGAGGCGAGACGTAGGAGGTAGGCGTGAGCTCCATCGGAGAGGCGCGGCAGACCGGGAAGACCACCCCCGTGGTGGCCCAGGGCATGCTCTTCGCAGACGACCTACCCCAGCTCGACGACGAGGTCGGCTACCGCGGTCCCACGGCGTGCCGGGCCGCCGGCATCACCTACCGCCAGCTCGACTACTGGGCCCGCACCGGGCTCGTCGAGCCGTCGGTCCGCCCGGCCGGGGGGTCGGGCACCCAGCGCCTCTACGGCTTCCGCGACATCCTCGTCCTCAAGGTCGTCAAGCGCCTTCTCGACACCGGCGTCTCCCTCCAGCAGATCCGCGGCGCCATCCAGGTGCTGCGCGCCCGCGGCGTCGACGACCTCGCCGGCATCACCCTGATGAGCGACGGCGCCTCGGTCTACGAGTGCACCTCCACCGAGGAGGTCATCGACCTGCTCCAGGGCGGTCAGGGCGTCTTCGGCATCGCGGTCGGCAAGGTCTGGCGCGAGGTCGAGGGCGAGCTCGCCGAGCTGCCGAGCGAGCGGGCCGAGGTCGAGGCCCCCGCCGCGCCGCTGCCCGGCGACGAGCTCGGCGCCCGCCGCGCGACCCGGATGGCCTGACCCGCTCTCGCCGGGCACGGCCTCGCCTGCGAGGAGTACCGCCACCGTTTGCTAGATTGGCGGTGCCGCTCACACCGTGTGGGAGAGTCCCCGGACCGTCGGGGCGCCGAAGGGGCAACGCTCCCCAGAACCTCTCAGGCGCAAGGGACCGCACGGGTCAGGCACCTCTGGAGCGCCGGGCACCCGGTGCGACAGAGGGGGAGGGACGTCATCGTCGTCTGCCCGAGAGGTGAGCTCCGTGACAACCCCGTCCCCGCTTCCCGAGTTCGCCCGCCGGCACATCGGTCCGCGTGAGTCCGACCTCGACGCGATGCTCCGCGTCGTCGGCCGGGCGTCGCTCGACGACCTCGTCGACACCGCGGTCCCCCGGGCGATCCGCGCCGAGGGCGACCTCGACATCGAGCCCGCGGCCTCCGAGGCCGCGGTCGTCGCCCAGCTGCGGGAGATCGCCGCCCGCAACCGGGTCGTCGCCTCGATGATCGGGCTCGGCTACTACGGCACGGTGATCCCGCCGGTCATCCAGCGCAACGTCCTGGAGAACCCGGCCTGGTACACCGCGTACACGCCGTACCAGCCGGAGATCTCCCAGGGCCGGCTGGAGGCCCTGCTCAACTTCCAGACCGTCGTCAGCGACCTGACCGGCCTGCCGGTCGCGGGCGCCTCGCTGCTCGACGAGGCGACCGCCGCCGCGGAGGCGATGACCCTGATGCGGCGCGGCTCGCGCGTTCCGGCAGGTGCAGCACTCGTCGTCGACGAGCAGGTCTTCCCGCAGACCCTCGGGGTCATCCACACCCGGGCGGTGCCGCTCGACATCCCGGTGGTCGTCGCGGACCTCAGCGTCGTCGGCGACGCGGCCGCGCTGCGCGAGGTGGCCGGGGGCGAGGTCTTCGGCGTCCTCGTCCAGTACCCGGCGATGGACGGACGACTCGGCGACCACCGCGCCGTCGCCGAGGCCGCGCACGAGGTCGGGGCGCTCGTCACCGTCGCGGCCGACCTGCTCGCCCTCACCCTGGCGACCCCGCCGGGGGAGTGGGGCGCGGACGTGGCCGTCGGCACCACCCAGCGGTTCGGGGTGCCGATGGGCTTCGGTGGCCCGCACGCCGGCTACATGTCGGTCCGCCAGGGCCTCGAGCGCACCCTGCCCGGCCGCCTGGTCGGGGTCTCGGTCGACGCCGTCGGCGCGCCCGCCTACCGCCTGGCCCTGCAGACCCGCGAGCAGCACATCCGGCGGGAGAAGGCGACCTCGAACATCTGCACCGCCCAGGTGCTGCTCGCGGTCCTGGCGAGCATGTACGCCGTCTACCACGGGCCCGAGGGGCTGCGGGCGATCGCGCTGCGCGCCCACGCCCACGCCCGGGCCCTGGCCGGCGCGCTCCGGGCGGGCGGCGTCGAGGTCGCCGACGGCCCGTTCTTCGACACCCTGAGCATCCGGGTGCCGGGCCGGGCCGGCTCCACGGTCGACGCCGCCCTCGCCGAGGGCGTCAACCTGTGGCGGGCGGACGACGACACGGTGCTGCTGAGCACCGACGAGACCACCGGCACCGTGGACCTCGGCCGGGTCTGCCGGGCCTTCGGCGTGGTGCCGCCGCAGGAGGTGCCGGTGACCACTCCGGACTGGCCCGACCAGCTCCTGCGCACCTCCCGGTACCTGACCCACCCGGTCTTCTCGGCGCACCGGTCCGAGACCGCGATGCTGCGCTACCTGCGCCGCCTCGCGGACCGCGACTTCGCCCTCGACCGCGGGATGATCCCGCTCGGGTCGTGCACGATGAAGCTCAACGCGACGACCGAGATGCTCGCCGTCACCTGGCCCGAGTTCGCCCACCTGCACCCCTTCGCCCCGCACGCCCAGACCCGCGGCATCCGCGGGATCGTCGAGGAGCTGAGCGGGTGGCTCTGCGAGCTCACCGGGTACGACGCCGTCTCGCTCCAGCCCAACGCCGGCTCCCAGGGCGAGCTGTCCGGCCTGCTGGCCATCGCCGCCTACCACCGGGCCAACGGCGACGCGGGGCGCCGGGTGTGCCTCATCCCGAGCAGCGCGCACGGGACGAACGCCGCCAGCGCCGTGATGGCCGGGATGAAGGTCGTCGTCGTCGGCACCGACCCGGTCAGCGGCAACGTCGACATGGACGACCTCAAGGCCAAGGTGGAGCAGCACCGGGACGTGCTCGCGGGGATCATGGTCACCTACCCCTCGACCCACGGGGTGTTCGAGGACACGATCACCGACCTGTGTGCCGTGGTCCACGACGCCGGCGGCCAGGTGTACGTCGACGGCGCGAACCTCAACGCGCTCGTCGGGGTGGCCCGGCCGGGCCGGTTCGGGGCCGACGTGTCGCACCTGAACCTGCACAAGACCTTCGCCATCCCGCACGGCGGCGGGGGTCCGGGCATCGGACCGGTGGCGGTGCGCGCCCACCTGGCCCCGCACCTGCCCAACCACCCGCTCGACCCGGAGGCCGGCCCGGCCTCGGGCATCGGGCCGGTCTCCGCGGCGCCGTACGGGTCGGCCGGCATCCTGCCGGTCTCCTGGGCCTACGTCCGGCTCATGGGCGGGGCGGGGCTGCGCCGGGCGACCGACGTGGCCGTCCTCAACGCCAACTACGTCGCGGCCCGGCTGCGCGAGCACTACCCGGTGCTGTACTCCGGCACCGACGGCCTGGTGGCTCACGAGTGCATCCTCGACCTGCGCGGCATCAGCCGGGAGACGGGGGTGAGCGTCGACGACGTCGCGAAGCGGCTCATCGACTACGGGTTCCACGCGCCGACGATGTCCTTCCCGGTCGCCGGGACGCTCATGGTCGAGCCCACCGAGAGCGAGGACAAGGGCGAGCTGGACCGCTTCTGCGACGCGATGATCGCGATCCGGCACGAGATCGACGAGGTCGCCTCCGGCGCGGTGGCGGTGGAGGACAGCGTCCTGCGCGGCGCGCCGCACACGGCCCAGTCGCTGGCCGGCCCGTGGGAGCACCCGTACGACCGCACCGTGGCGGCGTTCCCCCCCGGGGTGGACCCGACGTCGAAGTACTGGCCGCCGGTCCGGCGCATCGACGGTGCCTACGGCGACCGTCATCTCGTGTGCTCGTGCCCGGCGCCGGAGGCGTTCGAGGAGGACTGAGTCAGGCGGCCGGCGCGGCGCCGGAGTCGGTGCGCACCTGAACCGTGCTGCCCGTCGTGCCCTTGTGCACGACGGCCTGGTGCGGGATGCGGGCGCGCAGGTCCGCGACGTGGCTCACGACCCCGACCGCGCGGCCGCCCTCGCGCAAGCCGTCGAGGACGGTGAGGACCTGCTCGAGGCTGTCCTCGTCGAGGCTGCCGAACCCCTCGTCGACGAAGAGGGTCCCGAGGTCGAGGCCGCCGGACTCCTCGCGGACGGCGTCGGCGAGTCCGAGGGCGAGGGCGAGGGAGGCCATGAAGGACTCCCCGCCGGAGAGTGACGCCGTCCCCCGCACCCGCCCGGTCCACTGGTCGAGGACGCGCAGCCCCAGCCCGGAGCGGGCACCGCGGGCGGCCCGGTCGTCGGTGTGCTCGAGCAGGTAGCGGCCCGAGCCCATGACCCGCAGCCGCTCGTTGGCGAGCGCGGCGACCTTCTCGAGCCGGGCCGCGAGGACGAAGGAGCTCAGCCGCATCCGCAGGGCGTTGTCGCCCCCCGTTCCCGCCACCGCGTCGGCAAGCTCGCGGACCCGCGCGTGTCGGTCGCAGAGCGCGACCAGCCCGGCGCACGCCGCCTCGAGCCCCGGCCGCAGCCGGCCCAGGGTGCGGCCCGCCCGGGTCAGGGCGTCCTGGGCCGAGGTGGTGGCGAGCACGCCACGGCGCGCCACCCGGGTGGCCTCCTCGAGGGCCTCGAGGTCGGGCGGGTCGCCCTCGAGGGCGGCGGCGACCTCGGGCTCCTCGAGGACCGCCCGGCACGCGTCGGCGTCGCGGACGTGGGCCGCCACCGCCTCGCGCAGGCCGGCGACCTCGCCGTCGGGCCGGCGGGCGTGACGGGCGGCGTCCGCACCGGCGAACCCGGCCTGCGCGACGGCGGAGTCGAGGTCGCGGACGGCGACCGCCAGGCGTACCTCGGCCGCGACGAGGCCCGCGTCGGCGCGTTCCAGGGCGTCCAGGGCCGCGGCGGCGCGGGTGTGGGCGCCGGGGTCCTCGGAGCCGCAGGGACACCCCTGGTGGCGGTACAGGGCGTCGGCGAGGGCGGCCCGAACACCCTCGGCCTGCGCGCCGAGCTCGTCGAGACGTTCGGTGAGGGCCACGCTGCTGGCGTCCAGGTTTCCGCGGTCGCGGCCGAGCGCCTCGACGCGCGAACGCAGCGCCTCGACCTGCCGGTCGGCCTCGTCGTGCGCGGCGGCGGCGCGGTCGGCCTCGCCGAGGGCCTGCTCCGCGGCGGTGAGCGCCGCCTCGAGAGCGTTCCGGTCGGCACCGGTCAGGGCCTGCTGCCGGGCCTCGACGGCGGCGGCCAGGCGGGTGTCGTCGGCTTCGAGCGCGGAGCAGGCCGCCCGGGCGGTGTCGAGCCGCGACTCGGCGTCGGCGAGGTCGTCGGCGGAGACCGGGTCGGAGGCGACGGCCGGCGCGGGGTGCTCGGTGGCGCCGCACACCGGGCACGGCCCGGCGTCGTGGAGGCCCTGGGCCAGCTCGGCGGCCATCCCGTCGAGCCGGCGCTGCCGCAGCACGATGAGGTCGCCCTGGGCGGCGAGCAGCCCGTCACGGGCGGCGGCGAGGCCGGGCGCGAGGTCGGCGCGGGCGCGCCGGTCGGCCTCCACGGCCTCGAGGATGGCCAGGCGGGCGCGAGCCGCATCGAGGTGCAACCGGTGTTCGGGGGCCTGCGCGGCGCGGGCCGCCAGCGCCGCGACCTCCTCGGAACGGTCCGCGAGATCCACGGTCGCCTCGGCCAGGCCCTCGGCCGCGGACTCGTAGCGGGCCCGGACCGCCGTGAGCCGCTCGTCCGCCTCGGCCACCGCGCGGGCCACGGTGCGTGCGGACTCGGCACCACGCGCGATGTCCGCGGCGGCGGCGTCGAGGGCATGCAGGCGGCGCGCGACCTCGACCGCCGGCTCCTCGGCGGTGTCGACGAGGTGGGCGCTGCCCGCGCGGGCCTCGGCGACGAGGTCGGCGGCGGCGTCGCGGTCCTTCCGGGCCCGGTCGTGGGCGAGGAGGTGGCCGGACACGGTGGCGGCACGCTCGGCGGCGGCGAGGTCGGCGACCCGCTGCTCGTGCTCGTCGGCGCCGGCCACGAGGGCGGCTGCCCTGGCCCGTGCCTGCAGGCCTCGGCTTCGGGCGGCGGCGCGCGCCCGACCGGCGGCGAGCGCGGCCTGGGCGGCCCGTTCGGCACCGGCGGCGGCGTCGGCGTCGGCCATCGCCGAGCTCACCGCGGCGTCGAGCCACCCGGCGAGCTCGGCGAGCCGGGCAGGGACGTCGTCCGGAGGGAGGCCGGCCAGTGGCGTGGCCACCGAGGCCGCCCCCTCCTCGCCGGCCGGCAGCGGCGGGTCGGGGGCGCGGCCGCAGTCGGCCAGGGCGTCCTCGACCCGACCGAGGTCGGCCGCGAGGGCGCTGCGCTCGGCGTCGACCCGGGCCCCGAGGGCGCGGCGCTGCTCCACGAGCCAGTCCTCGACGCCGCTGAACACCTCGATGTCGAAGAGCCGCTCGAGGACCTCCCGGCGCTCCTCGGGGGTGGCGCGCAGGAACGCCGCGAAGTCGCCCTGGGGGAGGAGGACGACCTTGGCGAACTGGGCCAGGCCCATCCCGAGGGCGTCCCTGACGACGTCGGCGACCTCGTCGTTGCGGGTGCTGACCGTGGCCCAGCCCTGCGCACCCCGCTCCTCGAGGAGCACCCGGGCCGGTACCGGGGTCAGCCCGGTGCCGCGCCGCTTGGGCCGCTGCCACGCCGGGGAGCGGGTCAGGCGCAGGCGCCGCCCGCCGACGGTCACCTCGAGGAGCACCTCGGGAACGGCCTCGGGGGCCGCGTGGTGGCTGCGCAGGGACTGGCTGCTGCGCGAGCCCGGGACGTCGGCGTAGAGCGCGAAGCAGACCGCGTCGAGCAGGCTGGTCTTGCCCGACCCGGTCGGCCCGTGGACGAGGAAGAGGCCACCGGCGGTGAGGTCGTCGACGTCGAGGGCGACGCGCTCGGCGAACGGCCCGAACGCCTGGACCTCGAGCCGGTGGATCCTCACGCGGCGCCGGCCCTCACCGCGCCCGCAGCGTCCGCGGCACCCGCGGCGACCCCCTCGTCGTCGGCCAGGCCGCGCTGCACCCGGGCCGAGCCGACGGCCTCGAGGAGCAGCTCGCGCTCCGGCCCGGTGGCGGCCCGGCCACCCCGGACGTGCTCGAGGAAGTCGCAGCACACGTCGACCTCGGCCCTCGCCTCCACCCGGGCGGCGTACGGCCGCAGCGGGACGTTCGCCCCCTGCGGGTCGAACCGCAGGTCGAGGGTGTGCGGGAACCGCCGCCGGACCCGCTCCATCGCCCCGAGCGGGCGGACGGCGTCGGTGAGGGTGACCTGGCACCACGCGCCCTCGGCCGCCGCGTGGCGCGGGTCGGCGAGGAGCTCGTCGAGGGTGCCACGAAGCGCGGCGAGCGGACGCTCGACCGGGGCCTCGACGTGCTCGACGACCGGCTCGGCACCACCGAGGTCGACGAGCAGCGCGCCCTTGTGGTGCCGCGCCTCGCTGAACGACATCGCCACCGGGGAGCCGCTGTAGCGGACCCGCTCACCCACCTGCTGGCGGCCGTGCAGGTGGCCGAGCGCGGCGTAGTCGACGCCGGCGAAGACCTCGGCCCCCACCGCGTGGACCCCGCCGACGGAGATGTCGCGCTCGGACTCGCTCGGGGTGGCCCCGGTGACGAAGGCGTGGGCCATGACGACGGTGCGCCCGGCGCGCCCGGCGGCGTCCGCCCGGACCCGCTCCATCGCCGCGAGGAGCACCGCGGCGTGGGTGCGCCCGGCGGCGCCGAGCCGGT
This sequence comes from uncultured Actinomycetota bacterium, assembly GCA_963772645.1. Taxonomy (GTDB): domain Bacteria; phylum Actinomycetota; class Actinomycetes; order Actinomycetales; family Dermatophilaceae; genus DASSQJ01. The sequence goes on from CAVYYD010000007.1 coordinate 239,931, forward strand.
CGGCCACCAGCGTGGGCTCCAGGTAGGGCAGGGCGTGCACGGCGTGGTCGCCGATGAGGACCGGCCGCCCCACGTCCTGCACCGCGGTCCGCAGGTGGACGCCGGCGCGCTCGAGGAGGCCGGCGGCGAACCCGAGCCGCACCGCGCTGTCGTGGTTGCCGCTGGAGAGGACGACCTGCGCCCCGGCGTCGACGAGCCGGGTCAGCGACTGCGAGAGGAGCGCGACCGTCTCGGGGGAGGGGAGCGCTCGGTCGTAGACGTCACCGCTGACGAGCACCGCGTCGACCCGCTCGGAGCGGACCACCTCGACGAGGTGGTCCAGCCACGCCGCCTGGGCACCCAGGAGCCCCACCTGGTGGAAGGAGCGCCCCAGGTGCCAGTCGGAGGTGTGGAGCAACCGCACGGGCACCACGCTAGGAGAGCGGTACGACAGATCCGTGGACCGAAACGCACCTGCGGGTATCCCGGACCCGCGGGATGTGGTTGGTTGTCGTCATGGGAGCCGAGGTCAACGCCCAGAGCTACACGCGGGAGCAGCGCCAGCGCTACCGCGAGAAGGTCCGGCAGAACCTCGACGTCTTCGAGCGGATGCTCAACACGAGCTCGTTCGAGTTCGACCGGCCGATGACCGGCCTGGAGATCGAGCTCAACCTCGTCGACGAGCACCAGCAGCCGCACTTCCACAACGCCCAGGTGCTCGAGGCGATCGCCGACCCGGGCTACCAGACCGAGCTGGCGCAGTACAACATCGAGCTCAACGTCCCGCCGCGGCCGCTGCCCGGCGACGGGGCCCTGGAGCTCGAGCGCGAGCTGCGGGAGAGCCTGAACGCCGCCGACCGCGCAGCGCGGCAGGTGGGCTCCAAGATCGTCGCCATCGGCATCCTCCCGACGATCATGCCGGAGCACTACGAGGGGGAGTGGATCAGTCGGAACAACCGGTACGCCGCCCTCAACGACTCCATCTTCGTGGCCCGGGGCGAGGACATCTACCTCGACATCGAGGGCTCGAGCGGCGAGCGGGTCGCCACGTACTGCGACTCCATCGCCCCCGAGTCGGCGTGCACCTCGGTGCAGCTCCACCTCCAGGTCGAGCCGGCCTCCTTCGCCGCGCACTGGAACGCCGCCCAGGCCCTCTCGGCCCCCCAGGTCGCCCTCGCCGCGAACAGCCCGTACTTCTTCGGCCGGCGGCTGCACGCCGAGACCCGGATCGAGCTGTTCAAGCAGTCGACCGACACCCGCCCGATCGAGCTGAAGAACCAGGGCGTGCGCCCCCGGGTCTTCTTCGGGGAGCGGTGGATCACCTCCATCTTCGACCTCTTCGAGGAGAACGTCCGCTACTTCCCGACCCTGCTCGCCGAGGTCAGCGACGAGGACCCGATGGCCAAGCTCGAGGCCGGCGTCGCGCCCGAGCTCGCCGAGCTGCGGCTGCACAACGGCACGGTGTACCGCTGGAACCGTCCGATCTACGACATCGTCGGCGGCACGCCGCACCTGCGGGTGGAGAACCGGGTCCTGCCGGCCGGCCCGACCATCGTCGACGTCCTGGCCAACGCCGCCTTCTACTACGGCACCGTGCGGGTCCTGGCCCGCGACGACCGGCCGGTCTGGACGAAGATGAGCTTCGCCGCCTGCGAGGAGAACTTCCGGCGCGCGGCCCGCGACGGCATCGACGCCCGGCTCTACTGGCCCGGCTTCGGTGAGCTGTCCGCCGACGAGCTCGTCCTGCGCCACCTGCTCCCGATGGCCCATGAGGGCCTGCGGCAGTGGGGGGTCTCCGAGGCGGTCCGCGAGCGCTACCTCGGGGTCATCGAGGGCCGGTGCACCACGGGGCAGAACGGCGCGGACTGGCAGACCCAGGCGGTCGCCCACTTCGAGGAGCAGGGGGTCGAGCGCCGCGAGGCGCTGCGCCGGATGCTCGAGCTCTACATCGGGCACATGGACGACAACATGCCCGTGCACACCTGGCCGCTGCCCTAGCGGCGCCGCCCGGTCCTCAGGCCGGGGCGTTCCACTGCTCGACGGCCGGGACCCCGTGCTCCTCTCCGAGGACGCAGAGGGTCGCCGGGTGCAGCAGCAGGTGGGCGCCGAAGCGCGGCTCCTGGCGCAGCCGGGTGGCCGCGAGGATGCGGAGCAGGTGGCCGTGGGCGACGAGGACGACGTCCCCGCCGGGCAGCGCCCCGTCCACCCGGCGGAGCACCCGCGAGGCCCGGGCGGCCACCTCCTCGACGGTCTCACCGGGGGTGGCGCCGGGGACCACGCCGTCGTCGAAGACCGTCCACGACGGGTCGCTGAGACGTTCGCGCACCTGCGCCGTGGACAGGCCCTCCCAGCCGCCGTAGTCCCACTCGACGAGGTCCTCGTCGAGCTCGGGGGCGAGGCCGGCGAGCTCGGCGGTGCGGCGCGCGCGCTGGAGCGGGGAGCACAGCGCGAGGGCGAGGTCGAGCCGGGCGAGGGCGGGTCCCAGGGCGCGGGCCTGTGCCTCGCCACGGTCGGTCAGCGGGACGTCCGTGCGGCCGGTGTGCCGTCCGGCGGCGGACCACTCGGTCTCGCCGTGGCGGACCAGGACGAGCCGGCCGGGGGTCGAGGGGGACACCCGGCCCATCGTGTCAGCCCGTGCGGGAGGATGGGGTGGTGCCGAGCCACGACCTGTTCCGGCGGGCGGTCGACCTCGGGAAGCGCCGGGTCGCGACGACCGACCTGCGCGCCGTGCCCGGGGTGGCCCGGCCCCTCACCGGCGCGGTCGACGACAGATGGGACGAACGATGACGCAGGAGCAGCTCGGTGGCACCGGAACCGGCCACCGCTCGGTGACGCTCAGCCGCCTCGAGAAGGGCCTGTACGAGGTCCGCAACAGCCGGGGCGGCACGATCCGCTGCGGCGGTGGGGGGGAGAGCGAGGACTTCACGCCGGTCGAGCTCTTCCTGGCGGCGATGGCCGGCTGTGGCGGCTCCGACGTCGACTGGATGACGAGCCGGCTCGCCGAGCCCGAGGTCTTCGAGCTCCTCGCCGAGGGCGTGAAGGCCAAGGACGACCGGGGCAACCACCTCACGGACATCCGGATCACCTTCCGCGTCCGCTTCCCCGACGGCGAGGACGGCGACCGGGCGCGCGAGCGGCTCCCGAGCGCCATGACGCGCAGCCACGACCGGCTCTGCACCGTGACCCAGACGGTGACCCGCGGCACCCCGGTGGAGGTCGCGCTCGAGGAGGGATGAGCTCGGGCGCCCCTCGACACGGGTCGTCGGTCCGCCTCCCCGGTACCCCTGGGCCCGGTCGCTGGCTACGGTGGGCGGTGACCGCATCCCGTCCCGCAGGAGGCCCACGCATGGCACTCGACTCGACCGCGTCCACCCACTGGGAGGGCGACCTCTTCTCCGGCCAGGGCACCACGTCCCTCGACTCCGGCGCCGCGGGCCCGCTCGCGGTCACCTGGAAGGCCCGCTCGGAGGAGCACGGCGGCACGACGAGCCCGGAGGAGCTGATCGCCGCCGCGCACGCCAGCTGCTACTCGATGGCCCTGTCCAACGATCTGGCCAAGGACGGCACGCCGCCCTCGTCGCTCGACGTCACCGCGACGGCGACGTTCGTCCCCGGGACGGGCATCACCGGCATCGTCCTCGTGCTCACCGCCGACGTCCCGGGCCTCGACGCGGACGGGCTGCGCGCCAAGGCGGAGGCGGCCAAGGAGGGTTGCCCCGTCTCGCAGGCGCTCAAGGGGAACGTCCCGATCTCGCTCGAGGTCCGCTGACCCCGATCGACCCGGCCGGCGGGGTGCCCGGCCCGGGGACCGGGTCGGGCCCCCCGGCCCTGGCCGCGGTCAAGACCTACCGGTACCTGAGGGTGGCGCTCGTCGCCCTCGTCGTGCTGCTGCTCACCGCGCTCGTCGTCGAGTGGCTGGCCACCGGGCGGTCCTGCGTCCAGCCCTCGGTCAGCGCCTACTTCTACACCCCGGCGCGGAACGCGCTCGTCGGGGTGCTCGTCGCCACCGGGGTCAGCCTCGTCGCGCTCAAGGGCAGCACCGAGGCCGAGGACGTGCTGCTCAACCTCGCCGGGATGCTGGCGCCGGGCGTGGCGTTCGTGCCGACCCCGGACGCCGGGCCCTGCCGATCGGTGCCGCTCGCCCCCGCCGACCTCGCCCCCGGGGTGGCCAACGCGATGCAGGCCCTCTTCGTCGCGGGCCTCGTCGTGGCCGTGGCGGTCGTGGCGATCGCCCGCTCCGAGTCGGTCGACGGGCGGCTGGGCGGCTGGTCGCGGGCCGGCATCGCGGTGACCTCGCTCGTCCTCACCGGGGGAGCGGTCTGGTTCTACACCGGGCGGGCGTCCTTCCTCGGGTACGCGCACGCGGCGGCGGCGGTGACGATGTTCCTCGCCCTCGTGGCCGTCGTGTGGCTCAACGCGCGCCACCTGCAGCGCACGGTGGTCCGCGGCGCCGCACCGACCGGGGTGTCGCGCTACGTGCGCGCCTACCGGGCCATCGCCGTCGGGATGCTCGCGGCCCTCGCCGTCGTCGTGGCCGTCTCGCTGCTCACCCGTTCGAGCGCGCTGGTGCTCTGGGTCGAGGTCGTCCTGCTCGTCCTGCTTGCCGCGTTCTGGACGGTCCAGACGGTGGAGCTGTGGTGGCGCGGGCTGCGCCGACCCGCTCCCTGAGCGTCGCCGCGTCCAGCCGCCGCGGGGCTCGCCGGGTACGGCCCCCGGGCCTAGGGTGGGCGCATGGCTCGCTACCTCGACGTGCACCCCGTCGACCCGCAGCCGCGGGCCATCGCCCAGAGCGTCGAGGTGCTGCGTGAGGGCGGGCTCGTGGCCTACCCCACGGACTCCGGCTACGCCCTCGGGGCGATGATGGGAAACCAGGGCGCGAAGGACCGCATCCGCGACATCCGGCGGCTCGACGACAAGCACCACTACACCCTCGTCTGCCGCGACTTCGCCCAGCTCGGGCAGCTGGTCATCGTCGACAACCACGTCTTCCGCGCGGTGAAGGCCGCGACACCGGGCCCGTACACGTTCATCCTGCCGGCCACCCACGAGGTGCCCCGCCGGCTGCTGCACCCGAGGAAGCGCACCGTCGGGGTCCGCATCCCCGAGCACCCGGTGGTCCGGGCCCTCCTCGCCGGGCTGGGGGAGCCGTTGCTGTCCTCGACCCTGATGCTGCCCGGCGAGAGCGTGCCGATGACCGACGGCCGGCAGGTGCGGGAGGCACTCGAACACGTCGTCGACGTCGTCATCGACTCGGGGGAGTGTGGCACCGAGCCGACGACGGTCGTCGACTTCACGACGGACCCGACGGGGGAGGTCGTCCGTCAGGGGGCCGGCTCCTGGCCGGCCCGCTGACCGAGGACGCCCCGCCGGGCCGAGACCGCCGGGTGGCTCAGCCTCCCGCCAGCTCGCCGGTGTGCCCGTTGCAGGCGTCGCCGGGGATACCGTGCGGCAGGTCCATCCCCGCCATGGCCATCTGCCGGATGCCCATGCCGTAGCTCTGGACGGTGGGGAAGACCGGGTCCTTGCCCTCGTGGTAGGCGTTGAGGCCGGAGAACGCGCAGATGGAGTTCGCGACGTACTGCGAGATCGCGTTGAACTGGCCGGTGGCGAAACCGTCGCGGGGCGGGCCGGTGACCTCGCCGGCTGATGCGGAGGCGGCGGTGGCGACCGCCAGCACGGGGACGGACAGGGCCACGGCGACTCGGACCTTGATGCTCATCGGACTCTCCCTCGGGACACGGGAAAAGGAGCGGGCAGGGAACACGCCCGCCCACCGGGGACGGCGGGCCCGCCCATCTTCACGGGGCAGCGGACGAGGTTCAATAGTGCGTTGTGACTACCTCGACCCGGTCAGGGCCGGGGCAGGGTCGGGTCCGTGCCCCGCAGGACGGCCAGCACCCGGGCGTCGATGCCGCCGGGGGAGTGGCGGTTCTCGAGGTTGGCCTCGCCCATCCACGCCGCGAGGCGAGCGCCGAGGTCCTCGCCCGGGTGGCCCGCGGCGACGAGCAGGCCGGACACCTCCGCGGCGAGCTCGCCCTCGAGCGGCTCGACGCCCTCGGCGGACCCGAAGTGGAGCGTGGCGAGGTGCAGGAGCCGAGCGAGCTCGCGGGGTGCCTCCGGGTGGTCGTCGACGCGCAGGTCGGCGAGCACGCCGGACCCGTCGTAGCCCGCACCGGGGCGCCGGACGAGGAGGGCCGCGCTCTGCCGCCCGCGAGCGTCCCCGCCGGCGGCGTCGCCCGCGAGGAGGACGGCGACGAGACGCTCGTCCAGCCGCAGGCCGGCGTGCTCGTGCCACGCGTGCTCCATCGCGTCCACGACCTCCGGCCCGGTGAGGATGTTGCCCTGGACGGCGTAGCCGGAGGCCTCGTCGCCGCCGGCCCGGCCGCCGGCCCAGTGCAGGCAGGAGCCGCCGGTGAACGTCGCCGCGCCGTCCCGACCGACGACCCCGACCTGACGGTGCTCGCGGCCCTCGTCGCCGGCCGCCGTCGCGTCGAGGGCTGCTCGCGCGCCGAGGCCGGCGGCGAGCCCGGAGAGGACCTCGTCGAGGTAGGCCACCCTCGCCATCGCCTGGGTGGCGACGGCTCCCACGCCCTGGCGTACGGCCGGGACCACCGACCCGACGGCGAGGAACCTGCTGGCGACGGCGACACCCCAGGCGTCCCCGTCCCGGGCGGCGATCGAGAAGGTCACCCCCGCAGGGTAGGGGCCGCTCGGCGCCGGGCGAGGAGCAGGACGACCTCGACGTGCCGGGTCTGCGGGAACATGTCGACGACGCGGCCCTCGACGGCCCGCCACGACGGCATCGCCGCCAGGTCCCGGGCGAGGGTGTCGACGTTGCAGCTCGAGTAGACGAGATGCTCGGCGGCCGAACCGTCGAGGAAGCCGGCCAGGCTGGGGCCGATGCCGCGTCGCGGGGGGTTGACGACGACGAGATCCGGTGCCGCGGAGGGCATCTCGCGAGTGGCGTCGCCGGCGACGATGTCGACCGTCCCGGCCCCGGCGGGGAGCCCGGCGGCCGCGGCTCGGGCCGCGGCGGCCGCCTCGGGCGAGGTCTCGACCCCCACGACGTGCCGGCCCGGAGCCGCGAGGTTCAGGGCGAACCCACCGACGCCGCAGTAGAGGTCCCAGGCCGTCGCGGGACTCGTGGCGTCGGCCCACGCCCGAGCCTGGCGGTAGAGCGCGGTGGCCACCGCGGTGTTGGTCTGGAAGAAGGCACGCGGGCCGAGCAGGAGGGTCAGGTCGCCGAGACGCATCGGGAGCAGGGTCTGGTCGGTGAGCGGGACCTCGAGGTCGCCCTCGAGGACCGCCTTGTGCTCCGGCAGGACGTTGGCCGTGACGACCCGGGCCGAGGGCACCGCGTCGAGGAGGTCCGGCAGCGCGGTGCGGATCCGCTCGGCACCCTCCGGGGTCCGTACGACGAACCGCACCAGGTGCTCGCCGTCGGGGGAGTGGGTGAGGATGACGTGCTTGAGCTCACCCCGCCGCCGCGGAACGTCGTAGGGCTGGAGGCGCAGGCGGGAGAGGAAGCGGTGCAGGGGGTCGAAGGTCGCGGCCAGGCCCGGTTCGTAGAGACCGCAGCGGCGCAGGTCCTGGCCCCGGCCGCCGGGGTCCAGGATGCCGAGGGTCGGGTCCTCGGCACGGCCCGCGACGACGAGCTTGGCCTTGTTGCGGAAGTGCGACGGTGCGCTCGTGACCGGGGCGAGCCAGTGCAGGCCCGCCGCGTGCCCGGCGAGCACCTCGGCCGCCCGAGCCGACTTCCCGGCGAGCTGGGCCGAGTAGGGCGTGCCCATGAGCGTGCAGGACCGGCACCGGCCCGCGTCGAAGTAGTCGCACTGCATCGCGGCACAGCGTACGGCGCTGCCGCGGGTGGCACCCTAGCCGTGGGGCGCACCGGTCCCGCGGCCCAGGACGTCGAGCACGTGCGGCCGGAAGGCGCGGGCGATCTCGGCGTACCCGGCGTCGTTGGGGTGGAAGCGGTCCGGGGCGAGGCGGCCCCGCCACGACCGCGGCCCCTCCGCGGCCATGTCGACCACCTCGAGGTGGCCGGCCGCGGCGGCCCGCGTCACGTGCCGGTTGGCCCGCCGGGCATCGGGCCTCGGCTGGGGCAGCGTGGCGAGCACCGCGTCCCGGGGCAGCGCGGTCACGAGCCGGGCGAAGGCTCCGGGGAGCTCCCGCCGGAGCGCGCGGCCGGCGAACAGGTCGTTCGAGCCGACGAGCGCCGTGACGAGGTCGGGGGCGGAGGCGCCGGAGGCAGGGCCGAGCCCGCGCAGCAGCGCCAGCTGCTGGTCGAGCACGTCGGCGACCCGGGCACCGGTGGCCGACAGGTTGACGAGGACGAGGTGGTGCCCGTCGGCCTCGAGGTCGCGGTGCAGCTGCCCGACCCAGCCGGCGTCCCAGGCGGACGCCCCGACCGACTGCGACATCGAGTCCCCGAGGACGACCCAGCGTCGGCCGGGGCGGGACACGGAGGCGAGGTTGGACCGGGTCCACGCCGCGGCGTAGGGGTCCACCTGGGCGAGCACCGAGCGCACACCGGGCAGCAGGAGCCGCGCGGCCCGCAGGGCGCGCCCGGCGCCGCGGCCGGTCCGGTTGCCGTACCGCTGCAGCGCGGAGGCGGCGTCCACGAGGTCGTCCTGCACCCGGTGACGGTAACCCGCCGCTGACCGGCCGGCGTCGTGGGCCTCAGACGAGCAGCTCGCGGACCAGGTGCAGGGCCACGACGACCGACCGCCTCCGCACCTCCGCCCGGCCGCCGGGCAGGACGACGCGGCGGTGCACGGCCCGGCCGGCGTCGGCGGCACACAGGTGCACCAGGCCGACCGGCTTCTCCGGCGAGCCGCCGGTGGGCCCGGCGACGCCGGTCACGGACACGCCGACGTCGGCGCCCATCCGTTCCCGGACTCCGGCGGCCATCGCCCGGGCCACCTCCTCGCTGACCGCGCCGACCCGCTCGAGCAGGTCGGTGGGGACCCCGAGCAGGTCGTGCTTGGCCTCGTTGGAGTAGGTGACGAGCCCCCCGAGCAGGTACGCCGAGGACCCGGACCGGTCGGCGATCCGGGCCGCGAGGAGACCGGCCGTGCACGACTCGGCGGTGGCGATGGTGGCGCCGGCGGCGATCAGCCGCTGCGCCACGACGTCGTCGACGGTGGTGCCGTCGGGGGAGTAGAGGGCCTCGCCGAAGTCGGCCACCAGGGCTCGGCGCAGGCCGTCGACGGCGTCGGCGTCCTCGGCCCGGGAGCGGGTGACGAGCTCGAGCTCGCCGTCGTGCAGGCAGGTCGTCACCTCGAGGCGGTCGGCGACGGTGGCGTGCCGGCGGAGCGAGGCGGCGAGCTCGGACTCCGGGGTGTCCCAGAACCGCAGCGTGTCCTGGCGCAGCTCGGTGCGTCCGCGCAGCGCGGCGCGCACGAGCGGGTCGGCGAGCGCGGCCGGCCACATCCCCTGGAGCTCCCGCGGGGGCCCGGGCAGGACGAGCACCGGGGGAGCGGGGGAGCCCTCCGGCGGGGGGACGACGAGCCCGGGGGCCGTGCCGACCGGCTCGAGGACGGAGGCTCCCTCGGGCACGAGCGCCTGCTTGCGCGTGCTCGCCGCGGTGGCCTCGGGGTCGGTCCGCCAGCCCCGGGCCGCGACGAGCCGCTCGACGATCCGGCCGACCCGCTCGGCGAGCGCCTCGTCGACGTGCATCGGCCGCTGCTGGACGTCCGCCACGACCCGGGCGGTGAGGTCGTCGGCCGTCGGCCCGAGCCCGCCCGAGGTGATGACCAGGTCGTTGCCGGCGGCGGCGAGGTAGCGCAGCGCAGACGCCAGGTCCTCGGGCCGGTCGCCGACGACCACGACCTGCCCGATGTCGACCCCCTCCCGGCGCAGCTGTTCGGCGAGCCAGGGCCCGTTGCGGTCGGCGACCCGACCGGTCAGGACCTCGGTGCCGGTGACGACGACGGCTGCGCGGGTGCCCACGGTGCCGATCCTAGGTGGGGGAGGAGCCGGTCCGTCCGTGGACACCCCCCAGGTCCGGCGACGCGCAGCCGACCGCGGGCGCCCGACGTCTGGCACCGTCGGAGGTGCCCCCCGGGCCGTGCCCCTCCGGCGCGGCCCGCACCGAGACCGGACGGAAGGAACTCCACGTGGACATCACCGAGATCATCCAGCACCAGCACGAGGAGCAGCGCCGCGGCTTCGCGCAGCTGGAGGAGTGGCCGCGCGAGGACCACGACGGGCTCGCCGCCGTGTGGCGCCGGCTGTCCATCCTCCTGGAGTCGCACGCCGAGGCGGAGGAGCGGTACTTCTACCCGCACCTGCTCGACCTCGGCACCGGCAGCGCCGACGCCGACAGCGCGCACGAGGAGGTGCAGGACGCCGTGCACGACCACAACGCCCTGCGCGCCGCGATCCGCCGGGTGGCCGACGCCGAGGTCGGCTCGGAGCAGTGGTGGACCGCGGTCGTCGACGCCAACACCGAGAACAGCGACCACATGGGCGAGGAGGAGCGCCAGGACCTCGCCGACTTCCGCCAGCAGGCCACCCTCGAGCTGCGGCACGAGATCGCGGTGCAGTTCCTGCGCTTCCAGGCCGAGCACGCGGCGACCGGCGTCCAGCCGCGGGACAAGGACCCCCAGGAGTACGCCGAGACCGAGTCCGCCGGTACCGGCGAGGGGCAGAAGCCCGGGGCGGGCGAGTCGGTCACCGTGTCGGAGTCGGGGGGCTGAGGCCACCCTCGAGCGGGACCATCACTCCGCGGTCTGACATAATGTCGATTATCGGCGTTATGTCGACCCACGGAACGGACCCGACGGCTCAGCGTCCCACGTAGGCCGCCAGGTGCTGCCCGGTCAGCGTCGAGCGTGCCTCGACGAGGTCGGCCGGGGTGCCCTCGAACACCACCCGGCCACCGTCGTGACCGGCGCCCGGACCGAGGTCGACGATCCAGTCCGCGTGCGCCATCACCGCCCGGTGGTGCTCGACGACCAGCACCGACGTGCCGCCGTCGACGAGCCGGTCGAGCAACCCGAGCAGCTGCTCGACGTCGGCCAGGTGCAGGCCGGTGGTCGGCTCGTCGAGGACGTACACCCCGGCGGCCTCGCCCATCCGGCTCGCCAGCTTGAGCCGCTGCCGCTCACCCCCGGAGAGCGCGGTGAGCGGCTGGCCGAGGGTGAGGTAGCCGAGGCCGACGTCGACGAGACGCTCGAGGACCCGGCGCGCCGCGGGCACCGCGGCCTCGCCGTCGGCGAAGTGCGCCAGGGCCTGCTCGACCGACATCGCGAGGACCTCGCTGATGTCCTTCCCGCCGAGCCGGTAGCCCAGGACGTCGGCCTGGAAGCGCCGGCCCTCGCACTCCTGACACGGGATGGCCACCCCGGCCATCACCGCGAGGTCGGTGTAGAGGACCCCGGCGCCGTTGCAGACCGGGCAGGCGCCCTCCGAGTTCGGGCTGAAGAGCGCCGGCGTGACCCCGTTGGCCCGGGCGAAGGCCTTGCGGACCGGGTCCAGCAGGCCGGTGTAGGTGGCCGGGTTGCTGCGCCGGGAGCCGCGGATCGGGGCCTGGTCGACGACGACGACCCCCTCCCGGCCCGCCACCGAGCCCTGGACCAGCGAGCTCTTGCCGGAGCCGGCGACACCGGTGAGGACGCAGAGGACGCCGAGCGGGATGTCGAGGTCGACGTCGCGCAGGTTGTGGGTTCGCGCGCCGCGCACCGGCAGGTGCCCGCTCGGAGGGCGCACCGACGCCTTGAGCGCCGCGGTGTCTCCGAGGTGCCGGCCGGTCAGGGTGCCGCTGCGCCGGAGGCCGGCGACGTCCCCCTCGTAGACCACCTCTCCCCCGCCGGCCCCGGCACCCGGCCCGAGGTCCACGACGTGGTCCGCGACCGCGATGACCTCGGGCTTGTGCTCGACGACGAGGACGGTGTTGCCCTTGTCCCGCAGCCGGCGGAGCAGGGAGTTCATCCGCTCGATGTCGTGCGGGTGCAGCCCGATCGTCGGCTCGTCGAAGACGTAGGTGACGTCGGTGAGCGAGGAGCCGAGGTGGCGCACCATCTTCACCCGCTGCGCCTCGCCCCCGGACAGGGTCCCGGCCGCACGGTCGAGGCTGAGGTAGCCCAGGCCGATCTCGACGAACGAGTCGAGCGTCTCCCCCAGCGCGCTGAGCAGGGGTGCGACCGACGGCTCGCCGAGGTCGCGCACCCAGGCCGCGAGGTCGCTGACCTGCATCGCGCACAGCTCGGCGATGTTCCGGCCACCGACCAGGGAGGAGCGGGCGAGCTCGCTGAGCCGGGTTCCGCCGCAGTCGGGGCAGGTCTGGAAGGTCACCGCCCGCTCGACGAACGCGCGCACGTGCGGCTGCAGGGAGTCCACGTCCTTGGACAGCATCGACTTCTGGATGCGCGGGACGAGCCCCTCGTAGGTGAGGTTGATCGAGTCGACCTTGATCCGCCGGGGCGCTCCGTAGAGGAACTCCTCGCGCTGGCGCCTGGTGAACGCCCGGATCGGCCGGTCGGCCGGGACGACGGCGGCGAAGATCCGCCCGTACCAGCCGTCCTTGCTGTACCCCGGCACGGTGATCGCCCCCTCCGCCAGCGACCTGTCCTCGTCGACGAGCTGGCTGAGGTCGATCTCGGAGACCGACCCCAGCCCCTCGCACCGCGGGCACATCCCGCCGGTGATGCTGAACCGGCGCCGCGCCTTGGTGGTCCGGCCGGCCTTCTCGACGGTGACGGCGCCGGCGCCGCTGGCGGTCGCGACGTTGAAGGAGAACGCCTGGGCCGAGCCGACGTGTGGGGCCCCGAGCCGGCTGAAGAGGATGCGCAGCATCGCCAGCGCGTCGGTGACGGTGCCCACCGTGGACCTCGGGTTGCCGCCCATCCGCTCCTGGTCGACGAGGATCGCCGTCGTCAGGCCGTCGAGGACGTCGACGTCCGGACGGGCCAGGGTCGGCATGAACCCCTGGACGAAGGTGCTGTACGTCTCGTTGATGAGCCGCTGGGACTCCGCCGCGATCGTCCCGAAGACCAGCGAGCTCTTGCCGGAGCCGGAGACGCCGGTGACGACGGTTAGCCTGCGCTTCGGCAGCTCGACGCTGACGTCCTTGAGGTTGTTCACCCGCGCGCCGTGGACCCGGATCCGGTCGTGGCTGTCCGCGGCTGCCGGTGCCGCCCCTCCGGTGGAGCTGTCGGTCATCGGGTTCCCTCCGTCGGCGGGCCGCCCCCGCGTGCCTGGTGGCCAGGGCCGGGGATGACCACGGTCGCGGACGGTACGACACCGGGCGGGCGCTCCCCAGATGCTGCCACGGCCCCCCTTCCGTGCGGAGGATCACAGGGGGCCCGAACGGGTGGTATTTCCGCAGGTGGGTGTCGAAACCGCGACGCCGTGTCTATGGTGACGGTGTCAGGCGAAGCAGGGCGCGTGGCGGGCCCCGCAAGGGGTCGTCTGTACGGCAGGAAACGAGATCGTGGTGCTCCCGAGAGGTGGCGCGCACCGAACGGCCCGGTGGGTCGCGGGTGCGCTGGCGTCGGTCGTCGTCGGTGTGGTGGCCCCGGCCACGGCCGCGGCCGAGGACCCGGTGCCGCTGAACACCCTCTCCACCGCCGCCCCCTCCCCCGTCCCGACCGCCACGGTGGCGCCCTCCCCCGCCCCGACGGCGACGACGAGCGCCCGGACCGCCGCGACGAGCACACCCAGCCCGACGACGACGACGACGACGTCGACGACCCCGACGACGCTGTCGACCCCGGCGGTCAACCCCCCCGACGAGGGGCACTCCGAGCCCGACCACCCCGAGCCGCTGTCCGGGGCGTTCCTCTTCGCCCAGATCGCCGAGGCCGAGCGCATCTCGGGGGTCCTCGAGGCCTCGAACACCGAGGTCGCCGCGGCGATGCGGACCATGGACACCCTCTCGGACCGCTCGAACGCGCTTCTCGAGTCGCTCGTCGAGGCCAAGGAGACCGAGCGGGCCGCCACCCAGGAGGCCGACGACGCGCACGCCGAGCTCGTCCGGCTCGAGGCGCGCCTGGCCGCCGCCCGCGCCGTGGTCCGCGACTGGGTCTTCGACGTCTACTCCAGCGGCGGGGGCGACTCGGACATCTCCGGGATGCTCACCGCGCTCCAGCAGGAGCCCGACCAGGTCGGCGACCCGCTCGGCGACCTGTCCTACATCACCGAGCAGCGCACCCGGGCGCTCCAGGACGTCCGGATCCTCACCGCCGAGCAGACCCGCCTCAGCGCCACCGCCGAGCAGGCGCGGGCGACGGCGGAGGCCGCCCGGGAGCGGATCGAGGCCGACAAGAAGTCCCTCGACGCGGTGATGGAGGAGCAGAAGGCCAAGATCGGCGACCTGCGCAAGCTCCAGATGGCCGAGGTCGAGAAGGCCGGGCCGGTGGCGAGCATCCTCGTCGGTGCGCGCACCACCGAGGCCAGGGCTGCCGCCCAGCGGCTGCGCGACGCCCTGACGGCCTCCGTGGTCGACACCGCGGACATCGGCAAGCCGTGCACCGAGGACACGAACACCTACCCCAACGGGCTGCTGCCGCCGAGCGCGCTCTGCCCGGTGTGGGGCGCGGAGGGCGAGCGGCTGGCCCCGGGCGCCGCCGCCTCGTTCAGCGCCCTGAGCAAGGCCTACGCGGCCCAGACGGGCACCCCCCTGTGCATCACCGACTCCTACCGGTCCCTGCCCGAGCAGGTCTCGGTCAAGGCGACCCGCGGCGCCTGGGCGGCGACACCGGGCACCAGCCGGCACGGGCTCGGGCTCGCCGTGGACCTCTGCGGCGGTGTCGAGGACTTCGGCTCGGCGGCGCACCGGTGGATGCGGCAGAACGCCCCGCTCTACGGCTGGTTCCACCCGTCGTGGGCCTCGGCCGGCGGATCCCTCCCCGAGCCGTGGCACTGGGAGTACGCAGGCTGACCGGGAGCGGCGTGCCCCCTGGTCGCCCAGCCGCCGGCGTCAGGACACCGTGTGCTCGTGGTGCTCCTTGACCGGGAGCATGACCGCGAACCCGGCGGCGAGCACGAGCACGATGCCGAGGATGCCCCAGTACTGCGTGTTGTCCGCGCCCGTGACGACCGCTCCGATCGCGATGAACACGCCGAAGGCTGCTGGGGAGAGGAAGGAGACCACGCGCCCGGTGGTGGCGTAGAGCCCGAAGATCTCGCCGCCCTTGCCCTCGGGGACGAGCCGGGCGAGGAAGCTTCGGGACGCCGCCTGCGCGGGACCGACGAAGACCGTCATCAGCAGACCGAGCACCCAGAACACGATCGTGCCGCCGCCGTGGAGGATGAAGATGAGCAGCCCGAGGACCACGAGCGCGCCGAGGGAGACGAGGATGACGCGCTTGGGGCCGAGCCGGTCGTCGAGCATCCCGAAGCCCATCGTCGCGACGCCGGCGACGATGTTCGCGGCGGCGCCGAAGACGATGACGTCACCTGCGGACATCCCGAACGTCCCGGCCGCGAGGACGGCCCCGAACGCGAAGACCCCGGCGAGGCCGTCACGGAAGAGCGCCGAGGCGAGGAGGAAGTACACCGTGTGCCGGGAGACGCGCCAGAGCCCGGTGATCGACCGCCAGACGAGCTGGTAGGAGCGGACCACCCCGACCCGCGGGGCCCGCTGGACCACCCGGTCCTTGAGCACGAGGAACGCCGGGACGGTGAAGATCAGCGTCCACAGGCCGCAGACGAGCATCGAGACCCGGATGTCCATGCCGTCGGCCCCGGTGACCCCGAAGAGGCCGACGTCGGGCTTGATGAAGAGGAAGTAGATCAGCAGCAGGACGACGATGCCGCCGAGGTAGCCCATCCCCCACCCGAACCCGGACACCCGGCCGACCGTGCGCGAGGTCGCGACCTGGTCGATGGTCGAGTTGTAGTTCACCCCGGCGATCTCCGAGACGACCGAGCCCACCGCGAGCAGGCCGAGCCCGACCCAGAGGTACGCCGGCTCGGGCCGGACGACGAACAGGGCCGCCGAGAGGGCGGCGAGCACCCACGTGAGGGTGCGCAGGTTGTGGACGGTGCGACCGGACCGGTCGGAGTTCTGCCCGAGCACCGGCGCGAGGAGGGCGACGAACAGCCCGGCGAGTGCGGTCGAGACCGACAGCGCCGTCGACGTCGTGTTCGTCGCCCCGAAGCTCGAGGAGGTGATGTAGACGGAGAAGACGAAGGTGGTGATCACCGTGTTGAACGGCTGGGTTCCCCAGTCCCACATCCCCCAGGCGAGGACCCGCCGCTTGACGGTGGGAGGTGCGACGTCGAGCGCCGAGGGGCCGGTCAGGTCCGTCGGGACCGAGGGGGGCGTGCTCACGCACGGAACGGTATCCACGCCGGGCCGCCGGCGGCAGCGCGACGCGAGGTTTCCGCGGCTCGGATGTGTCGCCAGACCGGCGGAACCACCTTGTGACGCCTGTCACAGGCGTCACCGGCATCCGGCGCGCCCCGGAACAACGAACCCCGGTTGCACGTTCCCCTTGCCAGACCCGGCCGGAGCGTCCACCGGCTGGGGACCTCACAGACCCGGGAGAACACCCATGGCAGAACGCAGCCTGCGCGGCAGCCGTCTCGGCGCGCTGAGCATGGAGACGGACGAGAACGTCGTCCCGTCGGAGCGTCGGATCACCACCTACCTGTGCCCCAACGGCCACACCATCGAGCTTCCCTTCTCCGTCGAGGCCGACGTCCCGGCGACGTGGGAGTGCCGGTGCGGTGCCGAGGCCAAGCTGCAGGGCGGGGGCCCGCAGCCGGAGCCCAAGCCGGTCAAGCACCAGCGAACCCACTGGGACATGCTGCTCGAGCGTCGCTCGATCCCCGAGCTCGAGGAGCTCCTCGAGGAGCGGCTCACCCTGCTGCGCGCGTCCCGCGGCGAGAAGGTCCGCAAGAAGACCGCCTGAGAACCAGTCCGCGACGTGCCGGGCGCCCCTGAGCGGGTGCCCGGCACGTCGCTGTCTCCTGCCGGGGCTCCCCCGCCGGCCTCACTCGTCGACCACCTCGCCCGGGATGACCTCCGGCGGGCCCTCGCGCCGCGGCCCGGGAGCGCCGCCGCCGGGCCAGTCCCCGAACGGCCCGAGGAGCCGGCGCGCGACCGCGGCCTCGAGCCACCGCCGGGTCACCGGCCGGGTCACCGGGAGGATGACGAAGAACCCCACCGCGTCGGTGACGAAACCCGGCGTCAGCAGGAGGGTCCCCCCGACGAGGACCAGCGCGGCGTCGGCGAGCTGGCGGCTCGGCATCCGGCCGCTGCGCAGCGCCTCGCGCAGGGCCGACCATGCCCGTCCCCCCTCCCGGCGGACGATGACCGCGCCGAGGAGGCTCTCCAGCAGCAGCAGGAGGAACGTCGGCCAGCCGCCGATGGCCCGTCCGACGGCGACGATGACCGCGATCTCGAGCATCGGGACGAGGAGGATCGCGAGGAAGACCCAGCGCAGCACCCAGCGTCGCCGGCGGCGAGCGGCGTACGGGGTGGCGCCGGACGGGGTCACAGGTCGTGCCACCTCACGGGCCGGTGGACGAGGCCACGCACCTGGCCGGCCCGGTGGCGCACCCCCCAGGCGGTGATCCGCCGCAGCGACTCGGTCATCACGTCACTGCTCATCTTCGAGACCCCGGTCTCCCGCTCGACGAAGGTGATCGGCACCTCGACGACGGTGAGGCCGGCCTTGACCGCGCGCCAGGTGAGGTCGGTCTGGAAGCAGTAGCCCTGGGAGGCCACGTCGTCCAGCCCCATGGTGCGCAGCGCGTCGGCCCGGTACACCCGGTATCCCGCGGTGGCGTCGTTGACCGGCATCCCGAGGAGCACCTTGACGTAGACGTTCCCGCCGACCGAGAGCGCCTTGCGGTGCAGCGGCCAGTTGACGACCCGCCCGCCGGGCACCCACCGCGAGCCGATGACGGCGTCGGCGTCCGCGGCGGCGGCCAGCAGCGAGGGAAGGTGCTCGGGGCGGTGCGAGCCGTCGGCGTCCATCTCGACGACCGCGTCGTAGCCCCGCTCCAGGGCCCACCGGAAGCCGGTGAGGTAGGCGGCGCCGAGCCCCTCCTTCGCCGGCCGGTGGATGACGTGGACCTGCGGGTCCTCGGCCGCGAGCCGGTCGGCGACCTCACCGGTGCCGTCGGGCGAGCTGTCGTCGAGGACGACGACGTCCGCGCTCGGGACGGTCTGGCGCACCCCCCGGACGGCGCTCGGCAGGGTGTCCCGCTCGTTGTAGGTGGGGATGAGCACGGCGACGCGGCGCAGGGGCGCTCGGCTGGGTTCAGGCAACGGGGTCGTCCTGGGTCGGAGTGGGCGGTCGGTTCACCCTAACGCCACGGCCCCACACCGCCGCGGCGAGCACGAGTGCCGCGAACAGCCCGGTCAGGAGCGCCTCCGGGACGGCGCCGGCCCGGTCGGCCGGGGTCCTCTCGTGGCGTAGCACCGGGTCACCGACCCGCTGCGCCGGGGTGAACAGGCCGGTCCTGCCGGTCACCGTCCCGTCCGGCGCGATGAAGCCGGAGACACCGACCGTCGAGACGTGCACGACGCTGCGGCCGTGCTCGATGGCCCGGATCCGGGAGATGGCGAACTGCTGCTCCGACTCGTCGGTGTAGCCGAAGGTCGCGTTGTTCGTCTGCACCATGATGAGGCTGTCCGACCCTCCCGCGGCGGCGACGCTGTCGCGCATCAGGCCGTCGTAGGCCACCTCGAAGCAGATGGTCGGCAGGGCCTTGTAGGCGCCTCCCGCCGAGGGCACGTCGAAGACGCCGATGGTGTGCCCGGCGACGAAGTTGCCGGCCAGGTTCGCGGTCGGGGTGAACATCGCGAAGAACTCACGGTGCGGGATGTACTCGGCGAAGGGCACCGGGTGCAGCTTGGTGTACCGCTGCGGCGGGCCGTCCCCGGTGTAGAACAGCGAGACGTTCGAGTTGGCACCGGGAGGCTCGGCGAGCACGGCTCCGACGACGAGCGGGACCCCGACGGCGTGCTGCGCGGCTCGGATCTCGGCCTCGGCGTCGGGGTTGCGGAAGGGGTCGATGTCCGAGGCGTTCTCCGGCCAGACCACGAGGGTGAGCCCCTCGGGGTGGGTGGCCGCGAGCCGGAGGGTCCCCCTGACGTGGTTGTCCAGGACCGCCCGGCGCTGGGCGTTGAACTCCAGCCCGGCCTGGGGCACGTCGCCCTGGACGAAGGCGACGGCGGCGGTGCGCCCGTCGGTGGGCAGCGGGACCCAGAGCGCCGCCCACGGCAGCGCGGCCGCCACCAGCCCGCCGAGCACGGCTCGGGGTCTGTGCCGGGCCAGCCCGGCGCCGAGGGCGAGGAGCCCGGTGCCGACCACCGCGACCGCGAGCGTCACCCCGGGGGCCCCGAGCCAGCGGGCCACGTGCGCCAGCGGGCTGTCGGCCTGGCTGAACGCCAGCCGGGCCCACGGGAAGCCGCCGTAGGGCGTCGTCGAGCGGGCCCACTCCTGGACCACCCACCCGAGCGGGACGAGGAGCCAGGCGGCGCCGGCCCGGCCGGCGGCGAGGAGCCGACGTCCCGCGAAGCCCACGAGGGCCGACATCCCGGCGACGTAGAGGGCCTCGAGCACGGCGAGCGCGAGCCAGGGCAGCGCGCCGACGTAGACGCCCGACCAGGACAGGGTGGGCACGAAGAACGCGAGGCCGCCGAGCAGCCCGAGCCCGGCCCCCCGCCAGAAGCCCGCGGTCAGCGTGGCGCCGCCGAGCAGCGCCACTCCGAGGGGCGCGAGCCACCACAGGTCGTGGGTGGGGAAGGAGAGCCAGAGCGCCACTCCCCCGGCGAGCGCCGCGACGACGCGCAGCAGCGACCGGACGGCGGTGGGCACCGGCCCACCGTAGGTCACCCGGCTGGAGGCACGACGACCACCCCGCGGGCGGTCGTGGCGACGAGCGGCGGGTCGAGGACGTCCGCCGCCGAGGCTCCCCGCTGCGGGGCGCCTCGGCCGAGAACCCGCACCTCGAAGTCCATCTCGCGCGAGCGGGTCCCGACCCGAACGATCCGGGCCTCGACCTCGATGACGTCCCCGGCCCGCACCGCCGCGCGGAACTGGACCTCCGAGTAGGAGGCGAAGAGGCCCTCGTCGCCGTCGGTGCGGATGCACATCTCCGTCGCCACGTCCCCGAAGGCCGCCAGGCTGTACGCCCCGTCGACGAGGTTCCCGGCGTAGTGCGCCTCGGCGTAGGAGACGTAGCGGCGGTGGGTGACGGTCGAGGCCGACCTCGGCGCGGGTCATCGGGCTGCTCCTCGGTCGGGGCGGGCGGTCGTGGGCTCGACGAGCGCGTGGACGAGGTAGGACGCCACCTCGCCCGGGGTGGTCCCCCTCCCGAAGACCCGGTCGACGCCGAGCGCGGCGGCCTTGCCCTCCTCGAACCGTGGGCCACCGACGACGAGCAGGGGCACCTGTCCGGCCGGGAACGCCTCACGGAAGGCGGCCGACATCGCGGTCGTGTTGTGGATGTGGGCGTCCTTCTGGGTGACGACCTGGGAGACCAGGACGGCGTCGGCTCGCACCTCGCGGGCGGCCTCGACGAGGTCGGGGACGAGCACCTGGGCGCCGAGGTTGACCACCTTCATCTCCCGGTAGTACTCCAGCCCCTTCTCCCCCGCGAAGCCCTTGATGTTGAGGATGGCGTCGATCCCGACGGTGTGCGCGTCGGTGCCGATGCACGCCCCGACGACGACGAGCTCGCGCCCGAGGTGGACGCGGATGGCCTGGTTGACCTCCGCCGAGGACAGCAGCGCGAACTCGCGCTCGACGACCTCGATCTCGCGCAGGTCCACGAGGTGGGTGAGGGAGCCGTAGACGACGAAGAAGGTGAAGTGCGGCCCCATCGCCTTGGCGTGGACCAGCAGCGCGGGCTGCATCCCCATCCTGGCCGCGAGCTGGAGGGCCGCCGCCTCCGCCCGCTTGTCGTGCGGCAGCGGCAGCGTGAACGAGGTCTGCACCATCCCGTCGCCGGTGGTGTCGCCGAACGGGCGGACGAGCGGCCCCGGCTCCCGCAGGCTGGGTTCGCCCGGCAGCGGCGGCTCCATCCGGCGCTCTCCCTCGTGCCGGTGGATCCGGTCGCGGTCCTCCTGGGCGGTGGAGCGGCTCATCGGGTGGCTCCCTCCTCGAGCAAGGTCGTCGCCGGGTTGTCGTACCCCTCGCCCTTGGCCACCACGCCGTCGAGGCCCTTGCCCCGGGCCGGCGGACGCCGCATCGCCCCGAAGGTGCCGTCGGCGATGGCCGCGAGCAGCGGCTGGGGGTACTCGGCGCCGCGCATCGAGCTGTCCGCGGTGATCCGCTCGAGGAGGTCGACGGCCTCCGCGAGCACCTGCCGGGCCCGGGTCTGGATGAGGCCGTCGCGCGGCGGGTGGAAGTCCTCGGTGAGGCCGCCCGCCGCGTGCATGACGTAGCGGACGTTCTGCAGAGCGAGGTCGCGGTCGGAGAGCCACGGCGTGACGACGGCCTCGGTCATCATCCCGACGAGGAGGATGCCCTGACCGGTCATCGCCCCGGCGAGGTTGAAGAACCCGTCGAGGAGGTAGCCCCGGAAGATGTCGCCGGTCATGTGCTTGGTCGGCGGCATCCACTTCAGCGGAGCCTTGGGGAAGAGCTGGCGGGCCAGGAGCGCGTGGGCGAGCTCGAGCCGGAAGCTGTCCGGGACGGCGGGGTCGATCTCGAAGGCGTGCCCGAGGCCGAGCTGCCAGTCCTGCAGACCGGCCTCCTTGGCGAAGTACTCGTTGAGCAGCTGGGAGACGGTCACCGTGTGCGCGGCCTCGACGGCGTCGGCGGTGGTGAGGTAGTTGTCCTCGCCGGTGTTGATGATGATCCCGGCCCGGGCGTGGACCTGGCGGCTGAACCGCTGGTCGACGAACGTGCGGATCGGGTTGATGTCGCGGAAGAGGATGCCGTACATCGAGTCGTTGAGCATCATGTCGAGCCGCTCGAGGCCGGCGAGCACGGCGATCTCGGGCATGCACAGGCCGCTCGCGTAGTTCGTGAGCCGGACGTAGCGGCCGAGCTCGCGGCTCGTGTCGTCGAGGGCGGCTCGCATCAGCCGGAAGTTCTCCTGGGTGGCGTAGGTGCCGGCGTAGCCCTCGCGGGTGGCCCCCTCGGGGACGAAGTCGAGCAGGCTCTGCCCGGTCGAGCGGATGACGGCGATGACGTCGGCGCCCTCGCGCGCCGCGGCCTGGGCCTGCGGGATGTCCTCGTGGATGTCCCCGGTGGCGACGATGAGGTAGATCCACGGCGTGCGGGGGGCGTCGCCGACCCTGGCGACCATCCGCTCGCGCGCCCGGCGCTGGGCGTCGACGGTGCGCAGGCCGCGTGCCACCGCGGTGCGGGCCGACCGCTGCGCGGCCCGGGCCGGGCGGCCCTCGGGCAGCCGGAAGGCCACGGCTCCACTGCTCGCCTTCTGGGCCAGGGTCAGCAGGTCGGGCGCCTCGCCGCGCTGCAGCGCGTCCCAGACCGGGGTGGTGACCCCCGCCTCGAGGCCGACGGTGTCCCGGACGGCGTCGACGAGGTGGTTGACCCAGGGGACGTTCTCGTGGTCGGCCCCGGAGAGGCCGGCGAGCCGCAGCGTGGCCCGTTCGACCGAGACCGTCGTGTGGCTCCGGGCGAGGTCGACGACGGGCCGGCCGGCCCGACGGGCCAGGGTCCGAGCCCGACGCACGAGCGCCGGGTCGAGGTCGAGGAGACGAGCGGCGCGCGAAGACACAGCGCCAATCTAGCAACCCGGCCGCAGGAGTTCCGGCAGGTGTCCTGAGCGACAGAAGGATGTCCTGCCGATGGTGAGGCGGGCGTGGCGCGTCGGCCGCTGTGCATGGCCATGGTATCGAACACCAGTACGAGTACGATGGGGGCATGGACGGTGGCGAGTTCGAGGCCAGGCTCGGGCGGGTGCGCGAGGAGCTCACGGCCCTGGGGCGTGAGCTCCTCGAGGGCGGTCGGGGCCTGTCGTCACAGGAGGCGTTCGGGCTGGCGGGTTCGGCCCAGCGGGTGGCCAACGCCGCCGACGCCCTGGTGGCCCTCGGCAGCGCCTGGGGTGCCCGCGTCGAGACGACGATGTGGGAGTCCCGGCCCTGTGAGCGGGTCCACCCGGTGGGCTTCGTCGACCCGATGGCCGGCTCGTCCCTGGCGCTCGAGTCCGGGCTCACCGACGGCGTGGCCGGGCGCAAGGTCGCCCTCGGGGCCGCGCTGCGCGAGCGGTTCCCCGCCCTCCTCGACCTCGTCGTCTGCGGCGACGTCCCGGCCCAGACCGCACACAAGGTGGTCGACGCCTGCGCCGGTCTCGACCACGACGCGTGTGCGCGGGTCGACGCCGCCCTGGCGCCCCGGCTGGCCGGTCTCGACCCGGCCCGGGTCGCCGGCGAGGCGCGCCGGGTGGCGGCCCGCATCGCGCCTCGCCAGCTGGAGTCCCACCTCGCGCAGCGCCGCCGCGTCCGCACCGTGGAGGTGGCGCCGTCGGAGGACGGGCTCACCGGCTGGTACGCGCTGATCCCCACTGGCCAGAGCATCGCGGCGTGGTCGGCGGTGGAGTCCCTGGCCGAGGACTACCGGGCGCTCGACCCCTCGCTCTCCGTGCCGGAGTCACGTGCGGACGCCTTCGGCGACCTGCTCCTGCGCGACGTCACGGTGTCCGCGCGGGTGACCCTCGGGGTTCCCGTCGTGGCGGGTGACGGTGGGCCGCCGCCCCTCCGAACCACCCGGGTGCGGGTGGAGCGGGGCGACGACGAGACCGTCATCGACTCGGTGACCGGCCAGGAGACCCGGTACGCCGACCTCGACGACACCACCCGTGAGGAGCTGTCGTGGGTCGAGGTCGCCGACGTGCCCGATGGCGACCTGGCCACCGTGGTCGCGCCGGTGGCCCCCGGCGTGGCCGTCTCCGGTACCGAGCTGCCGGGCCTGGGCTGGGTCGAGCCGCACGTGGTCGCCGGCCTGCTGCGGAGCCTGCCCCTGGAGGTGTGCAGGGCGGTGCTCGACGCCGACAGCGGCACCCTGCTCAGCCACACGACGAGCGCGTACCGGCCACCGCGGGCCATGCGGGAGTTCGTCACCACCCGGGACGGCACCTGCCGGATGTGGGGGTGCGGCCGGCGCGCCGAGCACGCCGACCTCGACCACACCCGGCCGTGGCCCGAGGGAGCCACCACTCCGGCCAACCTCGTCAGCCTCTGTCGGCGACATCACCGGATGAAGCAGCAGGGGCGGTGGCGCTCCTCGATCGCCGCCGACGGCACCGTCACGTGGACCGGCACCGGGGGCCGGCGCCGGGTGACCGAGCCCGCGCACCGCCTCGAGGTCCCGACGCCGCACCCCGCTCCCCCGCCCTGAGCCGTCGGCACCCGGGCGCACCCAGGCCGGGTTCGCCACCGGGGTCCCGCCTCAGCGTGCCTCGTGGAGCACGATGCCGTTCCGCACGGTGAGCCGGCAGATCGGCAGGGGGGTCCCCCCGCCGAGGACCGGCTGGCCGTCCGCGCCGAGCTCCACGTCGTCCCACGCCGCGAAGGTCGCGGGGGCCCCGACCCGGAGCACTCCCCCGGTGTCGTCGCCGGCGGCGGCCCAGCCGCCCCGCGTGTGCGCGTCGACGGCGACCTCCACCGGGACCCGCTGGACGGGGTCCCGGTGCTCCACCGCGGCACGCACCGCGGCCCAGGGCCCGAACGGGGTGACCGGGCTGTCCGAGCCGAAGGCCAGCCCGACGCCCGCAGCGGCCAGCGCGGCGTAGGGGTTCGTGCCGACCACTCGTCCGGCACCGAGCCGCTGCGCGTACATCCCCTCCGGTCCGCCCCATGCCGCGTCGAAGGCGGGCTGGACGCTGGCCCGGATGCCGAGCCGCGCCATCGCGGCGATGCCCGCGGCGTCGAGCATCTCGGCGTGCTCGAGGCGGGGCCGGGAGGCCCGGACCAGGTCGGTGCCGACGAGCCGGGCCGCGGCCTCGTACCCGTCGAGGACGAGGTCGAGCCCCGCGTCGCCGATGACGTGGAAGCCGCTCTGCACCCCGGCGAGGGCACACGCGGCGACGTGGTCGCGGACCGCCGCGACGTCGCGGTAGGCGGTGCCGCGGCACCCCGGCTCGTCGGCGTAGTCCTGGCGGAGCAGGGCGGTGTGCGACCCGACGGACCCGTCGATGTTGAGGTCCCCCGCCAGGCCGGCGGCGCCGTGCAGCGCCACGAGCGCCCGCGCCTGCTCGGGGTCGGTGACCGCCTCTGCCCAGTAGCCGACCGTGGCCGGCAGCGCGGGCTCGCGGCCGAGGTCGAGGACGTCGTCGAAGTCCTCGGCCGAGGTCAGCAGCGGGCCACCGCACTCGTGGACGGCCGCGACGCCCTCGGCAGCCGCCCGGCGAAGGGCGAGCCGGACGTCGTCGCGGCGTTGGCCGCGGGTGCGGGCCGCGTCGAAGGCCGCGCGGCAGGCGTTCTTCGCGTCCCGGACGACGAAGCCGTCGGCGCTCCAGCCGTCGAGCGTCGTGGCCCCGCACCGGGCGGCGAGCGGCCCGGAGACCACGGCCGAGTGCCCGTCGACCCGGGAGGCGTACACCACCGCGCCGCCGCCGGCCCGGTCCAGCTCGGCGGTGGTCATCGGCCGGCCGGCCGTCCAGTCCTGCTCCTGCCAGCCGTGGGCGAAGACCGGGAGCCCCGGCTGGGCGCGGGCGGCGTCGGCGATCCGGTCGAGGGCCTCGGTGACCGTCCGCGTCCCGACGAGGTCGACACCGCGCAGGGCGAGCCCGGTGTGCGAGAGGTGGGCGTGGGCGTCGACGAACCCGGGCAGCACGAGTGCCCCGCCGAGGTCGACGACGGTGTCCACCGCGGACGCGTGGGGCTCGGCGCCGGCCTCGTCGCCGACCCACGCGACGCGCCCGTCGTCGGCCACCGCGAGGGCGGTCGCCCGCGGGTGGTCCGGGCTGCGGACCCGCCCCCGGCGGTAGAGGGTGCTGGCCATGGCGGTCACTCTAGGAGCGGCGACCTCACCAGTCGGGGGCGGAGCCGAGGACGCGCAGCGTCTCCCGGGCGATCTCCCGTTCCTCGTCGGTGGGAACCACCCAGACCTCCACCACGCTCTGCGGCGCCGAGACCCGGCGCTCGGCCTCACCGGAGTCGTTGGCCGCGGCGTCGAGCCGGACGCCGAGGACGCCGAGCCGGTCGGCGACCGCCGCCCGCAGGGGTGCACCCCGCTCCCCGATCCCGCCGGTGAAGACGAGGGCGTCGAGGCGCCCGAGGACGGCGGCGTAGGCGCCGACGTACTTGACGATGCGGTGGACCGTCACCTCGACGGCGAGCCGGGCGTCCGCGTCCCCGGCGGCGAGCCGCTCCTCGATGGTCCGGAAGTCCGAGACCCCCGCGAGCGCGAGCAGGCCGCTCTCGCGGTTCAGCGCCCGGTCGTAGCCCTCGGCGTCCAGGCCGGCCACCCTGGCGAGGTAGCCCCCGAGCGCCGGGTCGACGTCCCCGGAGCGGGTGCCCATGACCAGCCCCTCGACCGGCGAGAGGCCCATCGACGTCTCGACGCTGCGGCCGCCGTCGACGGCGCAGGCGCTGGCCCCGTTCCCCAGGTGGAGCACGACCATCCGCAGGTCCTCCTCGGGGCGGCCGAGAAGCTGCGCGGTGCGACGGGAGACGTAGGCGTAGGACGTGCCGTGGAACCCGAACCGGCGCACGTGGTGCCGCTCGCGCCACTCCCGCGGGACGGCGTAGGTGTGGGCCGCCTCGGGGATGCCGTGGTGGAACGCGGTGTCGAAGACGGCGACGTTGGGCACTCCGGGGAACGCCTCGACCGCCCGCTCGATGCCCTCGGCGTTGGCCGGGTTGTGCAGGGGCGCCAGCGGGGCGAGCCGGTGCAGGGCCGCGACCACCTCCTCGTCGACCACTGCCGGCTCGGTGAACCGGGCGCCGCCGTGGACGACCCGGTGCCCGACGCCGACGAGGTCGTCGACGCCGCCCTCGTCGGCCAGCGCCGCCCGGGCCAGCGCGAAGGCGGCGGCATGGTCCGGGCAGTCGACGTCCTCGTCGTGGGGACGGGCGCCGTCGTGGCGCCAGTGCGAGGCGCCGCCGATCTCCGAGACCAGCCCGCTGGCCACCGTGTCTGCGGTGACCGCGTCGACGAGCCGGTACTTCAGGGACGACGAGCCCGCGTTGACGACGAGGACCCGGCCGGCGCTCACCGGGCACCGGCCTGGATCGCGGTGATGGCGACCGTGTTGACGATGTCGCGCACGAGGGCTCCTCGGGACAGGTCGTTGACGGGCTTGCCCAGGCCCTGGAGCACCGGGCCGACGGCGACGGCCGACGCGCTGCGCTGGACCGCCTTGTAGGTGTTGTTGCCGGTGTTGAGGTCGGGGAAGACGAGCACCGTGGCCCGGCCGGCCACCGGGCTGTCGCTCAGCTTGGCGGCCGCGACGGTGGGGTCGACCGCCGCGTCGTACTGCACGGGCCCCTCGACGAGCAGCTCCGGTGCCCGCTCGCGGACCAGGTCGGTGGCCCTGCGCACCTTCTCCACGTCGGCGCCGGTGCCGGAGCGGCCGGTGGAGTACGACAGCATGGCCACCCGCGGGTCGACCCCGAACTGCGCGGCGGTGCGGGCCGAGGAGATCGCGATGTCGGCCAGCTGCTCGGCGGTCGGGTCGGGGTTCACCGCGCAGTCGCCGTAGACCAGGACCCGGTCGGCGAGACACATGAGGAAGACGCTGGAGACCACCGACGTATCGGGAGCGGTGCGCACCACCTCGAGGGCCGGCCGGATGGTGTGCGCGGTGGTCGTGATGCTGCCCGAGACCATGCCGTCGGCGAGGCCGTCGTGGACCATCATCGTGCCGAAGTACGACGGGTCGGCGACCCGGTCGTGCGCCTGCTCGAGGGTGACCCCCTTGTGCGAGCGCAGGTCGGCGTACTCCCGGGCGAAGCGGTCCCGCCATGGGCTGGTCTCCGGGTCGACGACGGCAGCGGCGGAGACGTCGACGCCCAGCTGTCGCGCCCGGTCGCGCACCCGCTCCTCGTCACCGAGGAGGGTGAGCCTGGCCATGCCGCGGGCGAGCACCTGCTCGGCCGCGCGCAGGATGCGGTCCTCCTCACCCTCGGGCAGCACGATGTGCGCGTCCGCGGCCCGGGCCCGCTCGACGAGCATGTGCTCGAACATCAGGGGGGTGACGACCCCCTCGGCGGTCACCGCGTCCTCGCCGGCGAGGGAGGTGAGGTCCTCGGCCTCCTCGACGAGGGCGACCGCCGCGCGGATCTTGCGCGCCGAGTCCGCGGTGATCCGGCCCTCGACCCGCATCACGGTCGACGCGACGTCCATCGTCGATCCGTCGGCCGCGACCATCGGCAACCGGACGTCGAGCCCGGCGATGAGCCGGTCGACCTGGGGGGAGAGCCCGAAGCCGCCGTTGAGCACGACCCCGGAGAGGGTCGGCAGGGTCCGGGACTGGTGGGCGAGCAGCACCCCCAGCACGACGTCCTCACGGTCCCCGGGAACGATGACGACGGCGTCGTCGGTGAGCCGGTCGATGACGTGGGGCATCGACATCGCGGCGACGACGAGCCCCAGCGCCTCGCGGTCGAGCAGGTCCGGGTCGCCGTGGACGAGGGTGCCGTGGGTGGCGGCCATGAGGTCGGCGACGGTGGGTGCCCGGAGCACCGGGGTCTCCGGCAGGGCCCACACCGGGACCGGGTCGACGACCCGGCGGACCTCGTCGGCGTAGGCGGCGCGGACCGCTGCCGGCACCTGGTTGAGCACGACCGCCCGGACCCGGGCGTGGGCCTGACGGGCCGCGGCCGCTGCCGCGGCGGCACCGGAGGCGACGGCGGCCGGCCCGCGGTCGCGGGCCGGGACGACGAGGACGAGCGGGGTGCCGAGGTTGGCCGCGACCGTGGCGTTGGTGGAGAACTCCGTGGGCGCGGGGACCCCGGTGAAGTCGGAGCCGACGACGAGGACGACGTCGCAGCGCCCGGCGACGTCATGGTAGCGGTCGACGACCCGGCCGAGCGCCGCCTCGGGGCCGGCGTGCAGCGTCGCGTCGGTGACTCCCCAGGCGGCATCCTCGTCCTCGCAGCCGCCCTCCCGGGCGAGCACCCGGAGCAGCTCGTCGTCGCCGTCGCGCACGATCGGCCGGAAGACGCCGAGCCGGCCGTGCCGGCGGGCCAGCTGGTGGGCGAGCCCCACGGCGACGGCGGACTTCCCCGACCGGGCCTCGGTCCCCGCGAGGTAGACCCCTCTCACGCGTCGAGCCCTCCCCACGTCCAGTCGCGCACGTCGGGCATGTCCTCGAGGTGCTCGCGGATGTACGTCGCGTGCTCGGCGAGGCGCTCGTCGCACAGCTCGCGCAGGAACGCCCAGCCGGCCGGCCGCGTGTCGGCCCGGCGCAGCACCTCCTTGGCCAGGTGGAAGCGGCTCATCCGGTTGAGGACGACCATGTCGAACGGGGTCGTCGTCGTCCCCTGCTCGGCGAAGCCGCGCACGTGGAACCGGCCCGGGTTGGACCGGCCGTGCACGAGCTGGTGCACCGCGCGCGGGTAGCCGTGGAAGGCGAAGACGACGTGCTTGTCCGCGGTGAAGAGGTCGTCGAACTGGCTGTCGGTGTAGCCGTGCGGGTGGTCGTTCTCCGGCAGCAGGGCCATGAGGTCGACGACGTTGACGAACCGGACCCGCAGGTCGGGGACGTGCTCGTGGAGCAGCTCCGCGGCGGCCAGCGCCTCCTGGGTGGGCACGTCGCCGGCGCACACGAGGACGACGTCCGGCTCGGCCCCCGCGGGGACGGTGCTCGCCCACTCCCACACGCCGGCGCCGCGGGCGCAGTGCCGGTGCGCCTCCTCGAGGGTGAGGTACTGCAGGTGCTTCTGCTTGTCGACGACGATGAGGTTGACGTGGTCCGTGCTGCGCAGGCAGTGGTCGGTGATCGACAGGGTGGTGTTCGCGTCCGGCGGCAGCCACACCCGCACGACCCCCGGCTCGAGGGGCAGCAGGCAGTCGATGAGGCCGGGGCCCTGGTGCGAGAAGCCGTTGTGGTCGTTCCGCCAGCAGGTGGAGGTCAGCAGGATGTTGAGCGAGGACACCGGGGCCCGCCAGCCCAGGCCCTGGGCGTGCTGGAGCCACTTGGTGTGCTGGATGGCCATCGACGCCGAGACCATCGCGAACGCCTCGTAGGTCGCGAAGAGGCCGTGCCGGCCGGTGAGCAGGTAGCCCTCGAGCCAGCCCTGGCACAGGTGCTCGG
Organism: uncultured Actinomycetota bacterium; assembly: GCA_963772645.1. GTDB lineage: Bacteria > Actinomycetota > Actinomycetes > Actinomycetales > Dermatophilaceae > DASSQJ01. The sequence goes on from CAVYYD010000007.1 coordinate 270,051, forward strand.
AGAGCACCTCCATGACCCGCCCGTCCGGGCCGATCTGCCGGTCCGTGGCATCCAGCGGCCCCATGAAGCACCGGTCGGTCACCTCGAAGACGGCCTGCAGCCGGTTCGACGCGGTCTCGTCCGGGCTGAAGAGCCGGAACGTCCCGCCGCCGTCGGCGGCGGTCGTGGCGGCGTAGATGTCGCGCATGAGCCTCCCCGCGGTGACCGTGTTCTCGACGAGCGCGACCCCCGGCCGGTGGACCTCCACCTCGTACCCGGCGAGGTCCGGCATGGGGAGGTCCTGGCGGAGCCTGCCGCCGTTGGCGTACGGGCTCGCGGACATCCGCTTGCCGCCGAGCGGGGCCAGGGCCCGCAGCTCGGGGACGAGACGACCGGCGGCGTCGAACAGCTCCTCGGGCCGGTACGAGCGCATCCACTCCTCGAGCATCCGCAGGTGCTCCGGGTGCTCGGCGAGCCCCGAGAGCGGCACCTGGTGGCTGAGGTTCGTGCCCTCCACCTGGACGCCGTCGACCTCGTGCGGCCCGGTCCAGCCCTTCGGGGTGCGCAGCACCACCGCCGGCCACGCGTGGCGCACGGGCTCGCTCGGGCCCTCGGTCGAGCGGGCCTCCTGCTGGATCTCCCGGATCCGCGCGTGGGCGTCGCGCAGCGCCGTGAGCAGGGCGGGGAAGACCTCGCGCGGGTCGTCGCCCTCGACGGTGACCGGTGCCCACCCCTGGCTGTGCAGGTACGCCTCGACGTCCTCGTCGCTGGTGCGCCCGAGCACGGTCGGCCCCGCGATCTTGTAGCCGTTGAGGTGGAGCACCGGCAGCACCGCGCCGTCGCGGCGGGGGTTGAGGAAGGTCGGCAGCCGCCACGACGCGGCGAGCGGCCCGGTCTCGGCCTCTCCGTCACCGACGACGCAGGCGACGAGGAGGTCGGGGTTGTCGAAGGCCGCGCCGGCTGCGTGGACGAGCGCGTAGCCGAGCTCGCCGCCCTCGTGGATGCTGCCCGGCGTCTGGACGCTGACGTGGCTGGGCACGCCGCCCGGCGAGGAGAACTGCCGGAAGAGGGCCTGAAGGCCGCCCGCGTCGTCGGTGATCTCCGGGTAGACCTCGCTGTACGTGCCCTCGAGGTACGCGGCGCCGACGAGGGCCGGCCCGCCGTGGCCGGGCCCGGTGACGTAGATGCAGTCCGTGCCGGTCTCGCGGATGAGCCGGTTGAGCAGGGCGTAGAGCGCCGACAGGCCCGGGCTGGTCCCCCAGTGCCCGAGCAGGCGGGGCTTGATGTGGGCGAGGGTGAGCGGCTCCCGGAGCAGGGCGTTGTCGCGCAGGTAGATCTGGCCCACCGTGAGGTAGTTCGCGGCGGCCCACCAGCGCAGGTCGAGCTCCAGGTCCGCCGGGGCGTACGGGGTGTCCGTGGTCGTCATGCCCCCACCCAACCGTCAACCCCGGCGGTGGGCAAGGCAGGTCACCCAGGGTTCACCGAGGATCGGCCACCGGGCGGGATGCCCGTCGCGCCCGGCCGGGAGGACCCGCCCGTCCCTGGGTCGCGAACCGGCAACGGATCCGGAGTCCTTGGCGCCCATTCTCGCCCTGCCCGGCCGCGATCGGACAGACTGCGGGGGTGCCCGGACCCCACGACACCACTCCCCCGGCGGTGCCGACGTGAGCGGCCTCGTCGCCACCGCCGGGGTCGCGGTGCTCGGCGTGGCCCTGCTCTACGCGGCGCACTGGCTCCTCGCCCCCTGGCGCTCGACGCTGCGGACGGTCCCGTACCAGTCGGGATGGGTGCCCGACGCGCACGCGCTGTCGCGCTACCACGTGCGCTGGTACCTCGCGACGCTGCTGTTCCTCGCCTTCGACGTCGAGATGCTCTTCATGTACCCGTGGGCCGTCGTGGTCGCCGACCTCGGCGCGAGCGCGGTGGTCGAGATGTTCGTCTTCCTCGGGGCCCTGCTCGTCGCCGTCGCCTGGGCGTGGCGGGAGGGAGCGCTGCGATGGGCGTGAGGTCACGGCTGGCAGGGCGGGCGGTGCGGGCGACCCGGGTCCTGCTCGTCGAGGGTGGCGACGGGTTCGTCGTCCGCGTCGCGGTGGAGCAGGCGGTCCGCGCCCGGGGCTGGCGGCTCGCGGAGTCACCGGCGAGCGCGGACGGCCTCGTCGTGGCCGGCCACGCCGGCGGGGATCTCGCCGAGGTCACCGAACGGCTGTGGGACGCGATGCCGGGGCCGCGCGCCCGGGTCTCCGTCCTGGAGCCGTCCGAGGCCGGATCGGCGCTCGAGGAGATCGCCGAGCGGCTGACCGACGGCGTCGCGCAGGCACGCGACGCGGCGAGCCGGACGGCGCCGGACCTGGGCTCCGTGCACGAGGGCATGGACCACGGCGACATGGACCACGGCGACATGGACCACGGCGATGGCCACGGGAATGGACCACGGCGACATGGAGATGGCGCCGGACGGCATCCCGCTGGCCGGGGGGTCCGAGGAGGACCGGGACGGGCTCGAGATGGACGAGCTGCCGGTCCGGCTGGGACCCGTCCTGCCGCACTGGCCGCCCGGCCTCGTCCTCGACGTCGCCCTGCACGGCGACCTCGTCGTCGAGGCGGACGGCCCGGCTCCTCGACGTCGGCGCCGGGCGCGGCCCGGACCCGGCGGCGACCAGGGCCGCTCGACGGTGCGACGAGGTGGCGGCGGTCCTGTCCCTGGCCGGCTGGGACCGGGGCGCCACCCTCGCCCGGTCCGCTCGCGACGAGGTCCTCTCCCACGGCGGGGGCGACGGGCGTGCGCTGCTCGTCGACCTGCGTCACCGCGTCGAGGGCTCGCGGCTGCTGAGGTGGTCGCTCGCCGGTGTCGGAGTGGTCAGCGCCGACCTCGGCGACCGGCTCGGACTGCCCGAGGACGTCGTCGGGGACTGCCGTGACCGCCTGCTGCGCCTCCTCGACCGAGCCACGGCCGCTGCGGACGTCTACGCGGGCACGCTGGACGAGGCCCTGGCCGAGGACGCCGCGGGGGCGCCTGCCGTTCCCGTCGACGCCCTCGGAGCGATGGTCCGCGGCAGTGACCTCTCGGTCGCCCGCCTCGTCGTCGCGACCCTCGGCAGCCCGGCCGGTGCCACCGAGGCGGTGGCTCGTGCCTGAGGTCACCACGGCCTCGGGCGGCCCGGCGCTGCTCGGGGCCGCCCTGCTCGCGGCGACCCTGCTCGCGATCCTCGCCGCCGGGGCCGTGGTCCTCGACGGCCTGCTGACCGCCCGGGCCGAGGGGTCACCGCTCCGGCCGGCGGTGACCCGTCCGTTCGACGAGACCACGCGGCTGCTCCGCCAGCGCCGCCGGGCCCCGTTGTCCGCCGACAGCCTGCTCTGGCGCATCGGCGGCGGGGGTCTCGTCGTGGCCGCGCTGCTCATGGTCGCCGTGGTCCCGCTCGGCGAACGGGTGCTCAGCGACCTCGACGTCGGGGTCGTGTGGTTCAACACGATGGACGTCGCGGTGTGGGCGTTGGTCTGGCTCACCGGCTGGGGCGCGAACTCGGTCCACTCCCTCGTCGGCGGCTACCGCTTCCTGGCCCTCGCCCTCGCCTACGAGCTGCCGCTGATGTTCGCGCTCGTCGCCCCCGCCATCGCGGCGGCCAGCCTGAACCTCGGCGACGTCGCCGCCGCCCAGCGGCCGCTGTGGTTCGCGGTGTGGATGCCGGTCGCGTTCGTCGTCTACTGCCTCGGCGTCGTCGCCTTCTCGGTCTGGGGCCCCTTCGCGTCTCCCGTGGGCGGGGACGTGGCCGGAGGCGTGCTGTCGGAGCTCTCCGGGGTCGACCGGCTGCTGGTCCAGGCCGGCCGTCATGCGCTGCTCGCCGCCGGCGCCGCGTTCTCGGTTCCGATGTTCCTCGGCGGCGGCGCCGGGCCGCTCCTTCCGGGCTGGGCGTGGGTGCTCCTGAAGACCGCCGCGGTGCTCGCCGTCCTCGTCGCCTTCCGGCGTCGCCTCCCGGTGCTCCGCCCCGACCTGTTCATGGAGGTCGGCTGGCTGCTCCTGCTCCCTGCCGTGCTCGTCCAGGACCTGTTCGTCGCCGTCGTCGCCGCCTGGAGAGGATGAGCCGATGATCCTCGACATCGTGTTCTGGGTCCTGGCCGCCGTCGCGGTCGCCTCGGCCGTCCTCGTCTTCGTCGTCGACTCGATGGCCCGGGCCACCTATGCGCTGGCCCTGTCCTTCGTCGCCGTCGGCTTCGTCCTGGTCCTGCTGGAGCAGAGCTACCTCGGGGTCGTCACCGTCCTGATGATGCTCATGGAGATGGCCGTGATGGCCGTCTACATGGTGATGTACATGGGGATGAACCCGGCCCTGATGCCGATGTCGATGGTGCACTCGAAGCGGGCCGCGGTCGCGGTGTCGGTGTCGGCCTTCGTCGTCCTCGGCACCGGTGCCCTCCTCGTCGACTGGCCCGTCCGGCGCGGCGTGCCCTCGCCGGACGTCACGGCGGCCCTCGGCGAGGCGATCATGGGTCGCCAGATGCTCGTCATGGTCGTCGTCAGCCCGGTCATGGTCGCGACCATCGTCGGCGGCATCGTCCTCGCCGCGCACCGGACCCGCTACGACCGGCTCGGTGACGACCTGGACGGCCGGCCGAGGGACCCCGCACCTGGCGGGGTGGGACCCCGATGACCCTCCAGCTCGTCCTGCTCCTCGCCGCGGCCCTGTTCGCCGTGGGGCTCTACGGCGCCATCTCCCAGCAGGTCGTCGTCATGGTGATGATGGGCCTCGAGGTCATGGTCAACGCCGTCATCCTCGCCGCGGGCGCGATGTGGTGGTTCCTCGCGCCCGACCCCACCGGCCAGGTGCTCCTCCTCGTCGTCCTCGCGGCGATGACGGTGGAGATGGCGACCGGGTTCGCGGTCGCCACGCTCTGGCACCGGACGCGCGACAGCGACATGACCGACGCAGCGACGGACCTCGCGGGGTGAGTGGATGACCTCCGCCGGCGGGCCCCTGCTCTGGGCCCTCGTCGTCGTCCCGGCCCTGGTCGGCTCGCTGCTGCTGATCGCCCCGGGCCGGCTCGGCCGCACAGCGTCAGCGGTCGGCGTTGGCACCGCCGCAGTCACCGCCGGCCTCGCCGGGATGGTCGCCGTGCTGCGGCCGGTGGTGGGAGTGCCGTTCCTCGCCGGGTCGGACCTGGCCCTCGGGGTCGACGGGCTCGCCGCCGTCGTGGCGCCGGCGGTCGCCCTCGTCACCCTCCTCGTACTCCTCGCCGCCGCCGCCGACGTCCGGGAGTCCCGCGCCCGCTTCCACGGGCTGATGCTCCTCTTCGCGGCCGCGGCCCTGCTCACCGTCACCGCGACGACGCTGCCCACGCTGCTCCTCGCGTGGGAGGTCATGGGCGCCACCTCCTACGCGCTCATCGGCTTCCGGTGGCGCGAGGAGCACCGGGTCGCCTCGGGGCTCACGGCGTTCGTGACCACCCGGGCCGCCGACCTCGGGCTCTACGCCGCCGCGGCGGCAGCGCTCGCCGGCGGGGCGGGGCTCGACCTCGCCGCGCTGCCCTCGGCCTCGCCCGGCTGGCGGGACGTGCTCGCCCTCGGCGTGCTCGTCGCCGCGCTCGGCAAGGCGGCCCAGCTCGTCCTGTCCTTCTGGCTCTCCCGGGCGATGGACGGCCCGAGCCCGGTGAGCGCCCTGCTGCACTCCGCGGCGATGGTCGCGATGGGCGGCTACCTGCTGCTGCGGCTCCAGCCTCTCCTGGCGGCCACCGGCTGGGCGGCCACGGCGGCCGCCTGGGCCGGTGCCCTGACCACCGTGGCCCTCGGGCTCGTGGCCGTCGGCCAGCGCGACCTCAAGCAGCTGCTCGCCGCCTCGACCTCGGCCCAGCTCGGCTACGTCGTGATGGCCGCCGGGCTCGGGGCCACGGCCGCGGGCACGGCGCACCTCGTGGCGCATGCCGCCACCAAGGCCGGCCTCTTCCTCGCGGCCGGTGCCTGGCTCTCCGCGCTCGGCACCAAGCAGCTCGACGGCCTGCGCGGCGCCGTCGCCGAGTGGCCCGCCGTCCGCGTCGCCGCGAGCGCCGCCCTGCTGGCGCTGGCCGGTGTGCCGCCCCTCTCGCTGTGGGCCACCAAGGACCTCGTCCTCGCTGCGGCGCTCGAGCACTCCGCGGCGCTGTACGTCGTCGGGCTGGTCGGGGCACTGCTCTCCGCGGCCTACGCCGGGGTGGCCCTGCGGACGCTCTGGGCCCCGGTGGACGAGGACGAGCGCCGCCGCGCCGTGGCCCTGCACGGCGAGGAGGAGGAGCCCCGCGGCGAGGTCCCCGCCGCTGTGACCACCGCCGTGGTGGCCCTGGCCACTGCGGCCGCTGCCCTCGGCCTGCTCGGGGTGCCGGCCGTGACCTCGGCGCTCGGCGGCGCCGTCGGGGGCGTGGTCAGCGAGCCGACCGGCCCGGAGCTCGCCGCCTCCGGCGGGCTCGCCGTCCTCGCCGTCGTCCTCGTGTGGTGGCGTCCGCCGCCGCGTCCCCGGTGGGCGCTGTCCTGGCTCGGCCTGGAGCGGGCCGCCCACGCGGTCGTGGTGCGCCCAAGCCTGGGCCTGGCCCGCGGCCTCGCGCGCGCCGACGAGGCGTGGGCCGGCGTCGTCGACGGCGCCGGTCACGCGAGCGTGCTCCTCGCCGGCCGCCTGGGCCGCGCCGACGACGCCTGGGTGGACGGGGCCGTGCGCGGTCTCGCGCACGGGGTCCGCCGGGCCGGGGCCCTCGCCCGCCGCCCCCAGAGCGGCCTGCTGCACCAGTACTACGTCCAGGCCGTCGCGCTCGTCGCGGCCGGCATCGCCCTCGTCGTCGTCGTGAGGTGACCGCGTGCTCTCGCTGACCGTGTTCCTGCCGCTGGCGGCAGCTCCGGCCCTCGCCCTGCCGCGGCTCGGGGCTCGCGCCGTCGCCTGGTGGTGGGTCGCAGCCTCCGCCCTCGAGGTGGCCCTCGTCGGCCTGCTGTGGGCAACGTACGCAACCCCACCGGCCGGGGCCCTGGCCTTCGAGGAACAGGTGCCGTGGATCCCGGGCGTCAGCAGCAGCTACCACGTCGGGCTCGACGGGCTCTCGCTGCCACTCGTCGCGATGACCGCCGTGGTCTTCTGCGTCTGCGCCGTGTACTCCCTGCGTGACCCCGACCGCCCCCGGACCCGCGCCGCGCTCTTCCTCGCCCTCGAGACGGTCTGCATCGGCCTGTTCGCCGCCGCCGACCTGCTGCTCTTCTTCGTCTTCTTCGACCTGTCCATCGTCGCGATGTACCTCGTCATCGCCGGGTGGGGGCACGGCGACCGCGCCCGCTCCGCGCTGCGCTTCTTCCTCTACACGTTCCTGGGGTCGCTCGCGCTGCTCGGCGGGTTCATCGGCCTCTACCTGGGCGCCGAACCGCACACGTTCGACATGGTCGAGCTCGCCCGCCAGGACCCCCTCCGTGGCAGCGGCACCACCGGCGTCGTCGTCCTCGGCGCGATCCTGCTCGGGCTGGCGGTCAAGACACCCACCGTCCCCTTCCACACCTGGCTGCCGCCGGCCCACACCGACGCCCCGGCGGTCGGCTCCGCCGTCCTCGCCGGCGTGCTCCTCAAGCTCGGTGCCTACGGGTTCGTCCGGATCGCGATGCCGCTGCTCCCGGACGCCTGGCGCTCGTGGGCCTGGGTGGTCGTCGTCGTCGGGGTCGTCTCGGTCCTCTGGGGAGCGCTCGTCGCCCTGGCCCAGGGCAACCTCAAGCGGATGATCGCCTACACCTCGGTCAACCACATGGGCTACGTCGTCCTGGCGGTCGGGGCGGCGGGAGTGGTCGCGGCCGACACGGCCCAGGCCCGGACCGTCGCCGTCACCGGGGCCGTGACGCAGATGGTCAGCCACGGGCTGGTGACCGCCGCCCTGTTCCTCCTCGCCGGCCTCTTCCTCGAGCGGAGCGGGAGCTACGAGATCGGGGACTTCGGCGGCCTCGCCGGCCGGGCCCCGCGCACCACGGTCCTCTTCGCCGTCGCCGCGTTCGCCTCGCTGGGGCTGCCGGGTCTGTCCGGCTTCGTCGCCGAGTTCCAGGTCTTCACCGGCAGCATCGCCGCAGCACCGGTCACGGCCGTGGCGCTCCTCGGCATCCTCACCATCAGCGGGGTGTTCCTCTGGACCCTCCAGCGGGTGTTCACCGGGCCGACGCGGGGCGCCGCCCGGGGGTTCACCGACCTGCGGGCGCACGAGGGCTGGGCCATCGCGCCCCTGCTCGTCCTGTCCCTGGCCATCGGGGTGGCACCCCGTCCGGTCCTCGACGTCATCGAGCCGGCGGCACGCACGGTCGTCGGCGCGGTCGACCGGTAGGCCCGATGACCTCGACGGCCATGCGACCGCTGGCGATGCTGCCGGAGATGCTGCTCTTCGCGGGCGGCCTGGTCTGCCTGCTCGGCGGCTCCTTCACCCCGCGGCTGCGACAGTGGCGGATGCGGGCCGTGGCGGCGGCGGCCCTCGTCGCCTCGGTGGTGGCGTCGCTCGCCGCGGCCGGCGGGCCGACCACGGCGTTCGAGGGCGCCTTCGCGGTCGACGTGGCCACGACGACGGCCCGGGTGGTCGCCGGTGTCGCGACCCTTCTCGTCCTCGCCCTCGCGGCCGACGAGGTCGGCGGCGACCCCCGTGAGAGCGAGACCTACGCCCTGCTGCTCTTCGCGACGACCGGCGTACTCGTCCTCGCCGGTGCGCGGGACCTGCTCGTCCTCGCCGTCGGCTTCCTCCTCGCGAGCATCCCGCTCTACGCCCTCGTCGGGCTCGGCCGCACCGGCCGCGCCGCCGAGGCGGCGCTGAAGACCTACCTCGTCGGTGCCCTCTTCGGCATCCTCATGCTGCTCGGCGTCACCCTTCTCTACGGCGCCGGCGGAACGACGGCGTACCCGGAGCTGGCCGGGGCGCTGGCTCGTGCCCCCGGAGCGGCGGTCGCCGCCGGGCTCGTGGGGGTCCTCGCGGGGCTGGCGTTCAAGGCCGGGAGCGTGCCCGCCCACTTCTGGGTCCCCGACGCCGCGGAGGGCGCCACCGGTCTCGCCGCGGCCTTCGCCACGACGGTGCCGAAGGTCGGGGCCGTGGTGGCCGCGTTCCGGCTCGTCACGGCGCTGCCGGACACCGTGGGTGCCGGGGTGCTCGTCGGCGCCCTCGCGGTGGCGAGCATGACGCTGGCCAACCTCGCCGCGTACGGCCAGGAGGACCCGCGTCGGCTGCTCGGCTGGTCGACGGTCAGCCAGGTCGGCTACCTCCTCGTGCCCGTCGCGGTCGCCGGCCACAGCGGCCTGGCGCTGCCGGCGCTGCTGCTCTACCTCGCCGGGTACGCGATCACCAACGTCGCCGCCTTCGCCGTGACCACCGCCCTGCCCGACCTGCGGACCCTCACCGGCTATGCCGGGCTCGTGCGGGCACGGCCCGGCCTGGCCGTGGCACTCGTCGTGGCGCTGCTCGGGCTCGTCGGCACTCCCCCGACGGCGGTCTTCGTCGGGAAGGCGACGACGGCCGTCGCGGCCTGGGACGGCGGGATGGCCTGGTTGACCGTCGCCCTGTTCGTCAACACGCTGATCTCGCTCTTCTACTACCTGCGTTGGGTCGCGCCCGCGCTCCGGCGAGGGGACCCGCCCGTCGAGCTGCCCGAACCACGCCGCTGGTCGGCGCGGACGGCGGGCGCCGCGGCGGCGGCCTCGGTGCTCCTCGGCGTCCTCGCCGGGCCGGTGTGGGCGCTGCTCGACGCACCCCTCTCGGGCTGAGCCCCGGGGGTCACCCGGCGCCGGCCGCGTACGCCAGGTCGAGGTGGTCGTGGTGGTCGCCCCAGGTCAGGTCCAGGGACCAGCAGCCCGGTGCGGGCAGGTCGACGATGGACGGGCCGGGGCCGTCGGCCACGCGGCGGGTCACGGTCTCTCCCGAGGGCCGCAGGGTCGCCCGGATGGTCAGGGGGTCGGTCGACCCGTCACTGGCCACCCAGAGGATCTTGTTGTTGCGCCCGGGTGGGGGCGGCACCTGGAGCGGGTCGTGGTCGGCCCACAGGATCGCGATGATCTCGCCGCGGTCGCCGAGGACGTACGGCATCGGTGGGGCGGGCGTGAAGAACCCCTCACGGGCCCACTCGGGCAGCGGGGCCCGTTTGTGGTCCGTGGTGCAGGAGCCGCTCGTGGTGGCGAGGGTCCCGCTCTCCCGCGGGGCCGCCGACGGCACGCTGGTGGCCCCCGCCGACGCGGCCCCGGCGCCCGCCGTCGGAGCCCGGTCGGCGGACGTGCACCCGACGAGGGTCACCGCGCTCAGCATGGCGACCGGTGCCAGCCTGGTCATCGTTCGACGATACGCCCGCACCTTCCGGGGCGGCCTCCCCCGTCACCCGGCAGCGGGTGCCCGGCCGGCGAGGCGGTCCTCGAACAGCCCGCGCAGGGCGTCGTCGCCACGCAGGAGGCCCAGCGCCAGGTCGGCGTGCCCGGGGACGTAGCCGTTCCCCACGAGCATCCGCACGTCGGCCGCCACCCCCTCGGCGCCCAGTGCGGCGGCCGCGAAGCTCGTCGCCATCGAGAAGTACACGATCGTCCCGCCCTGGGCGGTGGCGAGGATGGCCGGCTGCTCGCACCCCGGGACGTCGACGCAGACGACGGTCACGTCCGCCGGGCCGCCGGCCGCCTGCACCGCCGTGGACAGCCCGAGCGGCGAGCGGGCGTCGGCGACGACGACCTCGTCGGCCAGCCCGGTGGGGTGCAGCAGCCGCGCCTCCGCGTCGGTGGGCACCACGCCGATCCGGCGCCCCGCGCCCGCCGCCCGTGCCGCGGCGAGGGAGAGCGACCCCGACTTGCCCGCCGCGCCGAGGACGGCGACGATCGGCGGCTCCCCCCGCTGCTCGACGTGGTCGCGGACCACCCGGGTGACCAGCGCCGGCGCGCCGCAGACGTCGAGGACCACCAGGGCCAGCTGCGGGTCGAGGTCCTCGGGCAGCCGCGCCGCGATCGAGCGGCCGAAGAGGACCGCCGTGCCCCGCGCCGGGACCCGCTCGGACCGGCCGTCCCAGCGTTCGAGTCCGTCGGTGATCCGCAGCGGGGTGAGCGAGAGGGAGACGAGGGTGGCCACACGGTCCGCCACGTGCAGGCCCAGCGGGGAGCCCGGCCCGACCTCGGCGACGGTACCGACGAGCATCCCGCCGGACCCGGTCACCGGGTTCTGCATCTTCCCGCGGGTGGCGACGACCTCGAGCACCTCGGCCCGCACGGCCGCACCGTCGCCCCGGTGCTTCTCGGTGAGCTGGCGGAAGGACGCAGCGTCGAGGTTGAGGGTCTCGACGTCGATCCGGACCTCGTCGGGCCAGATCTCCGGGTCGGCGTCCAGCACCGCCGCCGCCTGCGGCAGGGTGCCCCCGGCCGGGGCGAGCACCCGGTGCAGGCCGAGCGGGGAGGACGCGCTGGTGTGCACAAGGATCTCCTTGCTGGACGACACGCTGCCGGACGATTTGCGGTCCCTTGCGGTCACCACACCTCATCCGTCCCGTATCCTGCCATGCATGGAGTCGAGGATCGAGCAGCCCTACGCCTACCGCCGTCGCGAGCTGGTGGAGCCGGACTGGACCCGCCTTCCCGGCTGGAGGGGGGTCACCGCCGAGGACTGGGCCAGCGCCCAGTGGCAGCGGGCCCACTGCGTGAAGAACCTCGCCCAGCTCCGCGACGTCATGGGCGACCTCCTCGAGGACCGCTTCTACGCCGACCTCGAGCGCGACCAGGCCGAGCGGGCGACGATGGCGATGCTCGTCACGCCGCAGATGCTCAACACGATGGTCCCCTCGCTCGACGGCACGCCCGGGGCCGGGGGCGCCTACACCGACGCGTTCCACGCCGACCCGGTGCGCCGCTACATGCTCCCGGTGTTCTCCGACCGCCGCACGGACTGGCCGAGCCACCCGTTCGCCGCCCGGGACAGCCTCCACGAGCACGACATGTGGGCGGTCGAGGGGCTCACCCACCGCTACCCGACCAAGGTGCTCGCCGAGATGCTCTCGACCTGCCCCCAGTACTGCGGGCACTGCACCCGGATGGACCTCGTCGGCACCTCGACACCGCAGGTCACGAAGCTGCGCCTCGCCGGCAAGCCGGTCGACCGGCACGGCGCGATGCTCGACTACCTGCGCCGCACCCCCGTGGTCCGTGACGTCGTCGTCTCCGGCGGGGACGTCGCGAACATGCCGTGGAAGAACCTCGAGGCCTTCCTCGACGAGCTCCTCGACATCGAGTCCGTGCGGGACATCCGGCTCGCCACGAAGGCCCTCATGGGGTTGCCCCAGCACTGGCTCCAGGACGACGTCGTCGAGGGGGTCGGCCGGGTGGCCGCGAAGGCTCGGGCCCGCGGGGTCTCGCTCGCGGTCCACACCCACGTCAACAGCGTCGAGTCGCTCACGCCCGCGGTGGCCGCGGCGTCCCGGGCCATGCTCGAGGCGGGGGTGCGCGACGTGCGCAACCAGGGCGTCCTCATGCGCGGCGTCAACGACTCCTCGGAGCAGCTGCTCGACCTGTGCTTCGCGCTCCAGGACGAGGCCTCGATCACGCCCTACTACTTCTACATGACCGACATGATCCCGTTCTCCGAGCACTGGCGGCTCTCGCTGAGCGAGGCCCAGGAGCTGCAGCACGACATCATGGGGTACCTGCCCGGGTTCGCCACCCCGCGGATCGTCTGCGACGTGCCGTACGTCGGGAAGCGGTGGGTCCACCAGGTCGACAGCTACGACACCGAGCGGGGGATGTCGTTCTGGCGGAAGAACTACCGGACCTCGATCGAGGCCGGCGACGAGCAGGCGCTCTCGCGCGAGTACGTGTACTACGACCCGATCTACACCCTGCCCGAGTCCGGGCAGCGCTGGTGGCGGAAGAACACCGACGTGGACTCGGCGCACGCCGCCGCGCTGGTGTCCGCGCAGGCCAGCCGGGTCGCGGCAGCCGCCGACCTCCGCTGACGGGCCGTCGCGGCGTCGAGCAGCCGGCACCTCGGTGGCCCAGCGCGAGACCTCGGGAACCCCGGCCACCCGCGCGCTGACGGCGGCAGGGGTTCCGTTCACGCTGCACCCCTACGCCCACGACCCGGGCGCGCCCTCCTACGGGCTGGAGGCGGCCGAGCGGCTCGGCCTCCCGCCCGAGCAGGTCTTCAAGACCCTCCTCGTCGACGCCGGGGTGGGCCCGGCCGTCGGCGTGGTGCCGGTCACCGGTTCCCTCGACCTCAAGGCGATGGCCGCGGCGCTCGGGGTGAAGAAGGTGGTCCTCGCCGACCCGGCGGCCGCGGAGCGCTCCAGTGGCATGGTCGTCGGCGGCATCTCCCCGGTCGGCCAGAAGCGGGCGCTGCCCACGGTCCTCGACGGGAGCGCGCTGCGGTTCGACGTCGTCTACGTCTCGGGTGGCCGCCGGGGCCTCGACGTGGGCCTCTCCCCCGCCGACCTCGTGCGCCTCACCGAGGCACGGGTCGCCGGGATCAGCCGGTGACCGGTCATCGGAACGGTCATCGGCCCGGTCATCGGCCCGGTCAACGGTGGGCCTTCGCCGCCGTCTCGATCCGGGCGACGAACTCCGACCAGTAGGCGTCGTCGCCGACGAGGTCGTGGTCGCGCCCGGCCCGGCCGTCGATGCCCTCGCGGAGGATGTCCGCGTGGCCCGCGTGCTGGGCGGTCTCGGCGACCACCCGGACGAGGAGGTGGCCGAACGTCGTGTCGCGGTGCTCCTCGCGCCACCACGGCACGGTCGCCGGGTGGTCCAGGGGCAGCGTGGCGATGGCCGCGTCGCTGTGCGCCCAGGCCGCCTGGTAGAGCGCGAGGAGCTCCTCGCGGCTCTCCTCGGCCCGGGCCCACATGTCGCCGCCCTCCCAGACCGAACCGTCCTCCTCCCACGCCAGCCGTGGGCCGGGGCGCCCGACGGCCGTGCCGAGGTAGCCGAGCTCGACCCCGGTGAGGTGCTTGACGAGGCCGAGGAGGTTGGTCCCGGTCGGGGTCAGCGGGCGGCGTGCGTCGTACTCGGACAGCCCGTCGATGGAGCGCACGACGGCGGCGCGCCCCTCGCGGAGGTAGTGCTGGAGGTCCGCGGCCGCGCCGCTCGGGGCGCTCATTCCCACGGCGTCGACAGGACGACCGTGGTCCGGGTCGCGACGTGTGCCGCGCCGCGGATGGTGGCGATGAGCTCCTCGAGGTCGGTCGGGGTGGCGACCCGCACCTTGAGGATGTAGCTCTCGTCCCCCGCGACGGAGTGGCACTCCTCGATGGCCGAGATGTCGCGCAGCCGCTCGGGGATGTCGTCGGGGGCGGCGGGGTCGAGCGGGGTGACCGACATGAAGGCGGTGAGCTCGCGGCCCAGGGCCCGGTGGTCGACCTTGGCGGCGTACCCCGTGACGACGCCCCGCTGCTCGAGCCGCCGCACCCGTTGGTGGACGGCAGAGGTCGACATGCCGAGTGCCCTCCCGAGGTCGGTGTAGCTCATCCGGCCGTCCTCGGTGAGCAGCTCGACGATCCGCCGGTCGAGGTCCTCCACGGATCCAGCGTAGTGCGCACCACGGGCCGGCGCCGGGGGCGCCCACCGTGCGTCCCGCCACAGCGGTCCGGCACCGCACCCGCAGCCGGCCCGTGGTCGTTCCCGCGGCCGCGCGGTGGCGGCGTGACCTGCACGACCACACCGACGGACGACGGTCAGGTGGTGGCACGATGAGGCTGCGGGGTGTGCCCGCAGACAGGCGGTGGCGAGGGCCGTGGAGACCATCGTGCAGCTCACCGTCCCGGTCGCCGGGATGACGTGCCAGTCGTGCGAGCTGCGGGTCGGCCGGTCGTTGCGTGCGGTACCGGGCGTCGAGTCCGTGTCGGTGTCCGCCGCGCGGGGGCGGGCGACGGTCAGGGGCCGGGCGCTCCCACCGCGGGAGCGTCTCGAGGCCGCCGTCCGGTCGGCCGGCTACCAGCCGCTCGCGCCGCCCTGGCTGAGCACCGACCCGTCGGTGTGGTGGACCTTCGCGGCGACCGCCGCGGTCGTCGGCCTCGCGGTGCTCGCCCTCTCCACCCTCGGCCTGGGCGGCATCGCCGACTCGCTCGTCGACCCTTCCCGTGGCGGCCTCGTCCTCGTCCTCCTCCTCGGCCTCGCCGCCGGGGTCTCCACCTGCATGGCGATCGTCGGGGGGCTCGTCCTCAGCCTGTCGGCCGCCCATGCGTCGGCCCTGCGCACGGCCGGGCCCGCCCGCCCGCGGCTGGTCACCCGGCTCCGGCCGCAGCTGGCGTTCAACCTCGGCCGGGTGGTCGGGTTCGCCCTGCTCGGCGGGGCGCTGGGTGCCCTGGGGTCGACGATGAGCCTGCCGACCCGGGTCCTCGCCGTCCTCGTCCTCGCCGTCGCTGTCGTCATGGTCCTCGTCGGGGTCCGGCTCAGCGGGGTCTCCCCCCGTACGGCGGGCTGGAGCCCCCGGCTGCCCGGTGGCCTGGGACGGGCCCTCGGCCTCGGGGACCCGGACGGGAGGAGCTACGGCGACGGCCACGCCGCGCTGCTCGGCGCGGCGACCTTCGTCCTGCCGTGCGGGTTCACCCAGGCGACCCAGCTCTACGCCCTGTCCACGGGGTCGGCGCCGCACGCCGCGCTCATCATGGCCACGTTCGCGGTGGGCACGACCCCGGGGCTGCTCGCGGTGGCCACGGTCCCCGAGGTGACGACGGGGCCCCGCCAGGTCACGGTGCTGCGGTCGGCGGGTGTCGTCGTCCTCGCCTTCGCCCTGCTCAACCTCGGCAACGGGCTCAGCCTCCTCGGCATCACCGGGCCGGGCTCGGCGGTGTCCGTGTCCGCCACCGCGTCCGCCTCCCCCAACGTCTCGGTGGCCGACGGTCGGCAGACGGTCAGGATGACCCAGACGTCCGACGGCTACGAGCCGGCGACGACGGTCCTCTACTCCGGGCTGCCGACGACCTGGGTCATCGAGGGGACCTCCCCGTTCAGCTGCAGCGCCGCGCTGCGGGTCCCCGACCTGGGAGTCGCGGTGAACCTCACCGAGGGCGCCAACAGCGTCGACCTCCCGGCGCTGGACGCCGGTGAGGTGCCCTTCACCTGCATCATGGGCATGTACTCGGGCACCCTCGTGGTCGTCGACCCGCCCACTGCACCCTCCTCCTGACCCGGCCGGTCGCCGTGCCGCACCGGCCGAACGTCCGCCCGACGGACTGGCCGCCGCCGTAGCCTTCGAGGATGCCGGCCACGAGTACCCCGCGACTCCTGCTCCTCGACTCCGCCTCGCTCTACTTCCGCGCCTTCTTCGGGGTCCCCGACCAGCGCACCGACGACACCGACACGCCGACCAACGCGGTACGGGGCTTCCTCGACATGGTGGCGACCCTGCTCACCGCGCACCGGCCGACCCACCTCGTCGCGTGCTGGGACGAGGACTGGCGTCCCCAGTGGCGGGTCGACCTCATCCCGACGTACAAGGCCCACCGGCTCACCGAGGGCTCGGACACCGTGGAGGAGAGCCCGCCCGACCTCACCCCGCAGGTCCCCCTCATCCGGGACGCCCTGCGGGCCCTCGGCATCGTCCGGCTCGGCGCCCCCGGGTACGAGGCCGACGACGTCATCGGGACCCTCGTCGAGCGGCACCGGGGGCGGATGCCGGTCGACGTCGTGACCGGGGACCGCGACCTGCTCCAGCTCGTCGACGACGAGGGTCCTGTCCGGGTGCTCTACACCGGCCGGGGCGGGGTCCGTGAGCCCGACGTCATCACCCAGGCCGCCCTCGCGCAGAAGTACGGCGTCGGCACCGGCGAGGCGTACCTCGACATGTCGGTGCTCCGCGGCGACACGAGCGACGGGCTGCCCGGCGTCAAGGGCATCGGGGACAAGACGGCCGCCCAGCTGGTCTCCGGCTACGGCTCGCTCGCCGCGCTCCGCGAGGCCGTCGACGGCGGGGACCCGGCGATCAAGGGCGCCCGGCGCGCCAACCTGGAGGCCGCGGCCGGCTACCTCGACGTCGCGCCGGCGGTCGTCCGGGTCGCCCGGGACGCCCCGGTCGACGACGTCGACCTCGCGTTGCCCACCCGCGTCGCCGACGTGCGGCTGCTCAGCGAGCTCGCGTCGACCTACGGGGTCACGAACCCGCTGAACCGGGTCCTCGCCGCGCTCGGGCTGGGCTGAGCCGGTCAGTCCAGGCGGTCGGCGGCCACCACCCCGCGCAGCACGCCGTCGACCGCGCGGCGTGCCGTCCGGCGCAGCTCGGGGTCCGCCGTCGCGTCGCCCACCTGGTCGAGGAGGTCGACGAGCTGCTTGCAGCGCCGGACGAAGTCCCCGGCCGCCATCTCCTGGCCGCGCAGCACCGTGTCGAGCCGCTCCCCCGACGCCCAGCGGTGCGCCATCCACGCCATCCCACCGTCCGGTGCCGAGGTCGTCGGCAGGTCGTGGGCGGTCTCGAGCTCCTCGATGTCGGCCCACAGCCGCTCCATCGAGGCGACCGCCTCGGCCACCTCGTCGGTCGGCATCCGCGGAGCGACCTCGGCCTCCTCGTGGCGGGGCTCGTGGACCAGCGCCGAGACCGCCGCCGCGAGGCCCGGCGCGTCGAGGCGCTTCCACACCTCGCGGCGGAGGCACTCGGCGGCGAGCAGGTCCTTCTCGGTGTAGAGCCGCCGCAGCTGCTGCCCTCTCGGGGTGACCACCGTGCCGCCGTGGTCGAGGTAGCCCAGCGCCTCGAGAGCGTCGCAGATCCGGTCGAAGGTGCGGGCCACGGTGTTCGTGCGTCCCTCGACCCGGCGGTGCAGGCCGGTGGTCTCCCGCTTCAGCCGCCACCAGCGCTCGGCCCACCGCGCGTGGGTCTCCCGGTCGGGGCACTGGTGGCAGGGGTGCTCGCGCAGCTGGCGCCGGAGGTGGTCCACGAGGTCGGAGTCGCGGGTCACGTCGTGGCGTCCACGCCGGGACGGGGCCCCGTCGGTCCCGTGCGGGGTGGCGATCCGAAGGGAGGTCGCGAGGTCCCGGCGAGCCCGGGGCGACTTGGGGTTGAAGTGCACGGGCACCTTCACCGTCGCGACCGCCTCGACCGGCTCGGGCACGTCGACGAGGGTCAGCCGGCGGAACTGCTTGTCCTCGGTGACCACGCCGGGCCCGGTCGGCGACCCCGTCCCGCTGCGGGCCGGCTGGACGACCACGGCCCACCCCGCGCGGCGGCCGGCCGGGATCCGGATGACGTCGCCGACGCGAAGCGCCTCCATCGAGACCGCCGCCTCCGCCCGCCGCGACGCCGCGCGTGCCTTGCGGCCGTCCTTCTCGGCGTCGGCGATCTCGCGTCGGATCCGGGCGTACTCGCGGAAGTCGCCGAGGTCGCAGTGCATCGCCTCGGCGTACCCCTCCAGGCCCTCCTCGTTCTTCCTCAGCTGGGTGGCCAGGCCAACGACGGCCCGGTCGGCCTGGAACTGGGCGAAGGACGTCTCGAGCACCTCACGGGCCACCTCGCGGCCGACCTGGGCGACGAGGTTGACCGCCATGTTGTAGGTCGGCCGGAAGCTGGAGCGCAGCGGGTAGGTGCGGGTGGAGGCGAGGCCGCCGACCGCCATCGGGTCCATCCCCCGGCTCCACTGGACGACGGCGTGCCCCTCGATGTCGATGCCGCGACGCCCGGCCCGTCCGGTGAGCTGGGTGTACTCGGCCGGGGTGACGTCGACGTGCGCCTCGCCGTTGAACTTGACGAGCTTCTCGATGACGACCGTGCGGGCCGGCATGTTGATCCCGAGGGCGAGGGTCTCGGTGGCGAAGACGGCGCGGATGCGTGCCGTGGTGAACAGCTCCTCGACGACCTCCCGGAACAGCGGCAGCATCCCGGCGTGGTGGGCCGCGAAGCCGCGCGAGAGGCCCTCGACGAAGTCCCAGTACCCGAGCACGGAGAGGTCCTCGTCGGCGAGTGCCTCGACCCGCTCCTCGACGAACCGCCGGACCCGCAGACCCTCCCGCTCGGGGATGAGCCTGGTCCCGGCGGCGAGCAGCTGCCCGACGGCGGCGTCACAGCCGGCCCGGCTGAAGATGAAGGTGATGGCGGGCAGCAGGCCTTCGCGCTCGAGTCCCTCGACGACCTCGGCCCGGGTGGCCCCTCCGCCCGGCCGGCCGCCCCGGGCGAAACCGCGGCCGCCGCTGCCGCCCCCGGGCCCGCGTGGCGGGGTCCGGTCGCGCCGGCCGCGGCCGCCCCGCCCGCGCAGGTCGCGGGGGGCCGTCTCCTCGAAGCGCCCGCGCTGCTCGGCGCTGCGGATGGCGTGGAGCAGGTCGGGGTTGACCCGGTTCCCGGCGAACAGGTCGAACATCGTCGTGCCGACGAGCATGTGCTGGAACAGCGGGACCGGGCGGTGCTCGGAGACGACGACCTCGTGGTTCCCCCGGACCTCGGCCAGCCAGTCGCCGAACTCCTCGGCGTTGCTCACCGTGGCCGACAGCGAGACCACCTGCACCGACTCCGGGAGGTGGATGATGACCTCCTCCCAGACCGCGCCACGGAAGCGGTCGGCGAGGTAGTGCACCTCGTCCATGACCACGAAGCCGAGGCCGGCGAGGGTCGAGGAGCCCGCGTACATCATGTTCCGGAGCACCTCGGTGGTCATGACGACGACCGGTGCCTCCCCGTTGACCGAGGAGTCGCCGGTGAGGAGCCCGACCGTCTCGGCGCCGTGCACCCGGACGAGGTCGTGGTACTTCTGGTTCGACAGGGCCTTGATCGGCGTCGTGTAGAAGGCCTTGCGACCGGTGGCCAGGGCCAGGTGCACCGCGAACTCGCCGACGATCGTCTTGCCGGCCCCGGTGGGCGCGGCGACGAGCACCCCCTTGCCGTCCTCGACCGCCTCGCAGGCGAGGACCTGGAAGTCGTCGAGCGGGAAGTCGAGGGTGGCGGTGAAGCGGCCGAGCTCGGAGCGGTCCCGGCGGTTCCGGGCGGCGGCCGCGGCGTACCGCTCGGCGGGACTGGGCATGGGCTCAGGCTACGTCAGCGGCACGTTCGCGCGGCTCACCCTCGCACGTGCGCGGGTGCGGCGGCGCTGCCCGCACCCGGGCGCGCCGCGAACCCGGCACGTGCCGGGTTCAGGCGAGGACGGTGAGCGCGCCGGGCACGGCCTCGAGGGCGACCGGCAGGGGCGAGAACCGCTCGCCGTCGGCGTAGGAGACGATGCCGGTCGCCCGCAGGCCCACGGTCCGCGCCCGGAGCACCTCGACCGCGGGGTGGCCCACGTGGGTGCCGCTGAACACCTTGGGGAACACCCGGAGGAACTCGTGCATCGGGAGCCGGTGGAGGACCAGGACGTCGAGCAGCCCGTCGTCGAAGGAGGCGTCGGGCGTCACCCGCATCCCCCCGCCGTAGGCCGGACCGTTGCCGACCGCGACGAGCATCGCGTCGAGCTCGCGCGACGTCCCGTCGAGCTCGATGACGTAGGGGATCGCCCGGAAGACCGGCAGCTCGCGGAGGATCGCGAGGTTGTAGCGCATCGGCCCCTTGGGCCATCGCCAGGTGTTGGCCCGCTCGTTGACGACGGCGTCGAAGCCAGCCGCGAGCACCCCGAGGAACCAGCGGGTCTCGCCGGTGGGCATGACGTGCCGGGCGGCGTCGACGACCCGGGTGTTGCCGGCCAGGAGCCGCTCGACCGACCTCGCGGCGTCGCGCACGGGGAGGCCGAGCTCGCGGGCGATGTCGTTCCCGGTGCCGGCAGCCACGACCCCGAGCGGGACCGCGGTCCCGGCGCAGAGGTTGGCCCCGAGGTGGACCATCCCGTCGCCGCCGGCGACGACGATGGCGTCGACCGCTCCGGCCGCGATCGCCGCTCGGCCGTTGGCCGTGGCCCCCCGGGCGTCGGCGGCGCTGAGGTCGAGGACCTCGACGCCGGCGGCGCGGAGCAGGGTGAGGGCCTGCGTGCCGACCCGGGCCCCGGTGTTCTTGCCGGACGTGGGGTTGACGATGAGCCCGAGCCGTCTCGTCATGGCGAGAAGGCTAGCCCCGCGACGCTCCCCCCGAGCACCCGGCCGGCACCGGTCCACCGGTGGCGATGTGGGGGGCCCTGTCCCCGGTCAGACCGCCGGGCCGTCGCGGACGACCCGCAGCCTCGAGCCCCGGCCCCGCTCGACGAGGTCGACGAACTCCCCGATCGTCACCCCGGCCTCGAGGTGGTGCCGGAAACGCTCGTCACGACGCACGACGTACCGGTTGCGCCGGCCGACCCGCACCCGCACGATGACCCCGGCCCGCTCGAGGTCGGCGACGAGCTGCTGCACCGCCCGCTCGGTGATGCCGATCCTCGTCGCGACGTCGCGCAGGAGCACGTCGGGCTCCCCCGCCAGACACACCAGGACGTGCCCGTGGTTGGTCAGGAACGTCCACCCGTCCCGCTTCACACGAGCAGGATAGGGGGCCGGCACCCGTACTGTCAGGCCCTTTGCGCTGGTCAACGGCCCGGACCCCAGGCAGCCGCCGCCTCGGCTCTGAGGCGGCGGCCGCCCGGCAGGGTCAAGGAGTCGCGACCGTCGCCACGGTGGACCAGTCGGAGGCCCCGACCGGGTTGACCGCGCGGACCCTGACGTACCAGACCTGGGTGCTGAGGTTGCCCGTCGTGTACGTCGTCGTCCCGGCACCCGTGGTGGCGGAACCGGCCACCGTCGTGAACGCGGAGTCGGCGCTCCACTGGACGTCGTAGGCCGTCTCACCGCTCACATCCGCCCAGGTCACCGTGATCCGCTCGTTCTTGCCCTGCGCTGCCGCGGTGCCCTGCACGGACTGCGGAACCGGCGGGAGGTCGACGAGGACGCTGACCGGGTCGGTCGGGCCGCCGGTACCGGCGACGTTCACGGTGCTCACCCGGTAGGCGTAGCTGTGGCCCTGGGTGACCCCGGAGTCCACGTAGCTCACCGTTCCGGTGTTGTTCCGCGCGGCCGGGCTGGCGAGGACCGTGAAGCTGCCGTTGTCGATCGACCGCTCGAGGACGAAGTTCGCCTCGTTCGTCGCGTTGTCCCGCCACGACAGGCTCACCTGCGGGCCGCTCTGCAGCGTCGCCGTGAGCTCACTCGGCGCGGCGGGCGCGTTGAGCCCGACGTCCGTGGAGAGCGAGCTGGCGGTGACGCTCGGGAACTGTCCACCGTAGCCCGCGGTGTTGAGTGCGGCGACGCGGTACCGGTAGGCCTGACGTCCGTCGATCGTGGCGTCGGTGAACGAGGCGGTCCCGTGGGTGTTGGCCTCGGTCAGCGGCCTGACCACCGTGCCGACGTCGGTCCACCTCGCGCCGTCACTCGTGCGCTGGATGACGAACGAGGTCTCGGTGATCGAGTTGTCGTTCCAGGTCAGCGTCGCGGTGGCGCGCCGGCCGGTGCCGTTGAGGTTCACCACCAGACCGTCCGCCGCGTTCGGCGGCAGGACCACCGACTCGGGCCGCATCATGTCCATCTCCTCGTGGCTGAGGATGTGGCAGTGGATGACGTACTCCCAGCCGAAGTTGACGAGCTCGTTGGTGATCGCCGTGGTCGGGTTGCCCTGGACGTCGACGCTGTTGAAGCCGGCCGTCGAGCCCAGCGCCATCATCGGGTTGAGCGGCCGGATCGCGTTCGGCACCTCGAAGGGCACCTTGGGGATGATCGGCCGCAGCGCGACGATCGTGTCCTCGAGCGGGCTCATCCGGACGGTGTCCTTCCAGCCGAGCTCGTTGGGATCAGGCGGGATGATGATGTTGTCCCAGGTGACCCGGTTGACCACCTGCACGTCGTAGAGGTGGAAGTGGATCGGGTGGGTGTCGACCCCGTTGTGGGTGAACCGCCAGATCTGCGTCCCGTCCGCGGTGCTCGAGATCGGCGACACCTGGACGTCACCGGCGGGAAGGCCGTCGGCGGTCAGGTTCACCTGCGCCCTCGGCAGGTTCGTCGCGTCGACGAGCTCGGTCGCCGGGTTGATGTACGGGTAGAGGGTGACGTTCTGCTGCCCGGGTGAGGGTGGCTGTGCCTCGACCCCGAGGTTGGCCGTCATCCGGCCGTACTCGTCGAACGTCGAGGCGTTCATCTCGTCGTGGATCGCCTTGGGCTGCAGGGCAATCGATGACCTTGCCGTCGGCTTGCGAAGGGTGTTGAAGCCGAAGTCGGTGGTGTCGTTGACCCGGACGAGCCCGTCGCACGTGGTCTTCGTCGACCCGGCGACGTTGCAGTTGCTGCTCGACGCGAACGACGTCCCGTAGGCCGAGTTGTAGGCGGACTGCCCGACGATCGTCGGGGGCTGGCCGGACTCGAAGACGCCGGTGCCCTGGGCGTTGTGCTTGAAGGCGTTCCGCAGCTTCGTCATGTCGAACGCTGCCGACGGGGTCGTCGCGGCGATCGTCACCCGCATGACGGTCCTGGTGTTCGGGCCGTAGCCGGGCAGGGTCGTCGGGGCGCCCGCGGGGCTGAGGTCGGGTCCGCCGGTGTAGTAGTCGTACTGCGGGACCCGGGCCGGGAAGGCCGCCGGTGCGTCGTTGTAGAGGATCAGGGTCTGGCCGGCGAACTTCGAGAAGTCGACGACCGCGTCCGCGCGCTCGGCCGGCGCGAGGAGGAGCGAGTGCTTGTCGACGTTCCCGTAGTCGAACCGGGTCGGGTCGGTGATCCACGTCGTCGGCTGCTGGCCGTCGACGACCGCGGGGGCCGGGAGGAACCCGCCCTCGCTGGCCAGCTGCACCCAGTCGGGCCCGTAGGTGTCGTCGTTGGCGCCGACCGGGGTCGGGAAGACGTTCGGGTCGGTCTGGGCCGCCGCGAGCTCGGCCGGCTTCAGCGCCACCTCGGTCGTCCCGTCACCCTGGCCGGGGTCCGCGACGTACCACTGGAAGTTGAAGAACCGGTCATTGGCGGCGTTGAGGATCCGCAGCCGGTACGGCTTCGGGTCGAGGGTCACCGTCGGGTAGGCGACCCCGTTGACGATCGGGGTGTCGTTGAACTGCTCCATGCCGGCGGAGATGTTCGGGGTCCCGGGGATCTGCTCCGGCTCGCAGTACGGGTCGGTCTGGTACTGCCAGGTCGACGGGTCGTCGAGCGTGCAGGCCGGGTCGTAGTACGGGTTGGCGATCGGCCCGTGGACGGTGGTCGTGGCCGGTGGCCAGAACCAGGGTCCGTACATCCACCGCCCGAAGGCGCTCATCCCCGAGGGGTCACCCGGGTTCTGCGCGGGCATGTAGACGTGGTGGTACCAGAAGTTGCCCTTGGTGCCCCACCGCGTGGCGTCCCAGGTGGGGTCCTGCTGGGCCAGCTGGTCGGCACCCGGGACGAAGGTCTTGTCCTGGACGACGAGCGGCAGGGTGGCGTCCGGCCCGGGGATCACCCCGTCGGCGACGAGCTTCTTCTCGGTGTCGTCGGCGATGGTGTAGCCGGCGGCCTCACCGGCGTACACGTTGAGCCGGGTGATGCCCCACGCGTGGTCGTGGTAGAACATCAGCCGCGCGCTCTGCTGGTTGGTGTAGTAGAAGGTCGAGCAGCCGTCGTCGGCGGCGGTGCACCCCTGGGAGGTGTTGGGGTCCTCGACCATGTCGGGGACGTTCTGGACGCTGACGCCCTGCGGGTACGGTGTCGTCTCCCCGGCCGGGGTGATCCACTGGTGCGGGGTGCCGTCGCTGATCCACGGGGTGATCCCGCCGTGGAGGTGCAGGGTCGCCCGGTTGTCCTTGAAGCAGGTGTCCGGCTTCGGGACCGTGGTCGTGCAGGCCGGGTTGCGGACCTCGTCGAGGACGGTGCCCGCGTCGACCGCGGTGTCCATGCCGTCGGGGCCGAGCCCGGAGCCCATCATCGAGCTGTCGGTCGGGAGGAAGAGGTCGCCACCGGCGCCGGTGGGCAGCAGGTTGCGGAAGACGATCCGGACGGGCTTGTCCTTGGTGGCCGCGATGAACGGACCCATGTACTGCGGCGTCGTGACGCCGAGGTAGCCGCCGGTGACTGCCACCGTGGTGCCGTCGAGCAGCTCGTTCGCCAGTGGGACGCCAGCAGTTCCGAGCTTGGTCTGCAGCGTCGGGGTCATGAGCTGGACGTAGCCGCGGACCAGGGCCCCCTCGGGCAGGTCGGAGGAGAACTTCGTGCGGTACTGGACGAGGCCGATGACGTACTCGTCGGCCTTGACGCCGTTGTAGTCGATCTCCTCGGGCACGGCGACGGGGAGGAACTTGCTGCCGTCGGTCGGGCAGTCCGGCGGCGTGCACGTCACCGGGAGCTGGTCGACGAACTTGCGCATCCCCTGGGTGAGGTAGCCGCTGCCGGGGTCGGTCACGGTGATGCCGGTGATGGCGCCGACGTCGCTGACCGCGGTGGCTCCGGCGCCCTGTCCGCTGCCGGTCGGGTCGGCGACCGTGACGCCCGGTGCGGTGGTGTAGCCGGACCCGACGTCGACGACGTTGACGGCGGACAGCGCCAGCGTGGCCGTCGCCGTCGCGGCGCCGCCGCCGTCAGGGAAGGCGATGGGGTCGAACTGGGTGCCGTTGCGGATGACGACCGCCGGGGCCGTGGTGTAGCCCGAGCCGGGGTCGTCGACGACGACCGCGCTGATCGTGCCGGCCGCGTCCATCCCGTCGACCGGGTCGCCGGTGGCCATCATCGGGACGTGCCCCTTGGCCCGGACCCCGCCGGGGGTGTCGGGCAGGTCGAAGTCGACGGTCGGCATCGTGTACCCGCTGCCACCGTCGGCGACGGTGACCGCGTCGACGCCGCCGGACCCGACCGCGGTCGCGGTCGTCCCGGTGGCCGGGGCGTCGACGGTGACGGTGAACGAGGTGTAGCCGGAGCCGGCCGCGACGTCGGTGAACCCGGTGACGACCCCGCTCGTGCTGACCGTCGCCGTCGCGGTGGCGAGAGAGCCGCTGCCGCTGACGGCGACCGTGGCGGCCGTGTACCCACGGCCCGGGGCCGTGACGTCGATGCTCGCGATGCCCCCCGTGACCGGGTCGACCTGGGCGACCGCGGCGGCGCCGGTGCCGTCACCGTCGATCGTGACGTCCGCCGAGGAGAGCGTCAGCGGGCTGTTCGCCCAGTTCGGGTACGGCCCGAAGTAGTGCGGCACCTTCGACTCGTCCGTCGCGCTCGCCGGACCGGCGGCCAGCGCCGCCGAGGCCGGCACCGCGACCGCCTGCACCCCCACCGCGAGGACCATCGCGGTGCTCGCGAGCACCGCGGACGTGAACCATTTCCCTGCTACCCCGTGTGACATGTCCCTGCCTCAATTCTCGAGTCACACTGCCCCTGCCGCTCCGGATGCTAGGCGCCGGGCCGCCGACCGCTCACTCCCCCGAAATGACCATTCGGGACACGAAATCCGTTTCGCGACTGGCGTTTCCGGAACGACTCCGACGCTCGGGACGCCGCCCGGAGAGACGGCTGACGGTGCGGGAATCGATACCGGCGGGGGGTATCGGGACGGAGCGGCCGAACCGCTGCCCGAACCAGGATTCGCGAGTTCCCGGCACACTGTGACGTCAGGCACACCGTGCCGGAAAGGGGGCGCCGCCCTGCGTCGCCGCAGGGGTCAGAGCGGCGAGGCCTCGGTGTCGTCGATCTCCAGCCAGTCCGGGCGCGCCGCCCGCTTCCGCCGCTCGAGGAGCTTGGCGACCCCGATCGCGCCGAAGTAGAGCAGGACGAGAGGGCCCATGAGGAGGAACATCGAGTAGGGGTCGGGGGTCGGCATCATCATCGCCGAGAAGATCGCGATGCCGACGACCGCCGGGCGCCACGCCCGCACCATCGCCGACGAGGGCAGCAGCCCGATGAAGTTGAGCGCGACGAGGAAGACCGGCAGGAGGAAGGCCGCGCCGAAGCCGAGGCTGAACCGGGTGACGAAGCTGATGTAGTCGGACGCCGTCTGGAAGTTCGCGGCCCCGGTCGGCGTGAAGTCGAGGAGCACGCCGATGACCAAGGGAAGCGAGTAGTGCGCGAGGACGATGCCGAGGAGGAACAGCGGCACGGCTGCGCCGATGAAGGCGAGCGAGACCCGCTTCTCCTTGCGGGTCAGGCCCGGGACGATGAAGGCCCAGGCCTGGTAGAGCCACACCGGGCTGGAGACGATGAGCCCGGTGAAGATCGCGACGCTGAAGTGCAGCGAGAACGCCGAGGTGATGCCGGTGAAGATGAGCTCGATGTCGGCGGCGCGCTCCGGGTGGGCGAGCTTGTAGCCCTCGACCGGGGAGGTGAGCAGCGCGTAGACGCCCTCGAACCACGACTGCGGGTCGTAGAGGACCCAGCCGAGGACGGTGCCGGCGGCGACCGCGAGCACGGCCTTGAAGAGCCGGTTACGGAACTCGCGCAGGTGCTCCGCCAGCGTCATCCGGCCCTCGGGGTCGCGGGCGCGTCGACGCAGACCGGGCATGGACGGTCGGGGCGCTGTCGGGCGTCAGGCCGCGGGGCCCGAGGACCCGCTCCGCGGGGAGCGCTCGGTGGCGCTGCCGTCGGTCTCGGGCTCCGGGGTGCTGACCGGCTCGTCGGCCCGCTGCTGGGTGATCGACTCCCCCCGCACCGTCTCGGACGACGCCGAGGACTTGCTCGCCGCGTTCTCCTTCTTCATCTCGTCGACCTCGGAGCGGAAGACGCGCATGGACCGACCGATGCTGCGGGCGGCGTCGGGCAGTCGCTTCGCGCCGAAGAGGGCGATGATGAGAAGGGCAAGGATGATGAGGTGCCAGCCCTCGAAGAGTCCTCGTCCCATGGCGGGTTTCCTTCCGCGTCGGTGGTGTCCGCTGTCAGTGTACGTGGCGAGCCCACGGCGGGCGTGCCGCTTCCCGGCGAGCCCTCCGCGTGGCCTGCGCGGTGACCCGCTGCTCCCGGTACTCGGCCCGCACGTCGCGGGGGTCGCGGGTGGCCGCGACGAGCCCGGCGGCGGTGACCGGCTCGCCCTCGGGCCGGCCTTCGAGCTCGGCGACGAGCCGCTCCGCACGGGCCAGCTCGGTGCCGAGGGCCGCGGCGCTGCGCCAGGCGGCGCGGACCCGGATCCCGACCCACAGGGCGCCCCCGAGGACGAGGACCGCCCAGAGCAGGAGCCAGCCCCACCACGGCAGCACGTCAGGACCCCGCGGCCGGGTAGCCGGCGAGCGCTGAGGCCGCCCCGACGCGCACCTCCGCGACGACCTCCGGCGGGTCGAGCACCTGCCCCTGGCCGCCGAGCCGCCAGATGAGCCGGCGCAGCCAGGCGGTGTCGGCGGTGCGCAAGCGCACCACGAGGCCGCCGCCGTCCGCGACCGGCACCGGCTCGGCCGACTCCACCGGGTAGTAGTCGGCGACCCAGGCGGCCGAGGGGCGCAGCCGGAGGGTGACGACGAGGTCGTCGAGGGCCGGCCGGAAGGTGCCCTCGGCGAGGTCGCGCTCCCGGGCCTGCGGCGGCGGCGTGCCGTCGGCGTCGAGGACGGTGAGCTCCTCGACCCGGTCCATCCGGAACAGCCGGGTGTCCTCGGCCCGGTGGCACCACCCCTCGAGGTACCAGCGCCCGTCGATGCCGACGACCCGCATCGGGTCGACGTCGCGCTCGGTGGCCTCGTCGCGGGCCGGGACGAGGTAGCGCAGGTGGACGCGGCGGTGCCGGGCGAGCGCTCGGCGGGCGTCGGCGAGCATCTCCGCCGACGCCCCGTCGGCCATCTCCGCACGGACCCGCTCGGCCGGCGCCGCGGCCTCCCCCGCCGCCGCCTCGAGCTTGGCCAGCGCCCGGTCCACGGCGTCGCGCTCGCCCAACCCGGGCACTCCCCGCAGGGCACGGAGGCCGACGATGAGGGTGACCGCCTCGTCGACGCCGAGGCGAAGCGGGCGGGAGATCGTCTCGGCGTTGCCGACGAAGACCCGGCCCTCCTCCCAGTCGGCCTCGATCAGCTCGTCGGGCATCTGGCCGTAGCCGCAGAGGAAGAGCAGCCGCAGGTCGGCCTCGAGCTGCTCGACGCTGACCCCGAGGTCCTCGGCCGCCTGCGGCAGGTCGATCCCCTGCCGGTTGACCAGCCACGGGACCATCGTCAGCAGCCGGGCCAGGCGGGCCGTCGCCGTCTCGGTGGAGAACCCGGCCATCAGGAGCCCGGTCCCGCGTGTGCCGCGAGCGCGCCGCGCAGCCGCTCGACCACCCGGTCGGCGAGCTCGGCCGGCTGCTCGACGACGACGTCGGCACCGTAGCCCGCGAGCTCCTCGGCGAAGCCGTCGAGGTCGTGGTAGTCGAGGTCGAGCAGGGCCCACGTGTCGTCGACCTCGCCGACGGTCCGGGCCCGGCGCCGCAGGCTGTGCCCGGCACCGGTGCGCACCCGGACGACGGCCGGGCTCGGCTGGGTCGTCGGTGGGTCGGCGCGCTCGACCATGAGCCGCGGCTCGTGGCCCTCGGGCACCTCGAAGGACCCCGGGCGCCCCGCGGGTCGCACCGGGCCGGTGACCCGGGAGAGCCGGAACACCCGCGCCGCCCGCCGGTCGACGTCGTGGGCGTTGAGGTACCACCGGCCGCGCCACGAGACGAGCGACCACGGCTCGACGTGCCGCTCGGTGGCCTCCGGGTCCTCCGGGCGCCGGTAGCGGAAGGAGACCGGGACCCGGTGCACCACGGCGTCCTTGACCGCGTCGAACGCCGGCTCGGTGGTGCGCAGCCGCGGCTCGATGCCGATCAGGGCGCCCTCGTCCCGCTCGACGCCCGCGGCGCGCAGCTTGCGCAGCGCCGCGGCGGCCGGGCCGGCGAGCGAGGCCTGGGCCCACGCCCTGCTGGCCAGCCCCAGGACGGCCAGCTCGTCGGGCTCGAAGTGCAGGTCGGGCAGGGCGTAGTCGCGCTGGTGGATGCGGTACCCCGGCTCGTCGTCCCAGGCCGCGTCGATGTCCTCGGTGACCAGCGGGATGCCGAGCTCGCGCAGCTCGTCCTTGTCGCGCTCGAACATCCGCTCGAACGCCTCGCTGCTCGCCGACTGGCCGTACTGCGGCACGAGCGAGCGGATCTGCGCCTTGGACAGCGGCCGGCGGGTGTAGAGCAGGACGAGGACGAGGTTGAGCAGGCGCTCGGTCTTGACCTGGGCGGCCGACGGCGGGCGCGGGCCGGGGTCGCTGCTCACCCGGCAGACGCTACCCGACGGCTACGCTGCCCGCCGTGATGCAGTGGCGTGCCGGGACCGTCGTCGGTGAGCTGCGCTCGTGGCGCGGTGCGGTCGAGCTCGAGGTCGACCTCGAGGGACCGCCGGCGGCCCGGGTGCGGGCGCTGGCCTACACCGCGGTGACCGGGGTCCCCGCTGCCGGCGAGCGGGTCCTGCTCAACGTCTCCGCGCTGCTGCGGGGCCTGGGGACCGGGGGCCTGGCCTTCGTCGTGGCCCGCGCGGACGTCCTGCCGGCCGACCCGGACGGCGCGCCGGGGCACATCGTCAAGGCCCGCTACACCCCGCTGCAGCAGATGCTCCTCGCGGTCGACGAGCAGGACAGCCCGCACCACGGCGCCCTCGCGGCCGCCGACGACCTCGACGGCGTCCCGGTCGTCGTCGCCGACCTGCACAGCGCCCTGCCCGCCGTGCTGGCCGGGGTCCGCCACGTCCGTGCCGACGCGGTGGTCGCCTACGTCATGACCGACGGCGGCGCCCTTCCGGCGGCGTTCTCCCGGGCCGCGGCCGGCCTGCGCGAGGCCGGCTGGCTCGCCGCGACGATCACCGTCGGGCAGTGCTTCGGCGGCGACCACGAGGCCGTGACGACGCACACCGGGCTGCTCGCGGCCCGGCACGTCGTCGGCGCCGACGTCGTCGTCGTCGCTCAGGGCCCCGGGAACGTCGGCACCGGCACCCGGTGGGGGTACTCGGGGGTCGCGGTCGCCGACGCGCTGCACGCCGCCGACGTCCTCGGCGGACACGGCATCGCCTCGCTGCGGGTCTCCGGGGCCGACGCCCGGGAGCGGCACCGGGGGGTCAGCCACCACAGCCGGACCGCCTACGGCCGCGCCCTGCTCACCGCGGTCGACCTACCGGTGACCCGGCTCCCGGACCCCGGCCTCGACGCGCTGGTGCGCCGCCAGGTGGCCGAGCTGGTCGCCGGCGCCCGGGCCCGGCTCTCCCTCGTCGACGTCCCCGCGGACGGCCTGCTCGAGGCGCTGGCCGGCTCGCCGGTGGCCCTGTCGACGATGGGCCGCGGACTCGACGACGACCCGGCACCGTTCCTCGTGGCCGCGGCCGCCGGGGCGCACGCGGCCTCGGTCAGCGCACGCCGATGAGGTCGACGACGAAGATCAGCGTCTCGCCGGGCTTGATGTCCGCGCCGGCGCCGCGGTCGCCGTAGGCCTTGTGCGGGGGGATCGTCAGCCGGCGCCGGCCGCCGACCCGCATCCCGACGATGCCCTCGTCCCAGCCGGCGATGACCATGCCGACACCCAGCCGGAAGTCCAGCGGCGCCCCACGGTTCCACGACGCGTCGAACTCCTCGCCGGTCGAGTGGGCGACGCCGACGTAGTGCGCCGAGACCGTGCTGCCCGGCACCGCCTCGGCGCCGTCCCCGACGGTGATGTCCTCCACGAGGAGGTCCGTGGGCGGCTCGTCGCCGGGGAAGTCGATCTCGGGACGGGTGGGCTCGCTCATGCGGGGGTTCCTCCTCGGTGGTGGGGTCAGTAGGCGGCGAGGATGTCGACGACGAAGACGAGGGTGTCGTCGCCCTTGATCGTGTCACCCTGGCCGGCCGAGCCGTAGCCGTCGGCGGGCGGGATGACGAGGAGCACCCGGCTGCCGACCTTCTGGCCCTGCAGCCCCTGGTCCCAGCCCTTGATGACCTGGCCGGAGCCGATCTGGAAGTCGAAGTACGGCTGGTCGGGGCGGTTGGCGCTGGAGTCGAAGACCTTGCCGTTGCGCCACAGCGCGCCGGTGTAGGCGACCCGCACGGTCTGGCCCTTCTCGACCGTGGCACCCTCGCCCTGGATGAGGG
This sequence comes from uncultured Actinomycetota bacterium, assembly GCA_963772645.1. Lineage (GTDB taxonomy): Bacteria > Actinomycetota > Actinomycetes > Actinomycetales > Dermatophilaceae > DASSQJ01. Next base: position 301,817 of record CAVYYD010000007.1, read on the forward strand.
GCTGGACCACGGTCTTCTCCGGGGGCTTGACCCCCTTGGGGACCTCGATGGTCGCCGGCTTGCCCTCGTTCACCGTGACCTTGGGCAGGTCCTTCGTCGGCTCCACGGCCTTGCCCTCGGCGTGCGGGAGCACCTTGGTGGCCTTCTCCAGGTCGAGGACGAAGACGACCGGGTCGTCCTTGGTGATGCCGAGCTGCTCGTTCCCGGTGCCGCCGTAGGCGTCGGCCGGGGTCGAGGCGATGACCATCCGCGAGCCCACCTTCGTGCCCGGGATCTGGGTCTTGAACGAGGCGAAGAGGTCCTGGCGGCCGAGGTCGATCCCGACCGCGCCGGTGTCCCACGTGCTGTGCACGACCTTGCCGTTGGTGGCGTTGACGAGGATCGCCTGGAGCGAGACGAGGTCGTCCTTGGCGATCGTCGCCCCGGTGCCCTCGGTGAGCACCTTGGACTCGGTGCGGGTCACGTCGAGGGGAGCCTTGACGGTGACGGTCGGGGCCTTGCCCGGGTCGGAGCCGGCGACGGTCACCTTGGACAGGGTGCTGCTCGACGGGGCGGTGGTCGCGGACTCCTCTGCGCAGCCGGCGAGGACGAGCACGCAGGCCGTCACGGCGACGGAGAGGATCGTGGTCAGGCGGCGGGGCACGGTGGGTTGCCTTCGTCTCGGGGATGCCGCACGGGCGGCGAGTCAGCGGCCCACGATAACCGCGGGACCTTCGAGGTCCCGCATCGCGGCCACGAGGGGGTCAACGCCGGTGACCTCCGACGGGTGCCCGGTTCCGCCGTGGCGCACCTCACGCCGGGACCGCAGGGTCAGCCCCGCATCCCCTCGATGAGCCGCTCGACGCGGGGGTCCTGGGCGAGGAACGGGTCCTTGCACAGCACGGTGCGCTGGGCCTGGTCGTTGAGCTTGAGGTGGACCCAGTCGACGGTGAAGTCCCGGCGGTGCTCCTGCGCGGCGCGGATGAAGTCCCCGCGCAGCTTCGCCCGGGTCGTCTGCGGCGGGCTGACCTTGGCCTCGAAGACCTCCGGGTCGGAGACCACCCGGGCCGCCCGTCCACGCCGCTGGAGCAGGTAGAACAGGCCGCGGGAGCGGTCGATGTCGTGGTAGGCGAGGTCGATCTGGGCCAGCCGCGGGTTGTCGAGCCCGAGCCCGTGCCGGGTCGCGTAGTCGTCGAGGAGCCGGTACTTGATGACCCAGTCGACCTCGGTCTCGACGAGCGAGAGGTCCTCGGTCTCGACCGCGGTGAGGACGCGGTCCCACAGGTCGAGGACGCGCCGGTGCAGCGGGTCGCTGGCACCCTCGCGCTCGACGAACTCCGCGGCCTTCGTGTGGTACTCGCGCTGCAGGTCCAGCGCCGAGAGCTGGCGGCCGTTGGCCAGCCGCACGGTGCGCCGGCCGGTCATGTCGTGGGAGATCTCCCGGATCGCCCGGATCGGGTTCTCCAGGGTGAGGTCGCGCATCACGGTGCCCGACTCGATCATCCGCAGCACGAGGTCGGCCGAGCCGACCTTGAGCATCGTCGACGTCTCGCTCATGTTCGAGTCGCCGACGATGACGTGCAGGCGCCGGTAGTGCTCGGCGTCGGCGTGCGGCTCGTCGCGCGTGTTGATGATCGGCCGGCTGCGGGTGGTCGCCGAGGAGACGCCCTCCCAGATGTGGTCGGCCCGCTGGCTCAGGGCGTAGGACGCGCCCTTCGAGGTGGCGACGAGCTTGCCTGCGCCGCAGGTCAGCTGGCGGCTGATGAGGAACGGTAGGAGGGTGTCGGAGATGGCCTGGAACTCGCCCGAGCGGCGCACGAGGTAGTTCTCGTGGCAGCCGTAGGAGTTGCCGGCGCTGTCGGTGTTGTTCTTGAAGACGTAGATGTCGCCGGCGACGCCGTCCTCGTGCAGCCGGGCCTGGGCGTCGACGACCAGCCCCTCGAGGATCCGCTCACCGGCCCGGTCGTGCGCGACGACCTGCCGCAGCGAGTCGCACTCGGCGGTGGCGTACTCGGGGTGGCTGCCGACGTCGAGGTAGAGCCGGGACCCGTTGGTGAGGAAGACGTTGCTGCTGCGCCCCCACGCGACGACCTTGCGGAAGAGGTAGCGGGCCACCTCGTCCGGGGTCAGGGTGCGCTGGCCGCCGGTGGAGCAGGTGATCCCGTACTCGTTCTCGATCCCGACGATCCGGCGAGCGGTCGCGACGCCCGTCACTCCGGCGCGCCGCCGTCCTGGCCGGGACGCTGGGTCTGCGGGTTGGTGGTCTCCCGGCGGGCCGAGTCGGGCTCGCTGGTGGCCGGGACGTCGGCGATCGGGTCGTCGGCGCTGAGCAGCCGGTCCAGCAGGGCCCCCTGGATGCGGCGGAAGCGGCGGCGGGGGCGCTCCCGGTCCAGGACCGCCACCTCGAGCTGCTCGGGGGACAGCTCGCGGGCCGGGCCGCCGGCGGCGTCGGTGCCGAGCAGGCGGACCGCCACGGCCAGCGCCTCGGCCAGGTGCATGCCGGGGTGCCACTCCTCCTTGAGGCCGGACTCGATCTGCTCCGCTCCCCCGCCCATCGCGACGAACCCGTGCTCGTCGGCGACCGAGCCGTCGTAGGTGAGCCGGTAGACCTGGTCGCCCTCCGGGGTCGTGCCGACCTCGGCGACGACGATCTCGACCTCGTAGGGCTTGGACTCCTGGGTGAAGACCGCGCCGAGGGTCTGGGCGTAGGCGTTGGCCAGGCCCCGCGCGGTGACGTCGGAGCGGTCGTAGGAGTACCCGCGCAGGTCGGCGTAACGGACCCCGGCCACCCGCAGGTTCTCGAACTCGGGGTACTTGCCCACCGCGGCGAACGCGATCCGGTCGTAGATCTCCGACACCTTGTGCAGGGCCCGGCTCGGGTTCTCGGCGACGAAGGCGATCCCGGCATCGTACTGGAGCACGATGACGGCCCGGCCGCGGGCGATGCCCTTGCGGGCGAAGTCGGCCCGGTCCTTCATCAGCTGCTCGGGGCTGACGTAGAAGGGCATCCCCGCGGTCATCGGGCACCTCCGGGGGACTCGGCGCGGTCGGCCAGGATGGCATCGACCACCGGGGCGACGTCGTCCTCCGGCACGAACTGGGCGCCGCCACCGTCCACGACGCCGACCGTGGGCCAGATCCGACGGCCGACGTCCGGGCCGCCGGTCGCCGAGTCGTCGTCGGCGGCGTCGTAGAGCGCCTCGACGGCAACCCGCACCGCCGCCGGGGCGTCCATCCCGCGCCGGTAGAGCTTCTTGAGCGACCCCCGGGCGAAGAGCGACCCGGAGCCGACGCTGTGGTGGTCGTGCTCCTCGTAGCAGCCGCCGGTGACGTCGTAGGAGAAGATCCGGCCGGTGCCGGCGTCGAGGTCGTAGCCGGCGAAGAGCGGCACCACGGCCAGGCCCTGCATCGCCATCCCGAGGTTCCCGCGGATCATCGAGGCCAGCCGGTTCGCCTTGCCCTCGAGGGACATCAGCGTGCCCTCGATCTTCTCGTAGTGCTCCAGCTCGACCTGGAAGAGCCGGACCAGCTCGATGGCCAGGCCGGCGGTGCCGGCGATGCCCACGAGGCTGTACTCGTCGGTGGCGAAGACCTTCTCCATGTCCCGGTTGGCGATGACGTTGCCCATCGTCGCCCGCCGGTCCCCGGCCATGACGACCCCGCCGTCGTAGGTGACGGTGACGATCGTCGTGCCGTGCGGCGCCTCGAGGGTGGCCCCGGCCGGGACCGAGCGGTGCGAGGGGAGCAGGGCCGGGGCGTGGGCGGCGAGGAACTCGGTGAAGGAGGACGAGCCCGGGACGAGGTAGGCGCCGGGCAGGCGTCCGCGGTCGGCGGCTCGGGCGGTCACTGGCCGCCCTTCTGGACGAACCCTCGGACGAACTCCTCCGCGTTGGACTCGAGGACGCCGTCGATCTCGTCGAGGATGTCGTCGATCTCGCTGGCCTGCGCGGCCGGGGCCGCGGCGGCGGGCTCGGGCGCGTCGGCGTCGTCGGGACCGTCGTCACGCCGCTGGGGCCTGATCTGCTCCTGGCCGGGCATCGTCACCACTCCTCGGATGTTGGGTGCCTCCGAGCCTAGACGCTGGGCGGGCGGTGAGGACCGGTGGCCGGGCCGACCGGCCGCCGGTGGGTACGCGGACGCGCCGCTCAGCCCCCGGCCGGTGGCTGCTCGGGATCCTGCGTGCGGGCCAGCGCCCGCAGCAGCGACGCGGCGTCGGGGGCGGAGCGGACCAGGTCGCCGACCGCCGCCTCGGTGCCGCGCAGCGGCTCGAGCATCGGCACCCGCTGCAGCGTCCGCTGGCCCGGGACGTCGAAGATCACGGAGTCCCAGGACGCCGCGACCACCGACTCGGGGAAGCGCGCGAGGCAGGCTCCGCGGAACCAGGCGCGGGTGTCGGTGGGCGGCTCCTCGACGGCCCGGCGGACCTCCTCCTCGGGCACGAGGACCTCGAGCCGGCCGGTGGCGGCGAGGCGGTGGGCCAGGCCGCGGTCGGCGCGCACGTCGGACCACTGCAGGTCGACCGCCTTGAGCCGCGGGTCGCCCCAGCCGAGGCCGTCGCGCTCGCGGTAGCCCTCGAGGACGGCGAGCTTGGCGACCCAGTCGACCTCCCGGCGAGCCTCCATCGGGTCCCGGCCGAGCCGGTCGAGCACGGTGGACCACCAGTGCAGCACCTCGGCGGTGTCGGGGTCGGGCTCCCCGCCGGTGCGCTCCCGCACGTAGGCGGCGGCCCGGTCGTGGTACTCCCAGAGCAGCTCGAGCGCGGTCATCCGGCGGCCGTCGGCGAGCTCGACCTTCAGCTGCAGCGAGGTGTCGTGGGAGACGGCGTGGAGGGTGGAGACGGGGCGGCGCACGGACAGGTCGTCCCGGATCGCGTCGTCCTCGATCATCGCCAGGACCAGCGAGGTGGCGCCCATCTTCAGCAGGTTCGCGACGTCGGCGTGGTTGGCGTCGCCGAGGATGACGTGCAGGCGCCGGTAGCGGTCGGCGACCGCGTGCGGCTCGTCCCGGGTGTTGATCAGGGGCCGCTTCAGCGTGGTCTCGAGGCCGACCTCGACCTCGAAGAAGTCGCTGCGCTGGGCCAGCTGGTACCCCGCGGTCCGTGAGTCGACCCCGATGCCGACGCGGCCCGAGCCGCACATCACCTGGCGCACGACGAAGAACGGCGTGAGGTGCCGGACGATGCTCGCGAACGGCGTGGACCGGGCCATGAGGTAGTTCTCGTGGGTGCCGTAGGAGACGCCCTTGCCGTCGGTGTTGTTCTTGTAGAGGTTGACCCCGGGCGGCACCGTGGCGAGCCGGGCCACCGCCTCGCGCATCACCAGCTCGCCGGCGCGGTCCCAGGTGACCGCCGCCCGCGGGGTCGTGACCTCGGGGGAGCTGTACTCCGGGTGGGCGTGGTCGACGTAGAGGCGGGCGCCGTTGGTCAGCACGACGTTGGCCAGGGTCGGGTCCTCGACGTCGGTGAGCTGGCTGGAGTGGGCCTGCCCACGGCCCATGTCGAAGCCGCGGGCATCGCGCAGCGGCGCCTCGTCCGCGTAGTCCCAGCTCGCCCGCGCCGGCCGGATCCCCCGGGAGGCGGCGTAGGCGGTGACGACGTCCCCCGAGGCGACCATCGGGTTGGCCGACGGGTCGCCGGGCACGACGATGCCGTACTCGGTCTCGATCCCCATCACCCGTCGCACGGTCATGTCTCGACGATACTGACCGCATGCGCAGCTACCGTGGCCTGGCTCCCCGAACCGCCGTCCTGTCCGCACTCGTCGACCTCGTGCGGCCCTCGGTGGCCGGGATGGACGGGGACGCGATCCAGGCCGCCCGGGCCCGCAGCATCCCGCGCGGCCCCCTGACCGAACGGCTCACCGGGCCGGTCGACCCGTCGGTCGGCATCACCTTCGGCACGGCCCCGGCCCGCGACGACTTCGAGATCCCGCTGCGGATCTACCGGCCGCGCTCGGTGCCCGACAGCCGCACCGACGTGCCGGTCGTCATGTGGTTCCACGGCGGCGGCTGGGTGCTCGGCAACGTCGTCGACTACGACCCGGTCTGCACGCTCATCGCCGCCTCCCTCCCCGCGGTCGTGGTCTCCGTCGACTACCGGATGGCCCCGGAGCACCGGGCGCCCACGGCCGCCTTCGACTGCGTCGACGCGACGACGTGGGTGCAGGTCTCCGGCGACGTGCTGCGGGCCGACACCACCCGGATGGCCGTGGCCGGCGACTCCGCCGGGGGCAACCTCGCCGCCGTCGTGGCCCAGGTGCTGCGCGACGCCGGGATCACCGCGCTGCGGCACCAGGCACTCGTCTACCCCGCCACCGACCTGACCATGTCCTCGCCGTCCCTCGCCGAGCTGCCCCGCGCCGCCATCCTCGACCGGCGCGCCATCGACGCCTTCCGGGCCCACTACCTGCGCCCTGGCCACGACCCGCGCGACCCGCTCGTCTCGCCGCTCTTCGGCCGGCTCGACGGGCTCCCTCCCGCGCTGGTCCAGACCGCTGCCCTGGACCCCATCCGTGACGACGGCATCCGCTACGCCGACGCCCTGCGGGCCGCGGGGGTGCCGGTGCGGCTGACGGACTACCAGCAGGTGCCGCACGGCTTCGCGTCCTTCCCGGGGGCCACCCCGGTCGGCCGCCAGCAGCGCTGGGAGCTGGTCGCCGAGCTGGCCCGGGCCCTGGCCTGAGCATCGCTCCCGTGCCCGCCCGCGATCCCGAGCCGGGCCGCGGATACGCTGACCGCATGCGGGAGATCGTGGTGTTCTCCGGGTCGGCCCACCCCGAGCTCGCCCACCGGATCTGCGACGGGCTGGGGGTCGCCCTGTCCGAGACGCTGATCACCCGGTTCAGCAACGACTGCCTCCAGGTGCAGCTGCTCGCCAACTGCCGCCAGCGCGACGTCTACGTCCTCCAGCCGCTGGTACCGCCGACGCAGGACTCCCTGATGGAGCTGCTGCTCATGATCGACGCCGCCCGCGGCGCGTCCGCGGCCATGGTCACGGCGGTCATCCCGCACTACGCGTACGCGCGCTCCGACAAGAAGGACGCCTCCCGGATCTCGCTCGGGGGGCGCCTCGTCGCCGACCTCATCGGGGCCGCCGGCGCCGACCGGGTCATCACGATGAACCTCCACGCACCGCAGGTGCACGGCTTCTTCTCGGTGCCCGTGGACCACCTCACCTCGCTCGGCGTGCTCGCCGACCACTTCCGCGAGCAGGACCTCGCCGGCTGCGTCGTCGTCTCCCCCGACCTCGGCAACGCCAAGGACGCCACCCAGTTCTCACGGCTGCTCGGGCTGCCGGTCGCCGCCGGCTCCAAGCGCCGTCTCTCGGACGACCGGGTCGTCGTCGACTCCATCGTCGGCGACGTCGCCGGGCGGCGCGCCATCGTGCTCGACGACGAGATCGCCACCGGCGGCAGCATCGTCGAGATCCTCGACCGGCTCGCCGAGCAGGGCGTCACCGAGGCGGCCGTCGCGTGCACGCACGGGCTGTTCGCCGGCAAGGCCGTCGAGCGGCTCGCGAGCCACCCGATGGTCACCGAGGTCGTGACCACCGACACCGTGCCCGCCCCGCTGGACTGGCCGGAGCTGCGGGTACGCTCGGTGGCCGGGCTGTTCGCCGAGGCGATCCACCGGATCCACGAGGGCGAGTCGGTCTCCAGCCTCTTCGACGGCGTCGACCCGACCCACGCACCGCCCCGCCAGCGCTCCCTCTTCGACCGGGTCGGCCCGTGAGGCCCTGGCTCGCGGCGGTGCTCGACGCCGTCCTCGTCCTCGTCTTCGCCGCCGTCGGCCGGCGGTCGCACGCCGAGGGCCTCGACCTGCCCGGCATCGCCCGGACCGCGTGGCCGTTCCTCGCCGGGGCCGCCGCGGGCTGGCTCCTGGCCCAGCTGACGCTGGCCTCCGGCCCCCGCAGCCTGGCCTTCGGCGCCGTGGTCGTCGCCGGCGCCGTCGTCGTCGGGATGCTGCTGCGGGTGGTCTCCGGCCAGGGCACGGCGCTCTCGTTCGTCGTCGTCGCGACGGTCGTGCTCTGCCTGTTCCTCCTCGGGTGGCGCCTGGTCGCCGGTCGGCTCGGCTGACCGGCTCGTGGCGGCTCAGCCGCCGACGCCGTGCACCGCCGCGGTCGCCCGGATGTGGGCCAGGTGGCTCAGCGCCTGCGGCAGGTTGCCCACCGGGGAGCCGCCCGGGGTCACCATCTCGCTCATCAGGCCGAGCGGTCCGATGGCCAGCCGGTCGAGGTCCCCGAGGAGCTCGGCGGCCTCCGCCCGACGGCCCACCGCGACGAGGGCGTGGACCCGCCAGTACGCGCACGCGACGAAGGTCTGCTCCTCCTCCCGCATCCCCGAGTAGCGGTAGAGCAGCGGCCCGGCGCCGAGCTCGGCGCCGATCGCGTCGATCGTGCAGGACATCCGCCAGGAGCGGTCGAAGCCGATGTCGGCGCCGAGCAGGACCGCGGCGTCGAGGTCCTCGGACCCGGCGTAGAAGGTGTACGCCTGCCGGCGCTCCGACCAGCAGTGCTCCCCGACCCAGCGTCGGACGCGCTGGGCCTCGCCGCGCCACGCCCGCCCGTCACCGGCGAGGTGGCCGCCGTCGGCGAGCCGGGCCGCGGCGTCGAGCGCGCGCCAGCAGCCCATCTTCGAGAAGGTGTACGGCCGCTCGGTGGTCAGCTCCCAGATACCGGCGTCGTCCTGGCGCCAGGTGTCGGCGCACTCGTCGGCGATGTCGGCGAGCTCGCGGGCGGACCCGACGTCGAGCAGGTTGCCCTGCTCGACCCAGGCGCACACCGTGCCGAAGAGGTCGCCGTAGGTCCCGAGCTGGGTCTGGCCCGAGGCCCGGTTCCCGACGTTGACCGGCCTGCTGTGCCGGTAGCCGGGGACGTCCGGCTGCCTCTCCTCCTGCGGCAGGTCCCCGTCGAGGGTGTAGAGCACGTGCATCCGGCGCCCGTTGCGACGCACCGCATGGAGCAGCCAGGACATCGCCGCCTGGACCTCCTCGTCCATCCGCAGCAGGGCGAACGCGTCGATGGTCAGGGCGGCGTCGCGGACCCAGGTGAACCGGTAGTCCCAGTTCTTCTCGCCCCCGACCCGTTCGGGCAGCGAGGTGGTGGCGGCGGCGGCCACCGCACCGGTGTGGGCCACGACGAGGGTCTTCAGGGCCAGCGCGCTGCGCAGCACCCTGTCGTCGGCGGGACCGTCCCAGACGAGCTCGCCGGTCCACCGCCGCCAGCTCTCGGTGGTCAGGTCGATCCGACGGTCGACGGCGTCGGGCGCGCAGGTGACGACCGGGTCCTCCTCGCCGCAGACCAGGCCCACGACCCGCCGTTCCCCCGCGGTGATGGTGAACCGCGCGTCGACGCCGTCGCCGGTCACCTCGAGGGGTGGCTCGACGTCGGTGCGCACCGCGATCATCAGCGGACCGGAGTGCAGGACCACGGAGCGCTCGAGGTCCTGCGCCCACGGCTCCCACCGCCCGAGCCCGGTGCCCGGGCGCACGGCCAGCAGCATCTCGACCTCGCCCTCGAGCCCCTCGACCCGGCGGCCCAGCTCGCTCCACGGCAGGGCTCCGGCGTGCCCGGAGTTCAGGGAGTCGGTGACCCGTACCCGCCCGCCGGCCGTGACGTACTCGGTGCACAGCTGGTTGGTGCCCGGGACGTAGTGCTGCTCGACCGTGGCGTCCGCGTCGACGGGGCGCAGCTCGGCCCGGCCGCCGTGCTCGGGGTCGAGCAGCGCGGCGAACACCGGGGTGGAGTCGAGCCGAGGGGCGGCCCACCAGTCGACCGTGCCGTCGCGGGCCACGAGCGCGGCGCCGCGGCCGTCGCCGAGGACCCCGTAGTCACCGAGGTCGGCGAACCCGTCCCCGTCCCTGACCTGCCCGACCGCGGTGGAGGGGGACCACGCCCCCTCGGCCGGCCGCTCCTCACGGTCCTCGCCCACGGGCACGGTCCTCGCTTCCTGTCTCGGTGGGTGGTGCGCCGTGGCGAGGCGCGCGGTGCTCAGAGGTACTGGCCGGTGTTGGCGACGTTGTTGATCGACTTGCCGGGCTCGGAGCCCTCCTTGGTCTTGATCAGGGTACGGATGTAGACGATCCGCTCCCCCTTCTTGCCGGAGATCCGCGCCCAGTCGTCCGGGTTCGTCGTGTTAGGCAGGTCCTCGTTCTCGCGGAACTCGTCGGAGCAGGAGGCGAGCAGGTGCTCGACCCGCAGGCCGCGCTGGCCGGTGTCGAGGAAGTCCTTGATCGCCATCTTCTTCGCCCGGTCGACGATGTTCTGGATCATCGCGCCGGAGTTGAAGTCCTTGAAGTAGAGGATCTCCTTGTCGCCGCCTGCGTAGGTGACCTCGAGGAAGCGGTTCTCCTCCTCCTCCGAGTACATCCGCAGGACGACGGCGTCGATCATCGCGCCGACCGTCGCCTCCTCGGTGCCGCCGTTCTGCTCGACGTCGTCGGGGTGCAGCGGCAGCCCGACGATGAGGTACTTGGCGAAGATGTCCCGGGCCGCCTCGGCGTCGGGCCGCTCGATCTTGATCTTCACGTCGAGCCGGCCGGGCCGCAGGATGGCCGGGTCGATCATGTCCTCGCGGTTCGAGGCCCCGATGACGATGACGTTCTCCAGCCCCTCCACCCCGTCGATCTCGGCGAGCAGCTGGGGCACGATCGTCGTCTCGACGTCCGAGGAGACCCCGGAGCCGCGGGTGCGGAAGAGCGACTCCATCTCGTCGAAGAACACGACGACGGGGTAGCCCTCGTTGGACTTCTCCCGGGCCCGCTGGAAGATGAGCCGGATGTGCCGCTCGGTCTCGCCGACGTACTTGTTGAGCAGCTCGGGACCCTTGATGTTGAGGAAGTACGACTTCCCCGGCTCGCGGCCCTCCTTCTCGGCGACCTTGCGCGAGAGCGACGCCGCGACCGCCTTGGCGATCATCGTCTTGCCGCAGCCGGGGGGGCCGTAGAGCAGCACGCCCTTCGGCGGCTTCAGCTGGTGCTCGGTGTAGAGGTCGGGGTGCAGGTAGGGCAGCTCCACGGCGTCGCGGATGGCCTCGATCTGGCCGGTCAGGCCGCCGATGTCCTCGTAGCCGATGTCCGGGATCTCCTCGAGGACGAGGTCGGCGACCTCGGCCTTCGGGATCCGCTCGTAGACGAAGCCGGAGCGGCTCTCCAGGAGCAGCGCGTCGCCGGCCCGGACCGTCTCGGCGGCGAGCGACCCGGCGACCCGGCAGACCCGCTCCTCGTCGGCCTGGGCCACGACGAGGACCCGGCCGTCCTCGAGCACCTCCTTGCAGAGGACGACCTCACCGACGACCTCGTAGCCGTGCGCGGCGACCACGTTCATCGCCTCGTTGAGCATGACCTCCCGGCCGGGGACCAGGTGCTCGACCTCGACCGACGGGCTCACCGCGACGTGCATCTTCCGGCCGCTGGTCAGGACGTCGGCGGTGCCGTCGTCGAAGACCTCGACGACCGTGCCGTACGCGGCGGGCGGCTGGGCCAGCCGGTCCACCTCGGCCTTGAGCGTGACGATCTGCTCGCGGGCGTCGCGCAGGGTGCGCACGAGCCGCTCGTTCTGGGCGGAGAGGGTCGCACTCTGCGAGCGGAGCTGGGTCAGGTCACGTTCCATCGACCTCACCTGGGCCGGGCTGAGGTCGCCCTGCGAGCGCAGGGCGGCGATCTCCGCCTCCAGCGAGCGTCGTTCGGCCTCGAGCCGCTCACGCTGGACCCGGGGGTCCTCGGGCTGGTCGGTGCTCATGCTCGACCATAACCCCGCAGGGTCAGGATGGCCCGGATGTTCCGGTCACCGAACGGCGGACCCGGCGCACCCGTTTCTCGGAGGGGACGCGCTCACCGACGTTCTCCGCGGTCCAGTCGGCGTCCTCGGCGTCCTCGCTCGTCAGGTAGCCGCCGCCCGGGCGGCGCTTGCGCAGCGGCGGGGTCGTGCCGGGCGCGAGGCGGCGGGTGGTGACGAGGAAGCCGGTGTGGCCGTGCATCCGGTGCTGCGGCCGGACCGCGAGCCCCTCGAGGTGCCAGCCGCGGACCAGGGACTCCCAGGCCTGGGGCTCGGTGAAGGTGCCGTGGTCGCGCATCGCCTCGGCGACCTTGGACAGCTGGGTGGCGGTGGCGACGTAGCAGATGAGGACCCCGCCCGGCGCCAGCGCGTGGGCGACGACGTCCAGGCACTCCCAGGGGGCGAGCATGTCGAGGACGACGCGGTCCACCGAGCCGGCCGGCACGGCCTCGGGCAGGACGTCGACGAGGTCGCCGACGGTGACCGTCCACGCCGGGTGGTCGCCGCCGAAGAAGTCACGGGCGTTGGCCCGGGCGATGTCGGCGAAGTCGGCCCGCCGCTCCACCGACAGCACCCGGCCGTGCTCGCCGACCGCCCGCAGCAGCGACATCGACAGCGCCCCGGAGCCGACCCCGGCCTCGACGACCGTGGCCCCGGGGAAGATGTCGGCCATCATGACGATCTGGCCCGCGTCCTTGGGGTAGACCACCGCGGCGCCGCGCGGCATCGACATGACGTAGTCGGCGAGCAGCGGCCGCAGCGCCAGGTACTCGACCCCGGCGGTGTTGGTGACCGTCGAGCCGTCCGGGGCCCCGAGGAGGTCGTCGTGGCGGAGGTGGCCGCGGTGGGTGTGGAACTGCCGGCCCGGGGCGAGGGTGATCGTGTGCAGCCGTCCCTTGGGGTCGGTGAGCTGGACGCGGTCGCCCTCGACGAACGGGCCTCGCCGGTGCTCGGCTCCGGTGACGGTCATGGCCGGGGAGTCTAGTTGTGCCCCAGGGCCTGGCCCGCCACGGCGTCGAGGTGCTGGCTGGTCACGACGCCGAGCACGGCGCCGCCCCGGGTGACGACGACGATGCCCCATCCGGTGCGGCCCAGCGAGCGCAGCACCGGCTCGACGTCGCCGTCGGGCGCGACCTCGACGAGGCACTCCTCGGGCAGCCGCACGACGAGGGAGGCGAGGCGGGTCTGCGGGGGCAGGGTCTCCAGCGCGGGCCGCCCCGACTCCGCCGGCGGCAGGACAAGGGTCGGCCGGTCGCGCTCGTCGAGGGCGAGGACGCGGTGCGGCGCGCCGACGAGCCGGCCGACCGGGGTCAGCGACGGCACGACATGCACCGGCTCCAGGAGGTGCTCGAGGCGGACCACCCGCAGCAGCCGCTCCAGCGGGGCCCGACGCAGCGCCGCCGTGGCCCCCTGCCAGAGGACCCAGCCCATGACCAGCGAGATGACGAGGTTGACCGTGTCCGGGGAGCCGGTGACCAGCGGGGCCACCCCGAACCACAGCACCACCCCGACGGCGAGCACGCGTCCGGCCCAGCCAGCGACGACGAGGCCGAGGTCCCGGCGCCCGCTGACCCCCCAGACGGCGGCCTGGACGACGGCCCCGCCGTCGAGCGGGAGGCCCGGCAGCAGGTTGAACCCGGCGAGCAGGAGGTTCATCAGGGCGAACGAGGACGCGAACAGCGAGACCGGCCACGCGGTGGCGGTCGTCGCCAGGCCGCCGAGGCCGGCGAGGAGGAGGTTGGCGGCCGGTCCGGCCGCCGCGACCGCCGCGCTGCGGCCCGCCGTGGCCCCGGTGCCGTCGTAGGCGGTGTGCCCGCCCATCAGGGTCGCCATCACCCGGTGCACCCGGAAGCCGAGCAGGCGGGCCACGAGGGCGTGCCCGACCTCGTGGCCGAGCACGGCGACGAGGATGGCCAGGACCAGCCAGAGGGCGTACGCGACCTGGGTGCCGATGCCCAGCCCCCGCCCCGACTGCCAGCCGGTCCACGCGACGAGCGCGCCGAGGAGGAGCCAGGTACGGTCGAGGTAGACCGGGACCCCGGCCACCCGGCCCAGCCGCAGCGCCCCGGACGGCGGGGGCGGCGCCGGCGCGGACATGGCAGGGACCCTACGCGAGCCGGACGGCATACTGTCTCCTTGCCCATGACGACCGAGGACACCCACCACACCGTGACCGCACCCCACCGCCCCGACCCCACCGACGACCTCACCGCCGCGCTCCGCGAGCGCGTCCTCGTGCTCGACGGCGCGATGGGCACGCTCATCCAGGGCCACCAGCTCTCCGAGGCCGACTACCGCGGGGAGCGCTTCGCCGACCACCCCAGCGACGTGCGCGGCAACAACGACCTGCTCTCGCTGACCCAGCCCGGGGTCATCGCCTCGATCCACCGCCGGTACCTCGAGGCGGGCGCCGACCTGCTCGAGACCAACACCTTCAACGCGCAGCGGATCTCACTGGCCGACTACGGGATGCAGGAGCTGGCCTACGAGATGAACGTGGCCGCCGCCGCGATCGCCCGGGCCGAGGCCGACGCGATGACCGCGCGCACCCCCGAGCGCCCCCGCTGGGTGGTCGGCGCGCTAGGCCCGACGAACCGGACCGCCTCGATCTCCCCCGACGTCAACGACCCGGGCGCCCGCAACGTCACCTTCGACGAGCTCGCCGAGGCCTATCTCGAGCAGGCCCGCGGCCTCGTCGACGGCGGCGTCGACGTCCTCCTCGTCGAGACGATCTTCGACACCCTCAACGCCAAGGCGGCGATCTTCGCCCTCGAGACCCTCTTCGAGCAGCACGGCCGCCGCTGGCCGGTCATGGTGTCCGGCACGATCACCGACGCCTCCGGGCGGACGCTGTCCGGACAGGTCACCGAGGCCTTCTGGTACTCGGTGCGGCACGCCCGCCCGCTGTCGGTGGGCCTGAACTGCGCCCTCGGGGCGGAGGAGCTGCGGCCCTACGTCGCCGAGCTGTCCCGGCTCGCCGACTGCTTCGTCTCCGCCCACCCGAACGCCGGCCTGCCCAACGCGTTCGGCGAGTACGACGAGTCCCCCGCGCAGATGGCCGAGGTCGTCGGGGAGTTCGCGGCCTCCGGGCTGGTCAACATCATCGGTGGCTGCTGCGGCACGACGCCCGAGCACGTCGCAGCGATCGGCGCGGCGGCCGCCGGGGGGACGCCGCGGACCCCGGCCGAGCCGGCCCCGGCGCTGCGCCTGTCCGGGCTCGAGCCGCTCGTCGTCGACCGGGACAGCCTCTTCGTCAACATCGGTGAGCGGACCAACATCACCGGCTCGGCCCGGTTCCGCCGCCTCATCCAGGAGGAGGACTACCCCACCGCGCTCGGCGTGGCCCGCCAGCAGGTGGAGGCCGGGGCGCAGGTCATCGACGTCAACATGGACGAGGGGATGCTCGACGGGGTCGCGGCCATGGACCGGTTCCTGCGCCTCGTCGCCTCGGAGCCGGACATCTGCCGGGTGCCGCTGATGATCGACTCCAGCAAGTGGGACGTCATCGAGGCCGGCCTCAAGGTGACCCAGGGCAAGGCGATCATCAACTCCATCTCGATGAAGGAGGGGGTCGAGCCCTTCCTGGCCCAGGCCCGGCTGGCCCGCAAGTACGGGGCGGCGGTCGTCGTCATGGCCTTCGACGAGAGCGGTCAGGCCGACTCCTACGAGCGCCGGCTGGAGGTCAGCGAGCGCGCCTACCGGCTGCTCGTCGAGGAGGTCGGGTTCCCGCCCGAGGACGTCATCATCGACCCGAACATCTTCGCGGTCGCGACCGGCATCGAGGAGCACGCCACCTACGGCACCGACTTCATCGAGGCGACCCGCTGGATCAAGGAGAACCTCCCGCACGCCCTGGTCTCCGGCGGGGTCTCCAACGTCTCGTTCAGCTTCCGCGGCAACAACGCGGTCCGCGAGGCGATCCACGCGGTCTTCCTCTACCACGCGATCCACGCCGGGCTCGACATGGCGATCGTCAACGCCGGTGCCCTCCAGCCCTACGACACCGTCGACCCCGAGCTGCGGGAACGGATCGAGGACGTCGTGCTGAACCGGCGCCCGGACGCCACCGAGCGGCTCCTCGAGGTCGCCGAGAAGCACCGGTCCGACGGGGGGGCGGAGGACCCGACCACCGAGGAGTGGCGCTCATACCCGGTGCGCCAGCGGATCACCCACGCGCTGGTCAAGGGCATCGACGAGCACGTCGTGGCGGACACCGAGGAGCTGCGGCTCGAGATCGAGGCCGCCGGTGGCGTCCCCCTCGAGGTCATCGAGGGCCCGCTGATGGACGGGATGAACGTCGTCGGCGACCTCTTCGGCGACGGCAAGATGTTCCTGCCGCAGGTGGTGAAGTCGGCGCGGGTCATGAAGAAGGCCGTCGCCCACCTCATCCCCTACATCGAGGCCGGCAAGGTCGACGGCCCGGGCCGGCGGACCAACGGCACCGTCGTCACGGCCACGGTCAAGGGCGACGTCCACGACATCGGCAAGAACATCGTCGGCGTGGTCCTGCAGTGCAACAACTACGAGGTCGTCGACCTCGGCGTCATGGTCCCGGTCCAGAAGATCCTCGAGAAGGCGCGCGAGGTGGACGCCGACGTCATCGGGCTCTCGGGCCTGATCACCCCGAGCCTGGACGAGATGGTCGGGGTCGCGGCGGAGATGGAGCGCCAGGGCTTCGAGCTGCCGCTGCTCCTGGGCGGGGCGACGACGTCGCGGGCGCACACCGCGGTCAAGGTCGACCGGCAGTACCACGGTCCGGTGGTCTGGGTGAAGGACGCCTCCCGGTCGGTGCCGGTGGTCAGCCAGCTGCTCTCGGACCGCGACCGCCCGGCCTTCCTCGAGGGCATCGCCCGCGACTACGACGCGATCCGGAAGCGGCACGCGGCCAAGGCCGGCGAGCGGCCGCTCGCGACCCTCACCCAGGCCAGGGCGAACGCCCCGCGGTTCGACTGGACGAGCCACCGGCCGGCCCGCCCGCACCTGCTCGCCCAGCAGACCGGCGACCGCTGGGGGAGCACCCGCGAGAGCGCCTCCCACCACGCCGCCACCCAGTACACCCGCACCTGGGAGAGCTGCCCGGTGGAGGAGCTGCGCCCGTACATCGACTGGAGCCCGTTCTTCGCGGCCTGGGAGATCCGTGGACGCTACCCCGACGTGCTGAACAACCCGGCGACCGCCGACGCCGCCCGCCGGCTCCTCGCCGATGCCAACGCCATGCTCGACCGGGTCGAGTCCGAGCGGTGGCTGCAGGCCCGGGGGGTCGTCGGGCTCTTCCCCGCCGCCTCGGTCGGGGACGACATCGAGGTGTACGCCGACGAGGAGCGCAGCGCCGTCCTGACGACGCTGCACACGCTGCGCCAGCAGGGACGCCACCGGGAGGGGGTGGCGAACAAGGCGCTCGCCGACTTCGTCGCCCCGAAGGAGCTCGGCGTCCCCGACTACGTCGGCGCGTTCTCGGTGACCGCGGGGCTCGGGGTCCCCGAGCGCGTCGAGGCGTTCAAGGCCGACCTCGACGACTACTCCGCGATCCTCCTGGAGTCGCTCGCCGACCGCCTCGCCGAGGCCTTCGCCGAGCGGCTGCACGAGCGGGTCCGGCGCGAGCTGTGGGGGTACGCGCCGGACGAGCGGAGCGCCCCGCAGGAGCTGATCTCCGAGCGCTACCGCGGCATCCGGCCGGCCCCGGGCTACCCGGCGTGCCCGGACCACACCGAGAAGGAGACCCTCATGGCGCTCCTCGGCGGCGAGGAGACCACCGGGATCCGGCTGACCGAGTCGATGGCGATGTGGCCGGGGGCGTCGGTCTCCGGCTGGTACTTCGCCCACCCGGAGAGCCAGTACTTCGTCGTCGGGAGGCTCGGCCGCGACCAGGTCGAGGACTACGCGGCCCGCAAGGGCTGGGACCTGCGCACCGCGGAGCGGTGGCTCTCGCCGAGCCTCGGCTACGAGCCCGCGGACTGAGCCGCTCCCCCGCGTCGGCTGCCCACGCGGCCGCCCCGGCGACCACCTCGGCACCCGACGCGGGCGCCCGCGGGGTGGCGGCGTGACCGGTGTCGGCCCTCACGCCTACGGTGACGGCATGACCCCCGCCCTGTCGCCGAGCCGAGCCGCGGACTTCAAGCAGTGCCCGCTGCTGTTCCGGTTCCGCACCATCGACAAGCTCGAGGGTCCGCCGTCGCCCGCCGCCGCCCGGGGCACCCTCGTCCACGCGGTCCTCGAGCACCTCTTCGAGCTGCCCGCGGCGGAGCGCACCCCGGCCGCCGCCACCGCCCTCCTCGAGCCCCGGTGGCGCGCCCTGGTCGAGCAGCGCCCCGAGCTCGCGGCGATGATCGAGGACCACGAGCAGCTCACCGAGGAGGCCTGGTTCGCCGGGGCCCGGACCCTCGTCGAGCAGTGGTTCGACCTCGAGGACCCCACCTGCCTGGAACCGGCCGCGCGCGAGCTGTACGTCGAGACCGAGATCGACGGGCTCACCCTGCGCGGCTACGTCGACCGCCTCGACGTCGCGCCGGACGGGGCGATGCGGGTCGTGGACTACAAGACCGGGCGCTCCCCCGGTGAGGCCTTCGAGGCGAAGGCGCTGTTCCAGATGAAGTTCTACGCCCTGGTCCTCTGGCGCACCCGTGGCGAGATCCCCCGCCTCCTCCAGCTCGTCTACCTCGGCAACGGCGAGGTCGTCCGCTACGCCCCCGACGAGCACGACCTGCTCGCCGTCGAGCGCAACGTCCGGGCCATCTGGGAGGCCGTGGTCCGGGCCGCGACCACCGGGGACTGGCGCCCCCGGGTCTCCCGGCTCTGCGACTGGTGCGACTTCCGCGAGCTCTGCCCCGAGTTCGGCGGCACGCCCCCGCCGCTGCCCGAGGGGGCCCATCTCATCGCGCTGGACCCGGCCCGCTCGGGGGCCGCCGCACCCGACGACGAGTGAGCGGGGATCGGGGCCGGCACCACCCGGTCACCCGCTGACGGCCAGCGCCCCTCGCATGCCCTGGGCGGCGTGGAACCGGCACGCGACGACGATCGAGCCGCTGTCGGGGAACGTGACGGTGACTTCGGCCCTGTCGCCCGGGCTGACCACGGCGTCCACGTCCTGGCTCGGCACGCTGAACGTGTGCACCGCGGACCCCTCGTTCTCCAGCTCGACCGTCAGCGTCTGCCCGGGCGTGCCGAGCAGGACCGTCGGCTCGAAGTAGAAGTCGTGCATCGTCACGTCGACCGTGTCCAGCCCGGTCACGTCCTCGGTGCCGTGGTCGTCGACCTTCTTCCCCTCGAGCGCGTGGGGGAGCGCGCCGGCCGCCTGTTGCTCGCCGGTGGGCTCGACCGTGGCGGGCGTCGACTGCGCGGGGGTCCGACTGGGCTGCTGCGCCGACAGCGTCGACTGCGTCGACTGGGCGCCGGCTCCTGAGCCACAGGCCGTCAGTCCCGCGGTCAGGACGACGCCGAGTGCGGCGAGACGCGGGGCCGCCGTCGGGGTGCGAGTCATGGCTCCTCCAGTCGGTCTCGACCTCGGCCGTCGTGGGCACCTCCTGGGTCCCGCGGGGGCGCCCGGGACAGCCCGTACGTCGAGGAGTACGTAGCTCTCGACCATCCGGTTCACCGAGCAGCGGGGTCACCGCGCCGTCGGTCCTCGCGCCCGGCTCGGGGTCCCGGACCGTCCACCGTGGATGGCGAGCCGATGAGATCACGGCCGTGTCCGGACCGCCTCACCCGGGGACGAGGGCGGCCGCCAGCTCGGCGAGGCGGAGCGGTGTCATCCCGTCGAGCGTGGGCACGTGGACGGCCCCCACGGTCGGGGGCACGGGCACGACGTGCGGGACGGCGACCGTCGGCACGCCGGCGGCCACCGCCGAGCGGACCCCGGTCGGGCTGTCCTCGATGGCCACGCACGCACCCGGCTCCACCCCGAGCAGCGCCGCCGCCCGGTGGTACGGGGCCGGGTGCGGCTTGCCGTGCGGCACCTCGTCGCCGGTCACCACGGCGGCGAACGTGCCGGCCGGGAGGGCCTGGAGCACCGCGTCGGCGAGCGAGCGCCACGACATGGTCACCAACGCGCTGGGGACACCCTGCGCCCCGAGGGCGGCGAGCAGCTCACGTGCCCCCGGGCGCCACGGCACGTGCTCGCGCACCTGGGCGACGACCCGGACGAGCAGCTCGTCGACGATGCGGGTCGGCTCCCAGGTGATCGGCGAGTTGTCCCGGATGAACGCCGCCGAGACCATGAGGTCGTTGCCGACGAGCTGGTGGGCGAACTCGTCGCTCCACGTCCCGCCGTGCTCCTCCACGATCGTGTGCTCGGCGTGGATCCAGTACGGCTCGGTGTCGACGAGGGTGCCGTCCATGTCCCAGAGGACGGCGGCGGGCAGGCTCATGGGTCCGGAGCCTATCGAGCCGTAGGGTGGAGGCCCGACCCCGAGAGGAGGACGTCCGTGATCGAGCTGGAGGACGTCGGCGAGCTGCGCGACCCGGTGATGATCTGCGCCTTCGAGGGCTGGAACGACGCCGGGGAGGCCGCCAGCGCCACCGTCGAGCACCTCGCCGAGGTGTGGGACGCCGAGGTCGTCGCCGCTCTCGACCCGGAGGACTACTACGACTTCCAGGTCAACCGGCCCCGGGTCGTCATGGAGTCCGGGCGCCGCCGGATCAGCTGGCGGACCACCCGCGTGCTCGTCGCCCGGGACACCTCGCTCGGGCGTGACGTCGTCCTCGTCCAGGGCGTCGAGCCGTCCTTCCGCTGGCGCGCCTTCGCGATCGAGCTCATGGAGCTCGCGCAGGCGGCCGACGTCTCGATGGTCCTCACCCTCGGCGCCCTCATGGCCGACGTCGCGCACTCCCGGCCCATCCCGGTCAGCACGACGTCCGACGACGAGGACACCCGGCACCGGCTCGACCTCGAGATGAGCACCTACGAGGGGCCCACCGGCATCGTCGGCGTCGTCGCCGACGCGGCGCACCAGGTGGGGCTGGCGTCGGTCTCCTGCTGGGCGGCGGTCCCGCACTACGCCGGGCACACCCCGTCCCCGAAGGCCACGCTGGCGCTGGTCAGCCGCCTCGAGGGGCTCCTCGACGGGCCGATCGAGCACGGTGACCTCGATGAGGACGCGCACGCCTGGGAGCGGGGCATCGACGAGCTGGCCGCCAGTGACAGCGAGGTGGCCGAGTACGTCGAGAGCCTCGAGGAGGCCCAGGACACCGCCGACCTGCCCGAGGCGAGCGGCGACGCCATCGCCAAGGAGTTCGAGCGCTACCTGCGTCGCCGCGGGAGCGAGGACCAGCCGTAGCGTGACCTTGCCCGGCGCCGCCCGGCGCCGCGCTCAGAGGCGGACGCCGAGGATGGCGTCGACGCTGCGGGCCAGCACGCCCGGCGCCGCCGCGCTCTCCTCCGCCCCGGCGAGGGTCTTCTCGGCCCACGCGTCGACGGCGGCGAGCGCGCCGCCGGTGTCGAGGTCGTCGGCGACGGCAGAGCGCACGGCGTCCACCGTCTCGTCGGCCTCGGCCCCGAGGTTGACCGAGAACGCCTCCCGCCAGCGGTGCAGGCGCTCGGTCGCCGCCGCGAGCAGGCCGTCGGTGTACTCCCACTCCTCGCGGTAGTGCTGCGCCAGGAGGAGCAGCCGGATCGCCATCGGCTCCACGCCGTCGGCCCGCAGCCGCGAGACGAGGACGAGGTTGCCCTTGGACTTGCTCATCTTCTCGCCCTGGTAGCCCACCATCGCCTGGTGCACGTAGTGCCGCGCGAAGACCTCCCCGCCGGTCAGCGCGTTGGCCTGGACCGCGCTCATCTCGTGGTGCGGGAAGACGAGGTCGGAGCCGCCGCCCTTGATGTCGAACGGCTGGCCGAGGTGCGCCAGCGAGATGGCGGTGCACTCGATGTGCCAGCCGGGTCGGCCCGGGGCCAGGACCTCGCAGTCCCACGACGGCTCGCCCTCTCGGGCGGCTCGCCAGAGCAGCGGGTCGAGCGGGTCACGCTTGCCGGGCCGCTCGGGGTCCCCGCCCCGCCGCGGGAAGACGGCCTCCATCTCCGCGCGGCTCCAGCCGGAGACCTCGCCGAAGGTGCTCGACTGCGCGAGGTCGAGGTAGACGTCCTCCCCGCTGCCCTCGCCGGGCGGCACCGGGACACCGTAGGCGGCACCGCTCTGCACGAGCCGGCGCACCGCGGAGGTGATCTCGGCCATCGACTCCACGACGCCGAGGAAGTGGGTCGGCGGGATGACGCCGAGGGCTGTCATGTCCTCGCGGAACAGGTCGATCTCGGAGGTCGCGAGCTCGCGCCAGTCGCGGCCGTCCCGGGCGGCCCGCTCGAGCAGCGGGTCGTCGACGTCGGTGACGTTCTGGACGTACTCGACCTCGTGGCCGGCGTCGAGCATCGCCCGGACGACGACGTCGAAGGTGACGTAGGTGGCGGCGTGCCCGAGGTGGGTGGCGTCGTACGGGGTGATCCCGCAGACGTACATCCGGGTACGGTGGCCGCCCTCGATGGGGCCCACGGCGCGACGGCTGGTGTCGTAGAGCCGCAGGTGCCGACCGTGGCCGGGGACTGCGGGTACGACGGGTGCGGGCCACGACTTCACCGGGCAAGCCTACGGTGCGCCCGACGGTCCATCCGGCCGGGTGGTTCAGAGGGCGGGCCAGGGGATCGCCGGCCACCCGGGCCGCGGGAGCGGGTGGCGCCCCGTCCGCAGGAGTCGCTCGACCCGCTCGCCGAGGGCGCGGACCTCGTCGCGGGTGAGCAGGCCGGCGAGGTCGCGCCCCAGCTCGCCCGCCAGGGTGGTGCGCAGCCGCCGGAGCCGCTCGAGGTCCTCGTCGTCGATCGGCTCCCCCGCCCAGCCCCAGAGCACGGTGCGCAGCTTCGGCTCGACGCCCAGGCTCACCCCGTGGTCGCAGCCGCGCACGGCAGCGCCGTCGCGCATCAGGTGGCCGCCCTTGCGGTCGGAGTTGTTGAGGGCGGCGTCGAGCACGGCGACGGTGCGCAGCGCCGGCTCGGTGCTGTGCGCGACGACGACCCGCTCGCCGAGCGGGTCCTCGCCGTGCAGGACGACGACCCAGCCGTCGGGCACCGCCGACGGGGCCACGACGTCGACCAGCGGCTCGGGCTCGCCCTCGAGCGGGCGGACCCACAGCTGGACCGACCCGTGGCCCAGGGGCCCGGTGCGCAGCACGGTCGGGGGGACGACACCGAACCCCCCGGCCTCGCTGACCAGCCAGGCGGCCCGCTCACGGGCGACCAGGGTGCCGTCGGGGTAGTCCCACAGCGGACGCTCGCTCACCTCCGGCTTGCAGATCGCGAGCACCTCGTCGGCGGGATCACCGACGAGGCAGAGCAGGGCCCCGTTCGAGGAGTCGGCGATGCGGCCGAGCGGAGAGAGCTCCGCCCGGCTCAGCAGCTCGACGAGCTCAGCGTCGGTACCCGTTGGCACGAGGGCAGATGTGGCCGGTGGGGTCGAGGGGCTGGCCGCAGAAGGGGCACGCCGGGCGGCCCGCGGAGATGACCTTGGCGCAGCGTCGCGCGAAGGCCCGGGCCGCGGGCGGGTCGAGGACCACCCGCATCGTCAGCAGGTCCCCCTCGCCCACCTCGTCGGGGTCCTGGTCGTGGCACTCGATGACGACGACGTGTCGCTCGACGTCCCACGCCAGGCTCAGCGTGTCGACCCGGAACTCGTCCTCGATGGGCGCCTCCAGCGGCCCGGTGTCGCCCTCTCCCACCGGCTCGGTGGCCGTCCCCTCCGCGTGCGTGTCGAGCAGGTCGTTGACGCGGTCGGCGAGCACGCTGACCTGGACCTTCTCCAGCGAGACCGAGAGCAGGCGGCCGTCGCCACGGGCTTGCAGGAAGAACGTTCGCCCGCCGGGCGGGCCGACCGTGCCGGCGACAAAACGCTCCGGCGGGTCGAAGACGGTGGCTGGCATGAGCCCACCCTAAGGGGAGGGCCTGGCTAGCCGGCTCCCCCGCCGACCGTCGAGTCTCCCGCGGCGTGGCCGGCCGGCACCGCGACGAGGGGGGCGACGTCCCCGGCCGTGGTGTTGCTCGCGAGGAGCACCATCCGGTGCTCGGTGACGTGGACGGCGGTGACCGAGCCCGGGTCGACGCGCACCCGCTGGAGGCCCGCGATGCCGGCGCCGACCGCCTCGGCGACCACCGCCTTGATCGGGTCGCCGTGGCTGACGGCCACCCAGACCGCGCCCTTGCCGTGCTCGGCCTCCACCTCGGCGTCGAGGACCCGCACCGCGCCGGTCACCCGGCGGGCCATCGCGGAGAGGGACTCGGCACGGTACCGCGCGTGCTCGGGGAAGGTCGCCGCCGCAGGGTCGTCCTGGACGACCCGCCACAGGTCCTCGGTGGCGGCGTCGGCGAGCCGGCGGCCGGTCCACGCCCCGTAGTGGCACTCGCCGAGACGCTCGTCGACGTCGCCGGCCAGGTCCGGCAGCGCCAGGGCCGCGGTCTCGACGCAGCGCTGCAGCGGGCTCGAGACGACCCGGGCCAGGGTCAGCGCTCGCAGCCGCTCCCCCACCCGCCGGGCCTGCTCACGCCCGGTGTCGGTCAGCCCCACGCCCTCGCTCCAGCCGGCGAGCACGCCGTCGGCGTTGGCGGTCGAGTGACCGTGACGGACGAGCAGGACGATGGCCACGGTTGGACACTCTAGGCCGCGTCATCGCGCACAATGGCACCCGTGATCGTCGACCGGGCCCTCTACGTCGACGGCCGGCGCCACCCGTGCGGGGAGCTCGGCGACGAGCTCGCCGCCCTGCGGGAGGGGGGCGAGGTCGGCTCCTTCCTCTGGATCGGGCTGAAGGACCCGACCCACGAGGAGTTCGACGAGGTCGACACCGAGCTCGGGCTGCACCCGCTCGCCGTCGAGGACGCCGTCCAGGGACGGCAGCGGGCGAAGGTCGAGCTCTACGACGGGACCGTCTTCGTCGTCCTCAAGCCGCTGCGCTACATCGACCGGACCTCCGACATCGAGACCGGCGAGGTCATGCTCTTCATCGGCGACCACTTCGTCGTCACGGTCCGGCGCGGGGAGGTCAGCCCGCTCACCAACATCCGGGCAGCCCTCGAGGCCGACCCCGTGGGCCTGGCGTCCGGCCCGCTCGCGGTCCTGCACGCGGTGATCGACCGGGTCGTCGACGGGTACCTCGCCATCGACGCCGAGGTCGCCCAGGACCTCGAGGAGATCGAGCGTGAGGTGTTCTCCGGCGCACGGATGGACTCCGGCAGCATCTACCGGCTCAAGCGGGAGGTCCTCGAGTTCCGCCGGGCCGCGGTGCCGCTGTCCGACCCGCTGCGGATGCTGCACCTCTCGCCGCGCAGCCCGGTGCCGGAGGGCGAGCTGCGGCTGCTCCTGCGCGACGTGTCCGACCACCTGCACTCGGTGATCGACCACGTCGAGTCCTACGA
Source organism: uncultured Actinomycetota bacterium (assembly GCA_963772645.1). Lineage (GTDB taxonomy): Bacteria > Actinomycetota > Actinomycetes > Actinomycetales > Dermatophilaceae > DASSQJ01. The sequence continues at coordinate 326,947 of CAVYYD010000007.1, forward strand.
CCGGCTGCTCACCGACATGCTCGGCGCGCACCTCAGCCAGCTGTCGGTGCAGCAGAACGACGACATGCGCAAGATCTCCGCCTGGGTGGCGATCGCGGCGCTGCCGACGATGATCGCCGGGATCTACGGGATGAACTTCCAGTACATGCCCGAGCTGGGCTGGCACTTCGGGTACTTCGCCGTCCTCGCCGTCATGGCCGGCGCGTGCGGCAGCCTCTACGCCGCGTTCAAGCGCTCCGGCTGGCTCTGACCCCGGCGCCGCGGGGACCTCTCAGGTCGCGGCCATCACCCCGGTCGCGAGGGCGAGGGCGAGCAGCACCCCGAGCACCAGGCGGTACCAGACGAAGGGCCGCAGCGAGTTCGTCGCCACGAACCTCAGCAGCCAGGCGATCGAGGCGTAGGCGGTGACGAACGCGACGAGGACCCCCACGGCCATCTGGCCGAAGCCGAGGGCCTTCAGGTCGGGCCAGGCCGAGACGAGCTCGAAGAGGCCGGCGGCGGTCAGCGCCGGGATGGCCATGAAGAACGACAGCTCGGTCGCGGTGACCCGGTTGATGCCCCGGATCAGGCCGGCCGAGATCGTCGCGCCGGAGCGGGAGACGCCCGGGATGAGGCTGAGGCACTGGACGAGGCCGATGACGAGGCCGTCCATGAGCGTGATCCCCGCCTCCCCGCGCTGCTCGCCCTGACGCTCGAGGACGTCGTGGCGCTGCTCGGCGACCCAGATCACCGCGCTCCACACGACGAGCCCCGCCGCGACCACCCAGAGGCTGCGCAGCGGCCCGGCGATGACGTCCTTGGCGAGGAAGCCGACGATGCCGACCGGGATCGAGCCGATGATGACCGCCCAGGCGAGCCGGTAGTCGCGGTTGTCCCGGGCCCCCGCGGAGCGCAGGCCGCCGACCCAGGCGAGGAAGAGATGGGCGATCTTGCGGGCGAAGAAGATGAAGGTGGCGACGATGGCGCCGATCTGGATGATCGCCGTGTACGCCGTGACGGCGGCCGCGTCGACCGGGAGGCCGAGCAGGTGCTCGGTGATCGTGAGGTGGCCGGTGGAGGAGATCGGGAGGAACTCGGTGAGTCCCTCGACGACGCCGAGGACGACGGCCTGCAGGTAGGACAGTTCGACGGGCACGGGCCGACAGCCTAGAGGTGGCTACCGGTGAATCAGCGAACCACCTCGGCCATGAGACGCAGGATGGCGCTGCGGTCCTCGCGGGTGCGGGCGTACGGCGCCACGCCGAGGGTCGTGACCCCGGCCTCGGCGTACCGGCGGGCCCGTTCGGCCACCCGCTCCGGCGGCCCGACGAGGGCGGTGGCGTCGACGAGCTCGAACGGCACCGCGTCGGCGGCGTCGCGCGGGCGGCCGGCGAGGTAGAGGTCCTGGATCCGCTGCGCGGCGTCGTCGAAGCCCATCCGGCGGGCGAGCCGGTTGTAGAAGTTCTGCTCGCGGCTGCCCATCCCGCCGATGTAGAGCGCCGTGTAGGGCGCGACCGCGGCCCGCGCCGCCTCGAGGTCGTCGGTGACGACGACGGGGACGGTGGCGACCACCTCGAACCCGGCCATCGGGTCCTCGGCGGTCCCGCGTCCGGAGCCGACCCGCCCCTCCCGGACCGAGGCGAACTGGTCGGCGCTGTGCTCGGGCGAGAGGAAGATCGCCAGCCACCCGTCGGCGACCTCGCCGGCCAGCCGCAGGTTCCGGGGACCGCCCGCGGCCAGGTGGATCGGCAGGTCCGGGCGCGGCGGGTGGAGGGCCAGCCGCAGGGCCTTGCCGGGGCCGCCGGGCAGCGGCAGGGTGAAGTGCTCCCCGTCGTGCTCCACCGGCTTGCGGGCCAGTGCCGTCCGCACGACCTCGACGTACTCGCGGGTCCGGCCGAGCGGGTCGTCGAAGCGGACCCCGTGCCACCCCTCGCTGACCTGCGGGCCGGAGACCCCGAGGCCGAGCTGGAACCGGCCGGCCGAGAGGGTGTCCAGGGTCGCGGCCGTCATCGCGGTCATGGCCGGGGTACGGGCCGGGATCTGCATCACCCCGGCGCCGAGCCCGATGGCCGAGGTCTGGGCCGCCAGCCAGGCCAGCACCGTGGGGGCGTCGGAGCCATAGGCCTCCGCGATCCACACCGACGGCGTACCCCAGCCGCTCCGCCTCGAGGGTCAGGGGCAGCAGGTCGTCGCCCAGCCCGGTCCCCCAGTAGCCACCGATCAGTCCGAGCCGCATGCCTCCCGAGCCTAGCCCCGGGCCGCCGGTAGGGTCGCCGCCATGCTGACCCGCCGCCTGGGGGCCTCCGGGCTCGCCGTCTCCCGGCTCGGCCTCGGGACGATGGCGTGGGGCACCCGCACGGCGCCCGAGGACGCCCGCGACATCCTCACGACGTTCCGCGCCGCCGGCGGCACCCTCGTCGACACGGCCCACGGGTACGCCGGTGGGCGGGCCGAGGAGCTGCTCGGCGACTTCCTCGAGGGCCCCGACCGTGACGAGCTCGTCCTCGTCACCAAGTCGGGGGTGAGCCGGGCCGGCGACCGGGTCGTCGACTGCTCCCGGCGCGCGCTGGTGCACCAGCTCGAGACCTCGCTGCGGCGGCTGCGCACCGACCACGTCGACGTCTGGCTCGCGCACGCCTGGGACCCCGAGACCCCCGTCGAGGAGACCGTGGGCGCCCTGGTCTGGGCTGTCGAGAGCGGCCGCGCGCGGTACGTCGGCGTCTCGAACCACACCGGGTGGCAGGCCGCGCGGACGATGTCGCTGCTCGCGGAGCAGCGGGTCCCGCTGGTCGCCGACTCGGTCGAGTACAGCCTCGTGGCCCGCACCCCCGAGCGCGAGCTCGCCGACGCCGCCGGCGCCCTCGGGTTCGGCCTGCTGCCCTGGTCACCGCTCGGGCGCGGGGTCCTCGCCGGCCGCTACCGCACCGGCGTGGCCGCCGACTCGCGCCTGGCGTCCGAGCGAGTTCGCCCGGTTCGCCGGCGCGCACGTCGGGGACCACACCCGCGGGGTCGTGGAGGCGGTGCGCACCGCCGCCGACGGGCTCGGGGTGGCACCGGCGACCGTCGCGCTCACCTGGGTGCGCGACCGGCCCGGGGTCACCGCGCCGGTCATCGGGCCGCGCACCCCGGCCCAGCTGGCCACCCTGCTGCAGAGCGAGGAGCTCGAGCTTCCCCGCCAGATCGTCGAGGCCCTCGACGAGGTGTCCGCCGACCACGGCTGACGGCGCCGTCCCCCCTCCCCGGCTCAGTCGTCGACGTCGAGGTCGTCGTCGAGCCCGGAGTACAGGCGGTCGCCGTCGCCGTCCTCGTCGTCGTGGTCGTCGAGGTCGGCGTCCTCCTCGTCCTCCTCGCCGGAGTAGATGTCCAGCGGGGTCATCTCCCCGTACGCGTCGTAGAGTGCGCCGTCATAGTCCTCGAAGGCGTCGGCGACGTCCTCGTAGGCCGCCACCACGCTCGGGTCGTCCTCCCCGCGCCGGGAGCGGCTGGCCTCGAGGTGCCGCTCCAGGGCGAGGACGAGGCGTTCGAGCGCGGCACGCGGGTCGGCGGACATGGTGGAGACGGTACCGGCCCTGGCGCACAATGTGGCGATGGTCGAGTACGAGTACATCGTCCTCAGCTTCGGGCGTGAGGTGGACCGCTCCGAGATCCGGCGCACCCTGACCGAGCACGCCGAGTACGGCCGCTGGGAGCTCGCCCGGACCCGTACCTACGTCGGCGGCCGCACGCGGACCTGGCTGCGGCGCCGGATCATCCGCCCGCGGCGGGCGCTCAGCATGACTCGATGAACCGCCCGAGCACCCGGGCGCCGAAGTGCAGCGACTCCACGGGGACCCGCTCGTCGACACCGTGGAACATCGGCGCGAAGTCGAGGTCGGCCGGCAGCCGCAGGGGCGCGAAACCGTAGCCGGTGACGCCGAGCAGAGAGAGCGCCTTGTTGTCGGTGCCACCGGAGAGGCAGTACGGCAGCACCTGCGCGTCCGGGTCCTCTGCGCGCAGGGCGGCCACCATCGCCTCGACGAGGTCGCCCTCGAACGGCGTGTCGAGGGAGATGTCCCGGTGCAGCACCTCCACCGTGACGTGCTCCCCGGCGAGCTCGCGGACCGTGGCCATCAGCTGCTCCTCGTGCCCGGGCAGGAAGCGGCAGTCGACGCTGGCCGACGCCCGCTGGGGCACGACGTTGTGCTTGTAGCCCGCGTCGAGCATCGTGACGTTGCTCGTGTCCTGCAGGGTCGCGCGGACGAACCCCTGCGCCCCCCCGAGGTGCGCCAGCAGCTCCTCGAGGTCCTCGTCGGACCAGGCGGTGCCGGTCAGCTCGCTGAGCCCGTCGAGGAGGGTGCGCACGGAGGGGATGTACTCCCGGGGCCAGGCATGGGCGGCGATCCGCCCGATGGCCTCGGCGAGGCGCACGATGGCGTTCTCGTCGTTGGGGACAGACCCGTGCCCGGCCCGGCCGGTCGCGGTCAGCCGCAGCCAAGCGATGCCCTTCTCGGCGGTCTGGACCAGGTAGGTGCGCCGCTCCCGGCCGTCCCGGTCGGTGACGGTGACGCTGTACCCGCCGACCTCGCTGACCGCCTCGGTGACCCCGTCGAAGACCTCCGGGTGCTCGGCGACCATGAAGTGCGAGCCCTTCGTCCCGCCGGCCTCCTCGTCGGCGAAGAAGACGACGACGAGGTCACGGGGCGGCACGGCGCCCCGGCGGGCGAGGTCCCGGACGCAGGCGAGCATCATCGCGTCCATGTCCTTCATGTCGACCGCGCCGCGGCCCCAGATGCAGCCGTCGCGCTCGACCCCACCGAAGGGGTCCTCCTGCCAGTCGGCGGCATGCGCCGGCACGACGTCGAGGTGGCCGTGGAGGCAGAGCGCGCCCCGGTCGCGGTCGGCCCCGGGGATCCGGACCGCCACCGTGACCCGGCCCGGATCGGACTCGTAGGTGCTCGGCTCGAGCCCCACCTCGCGGAGCAGGCCGACGACGTGGTCGGCGGCGGCGGCCTCCCCGGGCCCGCTGCCGTCGCCGTAGTTGCTGGTGTCGATCCGGATCAGCTCCTGGCAGATGCGGACGACCTCGTCCTCGGCGCGCGGGGTCTCGCTCATGGGCAGCACTCTAGGACGGGTCGGCCCCGGCCCCGCGGCTGAGGAAATGCGGAGAGGGTGCTGAGAGACACCACCGGGCGTGGCTCGTCCGGGTCATGGACGCGCCCTTCAGCGCACCGGACCGTGACGGGGGTCGTGGCGAGCGGTCTGGACAACCCGCGCGGCCTGACGGTCGCCGCGACCGGTGACATCTCCGTCGCCGAGGCCGACACCGGCGGCGCCGGACCGTGCGTCGACAACCCCCAGGGCGGCCCGACGTCTGCGTCGGTGCCACCGGGGCGATCACCCGGATCGCCGGTGGGAGCACGACGCGCGTGGCCGACCACCTCCCGTCCTGGCGGCCGGTGCCGGCCAGGTCATCCGCGTCGCGCTGCCCTGACGGGCACCGCGGGGCCGGGTCCGGCGACCTCCGGACCCGGCCCTGGGGTGGCGCGGTGCGATTTCACGTTCGGCGTGGTCCGCGTGTAGTGTTCCGGGTCGCAGGGAGGCCTCCCCGGGTACTCCCCGCACCACTTGTCCGGGTGGCGGAATTGGCAGACGCGCTAGCTTGAGGTGCTAGTGCCCGTATAGGGCATGGGGGTTCAAGTCCCCCCTCGGACACCACCTCGCCGACGACACGGCCCCCCGGTCCGGGGGGCCGCGCTCGTCCCGGGTGCCCCGCGTGCCCGCAGGCGGTCACCCCGCCGCGTACGCGTCGACCGCGTCCTGGAGGTCCTGGCGCAGTGGATCGAGCGCACTCTGCGCGTCGGCGGTGACCGAGCCGTCCTGCACTCCGGCGTCGTAGTCCTGGGTCAGCGCGTCCATGGCCGAGGTGACGGCCGCGGGGTCCGCGGTCCGGAGCGCCTTGTCGAGGTCGCGCAGGCGCGAGTCGAGGGTCTTGGCCGTCTCCTTGGTGACCGTCCCACCCTGCTCCGCCGAGCCCAGCTGGTCGGAGAAGGCGGTGGCGGCGTCCGCGACGCCCTGGGCCAGGTCCTGGCTGGGCGTGGCCGTCGGCGTCGGGGTGCTCGAGGTGGGGGGCGCGCTCGTCGTCGGGGGCGCCGTGTTCGAGGGCGGGGCTGAGGAGGCCGGAGGTGGGGTCGTCGTGGCGGCCGACCCGGGTGCTCCGCGCGAGGAGAGCGCCCACCAGGCGAGCAGGAGCAGCGCGAGGACGGCCACGGCGGCCAGCACCCACATCGGCCCGGAGGAGCGAGGCCGCTCCGGACCGCGGTACGGCGGGGGCGCCGCCACCGGCGCCGGCGCCGGCACGCGGTCCAGCGGGCGGGTGGACCCGGCCTGCGGGATGACGGTCGTCGCGCTGGCCGCGCCCGGAGCCGCGTGTCGCTCGAGGGCGGCGACGACCGAGGCGGCGCCGGCGGGCCGGTCGGCGGGGTCCTTGGCGAGCAGGGCGGTGACGAGCCCCGCGAGCCACGCCGGGGTGTCCGGGCGCAGCTCACGGACGTCGGGGACCGGGTCGCCCCCGTGCATCATCATCGTCGCGACCGCGGTGGCGCCCCGGAACGGCGGGTGGCCGGCGAGCAGGGCGAACAGCACGCAGCCCAGGGCGTAGAGGTCGGCCCGGCCGTCGACCCGCCCGCCCATCGCCTGCTCCGGGGCCAGGTACTCGGCGGTACCCATGACGGTGTGGGTGGCGGTGAGGGTCTGCGCCGACGAGGTGTCCCCGAGCTGGGTGATGCCGAAGTCGACGACCCGGACCCGCCCGTCCGCGGCGTACACGAGGTTGGCCGGCTTGATGTCGCGGTGCACCAGCCCCCGGGCGTGGGCGGCGTCGAGCGCGGCCGCGACCTGGCGCCCGACCTGCTCCACCTCCTCGACCGGCAGCGGCCCCTGACGCAGCCGGTCGGCCAGGCTCGGGCCTGGAAGCAGCTCCATGACGAGGTAGGCGGTGTCGTCCTCGACTCCGCTGTCGTGGACGGTGACGACGTTGGCGTGGCTCATCCCCGCCGTCGCCATGGCCTCACGCTCGAAGCGCCGGGCCCCGGACTGGTCCGGCATCGCCCGCAGGTCCACCGTCTTGACGGCGACCTGGCGCCCGAGGACGGTGTCGGTGGCCCGCCAGACCTCGCCCATGCCGCCACGGCCGATGCGCTCCTCCAGCTCGTACCGTCCGGCCAGCCGACGTGGTTGGGTGCTCACCGGAGGCAGCCTAGTGAAGGCCCGATAGCCTGACGTCGTGCTGGAGAGGGTCACCGCCTGTCGCTACGTCACGCCGCTGCGCGAGGGCGGCTCGCTGCCCGGGCTCGTCGAGGCGGACGACCTCGGCACCTACGTCGTGAAGTTCACCGGGGCCGGCCAGGGACGCAAGGTCCTCGTGGCCGAGGTCCTGGTCGGGGAGATGGCGCGGCGGCTGGGCGTCCCCACCCCCCGGCTCGTGGTCGTCGACATGCCCACGGCGATCGCGCGGTACGAGGCCGACGAGGAGGTCCAGGACCTGCTCACCGCGAGCCCCGGGACCAACCTCGGCGTCGACTTCCTGCCCGGTGCCTTCGGGTACGACGGCTCGCGGCCCCCGTCCGCTGAGGAGGCCGGCGCGATCCTCTGGCTCGACGCGTACACGGCCAACGTCGACCGCACCTGGGCCAACCCGAACCTCGTCGTCTGGCACCGCCGCACCTGGGCGATCGACCACGGTGCGGCCCTGTGGTTCCACCATGGCTGGCCGAGCCGCCCCCCGGACGTCGGGCGGTTCGTGGCCCAGCCGTTCGACCCCTCAGGCCACGTGCTCCTCCCGGTGGCCACCCCGCTCCCCCAGACCCACGAGCGGCTCGGCCCGCTGCTCACCGAGGACGTCCTGCGGGAGGTCGTCGAGGAGGTCCCCGAGGAGTGGCTGGAGACGACGGCGAGCCTGCCCGACCTCGAGGCCGTGCGCTCGGCGTACGTCGAGCACCTCGTGCTGCGGCTGGCCGACCCCACCGCCTGGATCGGAGGTGCGCGGTGAGCCACCCGTACCAGTACGTCGTCCTGCGCTACGTGCCCCGGGTCGACCGGGGCGAGTGCCTCAACGTGGGGGTGGTGGTCCACTCGCAGTCGGCCGGGGTGCTGACCTGCGGGTGGCACCTCGACCCGGACCGGCTCCGGCTCCTGGACCCGCAGGCCGACCTCGAGGGGCTGGAGGCCTCGCTCGGGGCCGTCGAGGGGATGTGCGGGCACCCACCGGCCGACGTCGACGCCGCGCTGACCACGCAGGGCAAGCGGTTCGGCTGGCTCAGTGCCCCCCGCTCGACGGTGCTGCAGCCGGGGCCGGTGCACGGCGGGTCGGCCGACGACCCCGAGGCGGAGGTGGAGCGGCTCCTCGACCGACTCGTGCGGTAGCCGGCCGGCGTCGGGACCCGGGCACCGGGCCCGTCACAGCCCTGCGCCGGCTCGCCTGCGCAGGGCCCACGCCGCCACGGCGGCGGCGGCCCCGACGTTGAGCGAGTCCACGCCCCCGGCCATCGGGATGGTCACGACGAGGTCCGCCGCCGCGAGCGTCCGCGGCGACAACCCGTCGCCCTCGGTGCCCAGGACGAGGGCCAGCCGCCCGGGCGGGTCGGCCGCGAGCACGTCGAGCGGCACGGCATCCTCGGAGAGCGCCAGCGCGGCGACGGTGAACCCCAGGTCGCGCAGCTCCCCGACCCCGGCCGGCCAGGGTGCCACCCGCGTCCACGGCACCTGGAAGACGGTGCCCATCGACACCCGGACCGAGCGCCGGTACAGCGGGTCGGCGCACCGCGGGGTGACGAGCACGGCATCCATCCCCAGGGCGGCGGCGGAGCGGAACACCGCACCGACGTTGGTGTGGTCGACGACGTCCTCGAGCACGAGCACCCGCGCCGCCCCGTCGAGCACGGACGCCACCGGTGGCGTGGCCGGGCGCTCCATCGACGCCAGCGCCCCGCGGTGCAGGTGGAAGCCGGTGAGCCGTTCGATGACCTCGTGCTCGCCGACGTAGACGGGCACCCCGTCCTCCTCCGCCCGGGCGACGACGTCGGCGAGGTCGGCGAGCCAGCGCTCGGCCATGAGGTAGGACCGGGGGCGGTGCCCGGCCGCCAGCGCTCGCCGGATCACCTTCTCCGACTCCGCCACGTACAGGCCGTGCTCGGGCTCGAGCCGCCGGCGCAGGGCGACGTCGGTGAGCGCCACGTAGTCCTCGAGCCGAGGGTCGTCCGCGTCGGTGACCCGGACCACGCTCACCGGAAGAACACCAGCTTCGTCACCGCGACGAGACCGATGACGACGATGACACCGCGGAGCACCGGCGGGGGCAGCCGGCGACCGACGGTCGCCCCGAGAACGCCCCCGATCGTCGAGCCGACGGCGATGAGCAGGACGACGAGCCAGTCGATCCGGTCCCGCGCGACGAGGAGGAAGACGAGCGCCGCGACCCCGTTGACGCCGGTGGCCAGGACGTTCTTGTACCCGTTGAGGCGCTGGATCGGCTCGCTGGACAGCGCGCCCATGACCCCCATGAGCAGCACCCCCTGGGCCGCGCCGAAGTAGCCGCCGTAGACGCCGGCCCCGAGCACCCCGCTCTGCATCGCGACCTGGTGTCCGCGCGCCGAGGCGGCGCCCGACTCGCGGCGCCCGGCCGCCCACCGGTTGATCCGCGGCCCGAGCAGGACCAGGGCCACCCCGAGCAGCACGAGGACCGGCACGACGGCCCGGAAGACCTCCTCGTCGAGGACGAGCAGGAGCAGCGCGCCGGTCAGGCCGCCGAGCACCGACATCGGCAGGAGCCGCCGCAGCGTCGGCGCCGCCCCCTCGAGCTCGCGGCGGTAGCCCACCGCCCCGGTGAACGCCCCCGGGACGAGCCCGATGTTGTTCGAGACGTTCGCGCTCAGCGACGGGACGCCGAGCAGCAGCAGGGTCGGGAAGGTGATGAGCGTGCCCGACCCGACGATCGTGTTGATCGTGCCGGCCCCGACACCGGCGAGCACGACGAGCAGGGCTTCACCGACGGACACGGCGACACCCTAGCCAGCGCTGTGCCGGCCCGAGGCCACCGGCGCCCCGCCCGGTCACCGACCGTCAGGGTCACCGCCCGCCGGTCGGTCCGGGGCCACCGGCGCCGGCGGACCCGGGGGCACCGGCGGCACCGGCGGCACCGGGTCGGCGGCCGGCGGGGTCGCCGGGTGCACCCGCGGCCGGGTGACCGCGTGCTGCTCGGCCTCCCGGCTCGACTCCTCCGCGCTGCCGCGGGCGCGGGCCAGGGCTTCCGCGGGGTCCTCGAGGGTGGTCTCCTCGAAGGCGGTCCTCAGGGTGTCGCCGGGGTCCACCCAGTCGTCGTCGTCCGCGTCGGGCGCGGGGGCGGTGCCGCCGAGCGCCCCGCCGATGCCGCGCAGGGCCTCGGTGAGCTCGCTGGGGATGATCCACATCTTGTTCGCGTCGCCCTGGGCGAGCTGCGGGAGCACCTGGAGGTACTGGTAGGCGAGCAGCTTCTGGGTCGGCTTGCCGCGGTGGATGGCGTCGAACACCTGCTGGATGGCCCGGGCCTGGCCCTGCGCCTCGAGGATGCGGGCCTGCGCCGACCCCTCGGCGCGCAGGATCTGGCTCTGCTTCTCGCCCTCGGCGGTGAGGATCTGGCTGGCCTTGATGCCCTCGGCGTGCAGGATCACCGCTCGGCGGTCCCGCTCGGCCTTCATCTGCTTCTCCATCGACTCCTGGACCGAGGCGGGGGGGTCGATCGCCTTGAGCTCGACGCGGTTGACCCGGATGCCCCACTTGCCGGTCGCCTCGTCGAGCACACCCCGCAGCTGACCGTTGATCTGGTCACGGCTGGTCAGGGTCTGCTCGAGGTCGAGGGAGCCGATGACGTTGCGCAGGGTCGTGACGGTCAGCTGCTCGATGCCCGCGATGAAGTTCGCGATCTCGTAGACCGCCGCCTTGGGGTCGGTCACCTGGTAGTAGATGACCGTGTCGATGCTCACCACGAGGTTGTCGCTGGTGATGACGGGCTGGGGCGGGAAGGAGACGACCTGCTCGCGCTGGTCCACGGTGGCCCGGACGACGTCGACGAACGGGACGAGGAAGTGCAGGCCGGCATCGAGGGTGCGCGCGTAGCGGCCCAGCCGCTCGATGATGAGCGCGGTCTGCTGCGGCACGATCTTCACGGTCCGGACGATGACGACGACGACGAAGATCGCCAGGAGCACGAGGACGATCAGCAGGACGATGTTGCCGCCCATGGGTTCCCCTTTCGGGTCGGACGCCTCGAGGGACGTCGGGTCAGGTGACGGGGCTGATGGGCGCGAGCGTGACGATCGCGGTCGCGCCCCGGATCTCGGTGACCCACACCTTCTCACCGGGAACCGCGGGCGGGCTGCCCTCGGCGAGGCGGGCGGACCAGGTCTCGCCCTCGAGCTTGATCCGGCCGTCGGTCTCGGTGACCTCCTCGAGCACCCAGGCGCGTCGCCCGACGAGGCCGGCCGAGCCGATCCGCGGGTTGCCCCTGGGGTCGAGGAAGCGGCGGCGCATGACCGGGCGGAGCAGCCCGAGCAGCAGCATGGCCGCCACGAGCGCGGCGAGGAACTGCACCCAGAAGGGTGCGCCCAGCGCGGCCGCCAGCGACCCGAAGAGCGAGCCGCCGGCGAACATGAGGAAGACGAAGTCGACCGTGGCGGCCTCGACGGCCGCGAGGACGAGCGCGACCCCGAGCCAGGTCAGCCAGAGGTTGTCGGTCAGCCACTCCATCGCCCTCTCCTTCCGTCACGTCGTCGGGCCCGGCGCGCCCGGGCTCGGGGGTCACCTCCGTCAGCGGGCGCGGGCCGCGAACCGGTCACCCCGCACCTCGAGCTCCAGCGGCATCCCGAAGGTCGCCTCGAGGTTCTCCGCGGTCAGGGTGATCTCGATCGGCCCCTGCGCGACGACCCGCCCCTGGCGCAGGAGGAGGACGTCGGTGAAGTTCGGGGGGATCTCCTCGACGTGGTGCGTGACGAGGACCAGGGCCGGGGCGTAGACGTCGGCGGCGAGCAGGCCGAGGCGGCGCACGAGGTCCTCGCGCCCCCCGAGGTCGAGGCCGGCCGCGGGCTCGTCGAGGAGCATGAGCTCGGGGTCGGTCATCAGGGCCCGGGCGATCTGCACCCGCTTGCGTTCGCCCTCGGACAGGGTGCCGAACGCCCGGTCGGCGAGGTGGCTCGCCCCGAGCGCCTCGAGCAGCTCGGCGGCGCGGCCCTCGTCCATCCGGTCGTAGGCCTCCCGCCACCGGCCGACGACGGCGTAGGACGCGGTGAGCACGACGTCGCGGACCCGCTCGCCGCCGGGGATCCGGTCGGCCAGCACCGCCGAGGACAGCCCGATCCGCGGCCGCAGCTCGAAGACGTCGACCGCGCCGAGGACCTCACCGAGGACGCCGACGACCCCGGTGGTCGGGTGGATCCGGGCGGCGGCGAGCTGAAGCAGTGTCGTCTTCCCCGCGCCGTTCGGCCCGAGGACGACCCAGCGCTGGCCCTCCTCGACCTCCCAGCTGACGTCGTCGAGGATCCTCGTGCTGCCGCGTACCACGCCCACGCCGGCGAGGGCCAGCACGTCGCTCATGGCCCCGACCCTAGTTGACCGCGGCGCCGCGGCCTCGGCGGCACGCCTGCGACGGCGCGCTATGCCTCGCGCATCGGCCCGCCGGGGAGCCCGTGGGCGTCGGCGACGACCTCGGCCATCACCGACAGGGCGATCTCGCCCGCCCCCTTCCCGCCGATCGCCAGCCCGGCCGGCAGGTGCAGCCGCGCCAGCTCGTCCTCGCCGAACCCCTCCTCGCGCAGCTCGGCGAGCAGCGCGGCCGAGCGCGTCCGGCTGGCCATCATCGCGACGTAGCGGACACCCGCCCGCACCGCGCCCCGGACCAGGGCGTAGGCCCCCGCGCCGTCGTGGTTGCAGACGACGAGCGCGTCGACGTGCCCGAGCCCGCGCACGTCGGCCACCCCCGGTGCGCCGCCCAGCAGGGTGGCCTCCCACCCGGTGGCCTGCGCGATCGTGACGAGCGCCTGCGCGATGTGGTTGTCGAAGACGACGACCACCCGCCCCAGCGTCCCGTCGACGGGCTCGGCGCCGCTGCCGCGGACCGGGTCGTGCCGCGTGTCGGCGGCGCTCACCCGCGCAGGACCTCCTCGTAGAGCTCGACGGTGCGGTCCCCGATGGTGCTCCACGAGAACGACTCCACGGCTCGCTCCCGGCCGGCGCGCCCCATCAGCGCGGCCCGGTCGGTGTCGCTCACGGCCTCGTTCAGGGCCGCGGCGAGGTCGGCGACGAAGCGGTCCTCGTCGACCGGGACGCCGGTGCCGTCCTGGACCTGGTCGATCGGCACGAGCCACCCGGTCTGCCCGTCGACCACGACCTCGGGGATGCCGCCGGTCGCGGTCGCCACGACCGGCAGCTCGCAGGCCATCGCCTCGAGGTTGACGATCCCCAGCGGCTCGTACACCGAGGGGCAGGCGAAGACGGTGGCCGCCGAGAGGATCGCGATCACCTGGTCCCGCGGCAGCATCTCGGGGACCCAGACCACGCCGTCGCGCTGCCGGCGCAGGCCCTCGATCAGGCCCTCGACCTCGGACTTGATCTCGGGGGTGTCCGGGGCGCCGGCGAGGAGGACGAGCTGGACCTGCGGCGGCAGCTCGGCGGCGGCACGCAGCAGGTAGGGCAGCCCCTTCTGCCGGGTGATCCGGCCGACGAAGACGACGCTGGGCCGGTCGGGGTCGACCCCGTGGCGGCGCACGACGTCGTCGTCGACCCGCCGCTGCCACAGGCCGGAGTCGATCCCGTTGTGGACGACCTTGACCTTGTCGGGGTCGACGTCGGGGTAGGCGCGCAGGATGTCGGCCCGCATCCCCTCGCTCACCGCGACCACCGCGGCGGCCCCCGCGTACGCGGTCCGCTCCACCCACGAGGACAGGCGGTAGCCGCCACCGAGCTGCTCGGCCTTCCAGGGCCGCATCGGCTCCAGGCTGTGCGCCGACAGCACGTGCGGGACGCCCTCGAGCAGCCCCGCCACGTGCCCGGCGAAGTTGGCGTACCAGGTGTGCGAGTGGACGAGGTCGGCGCCCGCGCAGGCCGCTGCCATGGTCAGGTCGACCCCGAGCGTCGACAGGGCCGCGTTGGTGCCCTCGAGCTCGGGCAGGTCGGGGTGGCTGGTCGTCCCCTCCTCCTCGCGCGGTCCCCCGAAGGCGTGGACCCGCACGTCGAGGTCCCCGCGTCGGCGCAGGGCCCGGGACAGCTCGGCGACGTGTACCCCGGCCCCTCCGTAGATCGACGGCGGGTACTCCTTGGTCAGGATGTCGATGCGCACGGTTTTCACCCTAGTCAGCCCCGCGACCTCCCGGCGAGGCCGTGGACCCAATAGGTTGGGGTCCATGGCGTACCGCAGTGGGAGAAGGGTCCTCGTGATCGTCCTCGCGGGAGGGGAGGGCAAGCGGCTGATGCCGCTGACCGCCGACCGCGCCAAGCCGGCCGTCCCGTTCGGCGGGATCTACCGGCTCATCGACTTCGCCCTGTCCAACGTCGTGAACTCCGGCTACCTCAAGGTGGTCGTGCTCACCCAGTACAAGTCGCACAGCCTCGACCGGCACGTGACGAAGACCTGGCGGATGTCGACGATGCTCGGCAACTACGTCGCCCCCATCCCGGCGCAGCAACGGGTCGACAAGTCCTGGTACCAGGGCAGCGCCGACGCCATCTTCCAGAGCCTGAACACGATCACCGACGAGAAGCCGGAGATCGTCGTCGTCGTCGGGGCCGACCACGTGTACCGGATGGACTTCTCGCAGATGGTCGAGCAGCACGTCGAGACCGGTGCGGGCGTCACCGTGGCCGCGATCCGGCAGCCGATCTCCACGGCCGACCAGTTCGGTGTCATCGACGTCGTCCCCGACGACCCGAGCCGGATCCGGGCCTTCCTCGAGAAGCCGACCGACCCGGACGGGCTGCCGGACTCCCCCGACGAGATCCTCGCGAGCATGGGCAACTACGTCTTCGACGCCGACGTCCTCATCGACGCCGTCACCGCGGACGCCACCCGCGAGGGCAGCAAGCACGACATGGGCGGGGACCTCGTCCCGGCGCTGGTCGGCGAGGGCGGGGCCTACACCTACGACTTCAAGAACAACGTCGTGCCGGGCGGGACCGAGCGGGACATGGGCTACTGGCGCGACGTGGGGACCCTCGACAGCTACTACGAGGCGCACATGGACCTCGTCTCGGTCCACCCGGTCTTCAACCTCTACAACTACGACTGGCCGATCTTCACGACCTACGGCCCCTACCCGCCGGCGAAGTTCGTCCACGGGGCCAACGGCCGGTTCGGGGAGGCGCTCAACTCCGCGGTCTCCCCCGGGGTCGTCATCTCCGGGGCTCGGGTCAACGGCTCGGTCATCGCCCCCGACGTCCACGTCCACAGCTACACCGAGATCGACTCGAGCGTCATCCTCGACGGTGTCCAGGTCGGCCGTCACTGTCGGATCCAGAAGGCGATCATCGACAAGAACGTCGTCATCCCGGAGGAGACCCAGATCGGCTACGACCGCAAGCACGACCTGGCCCGCGGCTTCGTCGTCACCGACTCGGGCATCACCGTGATCGGCAAGGGCCAGGAGGTCGTGCCGTGACCCAAGGCGGGTGCCCGGCCCGCCTCGCCGTCCGGCGGGTCCCGGGCCCCGCGTAGCCTGCGGGCGTGTCCTCCGCGACCCCGCCACCGCTGCCCGACCCCGAGGCACGCACCCTGCTCGTCACGCTCACCGGGCCCGACCGTCCCGGGGTGACCAGCGCGCTGTTCGACGCCGCGACCACCGTCGGGGCGGAGGTGCTCGACCTCGAACAGGTGGTCGTCCGCGGCCACCTCGCCCTCTCGGTGCTCCTCTCCCCCGGCCCGGACGAGAACGTCCTGACCGACCGCCTCACCCGGGCCGGCGAGCGGATGGGGATGCACGTCGAGCTCGTCGCGGGGCGCGGCGACAACGCCCCGCGCCGCACCGGGCGCGCCGCGGTGGTCGTCATGGCGGCCCCGCTCCAGAGCCGCCATGTCGCCGAGGTCGCCCGGGCGGTCGCCGAGCACGGCGCCAACATCGACCGGATCCGCCGGCTCTCACGCTGGCCGGTCACCACCGTCGAGCTCGACGTCTCGGGCGCCGACGTGCCCGGGCTGCGCCGGGCCCTGGCCCTGGTCTCGGCGCAGGTCGGAGCCGACATCGCGGTGGCCCCGGCCGGGCTCGCCCGCCGGGGGGCCCGCCTCGTCGTCCTCGACGTGGACTCCACCCTGATCCAGGACGAGGTCATCGAGCTCATCGCCGAGCACGCCGGGACCGCGGAGCAGGTGGCCGCCGTCACCGAGCGGGCGATGCGTGGCGAGCTCGACTTCGCCGAGAGCCTCCACGCCCGGGTCGCTGACCCTCGCCGGGGTGCCGGTCTCGGTGCTCGACGAGGTGCGCGGGGCCGTCCGGCTCACTCCCGGCGCCCGCACCCTGGTCCGCACCCTCAAGGCGCTCGGCTTCACCGTCGCGGTCGTCTCCGGCGGCTTCGTCGAGGTGGTCGGGCCGATCGCCCGGGAGCTGGGGGTCGACCACGTCCGGGCGAACCGGCTCGAGGTCGCCGACGGCCGCCTGACCGGCCGGGTCGTCGGCGACGTCGTCGACCGGGCCGGCAAGGCCGCGGCGCTGCGCGAGATCGCCGCGGGGCTCGGCCTGCCGCTCAGCCGCACCGTCGCCATCGGCGACGGCGCCAACGACCTCGACATGCTGGCCGCGGCCGGCCTCGGGGTCGCGTTCAACGCCAAGCCCCTGGTCCGCGAGCAGGCCGACACCTCCGTCACCGTGCCCTACCTCGACACCGTCCTCTTCCTCCTCGGCGTCTCCCGGGAGGAGATCGAGGACGCGGACGACGGGTCGGTGCCCCACTAGGCTGCGTCCGTGCCGCGCTACCCCTCGACCACCCCCACGCTGCTCGTCATCGGTGGCGCCGAGGACCGGGTCGGCCGGGCCTCGCTGCTGCGCGAGTTCGTCAAGCTCGCCGGAGGCCGGAGGGCGCGGGTCGTCGTCATCCCCTCGGCGTCCTCGTTCCAGGACGAGGTCGTCGCCTCCTACACCGAGGTCTTCACCCGGCTCGGGGTCCCCGGCGTCGACGTGCTGAACCCCACGACCCGCGAGGAGGCCCACGACGCGGCCTCGGTCGCGCTCCTCGACGCGGCGACCGGGGTGTTCATGACCGGCGGGAGCCAGCTGCGGCTCTCCCAGCTGCTCCCGGGCACCCCGGTCGGCGAGGCGGTGCACCGCGCCCACGACCGCGGCTGCGTCGTCGGCGGCACCTCCGCCGGGGCGTCGGTGATGTCCGACTTCATGATCTCGATGGGTGAGGAGGGGGTCACCCCCCGGCAACGGGGCAGCCAGCTGTCCGCCGGCCTCGGTCTGCTCCCCGGCGTCGTCGTCGACCAGCACTTCGACCAGCGCGCCCGCTACGGTCGGCTGCTCTCGGTCGTCGCCCTCTCGCCGCAGCTGCTCGGCATCGGCATCGACGAGGACACCGCCATCGTCGTCACCGACCGGCGCGAGTTCACCGTCCGTGGCTCCGGGGCGGTCTTCGTCGTCGACTGCCGCACCGCGACCACCGACGCACCGGAGGCCAAGGCCGGTGCCCCCCTGCTCGTCTCCGGTGCCACGGTCCACACCCTCCCCGCCGGGGCGACGTTCACCTCACCGAGCGCCGCCTCACCGACTTCGTCGAGCACCACCCCGACGTGCTCGTCGCCCTCGCCGCCGCCAAGGCCTGACCGGCGGGCACCCCCGCCCCGGAGAGGAACCCCGATGGACCGCCCGCCCCCCGACCGGACCGGCCACCCCGGACCTGCGCATCCTCGAGTCCCGCGTCTACCGGGGCGGCAACGTCTGGTCCTACGCCCCGGCGATCCACCTCGTCCTCGACCTCGGGGTCCTCGAGGGGTACCCCACCGACACCCTGCCCGGCTTCACCGACCGCCTCGTCGAGCTGCTCCCCCGCCTCGAGAACCACACGTGCTCGACCGGGCGCAAGGGCGGGTTCATCGAGCGGATGCGGGAGGGCACCTGGCTCGGCCACGTCGCCGAGCACGTGGCCCTCCAGCTCCAGCAGGAGGCCGGCCACGACCAGCGGCGCGGCAAGACCCGGATGGTCAAGGGCCGGCCGGGCGTCTACAACGTCATCTACGGGTACACCGACGAGGACGTCGGTCTGGCCGCCGGGCGGCTCGCCGTGCGCCTGGTCAACCACCTCGTCGAGGCCGAGGAGGGGTTCGACTTCCCGGCCGAGCTGGAGCTCTTCCTCACCCGGGCCGAGCGGCTCGCCTTCGGCCCGTCGACCGCGGCCATCCTCGAGGAGGCCGTCAGCCGCGACATCCCCTTCATCCGGCTCAACAGCGGCAGCCTCGTCCAGCTCGGGCAGGGCGTCCACCAGCAGCGGATCCGGGCGACGATGACGTCCCGGACCGGAGCCCTGGCGGTCGACATCGCGGGCGACAAGGACATGACCGCCCGGCTGCTGTCCTCCGCGGGCCTGCCGGTGCCCCGCCAGGAGATGGTGCGCTCGGCCGAGGGCACGGTCGCCGGCGGCCCGCCGGATCGGCTTCCCCGTCGTCGTCAAGCCGCTCGACGGGAACCACGGGCGCGGCGTGTGCCTCGACCTGCGGACCGAGCAGGAGGTCCGGGACGGCGTTCGCCATCGCCGAGGGCGAGTCCCGGCGCGGCTCGGTCGTCGTCGAGTCCTTCGTGACCGGCCGCGACTACCGCTGCCTCATCGTCGGCGGCCGGATGCAGGCGATCGCCGAGCGGGTCCCGGCCCACGTCGTCGGCGACGGCACGCACACGGTCGCGCGAGCTCGTCGAGCTGACGAACGCCGACCCGCGCCGAGGGCGTCGGGCACGAGAAGGTCCTGACCAAGATCCGGGTCGACGCGACCGCCGAGGAGCTGGTCCGCGACCAGGGCCTCGCGCTCGACGACGTGCCGCCGGAGGGCGCAGATGGTCAGGCTCGCCCTGACCGGCAACATGTCGACCGGGGGCATCTCGATCGACCGCACCTTCGACGCCCACCCCGACAACGTCGAGATCGCCGAGGAGGCCGCCCGGCTGATCGGCCTGGACGTCGCCGGCATCGACTTCATCTGCCCGGACATCGCCGCCCCGGTGCGCGAGACCGGTGGCGCGATCTGCGAGGTCAACGCGGCCCCCGGCTTCCGGATGCACACGCACCCCACGGTCGGCGAGCCGCAGTACATCGCCAAGCCCGTCGTCGACCTGCTCTTCCCGCCCGGGACCCCCGTCGCGGGTGCCGATCGTCGCGGTCACCGGCACCAACGGCAAGACGACGACGTCGCGGATGATCGCCCACATCATGAAGGGCCTCGGCCGAAAGGTCGGGATGACCTCCACCGACGGCATCGTCATCGACGAGCGGCTCGTCGTCAAGGCCGACGCCTCCGGGCCGCGGTCGGCGCGGATGGTGCTGCAGAACCCGCGGGTCGACTTCGCCGTCATGGAGGTCGCCCGCGGCGGCATCCTGCGCGAGGGCCTCGGCTACGACCGCAACGACGTGGCCGTCGTCACCAACGTGGCCGCCGACCACCTGGGGATGCGCGGCATCGACACCGTCGAGCAGCTCGCCGACGTCAAGGCGGTCATCGTCGAGGCCGTCCCCCGCGACGGGTTCGCGGTGCTCAACGCCGACGACCCGCTGGTGCGCCGGATGCGGCGTCGCTGCTCGGGGTCGGTCGTCTGGTTCTCGACCTGGCCGGGCCCGGAGCCCGGGTCCGCGAGCTCATCGACGACCACTGCCGGCGCGGCGGCCGCGCGGTGGTGCTCGAGCCGACCGAGCGCGGCGACATGATCGTCATCCGGCACGGGCGTCGGTCGATGCAGCTGGCCTGGACGCACCTGCTGCCCGGCGACCTTCGGCGGCACCGCGATGTTCAACGTCGCCAACGCGATGGCTGCCGCCGGGGCGGCGTTCGCGAGCGGCGCGGGGCTGCACGAGATCCGGCAGGGGCTGCGGACCTTCACGACGAGCTACTACCTCTCCCCCGGCCGGATGAACCAGGTCAACGTCCACAACGTCGACGTCATCGTCGACTACTGCCACAACGCCGCCGGGATGGAGAAGCTCGGTGAGTTCGTCGACCGGTACGCCGAGATGCGCGCCGGGCAGTCCGAGTTCGGGCGGATCTCCCGGATCGGCGTCGTCGGCGACCGCCGGTGACCGCCGACCGGAGGACATGCGTCACCTCGGTGCACGTCGCCGCCGGCTTCTTCGACGTCATCATCGTCCGCGAGGACGAGCGGCTGCGCGGTCGCGAGCGCGGGTTCACCGCCGGCGAGGTCGCCGCGGGCGTCCGCGAGCGGATGGAGTCCGAGGGCGTGCGCTGCCGCCAGGTCGAGGTGGTCCTCGACGAGAACGCGGCGGTCCGCAACGCGATGGCCCGGGCCAACCCCGGGGACATCGTCGTGCTGTCGCGTCGACCGGCACGCCGAGGTGATGGCCGAGCTCGAGGCGATGACCCGACAGGCGCAGCCGGGCACCCACGTCACCGGCGTCGGGGACCCGGACCTGGACCCCGAGACGCTCTCCGCCGAGGCGGCCGCGGCGGGCGCCGACGCGGCCCGTGCCCTCGAGCCGCGGCCCCCGTCGAGGACGGCTGACACCTCGGCGTCGTGCCCCTGGCTCCCAGGGCGGCCGGGAGTGACACGATGGACGTCTCACCGCAGGACCAGGAGCACCGCCATGACCACGACCCGTATCCCCACCGCCACGGTCCCTCCCGGGACCGTCACCGGGGCAGGTGAGTACGCCGTCGGCGAGAACGGCAGCTATTTCGCGGTCGGCCGCCGGTGCCGACACCTGCGCGCCGACCTGGCCGAGGGCAGCATCGACGCCGACGGGTGCCTGGTCTGCCCCTGGCACGGGGCCAAGTACGACGTCACGACCGGGCGGATGACCCGCGGCCCGCAGGGGGTCTACGCCAGGGTCCCCGGGCTCGACGCGGCGCTCATCGCGATCACGAGGGCGTGGCCGCTGCGCCGCGGCACGGTGACCGTCGAGGGCGACGAGCTGCGTCGATCGACGACGCCAGGGCTGACCGGCCGGGCTGCCGGCGCCTCGCGCCCGGCCGGCGGCTCAGCCGCCGGCGTCGAGCGAGGCCGAGGCCGCGGTCAGCGAGCCCCGGTAGCGGCGACGTCCTCGTCGGTGCTCGTCGTGGCGAGCAGCGTCGAGCAGGTCGCGCAGGGCCTCCCGGCGTCGCCCGGCGTCATGGAGGACGAGGGCCCGGAACACCGCCGCCCCGAGCACTGTCCGGGGTGCGGAGCGACCACCTCGTCGACGACCTCGCGGGCCTCGTCGAGCCGGCCGAGGACGCGCAGGCTCGAGGCGAGCTGGAGCTGGGCGCGGTGCCGGTGGGGCTCGCGCAGGCCGCAGCGCGAGGGCCTCGCGGTACAGCGGGACCGCCGCGTGCCTCCTCGCCCGGCGCCGTCGAGGGCGCCGGCGCACTCGTAGATGACGCGGGCGTCGCGCGGGTGCGCCGCGGCGAGGAGCCGGCCGGCCTCGGCGCGGGCCGCGCGTCCTCCATCGCCCACAGCGCCCGATCGCGGCCTCGTCCTCGTGCTCCCCGCGGGCCCGCACGACCTTGCGGCGGATGTCGTCGTGGTCGTCGGCCGTGGCTCCATGCGCGACGCAGCCAGCCTGGACCTCGGCCCGCTGGGCGTGGCACATGAGGGCGACGACGTCCCCGTCGCCGGTCGCCAGCGGCGAGGGCGCCTCCAGGCCGTCGACCTCGGTCGGGTACGCCGCGACGTCGGCGATGCCGGCGCGGCGCCAGGCCGGCCCGCAGCCGGGCGTCGAGTCTCCTCGGGCGTGCGGCCCCGGAGGTACTTCTCCTTGTGCGCGATGACGACGTGGTCGGCCCGCAGGCCCGCGATCTCGCCGAGCGACTCGAGCAGCTCGTCGGTGCGGTCGCCGACGGCGCCGAGGCCGAGGTGGACACGCGCCCGGCTCGACCAGCCCCCGGGCCACGTCGAGCAGCGCCTCGAGGCCCGCCTCGTTGTGGGCGAGGTCGAGGACGACCGTCGCGTGGCCGCCCCCGGCTCCACCGGTACGGTGTACGTGTTCATCCGGCCCGGGTTGAGCACGTCGTCCGGGCGGAAGGTGCGCAGCCCCTCGACGACCGCCGCCCGGTCGATCGCCGAGGCCGAGCGCGCGCCGCGGCGCCGCCAGGGCGTTGAGCGACGTTGTGCCGGGAGAGCCCGGCAAGTGTCACCGGCACGTCGACGACGGGACCAGCCGGTCGGGGCTCCGTCCGGCGGTGAGGACGGTGATGTGCCCGTCGAGGACCGTGATGGCGCGGCCGCCGGCACCGAGGGCCTCGCGCACCGCGGGCGAGTCGGGGTCGGCGGTGAAGACCCAGGGCCGGGCGCCGGATCCCGTGGCGCATCGCCCACACCCGTGGGTCCTCGCCGGAGAGGACGACCCACCCGCCGGGCCGGGTCACCTTGGTGACGATCGCCTTGACCTCGGCGAGCTGGTCGAGGGTGTCGATGCCCTGGAGGCCCAGGTGGTCGGCGGAGACGTTGGTGACGACGCGAGACGTCGTTGTGCGACGACCCCCATCCCGCGCAGCAGCATGCCGCCCCGAGCGGTCTCGAGGACGCCGATCTCGACGCCGGGCGTCGTCGAGCACGGCCCGCGCGCCGGCCGGCCCCGAGTAGTCGCCCGGCTCGACCACCTCGCCCTGGACGACCACCCCGTCGGTCGAGCTCCACGCCGTGCGGTGGCCGGCGTCATGGAGATGTGGGCGATGAGCCGAGTGGTCGTCGTCTTGCCGTTGGTCCCGGTGACCGAGGCGACGGGGACCCGGGGTGACGATGACGCGGCGGCCGCTCGCCTCAGGGGGCGTCGGCGACCGCCGCGGCGTGCTCGGCGCCACGGCGTCGTCGAGGTGTCGCCCGCGAGGAGCTCGAGCGAGGACCGGCCCGAGGGCCTCCCCCAGCGGCCCGGGCCCGGCCCCGGTGGCGCCAGACGAACGCGCACACGACGGCTGTCCACCGTCGCCGCCCGGCCGGGTGCGGACCCCCAGCCGTCGGGTCCCCGCCAGCCGCGGCGAGCGACGCGGACGGCCCGCTCGGCGACTCGCAGGACGAACCGCTGGCGCTGGCGCCGTCCCGGGCAGGCCCGGGCTGGACCCGCTCGAGCCCGACCGCTCGGCAGGCGGCCCGCATCCGGTCGGGGTCGGCCCGACCCAGCCGGGCACGCTCGAGGGTGACCTTGACGGCGGGCCGGGTGAAGTAGAGGTTCGGGCCCTCGAGCAGGCGTACCTCGGACGTCGTGACGGCGGGGTCACGCTCCGCCGGGGCGTTGGCGGGTCGGTCACCGGCGGCCGGCCGGTCACGGCACCCATCGCGTGGAACGCCGCCGTCGACGTGGACGATCTCGCCCGTCGTCGCGGGGAACCAGTCCGAGAGCAGGGCGACGCAGGCCCGGGCGGCGGGCTCCGGGTCGCTGATGTCCCAGCCGAGCGGGCGCCCGGGCTGCCCCAGACCTCCTCGAACTGCTCGAAGCCGGGGATCGACTTCGCCGCCGTCGTGCGGATCGGACCGGCGGAGACGAGGTTGCAGCGGATGCCCTGCGGCCCCATGTCCCGTGCGAGGTAGCGGTTCGTCGCCTCGAACGCCGCCTTGGCCACCCCCATCCAGTCGTAGACCGGCCAGGCGTACTGGGCGTCGAAGGTGAGCCCGACGACCGAGCCCCCGGCGGCCATCAGGGGCAGCGCCGCCTTGGTGAGGGACTGTGAGGAGTAGGCCGAGATCTGCACCGCGGTCGCGACGTCCTCCCAGGTGGCGTCCATGAAGTTGAACGCGCCCTGCGGGGCGAAGCCGATGGAGTGGACGACGCCGTCGAGTCGGTCGACGTGCTCGCCGAGCCGGTCGGCCAGGGCCGCGAGGTCCTCGTCGTTGGCGACGTCGAGCTCGACGACCGGCGGGGTCGTCGGGAGCCGCCGGGCGATGGCCGTCGTGATCTTCATCGTCCGCCCGAAGGAGGTGAGGACGACCTCGGCGCCCTGCTCCTGGGCGAGCCGGGCGATGTGGAAGGCGATCGAGGAGTCCATGAGGACGCCGGTGACGAGGAGTGACTTGCCCTCGAGCAACATGCGCTGGACCTTTCGTCGGGTCGGGTGGTCGGGGTCAGTGGCCCATGCCGAGGCCGCCGTCGACCGGGATGACCGCGCCGGAGATGTAGGCGGCCTCCGGGCTCGCGAGGAACCGCACCGCGGCCGCGACCTCCTCGGGCGTCGCGAAGCGCCCGGCGGGGATGGCAGCCTTGTAGGTCGCTGGGTCTCCTCGGGGAGCGCGGCCGTCATGTCGGTCTGGATGAAGCCGGGCGCGACGACGTTGGCGGTGATGCCCCGGCCGCCGAGCTCGCGGGTGATCGAGCGGGCCAGGCCGACGAGGCCGGCCTTGCTCGCCGCGTAGTTGGCCTGACCCGGGCCCCCGTAGAGTCCGACCACGCTCGAGACGAGGATGATCCGGCCGCGGCGCAACCGGATCATCCCGGTTGACGGCGCGGCGGGCGCAGCGGAAGGCGCCGGCGAGGTTGGTGTCGAGGACGGTGTCCCAGTCGCTCGTCGCGACATCCGCATGAGCAGGCCGTCCTTGGTGACGCCGGCGTTGGCGACGAGCACCTCGACCGGACCGCCGAGCAGCTCCTCGGCCGCGGTGAACGCGGCGTCCACGGAGGCGCTGTCGGTGACGTCGCAGCTGCACTCCGGCCAGCCCCTCCGGCGGCTCCCCCGAGCGGTGGGTGACGACGACCGTGTCCCCGGCCTCGGCGAAGGACCGGGCGATGGCCAGGCCGATGCCGCGGTTGCCGCCGGTGACGAGGACGTTGCGGGGCTCGCTCATGCGTCGAACCTAGTGGACTACCCCCGGGTAGCAGGGAGCTCCCGGACGTACAGTGGAACGGTGCCCAGCCGTCGCCCACCCGGTCCCCAGTCGGTGACCAGCGCGCCGGAGGCCCGCAGCGAGGACCAGGCCCGCCGGCTGCGCCGCTACCTGATCACGATGACCATCCGCACCGTCTGCTTCGTCCTCGTCGTCGTCGTCGACAGCTGGTGGCGCTGGGTCTTCGCCGCCGGCGCGGTGTTCCTCCCGTTCATCGCGGTCGTCGCGGCCAACGCGGTGCGCCCCTCGGTGCGCGGGCGGGTCCGGCCGGTGGTGCCGACCGTGGACGACACCCGTCAGCTCACCCGCGAGGCCTGGCCGGAGCAGGTCCAGGGTCACGATGCGCCCCAGGGTCACGATGCGCCCCAGGGGCACGACGCGCCCCAGGGGCACGACGCGCCCCAGGGGCACGATGCGCCCCAGGGGCACGACGCGCGCCGCTGACGGCGCCGGCAGGCCCGGCCCCGCAGCCCTGAGGGAGGCGAGCCGCGGTCAGCCCCCGATCGCCGACATCGGGCGGTCGGGCTGGTGGAAGTCGGGGCGGTCGATCCCGTGCCCGGGCTTCTTCGCCCACATCTCGCCGACGACGAGCGCGGCGAGCTCGTCGTCGTCGGCGCCCTCGCGCATCGGCCCGCGCAGGTCGACCTCGGACTGGCTGAACAGGCAGTTGCGCAGCTGGCCGTCGGCGGTCAGCCGGACCCGGTCGCACGCCGAGCAGAACGGGGCGCTGACGCTCGCGATCACCCCGACCGTCTCCGGGCCGCCGTCGACGAGGAACAGCTCGGCCGGGGCACTGCCCCGCTCGGCGACCGGGGTGAGCCGGAAGCGCTCGCCGAGCCGCTGGAGGATCTCGGCCTGGGGCACCATCGTCGAGCGGTCCCACGCGTGCTGGGCGTCGAGCGGCATCTGCTCGATGAACCGCAGGTCGTAGCCGCGGTCCAGGCACCACTGGAGGAGGTCGGCCACGTCGGTGTCGTTGACCCCCCGCATGGCGACCGCGTTGACCTTGACCGGGGTCAGGCCGGCATCCGCCGCGGCCTTGAGCCCGGCGACGACGTCGGAGAAGCGGTCGCGCCGGGTCAGCCGGGAGAAGTGGCCCGGGTCGACGGTGTCGAGGCTGACGTTGACCCGGTCGAGGCCGGCCTGGGCGAGTGGGTCGGCGAGGCGGTCCAGGCCGATGCCGTTGGTCGTCATCGCGATCCGGGGCCGTGGCTCGAGGGCGGCGATGCCGCGGACGACGTCGACGAGGCTGCGCCGCAGCAGCGGCTCACCACCGGTGAGCCGCACCGAGGTGATGCCGAGCCCGACCATGACGCGCACGAGCCGGACGACCTCGTCGTCGCTGAGCATCTCGGGCTTGGGCAGCCAGTCCAGGCCCTCGGCGGGCATGCAGTACGTGCACCGGAGGTTGCAGCGGTCGGTGACCGAGACCCGCAGGTCGCGGCCGATCCGCCCGAAGCGGTCGAGCAGGCGCGGGCTGGGCAGGTCGGTCATAGGGGACCAATGTACGACGGGTACCGTTGCCCGGTGCTCAGGCGGCTCGTGACTCCTCGCTGGCTGGGCGCCCTCCTCCTCGCCGCGCTCGTCGCCGTCGCCTGCTACCACCTCGGGTGGTGGCAGTACCACCGGCACGAGGCCAAGGTCGACCCGCAACGTGCTGATCGACGCCCACTACACGGCCGACCCGGTCCCCGTGCGGCAGCGTCCTCACCTCCTCGACGCTCGCGGCGTCGCGGCGCTGGACCCGGGTCGAGGCCCGCGGCGAGTACGTCGCCGGCCCCCTCTACGTGCGCGGCCGGCCGCTCGACGGCACCGTCGGCTACGAGGTGCTCTGGGTGCTGCGGCCCGCCGACGGCGGCGGTGACGTCGTCGTCGACCGGGGCTGGGTCGCCCAGGACCGGTCCGGGGCCTCCGAGCTCCCGTCGTCCCCCCCGCCCCCACCGGGACGGTCACCGTCGTCGGCTGGGCGCAGCCCGGCGAGGCCCCACGCTCGACCATCTCCGGCGAACGGCGCCCTCGGCTCGGTGAGCGTCCGGCAGGTCGCGCAGGCCACCGGGCTCACCCCGCTCGACGGGTACGTCCAGCTCCAGAGCGAGACCCTCCCCGGCGGGAGCCACCCGCCGCGACCGAAGCCGCTGGGCGAGCCCGACGAGTCGCTCGGGCCGCACCTGGCCTACGCCTACCAGTGGTGGTTCCTCACCGTCATCGGGTTCGTCCTCGTCGGCTACGGCATCCGCCGGGAGGAGCGGCTCGCCCACCCGGAGAGGTACCCGGCGAAGGAGAAGAAGGTGCGGATCTGGGACGAGGAGGACGAGTGACCCGGCCGGGTCAGGCGGTGAGGTCGGCGGCCTGGTCGGCGAACTGGGTGCGGTACAGGTCGGCGTAGAGGCCACCTCGGGCGACGAGGTCGGCGTGGGTGCCTCGCTCGACGATCCGCCCGGCGTCCACGACGAGGATCTCGTCCGCGTGCCGCACCGTGGAGAGCCGGTGGGCGATGACCAGGGCGGTGCGTTCGCGCAGGGCCTCGTCCAGGGCCCGCTGGAGCGCCTGCTCGGACTCGCTGTCGAGGTGGGCGGTGGCCTCGTCGAGCACGATGAGGCCGGGGCTCTTCAGGAGCAGCCGGGCGATGGCCAGCCGCTGCTTCTCCCCGCCGGAGAGGCGGTGGCCGCGGTCTCCGACCACGGTGTCCAGGCCCGACGGGAGGGACTCGACGAGCGGAAGCACCTGCGCTGCCCGCAGCGCCGCGAGCATCTGGCTCTCCGAGGCCTGCGGGGCCGCGTACGCGAGGTTGGCGCGGATCGTGTCGTGGAAGAGGTGCGCCTCCTGGGTGACCACCCCGACGGCGTCCTGGATGGAGGCCAGCGTGGCCTCGCGCAGGTCGACGCCGTTGACCCGGACCACGCCGCTGGACGGGTCGTAGAGCCGCGCGACGAGCGAGGTGATGGTCGTCTTCCCCGCCCCGCTGGGCCCGACGAGGGCGACGAGCGTGCCCGGTTCGACCGAGAAGCTGACGTCCCGCAGGACCTCACCCCCGCCCTTGCGGTCGCCGGCCGCTCCCGACTCCAGGGAGCGCAGCGAGACCTGGTCGGCGGAGGGGTAGGCGAACGACACGCCGTCCAGGTCGACGCGGACCGGCCCGGGCGGCAGCGGCCGCGCCCCCTGCGCCTCGGCGACGAGCGGCTGGAGGTCGAGCACCTCGAAGACCCGCTCGAAGGAGAC
Organism: uncultured Actinomycetota bacterium; assembly: GCA_963772645.1. Taxonomy (GTDB): domain Bacteria; phylum Actinomycetota; class Actinomycetes; order Actinomycetales; family Dermatophilaceae; genus DASSQJ01. The sequence goes on from CAVYYD010000007.1 coordinate 355,137, forward strand.
CAGGGCGGTCATGACGTCGACCCGCACGTTCGAGATCGCCGTGAGCGGCCCGTACAGCCGGGCGAGCAGCGCGGTGAGGGCCAGGAGCGTGCCGACCGTCAGGGTCCCGTCGACCGCCATGACGCCGCCGATGCCGTAGACCATCGCGGTGGCCAGCGAGGCCGTCATCGTGAGCCCGACGAAGAAGACCGAGCGGTTGAGCGCGATCCGCACCCCGATGTCGCGGACCTGCCCCGCCCGCTCGGCGTACTCCGCGTCCTCGGTCCGGGGCCGGCCGAACAGCTTGACGAGCAGGGCCCCGGCGACGTTGAACCGCTCGTTCATCCGGGTGCCGAGGTCGGCGTTGAGGGACATCTGGTCGTGGGCGAGGCCGGCGAGGCGACGGCCCATGACCCGCGCCGGGACGAGGAAGAAGGGCACGAGCGCGAGCGCGGCCAGCGTGATCGGCCAGGAGAGGGTGAGCATCGTGGCGACGATGACGACGAGCGAGATGGCGTTGCTCACGACGTTCGACAGGACCGAGGTGAACGCCTGCTGCGCCCCGATGACGTCGTTGCCGAGCCGGGTCACCAGCGCCCCGGTCTGGGCGCGGGTGAAGAAGGCGACGGGCTGGCGCAGGACGTGCCCGAACACCTCGCCGCGCAGGTCGTAGATGAGGCCCTCACCGATCCGCGCCGAGTACCAGCGCTGGACGAGGGTCAGCCCGCCGTCGAGGACCGCGAGCCCGGCGACGACGAGCGAGAGCCGGATGACGACGCTGCTGACCTTGGGGAGCACGCCGTCGTCGACGATCGAGCGCAGGAGCAGCGGGACGGCGACGACGAGGGCGGCGTCGACGACGACGAGGGCGAGGAACACCGCGATCTGCCGCCGGTAGGGGCGGGCGTAGCGGAGCACCCGCCGGGTGGTCCCCGGCGCCAGCCGTCGCTCGGCGACGCTCGCGTCGCGGGACAGGCTCCGCATGGCCTGCCAGCCGTGCATGCTCACCGGGTGGACCTCCTTCGTCGCCGTCAGTCAACCACCCGGCACCGACGGGTGTTCCTGTCGGCGTGGACCGGGCCTTGTGCGCGGACCCCCGCGGACCGGAGGATGGCCCCCTCCCGCCCTCGACGCCCCGGAGGATGCCGTGCCCGACCCGCTGCGCCACAAGGTCCTGCTCGACGAGGACGAGATGCCGACCCGCTGGTACAACATCCTCGCCGACCTGCCGACCCCTCCCCCACCGCCCCTGCACCCGGGAACCGGGCAGCCGGTCGGCCCGGAGGACCTCGCGGCGCTCTTCCCGATGGACCTCATCGCCCAGGAGGTCACCACGGAGCGCTACATCGACATCCCGCCGGAGGTCCAGGACGTCTACCGGCTGTGGCGGCCCTCGCCGCTGTACCGCGCGCACCGGCTCGAGAAGGCGCTGGGGACCCCGGCCCGCATCTACTACAAGTACGAGGGCGTCTCCCCGGCCGGGTCGCACAAGCCGAACACCGCCGTGCCCCAGGCGTTCTACAACGCGCGGGCCGGCATCCGGCGGCTGACCACCGAGACCGGGGCCGGCCAGTGGGGCACGGCGCTCGCCTTCGCCTGCGCCCAGTTCGGGCTCGAGTGCGAGGTGTGGCAGGTCCGCGCCTCGTACGACGCCAAGCCGTACCGGCGCACGATGATCGAGACCTTCGGCGGGACCGTCCACCCGAGCCCCTCGGACCTGACCAAGGCCGGCCGGGCCATGCTCGCCTCCGACCCCGCGTCCCCCGGCTCGCTCGGGCTGGCGATCAGCGAGGCCGTCGAGGTCGCCGCCTCGGACCCGACGACGAACTACGCGCTGGGGTCGGTCCTCAACCACGTCCTGCTCCACCAGACGGTGATCGGCGAGGAGGCGCTGCTCCAGCTCGCCAAGGTCGGGGAGCGCGTCGACCTCGTCGTCGGGTGCACGGGCGGCGGGTCGAACTTCGGCGGCCTCGTCTTCCCGATCCTCCGCGAGAAGCTGGCCGCCGGGGGCGCCGGACCGGTGATCAGGGCCGTCGAGCCGGCGTCGTGTCCCTCGCTGACCCAGGGCACCTACGCCTACGACTTCGGCGACGTCGCCGGCCTGACCCCGCTGCTGAAGATGCACACCCTCGGGCACGACTTCATCCCCGACCCGATCCACGCCGGCGGGCTGCGCTATCACGGGATGAGCCCGCTGATCAGCCACCTCTACGAGCAGGGGCTCATGGAGGCGACCGCCAGGACCCAGAAGGACTGCTTCGCGGCCGGCGTCCTCTTCGCCCGGACCGAGGGGATCGTCCCCGCTCCGGAGCCGACCCACGCGATCGCGGCCGCGGTCGACGAGGCGATCGCCTGCCGTGAGTCGGGCGAGGAGAAGGTCATCCTCACCGCCGTCTGCGGCCACGGCCACCTCGACCTCGCCGCGTACGACGCCTACCTGCGGGGCGACCTCGTCGACCACACCTGGGACGACACCGAGCTCCAGGAGTCCGTCGCGGCCGCCCTGGAACGGCTGCCGGCCATCCCGGGCTGACCCGGCGGGCCTACGCTGGGGTCAGGTCCGACGAAGGAGTGCCGTGTCCCAGGCGCGCCGCAGGCCCATGTCGCCGCTGGACTCGATCTGGCTGGACATGGACCGTCCCAGCAACCCCATGGTCATCGTGTCCGTGATGTTCCTCGGCCAGGTCCCGGACTGGGACGAGGTGACCCGGCTGCTCACGACCCGGGTCCTCGGCCGCTACCCGGTGTTCCGCCAGCGGCGCGAGCCGCCCGGCCCGCTGCCCGGCGGCCGGCCGCACTGGGTCGACGACGAGGACTTCGACCTGGGCCGTCACGTCCGGCGCGCCCGCCTCCCCCGCCCGGGTGGCGACGCCGCGCTGCAGCACTACATGGAGCAGGCCCTGGCCGTCCCGCTCGATCCGGTCCACCCGTTGTGGGAGGTCCACCTGGTCGACGGGCACGGCCCCGGCGCGGCGATCGTCTGCCGAACCCACCACGCGATGGCCGACGGCCTCGCCCTGGCACGGGTGCTCCTGTCGCTGACCGACGAGGACCCCGGTGGCGGGGCCGGCGCACCGGCCCTGCCGGCCACGGCGGAGGAACCCGGGGCGGGGCTCCTCGCCGCGGGGCCCGGCTGGGCCCGGGCGACCGCCGGCGCGGCGTTGCGCTGGGGGTCCCCCGGTGGGCTGCTGGCCGCAGCCCGGCTCGCGGCCGCCACGACCCAGGTGGTCGCCGACCTCGTCCTCGGCCACAACCCGGACAACCCGCTCTCCGGGGAGCCGGGCCCGGCGAAGCGGATCGCCTGGACCGGGCCGCTGCCCCTCGAGCGGGCGAAGGCGGTCGGCCGGCTCGCCGGCGCCACCCTCAACGACGTCCTGCTCAGCGCGATGGCGGCGGCCCTGAGGGAGTACCAGCAGGGGCGGGGTGCCGAGCCGGTCGACCTCATCACGATGGTGCCGGTCAGCCTGCGCGACCTCACCGCCCCGGTCGCCGCGGAGCTCGGCAACGCCTTCACCCTCGTCTACCTGCGCTTCCCGAGCGCGACCGCGGCGCCGCTCGCCCGCCTCGCCGAGACCAAGCGGCGGATGGACTGGCTCAAGGCATCCCCCGAGGTGGCCGTGACCCGCCTGCTCATGGAGGTCATCGGGCGTGCCGGGCGGGGCCTGGACCGGCCGGTCATCGACTTCTTCGCCGACAAGGCGATCGGGGTGACGACCAACGTCATGGGGCCACGCGAGCACCGGTGGCTGGCGGGAGTGCCGGTGGAGGGGGTCCTCGGCTGGGTGCCCGGCTCGGGCCGGCACACCCTCGGCGTCTGCATCTTCACCTACGCCGGCACGGTCCGGGTCGGGGTCGTCTCGGACGCCGCCGTGGTGCCCGACCCGGAGCGGCTCGTCGCCGCCTTCGAGGCCGAGCTAGACCTCCTCGGCACCCTCGGCTCCCCCGCGCCCGCCACCGTGGGGGGATGACCGTGCCCCGGGACACCGCCCGCGCGGAACAGCGGATCGCGGCCCCCCTGGCGGAGGTGCTCGCCACCCTCCACGACGTGGCGAGCCAACCCGGGTGGATCCCCGAGATCCGCGAGGCCGAGGTGCTCGAGGTCGGTGACGACGGTCTGGTGCGCCGGGCCGCCCTCGCGGCCGCGACCGCGGTCGGGACCGACCGCTACACCCTCGTCTACACCCACCGGGACGACGGCCTCCACTGGACGATGGAGACCGGCCGGCTGCAGACGGCCCAGGAGGGCGACCTGCAGGCGGTCGCCGACGGGGACCGTGCCACCGTCGTGAGGTACGAGCTGGCCATCGAGCACCCGCTCCCGCTGCCGGGCTTCGTCAGGTCCCGGGTCATCAAGGGCCTCGTCGCGGGGACCCTCGCCGGGCTGCGCGACCGCCTCGAGGGGCGGGGGGCGCAGGGCGGGACGAGGCCGGACGCTCCTATGGTTGGTCAAGCCGGTGAGGGGCCGTGTTCGAGGAGTCGGTACAGGTCTCGGGCGATGTAGCGCTTGAGGCAGCGGCGGATGTCTCTGGGAGTCTTGCCGTTGGTGGTCCGCCGCTCGGTGTAGGCCTTGGTCGGTGCGTGGTAGCGCTGTCTGGACAGCACGACGACGTGCAGGGCCCGGTTGAGCTGTCGGTCTCCGTAGCGGTTGAGGCGGTACCTGGTGGTGACCTGGCCGCTGTTCGCAGGGATCGGGGCAGCGCCGGCGAGCATCGCGAACGCGGCCTCGGAGCGGACCCGGCCGGGGTGGGACCAGGCACACAGCACGGTCGCGGCCACGATCGGTCCGACGCCGAACTGGTCGAGCAGGTCCGGGCGCCAAGCGCGCACGATCGCCAGGATCTGCTTCTCCAGCTCGGCCGCCTCGGCGGTCAGGGCCAAGGAGCGGCGGGCCAAGGTTCGCAGCGTGACCGCGGTGGTGGCCGACTCGGTCCCCCACCCGGGCTGGACCCGCAGCCGGGCGGCGATCTTGACCATCTCGGGCAGCTTGCGCCCACGCAGCCTGACCCGTAGGTGCTCTGGGGCGGCGATGACCAGCGAGAACAGCTGCCGCTGGGCGACGGTGGAGGCATCCACTGCGGAGCGGCGCGCGGCCAGCAGCACCGACAGGGCCTGACGATCACCACCAGCGCGTGGGGTACCCAGCTTCGGGCGGGCCAACGCCTCGCGGGCGGCGCGCACCGCGTCCAACGGGTCGGACTTCGCCCCGTGACGCCGCTTGGCGCGTTCGGGGCGGTCCAGCTCGACCACGACCTCTTCCCCGCGGGCCAGGTGTCGAGCCAAGCCGGCGCCATGACCGCCGGTGCCCTCGATGGCCCACACCCGCAACGAGCTGTGCCCATCAGCCAGGTCGACCAGCTCTTGGTAACCCTGCGGCGTGGTGGGCACGGTCAGCTCCTCGAGCACCGCGCCGGTACGGGCGTCAACCACCGCGGCGGTGTGGGTCTCGACGTGCGTGTCGACCCCGATGACGACCTCGACGATCTCGGACAGACTGTTCATTGCGTTCCTCCCAAGCTCTGGAGCGGACGAAGGGTCCGGTCCGGGAGGAGTCACGGCAGGACTGTGACGGGACACGCCGACGCCGTGAACGCCGGCGGTCAAGCTCCTGATCAGGCCAGTCACACTCCGACCGGGCCGGGACCGACCACCCCGGACGGACAAGTCCGGCAAAGGCACCACGGCCAGTCAGTGGATGAGTCACGTCCGAGGCGGTCGACCACAGCCCAGCACCATCAGGCTGCGCTGTCGATCCTCACAGTCAGGCGAGGGTGACGAGCTCGCGGTAGTCGGCGCCCCAGAGGTCCTCGACGCCGTCGGGCAGCAGGAGGATGCGCTCGGGCTCGAGGGCGTCGACCGCGCCCTCGTCGTGGGTGACGAGGACGACCGCCCCCTCGTAGGTCCGCAGCGCCCCGAGGATCTCCTCGCGCGAGGCCGGGTCGAGGTTGTTCGTCGGCTCGTCGAGGAGCAGCACGTTGGCCGCGGAGACGACGAGGAGGGCGAGCGAGAGCCGGGTCTTCTCGCCCCCGGAGAGCACCCCGGCGGGCTTGTCGACGTCGTCCCCGCTGAAGAGGAAGGACCCCAGGACCTTCCGCACCTCGGTCTCCCCGAGGTCGGGTGCGGCCGACTTCATGTTCTCGAGGACGGTGCGGCCGACCTCGAGGTTCTCGTGCTCCTGCGCGTAGTAGCCGAGCTTGAGCCCGTGCCCGGGCTCGACCTGCCCGGTGTCGGGGTCGTCGACGCCGGCCAGCAGCCGCAGCAGGGTGGTCTTCCCGGCCCCGTTGAGCCCGAGCACGACGACCCTCGAGCCCCGGTCGATGGCGAGGTCGACGTCGGTGAAGACCTCCTGGGAGCCGTACGAGCGGGACAGCCCGCTCGCCCGCAGCGGCGTGCGCCCGCACGGCGAGGGTGTCGGGAAGCGCAGCCGGGCCACCTTGTCGTGGGTCCGCTCGGACTCGAGGCCGCCGAGGAGTCGCTCCGCCCGTCGCGCCATGTTCTGGGCGGCCACCGTCTTCGTGGCCTTGGCCCGCATCTTGTCCGCCTGTGCCATGAGGGCGGCGGCCTTCTTCTCGGCGTTGGCCCGCTCCCGGCGGCGGCGGCGCTCGTCGGTCTCCCGCTGCTGGAGGTAGGCCTTCCAGCCGAGCGCGTACTGGTCGAGCTCGGCCCGGTTGGCGTCGAGGTGGAAGACCTTGTTGACGACGACGTCGAGCAGGTCGACGTCGTGGGAGATGACGACGAGGCCGCCGCGGTAGCCCTTGAGGTGCTCGCGCAGCCAGAGGACGCTGTCGGCGTCGAGGTGGTTGGTCGGCTCGTCGAGCAGGAGGGTCTCGGCGCCCGAGAAGAGGATCCGGGTCAGCTCCACCCGCCGGCGCTGGCCACCGGACAGGGTGCCGATCGCCTGGTCCAGGACGCGCTCCTCGAGGCCGAGCGCGGCGGCGATCTGGGCCGCCTCGGACTCTGCCGCGTAGCCCCCGGCTGCGGTGAACTCCGCGTCCAGCCGGGCGTAGCGGCGCATCGCGCGCTCCTGGCCCTCGCCGGTCTGCTCACCCATGGCCCGCTCCGCGGCCCGCAGGTCACGGATGATCGCGTCGAGCCCGCGCGCGGACAGGACCCGGTCGCGCGCGCTGACGTGCAGGTCGCCGGTCCGGGGGTCCTGTGGCAGGTAGCCCACCTCGCCGGACCTGGTGATCGTGCCGGACGCGGGCAGCGTCACCCCGGCGAGGGCCTTGGTCAGCGTCGTCTTGCCGGCGCCGTTGCGGCCGACGAGGCCGATCCGGTCGCCGGGCGCGACGCGGAACGAGGCACCGTCCAGGAGCAGGCGGGAGCCCGCGCGCAGCTCGACGGAGGCAGCGGTGATCACCAGGGGTCCTTCGGGTCGGGGGGCGCGCGGTGGCGCGCATCACGCAGGCGCACGGCGACGTGCGCCCCCCTAGTCTAGGTGGGCCCGGGAGCGACCCGGTTCGGTGAGCACGGAGGCCCGGCCATGAGCTTCAACGACAACGTCCGCCTCGACACCTCCCAGGTCGAGTCCGGCGGCGGCCGGGGGGCTCCCGGCGGCATGGTGGTCGGCGGGGGCATCGGCGGGCTGGTCCTCCTCGTCATCGCGCTGATCTTCGGCATCAACCCCGCCGACGTCCCCACCGGCGGCACCGCGGGCAGCCCGGGCGACGTGCAGGCGGGAGGCCAGACCGACTCGACCGCGTTCCAGGACTGCCGGACCGGTGCCGACGCGAACCGCAGCACGACGTGCCGCATCGTCGGCACCGTGAACTCGGTGCAGGCCTTCTGGGCCGACGAGCTCGTCCGGTACAAGCGCCAGTGGCGGCCGACGGCCACCGTCATCTACACCGGCGCCACCCAGTCGGCCTGCGGCACGGCGAGCAACCAGGTGGGCCCGTTCTACTGCCCCCTGGACCAGAAGGTGTACATCGACGCCAGCTTCTTCGACGTCCTCGAGCAGCAGTTCGGCAGCAGTGGCGGCCCGCTCGCCCAGGAGTACGTCGTGGCGCACGAGTACGGCCACGCCCTCCAGGACCAGCTGGGCCTCCTCGGCCAGGCCCAGCAGGACCCGCAGGGCCCCCAGTCGGGGTCGGTGCGCACCGAGCTGATGGCCGACTGCCTGGCTGGCGTCTGGGCCAAGCACGCGAGCGAGACCCCGGACCCGAGCTCGGGCCAGCCGTTCCTCGAGCCGCTGACCGACCAGGACATCCAGGACGCCCTGTCCGCCGCGGCCTCGGTCGGGGACGACCGCATCCAGCAGTCCGCCACCGGGCGGGTCGACCCGGAGAGCTGGACCCACGGGTCGGCGGCCGCCCGACAGAAGTGGTTCTCCACCGGCTACCGCAGCGGCGACCTCAACCGGTGCGACACCTTCGCGGCGCCCACCGTGGAGTGAGCCCGGCGTCACGCGGGGCCGTCAGCCCACCGCCCGCCGCACCAGGTGCGCGACCTCCCGCTCGACGACGGCGGTCAACCGGGTGATCGCGTAGGACACCGGCCACATCGACCCCTTGTCGAGGGTCGCGACGTCCTGGAACTCCAGCGAGGTGTACCGCTGGCCGAACTTGCTCGACGGCTTCACCGAGCAGAGGACCGTGCCGCCCTTGGCGTAGGCCGGCATCCCGTACCAGGTGCGCGGGACCAGCCCGGGCGCCACGTCGCTGATGATCTCGTGCAGCCGCCGGCACAGGGCGCGGTCCTCCTCCGGCATCTGCTCGACCTTCTCGAGGAGTGCCGCCAGCCCGGTCTCGCGGTCCTTGCTGGCCCGGGCCTCCTTGGCTCCCTCGCGCATCGCCGCCTTCTCCGCGGCGCTGAAGCCCCCGCCACCGGACCTACCCGTGCCTGCCGCAGCCATCGTGTCTCCCTGGGGTGTCGCTCGTGCTGACCGGACCCATCGTGCCCCTTCCTGGCGGGACCCTCACTCCTCGATGGTCACGCGCACCGCGCGGCCACGCTGGACGGCCCGCTCGAGGACGGCCAGCCTCGGGTCGGGCAGGTCGTAGAGCTCGCGGCGCGGCAGCGGGGTGAGCGCGGCGAGGCGCGGGTCCACCAGGGCCGCGGCCACGAGCACTCGGTCACCGCCGACGACGACGCCGGCCGGGTCGGGGCACCGGGCGAGAACCCGCACCATCGCGTCGGCAGCCGCCGCGACGAGCGCGTCGGCCTGGTTGGACCGCCGCCGGGCGAAGCGCTGCTGGGACCAGCCGCCCGCCGCGGTCCGCGACTGCACGTACCGGGTCCCGGTGTGGTGGGCCGAGAGACCCCCCGCCACCGCGACGCCCACCGCGTAGCCGCCCCGACGGACGAGCAGCAGGGCCAGCGGGTCGTGCTCGAAGCGGTCGACCGCGAGCACCCGCTGGGGGCCGTCCGGGTTGTTCTCCTCGAAGCGCCCCCGCCAGCGCTGGTAGCGCTCGGGGGCGACCTCGACGACTCGTCTCCCCACTGGAGGTGCGTCAGATGTTGAAGCCCAGGGCGCGCAGCTGCTCGCGGCCGTCGTCGGTGATCTTGTCCGGACCCCACGGTGGCATCCACACCCAGTTGATCCGGTGCGAGACGACGACGCCGTCGAGCGACGCGGCGGTCTGGTCCTCGATGACGTCGGTGAGCGGGCAGGCCGCCGAGGTGAGCGTCATGTCGATGACGGCGTGGTTCTGCGGGTCGACGGTGATGCCGTAGACGAGGCCCAGGTCGACGACGTTGATGCCGAGCTCGGGGTCGACGACGTCACGCATCGCCTCCTCGACGTCGGCGACGGTGGCGGTGGTGGTCTGGGTCACGATGGTGCTCCTTCGGCCTGGTGGAGCGCGTCGGTGAACGCCATCCACGAGAGGAGGGCGCACTTGACGCGCGCTGGGTACTTGGCGACGCCGGCGAGGGCCACGCCGTCGCCGATCTCGTCCTCGTCGCCGGGGTCCTCGCCCTTGCTCGTCAGCATCCGGCGCATCGACTCGACGGTACCCCGGGCCTCGGCGACGGTCTCTCCGGTGACCTCCTCGGCGAGGATGGAGGCGGCGGCGACGCTGATCGAGCAGCCCATCGCGTCGTAGGAGATGTCCTCGACGACGGCGCCGTCGCCCTCCCCGCGCAGGTGCACGCGCAGCGTGACCTCGTCACCGCAGGTGGGGTTGACGTGGTGGACCTCGGCCTCGTAGGGCTCGCGGAGCCCGGCGTTCACCGGGCGCTTGTAGTGCTCGAGGATGAGCTCCTGGTACAGGTCCATCAGGCCGGCACCTCCATCCCGAACACGGCCGGGACGTGGTCGAGGGCCTCGAGGAGGGCGTCGACCTCGCCGGGGGTGGTGTACGCGGCGAACGACGCACGGGTGCTTGCGGGCACGTGCAGGGCCCGGTGCAGCGGCCACGCGCAGTGGTGGCCGACCCGGACGGCCACACCGTGGTCGTCGAGCACCTGCCCGACGTCGTGGGCGTGCACCCCGTCGACGTGGAAGGCGACCGCGCCTCCGCGCTCACGCAGGTCCGACGGCCCGAGGACACGCACCCAGGGCCGCTCGGCGAGACCGCGCAACAGCCGCTCGGCAAGGGCCTGCTCGTGGGCGTGGACCCGGTCCAGCCCGAGCGCGCCGAGGTAGTCGCAGGCCGCGGCCAGGCCGACCGCCTGGGCGGCGACCGGGACGCCCGCCTCGAACTTCTGCGGCACCGGCGCGTAGGTGGCCGACTCCATCGTCACGGTCTCGATCATCGAGCCCCCGGTGAGGAAGACCGGCATCTCGTCGAGCAGCTCGGGGCGGCCCCAGAGCACCCCGACCCCGAGCGGACCGAACATCTTGTGTCCGGAGTAGGCGAGCAGGTCGACCCCGAGGTCGGCGACGTCGACCGGTAGGTGCGGCACCGACTGGCAGGCGTCGAGGACCGCAAGCGCGCCGACGGCGTGAGCCCGCTCGGCCAGCTCGCGCACCGGGTTGACCGTGCCGAGGACGTTCGAGACGTGGGTGAAGGCGAACACCTTCGTCCGCTCGGTGAGCAGCTCGTCGAGGTCGGTGAGGTCGAGCCGGCCGTCCGGGGTGACCGGGACGTAGCGCAACGTGGCGCCGGTGCGCCGGCACGCCTCCTGCCACGGGATGAGGTTGGCGTGGTGCTCCATCTGGGTGACGAGGACCTCGTCCCCGGGGCGCAGCGCGAACCGCTCGCCCCGGCCACCGCCCCCGCCGTGGGTGCCGTTGGTGAAGGCGTAGGCGACGAGGTTGAGGGCCTCGGTGGCGTTGCGGGTGAAGACGACCTGGGCCGCGTCGGCACCGATGAAGCGGGCGATGGTCGACCGGGCCGCCTCATACGCGTCGGTACCTTCCTCGGAGAGCTGGTGGGCGCCACGGTGGACGGCGGCGTTGACCGTCTCGTAGAACCAGCGCTCACGGTCGAGGACCTGGCGCGGCTTGTGCGACGTCGCACCCGAGTCGAGGTAGACCAGGGGCCGCCCCCCGCGCACCGTGCGGGTCAGGATCGGGAAGTCGGCCCGGATCCGGGCCAGCTCCTCGTCGGTGAAGGGCGCCGCGGTCATGTCAGGCTCCGGCACCCGCGGCGGTGAAGCGGTCGTAGCCCTCGGCCTCGAGACGCTCGGCGAGCTCGGGACCGCCCTCCTCGGCGATCCGGCCGTCGACGAAGACGTGGACGAAGTCCGGGCGGATGTAGCGCAGGATCCGGGTGTAGTGGGTGATCAGCAGGACGCCGACGTCGGTGCTCTCCTTGGCCCGGTTGACCCCCTCGGAGACCACTCGCAGGGCGTCGACGTCCAGCCCGGAGTCGGTCTCGTCGAGGATGGCGATCGTGGGGCCGAGCAGCTCCATCTGGAGGATCTCGTGGCGCTTCTTCTCGCCACCGGAGAAGCCTTCGTTGACGTTGCGCTCGGCGAACACCGGGTCCATCCGCAGGTTGCCCATGGCCTGCTTGACCTCCTTGACCCAGGTCCGCAGCTTCGGGGCCTGGCCGTCGACGGCGGTCTTGGCGGTGCGCAGGAAGTTCGACACGGTGACCCCCGGCACCTCGACCGGGTACTGCATCGCGAGGAACAGCCCGGCGCGGGCGCGCTCGTCGACGCGCATCGCGAGGACGTCCTCGCCGTCGAGCGTCACGGTGCCGGAGGTCACCGTGTACTTCGGGTGGCCGGCGATCGAGTACGCCAGGGTCGACTTGCCGGACCCGTTCGGGCCCATGATGGCGTGGGTCTGGCCGGACTCGATCGTCAGGGTGACACCGCGGAGGATCTCCTTGGTGCCCTGCTCGGTGTCGACGCTGACGTGCAGGTCGTTGATCTCAAGGGTGGACATGTGGGGCTCAGCTCTCGTAGGCGGGAGTTCTCGGGGGGTCCACGGGGGGCTCGCCCCCCGTGAGCGCGACGTAGACGTCGTCGCCCTCGAGGCGGACGGTGTGGACGGCGATGGGCAGGACGGCGGGTGGCCCGGTGGGCTCGCCGGTGCGGATGTCGAAGCGGGAGCCGTGCAGCCAGCACTCGAGCGTGCAGCCGTCGAGCTCGCCCTCGGAGAGCGAGACGTTCGCGTGGCTGCACGTGTCGTCGACACAGTGCACGGCGCCGTCCGCGGTGTGGACGATGGACACGCGTCGTCCCTCGATCTCGGCGAGGGCTGGCCCGACCTTCGGGAGCTCGTCGACCCGGCAGACGCGGACGAACCCGCGCTCGGTCAGCTGCGTCGCTCACGCGGCACCTCCGGCGAGCTCGCGCTCGATGGCCGACATGAGGTGCTCCTGGATCTCGGGGACGCCGATCCGGGCGACGACGCTGGCGAAGAAGCCACGCACGACGAGCCGGCGGGCCTCGACCTCGGGGATGCCCCGGGCCATGAGGTAGAAGAGCTGCTCGTCGTCGAAACGGCCGGTTGCCGAGGCGTGGCCGGCCCCCTCGATCTCCCCGGTCTCGATCTCCAGGTTGGGCACCGAGTTGGCCCTGGCCCCGTCGCTGAGCAGCAGGTTGCGGTTGAGCTCGTAGGTGTCGGTGCCCTCGGCCGCTGGCCCGGATGAGCACGTCGCCTACCCAGACGGTGCGTGCCGTCTCGCCCTGGAGGGCGCCCTTGTACTCGACGTTGCTGCGGCAGTGCGGCGCCTCGTGGTCGACGAACAGGCGGTGCTCGAGGTGCTGTCCGGCGTCGGCGAAGTAGACCCCGAGCGCCTCGAACGACCCACCCGGGCCGGTGTACGACGCGTTCGTGTTGAGCCGGACGACCCCCCCGCCGAGGGTGACGGCGATGTGCCTGGCGTGGGCGTCCCGGCCGACGACGACGTCGTGCTGGGCGAGGTGGTGGCTCGTCGTCGTCCCACTCCTGGACGGTGACGAGGGTGACCTCGCTGCCGTCGCCGGCGAGGAGCGTGACGAGCTCGGAGTAGTCGGCGGCGCCGGTGTGCTCGAGGACGATGGTGGCCCGGGCGAAGCGGCCGACCCGCACGAGGAGGGTGCCGTGGACGAGGTCCTGGTCGCTCCCGGTGAGGCGGACCCGCACCGGCTCGGTGAGCTCGGCCTCGGCCGGGACGTCCAGGACGGCCACGCCGTCGCTGCGGGCGGCCACGACCGCTGCCGCGCGGTCCTGCGGCGCGGGGACGCCGAGGGCCCGCCAGTCGGCGACCGGCAGCCGGGTCAGGGTGACGCCCTCGGGCAGCGACTCCTCGCGGGCCAGGCGCGCCCCGGTGGCCGTGTCGCGGAAGAACGCGCCGAGCCGGTCGACCGGGGTGAAGCGCCACTCCTCCTCGCGCCCGTGCGGCACCGGGAAGTCGGCGACGTCGAACGACGCCGTGCGCTCGGCCCGCGACTGGTCCGGGACCATCGTCGCGGCACTGTGGGTGTGCGCCCCCTCGGAGGGGCGCTGGGGGGTCAGCAGGCTCATCAGCCGACCGCTCCTTCCATCTGCAGCTCGATGAGTCGGTTGAGCTCGAGGGCGTACTCCATGGGGAGCTCCTTGGCGATGGGCTCGACGAAGCCGCGCACGATCATCGCCATCGCCTCCTCCTCGGTCATCCCGCGGGACATGAGGTAGAACAGCTGGTCCTCGGACACCTTCGAGACCGTGGCCTCGTGCCCCATCTGCACGTCGTCCTCGCGGATGTCGACGTACGGGTAGGTGTCGGAGCGGCTGATCGTGTCGACGAGCAGCGCGTCGCAGACGACGTTGCTCCTCGACCCGTGCGCGCCCTCGAGGATCTGGACCAGGCCGCGGTAGGAGGTGCGGCCGCCGCCGCGGGCCACCGACTTGCTGACGATCGAGCTGCTCGTGTTCGGCGCCGCGTGGACCATCTTGGAGCCGGCGTCCTGGTGCTGGCCCTCGCCGGCGAAGGCGATGGAGAGGGTCTCGCCCCGGGCGTGCTCGCCGAGGAGGAAGACGGCCGGGTACTTCATCGTCACCTTCGAGCCGATGTTGCCGTCGATCCACTCCATCGTCGCGCCCTCCGCGCAGGTGGCGCGCTTGGTGACGAGGTTGTAGACGTTGTTCGACCAGTTCTGGATCGTCGTGTACCGGACCCGGGCGTTCTTCTTGACGACGATCTCCACGACGGCGCTGTGCAGGCTGTCGGACTTGTAGATCGGGGCGGTGCAGCCCTCGACGTAGTGGACCGAGGAGCCCTCGTCGGCGATGATCAGGGTCCGCTCGAACTGGCCCATGTTCTCGGTGTTGATCCGGAAGTACGCCTGCAGGGGGATGTCGACGTGGACCCCCGGGGGCACGTAGATGAACGAGCCACCGGACCACACCGCGGTGTTGAGCGAGGCGAACTTGTTGTCGCCGACCGGGATGACCGACGCGAAGTACTCCCGGAAGAGGTCCTCGTGCTCGCGCAGCCCGGAGTCGGTGTCGACGAAGATGACGCCCTTCTCCTCCAGGTCCTCGCGGATCTGGTGGTAGACGACCTCGGACTCGTACTGCGCGGCGACGCCGGCGACGAGGCGCTGCTTCTCGGCCTCGGGGATGCCGAGCTTGTCGTAGGTGCGCTTGATGTCCTCGGGGAGCTCGTCCCAGGTGGTCGCCTGCTTCTCGGTGGAGCGGACGAAGTACTTGATGTTCTGGAAGTCGATCCCGGTCAGGTCGCTGCCCCACGTCGGCATCGGCTTCTTGCCGAACAGGCGCAGCGCCTTCAGCCGCAGGTCGAGCATCCACTGCGGCTCGTTCTTGAGCGCGGAGATGTCGCGGACGACCTCGTCGGACAGGCCGCGCCGGGCGACCTCGACCCGCGGAGTCGCTGTCGGCCCAGCCGTACTCGTAGCGGCCGAGGTCCTTCAGGCCGGGGTTGAGCTCTTCGATGTGGCTCGTCATCGCGTTGGCCTCTCGGTCGGGGTGGGGACGAAGGTGGTGCAGACGTGGTCGCCGTGGGCCAGGGTGGCCAGGCGCTGGACGTGGACGCCGAGGATCCGGCTGAACGCCTCGGTCTCGGCCTCGCACAGCTCGGGGAACTCGCTCGCGACGTGCTGCACCGGGCAGTGGCCCTGGCACAGCTGCACTCCGGTGAGCGCCGCGGGGGCCTGCGGTGTTCCCACCGGCCGGGCCGACGCGGCGTAGCCCTCGGCGTTGAGGGCCTCGACGAGGGCGTCGGTCCGGTCCCCCGGGTTCTCGCCGGCGGCCCGGACCCGCCCGGAGACACGGGCCTCGAGGTCGGCGACCCGGTGCTCGGCGAAGGCGTGGACGGCGTCCTCGCCCGCGGTGTCGCGCAGGAACCGCAGGGCCTCGCCGGCGAGGTGGTCGTAGTCGCTGGCGAGGGCACGGTGCCCGCGCTCGGTGAGCACCCACACGCGGGCCGGCCGGCCACGCCGCCGCGGGCCCGCGGCGTCCCGGGACTCGACGAGCCCGTCGGCCGCGAGGTTCTCGACCTGGCGCCGCACGGCGGTCTCGGTGAGACCGAGCCGCTGGACGAGGACCGTGATGCTGACCGGGCCCTCCTGGCTCACCACACGCAGAACCCGGTCGCGGGTCCGCGACTCGATGATGCTGCTGTCGGCAATAACCACACACCCATGTTAGGTAATTAACCGGCCGATGGCCAAGGTAGGTGCACCTAACCGGGGCTGCTACCCGCTCCGGGGCCCGGTGGCGCCCGCGCCGGTCGCCGACGCCGGGTCGTCGTCCGCATCGCCGCAGCGGCCGTCCGAGGCCTCGGCACAGGGGCCCTCCTGGTCCCCCCCGACGGCGTCGACGAGGTCGTCCTCGGCCACCGGGAGGAACACCGAGGGCATCCGGCGGCGCGGCGGAGCCACCGACCCCGCCCCCAGCCAGCGCTCCCGCAGGGGCGCGGTGAGCGCGCCCAGCGGGGCGGTGAGCACGTACCCGTAGGCGACGAGCAGGCCGGTGATGCCGGGGACCACGGCCAGGCCGATGACGACGGCCAGGGCCACGAACACGGTCCCGAGCCGCGCCCGGGGGGTCTGCGGCGACAGCAGGGTGCGGAACGAGCGGAACCGCACCGTCATCACCATGAGCAGCGCCGGCACGACGCTGACGAGCAGCGGGAACCAGGCGCGCCACGGCCCGGAGCCCGGCCCCCAGACCGGCGCGTCGAGGGCGAAGATCGTCGCGATGACGACCCCGGCCGCGCCGGGCGAGGGGAGTCCGACGAAGTACCGCTTGTCGGCGGCCGGGTCGATCGTCACGTTGAAGCGGGCGAGCCGGAACGCCGCGCAGGCCAGCCAGAAGAAGGCGACGAGCCAGGCCAGCACCGGCCACCGGTCGAGGGCCCACGTGTGCACGAGCACGGCGGGGGCGAGGCCGAAGGAGATGAGGTCGGCGAGCGAGTCGAGCTGGAGGCCGAACGGGCGAGGTCGCCCCGACGAGGCGGGCGACGAAGCCGTCGGCGATGTCGAAGACGACGGAGACCGCGATGAGGACGGCGGCGAGGGTGAAGTAGCCCCGGAAGGCGAGCAGCACCGAGGAGAAGCCGCTGATCATGTTGAGCGTGGTGAACGCGCTCGGCGCCATGAGCCGGGCCCGCTCGCGCTTGGGCAGCTGGCGCAGGGAGACGACCCGGGCGCCGGTCGGGGAGACCAGCCGCCACCGGTGGAGGATCCGGCCGCCGACCGCCGGCCGGCTGGCTGCTCACGCCGCCTCCCCGCGGCCAGCGGGCGATGACGGTCTCGCCGGCGACGACCCGGTGGCCCCGGGCGACGAGGAGGGTGCACTCGGGAGGGACGAAGACGTCCATCCGGGAGCCGAACTTCATCAGGCCGACCCGCTGCCCGGTGGCGAGGACGTCGCCGACCGCCACCCGGGTGACCACGCGGCGGGCCATCAGGCCGACGATCTGCCGGAAGTGGACCGTGCGGGTGGTTCCGCCGACCTCCCGCTCGACGGTGATGTCGCTGCGCTCGTTGAGGTGGGCGCTCTCGTGCCGGTAGGCCGCGAGCCAGCGCCCCGGGCGCTCGACGACCTCGGTGACCCGGCCGCCGTACGGGCGCCCGGTTGACGTGCACGTCGAACGCCGAGAGGAAGATGCTGACCTGCTGCCACTGCCCTCGGGGGCGACGACGTCCTGGCCGGGCCCGGCGTACATGACCTTGCCGTCGGCGGGGGCGAGCACGTCGTCGATCGGGCACCGGCCGGCGGTCCGGGGTGCGGTCCGGGTCGCGGAAGAAGGCGGCGACCGGCCGGGGGCAGGGCGGCCAGGACGAGCGCCGTCCGGGCGGCGCCGCAGGACAGGGCGCGAGGGCCGCCGGGACGGCGGCGAGGGCGGTGGCGGGGACGGCCTCCCGGTCGATGCGCATGGTGGCCAGCCTAGGATGTCGGGACGTGAGCGCGCCGTCGACGTGCAGGACCTCCGCCGGTCCTATGGTCCGGTCGCCGCGGTCGACGGCGCCACCTGGTCGGCCGCGCCGGGCGACGGTCACCGCGCTGCTCGGGCCCAACGGCGGCGGGCAAGACCACGACGGTCGAGTGCCTCGAGGGCCTGGTCGCCCCACCGGCGGCAGCGTCCGCGTCCTGGGCACGCGACCCCTGGGGTGCCGCCCCCGAGCACCGGGCCCGGGTCGGCGTCATGCTCCAGGACGGCGGGCTGCCCACGCACGGTGCGCCCCCTCCCGCTGCTGCGCCACCTGGCCTCCCTGCACGCCGCACCCCGCGACGTCGACGACCTCGCCGAGCGGCTCGGCATCCCCGCCTTCGCCCGGACCACGGTGCGGCGGATGTCCGGCGGGCAGCGCCAGCGGGTGGCGCTCGCCGCGTCGCTCGTCGGCGTCCCGGACGTCGCTCTTCCTCGACGAGCCGACCGCGGGCCTGGACCCCCACGCCCGGCTCGAGGTCTGGGACGTCGTGCGCGAGGAGGCCGCGCGGGGCTCCTGCGTCGTCGTCACGACCCACTCCTTCGAGGAGGCCGAGCGGGTGGCCGACCGGACGTCGTCATCATGGCTGCCGGCCGGGTCGTCGCCGACGGGCGACTCGACGAGGTGCCGGGGCGGGCGCCGCCTCGAGGACGTGTACTTCGAGCTGACCGCGGGGGCGCACCGGTGACCACGAGCCCCGCCCCGGCCACGCCCGCCCGGCGGGTCGCGGCCCAGGCCCGGTTCGAGGCCCGACACCCTGCTCGGCCAACGGCGAGCAGCTCCTCGTCTCCGTCGTGCTCCCGGCGCTGGCCCTGCTCGGGCTCGCGCTGTCCACCGTGCCCGACCTCGGACCCGGGCGACGCGTCGACCTCGCGACCGCCGGCGCCCTCGCCCTCGCCGTCGTCTCCACCGCGTTCACCGGCCAGGCCATCGCCACCGGCTTCGACCGCCGCGCGGGGGTGCTCCGGCTGCTCGGCACCACCCCGCTCGGGCGCGGCGGCCTGCTCGCGGGCAAGGCGCTCGCGGTCCTGACCGTGCTCGCGGTCCAGGTCATCGTCCTGGGCGTGCTGGCGCTCGTGCTCGGCTGGCGGCCGACCCGCGGCCGGCCTCGCTCCCCGCCACGGTCGGGGTCGTCCTCGGGGGCGCGGCCCTCGTCGCCCTCGCCCTGCTGCTGGCCGGAACCGTGCGGGCCGAGGCGGTGCTCGCCCTGGCCAACCTCGCCTGGGTGCTCCTCCTCGGCCTCGGGGTGCTGGTGCCGACCTCGCAGCTGCCGACCGGGCTGCGGACCGTGGCCCGGCTCCTGCCCAGCGGTGCCCTCGGCGACGCGGCTGCGAGCCTCCCTGCTGCACGGCGCGTGGCCGTGGCCGCAGTGGCTCGTGCTGCTCTGCTGGGGCCTGGCCGCGGGTCTCCTCGCGTCGCGGTGGTTCCGCTGGTCCGGCTGAGCCGACCGACGGCGGAGGCACCTCCGGGGCCACGTAGCCTTGTCCCCGTGACGACGACGAGCCCGCGCACCACCCCCTCCCGTGGCCGCGTCCCGCGCTCGGCGGTGGCTGTCCCCCGTCCTGCTCGCCAACCTCGTGGCCCAGGCGGGCATCGTCGTCACCGGCGGGCTCGTCCGGCTCACCGGCAGCGGCCTCGGCTGCCCCACCTGGCCGCAGTGCGTCGACGGCTCGATCACCCCGACCGTCCACCAGGCCCAGGGCTTCCACAAGTACATCGAGTTCGGCAACCGCACCCTGACCGGTGTCCTCCTCGTCGTCGCGGTCGCCAGCGTCGTGCTCGTCTGGCAGGCCGCCCCCCGCCGGGCCCTGAAGACCGCAGCCGTCGTGGTCCTCGCCGGCGTGCTGCTCCAGGCCGTGCTCGGCGGCGTCACCGTGCTGCTCGGCCTGGACCCGGTCACCGTCTCGGCGCACTTCCTCGTCTCGATGGGCCTGGTCGCGGCGGCGTCCTACCTCTGGTTCGCCCGCGCCGAGGGATCGGGTCCGCCCCGCCCGCTCGTGCCGCCGGTGGTCTCCCGGCTCGCCTGGGGGACCAGCGCCCTCGGCGGGGTCGTGCTCCTCCTCGGCACCCTCGTCACCGGCTCCGGTCCGCACTCCGGCGACGCCGAGCAGCCCGCCCGGTACGGCTTCGACCCCCGCGCCGTCTCCTGGCTGCACGCCGACATCGTCATGCTCTTCCTCGGTCTCGTCGTCGCGACCTGGCTCGCCGCCCGGCTGGCCTCGGAGGGCACCGGGGCGGCCCGGGCCTGGCTCGTGGTCCTCGCGGTGTCGCTGGCCCAGGGCGTGGTCGGCTACGTCCAGTACTTCACGGGCCTGCCCGAGGCCGTGGTCCTGCTCCACATGCTCGGCGCCACGCTCCTCGTCGTCGCCCTGACCCACGGGGTGCTCTCGCTGCGCGAGCGAAACCCCCGGTAGCCCGCCGCCCGGCGGGTCAGCGGAGCGGGAAGTGGAGCAGCGGGTCGAGCGCCACGGCGAGGAAGACGACCGTGACGTAGGTGATCGAGTAGTGGAACAGCCGCATCGGCTTCAGGGCCGGACCGGTCAGCCCGCGCCTCGCCGCGGCGAGGAGCCGGTGGGCCTCGGTGAGGAAGAGGCCACCGGCGAGCACCGCCGCCACGGTGTAGAGCCAGCCCATCGCAGCGACCGGCACGAGGACGAGCGAGGTCAGGACCATCACCCACGCGTAGGCGACGATCTGCCGGCCGACCGCGACCGGGCCCCGCTCCACCGGCAGCATCGGGACCTCGGCGGTGGCGTAGTCGTCGCGGAACGCCATCGACAGCGGCCAGTAGTGCGGCGGCGTCCAGAAGAACACGACGAGGAAGAGGACCACGGCCGGCCAGGCCAGCGTGCCGGTGACCGCCGACCAGCCGATCAGCGCCGGCATGCACCCCGCGAGGCCCCCCCAGACGATGTTCTGCGACGTGCGGCGCTTGAGCACGATCGTGTAGCCGACGGCGTAGAGCACGATGGCCAGCAGCGACAGCGCGGCCGAGACGAGGTTGACCAGCAGGGCGAACCACACGGTGGAGACGACGGTGAGGACCCCGGCGAAGACGAGCGCGGCCCGCGGTGAGACCTCGCCGGTGACCATCGGCCGGTTGCTCGTGCGGTGCATGAGGCGGTCGATGTCGCGGTCGTAGACCGAGTTGAAGGTGTTCGCCGCGCCGGCGCTCAGCGAGCCGCCGACGAGGGTCGCGAGCACCAGCCACACCGAGGGGACGCCGCGGTGCGCGAGGAACATCACCGGGACGGTGGTGACGAGCAGCAGCTCGATGATCCGCGGTTTGGTCAGTGCCACGAAGCTCGCCACCCGCCGCCGGCGGGGGCGCGCCGGCGTCGCGACGACGTCGGTCGTGAGGGGGGTCGTGGCCACGGGGTCCTTCGGGTCGCACAGAACGGTGTCCGTGGATTCTAACGGTCCTGCCGAGATCGCCCCCAACCGCACCGCGCCCTCGCGCACTAGGGTGGGAAAGCGATGTCACGGTTCGGTCACGGCCCGTGACGGCACGGAACCACGCACCCGCCAGAGAGGTCTCCCGTTGAGCCCGACACAGTCCCGCACCTCCATCCTCGCCGGCCGCTCCCCCGAGATCACCCGGCCCGTGGCGAAGAAGGCCGGGTGGTCCGACCTCGACGTCCGCGCGGTCGACACCGTGCGCGTCCTCGCGGCCGACGCCGTCCAGAAGGTCGGCAACGGCCACCCGGGGACGGCGATGAGCCTGGCCCCGGTGGCCTACCTGCTCTACCAGCAGGTGATGCGGCACGACCCCTCCGACCCGCACTGGCTCGGGCGCGACCGCTTCGTGCTGTCCTGTGGGCACTCCTCGCTGACCCAGTACATCCAGCTCTACCTCTCCGGCTACGGCCTCGAGCTGTCGGACCTGAAGGCGCTGCGGACCTGGGGCTCGAAGACCCCCGGCCACCCGGAGGTCCACCACACCACGGGCGTCGAGATCACCACCGGCCCGCTCGGCTCGGGCCTGGCGTCAGCGGTCGGGATGGCGATGGCCCAGCGTCGCCAGCGCGGCCTGCTCGACCCGGATGCCGCCCCCGGCGAGAGCCCGTTCGACCACCACGTCTGGGTGCTCGCCTCCGACGGCGACCTCATGGAGGGCGTCGCCTCGGAGGCGTGCTCCCTCGCCGGGCACCAGGAGCTGGCCAACCTCACCGTCGTCTACGACGCGAACCAGATCTCCATCGAGGACGACACCGACATCTCCTTCAGCGAGGACGTCGGCCGTCGCTTCGAGGCCTACGGCTGGGACGTCGTCGAGGTCGACTGGCGCAAGAGCAAGGACCCGGCGGGCAGTGCCGAGTACACCGAGGACGTCGACGCCCTCCTCGCGGGCCTGGAGAAGAGCCGCCGCTCGCGCCGCCGCCCCACGCTCGTCGTCCTCCGCACGGTCATCGCCTGGCCGGCCCCCTCGGCCCGCGGCACCGGCAAGGCGCACGGCTCCGCCCTCGGCGAGGACGAGGTGGCCGCGACCAAGGAGATCCTCGGCTTCGACCCGGCGAAGACCTTCGAGGTCGACCGCGCCGTCCTCGCCCACGCCCGCGAGGTGCGCAAGCGCGGCAAGGCCGCGCACCGGGAGTGGGACAAGGGCTACCGGGCCTGGCGCAAGGCCAACTCGGCGAACGCCGAGCTCCTCGACCGGCTCGTCGAGGGGCGTCTGCCCGACGGCCTGGCGAAGGCGCTGCCCACGTTCGACGCCGACCCCAAGGGGCTCGCCACCCGGGCCGCCTCCGGCCAGGTGCTCGGCGCCCTCGCCGACCTCCTCCCCGAGCTGTGGGGTGGCTCGGCCGACCTCGCCGAGTCGAACAACACGACGATGAAGGGCGAGCCCTCCTTCATCCCCGCCGGCAAGCAGACCGCGGAGTGGAAGGGCGGCCCGTACGGCCGGACGCTGCACTTCGGCATCCGGGAGAACGCCATGGGGATGATCCTCAACGGGATCGCCCTCGAGGGCCTCACCCGCCCCTACGGCGGCACCTTCCTCGTCTTCTCCGACTACATGCGCCCCGCGGTGCGGCTGTGCGCCATCCAGCAGCTGCCGGTCACCTACGTATGGACCCACGACTCGGTGGGCCTCGGCGAGGACGGCCCCACCCACCAGCCGGTCGAGCACCTCGCCTCGCTGCGGGCGATCCCCGGCCTGTCCGTCGTGCGCCCGGCCGACGCCAACGAGACCAGCCAGGCGTGGGGCGAGGTGCTGCGCCGGGCGCGGCCCGCGGCCCTCGCGCTGTCCCGGCAGCCGCTGCCGACGATCGACCGGTCGACCCACGCGAAGGCGACCGGCGTCCGCAAGGGCGCCTACGTCCTGGTCGACGGGGGCCCGGACGGCACCGAGGCGCCCGAGGTCATCCTGCTCGCCACGGGCTCCGAGGTCTCGCTCGCGCTCGCGGCCCGGGAGAGGCTCGAGCGTGGCGGCACCCGCACCCGGGTGGTCTCGATGCCGTGCCGGGAATGGTTCGAGGAGCAGCCGCGCTCCTACCAGGACAAGGTGCTGCCCCCCGACGTCCGCGCCCGCGTCAGTGTGGAGGCGGGGGTCGCGATGGGGTGGCACGACCTCGTCGGCGACGCCGGCCGCTGCGTCAGCCTCGAGCACTTCGGGGCCTCCGCCGACGGCGCGACGCTGTTCCGCGAGTTCGGGTTCACTCCCGAGGCCGTCGTCAAGGCGGCGAAGGACTCGCTGAAGGCAGCGCGCGGCACCGCCGGCGTCCCCGCCGTCAAGGACACCGCTCCGAGGAAGTGAGGACCGCATGACCATCCCCCAGCCCCTCCAGGACCTGGCCGCCAACGGCGTCTCCGTCTGGCTCGACGACCTCTCCCGTGACCGGCTCCGCACCGGCAACCTCGAGCAGCTCGTCGAGGAGAGGGGGGTCGTCGGCGTCACGACGAACCCCTCGATCTTCCAGGCCGCGCTCTCCGAGGGCCACGCCTACGACGAGCAGGTCGACGAGCTCGCCGGGAAGGGAGCGACCGTCGACGAGGCGGTCTTCGCCCTGACCACCCGCGACGTCCGCGACGCGTGCGACGTCCTGGCGCCGGTCCACGACCGCACCGACGGGCAGGACGGCCGGGTCTCCATCGAGGTCGACCCGCGGCTGGCCCACGACACCGCGCGGACCGTCGAGGAGGCCAAGGCCCTCGCCGCCGAGGTCGGCCGGCCGAACGTCTTCATCAAGATCCCGGCCACGGTGGAGGGCCTGCCCGCCATCTCCCAGGTGCTCGCCGAGGGCATCTCGGTCAACGTGACGCTGATCTTCTCCCTCGACCGGTACCGGGCGGTCATGAACGCCTTCCTCACCGGGTTGGAGCAGGCGCGCGAGCGGGGCACGGACCTCTCGGGCATCCGCTCGGTGGCCTCGTTCTTCGTCTCCCGGGTGGACGTCGAGGTCGACTCCAGGCTCGAGGAGATCGGCTCCGAGGAGGCCGCGCAGCTGCGCGGCCGGGCCGGCATCGCCAACGCCCGGCTCGCGTACAAGGCGTTCGAGGAGGTCTTCTCGACCCCCCGGTGGGCGTCCCTCGAGGCGGCCGGCGCGCACCGCCAACGCCCGCTGTGGGCCTCCACCGGGGTGAAGAACCCCGACTACCCCGACACGATGTACGTCACCGAGCTCGTCGCCCCCGACACCGTGAACACGATGCCGGAGAAGACGCTCGACGCCGTCGCCGACCACGGCGTGATCGAGGGCGACACCGTGCGCAGCGGCTACGGCGACGCCACCGAGGTGCTCGACAGCCTCGAGCGGCTCGGCATCTCCTACGCCGAGGTCGTCGCCCAGCTCGAGCGCGAGGGCGTTGAGAAGTTCGAGAAGTCGTGGAACGAGCTGCTCGGCGGCGTCACCCGCGAGCTCGAGAAGGCCACCGCGTGAGCACCCTCGAGGTCGCCGCCACCGGGGCGGCCGCCGACGCGGTCGCGGGGCACGTTCCGGCGCTCGTGCAGGAGCGGTTCGCGAGCCGGCTCTTCGCCCAGGACCCCGCCCTGTGGGGTGACGAGGCCGAGGCCGAGGCCTCCGCCCGGCTCTCCTGGACCGGCCTGCCGCGCTCCTCGCGTCCGCTGCTCGGGGAGGTGGCCGCCCTGCGGGCCGAGCTCGAGCAGGCCGGCTACGACCGCGTCGTCCTCTGCGGGATGGGTGGCTCCTCGCTCGCCCCGGAGGTCATCTGCGCGACGGCCGGCGTGCCGCTCGTCGTCCTGGACTCCTCCGACCCCGACGTGGTCCGGGCGGCGGTCAGCGACCTCGACCACACGGTGGTCGTCGTGTCGAGCAAGTCCGGCTCCACGGTGGAGACCGACAGCCAGCGCCGCACCTTCGAGCAGGCCTTCCGCGACGCCGGGCTCGACCCCACGACCCGGATGGTCGTCGTCACCGACCCGGGCAGCCCGCTCGACGAGCAGGCCCGCGCCGGTGGCTTCCGGGTGGTCAACGCCGACCCGGGGGTCGGTGGCCGGTACTCGGCCCTCACCGCGTTCGGCCTCGTGCCGAGCGCGCTCGCCGGGGCCGACGTCGAGGCCCTCCTCGATGACGCCGAGGCGGTCGCCGACGTGCTCGCCGCCGACGACGACGGCAACCCCGCGCTGCGCCTCGGTGCCGCCCTGGCCGGGACGACGCCGCTGCGCGACAAGATCGTGCTCGTCGACGCCGGGACCGAGAACCGGGGCTTCGCGGCGTGGGCGGAGCAGCTCCTCGCCGAGTCCACCGGCAAGCAGGGCACCGGTCTGCTTCCGGTCGTCGCGGTGGGCGCCGAACCGGCCCACCTGTACGCCGACGGGACCGTCGTGCGGCTGGTCTCCTCCGACGCCGACGAGGACGCCGGGTCCGCCGGCGAGGACTCCGTCGTCGCCGTCGCGGGGCCGCTCGGCGCGCAGCTGCTGCTCTGGGAGGCCGCCACCGCGGTGGCGGGCCGGCTGCTGCGGATCAACCCGTTCGACCAGCCGGACGTCGAGAGCGCCAAGGCCGCGGCCCGCGACCTGCTCGAGCAGGGCATCGACGACTCCGACCCGCCCGCCTTCACCGACGGCCCGGTCGAGGTGCGGGTCGCCGGCGGCGACTGGCTCGACGGCGCCGGCACCGTCGACGCCGCGGTCGAGGCGCTGCTCGCCCGGCTCGACCCGGAGCACGGCTACGTCGCGGTCATGGCCTACCTCGACCGGGAGGCCGACGCCGACCTCGAGCACGTCGCCCGCGACCTCTTCGAGCGCACCGGCCGGCCGGCCACCTTCGGCTGGGGGCCGCGATTCCTGCACTCCACCGGGCAGTACCACAAGGGCGGCCCGCCCACGGGGGTGTACGTGCAGGTCACGGCGACGCCGAGGGAGGACCTCGCGGTCCCGGGCCGCGACTTCACCTTCGGGCAGTTCATCGCCGCCCAGGCAGGGGGGGACGCCGCGGTCCTCGCCGAGCACGGCCGGCCCGTCCTGCGCCTCCACCTCACCGAGCACGACCCGGGCCTGGCCCGGGTGCGCGCCGCGCTCGGTCGGGGGAGCGCATGAGACCAGCGCGGGTCACCGCCGAGAGCAACCCGCTGCGCGACCCGCGCGACAAGCGGCTCCCCCGGATCGCGGGCCCGTGCTCGATGGTCCTGTTCGGCGTCACCGGCGACCTCGCCCGCAAGAAGCTGATGCCGGCCATCTACGACCTCGCCAACCGCGGGCTGCTGCCTCCGGGGTTCTCCCTCGTCGGGTTCGCCCGGCGCGACTGGGCCGACCAGGACTTCGGCAAGATCGTCTACGAGGCGGTGCGGGAGCGCGCCCGCACCCCGTTCCGCGAGGAGGTCTGGCGCTCCCTGGCCGAGGGGGTCCGGTTCGTCCCGGGGACCTTCGACGACGACGCCGCGTTCGACCTGCTCGCCGCCACCGTCAAGGAGCTCGACGACCAGCGCGGCACCGGCGGCAACCACGCCTTCTACCTCTCGATCCCGCCGGGGTTCTTCGCCACCGTCTGCCAGCAGCTGGAGCGCTCCGGCCTCTCGGCCCCGGCCCAGGGGTCCTGGCGACGGGTCGTGATCGAGAAGCCCTTCGGCCACGACCTGGAGTCGGCCCGCGAGCTCAACGCCATCGTCGAGAACGTCTTCCCGGCCGACTGCGTCTTTCGGATCGACCACTACCTCGGCAAGGAGACGGTCCAGAACCTGCTGGCCCTCCGGTTCGCCAACCAGATGTTCGAACCGGTGTGGAACGCCAACTACGTGGACCACGTGCAGATCACGATGGCCGAGGACATCGGCATCGGGGGCCGCGCCGGCTACTACGACGGCATCGGCGCCGCACGCGACGTCATCCAGAACCACCTGCTCCAGCTGCTCGCGCTCACCGCCATGGAGGAGCCGGTGTCCTTCGAGGCCCAGGGCCTGCGGCTGGAGAAGGAGAAGGTGCTCTCGGCCGTCCGCCTGCCGGCCGACCTCGCGCTGGGCACCGCCCGCGGGCAGTACGCCCGCGGGTGGCAGGGCGGGGAGGAGGTGCCCGGCTACCTCGAGGAGGACGGCGTGGCCGACGGCTCGTGCACCGAGACCTTCGCGGCCCTGCGCCTGAACATCGACACCCGCCGGTGGGCCGGGGTCCCGTTCTACCTGCGGACCGGGAAGCGGCTCGGCAAGCGGGTCACCGAGATCGCGGTCGTCTTCAAGCAGGCCCCGCACCTGCCCTTCACGCACACCGCCACCGAGGAGCTCGGACAGAACGCCGTCGTCGTCCGGGTCCAGCCCGACGAGGGCGTCACCATCCGGTTCGGTGCCAAGGTGCCGGGGGCGCAGATGGAGGTCCGCGACGTCACGATGGACTTCGGCTACGGGCGCTCGTTCACCGAGTCCTCCCCCGAGGCCTACGAGCGGCTCATCCTCGACGTGCTCCTCGGCGAACCGCCCCTCTTCCCGCGGCACGAGGAGGTCGAGCTGTCCTGGCGGATCCTCGACCCGGTGGAGCGGCACTGGGCCCGGGTCGGCACCCGGCCGGAACAGTACGTCTCGGGCACCTGGGGGCCGGAGTCCGCCGACGAGCTGATGCGCCGCGACGGCCGCGAGTGGAGGCTGCCGTGATCGTCGACCTGCCCGACACCACGACGGCCGCGGTGAGCAAGAGGCTCGTCGCCCTCCGGTCCGACACCGGCGCCATGGCCCTCTCCCGGGTGCTCACCCTCGTCGTCGTCGTCGACGAGGCCGAGGCCGAGGACGCGATCGAGGTCGCGAACGACGCGAGCCGCCAGCACCCGTGCCGCATCATCGTCGCGGTCACCGGCAACCGGCGCGGCTCGCCCCGCCTCGACGGGCAGATCCGGGTGGGCGGGGACGCCGGGGCCTCCGAGGTCGTCGTCCTGCGGCTCTACGGTCCGCTGGCGGCTCACGGCCGCTCCGTCGTCACCCCGCTGCTCCTCGCCGACTCCCCCATCGTCGCGTGGTGGCCGACCGGGGGGCCCAAGGCACCGGGAGAGGACCCGATCGGCGCGATGGCCCAGCGCCGGGTCACCGACGCCGCCCGCCGGGGCGGCTCGCCGCGGACCGTCCTGCGCCGGATGGCCGCCGCGTACGAGCCCGGCGACACCGACCTCGCGTGGTCGCGGATCACCCTGTGGCGCGGCCTGCTCGCCGCGGCCCTCGACCAGCCGCCCTACGAGCCGGTCACCGAGGCCACGGTCGTGTCGGCGCCGGACAGCCCCTCGGGCGAGCTGCTCGCCGGCTGGCTCGCGGTCCGGCTGCGGTGCCCGGTCTCGCTCGCCCGCTCCCGAAACGGCACCGGGATCATCTCGGTCCGCCTAGAGCGGGCCAGCGGGACCGTCGACCTCGTCCGTCCGCGCGACGACGACACCGCGCTGCTGCGCCAGCCCGGGCAGCCCGACCGGACCCTCGCGCTGCACCACCGGTCCGACCCCGAGTGCCTCGCCGACGAGCTGCGGCGCCTCGACCCGGACGAGGTGTACGCGGACGCGCTGGTCCGCGGGGTGGCGGCGGTCACCGCGTCGCGTCGCACGGCCAGCGAGGCGGTGCGCGCCGGCGAGGCCCCGTCGCCGGCCGAGGCCGACCGCACGGCCAGGCGCCTGCACCGGGCGGCCCGGGCCGCCGGAAGCAGCACGATGGTGGAGGAGCGCGAGATGCCTGAGGAGTCCTCCGACACCGAGACCGTCAAGAGGGCCTCGGCGAGCCGGCTCGCCGAGGCAAGGGAGCGTAGCCATGAGTGAGCAGGCCACCGTCGTCGTCCACCCCACCCGCCAGTCCCTCGCCGACGCCTCCGCGGCCCGGCTCGTCGTCGCCCTCGTCGACGCCCTCGCCCGGCGCGAGGTGGCGCACGTGTCGATGACCGGGGGCTCGATGGGCTCGGAGATCGTCCGATCGCTCGCGGCGGAGCCCGCCCGGGACGCCGTCGACTGGGGCCGGGTCCACGTCTGGTGGGGGGACGAGCGCTACCTGCCGGCCGGCGACCCCGAGCGCAACGACACCCAGAACGACGAGGCCGGTCTGGCCTCGCTGCCGCTCGACCCGGCCCACGTGCACCGGGTCCCCGGCCCGGACCGGACCGGCTCGGCCGAGGAGTCGGCGGACGCCTACGCCCGGGAGCTGCACACGCACGGCTCCGACGCGTTCGACGTCATGGTGCTCGGGGTCGGTCCGGACGGGCACGTCGCCTCGCTCTTCCCGCACCACCCCGCCGCCGGTACGATCGGCACCGCCACGGTCGCCGTCCACGACTCGCCCAAGCCGCCGCCGGACCGCGTCTCGCTGACCCGCGAGGCGCTCGAGCGCTCGCGCGAGGTGTGGTTCCTCGTCAGCGGGTCGGAGAAGGCCGATGCGGTCCGCCGCGGGGTCCACGGGTCCCCGTTCGAGCAGACCCCCGCCGCGCACGTCCACGGCCGGGAGCGCACCCTCTGGCTCGTCGACGAGGAGGCGGCCGCCGACCTCGGCGGCTGAGCACCGTGGGCCTCCTCGACCGCCTGCGCGGCCGCGACGACGCGGCCCCCGCCGAGCACGCCACCGAGCCGGCCGGGAGGGAGCCGCTCGAGACGGTGGAGTCGATCACCAGCCGCCGCCCCGGAGCCGAGGAGGAGGCCGAGCTGGAGAGCGCCCGCGGGCGGTACGCCGAGTACGGCATCCGGCCCGCCGACCTCGCCACGGTCGCCGCCGCGTACGAGCGGGCCCTCGACGAGGCGGGCGACGAGCGGCCCGCGGCCGAGTGCGTCGCGGTGATCGCCACCGCCATCGGCGACCACCTTCTCGGGCACGGCTACCGCTGGGTGGTCAGCACCGACCCGTTCGGCACCGACCTGGCCGTCGAGCCTCGCCGCCGCCCGGTGCCGGTCGTCGTCCGCACCCTCGTCGCGGTCCGGTGGATGCAGCGCGAACACGGCTGGGTCGAACCGGTCGTCTCGCACCTGGCCCGGGCCGGACGGCGCTGAACCCTCCCCCGGACGCCGCGCGGCCCCCCCGTGGGCCCCGGGCTCAGGGTGGGGTGCGCCGGGACCTCACTGGATGAGGCCGCGCCCCCGCAGGGACTCCAGGGCCTCCTCGAGGATGGCGGCGCCGTCCTCGTCGGAGCGACGTTCCTTCACGTACGCGAGGTGGGTCTTGTACGGCTCCACCTTCGGGGGGGCCGGGGGGTTGTCCTTGTCCAGCCCGGCCGGGAAGCCGCAGCGCGGGCAGTCCCACTGGTCGGGGACGGCGAGCCCGGCCTCCTCGGCGAAGCTCGGCCGCGTCTCGTGCCCGTTGGAGCACCAGAAGGAGACGAGCCTGCGCGGCGCGGCCTCGCCGCGCTCGGCCTCACCCATCGGGCCCGCACCGACGCGCGAGCCGCGGATCGCGTTGCCACCAGCCATCTCAGCTCCCCCTCAGGCCGCGAAGCGCTCGAGGACGCCGAGGCCGACGACGCTGGTGAACCAGACGAGGGCCACGCCGACCGTGATCCGGTCGAGGTTGCGCTCGGCGACCGAGGAGCCGCCCAGCGAGCTCGACATCCCGCCGCCGAACATGTCCGACAGGCCCCCGCCCTTGCCCTTGTGCAGCAGGATCAGGAAGGTGAGGAACAGGCCTCCGAGCACCAGGATGACCTGGAGGCCGATGCGTACCGCGTCCACGGGTGGGTCCTTCGGGTGGGGGTCGGGGACAACCGGACAAGGATAACCGCTCGCCGCGGCGGGGTCCCGCAGGTGCGGGGACTCCGCCGCGCCGTGGGCGTGCGGGGTGGGTCGGGGTCAGGCGGTCGTGAGGTGGTCGCGGTAGCGGCAGATGGCGGCGAACTCGCCGGGGTCGAGGGACGCCCCGCCGACGAGCGCACCGTCGACGTCCTCCTGGGCCATGATCGCGGCGACGTTCCCGGACTTCACCGAGCCGCCGTAGAGGATCCGGATCCCGTCGGCCACGTCGCCGCTGTACAGCTCGGCGAGCCTGGTCCGGATCGCCGCACACACCTCCTGGGCGTCCTCGGGCGTGGCGACCTCGCCGGTGCCGATGGCCCAGATCGGCTCGTAGGCGACGACGAGGCGACGGGCCTGCTCGACCGGGAGGCCGGCCAGGCCGGCGTCGACCTGGGCGAGGACGTGCTCGACGTGGGTGCCCGCCCGGCGGACCTCCAGCCCCTCCCCGCAGCAGAAGATCGGCGTGATCCCGTGCCGGAAGGCCGCGGTGACCTTGGCGTTGACGACGTCGTCGCCCTCGGCGTGGTACTCGCGCCGCTCGCTGTGGCCGACGACGACGTAGCTGCAGCCCAGCTTGGCCAGGAAGGCACCGCTGACCTCGCCGGTGTAGGCGCCGGAGTCGTGGACCGACAGGTCCTGCGCCCCGTGCCGCAGGTCGAGCTTGTCACCGTCGATCAGCGTCTGGACGCTGCGGATGTCGGTGAACGGGGGCAGGACCGCGACCTCGACGGCGGCGTAGTCGTGCTTCCCGTCGCGAAGGGTCCAGTCGAGCTTCTGCACGAGGTGGGTGGCCTGGAGGTGGTCCAGGTTCATCTTCCAGTTCCC
The DNA here is from genome assembly GCA_963772645.1 of uncultured Actinomycetota bacterium. GTDB lineage: Bacteria > Actinomycetota > Actinomycetes > Actinomycetales > Dermatophilaceae > DASSQJ01. The sequence continues at coordinate 386,816 of CAVYYD010000007.1, forward strand.
CGCCATCAGCGGGGTGCGGCCCGAGGCCATGGTGTCCTCCTGGGGGACGGTGGTCAGGACGAGAGGATGGCGAGGCCGGGCAGCTCCTTGCCCTCGAGGTACTCGAGGGAGGCACCCCCGCCGGTCGAGATGTGCCCGAACTGGTCGTCCGCGAAGCCGAGCTGGCGGACCGCGGCCGCGGAGTCGCCACCGCCGACGACGGTCAGCGCGCCGCGCGCGGTCGCGTCGACGAGCGCCTGCGCGAGCGCCCGGGTGCCGGCCGCGAAGGGGGCCATCTCGAAGGCCCCCATCGGGCCGTTCCAGAAGACGGTCCGCGCGTCGGCGAGCTTGGCGGCGTAGAGCTCCGCGGAGCGGGGACCGATGTCCAGCCCCATGGTGCCGGCCGGGATGGCGTCGGCGGCGACGGTGTCGGTCTCGGTGTCCCCGGAGAACTCCTTGCCGACGACGACGTCGACCGGCAGGACGATCTCGACCCCGCTCTCCTGCGCCCGTGCCAGGTAGCCCTTGCACGCCTCGAGGCTCTCGGCGTCGAAGAGGCTGTCGCCGATCTCGTGGCCCTGGGCCGCGAGGAAGGTGAACAGCATCCCGCCGCCGATGAGGAGACGGTCGGCCGTGCCCATGAGGTTGTCGATGACCGCGAGCTTGTCGGCGACCTTGGCGCCGCCGAGGACGACGACGTACGGGCGCTCGGGGTCCTCGGTGAGCCGGTGCAGCACCTCCACCTCGGTCCTGACCAGGCCCCCCATGGCGGCGGGCAGCCGGGTGGCGACGTCGTAGACGGAGGCCTGCTTGCGGTGGACGACGCCGAAGCCGTCGGAGACGTAGGCGTCGGCCAGCGAGGCGAGGGCGTCGGCGAAGCCGGCGCGGTCCGCCTCGGCCTTGGCCGTCTCGCCCGGGTTGAACCTGAGGTTCTCGAGGAGGACGACGTCACCGTCGGCCATCGCCGCGACCGCGGCGCGAGCGCTCTCGCCCACCGTGTCGTCCGCGAAGGCCACCGGACGGCCGAGCAGCTCGGAGAGCCGCTCGGCGACCGGCGAGAGCGAGTACCTGGGGTCGGGCTCGCCCTTCGGGCGGCCGAGGTGGGCGCACACGATGACGCGCGCGCCCGCCTCGGACAGCTCCGAGATCGTCGGCACCGACGCCCGGACGCGTCCGTCGTCGGTGATCCTCGTGCCGTCGAGCGGCACGTTGAGGTCGGACCGGACGAGGACGCGCTTCCCGCGCAGGTCGCCCAGCGAGGCGATGTCAGCCATGGTCGGTGCCGACCGCGCTCAGAGGCTGGCGCCGATGAGGACGACGAGGTCGATGAGGCGGTTGGAGTAGCCCCACTCGTTGTCGTACCAGCCGACGACCTTCACCTGGTTGCCGATGACCTTGGTCAGGCCCGAGTCGAAGATGCACGAGCTCGGGTCGGTGACGATGTCGGAGGAGACGATGGGGTCCTCGGTGTACTTCAGGTAGCCCTTGAGCGGCCCCTCGGCGGCGGCGGCCTTGACGATGGCGTTGACCTCCTCGACGCTCGTCTCGCGCCCGGCCTCGAAGGTGAGGTCGGTGGCCGAGCCGGTCGGGGTGGGCACGCGCAGGGCGTAGCCGTCGAGCTTGCCCTTCAGCTCGGGCATGACCAGGCCGATGGCCTTGGCGGCGCCGGTGCTCGTCGGGATGATCGACAGTGCGGCGGCACGCGCCCGGCGCAGGTCGCGGTGCGGCCCGTCGAGGAGGTTCTGGTCCGAGGTGTAGGCGTGGATCGTCGTCATCAGGCCCTTGACGATGCCGAGCTCGTCGTGGAGCGCCTTGGCCATCGGGGCCAGGCAGTTGGTCGTGCACGACGCGTTCGAGATGACGTGGTGGTTCGCCGGGTCGTAGTCCTGGTCGTTGACCCCCATGACGAAGGTCGCGTCCTCGTTCTTGGCCGGCGCCGAGATGACGACCTTCTTCGCACCGCCGTCGAGGTGGGCCTTGGCCTTGGTCGCGTCGGTGAAGATGCCGGTGGACTCGATGACGACGTCGGCGCCGACCTCACCCCAGGCGATGGCGGCGGGGTCGCGCTCGGCGAAGATCCGGATCGTCCGCTCCCCGACGGTGATCGAGTCGTCGGTGTAGGACACGTCCTCGGCGAGGACACCGAGGACCGAGTCGTACTTGAGCAGGTGCGCGATCGTCTTGTTGTCCATGAGGTCGTTGGCGGCGACGACCTCGACGTCGGCTCCGGAAGCGAGCACGGCGCGGAAGAAGTTGCGGCCGATGCGGCCGAAGCCGTTGATCCCTACGCGAACGGTCACGGTGGGTTTGCCTTCCACTCTCGGGGGCGTGCCGCGGCGGTCGCGGCACCTGTACCGGAACCCACCCTAGACCTCCGCCGAACGGCCCTGCGAGGCGTCCGGGGTACGGGCGGGTAACCGTTTACGCACCGCGACCGGTGAGACGCGGTCAGCCCTCGAGCATGTCCGGGGTGAGCACGGCCTCGGTGTTGGGGACGCCCTCGTCGGCGGCCCGCTTGTCGGCCATCGCGAGCAGTCGCCGGATGCGTCCGGCGACCGCGTCCTTGGTCATCGGGGGGCTGGCGAGCTGGCCGAGCTCCTCGAGGGAGGCCTGCTTGTGGGTGACCCTCAGCTCGCCGGCCTCCTTGAGGTGGTCGGGCACCTCGTCGCCGAGGATCTCCAGCGCCCGCTCGACGCGGGCCCCCGCCGCGACGGCGGCACGCGCCGAGCGGCGCAGGTTGGCGTCGTCGAAGTTGGCGAGCCGGTTGGCGGTGGCCCGTACCTCGCGGCGGATGCGGCGCTCCTCCCAGGCGAGGACGGCGTCGTGGGCACCGAGCCGGGTGAGCATGGCGCCGATGGCGTCGCCGTCGCGGATGACGACCCGGTCGACCCCGCGGACCTCCCGCGCCTTGGCCTGGATCCCCATCCGCCGGGCGGCGCCGACGAGGGCCAGGGCCGCCTCCGGCCCCGGGCAGGTGATCTCGAGGGCGGAGGAGCGGCCCGGCTCGGTCAGCGAGCCGTGTGCGAGGAAGGCTCCGCGCCAGGCGGCCTCGGCGTCGCAGACCGAGCCGCTGACCACCTTGGCGGGCAGCCCCCGGACCGGGCGGCCGCGGCTGTCGATGAGCCCGGTCTGCCGGGCGAGCGACTCGCCGTCCTGGACCACCCGTACGACGTACCGGCTGCCCTTGCGCAGGCCACCGGCCGCGAGGACGAGCACCTCGGGGGTGTGCCCGTAGACCTCCGCGAGCTCACGCCGCAGCCGCCGCGCCGCGTTGGCCGTGTCGAGCTCGGCCTCCACGACGATCCGTCCCCCGATGATGTGCAGTCCCCCGGCGAACCTCAGCGTCGCGGCGACCTCGGCCTTGCGGCAGCACGGCTTCGTCACGGCGTGCCTGCTCAGCTCGTCCTTCACCTTCGCCGTCATCGCCATGCCGGTCATCCTGCCACGCGTCACCGGGGGTTCGGCGCGGCGTGGAGGACGTCCCGCAGGGCCGCCGCGTAGCGCAGCGGGTCGTGCGCGCCGGGGCGGTCGCGGCGGGCCACCGGCACGACGTGGAGGTGCGCGCCGAAGGCCGCGCAGCGCTCGGCGAGGGCCCTCTCGTCGTCGACGACGGCCGGGTCGGCGAGGACCGCGTCCAGCCGGAGGCCGGGGGCGAGCGCGGCGAAGCTCTCGAGGTGGCGCTCGGCGCTGAAGCCCGCCGTCTCGCCGGTGCCCGGGTCGAGGTTGAGTACGAGGAGGCGCCCGGCCCGGGTGACCTCCAGCGCCTCGCGCACCTCGGGGACGAGGAGGTGGGTCATCACCGAGGTGAACCACGAGCCAGGGCCGAGCACCACCCAGTCGGCGCTGCGGATCGCGGCCACCGACTCCGGGTAGGCCGGTGGGTCGCTCGGGACCAGCCGCACCGTCTGCACGGTGCCGGGGGTGACCGCCACCTCGGCCTGGCCACGGACGACGGTCAGCGCCTGCGGGGCCTCCGGGTCGACCCCGCTGACCTCGGCCTCGATGTCGAGCGGGACCGCGGCCATCGGCAGCACCCGGCCCCGGGCCTGGAGGAGGCTGCCGACGAGGTCGAGCCCGGCGACGGGGTCCTCGTGGAGCTCCCAGAGGGCGACGATGAGCAGGTTGCCGAGCGCGTGGCCGCCGAGCGGGCCGTCCCCGGCGAACCGGTGCTGGAGCACGTCGCGCCAGGTGTGCCCCCACTCCGTCTCCGAGCACAGGGCGGCCAGGGCCATCCGCAGGTCCCCCGGCGGCAGCACCCCGAACTCCTCGCGCAGCCGCCCGCTCGACCCGCCGTCGTCGGCGACGGTGACGATCGCGGTGATCTCGTCGGTGACGTAGCGCAGCGCGGTGAGCGTGGCGGAGAGGCCGTGGCCGCCGCCGAGGGCCGCGACGACGGGGCCGGTCATTCGCGGCCCAGGTCGCGGTGGACGACGAAGGTGGCGACCCCGTCGCCGGCGAGCCGGGCGGCCAGCGCCTCGGCGACGGCCACCGACCGGTGCTTGCCGCCGGTGCAGCCGACGGCGAGGGTGGCGTAGCGACGGCCCTCGCGGACGTACCCCGCGGTGACCGGCCGCATCAGCGCGACGACGCCGTCGACGAACTCGTCCGCGCCCTCCTGGGCCATGACGAACTCGGCGACCGGCCCGTCGACACCGGTGAGCTGGCGCAGCTCGGGGACCCAGTAGGGGTTGGGCAGGAACCGCATGTCGACGACGAAGTCGGCGTCCAGCGGCACGCCGTACTTGAAGCCGAAGGACATGATGGCCAGCCGCAGGCGCGGCCCGCTCGAGCCGCCGACGAGCGGGGTCAGCTTCCGCCGCAGCTGGTGGACGTTGAGGCCGGAGGTGTCGATGACGACCTGGGCGTCGGCCCGCAGGTCGCCGAGCAGGGCGCGTTCGGCCTGGATGCCGTCGAGCAGCCGCCCCTCCCCCTGCAGCGGGTGCGGACGCCGAACGCTCTCGAACCGGCGGACCAGCGACTCGTCGGTCGCGTCGAGGAAGATCAGGTGCGGGGACCAGCCGGTGTCGCGCAGGGCCGCGAGGCCGGCGCGGAGCTCGCTGGTGAAGGGCCGGGCCCGCACGTCGACGACCGCGGCGATCTTCAGGTCGGGGGTGCCGCCGTCGCGCGCCCGGGTGGCCAGCTCGGCCATCGCCGGGATCAGCTGCGGGGGCAGGTTGTCGACGACGTACCACCCGTGGTCCTCGAGCACGTTGGCGGCGGTCGAGCGGCCGGCACCGCTCATCCCGGTGACGATGACGAAGTCCGCGTCGGCGCGGGCGTCCGGGGCGGGCGTGGTCTCGGTCACGGGGCGCCTTCCTCCTCGACGACCTCGCCGGTGGCGAGGTTGACGGCGGGCGTCTGCTCGCCGGAGGCCAACTCTGCCGCAACGACCGCTGCCAGCGCAGGCCCGATGCCCGGCACGCCGGCGAGCTCCTCGACGGTGGCCGACCGCATCCGGCGGACCGAGCCGAAGTGCCGGTGCAGGGCCTTGCGCCGCTTCTCGCCGAGGCCCGGGATGCCGTCGAGGGCGCTGGCCGTCATCGCCCGCGAGCGGCGCTGGCGGTGGAAGGTGATGGCGAAGCGGTGGGCCTCGTCACGCAGCCGCTGGAGGAGGTAGAGGCCCTCGCTGGTCCGGGCCATGACCACGGGGTGGCCCTCCCCCGGGACCCAGACCTCCTCGAGCCGCTTGGCCAGCCCGACGACGGCGACGTCGACGACGCCGACCTCCTCGAGGGCGCGGGCGGCGGCGTTGACCTGGGGCAGGCCGCCGTCGACGACGACCAGGCCGGGGCGGTAGGCGAACCTCGCCGGCGTGCCGCTCTCCCGGGCCTCCCGGGCGGACTCCTCGGCCTCCTTCTGGCCGCGGCGGAACCGGCGGGTGAGGACCTCGCGCATCGCTGCGGTGTCGTCGGTGGCGCCGGTCTCGTCGCCCCGCACGATGAAGCGCCGGTACTCGGACTTGCGGGGCAGCCCGTCCTCGAAGACGACCATCGAGCCGACGACCTGGGTGCCCTGGACGTGGCTGATGTCGAAGCACTCGATGCGCAGCGGCGCCTCGTCGAGGTCGAGGGCCTCCTGGAGCTGTTGGAGGGCCTGGCTGCGGGTGGTGAGGTCGCCGGCCCGGGTGACCTTGTGCCGGGCCAGGCTCTGGGTGGCGTTGCGGGCGACGGTCTCCATCAGGGTTCGCTTGTCGCCGCGGCGGGGGACGCGCAGGTCGACCCGGTGTCCGCGGATGCCGGCCAGCCAGGCCGAGAGGGCCTCGGCGTCGTCGGGCAGCACCGGGACGAGGACCTCGCGGGGCACGCCGTCGCTGGACTCGCCGCCGTAGACCTGCTGGAGCAGGTGCTCGACGACCTCCGCGGTGGTCTCGGCGTCGCGCTCGGCCACCCAGCCGCGCTGGCCCCGGACCCGGCCGCCACGGACGTGGAAGAGCTGCACCGCGACCTCGAGCTCGTCCTCGGCGAGGCCGAACACGTCGGCGTCGGTGGCGTCGGGCAGGACCACGGCGGACTTCTCGAGGACCCGCTCGAGGGCGCCGATGTCGTCGCGGATCCGCGCGGCCCGCTCGTAGTCGAGCTCGGTGGCCGCCGCCCTCATCTCACCGGTCATCCGGGTGAGGAAGCGACCGCTCTCGCCGGCCATGAAGTCGCAGAAGTCCTCGGCGATGGCGCGGTGGTGCGCGGCGTCGACCCGGCCGACGCACGGCGCACTGCACTTGTCGATGTACCCGAGCAGGCACGGCCGCCCGACCTGGCCGGCCCGCGTGAACACCCCGGTGGAGCAGGTGCGCATCGGGAACACCCGCATCGCCAGGTCGAGGGTCTCGCGGATCGCCCACGCGTGGGCGTACGGGCCGAAGTAGCGGGTGCCCTTGCGCTTTGCCCCGCGCATCACCATGGCCCGCGGGAACTCCTCCCCCATCGTCACCGCGAGGTACGGGTAGGACTTGTCGTCCCGGTACCGGACGTTGAACCGGGGGTCGAACTCCTTGATCCAGGCGTACTCCAGCTGCAGCGCCTCGACCTCGGTGGAGACCACGGTCCACTCGACGCTCGCGCCGGTGCGCACCATCGTCGCCGTCCGGTGGTGCAGGGCCGCGAGGTCCTGGAAGTAGGAGGAGAGCCGCGCCCGCAGGTTCTTGGCCTTGCCGACGTAGATGACGCGGCCCTCGGCGTCCCGGAACCGGTAGACGCCGGGGTCGGTCGGGATCTCGCCGGGCCGGGGGCGGTACGTCGAGGGGTCGGCCACCGCCCAACCCTAAGCCGCGGGCCCGACACGCCGAGCGGGACGGGTCAGGTGGTCACCGTGATCCCGTCCGGGCCCACCGTCACCTTCTTCTCGGGCAGGGGTGCGGTCGCCGGCCCCTGGAGCACCGCACCGGTGGCGATGTCGAACTGGCTGCCGTGGCAGGGGCAGACGATCGCGCCGCCCTGGACGCCCCCGACGAGGCAGCCCTGGTGGGTGCAGACCGCGGAGAACGCCTTGTAGTCCCCGGCGGTCGGCTGGGTGACGACGACGCGCAGCGCGTCGTCCACGGTGCCGCCGCCGACCGGCACGTCGGCGGCCTTGACGACCCCGGTGGCCGGGGGGCTCCCGGCGTCCTGGGCGGCTCCGCCGCCGCCGCACCCGGCGAGGCCGCCCGCACCGGCGACCGCCGCCCCGGCAGCGCCGGCGGCCCGGAGGGTCTCGCGCCGGCTCCAGCGGGTGCAGGTCGGGGTCACGTCGTGCTGCTCGGTGGTCATCGGCGGTCCTTCCGTACGGCGGCGGGGCAGAAGTATCACCGCACCGCCTGTGAGGGCGGGGACCAGGTCCCGGACCGGGACCCGAGGTAACAACTCGGCACCATCCTCCGGACAGGCCTCGGCAAGGCGGTCCGAGGTCGTTACAGTCCGTCAATGCTCGTCTGACGAGCACGAGCACCTTGCTCACAGATCAGCACTTCTCAGGAGGAAACGTGCCCCAGCGTTCCGTGGTTGCCGTTGGCACCTCGCTGCTCGTCGCCTCGCTCGCGCTGACCGCTTGCGGTACGCGTGGCGGGAGCGACAGCGGGAGCAGCAGCGGCTCCAGCGACAACAAGGTCGCCAAGATCGGCGTCATCTCGCCCCAGTCCGGCGACCTGTCGGCTCTCGGACTCGGCATCAAGAACTCGGTCGACCTCGCGATCAAGCAGGCCAACGAGTCCGGCGCCATCCCCGGCTGGACCCTCCAGCTCGAGGTCGGCGACGACCAGGCCACCCCCGACGTCGGCAAGAACGCCGCGACCAAGCTCGCGTCCGACAACCAGGTGGTCGGCGTCGTCGGCACCCTGAACTCCTCGGTCGCCCAGAGCGTCCAGCCGGTGCTCGCCTCGGCGAACATCGTCATGGTCTCCCCGGCGAACACCAACCCCTCGCTCACCCAGGGCGCCGACTTCGCCACCGCGCCCAAGCGTGCGTACCCGAACTACTTCCGCACCTGCACGACCGACTCGGTCCAGGGCCCGTTCGCGGCCCGGTACCTCTTCGAGAAGGCCGGCATCAAGGAGGTCGCGACGGTCCACGACAAGAAGACCTACGGCCAGGGCCTCGTCGAGGCCTTCAGCAAGGAGTTCACCAACCTCGGCGGAAAGATCGTCGCGGCCGAGACGATCAACCCCGACGACGACAAGTACGACGCCGTCATCAGCAAGATCAAGCCGAGCAACCCCAAGGCCGTCTACTACGGCGGTGAGTACCCGCAGGCGGGTCCGTTCTCCCAGCAGATGAAGGCCGCCGGCCTCAACGTCCCGCTCATGGGCGGCGACGGCATCTACGCCGCCGACTTCATCAAGCTCGCGGGCAGCACCGCCGACGGCGACCTCGCCACCTCGGTCGGTGCGCCGATCGACACCCTCCCCTCGGCCAAGGCCTTCGTCGACGCCTACAAGGCCGCCGGCTACCAGGACGCCTACGGCGCCTACGGTGCCTACGCCTACGACGCCGCGAACGCGATCATCGACGCGCTCAAGGTCTCGCTCAAGGGGGCCGACTCGGCCCAGGCCGCGCGCCAGGCCACGATCGACGCGATGGCGAACGTCTCCTTCGACGGTGTCACCGGCAAGGTCGCCTTCGACCAGTACGGCGACACCACGTCCAAGGTCCTCACCGTCTACGAGGTCCAGGGCGGGGAGTGGAAGGCGAAGGACACCAGCGAGTTCAAGTGACGAACCGTTGACGGTCCAGCCGTGACGAGACGGCGGGGGTGGCAGGTCGGCCACCCCCGCCGTTCGCGTCCCGGACGGCCGGTCGACCGTGTGCTGGTTCGTGTGGCGCACGTCACCCGCTAGTCTCCCCCCAGCCACTCGCTCGACCACCCCCTAGGAGGCCGTGGTGGAATTCGCCCAGCAGCTCGTCAACGGGCTGACCCTGGGGTCGCTGTACGCGCTCATCGCGGTGGGCTACACCGTCGTCTACGGCATCATCCAGCTGATCAACTTCGCCCACGGCGAGATCTTCATGATCGGCGCGTTCGGTGCGCTCTCGACGTGGCTGGTCTTCTTCCAGGGCACGACGGCGCTGTGGACGCTGCCGATCATGATCGTCGGTGCCGTCGTGGCGTCGGTCGTCACCGCCGTGCTCATGGAGCGGTTCGCGTACCGTCCTCTGCGCAACGCACCCCGGCTGGCCCCCCTGATCACCGCCATCGGCATCTCGGTGTTCCTCCAGGAGCTCGTGCGGCTCTTCTACGGCGACCTCCCCGGCTTCCCGGACGCCAAGCAGAAGGTCCCCTTCCCCCAGATCGACGTCGTCACCGGCCCCGCCTTCAACGTCAGCGGGGTGACCATCCAGCGCTCGACCATCTTCACGATCGGAGCCCTGGTCATCTGCGCAGCGGGCCTGTTCTACTTCATCTCCCGGACCAGGACCGGCCGTGCGATGCAGGCCGTCTCGCAGGACCCCGACACCGCCCGCCTCATGGGCATCAACGTCGACCGGATCATCGTCGTCGCCTTCGTCATCGGCGCCACCCTCGCCGCGATCGCCGGGGTGGCCCAGGGCCTGCAGGTGACGAACATCAACTTCAAGATGGGCTTCCTCGCCGGGCTCAAGGCGTTCACTGCGGCCGTCCTCGGCGGCATCGGCAACGTCTGGGGCGCCGTCATCGGTGGCCTGACGCTGGGCCTCGTCGAGTCGATGGCGGTCCAGTTCATCCCGGGCGAGTTCGGTGGCAGCCCGTGGAAGGACGTCTGGGCGTTCGCCATCCTCATCCTCGTCCTGGTCTTCCGGCCCCAGGGCATCGTCGGTGCGAAGGTGGTGGACCGCGCATGAGCAGGTTCGACTTCCCGGACTCGGTCCGGGACCAGCACGGCGGCAAGGCGGCGCTCGTCGCGCTCGCGGGCGGTGTGCTGCTCCTGGTCAGCGGGCTGCTGTCGTGGAGCTACGACGACCGCATCCTCGGCGACATCTCGCCCCGCCTCAACCCCGCCGGGATCCAGGTCTACGCGATGGCCTTCGGCGCCGGCGCGATCCTCCTCGGACTCCTGCTCCGGCGCCGCCCCGCGTGGCTCGACCCCGGCCGGGGCCTGCGGGTGCTCGGCATCGGCGCGGTCGTCTTCACGCTCATCGCCCTGCTCGCCGTCGCGGTCGAGGCCGGTGGGCTGGTCAACGCCAACGAGGGCGTCTGGGTCGCGCTCGTCGGCGCCGTCGCCGTGGCGGTGGCCGGGCGGCTGGCACCGCCGGTCGAGGTCGACGTCCGCACCTGGCCACGGCTGCCCTCCTGGGGCGAGATCCTGGTCATCGCCGGGATCATGGCGGTCGTCCTCTTCGTCACCGCCTACACCCTCGGGCTCGACGACGCCGGAACCTTCGGGGCCCTCCTGACGACCCTCATCGGCGTCGTCGTCGGGCTCGCGGCGGCCGGCTACTCCGACTACGTCGGGTTCATCGGGGCGAACAACCGGCGGGTGCTCATCATCTCCGCCTTCATCGTCGCGTTCCTCTTCCCGTTCACCCAGAACGGCTCGAGCGCGAACATGTCCATCGCCACCCAGATCCTCGTGTTCGCCGCGACCGCCCTCGGGCTGAACATCGTCGTCGGCCTCGCCGGGCTGCTCGACCTCGGGTACATCGCCTTCCTCGGGACCGGCGCCTACGTCGGCGCCATGCTCTCCCAGTCGGCGTTCGCGACGATCGGGGTGAAGCCGCCGTTCCTCGTCGTCATGCTCCTCGGGATGGCGGTGGCCGCGACCTTCGGCCTGGTCATCGGGTCGCCGACCCTGCGGGTCTCCGGTGACTACCTCGCCATCGTCACCCTCGGCTTCGGGGAGATCTTCCGCCTCGCGATGTTCAACCTCGACGGCAACAACGGCCCCGACCTCACCAACGGGCCGAACGGCATCCCCGGCATCCCCGACCTGCAGATCGGGTCGTTCAACTTCGGGGACACGCACACCGTGCTCGGCATCCCGCTCGACAAGTTCAGCAACTACTACTTCCTGCTGCTGTGCCTCGTCGCCTTCGTCATCCTCGTCTTCGTGCGGCTCAACAACAGCCGGCTCGGGCGGGGCTGGGTGGCGATCCGCGAGGACGAGCGCGCCGCCGAGGCGATGGGCGTCAACACCTTCGGCCTCAAGCTCCTCGCGTTCGCCGTCGGCGCCTCGCTGGCCGGCCTCGCCGGGACGATCAAGGCCCACGTCGACACCTCGGTGACCCCCGACCAGTTCATCTTCCTCGAGTCCGCCTTCCTCCTCGCCGCCGTCGTCCTCGGCGGCATGGGGACGGTCACCGGCGTCCTCGTCGGTGCCACCATCCTCAAGCTGCTCCCCGAGAAGCTGCGCCAGGTCAACGAGTACCGGCTGCTCGCCTTCGGCATCCTCCTCGTCCTCATGATGCGGTTCCGGCCGGAGGGGCTGGTGCCGTCCAAGCGGCGCCAGCTCGAGTTCCACAGGACCGACGAGCACCTCAGCGAGCTCGCCGAGTCCGAGCACCTCCAGGAGGCGTCGAAGTGACCGTCACCGAGAGCACCCAGAGCGGCCAGGCGGGCGGCGGGGCGACCGTCCTGCGGGCCTCCAACGTCACGATGCGTTTCGGCGGCCTCACCGCCGTCGACGACGTGAGCATGGAGGTCCGCGAGGGCGAGATCGTCGGCCTCATCGGGCCGAACGGGGCAGGGAAGACGACGTTCTTCAACTGCCTCACCGGCATGTACATCCCCACCGAGGGCACGGTGACGCTCAACGGCGCCACCCTGCCGCCCAAGCCGCTCAAGGTGGTGCGGGCCGGGATGGCCCGGACGTTCCAGAACATCCGGCTCTTCGCGAACATGACCGCCCTCGAGAACGTCATGGTCGGCCGGTACTGCCGGACCTCGTCGATGGCGCTCACCTCGATCCTGCGCGGCCCGAAGTTCCGCAAGGAGGAGGAGGCGACGACCGCCCGCGCCCACGAGCTGCTCGACTACGTCGGCCTCGCCGGCTCCGCCGAGCACCTCGCCCGCAACCTTCCCTACGGCGACCAGCGGCGGCTCGAGATCGCCCGCGCCCTGGCCACCGATCCGCAGCTGCTGCTCCTCGACGAGCCGACCGCGGGGATGAACCCGCGGGAGACCGAGGAGACGATGCACCTGATCTTCAAGATCCGGGACAGCGGCCTCGCCGTCGTCGTCATCGAGCACGACATGCGCTTCATCTTCAACCTCTGCGACCGCGTGCTCTGCCTCGTCCGGGGTTCGGTGCTCGTCCAGGGCACCCCCGGCGAGGTGCAGTCCGACCCGCGGGTCATCGAGGCGTACATCGGCGGCGACGACTCGGAGGAGGACGCGTGAGCGCCATGCTGGAGGTCAAGGACCTCGAGGTCGCCTACGGCAAGATCAAGGCCGTCAAGGGCATCAGCTTCACGGTCGAGGAGGGCGAGGTCGTCTCGCTCATCGGGACCAACGGGGCCGGCAAGACGACGACGCTGCGCACCATCTCCGGGCTGCTGCACCCGACCAGCGGGTCGATCACCTTCAAGGGCGAGGACCTCACCAAGGTGCCGGCCCACCAGATCGTCCAGCTCGGGCTGGCCCACTCCCCCGAGGGCCGGCGCATCTTCCCGAAGCTGACCGTCGAGGAGAACCTCATGCTCGGCGCCTTCGCGCGCCGGGACCGCGGGGTGCGGGACGACCTCGCGGCGGCCTACGCCCTGTTCCCGATCCTGCAGGAGCGGCGCACCCAGCCGGCGGGCACGTTCTCCGGCGGCGAGCAGCAGATGCTCGCCATGGGCCGGGCGATGATGAGCCGCCCGCAGCTGCTGATGCTCGACGAGCCGTCGATGGGACTGTCGCCGATCATGATGAAGCGGATCATGACGACGGTGACCACCCTGCAGCAGCAGGGCACGACCATCCTGCTCGTCGAGCAGAACGCCCAGGCCGCCCTCAAGCGGGCGACCAAGGGCTACGTCCTCGAGGTCGGCACCATCGTGCTCTCCGGCACCGGTGAGGAGCTCCTCGCCAGCGACGACGTCCGCAAGGCCTACCTCGGGGAGGACTGACCCCCGGTCCGCCGTCAGCCGGCCTTGCGGGCGGGCGTCGGGCCGCCGCGGCGCTTCGGGGCTCGGCGCCGTGCGGTGTTGCCCTCCGCGGTGCGGGCGGTCCTCGCGAGCACCGGGCCCAGGAACCGACCGGTGTGCGAGTGCTCGAGGGCCGCGACCTCCTCGGGGGTGCCCTCGGCGACCACCCGGCCACCGCCGTTGCCGCCCTCGGGCCCGAGGTCGACGACCCAGTCGGCGCTCTTGATGACGTCGAGGTTGTGCTCGATGACGATGACCGTGTTGCCCTTGTCGACCAGGCCCTGCAGGACGCCCAGCAGCTTGCGGATGTCCTCGAAGTGCAGGCCGGTGGTCGGCTCGTCGAGGACGTAGACGGTCCGCCCGGTGGATCGCTTCTGCAGCTCGGAGGCCAGCTTGACCCGCTGCGCCTCGCCGCCGGAGAGGGTCGGCGCGGGCTGCCCGAGCCGGACGTAGCCGAGGCCGACGTCGTTGAGGGTCTGCAGGTGCCGGGCGATGGCGGGCACCGCCGAGAAGAACTCGGCGGCCTCCTCGATCGGCATGTCGAGCACGTCGGCGATCGTCCTGCCCTTGAAGTGGACCTCGAGGGTCTCCCGGTTGTAGCGGGCGCCGTGGCACACCTCGCACGGGACGTAGACGTCGGGCAGGAAGTTCATCTCGATCTTGATCGTCCCGTCCCCGGAGCACGCGTCGCAGCGGCCGCCCTTGACGTTGAAGGAGAACCGCCCCGGCTGGTACCCGCGGATCTTCGCCTCCTCCGTCGTGGCGAAGAGCTTGCGGATGTGGTCGAAGACGCCGGTGTACGTCGCCGGGTTGGACCGGGGCGTGCGGCCGATCGGGCTCTGGTCGACGTGGACCACCTTGTCGAGGTGCTCGAGCCCGGTGACCGTCTTGTGCCGGCCCGGCACGTGCCGGGCCCCGTTGAGCTTGTTGGCCAGCACGTTGTAGAGGATGTCGTTGACCAGCGTGGACTTGCCGGAGCCGGAGACCCCGGTGACCGCGACGAGGTTGCCGAGCGGGAAGGAGACGGTGACCTTGTCGAGGTTGTGCTCGGTGGCCCCGACGACGGTGACCTCCCGGCCCTTCTCCTGGGGGCGGCGCAGCGCGGGCGTGGGGATCTCCCGGCGGCCGGACAGGTACTTCCCGGTGATGGAGTCGGGGTGGGTGAGGAGGTCCTGCACCGTGCCCGAGTGCACCACCTGGCCGCCGTGCTCGCCGGCCCCGGGGCCGATGTCGACGACCCAGTCCGCGGTGGCGATGGTGTCCTCGTCGTGCTCGACGACGATGAGGGTGTTGCCGAGGTCACGGAGCCGGGTCAGGGTCTCGATGAGCCGGTGGTTGTCGCGCTGGTGCAGGCCGATGCTCGGCTCGTCGAGGACGTAGAGGACCCCGACGAGGCCGGACCCGATCTGGGTCGCGAGCCGGATGCGTTGGGCCTCCCCGCCGGAGAGCGTGCCCGCCGGGCGGTCGAGGCTCAGGTAGTCCAGGCCCACGTCGAGGAGGAACCCGAGCCGGGCGTCGATCTCCTTGATGACCCGGGCCGCGATCTGCCGCTCGCGCTCGGTGAAGTCGACGGTGGCGAAGAAGCGCGCTGCATCCGCGATGGCCAGCGCCGAGACGTCGGCGATGGACTTGCCCCCGACGAGCACGGCGAGGGACTCGGGCTTGAGCCGAGCGCCCCTGCACACCGGGCAGGGCACCTCGCGCATGTAGCCCTCGTACCGCTCGCGGCTCCAGTCGGAGTCGGTCTCGGCGTGCCGGCGCTTGACGAACGGGACGACACCCTCGAAGCCGGTGGAGTAGGACCGCTCGCGACCGAACCGGTTGCGGTAGCGGACGTGGACCTTGTGGTTGCGCCCGTGGAGCAGCGCCTGGCGCGCCCGCTGCGGCAGGGCCCGCCACGGGGTGTCCGTCGAGAAGGCGAGCTCCTCGGCCAGGGCCGCCATGACCCGCTGGAAGTACTCCGCGGCCCCCGACCCGCTGGCCCACGGGGCGATCGCGCCCTCGGCGAGGCTGAGGTCCTCGTCGGGGACGACGAGCTCGGGGTCGACCTCGAGCTCGGTGCCGATGCCCGTGCACTCCGGGCAGGCGCCGAAGGGGCTGTTGAAGGAGAACGAGCGGGGCTCGACCTCGTCCATCGACAGCGGGTGGTCGTTGGGGCAGGCCATCGTCTCGGAGAAGCGGCGCTCGCGCTCCGGGTCGTCGGCGTCGCGGTCGACGAAGTCGACGACGACGACGCCACCGGCGAGGCCCAGCGCGGTCTCGACGGAGTCGGTGAGCCGCCGCTTGGCCGCGGTGTCGCCACCCTTGGCGACGAGCCGGTCGACGACGACGTCGATGCTGTGCTTGACCTGCTTCTCGAGCTTGGGCGGGTCGGTGAGGGTCACCACCTCGCCGTCCACGCGGGCCCGGGAGAAGCCCTTGGACTGCAGCTCCGCGAAGAGGTCGACGTACTCCCCCTTGCGGGCCCGGACGACCGGGGCGAGGAGCTGGAAGCGGGTCCGCTCCGGGAGCTCGAGCAGCCGGTCGACGATCTGCTGCGGGCTCTGCCGGGTGATCGGCTCGCCGCAGACCGGGCAGTGCGGACGCCCGGCCCGCGCGAAGAGGAGGCGCAGGTAGTCGTAGACCTCGGTGATCGTGCCCACCGTCGAGCGGGGGTTGCGGTTCGTCGACTTCTGGTCGATCGACACCGCCGGGGACAGGCCCTCGATGAAGTCGACGTCGGGCTTGTCCATCTGCCCGAGGAACTGGCGGGCGTAGGCCGAGAGGGACTCCACGTAGCGGCGCTGCCCCTCGGCGAAGATCGTGTCGAACGCGAGCGAGGACTTGCCCGACCCGGACAGCCCGGTGAAGACGACGAGCGCGTCGCGGGGCAGCTCGACGCTGACGTCCTTGAGGTTGTGCTCGCGGGCACCACGGACGACGAGGTGGTCATGACTCACGCCGGACATGCTAGGTGGGTCCACCGACACCCATCGAATCCCCAGACAGGGGGACTAGGTTGCGAGGGGTGAGTACGCCGATCGCCGAGTACGCCATCCTGGGGGACACCGAGCGGGCGGCACTGGTCAGCCGGTCCGGGTCCGTCGACTGGCTCTGCCTCCCGAGGTTCGACTCGCACGCGTGCTTCGCCGCGCTGCTCGGCACGCCCGACCACGGCCGCTGGCTCATCGGGCCGGTGGGCAAGGCGCAGACCACCCGGTCCTACCGGGGGGACAGCTTCGTCCTCGACACGGTCCACTCCACCCGCACCGGCACGGTCCGGGTCACCGACGTGATGCCGTTCGGCGACGGCCGCTCCGACCTCGTCCGTATCGTCGAGGGGCTCGACGGCACGGTCGAGATGGAGCACGAGTGGGTCGTCCGGCTCGGCTACGGCAAGGTGCTGCCGTGGGTCTCGCGGACGCACGACGAGGAGGGCCGCGACGTCATCCGGGCGATCGCCGGGCCGGACATGCTCGTGCTGCGCGGCGACCGCCTGCCCGAGCCGGAGGACCACCGCCACCGCGACCGCTTCCACGTCGCGGCCGGTCAGCGGCTGACCTTCTCGACGACGTGGGTGCCGTCGTGGAACCCGCTCCCCGAGCGGCTCGACGTCGACGAGCGGGTCGACCACACCGTCCGGACCTTCTCGGAGTGGGCCGCGCGGCACGGGCACCGCGGCCCCTACCGGGACGTCGTCACCCGCTCGCTGCTCGTGCTTCGGCTGCTCACCGACGAGCTGCGCGGCGGCATCGTCGCGGCTCCGACGACGAGCCTGCCCGAGGACGTCGGCGGCAGCCGCAACTGGGACTACCGCTACTGCTGGCTGCGTGACGCCTCGCTCACCCTCGAGGCGCTGCTCGACAGCGGCTACCTCGAGGAGACCCGGCTCTGGCGCGACTGGCTCGTGCGGGCCCTCGCCGGGGACCCGAGCGACCTGCAGATCATGTACGCCGTCGACGGCGGCCGCGAGCTCCCGGAGCGCGAGCTCGACCACCTGCCGGGGTGGGAGGGCTCCCGGCCGGTGCGGATCGGCAACGCGGCGGTGGACCAGACCCAGAGCGACGTCCTCGGCGAGGTGATGATCGCGCTCGACAAGGCCCGGCGGATGGGCCTGGCCGAGTCGCACGAGTCGTGGGAGGTCCAGCGGGCCCTCGTCGACGACCTCGCGAAGCACTGGCAGGAGAAGGACAACGGTCTCTGGGAGATCCGCGGCCCGGAGCGGCACTTCACCCACTCCCGGGTCATGGTCTGGGCCGCGTTCGACCGCGCCGTGCGGGCCGTCGAGGAGGACGGCCTGCCGGGGGACGCCGACCGGTGGCGGACGCTGCGGGACAAGGTGCACCGCGAGGTCCTGCGCCGGGGGTTCGACAAGGAGCGCGGCACCTTCACCCAGCACTACGACACCAAGGACGTCGACGCCGCCCTGCTGCTCATCCCGACCGTGGGGTTCCTCCCCTACGACGACGAGCGGTTCCTCGGGACGGTGCGGGCGGTCGAGGAGGACCTGCTCCGGGACGGCTTCGTCCTGCGGTACCGCACGGCGACCGGCGTCGACGGCCTGTCGGGCGCCGAGAACGCGTTCCTCGCCTGCTCCTGGTGGCTCGTCGAGGCCTACGCGCGCTGCGGCCGGCTCGACGACGCCCGGGAGCTGATGGAGCGCCTGATCGGGGTCCTCAACGACGTCGGGCTGGCTTCCGAGGAGTACGACCCGGCGACCGGCCGGCTGGTCGGGAACTTCCCGCAGGCCTTCTCCCACCTCGCGCTGGTCGGTGCCGCCCAGGCCCTGATGGAGGGTGGCGACCCGACCGGTCGGCGGGAGTAGCGTCGGGCCGGTGAGCACCCCAGCACCCGACCTCCTCGCCGCCCTCGACCGGCACACCGCCCGCCTCGGACGGACCTTGGCGCGGCTCGACCCCGACGTGGGCGCACCGACCCTGTGCACGGGCTGGACCCGCGGCCACGTGCTCAGCCACCTGGCCCGCAACGCCGACGGCATCGCGGCCCTCGTCCGGGCCGCCGTCGACGACACCGGCGAGACGATGTACGCCTCCCCCGAGATGCGCGACGCCGACATCGACGAGGGTGCGGGGCGGGACCTGGCGACCCAGGCGGTGGACGTCGCGGAGAGCGCCGAGCGGGTCGACGCCGAGCTGCGGCGGCTGCGACCCGAGCACGCCGAGACCCGGCTGGAGCGGGTGCCGGGGGTGCGCTTCATCCCCGCCCGGCACCTGCCGTTCATGCGGTTGCGCGAGGTGGTCTACCACCACGTCGACCTCCGGGCCGGCTTCGGGTTCGACGACGTCGAGCCCGAGCTGCTGGTGGTCTTCCTCGAGGACGAGGTCAAGCGGCTGCGCCGCTGCGACCCCGCCCCGGACCTGACGATCCGCACCGCCGAGGGCGACGAGTGGACCGTCGGCCTGGGCAGCACGGAGGTCTCCGGGGGACGGGCCGCCGTCCTCGGCTGGCTCGCCCGCGGGCTCACCGAGGGCGTCGCGGCCGACCCGCTGCCCCAGCTGCCGGAGGGACGATGACCGCGGCCTACACCGGACACGTCGAGCCCGGCGGGCCCACCGACGTCCGCGAGCTCGCCGCCGCGACCATCCGCAAGGTCGCCGTGTCGCAGATGCACAACAACGTCTACCTCCTGACCTGCCACGCCACCGGTGAGCAGCTGATGGTCGACGCCGCCGACGACGTGCCGCGCTGCCTCGCCCTCGTCGCGGAGGGCACCGGCCGGCTCGACCACCTGGTGACCACCCACCAGCACTGGGACCACGTCCGCGCCCTCGCGCGGGTCGCCGCGGAGACCGGGGCGCGCACCTACGCGGGCGCCGACGACGCCGACGCGCTGCCGGTCGCCCCGGACGTCAGGCTCCACGACGGCGACAGCCTGCGGGTCGGGGCCCTCGTCCTCGACGTCATCCACCTGCGGGGCCACACCCCAGGCTCGGTCGCCCTCGCCTGGGCCGACCCGGACGGCGGCACGCACCTGTTCACCGGCGACTCGCTCTTCCCCGGTGGGGTCGGCAACACCAAGCGGCCCGAACAGAGCTTCGCCTCGCTCTACGCCGACGTCACCGAGCGGATCTTCGGGCGCTACGACGACGACACGTGGTTCTACCCCGGGCACGGGGACGACTCGACGCTCGGAGCCGAGCGCCCGCAGCTGCAGGAGTGGCGCGAGCGTGGCTGGTGACCGAGCCCGGGACGGCCGGCACCCGGCGGACGAGCCCCGCGCTCGACCGCTGGCGGCGCTCCGACGCGGTCCGGCGCTACCTGCCGCCGCCGACGCCCGACTGCCCCGTCTTCTGGGGCGACTCGCCGTGGGTGCCGCTCGTCGACGGGGTCGACTACTTCGGTGAGGTGGCGGCGCTGCTGGACCGGGTCGGCGCGGGCGACGCGGTGCTCGTCGCCGGGCTGCAGGTCTCGCCCGACGTCGACCTGCACGGCCGTGCGGACGGCGAGCCGGGGTACCGGCCGCTCGCCGACGTCCTCGCCGAGAAGGCCCACGACGGCGCCGACGTGCGGGTGATCCTCTCCGGCGGGCTGCTCACCGGAGGGCTGTCGTGGCTGCCGGTGGGGCCGTTCCGGGCGAACGTCGAGGCGGCCCGACGGATGCGGGCGTGGGTGCCGTCGACCCGTGACACGAGCCGAGCGCCGCTGCGCGACCGGGTGCTGCTCGACTGGTCGGGGGCGCTCATCGGGTCGAACCACCAGAAGATCGTCGTGGTCCGCACCGGGGAGGACCTCACCGCGCTCGTCGGCGGGCTCGACCTCGCCGGGAACCGGTTCGACGCCGCCCCGCACGACCGGCTGCGCCTGGGTGACCGGCGGTGGGGGTGGCACGACGCCGCGGTCCGGCTCCGGGGCCCGGCCGCCGAGCGGGTGTGGGAGGTCTACCGCTACCGGTGGGGCGTCGCCGCCGCCCTCCCCCGCCGCTCCTGGACCCCGTCGACGGGCGGGACCGGCGTGCTCAACCCGCCGCTGCGCCCGCCGACCGTCCCGGCCGCCCCGCCCCAGGCCGGCCTCGAGACATCCGGCTGCGCGGTCACCGTGGTCCGCTCGTTCAACCCGTGGGCGATCGACAGCATCCGCCTGCTGCGGCGGGTGCGCCGCACCGGCCTGCCCGCGGCGGGGGTGCACGAGGTGTTCCACACCCTCGCCGCGGCCATCGACGGCGCCCGCCGCTACGTGTACGTGGAGGACCAGTACCTCAAGGAGATGCCGGGGGGCGGCTGGCGCCACACCCTCTACGGGCCGCTGCGACGCGCCGCCCGCCGGGGGGTCCGGGTGGTCCTCGTGGGGTCGGGGCGGCGCGACCCCGCGGACCGCGGCCGCAGCGAGCTCGCCCCGGTGCTCACCCGCGACCTGCGGTGGCGGGTGGTCGCCCGGCTGCCCCGCTCGGCCCGGAGGAACGTCGTCATGTACCGGGTCCGCGACCTCACCGTCCACAGCAAGGTCGTCCTCGTCGACGACGTGTTCGCGTGCATCGGATCGGCGAACTTCTTCGGCCGCTCGATGGTCGGCACCGACACCGAGCTCTCGAGCGCGCTCGTCAGCACCGGCGACGACGTGCGCGACCTGCGGGTCCGGCTCTGGGCCGAGCACCTGCGCACCCCGGTCTCCGACGAGCTGCGGCCGGCGCTGGAGGACCTCGACACCGCGCTCGGCGTCTGGCGCCGGGCCTGGCTGCCGCCCGACCGCCCCCGGGACTGCTGGCTCACCCCGGGGTCGCCACCCGGCTTCGCCCCGGCCGAGCGGGCGCTGGTCCCGGTCCGGTACTCGAGGGCCACGTGAGGGCTCGCCCGAGGGCTGGCTAGCCTGTGCCGGTGACGAGCACCGACCGGGTCCCCGCCCCGCTGCTCGTCCTCGCCGGGATCGTCTCGGTCCAGTTCGGTGGGGCGCTCGCGCAGACCCTCGTGCCCCAGGTCGGTGCCGGTGGTGCGGTCACGATGCGGCTGTTCTTCGCGACCCTGCTCCTGCTCGCCGTCGTCCGGCCGCGCTGGCGGGGCCACTCCCGGACGGGGTGGCTCACGGTCGCCGCTTTCGGCGTCGCCCTGGGCCTGATGAACTTCTCGTTCTACGGCTCGCTGGCGCACCTGCCGATCGGCGTCGCCGTCACCATCGAGTTCCTCGGCCCGCTCACCCTCGCCGCGGCCCTGTCCCGGCGTCTCGTCGACGCGCTGGCGGTGGTCGCCGCCGGGGCCGGGGTCGTCCTCATCTCCGAGGCGCTGCGGACCCCGGTCGCCGAGCTCGAGTGGCTCGGCATCGGGCTCGCCCTGGCCGCCGGCGCGTTCTGGGCGGCCTACATCGTCCTCTCCGGACGCACCGGCGCCCTGTTCCCCCGGCTGGAGGGGCTGGCCCTGGCCATGGTCGTCGCCAGCGTCGTCACGCTGCCGTTCGGCCTCGCCAGCGTCCCGAGCTGGACCCCGGGGATCCTCGCCAAGGGGCTCGGCATCGCGGTGCTCTCATCGGTCCTGCCGTACTCCCTCGAGCTGCTCGCGCTCCGACGCCTCTCGGCGCAGGTCTTCGGCATCCTGCTCTCCCTGGAGCCGGCGGCGGCCGCGGTCGCCGGGCTGCTCGTGCTGGGCCAGCACCTCGACCCGGTGCAGCTGCTGGGCATGGCCCTCGTCGTCGCCGCCTCGGCTCTGGTCCTCGGCCTCGGGGCGCGGAAGGACCCGGCGCAGGGCACCGCGACCTGAGCGCCGGTCAGGGCGCGGCGTCCGGACCGCGGCGTGGCCCGACGGTGTCCCGTGCCTCCTCGGGGTGACGGCGGGTGCGCCAGAGGCTGGCCACCGTGGTGACGCCGAGGATCACGACGATGGCGAGCAGCGACACCCAGATCGGTACCTCCGGCACCGCCACCGGCCGGCCGCCGTTGACGAGCGGCAGGTCGTTCTCGTGCAGCGCGTGGAGGAGCAGCTTGACACCGATGAAGGCGAGCAGGACCGCGAGCCCGAAGCTGAGGTAGACGAGCTTCCGCAGCAGCCCACCGATGAGGAAGTACAGCTGGCGCAGCCCCATCAGCGCGAAGAGGTTGGCGACCAGGACGATGTACGGCTCGCTGGTCAGCCCGTAGATCGCGGGGATCGAGTCCAGGGCGAAGAGCAGGTCGGTGGTGCCCAGGGCGAGGATGACGAAGAAGAGCGGCGTCGCGAGCCGCCGGCCGTCGCCGGGGGTGAACAGCCGGGTGCCGTCGAACGCCCGGGTGGCGGGCAGGCGCCGCTCGACCAGCTGCATGAAGCGGTTCTCGCAGTACTCGTCGTCGTCGCTCTCCCCCTCACGGGCCAGCCGCACGGCCGTGTAGACGAGGAACGCCCCGAAGATGTAGAAGATCCAGCTGAAGCTGTTGATCGCCGCGGCCCCGACCGCGATGAAGAGCCCGCGCAGGACGATGGCGATGACGATCCCCACGAGGAGCGCGAACTGCTGGAGCGCCTCGGGCACCGCGAACCGCGCCATGATCAGGATGAAGATGAACAGGTTGTCGACCGAGAGCGAGTACTCGGTGAGCCAGCCCGCGAAGAACTCCCCCGCCAGCTGCCCCCCGGCGAGCCACCACATCCCCAGCCCGAACAGCACGGCTGCCCCCACGTAGCACGCCAGGGCGACGAGCAGCTCGCGGGTCGAGGGACGGTGCGGGCGGCGCCGGATGGCCACGACGTCGAGGGTGAGCACGACGGCCGCCACCCCGATCGTCAGCCACCAGACCCACGGCGCGAGCTGGAGACCGGCGTCGGCGGCCGAGGCGAGGGCTGGGGGCACCGCGTGAGTCTACCGACGGGCGAACGCCCCCTCGCGCCGTGCGGGAACCACCCTAGGCTGGCCGCATGGCGAGCATGCTCGACGACCTCTCCCTGCTGACCGGCCTGCACCGTCAGGTGGTCCAGGAGTCCGGGCGCGGCGACCTGCTCGAGCTCACCGACGAGCTGGAGGCCCGCTGCCGCGGCCGCTCCCCCGGCTCACCCGAGGAGCTCGTCGCCGGCCTCGACCCGGAGCGGACCGCCCGCATCGCGCGGCTGCTCACCGTGCACCTGCACCTGACCAACCTCGCCGACGAGCGGCACCGGGCGCGGTCACTTCGCCGGGAGGACGGCGAGTTCAGCGGCGGCGCCGAGACCGGGGACATCGGCCCTGCGGTGGCCGCGGCCGGCCCGCAGGCCCGGGAGCGGCTGAGCCGGATGCGGATCCACCCGGTCCTGACGGCACACCCCACCGAGGCGCGACGACGCGCCGTGGCCTCGGCCCTGCGCCGCATCGCCGACCACCTCGACGTCCACGACGACGAGGACTCCGGCCCGTCCGAGCGGGCCCGGGCCCGCCGGCGGATGCTCGAGGACATCGACATCCTCCAGCGCACCTCGACGCTGCGGATCACCCGGCCCACCCCCGCCGACGAGGTCAAGACCGTCCTCACCGTCTTCCGTCAGTCCCTCATCGAGGCGGTCCCCCGGTTCCAGCGGGCCGTCGAGGCCGCGCTCGGCGACGACGAGCGCCCCGGGGCGCAGCCGCTGCCCCCGATCGTGCGCTTCGGCTCGTGGGTCGGCGGCGACCGGGACGGGAACCCGTTCGTCACGGCCGAGGTCACCCGGGAGACGGCCCGGGCCCACGCCGACCAGGCGCTCGAGATCCTGCACGACGCCGTCGACCGGGTGGCGCGGATGATCACCGCCGACGAGGAGTCCACGCCGCCGTCGGCCGCGCTGCGCGACGCCCTCGCCAACGATGCCGCCGCGCAGCCCCGGCTGTGCGCCGAGATCGCCAAGGACTCCCCGAACGAGCCGCACCGGCAGAAGCTGCTCGTCGTCGCCGCCCGGCTCGCCGCGACCCGGGACGAGCAGGCCGGAATGGCCTACCCCTCCCCGGACGAGGCGCTCGCCGACCTGCGCCTGGTCCAGGACTCGCTGGTCGCCGCCGGGGACGCCCGGACCGCCCGCGGGGAGCTCCAGGACGTCGTGTGGACTCTCCAGACCTTCGGCTTCCACCTCGCCGAGCTCGAGGTCCGCCAGCACAGCCAGGTGCACCGGGCGGCCCTGGCCGAGCTGCTCGCGCTGCTCCCGCCGGACCTACGACCGGCCGACCCGGGCGCCGCGGCCACCGACGCGTTCGTCCTCGACCGGCTCGCCGTCGAGGGCTGGCCCGAGCTGGACGCCCCGGTCGGCGAGCGCACCCGGGAGGTCCTCGACACCCTGCGGGTCATGGCCTGGCTCCAGCGGCGCTGGGGAGGCCGCTGCTGCGGCCGGTACGTCGTCTCCTTCTCGCAGAGTGCCGCCGACCTCGTCGCGGTCCGGGCCCTGGCCCGGCTGGCCGTCGGCGAGCGGCCGCTGGCCCTCGACGTCGTGCCGCTCTTCGAGACCGGGGCCGACCTCGACGCCGCCCACTCCACGCTCGAGGAGTGGCTCACCCTGCGCTCGACGTCCCGTTGGCTCGACACCGTCGAGCGCGAGGTCGAGGTGATGCTCGGCTACTCGGACTCGGCGAAGGACGTCGGGCCGACCTCGGCGACGCTCGCGCTGCACCGGGCGCAGTCCGCGCTCGTCGACTGGGCCCGGCGGCACGCGGTGACGCTCACGCTGTTCCACGGCCGCGGCGGCTCGCTCGGGCGTGGTGGCGGCCCGCTGCACCGGGCCATCGCCGCCCAGCCCACCGGGTCGGTCGACGGCCGCTTCAAGGTCACCGAGCAGGGCGAGGTCATCTTCGCCCGCTACGCCGACGTCCGGATCGCCGAGCAGCACCTCGAACGGGTCGCCTCCGCGGTGCTGCTCACCGACACGCCGGCGCACGCCCGCAGCCGCGACGAGGCCCTCGGCCGCCACGAGCCCCTGGCGGCGAGGATCGACGAGGCGAGCCGGTCCGCGTTCCGGGCCCTCGTCGAGGAGCCCGGCTTCGCCGACTTCTTCGCGATGTCCTCCCCGCTCGACCTCCTCGCCGACCTGCGGCTGGGCTCCCGGCCGTCCCGCCGCAGCGGGGCGGAGTCGGGCCGCAGCCTCGAGGACCTGCGGGCGATCCCGTGGGTGTTCGCCTGGTCGATGACCCGGGTCAACCTGCCCGGCTGGTACGGGCTGGGCAGCGGGCTCGCGGCGCTCGACGACCTCGAGGCGGCGCGGCGCGCCTACCAGGAGTGGCCGGTGTTCGCGTCCCTCGTCGACGTCGCCGAGATGAGCCTGGCCAAGTCCGACGACACGCTCGCGGAGCGCTTCCTCGCCCTCGGCGGTCGGCCCGACCTCGCCGAGCGGGTGCTCGGCGAGCTGCGGCTGACCCGGGAGATGGTCCTGCGCCTGCTGGACCAGGACGAGATGCTCGCCCGCAAGCCGCACCTGCACACCGCGGTGGGCCTGCGCCGCCCGTTCGTCGACATGCTGAGCCACCTGCTGCTGCGCGGGCTCGCCGAGACCCGGGCCGCCGGCGGGGACGGGTCAGCGTGGCACCGTCCGCTGCTGCTCACCATCAACGGGCTCGCGGCCGGGCTGCAGAACACCGGCTGACCCGCCGGGGCGCGGCGGGGGCCGGGGGCGGGCGTCAGCGCGTGGCCTGGCTCATCTGGCGCAGCTCCTTCTTCAGGTCGCCGATCTCGTCCCGCAGCCGTGCCGCCAGCTCGAAGTGGAGGTCGCCGGCGGCCTGGTGCATCTGGGCCGTGAGCTCCTGGATGAGGTTGGCCAGCTCGCTGGCCGGCACCGACTCGGCCCGGCGCGCGCCGAGGGCGGCGTCGGCCGCCGCGGCACCGCGGCCGCCTCGCCCACCGTCGGCCTTGCCCCGCGAGCGGGCCCGCCCCGAGCCGAGGAGCTCCTCGGTGTCGGCGTCCTCGCGCTGGAGCAGGTCGGTGATGTCGGCGATCCTCTTGCGCAGCGGCTGCGGGTCGATCCCGTGCTCGAGGTTGTAGGCCACCTGCTTCTCGCGCCGCCGCTGGGTCTCGTCGACGGCCTCCGCCATCGAGGGGGTCACCTTGTCCGCGTACATGTGGACCTGGCCGGAGACGTTCCGGGCGGCCCGGCCGATGGTCTGGATCAGCGAGCGCGCGCTGCGCAGGAAGCCCTCCTTGTCGGCGTCGAGGATCGAGACGAGGGAGACCTCCGGCAGGTCGAGCCCCTCCCGGAGCAGGTTGATCCCGACGAGCACGTCGTACTCCCCGAGCCGCAGCTCGCGGAGCAGCTCGACCCGGCGGAGGGTGTCGATGTCGGAGTGGAGGTAGCGCACCCGCACGCCCTTGTCGAGGAGGTAGTCGGTGAGGTCCTCGGCCATCTTCTTCGTCAGCGTCGTGACGAGCACCCGCTCGTTGCGCTCGGCCCGGACCCGGATCTCGTGGAGCAGGTCGTCGATCTGTCCCTTCGTCGGCTTGAGGACGACCTCGGGGTCGACCAGGCCGGTCGGCCGGATGATCTGCTCGACGACGCCGTCGCCCTTGGCGAGCTCGTACGGGCCCGGGGTCGCCGAGAGGTAGACCGTCTGCCCGATCCGCCCGAGGAACTCCTCCCACTTCAGGGGCCGGTTGTCCATCGCCGACGGCAGCCGGAACCCGTGCTCGACCAGGGTGCGCTTGCGGGACATGTCGCCCTCGTACATCGCCCCGATCTGCGGGACGGTGACGTGCGACTCGTCGATGACGAGGAGGAAGTCCTCGGGGAAGTAGTCGAGCAGGCAGTTCGGCGCCGACCCCGGCTCGCGGCCGTCGATGTGCATCGAGTAGTTCTCGATGCCCGAGCAGGACCCGACCTGGCGCATCATCTCGATGTCGTACGTCGTGCGCATCCGCAGCCGCTGGGCCTCGAGGAGCTTCCCCTGCCGCTCGAAGAGCGCGAGCTGCTCCTCGAGCTCGCGCTCGATGCCGGCGATGGCCCGCTCCATCCGGGCCGGGCCGGCGACGTAGTGCGAGGCGGGGAAGACGTACATCTCCTCCTCCTCGCGGACCACCTCGCCGGTGAGCGGGTGCAGGGTGTAGAGACGCTCGACCTCGTCGCCGAAGAACTCGATGCGGAGGGCCAGCTCCTCGTACACCGGGATGATCTCCACGGTGTCGCCCCGCACCCGGAAGGTGCCGCGGGTGAAGGCGAGGTCGTTGCGGGTGTACTGCATGTGGACGAACCGGCGGAGCAGGTCGTCGCGGTCGACCTGGTCGCCGACGCGCAGCGGGACCATCCGGTCGACGTACTCCTGCGGCGTGCCGAGGCCGTAGATGCACGACACCGAGGCGACGACGACGACGTCCCGGCGGGTGAGCAGCGAGTTCGTCGCGCTGTGCCGCAGCCGCTCGACCTCGTCGTTGATCGAGGAGTCCTTCTCGATGTAGGTGTCGGTCTGCGGGACGTAGGCCTCGGGCTGGTAGTAGTCGTAGTAGCTGACGAAGTACTCGACGGCGTTGTTCGGCAGCAGCTCGCGGAACTCGTTGGCGAGCTGCGCCGCGAGGGTCTTGTTCGGGGCCATGACCAGCGTCGGGCGCTGGACCTGCTCCACCAGCCAGGCGGTCGTGGCGGACTTGCCGGTGCCGGTGGCGCCGAGCAGGACGACGTCCTGCTCCCCCGCGTCGACCCGGCGGGTGAGCTCGGCGATGGCCTGCGGCTGGTCGCCCGCGGGCTGGAACTCGGAGACGACCTCGAAGGGCGCGAGACGACGCTTGAGGTCGGTGGTGGGGCGCATCCCCCTACGGTAGGCCGCGGCGCCGACAGGTGGCCCGGCCGGGCCGGTGCCGCCGGCCCGGCCGGGGCCCGAACGGGTCTGGTCGCCGTCGGATGCCGGTGGCACCATCACGACATGACGACGACGGTCCCCCCGGCCCCCACCGGCCCCCCGGCCCCCACCGGGCCACCGGGCTCGGCCGGCCCGCCCGCTGCGCCGCCGCTGCGGGCGGAGGAGACGCTGGACCCCGCCGACTGGGGCGAGCTGCGTTCCCTGGCCCACCGCGTCGTCGACGACCTCGTCGACCGGCTGGAGCACCGGCGCGAGGAGCCGGTGTGGCAGCCGATGCCCGACGAGGTCCGCGACCGCTTCGGCCGGCCGCTCCCCCGCGAGGGCGTCGGGGCGCAGCGGGCCTATGCCGAGGTCATGGAGTGGGTCGCGCCCTACACGATGGGCAACGACCACCCGCGCTTCTGGGGCTGGTACATGGGGGCGGGCACGCCCGTCGGCAACCTCGCCGACCTCGTCGCGAGCGTGCTCAACCCCAACCTCGGCGGCGGCGACCACGCCCCGGTCGCCCTCGAGCAGCAGGTGGTCCGGTGGTGCGCCGAGGCGGCCGGCTACCCGCCCGACGCCTCGGGCCTGCTCGTCGGCGGCGCCTCCGAGGCCAACCTCATCGGCCTCGCGGTGGCCCGCTCGAGCCGCCTCGGCCCCCAGGTGCGCACCGACGGCCTCAGCGGCCTCGGCCCGGTGGCGGTCTACGCCTCGGACGAGGTGCACAGCTGCCACCGCAAGAGCTGCGAGCTCCTCGGCCTCGGCGCCGCGGCGCTGCGCCGGATCCCGGTCCGCGAGGACCTCACCCTCGACGTCGAGGCCCTCGCGGCCGCGGTCGCCGCCGACCGCGCCGCCGGCATCGTCCCGCTGGCCGTCGTCGCCACGGCCGGAACCATCAACTCCGGCGCCGTCGACGACCTCGAGGCGGTGGCCGACCTCGCCGCCCGGGAGGGCCTCTGGTTCCACGTCGACGGTGCGATCGGCGGGTTCCTCGCGCTCTGCGGTACCGGCCACCTGGTCCGCGGGCTCGAGCGGGCCGACTCGCTGGCCCTGGACCTCCACAAGTGGATGCAGGCCCCGTTCGACGTCGGGCTGGTCCTGGTCCGCGACGAGGCGGCGCACCGGGCCACGTTCTCGCTGGTCCCCCCGTACCTGCGGCACGCGAGCCGGGGGGTGGCCGCCGGCGAGGCCTGGCCCAACGAGTACGGCATCGCGCTGACCCGCGGCTTCCGCGCGCTGCGGGTGTGGATGGCGCTGCGCGCCCACGGCGCCGACGCCTTCGGCCGGCTCATGGACCAGACGTCGGCCCAGGCCCGGCACCTCGCGGCCCTCGTCGACGCCCACCCGGACCTGCAGCGGATGGCCCCGGTGGGCTGCGACATCGTCTGCCTGCGCTACGCGCCCGGGCACCTCGAGCCGGCCGACCTCGACGCGGTCAACCGTGAGCTCGCCCTTCGGGTCCAGGAGAGCGGCGTGGCCGTCGTCACCGAGAGCACCCTGCGGGACCGGCTCGTCATCCGGGTCGCGATCGGCAACCACCGCACCCGCCGCGAGGACCTCGACCTGCTCGTCGAGACCCTGCTCCGGCTCGGGCCCGAGGCCGAGGCCGCGGTGACCGGGTGACCAGGCGGCCGCTCAGCCCGAGCGGGCCCGCCACCCCGAGCGCGCCGCCCACGCGTGGCTGCGCTGCCAGGCCCCGTCGAACCAGGGCTCCTTGGCGGCGGCGTACTGCTCGGCCGTCGCGAGGCGGCCCGCGAGGGCGGTCTTGAGGCGCAGGTAGTCCTCCCGCTCCTCCGGCACCGCCCGCAGCCAGTCCCGGAAGAGCAGCGCGAACTCCCAGCCCGCGGAGCCCACCTCGCGCACGTGCACGTGCGCCACCCGTCCCGGGTCGCACGAGCCGTGGAACCGCTTCGGCCACCGGCGGCCGTCCCGGCCCTCGTCGTCGCGGTTGTCCTCGACCCGCGGGAAGCCCATGGCCCCCATCGCCTCCACGAACGCCGGCGCGTCCGCGTCGGCCAGCGCGCGCACCCCCACCTGCAGGTCGAGGACGTCCTTGGCCGCGAGGCCGGGCACCGACGTCGAGCCGACGTGGTCGAGGGTCACCGCCGCGTCCCCGACCGCGTGCCGTACCCGGGCGAGCAGCCGCGCCGCCTGGGCCGGCCACCGCGGGTCCGGCAACGAGAGCACCGGGCTGCTGAGCCGGCTGCGGATGCCGTGCCGCAGGTGGTCCTCGAACGGCTCGAGCCGCTCGTGCCAGAGGCGCCGGACCGCGAGCCGTACCGCGTCGAGCGGGCCGTCGTTCGCGAGCCAGACGTCGGCCGCGGCCTGACGGGCGCCGTCGTCGGCCTGGGCCGCGATGCGCGCCCGGGCATCCGCCTCCGACATCCCGCGGCGCTCCACGAGCCGGCGCACCCGGACCTCCTCGTCGGCCGCGACGACGACGACGAGGTGGTACTCCCCCGCCATCTCCTTCTCGACGAGCAGCGGCATGTCGTGGACGACCACCCGGTCCGGCGGCGCCGCCGCGACGAGCTGCGCCGTGCGCGACCAGATCGCGGGGTGGGTGACGGACTCGAGGTCCCGCAGCGCCGCGGGGTCGCCGAAGACGACCCGGCCGAGAGCGGGCCGGTCGAGCGAGCCGTCCGAGGTCAGCACCCCGGGCCCGAACCGGGTGGCGATGGCGGCCAGGGCGGGGGTCCCGGGCTCGACGACCTCGCGGGCGACGGTGTCGGCGTCGACGACGACCGCGCCGAGCGCGGCCAGCTCGTCGGCCACCGTCGACTTGCCGGACCCGATCCCCCCGGTGAGCCCGACGCGCAGCATGGCTCGACCCTAGCGGCCGCCCCGGCGCACCGCCGGTCAGCCGTCGGCCAGGCGCGCCGGGAAGCCCCCGGTGGCGACCGGGCCCCAGCGGGTCGGCGTGACGCGCAGCAGGGACTTGCCCTGGGTGAGCATCGCCCGCCGGTACTCGTCCCAGTCCGGGTGCTCCCCGGAGATGCTGCGGAAGTACTCGACGAACGGCTCGACGTCCTCGGTGGCGTCGACGACCTCCGCCTCGCCGTCGACCTGGACCCAGGCGCCGCCGAAGTCGTCGGACAGGACGAGGACGCTGACCCGGGCGTCCCGACGCGCGTTGCGGACCTTGGCCCGCTCGGGGTAGCTGGTGATGACGATCCGTCCTGAGCCGTCGACCCCACCGGCGACCGGTGAGGCCTGTGGCCGGCCGTCGGAGCGGGTCGTCACCAGGACCATGTGGTGGCGGGGCCGGACGAACTCGAGGAGGGCGGCCCGGTCGACGCTCGTGGTGGTCGCGATGCTGCGTGCCATGCCCTCAGCCTCCCACGGCATCCGGTGTCGGCAGCGGCGCCCAGGACTCGAAGTCGCCGCGCCCGACCGGCCGGTTCAGCAGCGCGCCATCCGCGCCCGGCACCGGGATGGCCCGGTCGCCGTCGTAGACCTGGAGCGCCACCGCGCTCGTGTTCGCGACGACCGTGAAGACGATCTGGCTCATCGCGGCGATCTGGTCGTGGACCGAGAGGCGGTCGAACCCGGGAGGCATGTCGACCCGCGCCACCGACCCGAGGATGGTGCCGGAGAGCGGCTTCGGCCCGGTCGGGACCGAGGAGTGCAGCCCGGCCGAGACCTCCGAGGCGCTCGGGGGCTGCGAGAGGGCGATCAGGCTCGCGGTGATCCCCGGGGTGTGCGAGACGACGCGGGAGACGCCGACGAGGTGGGTTCCCCGGACCAGGAAGACCTCGACGACGACGGGCCGCGACAGGTCCCCACCGGCGTGCCCGGTGGCGCCGGCGACGTCGTGGTCGACGGGGACGGGGTGCGGCTCCGGCGCGAGGCCGCAGCCGGCCACGGCGAGGACGGCGAGGACGGCGAGGACGGCGAGCACCGCCCGGGACCGGCGCCGGCGCTCAGCGACGGGTGTCGCCCGGCAGGTCGACGACAAAGCGGGCACCTCCTCCGGGTCGGTCCCGGACGACCACGGTGCCACCGTGCAGGGCGACGTGCCGCAGGACGATCGACAGCCCGAGCCCCACCCCGGCCGAGGTGGTCCCCGAGCCCCGGGTGAACCGGTCGAAGACCCGCTCGCGCAGGTCGGGCGGGACGCCCTGACCGGCGTCGTCGACGAGCACCCGCACCCCGCTCCCGGCCCCCTCGACCCGCACGCCCACGCAGCCGCCTCCGTGGTCCTCGGCGTTGCGCACCAGGTTCGCGACGACCCGTTCGAGCCGGCGCTTGTCGACCTGGAGGACGAGCTGGCGCACCTCGTCGGCCACCTCGGTGACCTCCCGACCTGCTTCGCCGTCGGCCGCCCGTCGGACCAGGTCGCCGACGAGGGCGTGGTCGAGGACGAGCTGGTCGCCCGCCTCGTAGCGGGCGATCTCGAGCAGGTCGGTGACCAGGTGCCGGAACCGGGTCAGCTCGTCGGCGAGCAGCTCGACCGGCTCACGGAGCGAGGGCGGCAGCGAGTCCTCCCGGTTGAGGATGACCTGCATCGAGTTGAGCATCGTCGTCAGCGGGGTGCGCAGCTCGTGGCTGACGTCGGAGGCGAACCGGGCGTCGGCGATGACGCGGTGGTCCAGGGCGGCGACCGTGCGGTTGAAGGACTCGGTCAGGGGCACGAGGTCGGGGTCCCCCCCGTGCTCGAGCCGTACCCCGAGCCGACCGGCCGCCACCTCTGCCGCGCCGGCGTTGAGCCGTTCCAGCGGCCGAAGGGCAACCCGGGTGGCGAGCCGCCCGAGCGCGACGCCGAGGGTGACGGTGACCACGAGCGCCGAGCCCAGGCCGATCGACAGGGCCCGCAGTGCCTGCTCGGTCTGGTCCATCGGGTACAGCTCGAAGAGGCTGACCCCCCGCCCCGGAAGTGGCAGCCCGACGGCGAGGAAGAGCGAGCCGTCGACCTCGATCCGCTGGGTGGCGGCCTGCTGGTCGCTGACCAGCCGGACCAGCTCGGCGGGCAGGACCCCGGGACCGAGGGTGGGGGCCGAGGCGTACCAGCGGTCCCCGACCTCGGCGATGGCCGCCGTGGCCAGGGTGCGGGGCAGCTCGTCGAGGGCCACGGTCATCGTCGTCCCGGAGACCCCGAGCCGGGCGTCGAGGTGGCTCGCGTCGATCGACGTCGCCGCGAGCGAGGACGCCCGCTGGTCGCGCAGCACCGAGCTCGTCACGAGGAACCAGGCGAGGACGCAGAGGATGAGCGAGAGACCGAGCGAGAGCACGGCGAAGGTCCCCACCACCCGGCGCCGCAGCCCCCAGCGGGCGGCCAGCCCCGGTGCTCCGCGGCGCCACCGGACGCGAACGGTCACGACCCCAGCCGGTACCCGAGGCCCCGGACGGTGACGACCCGGCGGGGGTTGGAGGGGTCGGGCTCGATCTTGGTCCGCAGCCGGCGCACGTGGACGTCGACGATCCTCGTGTCACCGAAGTACCCGTAGCCCCAGACCCGCTCGAGGAGGTCCTCCCGGCTGAGGATCCGGCCCTCGGCCAGGACGAGCTCGACGAGGAGCCGGAACTCGGTGCGGGTCAGCGCGACCGGCTCGCCCGCCCGGGTGACCACGCCGTCGTCGAGCCCCACCACGAGGTCGCCGACCTCGGCCCGGCGGGGACGCCGGTCGGTGGCCGGCTCGACCCGCCGCAGGAGGGCGCGGATGCGTGCCGAGAGCTCCTTTGCGACCAGCGGCTTGGTGACGTAGTCGTCGGCACCTGCCTCGAGGCCGGCGACGACGTCGTGGCTGTCGGTCCGTGCGGTGACCATGATGACGGGGACCCGGCTACCGCGCCGGATGCTGCGGCAGACGCTGAAGCCGTCCGCGTCCGGCAGCATGATGTCCAGGAGCACGACGTCCGGCTCGGCACGCGACAGCGCCTCGAGCCCCTGCTCGCCGTCGGCCGCCTCGGTGACGTCGTACCCCTCGTCCTGCAGGGCGAGCCGCAGGGTCCGCCGGACCCGGGCGTCGTCCTCGATGAGCAGCACACGCTTGGCCACCGGCGCATCATGCCACTCGCACCCGCGAACAGGCTCGATGACCGCCGACGTCGTGTCGGGCGGGGACCGCGACGACATCGTTCCGTCACACGACGAGCGCCGAATGTGACGGGCCCTTGTCGGTCCCGTGTCGTTCCCGGCCTACCCCTGCCGTCCCCCGCGGAAGCGACCCTACGGTACCGGCACGTGCGTGACCATCGCACGACCGGCCAGCACCGGTCACCTTCGTCAGGGAGATCCAATGACAGCAAGAACGCGACGACTCGGCACCGTCGCCGGCCTCTGCGCGACCGGTCTCGTGGTCGCCGGCTGCAGCAGCGGTGGGACCACCTCCTCCTCCGGCTCGTCCTCGTCCACCGAGCAGCCGGTGAGCGGCGGGACGCTCAACATGCTCGGCAGCGGGGACGTGGACTACATGGACCCGAACGTCAGCTACTACTCGATCGGGTACCTCGGCCTACGGATGTGGAGCCGCCAGCTCTTCACCTACCCGGCGGTCGACGGGAAGACCACCACCGCGGTCCCGGACCTCGCCGAGAGCATCCCGACGGCGGGCAACGGCATCAGCAGCGACGGGAAGACGTACACGATCACGCTGCGCCAGGGCGTCAAGTGGGACACGAGCCCGGCCCGGGACGTGACCGCGGCGGACGTCGTCCGCGGGATCAAGCGCACGTGCAACCCGGCGCAGCCCTTCGGCGGCCTGCCGGACTACGAGAGCCTGATCGCCGGGATGACCCAGTTCTGCGACGGGTTCTCCAAGGTGAAGCCGGACGCGGCGTCGATGAAGACGTACATGGACGCCAACGAGATCAGCGGGGTCACCGCGAAGGACGACCACACCGTCGTCTTCACCCTGACCCGGCCGGCGAGCTACTTCGTCGACATGCTCACCCTGCCGGCCTTCTCCCCCGCCCCCGTCGAGTTCGAGAAGTACGTCCCGGGGAGCGCCGAGCTCGCGCAGCACTCGATCTCGGACGGCCCGTACAAGGCCACGTCGTACACGCCGACGAAGAACATCACCTTCGAGCGCAACCCGGTGTGGAGCGCGGCCACCGACCCGGTCCGCAAGGCGTACGTCGACAAGATCGTCGTCGACGAGACGGTGAGCCAGGACTCGACGCAGCAGCAGCTGCAGACCGGGACGCCGAGCGCGGACATGGAGTTCGACAACGCACCGCCGCCCTCGCAGATCCCCGGCCTGCTCGCGAAGAAGGACCCGAACCTCAACATCGGGCCGACCGCGTCGAGCAACCCGTACGTCGTCTACAACTTCGCGTCGCCGAACAACGGCGGGGCGATGGGCAAGCTCAAGGTGCGCCAGGCGATCTCGTACGCGATCAACCGCGCGAACATCATCCAGGTCCTCGGCGGCGACAAGCTCAACACCCCGCTGAGCCACGTCCTGCCGTCGAACATCGTCGGTGGCGAGAACAACTTCGACGACTACCCGTACGACACCGCCAAGGCCAAGCAGCTCCTCTCCGAGGCCGGCTACCCCAACGGCCTGACCCTGAAGTTCCTCTACCGGAACGCCTCCGAGGGCAGCACGAAGACCTTCCAGACGATCCAGCAGGATCTCTCGAAGGTCGGGATCAAGGTCGAGGGCGTCCCCTCGCCGAACTCCGACTTCTACACGAAGTACCTCGAGGTGCCCTCCGTCGCCAAGCGTGGGGTCTGGGACCTCTCGCTCGCCGGCTGGGGCGCGGACTGGTACGGCAACGCGGCCCTGTCCTTCTTCGGCCCGCTGTTCAACGGCACGTCGGCCTTCCCCCCGGCCGGGAGCAACTTCGGCTTCTACCAGAACGACACCACCGACAAGCTGATCACCCAGGCGGCCGAGGCGTCCGGCACCGACGCCACCGCGAAGCTCTGGGCCCAGGCCGACCGGCAGGTCATGGGTGACGCGGCGTTCTTCCCGATCACCCAGCCGAACCAGGCGAACTACCACGCCTCCCAGGTCCACGGCGCGGTGTACGTCCCGGCAATCCAGAACTTCGACCCGACGAACGTCTGGTTGAGCTCTGGGATGCAGGGCGGCTGAGCCGACGGACGCCAGGAGCACGAGCGATGTCACTTCTCGAGGTCCGTGACCTGCGCGTCGAGTTTGACACCCCGGACGGCGTGGTCCACGCCGTCCGGGGCCTGTCGTTCGACGTCGACCGGGGATCCACGCTCGCCATCGTCGGGGAGTCCGGGTCGGGCAAGAGCGTCGCCACCCAGACGCTCACCGGCCTGACCCGGGGCGCCCGGGTCTCCGGCTCCGCGGTGTTCGACGGGACCGAGATGCTCACCGCCGACAACGAGACCCTCCGCCGCATCCGGGGGGCCCGCATCGGGATGATCTTCCAGGACCCTCTCTCCAGCCTCCATCCGTACTACACGGTCGGCTGGCAGATCGTCGAGATGATCCGCGCGCACGACCGTTCGGTCAGCAAGTCCGCGGCGCGCGAGCGCGCCGCGGAGCTGCTCGGCCTCGTCGGCATCCCGCGGGCCCGGACCCGCATCGACGACTACCCGCACCAGTTCTCCGGCGGGATGCGTCAGCGCGTCATGATCGCGATGGCGATGGCCCTCGACCCCGCGCTGCTCATCGCGGACGAGCCGACGACCGCCCTCGACGTCACGGTCCAGGCGCAGGTCCTCGAGGTGATGCAGCATCTCCAGGACCGGTTCGGGACCGCCATCGTCCTCATCACCCACGACCTCGGCGTCGTCGCCGAGATGGCCGACGAGGTCGTCGTCATGTACGCCGGCGAGGCGATGGAGAGCGCACCGCGCCGCACGCTCTTCTACCACGCCCACCACCCCTACTCGGAAGGGCTGCTGCGCTCGCTGCCCACCCGCGGGGAGGCCGGAGCCCGGCTGACCCCGATCCCCGGCACACCCCCGTCCCTCATCGACCCCCCGGTCGGATGCCCGTTCCGCCCGCGCTGCCCGCACGCGTTCTCGGCCTGCGTCGAGGATCCGGCGCTGCGCCCGGTCCTCGGCGACCCGGAGCACCTCTCCGCGTGCTGGCTCCCGGGAGACCGCGACCGCGGCACGGGCGGCCCCGGCCCGGCCGCCGCGGCCCTCCAGGAGACCCCGTGACCCCACCCCTGCTCTCACTGGCCCACGTGACGAAGTCCTTCCCCGTGCGCACTTCCTCCCTCCTGCGCCGCTCCACGGAACGGGTGCACGCCGTCGACGACGTCACCCTGGACGTGGCGGACGGCGAGACCCTCGGGCTCGTCGGGGAGACCGGGTGCGGCAAGTCGACGCTCGCCCGGTGCATGACCCGGCTGCACGACGTCGACTCCGGCACCGTCACCTTCGACGGGACCGACATCACCGCACTCCCCCGCTCGCAGATGCGGGCGGTCCGCCGGGACATCCAGATGGTCTTCCAGGACCCCTACGGCTCGCTCAACCCGCGCCGGCGGGTCGGCTCGATCATCGGCGACCCGTTCGACATCCACGGCGTCGGGACCGGTCGGGAGCGCAAGGCGAAGGTCCAGGAGCTGATGGAGCGGGTCGGGCTCAACCCGGAGCACTACAACAGGTTCCCCGCGGAGTTCTCCGGCGGCCAACGTCAGCGGATCGGGGTCGCCCGGGCGCTCGCGCTGCGGCCGCGGCTGATCATCTGCGACGAGCCGGTCTCGGCCCTCGACGTCTCGATCCAGGCCCAGGTGATCAACCTGCTCCTCGACCTCCAGGACGAGTTCGGGCTCACCTACGTCTTCATCTCGCACGACCTGTCCGTGGTCCGGCACGTCAGCGACCGGATCGCCGTCATGTACCTCGGGAAGGTCGTCGAGGTGGCACCGGGGGGCGAGCTGTTCGAGCAGCCCCGGCACCCCTACACGAGGGCGCTGCTCTCCGCCCTGCCCGTTGCCGACCCCGACGTCTCGGACAGCCGGGAGCGGATCGTCCTCGCCGGCGACCTGCCGACGCCGACGAACCCGCCGTCAGGGTGCCGGTTCCACACGAGATGCCCCAAGGCGCGCGAGGACTGTGCCCGGACCGACCCGCCGCTGGGGGTCGTCCTCGACGACGGGCCGGGGCACCGGACGGCGTGCCTGCACCCGCTGCGCCGCGGCGAGGACCTCGCCGCGGAGCGCCCGGAGGTCGGCGACAGCGAGATCACCGCGACGCAGGAGGCGCAGTCGGCATGAGCATCGAGCCCGATGTCACCCGTACCGAGGCCGAGCGCGAGGATCCGCCGGACCGGCAGCAGCCGCAGGACCCCGGCCACCGCATCGAGGGGCGCTCCCCGTGGGCACTCGCCTGGCAGCGGCTGCGCCGGGACCGGGTCGCGATGATCTCGCTCGGCGTCATCGTCGCCATCGTCCTCGTCGCGATCTTCGCACCGGTCCTCGCCGCCATCACCGGTCACCCGCCCAACGAGCAGTACCGCGAGGCCGGCCTGTCCCCCGACGGCCTCCCGGTGGCCCCCAGCTCGACCTTCTGGTTCGGCACCGACGACCTGGGCCGCGACATCCTCGTCCGGATCGCCTACGGGGCGCGGGTCTCCCTCCTCGTCGGGGTCGTGGCGACCGCGCTCACCGTCGCGATCGGCGTGGTCGTCGGTCTCGTCGCCGGCTTCGTCGGCGGCCTCGTCGACACCCTCCTCGCGCGCCTCGTCGACATCGTCCTGTCGATGCCGTTCCTCCTCGTCGCGATCGCCCTGGTGTCGATCACCGGGCCGAGCCTGACGGTCACGATCATCGTCATCGGGTTCTTCAGCTGGGCGTCGGTCGCCCGCATCGTCCGCGGGCAGGTCATCTCGCTGCGCGAGCGGGAGTTCGTCGAGGCGGCCCGCTCCCTCGGGGCCACCGACCGCCGGATCATGTTCATCGACGTGCTGCCGAACGTCCTCGCCCCGGTGATCGTCTACACCTCGCTGCTCATCCCCATCGTCATCCTCACCGAGGCGGCGCTCTCCTTCCTCGGACTCGGGCTGCCCCCGCCCACGCCGGACTGGGGCGGGATGATCAACGAGGCGACGAACTACTACACGACCTCGTGGTGGTTCGTCTTCTTCCCGGGCATCGCGCTGCTCGTCACCACCCTCGCCTTCAACCTCTTCGGCGACGGCGTCCGCGACGCCTTCGACCCCCGCAGCGACCGCCTCATCGGGCAGTGAAGGAGACGCCGTGCTCAGGTTCCTCATCCGCCGGACCGGCCAGGGCCTCGTCGTCCTCTGGCTCATCACGATGGCGGTCTTCGCGCTCTTCTTCGTCGCACCGCCCAACGTGGCCCGCACCCTCGCCGGCCGACAGGCCACGCCGGAGACGATCGCCCTCATCTCGCACCGGCTCGGGCTGGACCAGCCGGTCTGGAAGCAGTACCTCAGCTTCGTCGGGCGTGCCCTGCACGGCGACCTCGGCTACGACTACTACCACCAGGTGCCGGTCACGACGATCATGGCGTCGGCGCTCCCGGTGACCGCCTCGCTCGTCGTCGGCGCGGCGATCATCTGGGTCGTCCTCGGGGTGACGAACGGCGTCGTGTCGGCGATCAGGCCGCGCTCGTTCACCGACCGCTCCCTCACGGTGTTCGCGCTCTTCTTCTACTCGATGCCGAGCTTCCTCCTCGGCCTCGTCCTGCTGTACTTCCTCTACTACCGGCTGACCCTGCTCGGGTTCACGGCCTTCCCCGCGGGCGGGTACTCCCCGCTCGCCGGGGGGCTCGGCGGGTGGCTGCAGCACATGATCCTGCCGTGGTTCACCCTGGCCCTCGTCCAGGCCGCGACCTACACCCGGCTGACCCGGGGCTCGATGCTGGACGTCCTCGGCGAGGACTACGTGCGGACCGCCCGCTCCAAGGGCATCTCGGAGCGACGAGTCGTCCTGCGCCACGGCCTGCGCAGCGCGCTGACACCGGTCGTCACCCAGTTCGGCATCGACGTCGCGGCGCTGCTCGGCGGCGCGGTCGTCACCGAGCAGGTGTTCAGCCTCCCCGGGCTGGGGAAGACCGCGGTCGACGCCCTGAACCAGCAGGACCTGCCGGTGATCATCGGGATCGTCCTCTTCGCGTCCGCGGCCGTGGTCATCGCCAACATCGTCGTCGACGCGCTGTACGCCGTGCTCGACCCCCGCGTCCGGTTGCACTGAGCGCGGGCCGTCGAGCGCTCAGCCGAGCGTGACCCTCGCCTCGGCCCGGTCACCGCAGCTGCACTCGCCGCGGCCCTCGACGTAGTCCACCGGCGGCCGGGTCCGCACCCCGAGGACCAGCAGGACGTCACCCGCCGGCTCGCGGCCCGCCCGCTGGGCGTGGCAGTCGACGTCGGCCTCGGGGGCGTCGACGGAGCACGCCATGTCGTGACCGGCTGCCGACCGTCGGTCCCCGCTGCGGCACCGTGACCGCATCGTTGCCCGGGACGCGACGAGGCCCGGTCCCCGTGGCGGGGGCCGGGCCTCGTCGTGAGCCGCTGCGCCGGACGGCGCCCTGGCTCAGTTGCCGGTGAGCTTCTCGCGGAGGGCGGCCAGGGCCTCGTCGGAGGCGAGGGTGCCCTCGTTGGCCGGCGCCGCGGGGCGCGCGG
Organism: uncultured Actinomycetota bacterium; assembly: GCA_963772645.1. GTDB lineage: Bacteria > Actinomycetota > Actinomycetes > Actinomycetales > Dermatophilaceae > DASSQJ01. Next base: position 427,470 of record CAVYYD010000007.1, read on the forward strand.
CCGGGGTTTCGTCCTCGACGCTCTCCGAGGAGTACGAGGTGGCCGAGGAGTCCCCGGTCGCCTCGGCGTCGGCCTTGGCGGCCGACTCGACCTGGGCACGGTGGGCCTCCCAGCGCGCGTGGGCCTCGGCGTACTGCTTCTCCCACTCCTCACGCTGCTTCTCGAAGCCCTCGAGCCACTCGTTGGTCTCCGGGTCGAAGCCGTCGGGGTACTTGTAGTTCCCCTGCTCGTCGTACTCCGCGGCCATCCCGTAGAGGGTCGGGTCGAACTCGACCTGGCCGGCGCCGTCCTCGTTCGCCTGCTTCAGGCTCAGCGAGATGCGGCGGCGCTCCAGGTCGATGTCGATGACCTTGACGAAGATCTCCTGACCGACCTGGACGACCTGCTCGGGCAGCTCGACGTGGCGCTCGGCGAGCTCGGAGATGTGGACCAGGCCCTCGATGCCGTCGTCGACGCGGACGAACGCACCGAACGGGACGAGCTTGGTGACCTTGCCCGGGACGACCTGGCCGATGGCGTGGGTCCGGGCGAAGTGCTGCCACGGGTCCTCCTGCGTCGCCTTGAGCGACAGCGAGACCCGCTCGCGGTCCATGTCGACGTCGAGGACCTCGACGGTGACCTCGTCGCCGACCTCGACGACCTCGGACGGGTGGTCGATGTGCTTCCAGGACAGCTCGGAGACGTGGACGAGGCCGTCGACCCCACCGAGGTCGACGAAGGCGCCGAAGTTGACGATCGAGGAGACGACGCCGGAGCGCACCTGGCCCTTGCCGAGCTCCTTGAGGAAGGTCGTGCGCACCTCGGACTGGGTCTGCTCGAGCCAGGCCCGGCGGGAGAGGACCACGTTGTTGCGGTTCTTGTCCAGCTCGATGATCTTGGCCTCGATCTCGCGGCCGACGTACGGCTGGAGGTCGCGGACCCGGCGCATCTCGACGAGCGAGGCCGGGAGGAACCCGCGCAGGCCGATGTCGAGGATGAGGCCGCCCTTGACGACCTCGATCACGGTGCCGGTGACGACGCCGTCCTCCTCCTTGATCTTCTCGATGGTCCCCCACGCCCGCTCGTACTGCGCACGCTTCTTGCTCAGGATGAGCCGGCCCTCCTTGTCCTCCTTCTGGAGGACCAGGGCCTCGACCTCGTCGCCGACCGCGACGACCTCGTTGGGGTCGACGTCGTGCTTGATGGACAGCTCGCGCGAGGGGATGACGCCCTCGGTCTTGTAGCCGATGTCGAGCAGGACCTCGTCCCGGTCGACCTTGACGATGCGACCCTCGACGATGTCGCCGTCGTTGAAGTGCTTGATGGTCGCGTCGATCGCGGCCAGGAGGTCTTCCTCAGAGCCGATGTCGTTGATGGCAACCTGAGGGGCGGTCGTGTCGACCGTGCTGGCAGTCATGTAGTAGGAACTCCGATGTGGACTGGTGGACTCGCGGGGACAATTCGGGTGCTCGACGCGGCCACGGATGGGACACGCGTGCTGGGTCAGCCTACCCGTGGGCGCAGGTGCCCGGCAAAACGCGCCCGGTGGCCCGGGCCGCCCGAGGTGCGGCGTGAGCCGCGAGGCGGCCCGACGGCCGGTCGGCGAGGCCGAGACCCGGCGTGCCAACCGGTCGTGGTGGGACGCCGAGGCCGAGGGCTACCACGCCGAGCACGGCCGGTTCCTCGGTGACGCCGGCTTCGTCTGGGGGCCCGAGGGGTGGACCGAGGAGGAGCTGGACCTGCTCGCGGCCCGGGACGGGATGACCGTCCTGGAGATCGGGGCGGGCGCCGCGCAGTGCTCGCGCTGGCTCGCCGCCCACCGCGGGGTGCGGGTCGTGGCCTCCGACCTCTCCCGGGGGATGCTGCGCACCGCACAGCGGATCGACGCGGCCGGTGGTGCGCCGGCGGCCGCCGGGGTGCCGCTGCTCCAGTGCGACGGGACCGCCCTGCCGGTGGCCGACGCGAGCGTCGACCGGGTGTTCACCGCCTACGGCGTGCTGCCCTTCGTCGCCGACAGCGAGGCGGTGCTCCGCGAGGCCGCCCGGGTCCTGCGGCCAGGGGGACGGTTCGTCGCCTCCACCTCGCACCCGGTGCGCTGGGCCTTCCCCGACGTCCCCGGACCCGACGGCCTGACCGCCCGCACCTCGTACTTCGACCGCACCCCCTACGTCGAGAGCGAGGCGGGCGTCGTCACCTACGCCGAGCACCACCGCACGCTCGGCGACCTGGTCCGCCAGGTGGCCGCCGCCGGCCTCGTGCTGCTCGACCTCGTCGAGCCGGAGTGGCCGGAGCGCAACGAGGAGGCGTGGGGCGGCTGGTCGCCGTTGCGCGGACGGCTGCTGCCGGGCACGGCCGTCCTGGTCTGCACCCGGCCCGAGGAGGGGTGAGCCCGGCTCAGCGGGAGCGGCGCAGCTCGTCGAAGGAGACGTCCTGGGCGTCCCGGCCCCGGGGGGCGGGGGCCGGCGCGGTGCGCAGCAGGAACACGCCGCCGACGAGGGCGAGCAGCGCCAGGCCGTAGGCGACCCACGGCAGGACCGCGAGGAGGGCGAGCTGGCTGCCGTTGGCACCGGCCGAGTCGACGTTGGCCTGGACCGTCTCGGGCGTGAACCCGAGGGTCAGGTCGAGGGCGGTCCCACCGCTCTCGAGGGCGCGGACCTGGTGCTCCTTCTGGTCGATGAACGACCCGGTGACCGGGTCGATCCACATCGTCTTCTCGTCGCTGTACCGCCCGGGCACGCCGGCCGCGACCTCGAACGGCTGGTCGCTCAGCGAGACGGTGAACGTGTAGGTGCGCAGGCCGTTCACGGTGTCCTCGCCGGCGAAGGCGGCGTCGACGGTGCGGCCGAGGACCCCGTCCCAGAGCGGGTAGGTCTTCTGCTGGACGTCGAACGGGAACTTGTTGACGAGGCCGTCGTGGGCCTCGGCCGTGGTGCCGATGTACCGCGGGTCGTTGACCGCCATCGCCGTGACCCGGTCGGTGGCGAACAGGTCCTCGGCGGCGGTGATCAGCCGGGGGTCGGAGTCGTCGAGGCACACCGGCTCGTGCGGGGCGGTGCCGTCAGGGTCCTTCATCACGCACGAGAAGTCACGCATGACCACGACCTGGGAGGTCGAGCTGTCGGCGACCGCCTGGGTCCGCTTCCAGACGCTGACCGGGGTCGAGGCGGCGCCGAGGTAGCTGCCTTCGCCGCTGAGCGTGGTCAGCGTGTTGATGTTCAGCGGGGTCTTCTTCAGGACCCCGGGGGCGTAGAACTGCGCGAGGAGCCCGACGGCGAGAAGGAAGCCGAAGAGACCGACGAGGACCGTGCCAGCGACGCGACGCATGTTCCTGTGAACCTCGCTACTCAGCCGTGAGTGTCGAGCGAACCCTACCAGCGAGTAGAGCCCTCGGAACGAGCATCCGGTGCGGGGTGCCCGGGCGCGCCGCGACCGCCCCGGGCCGGAGGTCCGCCGGGGGTACGATCCGTGCGCACCACAGGGGTCGATGCCGATGGACGGAAGGGGACCCGCATGGAGCCGTCGGCCGAGCCGGCACCACCCAGCGCCCCGCCCGCCCCATCCGAGGAGGACGGGGTCGAAGTCCTCTACACACCGCTGCGCCGGCTCGCCGGCTCCCCGGAGCGCGTGGTCATGCTGATCGGCTACGGCCTCGTCCTCGGCCAGGCGCTGCTGCGCGGATGGTCCAAGGTCGGCGGCTGGTTCGTCATCGACGACCTGGCCTTCGTCGGCCGGGCCCAGACGATGGACCAGTGGTCGCTCGGCTACCTCCTGGAGGGGTGGCACGGGCACCTGATGCCGGGCGCCTTCGCGCTGGTCAACGTGCTCACCGACCTCGCCCCGTGGAACTACGTCCCGGTGGCCCTCGTCGACCTCGCCGGGCAGGCGCTGCTCGGCGTCCTCGTGCTGCGGCTGCTCACCAACCTCTTCGGGCGACGCCCGGCGGTCCTCGTCCCGTTCACGGTCTTCGTCATGTCGCCGATGACGCTGCCGGCGTTCCTCTGGTGGGCCGCCTCGCTCAACCAGCTGTGGGGCCAGCTCGCGATGGTGTGCGTCCTGCTCTGCCACGTCCGCTACCACCGCACCGGACGGGTCCGCGACGGCCTCCTCGGCGTCGGCGCCCTCGTCCTCGGCCTGCTCTTCTCGGAGAAGGTCGTCCTCCTCGTGCCGGTGGTCTTCCTCCTCAGCCTGCTCTGGTTCACGCCCGGCCCTCCGAGGGCGCGGCTGCGCCTGGCCCTTTCCCGCAGCCGGGTGATCTGGGTCGCCCACGGGCTCGTCGTGCTCGGCTACGGGATCCTCTACGCGGCCACGGCGCGGACCCCCGGGACCGAGGACTCCAGCCTCACCATCGCGGTCGAGACGGCCGGCACCGGCCTCGTGCGGGCGGTGCTGCCGGGGCTGCTCGGTGGTCCCCTGACGTGGGACGCCATCGGGGCCGGCGGCGTCGCCGCGCCCTCGGACGCGCTCGTGGTCATCTCGATGCTCACGGCGGTGCTCGTCATCGCGTGGTCGGTGTACCGCAGGGCCCGGGCGGTCTTCAGCTGGCTGGTCATCGCCGGCTACGTCGCGGTGAACTCGATGCTGCTCGGCATCACCCGTGCGACGATCATCGGCCCACTCATCGGCGCCGAGTACCGATACCACACCGACGAGCTGCTGGTCATCGTCGTCTTCGGGTCGCTCGCGATCCTGCCGGTGGTCGGCCACTTCACCCTCGGGCCCTTCCAGCGGCTCGTCCCCCGAGGCGGGGCCACCGCGCCGCCCTCCGGCGTCCACGCCGGAGCGCCGCCACGCCACGAGGTCATGGTGAGCGGCGGGATCGCGGCACTGGTGCTCGTCATGGGGACCCTCTCGACGGTCCGTTTCGACCCGATGTGGCGCAGCGACGTCGGCCGCGAGTACTTCGCCACGGTGGAGCACGACCTGGGCCGCGCCGACGGCCCACTGACCCTCGCCGACGTCGCCGTACCCGGTGGGGTCCAGAACGCCCTGATGTTCCCGATGAACATGACCTCGTTCCTCTTCGCCGGTCTGAGCCCGGCGCCCCGGTTCCTCCAGCTCGGCCACCCGGCGCAGGACGCGTTCTACCTCCCGGACGAGCAGGGCCACCTCCGGCTCGCCAAGGTGGAGGGCTTCCGGAGCAAGCCGGGGCCGGTCCAGGGCTGCGGCTGGAAGGTGGAGCGCGACCCGGTGTCCGTGCCGCTCGACCTCACGACGGTCAACTGGGTGTGGACCGCCCGGATCGGCTACCTCGCCTCACTCGACGCCGACGCCGTGGTGACGATGGGCGAGACCTCGACACCCGTCCACCTCAGCGCCGGGGCCCACGCCCTCTACGTCGTCGGGCAGGGCGCGATCGGCGAGGTGACGATCAGCGGCCTCAGCTACGGCACCCTGTGCACCGACGACGTCGAGGTGGGCTTCACCACGGCCGTCCCCGGGACCGGCCCGTGAGCCGACCCTCCGCGGGCCGCGAGGTCCTCGTCCGCCGAGCCGGGGTCTCGGTGGTCCTGGCGCAGGTGGCGCTGTGGGCCTGGCTGACCGTCCGCGGCTACTTCTACCTCGACGACTTCGAGCTGGCCGGGCGCGCGGCGGACGCCTCGCGGCCCTCCGCCGACTACCTGCTCGCACCCCACCGCGGGGTCGTCACACCCGGCGCCCGGCTCGTCGCCTGGGCGCTGACCGAGGTCGCGCCGCTGTCCTGGGCCGCCACGGCGGCCGCACTCGTCGCCGGTCAGGCACTCGTCGGGCTCCTCGCGCTGCACGTCCTGCGAAGCCTCGTCGGCGACGTCCTCGCCCTGCTCCCGGCCCTGGTCGTCGCCGTGCTCTCCCCCGTGGGGCTCCCGGGCGCGCTCTGGTGGTCGACGGGGCTCCTCCAGCTGCCGCAGCACCTCGCCCTCCTCGGGTCGCTGGCGCTCGCGCTCCGCTGGCTGCGCGACGGCCGTGCGACGGCCGCGGTGGGGTCCGCCCTGGCCGTCGGTGCCGGCGCCCTCTTCTCCCCACGAGCCCTGCTCGCGGCTCCGTTCGTCCTCGCGGTGTCCGCGACCCACCTCTGCGACGGAACCGCCCGCGCACGGCTCGCCACCCTGCTGCGCCGCTGGCCGCTGTGGGGGGCGCACCTCGTCGTCGTGACCCTCGCGGTCCTCGCCTGGTGGCGGTGGGGCGGCGCACGCCTGGTGGCGGTGCCCTCCCCCCGGTCGGTCGTCGAGATCGGTGCCGAGGGCCTGTTCCACGCCGTCCTGCCCGGGCTCGTGGGCGGCCCGTGGTCGTGGCTCCCGACCGGCTACGCCGGCGCGGTCGCCGCACCCGGGCCCGTCGGCGTGCTCGCCGGGCTCGCCCTCACCGCGGTCGTCGTCGCACTCACGGTCGCGTGGTGGCGTGGCGCCGCCGCCGCATGGTGGGTGGTCGCCGGGTACCTGGTCGCGTCCGTGGCCTGGGTGGCCGCCGGGCCGGACTCGGCGTTCGGCGCCCTCGTCGGCGACGATTACCGCACCCAGGGCGACCTCGGGCTCGTCGCCGGGATCGGCCTGGCCCTCGCCACCGCCCCGGTGGTCGCCGGGGTGCGGGGCCGGGTGCCGCGTTCGCTCCTCCCCCGGCCCGAGGGCCGGGCGGCGCTGCGCCGCACCGTCCTGGAGCCGTCGAGGGCTGCCGGTGCGCTGCCCCGCCGGCCAGGGGCCACCGGGGCGCTCGCCGCGGTCGCGGGTGCCGGGCTGCTTGCCTCGAGCGCGCTGGCCTCGACGATCACCTACGCACCCAGCTGGGTCGGGAACCCCGCCGGCGCAGTGGTCCGCACGACCCTCGCGGACCTGCGGTCCCTGCCGCCGGACGCCCGGGTGCTCGACGCCACCGTCCCCGACCAGGTGGCGACCCCGCTCATCAGACCGTGGAACACGACCTTCACAGTGCTCGGCCCGGTCCTCGACGCGCGGGCCGAGCTCCGGCCCGGGACGGCGGCGCCGCTGGCCGTCATGGCAGACCGGCAGGGACGCCTGCGCCGGGTCGCGGTGCTCGGGGCGGTCGCCGCCGCCGGCCCGGATCCCGGCTGCGGGTGGCGGGTCGGGACCACGGCCCGCCGCATCCCGTTCCGGGGCGCCTCCGGAAGCGCCCCGGTCATCCGCCTCGGCGTCCTCGCGCCCCGGGCGACGACCCTCGAGCTCGTCGCGGGCGGCCGGACCGCCTCCGTGGCGCTGCCCGCCGGCCTCGGCTCGGCCTTCACCGTCACCGAGGGACCGGTGCACGAGGTCACCGTGCGGACGGTGCCTGACGGTACCGAGGTCTGCGTCGGCGACGGCCAGGCCGGCTCCGCCGAGCCTCTCCCGGGGACCGAGCCGTGACCACCGCTCCCCCGACCGCGATCCGCCGCTTCCCGGCCCTCGACGGCCTGCGCGCCGTCGCCGTGCTCGCCGTCGTCACGACCCACGTCGCCTTCCAGACGGGACGGTACGAGCGCGGGTTCGCCCACGCCGCCCTGGCCCGGCTCGACGTCGGTGTGGCGGTCTTCTTCGTCATCTCCGGCTACCTCCTCGTCCAGCCGTGGTTCCGTGCGGCGGCGATCGGTGCCCCCCGGCCCTCGCTGCGGATCTACGTCGTACGCCGGGCCGCGCGGATCATGCCCGCGTACCTCGCCGCCGTCCTCCTGGCGATGCTGACCCTCCCGGAGAACAGCGGCACCGGGCTCGGCGAGTGGGTGCGCCAGCTGCTCCTGCTCCAGAACTACGGCGCCGGGCACCTCCGGGAGGGGCTGACCCAGACGTGGAGCCTCGGCACCGAGGTCGCGTTCTACGCGCTCCTCCCGGCGATCGGGGTCGGCGTGATGGCGGTGTGCAGGTCCTCGTGGCGGCCCCGCGCGGTCGCCCTGGCACTGGCGGCCATGGGGCTCGTCCCACTCTGGTGGTACCTCTTCCTCCACCAACCCGGCGGGGACCGCTGGGCGAGCGGCGGTCTGTGGCTTCCGGCCTTCCTCGGGTGGTTCGCCGCGGGCATGGCACTCGCGCTCCTGCGGGTGCATGTCGACCTCGGCACGGCCGCCCCGACCTCGGCCGCCGTGCGGCTCGACGCCCTCGGCCGCCACCCGCTCACCTGGTGGTCGGTGGCCCTGGCGGTGCTGCTCGTCGCCGCCACCCCGGTGGCCGGGCCCCGCCTCCTCGTGCCGGCGACCTCGTGGGAGGCGGTCACCAAGTCCCTGCTCTACCTCGTCGTCGCGACCGCCGTCGTCGCCCCGGCCGTTCTGGCCCAGTCACCGCTGGCGGTCGCGACGCTGGGGAACCGGGTGGCCCGGTACGCCGGGGACATCTCGTACGGGGTGTTCCTCTACCACCTCGTCGTCCTGCGGTGGGTGGTCACGGCCCTCGGCATCCCGCTCTTCTCCGGCGACATCGTCCAGGTCCTGCCGCCCGTGCTCGCCGGGTCGGTGCTCCTCGCCGCGCTGAGCCGCCGGTTCCTCGAGGCCCCCGTGCTGCGCTGGGCGCACCGGGTCCGGCCCGGGGGACGGCTCACCGCATCCGGTGGGAACCCCACCACCGTACGGGCGTGATCCCGACGGCGACCGCGGTGAGGGCGACGATGCAGCAGACCTGGGCGAGCACCGAGCCGGCGCGGTAGTCGCCGGACCCCAGGGGCCCTGTCAGCAGCACCATTCCGGCGCCGAGGTACGACCCGCCGGCCACCCAGCCCACCGCCCGGGCCCGCGCCCGCCGTCCGCCGCCGGTCCGCCGCGACACCAGCCCGAGCGTGCCACCGACGACACCGACCGCCAGCACCGCCCAGCCGCCGGCGAGGACGACGAGCAGCGCGCCGAGGACACCCGAGAGCAGCGCCGGAGCGGCCGGTTCGAGGACGTCCCGGCGGTCCGCGGGCGGCCCGCCCCGGCGGAGCGCGAAGAGTGCCCCCAGGAGCAGGAGCAGCGCGGCCGAGACCGCGCCGGCGAGCATCCCGCTCCGGGTCGCGTCGTCGCCGGCGAAGTGCATCTCGACCTCGCCGGTCCGGCCCGCCGGGACGACGAACCCCTGCTGCCAGCCCGCCACGGTCACCGCCTCGAGCGGCCTGCCGTCCAGCGATGCCCGCCACCCCGCGTTCTCGTTCTCGCGGATGCGGAGCAGCACCGGCTCGGAGCGAGCGCCGACCTCGACGCCCCGACGGCCCGGCCCCCACGAGGTGACCGTGACCGCCGGTCCCGAGCCCCGGGCCTCCACCGGGGCTCCGGCGCGGTCGAGGAGCACGCGGGTGACCGCCCAGGACCGGCCGTCTCCGCCCTGCTCGCGGACCCCGAGGGTTCCGCCGCGGAGGTCGAGCGTCCCATCCCCGCAGGCCGACGCGGTGAGCTCCTGGCCGCGCAGCACCGCACCGAGCGTCGTCGTCACCGAGGTCTCGAGCCGCCGGCCGCCGACGTCCAGGACCGGTCCGCTGCCGCAGCCGAAGGTCACCGGTCGGTCGGCGCGGGCGCCGCTGACCGAGACCGGGCCGGTGACTCCGGGCACCTCGAGCTCGGAGACGGCGATGCCGAGGGGGCCGCGGCGCAGGGTGTAGGGGTCGATCGTCGAGCGGTAGGGGTTGGCGACGAACCGCACGGTGAGGCGGTCGGTGGTCAGCGGGTCGAACCTGGCCCGGCCGTAGGGGTCCAGGAGGGCCTTGCGGGTGCCGTCCGGCGAGGTGACCTCGACCCCGGTCGCGGCCGTGGCGCCGACGTACTCGTCGAGGTGGACGACGACCTCGTCGACCCGGGTCCGTCCCCGCCAGGAGAGGGTCAGCGCCGGCGCGGCATCGCGGCCGGAGGCGAGCCACGCGGTGTCGAGGGCACCGTCGACTGCGGCCCAGGGTCCGGCCGCCGGGTCGGACACCGCCCGTGAGGTCGCCTCGACGTCGACGGGCAGGTCCAGCGCCCTCGTCACGGCCTCGTCGAGGGCCGCCCCGGGGCGGGGCACCGCCGCGACCGTCGCCGTGACCCGCTCCTGGGGGACCGTGAGGGTGCGGTCGAGCCCGGCGGCGTCCTCGCCGGTGGAGTCCAGGGCGCTGGCACAGACGGGACGGGCACCGACCGTCACGCAGCCGCCGTCACCGGGGTCGGAGCGCAGCCAGACGCGGTCCAGCGGTTCCCCCTCCCCGAAGCCGGCCGGCGGGACGACGACCGTCCGGCGGACGCGCAGGCCGGGGATGTCGACCTCCCGGATGCCCACGTCGACCGCCGGGCGCTCCGGCACTGCGTCGAGGGTGAGCCGGAGCCGGGCGGTGCGGACGGACGGCAGGCTCACCGCGTCGCCGACGACGGGGAGCTCGGTGGTGCCCACGTCGGTGGTGAGCCGGACCGCGGTGATGCCGCCGAGGCCGGCGCCCTCGAGGGTCACCGTCCCGGTGACCTGACGGGCCGCCGGAAGCACGACCTCCCACCAGGCCCCGCGCACGGGCAGCGACGGGTTGGGCCGCCACGCCGAGTCCGGGTCGCCGTCCACGGCGGCGAACGGCATCGAACCCGGGTCGGTGCGCGGGAACGCGTCCGCGTCCGCCGCCGAGGAGCTCGCCGTCAGGGCGCTCACCCCGGTGACCAGCGCCGTCGCCGCATCAGACTCCGGCCACGTCGAGTAGTCGAGGACCGGCTTGTCGAGGCGCAGCGGGTCCCCCGCGGCAAGGGTCTGGGAGGACCCCAGCGCTCCGGTGCCGAAGTTCGTCTCCCGACGCCGCGGGGTGTCCGTGAGCACCCGGGGGCCGCCGGCGGACGCCACGACACGGGCCGTCGGGTCGAGAGTGCTGACCCCGACCGGCGCGCCGGCCAGGCCCGTGCCGTGGACCGCCTCGGCCGCCCCGGCGACCAGGGCGACCGACGACAGCGGGGTGGCGCTCACCCGGGGGTCGCCGCTCCCGTCGACGACGTAGACGTCGACGGCGTGGGCCGGCAGGCGCAGCCCGTCGTCGAGCAGGACCGGTCCCGGGTCGAGCCCCCCGACGAGTGGACCGAACGAGGCCACTCGCTGCACGCCGGGGGTCGCCCCCAACGCCGCCCCCGCGAGCAGCGGCCGGGTCGCGGCGCTCGCCGAGATGCTGAGGTCGTTGCGCACGAGCACGTGGGTGATCCCGCCGGCGGCGAGGGCGGCGGCGAGGTCGGAGCCGCCCCGTCCCCGGGCGAGCAGATGCTCCACCTCGTCGAGCCACCGGATGTGGCCGGCGCCGGTCAGCGGCACGGCGTTGCGCACGTCCCAGCCACTGCGGGCGAGTGCCTGCATCGGCTCGTCGCCCGTCGAGCCCCAGTCGTAGTCGGCGAAGCGCGAGCCCGGCGCGAGCAGCGTGCGCCCGTCCGGGTCGTGCTCGCCGAGCCAGCCGGCGACCTCGGCCCAGTACGCGGGAACCGCCGGGTAGGACGCGGACGGCGCGACGCCGAGGGCGAGGAAAGGGCTGGCCGAGGTGACGACGGCGAACGCCGCCCCGGCCGTGACCACGCGCCTCAGGAGCGCCGACTCGGCTCGCGACCGGCCACGGGAGAGGGCCTGGAGAACCACGGCGAGGCCCAGCGCCAGGGCGAGCCGGACGAGGACGTCGAACTTGTGGGCGTTGCGCAGCGGCGCCAACGGCCCGTCGAGCAGCTCCCGGACGGTGGCCGCGAAGGGCGAGCCACCCGCCCCGACGTACCCCAGCGTGGTCAGCACGGCTCCCGTGACGAGCAGCAGGGCGAGCCAGCCGCGCACCCGGCGGCTCGCCAGCGCGACGCCGGCGATCCCCAGCGCGGAGACGACGACCGTCCCCGCGATGAGCACGGGGCGGGAGAGCAGCAGCCCACCGGCGCGGGTGCTCGCGTCACCGAGGTAGGCCACCCAGTCCGACGTGCCGCGCAGGGACTCGACGAGCGTCGCCGTGCGCGTCGTGATGGACGCCGACTCGATGAAGTCGAGGAAGGGCGGGCTGAACCGGCTCAGGGCGAGGAGTGGCACGACCCACCACAGGGTCGCCAGGAGCAGGGCGACGAGCCACGCACCGACCAGCCGCGCCCACTGCCGGCTCCACTGCCGGCTCAGCAGCCACAACCCTGCCGGGAGGACCGCGGCGAGGTCCACGGTGGCGTTGACACCACCGAGAGCGAGCACGGCGAGGCCCGAGAGCACCGCGGCGCGGACCGGGCGGGCGAGGGCGGCCGAGCCGACGAGCGGGACGACCATCCAGGGCGCCCACGCCACCGGCCACGCCTCGACCGAGGAGCGGCCCAGGATGGTGAGCACGTGCGGCCACAGCGCGAAGGCGACACCGGCGACCAGCCGGCTCCACCGGGTGCCCAGCCGCAGGCGGCCGGAGAGCGCGACGAAGCCGGTGTAGGAGACCGCGAGCAGCACCGCCCACCACAGACGCTGCACCACCCAGTCCGGGACGCCGAGCCGGTCACCCGCGAGGAAGAACGGGCCCATCGGGAACAGGTAGCCGTATCCCTGGTTCTGCACCTGGCCACCGCTGCCCAGGGGGTCCCAGAGGTGCAGTGCCCGGCGCAGCAGGCCGGCGGGGTCGAGGGTCAGGTCGAGCTTGGTGTCGCCCACCACCCGGCCGGCATCGGTGTTCAGCGCGACGGCGAGGAGCCCGACGAGAACCGCCGCGTGCCGCATCCGCCAGAGCCAGGCCGTCACGGACTCGTCCCGGGCCGCCGGCCCGACGGTCACGACGGCTGTCGCGGCCACGTCAGCGGACCCGCAGGACGAGGACGAGGTTCCACACGGCGACCTCGCGGACCACCGGGACCCGCGCCACCCAGCGCAGCCACCGGGGGTGGTATCGCGGGTAGGCCGCGACGAGCTCTGCGCGCGGGCACGACCGGGCCCACGCGAGCATCGGCCCGGCGTGCGCGCGGAAGAGCGTGCGGCCCAGGTCGTTCTTCGGCCGCCGGCCGTGCCGCCGTGCGTACCGGTCGGCGGCGCGGTGGCCGCCGAGGTAGTGCCACGGCGAGGTCTCGTGACCGCCCCACGGCGAGTACCAGGTCGTCCAGGAGATGACGGCCAGCGCCCCCGGGCCGGGTGACCCGGAGCATCTCCTCGGCCATCGCGACCGGGTCGGGGACGTGCTCGAGGACGTTGCTCGAGCAGGCCAGGTCGACCCCGTCGTCGGCGAGCGGCAGGGCGAGCCCCGAGGCCAGGACGGTGTTGGACCCGGGGCTGCCGGCGGCCGAGAGCTCGCCGGCGTCGGCGTCGACCGCGGCGTACCGCGCCCCGGCGCCGGCGAAGGCGTCGGCGAAGTACCCGGGCCCGCCGCCGACGTCGAGGACCCGCGCGCCGGCCAGTGGTGCGAACCGGGACACCTCGCGCACCCAGTCGGCGGCGAGCAGGCCGTAGAAGAAGGCCGGGTCGGTCTGCTCGAGGCGGAAGGCGCGGAACAGGGCGACGGCCCGGGCGAGCGACCCGCTCGGGGGCAGCGGCGTCGGGCGGCGCGGCGACCGCCCGGCTCGTGACCACGCCCGTGGACTCCTTCGTCGCTGCGCCGTAGCTCTTACCGGCGGGTAGCATAACCGCACCCGCCGACCGGAGAGGCTGCCACGACGCCGTGCGACCATCGCCACCGGGGCGCCCCGTCCGGGTGCTCTTCCTCAACTGGCGCGACACCGGGCACCCCGAGGGCGGGGGGTCGGAGGTCTACGCCGAACACGTCTGCGACGGGCTCGCGGCGCGCGGGCACGAGGTCACCCTGCTCACCGCCCGCTACCCCGGCGCGGTGCAGGAGGAGTTCCGCCCCGGCGGCGTGCGGGTGGTCCGCCTCGGTGGCCGCCTCTCGGTGTACGCACGGGCGGCGCTGGGCGGTGCGCTCCGGGCGGGTGCCGCGCCCCGACGTCGTCGTCGAGACGCAGAACGGCGTCCCCTACCTCGCGGCCCTGTGGGCCGGGCGGACCACCCACCTCGTCCTCGTCCACCACGTCCACCGGGAGCAGTGGCCCGTCGTCTTCGGCCCGCTGATGGCCCGGCTCGGGTGGTTCATCGAGTCCCGCGTCGCACCGGTGGTCAACCGCCGCCGGCCCTACGTCGCCGTCTCGGAGGTCACCCGCGACGAGCTCGCCGAGCTCGGCGTCGACCGGACCCGGGTCCGGGTCGTCCACAACGGGGCGATCCCCCCGCCGCCGCACGACGTCCGGCGCAGCCCCGAGCCCCAGCTGCTCGTCCTCGGCCGGCTCGTGCCGCACAAGCGGGTGGAGGTGGCCCTGGAGGTCCTCGCCCGGCTGCGCGGTGAGTTCCCCACCGCCCGGCTCGTCGTCGCGGGTCGCGGCTGGTGGGAGGAGCAGGTGCGCGCCGAGGTGGGCCGCCTGGGCCTGGCGGACGTCGTCGACCTCGTCGGGTTCGTCAGTGCCGCCGAGCGGCACCGCCTCCTCGCGAGCAGCTGGGTGTCGCTCGTGCCGTCGGTCAAGGAGGGCTGGGGGCTGGTCGTCGTCGAGGCGGGGATGCACGGGACGCCGACGATCGCCTTCGCCGGCACCGGGGGCATCACCGAGTCGATCGTCGACGGCGAGACCGGCTACCTCGCGGCGGCCGACGACGTCGCCGACTTCACCGACCTCACCCGTCGCCTGCTGCTCGACGGCGCCGAGCGCGACCGGCTCGGCAAGGCGGCCGAGGAGCTCGCGTCGGGCTTCACCTGGCAGCGCACCGTCGACCGCTTCGACGAGGCCATCGGGCCGCAATGGCCCGGCGCACGCGCCGGCCCCGCTGAGCCGCGGGCCGCGCCGAGCCGCCGGCAGCCCCGCCGGTCAGTTCGAGGTGCCGTACGTGTAGATCGGCTGGTCGGTCGTGAACGCGGCCGGCTGGAGCGCCGAGTAGAGCCCGAGGCTGGCGAGGACTCCGAGCACCACCGCGACGAGAACCGTGACGAGGATCTGCGGACGCATGGCGCTCCTGGTGGTGCGGGGCACGCGCGCGGCGGGTGCGCCGGCGCTGACCGGATGTTACCCGATGGTACGCCCCGCTGCCGCCCCCGTCGCACGGGTGCGGCGGCGTGCCGCCACGACGAGCGCCGTGACGGCCGCGGCGAGGGCCGTGACATCCCCGGCGAGGACCGGGGCCGCGGGTGGGTCGTGGCGTGCCGGGGCCTGGGCGACGACCGGACCCGGCAGCCGGCACAGACCGGTGACGTCGTCGCCGGCCACCCGCATCGCGCCCTCGGGCACCGCGGTCCCGGCGACGTCGGTCAGCACCCAGCCGACCCCGAGCGAGGCGAGCCCCGCGGCGGGGTCCGGGCCGCGCAGCGCCCCGCGCACCGCGGCCGCGTACGGGTCCTCCCCGGCGACGGTGCGGGCCCGGTGGGGGTGGCGACGACGAGGTCGGACGGAGATGACGACCGCCGGTCCAGCAGCCGTGCCCACGGGGTCAGGCTCGGCCGCCCACCGTTCCACGGGTATCGCCGGACGGTCTCGAAGGGCAGCACGACGACCGCGCCGGCGCCGGGTCCGCCTCGTCCGCCGCCGCGGCGACGGCGAGGACCTCGCGCGGGTAGTCACGGTGCGAGGTGCGCCGGCGACACCCCAGCCGAGGCCGGGCAGCGCCGCCACCGGGAGCAGGGCCACGAGGGCGCCCGCCGCCCGGGGCCACGCCGCCGCGAGCCGAGCCGGGCGACAGCCCAGCCCGCGCCGACCGCGAGGAGGAGCAGCCACGGCGCCAGCTCCCGGGCACCGTCACGGAGCAGCCCGCCACCGGGCCATCCGGCGACCGGTCCGAGCGCACCGCCGGCCAGGTGAGGCCAGGGCGAGGACCAGCCCGGCGAGGCCCGCGCCGAGGACCGGGGCCCGCAGTGCCGCGGCCCTCGGGTGCGCCTCGCGCACCGGCCCCCGCCGGGTGAGCGGCGAACCCGGCCAGGGCCCAGCCGAGGAGAGGAGGGCGCCGCGACGGCGCCGACGAGGCTCTCCCGGCCCGGCGGCACGGCGGCGGCGTTCCACGTCCCGCCCCCGGTGAGCAGCGATCCCGACCGCGCCGAGCCGGCTGTCGGCGCCGCGGCGCGAACACCGCGAACCCGGCGGGGTCGCTGCCGAGCCCGGCGGGACGCAGCAGCGCCGGCAGCGCCCACGGCAGCGCGAGCGCCACGCGAGCGGGACCGACCGCAGCGGACCGGCGCCAGCACCGCCCGCGCCGAGCGGCCGGCACCGCGACCCCTGCGACGGCGCCGCACGCCGAGACGACGAGGACCACCCAGGCAGCGGCCCCGCCGAGCGCCGCCGAGCACCAAGCCCGAGCGCCAGGGACAGGGCCACCGCGCTGCCCCCTAGCCACCCGGGCGGCGCCGAGCACCACCCAGGCGCAGCGCGGCGTACCCGACGAGCAGGGCCCACTGGCCCATGAGCAGGCGCTCCCCGACGTAGGGGTTCCACACCGCGGCGAGGGCCGCCGCCGACCCCGGCAGGCACCGCGCGCGGCGCGAGCCGGGCGGCGCCGAGCCGGCCGCGACGAGGATGCCGAGGAGCACGACCTTCTGGACGAGGCCGTCCGGGAGCGACGTGCGAGGCCAGCGCCACGACGAGGTCGCTCGGGACCGCCCGCGGGGGCTCGTGGCCGAGGCCGAGCAGCCGGCCGGTCAGTGCCGGCTCCGGGACGAAGACCATGTCGCGGACGCAGGACGCAGCCCGGGCGCCAGGCCCGGACCGAGGAGGACCAGCCCGCGGATGAGCGGCGACGAGGGCCGGCACGGCCCCCGCGAGCCGTGCGGCCGGCCCCGCCGGTCCGACCCGCGGACCGGCCACGCCGGGCGGCAGCCCTCATGGCGAGGGACGATAGCGCCTGCCGACTAGGGTGACCGCCGTGGTCTCCGGGGTGCTCGCGCTGCTCCGCCCGAAGCAGTGGGTCAAGAACATCCTCGTCGGGGCGGCCCCGCTGGCGGCGGGCTCGATCCTCGAGCCCCTCCGTCGCGCTGGGCGACCGTCGTCGCCTTCGTCGCCTTCGTCCTCGCCAGCAGCGCCACCTACTGCCTCAACGACGTCCTCGATGCCGCGGCCGACGCCCAGCACCCGACGAAGCGGCGCCGCCCGATCCCCGCCGGCCGGGTCAGCCGGCGCACGGCGGCCGTGCTCGCCGCCGTCCTCGCGCTCGCCGCGGTGCTGCTCGCCTACCCGGGCAGCTGCGCTGGGTCGTCGTCGGCTACCTCGTGCTCCAGGTGGGCTACAGCGTCGTCCTCAAGCACCAGCCGGTGGTCGAGCTGGGGCTGGTCTCGGGCGGCTTCATCCTGCGCGCGATCGCCGGCGGCGCCGGCGACCGGCCTGCCGATCTCGCAGTGGTTCCTCATCGTCACCGGCTTCGCCTCGCTCTTCGTCGTCACCGGCAAGCGGCTCTCCGAGCTGACCTGGGCGCAGGAGGCCGGGTCGGTGGTCCGCCGCAGCCTCGACCCACTACCCGCTCTCCTACCTGCGGATGGTCCTCGGGCATCAGCGCGTCGGTCACGATCGCGGGGTACTGCCTCTGGGCGTTCGAGACGAGCGACGGGCGGCCCGGAGCGGTGTGGAGCACGGTCAGTATCGTCCCCTTCGTGCTCGCCCTCTTCCGCTTCGCCCTCGACACCGACCACGGGCGGGTCGAGGAGCCCGAGGAGGTCGTGCTGCACGACCCGGTGCTGCTCGCCCTCGGCGTCCTCTGGCTCGCCGACCTTCGCGCCTCGGGGTGGCGCTGTGAGCCCCGCCCGCGAGGCAGGCGCCCGGGTCGCGCTGACCGGCTGGGGCCGCGCGGCGTCCTCGGTCGCCGCGCTCGCCCCGGCAGCGGACGTCGGCGCCGTCGTCGCCGCGGTCCGGGCCGCCCGCGCGGCGGGCCCGCGCGGGCGCGGCCTGCTCCCGCGGGCTGGGCCGCAGCTACGGGGACGCGGCCAGAACGCCGGCGGGCTCGTCCTCGACCTCACCGCGGCCCGCGGCGTCGGCCCGGTCACCGCGGACGGGGTCGTCGACGTCGCCGCCGGTGTCAGCATCGGCGAGCTCATCGCGCACGTCGTCCCGCAGGGCTGGTTCGTGCCCGGTCACCCCGGGCACCCGCCACGTCACCGTCGGCGGCGCGGTCGCCGCCGACGTCCACGGCAAGAACCACCACCGCGACGGCAGCATCGGCGCGGCACGTCGTCTCGCTCACCCTCGTCGACGGGACCGGCGAGGTCCGCGAGCTCGGCGCGGGCGACCCGCTGCTCGGCGCGGTCCTCGGCGGGATGGGGCTGGCCGGCGTCGTCGTCTCGGCGCCGGCTGCAGCTCGTGCCGGTCGCGATCGGCGAGCATCACCGTCGCACACCCGGCGCACCGCAGACCTCGACGCCACCTTCGCCGCCCTCGCCGAGGACGACCAGCGCTTCCGCTACACCGTGGCCTGGCTGGACACGCCTGGCCGGCGGGGCGGCCTCGGCCGCGGGGTGCTGACCAGCGGGCGACCACTCCGCCTCGGGCGAGCCGGGCGTGCTCGCCGCTCGAGGGCTACCGCGACCCGCGGGCCGCCGCCGGGCCCGCCGTGGGCCCCGTCGGGTCTGGTCAACCGGCTCACCGCCGGACGTTCAACGAGCTGTGGTTCCGCCGCGCCCCGTCGCGTCCGAGCACCGGCCCGGCCACGCTCGCCTCGTTCTTCCACCCGCTCGACGTCGTCGACGGCTGGAACCGCCTCTACGGGCGCCGGCGGCTTCGTCCAGTACCAGCTCGCCGCGCCCGGCGCCGAGGTCGTCGAGCAGGTGCTCGCGCTGCTCCGCGCGGGAGCGGCGCGCACGACCTTCCTCGCCGGTGCTCAAGCGGTTCGGCCCCGGGCCGGCGCGCCGCTGTCGTTCCCGCGCCCGGGCTGGACGCTCGCCGTCGACGTCCCGGCGGCGGCCGAGGTCGCCGCCGTCCTCGACCGCGCCGACGAGCTCGTCGTCGCCGCGGGCGGCCGGGTCTACCTCGCCAAGGACGCCCGGGTGCGGCCCGAGCTGCTGCCCGTCATGTACCCCCGGCCTCGACCGAGTGGCGCGAGCTGCGCAGCCGCGGCTCGACCCCGCGGCGTGTTCGCGCTCCGACCTCGCCAGGGGGCTGCTGGCGCTGTGCTAGACGCCCTCGGCAGCCCCCAGTCCGTGCTCGTCCTCGGCGGCCACCTCCGACATCGGCGCTCGCGACCGTCGCCCGGCTCGCCGCCGGGGCCGGCTGGACGGGTCGTCCTCGCGGGCCGGCCGCGGGCCGGGCGGTGGACGCGCCGCCGCGGCCGACTGCGGCGCGCTCGGCGCCGGCGTCGACCGCGAGGCGGTGGACTTCGACGCCGCCGACGTCGCAGGCCCACGAGGCCGTCGCTCGCGGCGGTCTTCGACGGCGGGCGACGTCGACGTCGTGCTCCTCGCCTTCGGGGTCCTCCCCGACTCACCGACCCTGGCCGACCCGGTCGCCGCCGCGGAGGTCGTCACGACGAACTTCACCGGGGCGGTCTCGGCCCTCACCGTGCTCGCCGAGCGCTGCCGCGCGCCAGGGCCACGGGACCGTCGTCGTCCTCTCCTCGGTGGCCGGCGAGCGGGCCCGGCGGTCCAACTACCTCTACGGCTCTACGAAGGCCGGGCTCGACGCCTTCGCGACCGGCCTCGGTGAGGACCTGCGGAGGCCGGGGTGGTGGTCCTCGTCGTGCGGCCCGGCTTCGTCCGGACGTCGATGACCGAGGGGCATGCAGGCCGCGCCGCTCGCGGTCGACGCCGACGACGTCGCCGCGGCCGTCGTCGCCCACCTGCGGGGGCCGAGCCGGACCCTGTGGGTGCCCGGTGCGATGCGTCCGGTGATGTCGGTGCTGCGCCACCTCCCGGCGGCCGTCTTCCGCCGGCTGCCGGTCTGAGCCCCGCTCCCGGACGTAGCCTGTCCCGCGTGAGCACCACGGGCCGGGCGGCCCTCGCCCGCGGGGCCGGTCTCGTCGCCGTCGGGATGACGGTGATGAACGCCGCGGCGTACCTCTTCGCCCTGCTCGCCGCCCGCACCCTCGGCCCGGCCGGGTACTCGGAGGTCGCCGCCCTGATGGGCGTGGTCCTGGTCGCCAACGTCGTGGCCATGGGGGTCCAGGCGACGACGGCGCGGCACGTCGCCACGCAGGGCGAGGGCGCCGACTCCCGCGCCTTGCTGGCGGCCGGCGTCCGCGCCGGTGCGGCCCTGGCAGCGCTGGCCCTGGCCCTCTCGCCCGTGCTCGCCGCGGTCTTCCATCTCGACTCCTGGCTCCCGGCGGCGACCGTCGCGGTGACCTCCGGGGGCGCTCGCCGTGACCGGCAGCCAGCTCGGGCTGCTCCAGGGCTCGCGCCGCTGGCGCGACGTCGCGCTGCTCAGCGTCGCCTTCGGGGTCGGCCGGCTCGTCGTCGGCGGGGCCGCGATCTGGCTGAGCCGCACCCCCCTCTCCGCGATGGCCGGGGTGGCCCTGGGCGCCCTCGTACCGGTGGTCGTGGGTCACCTGCTGCTGCGCCGCGGCGCCCGCCCGGCCCCCCGCCGTCCCCTCGCGCTCCGCGCGCTCGCCGGGGAGGTGCTCCACGACGTCCACGTGCTGCTCGCCTTCTTCGTCCTCAGCCAGGCCGACGTCTTCGTCGCCCGCGCCACCCTCACCCCAGCCGAGTCCGGCCGGTACGCCGCCGGCCTCATCCTGGCCAAGGCAGTCCTCTTCCTGCCGACCTTCGTCGCCGTCCTGGCCTACCCGGCGCTGGCCCGTCGCGGCGGGCCGCGGCACGTCCACCACGTGGGGCTGCTCGTCGTCCTGGGCATCGGGCTCGTCACCGTGCTGACGGTGCTCGCCCTTCCCGGGCTCGCGCTGGCCTTCGTCGGGGGCGCGGCCTACGCCGCGGTCCGGGACGACCTGTGGCTGTTCGCGCTGCTCGGCACCGTGGCCGCCATGGTGCAGCTGCTCGTGCAGACCGCCCTGGCCCGCCGGCACCGGACCGCGGTGTGGTGGATCTGGGGTGCGCTCGCCGCCGTGGCCGCCGGCGTGCCCTTCGTCGGCGACGGGCATGCCCTCGTGCTGCTCGTCCTCACCGTCGACACGGCACTGCTCGCCGTGCTCGCCGTCGTCACCTGGTCGGACGCCCCGGACCCGCGGGGCTCGCTCAGTGCGCCGCGTCGTGCCAGGAGCGTCCGACCCCGACACTGACGTCGAGCGGGACGTCCATGACGGCCGCGGCGCCCATCTCGCGCCGCACGAGCGCCTCGACTGCCTCGCGCTCCCCGGGCGCCACCTCGAGGACGAGCTCGTCGTGGACCTGGAGCAGCATCCGGGAGGTCATCCCCTCGCCGGTGAGGGCGGCGTCGACACCCTTCATCGCGACCTTGATGATGTCGGCCGCCGAGCCCTGGATCGGGGCGTTGAGCGCCATCCGCTCGGCCATCTCGCGGCGCTGGCGGTTGTCGCTGGTGAGGTCGGGCAGGTAGCGGCGACGGCCCAGCATCGTCTCGGTGTAGCCGGTGGCGCGGGCCTGTGCGACGACCTCGCGCAGGTAGTCGCGGACCCCGCCGAACCGGGCGAAGTACTCGTCCATCAGGCCCTGTGCCTCCCCCGTGCTGATCGTCAGCTGCTTGGAGAGGCCGAACGCGGACAGCCCGTAGGCCAGCCCGTAGCTCATCGCCTTGACCTTGCTGCGCATCGCCGGGGTGACCTCGGCCGGGTCGACGGAGAAGACCCGGGCCCCGACGAACCGGTGCAGGTCCTCCCCGGTGCGGAAGGCCTCGATGAGCCCCTCGTCGCCGGAGAGGTGCGCCATGATCCGCATCTCGATCTGGCTGTAGTCCGCGGACATCAGCGACTCGTAGCCCTCGCCGACGACGAAGACGGCCCGGATGCGGCGGCCCTCCTCGGTGCGGATCGGCACGTTCTGCAGGTTGGGGTCGGTGGAGGAGAGCCGCCCGGTGGCGGCGATGGTCTGCAGGTAGGTCGTGTGGATGCGGCGGTCGGGCGCCACCGACTTGATGAGCCCTTCGACGGTGACCCGCAGCCGGCTGGTGTCCCGGTGCCGCAGCAGCGCCTCGAGGAAGGGGTGCTCGGTCTTGACGAACAGGTCGGCGAGGGCGTCGGCGTCGGTGGTGTAGCCGGTCTTCGTCCGCTTCGTCTTGGGCATGCCGAGCTGGTCGAAGAGCACCTCCTGGAGCTGCTTGGGGCTGCCGAGGTTGACGTCGTGGCGCCCGATCGCGTCGTAGGCGTCCACCTGGGCCTGGCGCATCTTCGCGTCGAAGTCGGCCTCGAGCGCGGCCAGGGCGTCCTCGTCGACGGCGATCCCGGTGCGCTCCATCGCCGCGAGGATCCCGACGAGCGGCAGCTCGAGGCCGCGGAGCAGCTCGGTCCCACCGGTCTCCTCCAGGCGTTCGCCGAGCACCCCGGCGAGCTCGAGGACGGCCGTGGCGCGGACCATGGCGTCCTCGGCAGCGGTGTCGTCGTCGCCCTCGACGTCGAATGACAGGGTGCCCTGCTGCCCCTGGTCGGCCGTGCCCTCGGTCTCCGCCCTCAGCTCGCGGCCGAGGTGGCGCACGACGAGGTCCTCGAGGTCGTAGGAGCGCTGGTCGGGGCGGACGAGGTAGGCCGCGAGGGCGGTGTCGCTGACCACCCCGGCCAGCCGGAGCGAACGGCAGGAGAGGGCCTGGAGCTGCGGCTTGGCGTCGTGCAGCACCTTGGGGGCGGCCGGGTCGGCGAGCCACGCGGCGAGGACGCCCTCCTGCTGCGGCGTCAGCGTGGCGAGGTCGACGTGCGCGACGGTGCCGTCGGCGCCCGCGACGGCCACGGACTCGGCGTCGCCGACGCCGCCGCGGAAGTGGCCCCCGACGACGAGGCCGTGGACGGTGGCCGCGCGGGCCGGGTCGGCGAGGTGGGCGACGAGCTCGTCGGTGGCGAGCACGTGGCCCTCGAGCTCGAAGCCGCCCTCGACCTCGTCCTGCTCGACGTCGAAGGTCGCGAACAGCCGCTCGCGCAGGACCCGGAACTCCAGGCCGTCGAAGACCCGGTGGACCTCCTCCCGGTCCCACGAGGCCCGCTCGAGGTCGGCGACGCTCAGCGGCAGGTCGAGGTCGTCGACGAGCCGGTTGAGCCGCCGGTTGCGCAGCACGTCGTCGAGGTGGGCACGCAGGCTCTCCCCGGCCTTGCCGGTGATCTCGTCGACGTGCGCGACGATGCCCTGCAGGTCCCCGTACCGGCCGATCCACTTCGCGGCCGTCTTCGGACCGACCCCGGGCACGCCCGGGAGGTTGTCGCTGGACTCGCCGACGAGGGCGGCGAGGTCGCTGTAGCGCTCGGGCGGGACGAGGTAGCGCTCCTCGACCGCGCCGGGGTCCAACCGCCACACCTCGGAGACCCCGCGGACCGGGTAGAGCAGGGTCACCCGGTCGGAGACCAGCTGGAAGGCGTCCCGGTCGCCGGTGCAGATGACCACCTCGTGACCCTCCTGCACGGCGCGGTGGGTGAGGGTGGCGATGACGTCGTCGGCCTCGTACCCGGTGACCCCCAGGTGGCGGATGCGCAGTGCGTCGAGCACCTCCCGCAGCAGCGGCAGCTGGCCGGAGAACTCGCTCGGGGTCTGGGCCCGACCGGCCTTGTACTCGGTGTACTCCTCGCTGCGGAAGGTCTGCCGGGAGACGTCGAAGGCCACCCCGACGTGGGTCGGGGACTCGTCGCGCAGTACGTTGATGAGCATCGCGGTGAAGCCGTAGACGGCGTTGGTGTGCTGCCCGGTGCTCGTCGAGAAGTTCTCCACCGGGAGGGCGAAGAAGGCCCGGTAGGCCAGCGAGTGTCCGTCAAGGAGCAGCAGCTTCACGCGTGGCAGCCTATCCACCATGACCGACACCACCGACGGCCCCGGCCGCTTCCTCACCGCCTCCGCCGAGCACCTCGAGATGGTCGAGCAGATGTGGGCGATGAACCCCCACTCGCTCAACCACCGGATGGGGGTGGAGATCGTCGAGGCGTCCCCGGAGCGGCTCGTCGGGACGATGCCGGTCGAGGGCAACACCCAGCCCTACGGCATCCTGCACGGCGGGGCCTCCGTGGTGCTCGCCGAGACCCTCGGCTCGGTCGGGGCGTGGCTGCACGCCGGCCCGGACCGCGTCGTCGTCGGCACCGACATCAACGCGACCCACCACCGGGCGGTCCGCTCCGGCATGGTCACCGGGACGGCGACGGCGCTCAGCCTGGGCCGCACCCTGGCGTCCTACGAGGTGGTCCTCACCGACGAGGAGGACCGGCGGGTGTGCACGTGCCGCATCACCTGCCTGGTGCGCGACCGGCCGCCGGGAGCCTGACGCCGGGAGCCCGACGGCGGGCCCGGAGCTGCCGGCTCATTTCGAGGGCGTGGAGGCGAAGGCGCGCTGCCGGAGCGAGCGGCGGCGCCGTCGCAGCGCCTCGCCGGTCTCGACCGTCTCGGGGGCGAGCCTGCGGCGCAGCCCGCTGGTCGGGACGACCCGCCGGACGACGACCGACCCGAAGCCGAGGCGGGCGAAGAAGCGGTTGGCCTCCCGCGAGGACGTGGGCACGTTGGAGACGACGACCTCGCACCCCGAGCGCTCCGCGGCCCCGAGGACGGCGGTCAGGAGGGCCTTGGCCACGCCGTGGCGCCGGGCGGTGGGGGTGACCCAGAGCTGTTCGACGGCGAGCTCGTCGCTGGGGTCCAGGCCGAACGGGTTGTCGGTGGTGACGACGTAGCCGACCGGCTCACCGTCGAGGTGGGCCACCCACGCCTGGACCCCCTGGCGGCGAAGCGCGCCGGCGAGGCGCCCCTCGGCGATGGTGCGGGCACAGACCTCCTTGCTCGAGCCGCCGTCGACCTTGGCGGCGAGCCAGAGGCTGGTGACGTCGCGCAGGTCGTCGACGTCGACCACGGTCACCTCGACGACCCGTCGTGCCACGCGCACCTCCTTGACGCCTGACGGGCGGCCCGATGGACCGCCCTGAGGGGAGACGATAGGGCCCCGGGGGCATCCGGCGGTAATCGCCGGTCCGAGCAGTTCGACGACCGGTGCGACACGGTGGGATCAGGCCTTCTCCATGCCGGCGATGACGGCCTCGGCGACCTCGCGCATCCCCATCCGCCGGTCCATCGCCGTCTTCTGGATCCAGCGGAACGCGTCGGCCTCGCTGATCTTCAGCCGGGCCATGAGCACGCCCTTGGCCCGGTCGACCGCCTTGCGGGTCTCGAGACGCTCGCCGAGGTCGGCGACCTCGTCCTCGAGCGCCTTGAGCTCGGACCAGCGGGAGAGGGCGATGTCGATCGCCGGGGTGATGTCGCCGCGGGTGAACGGCTTGACGACGTAGGCCATGACCCCGGCGTCCCGGGCCCGCTCGACGAGCTCGGTCTGGCTGAACGCGGTGAGCATGACGACCGGGCAGATCCGCTCCCTGCCGATCTCCTCGGCCGCCGAGAGCCCGTCCATCACCGGCATCTTGACGTCGAGGATGGCGATGTCGGGCCGCAGCGACCGGGCCATCTCGACCGCCTGCTCGCCGTCACCGACCTGGCCGACGACGTCGTAGCCGGACTCGCGGAGCATCTCGGCGAGGTCGAGGCGGATGATGGCCTCGTCCTCCGCGACGAGGACGCGCTTGGCCGAGGTCGGGTTCTCACTCATGTGCCGGGAGCGGGACTTGAACCCGCACGCCCTCGCGGGCAGAGCATTTTGAGTGCTCCGTGTCTGCCGTTCCACCACCCCGGCCGGGGGTGCGGTCAGCATACCGACGCTGCGCCAACGCCTTTCACGCCCGTCCGTCGCGCAGGTCCCCGTACGCCGGGGCCAGCCGGTTCTTCGCGTCGCCGACCCGGTGCACCCGCAGCGCGTTCGTCGAGCCGGGCAGGCCCGGGGGCGAGCCGGCGACGATGACGACGAGCTCGCCCTCCTTGACCCGTCCGAGCCCGAGCAGGATCTCGTCGACCTGCACGGCCATCTCGTCGGTGTGCTTGACGTGCGAGACGAGGAACGTCTCGACCCCCCAGGTGAGGGCGAGCTGGCTGCGGGTGGACTGGTTCGGGGTGAACGCGAGCATCGGGATGCTCGGGCGGACCCGGGCGAGCCGGCGCGCGGAGTCGCCGCTCTCGGTGAAGGTGATGAGGTAGCGGCAGCCGAGGAGCTCGCCGATCTCGGCGGCGGCGGCGGTGACCGCACCGCCCTTGGAGTTGGGCCGCGTGCCCAGCGGCCGGATCCGGTGCAGCCCGTGGGTCTCGGTGTTCTCGATGATCCGGGCCATCGTGCGGACGGTGGCGAAGGGGTTCTTCCCGATGCTCGTCTCACCGGAGAGCATCAGGGCGTCGGCGCCGTCGAGCACCGCGTTGGCGGCGTCCGAGGCCTCGGCCCGGGTGGGCCGGCTGTTCTCGACCATCGACTCGAGCACCTGGGTGGCGACGATCACCGGCTTGGCCCGCCGCCGCGCGATCTCGCAGGCCCGCTTCTGGACCAGCGGGACCTCCTCGAGCGGCATCTCGACCCCGAGGTCGCCGCGAGCCACCATCACGCCGTCGAACGCCCGGATGATCTCGTCGAGGTTCTCCACGGCCTGCGGCTTCTCGATCTTCGCGATGACCGGCACCCGGACACCGACCTCGTCCATGATCGCGTGGACGTCGTCGATGTCGTCGGCGCTGCGGACGAAGGAGAGCGCGACCATGTCGACGCGGATCCGCAGGGCCCAGCGCAGGTCGTCCTTGTCCTTCTCCGACATCGCCGGCACCGACACGGCGACCCCGGGCAGGTTGATGCCCTTGTTGTCGGACAGCGGGCCGCCCTCGAGGACCTGGCAGACGACGTCGGTCTCGGTGACCTCGGTGGCGATGAGGGCCAGCTTGCCGTCGTCGATGAGGATCCGGTCGCCCTCCTCGACGTCGCCGGGCAGGCCCGGGTAGGTCGTGCCCACGCAGTCCCGGTCACCGGGGACGTCACGGGTGGTGATCGTGAACGTCGCGCCCTTCTCGAGCTCGACCGGGCCGTCCTGGAACCGTCCGGTGCGGATCTTCGGGCCCTGCAGGTCGGCGAGGATGCCGACCGCGCGGCCGACGTCGTCGCTGGCCTGGCGCACGTCGCGGTAGACCCGCTCGTGGTCGGCGTGGCGGCCGTGGCTGAGGTTGAGGCGGGCGACGTCCATCCCGGCGCGGACGAGCTCGCGGAGGTTCTCCGCGGACGACGTGGCGGGTCCGAGAGTGCACACGATCTTGGCTCGACGCATGGGATCGAGCCTAGTCGGGCCGGTGAGCCCGCCGTGACGCGGGCCACATCCCGGCCACCTCGGCTCAGACCACGAGAGGGCGGTCGGTCGGGTTGACCGGGCGCGGCAGCCGGGAGGGCTTGCCGGTGAGCCAGGCGTCGACCTCGTGCGCGACCGAGCGGCCCTCGGCGATCGCCCAGACGATGAGCGACTGGCCCCGACCGGCGTCCCCGGCGACGAAGACGCCCGGGACGCTGGACATGAAGTGCCCGTCGCGGGCGACGTTCGTGCGCTCGTCCTTCTCGACGCCGAGCTGCTCGAGCAGGCCCTCGGCCTGCGGGCCGAGGAAGCCCATGGCCAGGAGCACGAGCTGGGCCGGGATCTCCCGCTCGCTGCCCTCGACCGCCTCGATGCCGGCCTCGCCCATCCGCACCTCGTGCAGGCGCAGCGCCCGCACCCGGCCGGAGTCGTCGCCGACGACCTCGCTGGTCGACACCGCGTACACCCGGTCGCCGCCCTCCTCGTGCGCCGAGGCGACCCGGAAGACCATCGGGTAGGTCGGCCACGGGTGGGCCGCGGCCCGGTCGGCCGGCGGCTGGGGCATGATCTCCAGGCTGGTCACCGAGCGCGCCCCCTGGCGGTGCGCGGTGCCGATGCAGTCCGCGCCGGTGTCGCCGCCGCCGATGACGACGACGTCCTTGCCCTCGGCGGTCACCTGGCCCTCGACCGCCTGCCCGCGCGCCACCCGGTTCGCCGGCGGCAGGAAGTCCATGGCCTGCATGACGCCGTCGAGCTCCCGGCCGGGGACGGGCAGGTCACGCGGGACGGTGGACCCGACGGCGACGACGACGGCGTCGTAGCGCTTGCGCAGGTCCTTGCCGGTCAGGTGCCGGCCGACCTCGACGCCGGTGCGGAACCGGGTGCCCTCGGACTTCATCTGGGCGATCCGCCGGTCGAGGACGGACTTCTCCATCTTGAACTCCGGGATGCCGTAGCGCAGCAGGCCGCCGGGCTGGTCGGCGCGCTCGTAGACGGCGACGGTGTGGCCGGCGCGGGTCAGCTGCTGGGCGGCGGCCAGGCCGGCCGGTCCGGAGCCGACGACGGCGACGGTCTTGCCGGAGAGCCGCTCGGGCGCCTCGGGCTGGACGATGCCGTTCTCGAAGGCCCGGTCCACGATGGTGACCTCGACCTGCTTGATCGTCACCGGCGGCTGGTTGATGCCCAGCACGCACGCCGACTCGCACGGGGCCGGGCAGAGCCGGCCGGTGAACTCGGGGAAGTTGTTCGTCGCGTGCAGGCGGTCCATGGCCTGGCGCCACTCCCCCCGCCACGCGAGGTCGTTCCACTCGGGGATCAGGTTCCCGAGCGGACAGCCGCTGTGGCAGAACGGGATGCCGCAGTCCATGCACCGGCCGGCCTGCCGCTGCAGCTCGGGGACCGGCTGCGGCTCGTAGACCTCCTTCCAGTCCCGGATCCGCACCGGGACCGGTCGCCGCCGCGGCAGCTCGCGCTCACGGGTCCGCAGAAAGCCCTGGGGGTCAGCCACGGGACGCCTCCATGATCCGCTCCCACACCTGGGGGCCGTCGGGGTCGAGTCCTTCGGCCGCGGCCTTGGACCGCACGTCGAGGACGCGCTGGTAGTCGCGGGGCAGGACGAGGGTGAAGGCCGAGCGGGCGGCGGCCCAGTCGGCGAGGAGCCGGGCGGCGACCGCGGAGTCGGTCCACCGCAGGTGCCGTTCGAGCAGGTCGTGGACGACGAGCTCGTCCTCGGCGCGCAGCGGCAGGACGTCGACGAGCTCACGGTTGACCTGGGCCGGGTCGAGGTCGAGGACGTACGCCACGCCCCCCGACATCCCGGCCGCGACGTTGCGGCCGGTGGGCCCGAGGATGAGCGCCGTCCCGCCGGTCATGTACTCGAGGCCGTGGTCGCCGACGCCCTCGACCACCGCCGTGGCCCCGGAGTTGCGGACGCAGAACCGCTCCCCGACCCGGCCACGGAGGAACACCTCGCCCGGAGGTGGCGCCGTACCCGATGACGTTGCCGCCGATGACGTTCTCCTCGGCGACGAGGGCCGAGCCGGGCGCCGGCCGGACGACGACCCGGCCGCCGGAGAGGCCCTTGGCGACGTAGTCGTTCGCGTCGCCCTCGAGCCGCAGCGTGATCCCGGCGGGCAGGAACGCGCCGAAGCTCTGCCCGGCCGAGCCGGTCAGGGTGATGTCGATCGTGCCGTCGGGCAGGCCCTGGGGGTGGGCCTTGGTGACCTCGTGGCCGAGCATCGTTCCGACGGTCCGGTTGACGTTGCGGACCGCGAACCGGGCCGTCACCGGGGCGCCGTTGTCGATCGCGTCGCGGGCGGCCGCGATGAGCTGGTGGTCCAGCGCCTTCTCCAGCCCGTGGTCCTGCCCGACCCGGTGCCGGATGCCGGACCCGTCCGGGCTCTCGACCCGGGCCAGGACGGGGGCGAGGTCGAGCCCGGAGGCCTTCCAGTGGGCCACGGCCTTGCGGGTGTCCAGGTACTGGATCTGGCCGACGGCCTCCTCGAGGGTGCGGAAGCCCAGGGCGGCGAGGTGCTCGCGCACCTCCTGCGCGACGTACTCGAAGAAGGTCTCGACGAACTCCGGCGACCCGGAGAAGCGGGCCCGCAGCTCCGGGTTCTGGGTGGCGATCCCGACAGGGCAGGTGTCGAGGTGGCAGACCCGCATGAGGATGCAGCCCGAGACGACGAGCGGGGCGGTGGCGAACCCGTACTCCTCGGCGCCGAGCAGGGCCGCGATGACGACGTCCCGGCCGGTCTTGATCTGCCCGTCGACCTGGACGACGATCCGGTCGCGCAGCCCGTTGAGGACCAGGGTCTGCTGGGTCTCGGCCAGGCCGAGCTCCCAGGGGCCACCCGCGTGCTTGAGGCTGGTCAGCGGCGAGGCGCCGGTCCCACCGTCGTGCCCGGAGATGAGCACGACGTCGGCGTGCGCCTTGGACACCCCGGCCGCGACCGTCCCGACCCCCACCTCGGAGACGAGCTTGACGTGGATGCGAGCCTGCGGGTTGGCGTTCTTCAGGTCGTGGATCAGCTGGGCGAGGTCCTCGATGGAGTAGATGTCGTGGTGCGGCGGGGGCGAGATGAGCCCCACCCCGGGCGTGGAGTGCCGGGTCCGCGCCACCCACGGGTAGACCTTGGCGCCGGGCAGCTGACCGCCCTCACCCGGCTTGGCACCCTGGGCCATCTTGATCTGGATGTCGTCGGCATTGGTGAGGTAGAGCGAGGTGACCCCGAACCGGCCGGAGGCCACCTGCTTGATCGCCGAGCGGCGCACCGGGTCCATGAGCCGGTCGGGGTCCTCCCCGCCCTCGCCGGTGTTCGAGCGGGCCTTGAGGCGGTTCATCGCGACGGCGAGCGTCTCGTGCGCCTCCTGGCTGATCGAGCCGTAGCTCATCGCCCCGGTGGAGAAGCGCTTGATGATCTCCTCGACCGGCTCGACCTCCTCGATCGGCACCGGCGGGCGCGGCTCGGCGCCGCCGAGCTCGAAGAGCCCGCGCAGGGTCATCAGCCGTCCGGACTGCTCGTCGATCCGCTGGGTGTACTGCTTGAAGACGTCGTAACGGCGCTGCCGGGTGGCGTGCTGCAGCCGGAAGACGGTCTCGGGGTCGAAGAGGTGCGGCTCGCCCTCGCGGCGCCACTGGTACTCCCCGCCGACGAGCAGCTTGCGGTGCGCGAGCCGGATGCCGTCGGGCGGGTAGGCCATCGCGTGCCGGGCCGCGGCCTCGGCGGCCAGGACGTCGAGGCCGATGCCGCCGAGCTGGGTGACGGTCCCGGTGAAGAACTCGTCGACGAGCCGCTGGGAGAGCCCGACCGCCTCGAAGACCTGGGCGCCCCGGTAGGAGGCGACGGTCGAGATGCCCATCTTCGACATCACCTTCAGGACACCCTTGCCGAGCGCCTTGATGAGGTTGGCGACCGCCTTCTCCTCGGTGACCTCGGTGATCATCCCGCTGCGGACCATGTCCTCGACCGTCTCCATCGCGAGGTACGGGTTGATCGCGGCGGCGCCGTAGCCGACGAGGAGGGCCACGTGGTGCACCTCGCGCACGTCTCCGGCCTCGACGACGAGGCCGACCTGGGTGCGGGTCTTCTCGCGGATCAGGTGGTGGTGGACGGCGGAGGTGAGCAGCAGCGAGGGGATGGGGGCGGTGTCGCGGTCGGAGTCGCGGTCGGAGAGGACGACGAACCGCGCACCGCCGGCGATGGCCGCCGAGACCTCGGCGAAGATCTCGCCCAGCCGCGCCCGCAGCGCCGGCTCCCCGCCGCTGACGTCGTAGGTCCCGCGGACCACGACGGTCTCGAACCCGGGCAGGTCGCCGTCGGCGTTGACGTGGACGATCTTGGCGAGCTCGTCGTTGTCGATGACCGGGAATGGCAGGAGCACCTGCCGGGCGTGCGCCGGGTTGGCGTCGAGCAGGTTGCCCTCGGGCCCGATCGTCGCCCCGAGCGAGGTGACGAGCTCCTCGCGGATGGCGTCCAGCGGCGGGTTGGTCACCTGGGCGAAGAGCTGGGTGAAGTAGTCGAAGACGAGCCTGGGCCGGTCGGAGAGGACCGCGATCGGGGTGTCGGTGCCCATCGAGCCCAGGGCCTCGCCCCCGGTGCGGGCCATCGGCGCCAGGATGACCTTGAGCTCCTCCTCGGTGTACCCGAAGGTGCGCTGGCGGCGCGCCACCGAGGCCGCGGTGTGGATGATGTGCTCGCGCTCGGGCAGGTCCTCGAGGTGGATGAGACCGGCGTGCAGCCACTCCTCGTAGGGGTGCTCGGCGGCGAGCCCGGACTTGACCTCCTCGTCGCCGACGATCCGACCGGCCGCGGTGTCGACGAGGAACATCCGCCCGGGCTGGAGCCGGCCGCGACGCACGACGTGCTCGGGCTCGAGGTCGAGGACCCCGGCCTCGGAGGCGAGGACGACGAGCCCGTCGTCGGTGACCCAGTACCGGCCGGGGCGCAACCCGTTGCGGTCGAGCACGGCACCGACGAGGGTGCCGTCGGTGAAGCAGACGTTCGCGGGGCCGTCCCACGGCTCCATGAAGGTGGAGTGGAACTCGTAGAAGGCCTTGCGGGCCGGGTCCATCGACTCGTGGTTCTCCCAGGCCTCCGGGATCATCATGAGGACGGCGTGCGGCAGCGACCGGCCGCCGAGGTGGAGCAGCTCGAGGACCTCGTCGAAGGACGCGGAGTCGGAGGCCCCGTCGCTGCAGACCGGGAAGACCCGGGAGAGGTCGCCGGGGATGACCTCGGAGCTCAGCTGGCTCTCCCGGGCGTGCATCCAGTTGCGGTTGCCCTTGACGGTGTTGATCTCGCCGTTGTGCGCGATGAGCCGGTACGGGTGGGCGAGCGGCCAGCTCGGGAAGGTGTTCGTCGAGAACCGCGAGTGGACCAGCGCCAGCTCGGTGGCGAAGCGCTCGTCGGACAGGTCGGGGAAGAACGGCTCGAGCTGGCCGGTGGTCAGCATCCCCTTGTAGACCACGGTGCGCGCGGACAGCGAGGGGAAGTAGACCTCGGCCTCGCGCTCGGCCCGCTTGCGCAGGGCGAACGCGACCCGGTCCAGCTCGATCCCGGCGAGCCCGGCATCGGAGGAGACGAAGAGCTGGCGGAAGAACGGCATCGTCGCTCGGGCGGCCTCGCCGACGAGGTCGGCGACGACGGGCACGTCCCGCCAGGCGAGGACCCGCAGGCCCTCCTCGGCGGCGAGGGTCTCGATCCGGGCCACCGCGGCGGCGCGCTCGGACTCCTGCACCGGCAGGTAGGCCATCCCGGCGGCGTAGGCGCCCGCCGGTGGCAGCTCGGCGTCGAGGACGGCCCGGAAGAAGGCGTCCGGGACCTGGCTGAGGATGCCGGCCCCGTCGCCGACGAGCGGGTCGGCACCGGTGGCGCCGCGGTGGTCGAGGTTGCGCAGCGCGTCGAGGGCGTGGACGACGACGTCATGGCCGGCGCTCCCCCGCATCGTCGCCACCATGGCGACCCCGCAGGCGTCGTGCTCGTGCTCGCGGCGGTAGAGCCCGACGTCGGCCGGGTGGGCGGAGAAGCGGGCGACGGTCACGTCGGATCACCGTCCTCGGGGTCGTCGGCACCCCGAGGGGGCCGGGCGCGGCAAGGTCAGGCGCGGACGTCGATGGCCACGTCCCGTCATGCTAGCCATGCCGTCCGCTGTCTTGCTATTCGAGCGGTGCTATCCCACATCCTGGGACTCGCTCCGGCTTCGGTCGGGCTCGCCGGCATCGGGGCGCTCGGCGCGCCGGGCCCGGCGGCCGGTGTACCAGAAGATCCACACCCCGAGGAGGAAGACGACGATGCTGGTCCACACGTTGAGCCGCTGGCCGAAGATGAGCTCGGCCCGGTCGGTCCGGAGCTTCTCGACGATGATCCGGCCCACCGGGTACCCCGCGACGTAGAGGCCGAGGAGCTGGCCGGGCACCAGGCTGCGGCGCCGGTCGACCCGGAGGAGCACGATCCCGAGGACGACGAGGAACACCGACTCGTAGAGGAAGGTCGGCTGGAAGATGCCGGCGACCACCGGGTGGCCGGCCGAGTCGGTGACCGCACGTCCGGCTGCCTGGTCCCACTCGTAGACCCGCAGCCCCCACGGAGCGGTCGTCGGGCCGCCGTGCAGCTCGTTGTTGAACCAGTTGCCCCACCGGCCGATGGCTTGGGCGAAGGTGATCCCGGGCACCGCCGCGTCGGCGAAGTCGAGGAAGGCCACACCGTGCCGGCGGCACCCGATCAGCCCGCCGACCGCGCCGAGGGCCACCGCCCCCCAGATGCCGAGCCCGCCGTTCCAGATCTTCAGGGCGTCGAGCGGGTGCCCGCCCTGGCCCCAGTACGGCTCCGGGGTGGTGACCACGTGGTAGAGCCGGCCCCCGACGATCCCGAAGATCACCGCCCAGCCGGCGATGTCCATGACCGTGCCCGGTTCGTACCCGCGGGCCTCGAGCCGCCGGCCGGTGAGCCAGACGGCGAGGACGATCCCGGCGAGGATGCACAGGGCATACATCCGGATCGGCAGCGGCCCCAGGTGCAGCACCCCGACGGTGGGGCTGGGCAGGTAGGTGCTCACGCGTCCTCCCGCGGCCCGCGCCGGGCCGGGGCCGGTGCCCTCACTTCGTCGCGGCCGTGACGGCCTGGGTGAACGCGTCGGGGGTGGCGATCTTCGCGGTGTCCTGGATCGTGCCGTTGATGGCGATGGTGGGGGTGCCCTGGAAGCCGCTGAGCTTGAAGGCGGCGTCGTTCACGGACGAGACGTACTTGGTGTACGTGCCGTCGGCGACGCACTGCTTCCACGTCGTCAGGGCCGGCCCGGTGATGCCGGCGCTCGCGGCCCACGAGTCCAGGCGAGCCTGGGCGACGTCCTGGCCCTCGGGGGCCTGGTCGGCGTAGACGGCGTTGTGGAAGTCGAGGAACTTGCCGTCCGCGGCGGCGCAGAACGCGCCGTTGGCGGCGGGCGTGGAGTTCTGCGCCCCGGTCTTGTCGTCGAGGAAGTTCAGGACGTGGTAGCGCAGCTCGATCTTGCCCTGCTGGGCCAGGCCCTCGACGGTGGGCCCCATCGCCGCCTCGAACTGGGCGCAGATCGGGCACTGGAAGTCCTCGTAGACGTCGACCACCGGGGCGCCGGAGACCAGCGTGGCGTCCGGGTAGACCCGGTAGCCCTCGCCCATCGACGTGCCGGGCGGGGTCGCGGTGCTCGTGCCCACGGCGGCCTGCTTCTTCGACTCCGACCAGACGACACCGGCGACCACGGCGACGATCGCGACGACGACGACGACGGTCGCGACGACGATCTTGTTCGCGCCCCCGCCGCCGGACTTCTGGGCGGCCTGGATCTTGGCCTGGCGGGAGGTCGCCGGGGACCCGGTCGAGTTCTTGGCCATCGTCCTGGTGTGCCTTTCAGTGTCCGAAGAGGATGCGGTCGAGCGATGCGAGGGAGCGTGGGCGCCACCAGAGCCAGGCCCCCGCGAGGGCGAAGGCGGCGTCCCGGGCGATCTCCTGAGGGTACTTCGTCTCGTCGACGCCGATCTGGCCCCCACCGCCGAAGCAGCCGCAGTCGATGGCCAGGCCCCGCGCCCACGCCTGGGAGATGCCGATGACGAAGGCCACCATGAGCAGCGTCGAGACCACCGCCACCGGCCGGGTGAACAGCCCGAGGACGAGCAGGACGCCGAGGACGACCTCGAGGAAGGGCAGCGCCAGGCCGACGACGTTGGCGACGCCGAGCGGCATCAGCTCGTAGGCCTGGACGGCGCGCTGGCTGGTCAGCGGGTGCCCGACCTTCGCCGCGCCGGCCCAGATGAGGACGACGCCGAGGAACACCCGGGCGAGCAGCCCGAGGAGGTCGAGGACGCGGTCGCGGCGGGCCCGGGCCTGCTCGTCGGTCGGCGGCTCGGTGGTCGTCGTCACGCTCGTCCCTCCCGCACTCCGGCGGACAGCTCGGTGGTCAGTGTGCGCAACGCCTCGAGGCGGTCCTCGAGTTCCCCGTCGCCGGAGAGCACCCGCACGAGCGCCGACCCGACGATGACGGCGTCGGCGTAGCCGGCGATCTCGGCGGCCTGGGCCCGGGTGGAGACGCCGAGCCCGATGCCGACGGGCAGGTCGCTGACGGCCCGGACCCGCGCGACGAGCCCCGCCGCATCCGCGTCGACGCTGTCCCGGGTGCCGGTGACGCCCATCGTCGACGCCGCGTAGACGAAGCCGCGGCACGCCGCGGTGACCTTCGCCAACCGCTCCGGGGTCGAGCTGGGGGCGACGAGGAAGATCCGGTCGAGCCCGTGGCGGTCGCTCGCCGCCAGCCACTCGCCGGCCTCCTCCGGGATCAGGTCGGGGGTGATCAGCCCCGCCCCACCGGCGGCGGCGAGGTCGGCGGCGAAGCGCTCGACCCCGCGGTGCAGGACGAGGTTCCAGTACGTCATCACCACCGGGGTGGCCCCGGCCTCGCGGACGACGGTCACGGCGGTGAAGACGTCGTCGACGCGGGTGCCCGCGGCCAGGGCGCCCGCCGTGGCCGCCTGGATCACCGGCCCGTCGATGACCGGGTCGCTGTACGGGACCCCGACCTCGACGAGGTCGCAGCCGGCCTCGACGAGGACCCGCATCGCCGCAAGCGAGCCCTCGAGGCCCGGGTGCCCGACCGGCAGGTAGCCGATGAGCGCGGCCCGGCCCTCGGCCCGGCAGCGGGCGAAGACCTCGGCGACGCCCGCGACGGCCGTGGTCACCGCTCGCCGTCCCCGAGGAGGCCGAACCAGGCGGCGGCGGTGTGCATGTCCTTGTCCCCGCGCCCGGACAGGTTGACCAGGACCAGGCCGTCCGGCCCGAGCTCGCGGCCGACCTCCATCGCCCCCACGAGGGCGTGCGCCGACTCCAGTGCCGGGATGATGCCCTCGGTGCGGCTCAGGAGGAGGAAGGCCTCCATGACCTGCTCGTCGGTGGCGTACCGGTACTCGGCCCGGCCGCTGTCGCGCAGGAACGCGTGCTCCGGCCCGACGCTCGGGTAGTCGAGCCCGGCCGACACCGAGTGCGACTCCACCGTCTGGCCGTCGGCGTCCTGCATGAGGTAGCTCATCGCGCCGTGGAGCACCCCGGGTGTCGCCGACGCGAACCGGGCGGCGTGCCGCCCGGAGGCGATCCCCTCCCCGCCGGCCTCCACCCCGACGAGGCGCACCCCGGCGTCGGGCACGAACCGGTGGAAGATGCCCATCGCGTTCGAACCGCCCCCGACGCAGGCGACGACGGCGTCGGGCAGTCGGCCGGTGAGCTCGAGGACCTGCTCGCGGGCCTCCTCGCCGATGATCTTGTGGAAGTCGCGGACCATCTCGGGGAACGGGTGCGGCCCGGTGACGGTGCCGATGACGTAGTGCGTGGTGGCGACGTTGGTGACCCAGTCGCGCAGCGCCTCGTTGATCGCGTCCTTGAGCGTCGCGGAGCCGTGCTCCACGGGGACGACCTCGGCGCCGAGGATCCTCATCCGCGCGACGTTGAGGGCCTGCCGCTCGGTGTCGACCCGGCCCATGTAGACGGTGCACTCCAGGCCCATCAGGGCGGCCGCGGTGGCGGTGGCCACGCCGTGCTGTCCGGCGCCGGTCTCGGCGATGACCCGGGTCTTGCCCATCCGCTGGGCCAGCAGGGCCTGGGCGAGGACGTTGTTGATCTTGTGCGAGCCGGTGTGGTTGAGGTCCTCGCGCTTGAGGACCACCCGTGCCCCACCGCAGTGCACGGCGAACCGCGGCACCTCGGTGATGATGCTGGGCCGACCGGTGTACGTGCGGTGCAGCCGGGCCAGCTCGTCCTGGAACTCGGGGTCGACGGCGGCCTTCTGGCGCGCCTCGTCGAGCTGGTCGAGGGCGGGGACCAGCGCCTCGGGCACGTAGCGGCCCCCGAAGGCGCCGAAGCGGCCGGGCCGCTGGTCGACCGGCAGCTCCTCGACGGTGAGCTCGGGAGGGTGGTCGGCGGTGCTCACGGGGCCTCCTGCGGCGCGCCGGCCGCGACGATGGCGGCCGCGGCCGCTCGGGGCTCGCCGGTACGGACGAGGGCCTCGCCGACGAGCACGGCATCGGCCCCCTGGCTCGCGTACGCGGCGGCGTCGTGCGCCCCCGCGATGCCCGACTCGGCGACGGTGACGCATCCGTCGGGGATGAGCGGGCGGAGCCGGGAGAAGGTGTCGGGGTGGACCTCCAGGGTCCTCAGGTCGCGCGCGTTGACCCCGATGACCGCGGCGCCGAGGTCGACCGCGCGCTGGGTCTGGTCTTCGTCGTGGACCTCGACGAGCGCGGTCATGCCGAGGGCGCCGGCCCCGGCGAGCAGCCGGCCGAGGAGGTCGTCGTCGAGGGCGGCGACGATGAGCAGGACGAGGTCGGCGCCGTGGGCCCGCGCCTCCCACAGCTGGTACTCGGTGACGAGGAAGTCCTTGCGCAGCACCGGGACGTCGACCGCCGTGCGGACGGTGTCGAGGTCGTCCAGGCTGCCGCCGAACCGGCGGCGCTCGGTGAGCACCGAGATGCAGGTCGCCCCGCCGTCGGCGTACGCGCGGGCGAGCGCGGCCGGGTCGGGGATCGCCGCGATCGGGCCCTTGCTCGGGCTGGACCGCTTGACCTCGGCGATGAGCGAGAGGCCCGGTCGGCGCAGCGCGGCCTCGGCGTCGAGGGCCGGGGGTCGCGCGGAGACGGCGTGCTCGAGGGCCCCGCGGGAGGTGTGGTGCTCCCGCTCGGCGAGGTCCTCGCGGACGCCGGCGACGATGGAGTCGAGGACGCTGGACACGGGAGGGGTCAGTGCACCGACGGCGAGGTGTCGCGGTCGCGGCTCGCCGCACCGTACCCGGCCATCGAGAGCACCTTGCCGGCGATGACGCCGACGACGGCCAGCGCGGCACCGCCGACGAAGAGCCAGACGTTGGGGAAGGCGACCGCGAGGGACATGACGGCGGCGGCGACGATGCAGATGGTCACCGCGGTCCAGGCGGCGACGCTGTGGCCGTGGTTGTCGTGCTCTTCCATCGGGTGCAGTCCTCGCTGGGCTCGGAGGGAGGTGGGCGCGCGGGTGCGGCCCCCGACGATTGTGTCAGGTCGGACGGTCCTCGCCCACGTCGGTCGGGTCGCGACCGGCACTCAGCTCGTCCCAGGCGCTGGCGACCCGCTCGCCGCGGGGGCCGCCGACGTGGTCCTCCGCCGGCACCTCGTAGCGGCGTGAGAGGCCGCCCCAGCGCCGCGTCCCGGCGACCGCCCCCACCAGCGCGACCGTGGCGAGGGCGAGGGCGCCGAGCGCGACCCAGGGCCACGCCGTGGGGTGGGCGACCGACTCCACGCTCCCGGTGCGGCCGACCCGGGAGGCTGCGACCGGCCCGAGGACGCCGGCGGGGTCGGCGATGACCCGGACGGCGAGCACGACGGCGCCGGCGAGGACAGCGGCCCAGGCGAGGAGCGCGACGACGCGGGCGACCCGGCCGGTGGCCACGACCGCGACCGCGGCGGCGGCGAGCACGAGGGCGAGAGCGGACAGGCCGGGCGCCACCTCGGCGCCCGTGGCGCTGACCCGGGTCGCCCCGAGGACCGCGTCGTCCACGGCGCCGGTGACCCAGGGGCGGAAGCCGGCGGCGAGCAGCCCCCCGGCCCCGACGAGGGCCAGCAGGACCACCGGTCCCTTGGCTGACAGGCCCCTCACGTGACCGTCCGTAGTGCGCCGGCGGTGGCGACGGCGCGCAGGGCGGCCGTGGCCTTGGCGACGCACTCCTCGTGCTCGCGGGCCGGGACGGAGTCGGCGACGATGCCGGCACCGGCCTGGACGTGGGCGACCCCGTCCTTGACGACGGCGGTGCGGATCGCGATCGCCATGTCGAGGTCGCCGTGGAAGTCCAGGTAGCCCACGACCCCGCCGTAGATGCCACGCCGGGACGGCTCGTACCGTTCGATGAGGGCGAGCGCGCGCGGCTTCGGCGCCCCGGAGAGGGTGCCGGCCGGGAAGGTCGCGACGAGCACGTCGTAGGCGTCGACACCCGGTCGGGTCGCCCCGACCACGGTGGACTCCAGGTGCATGACGTGGCTGTAGCGGCGGACGTCCATGAACTCGACGACCTCCACCGTGCCGGGCCGGCACACGCGCTGGAGGTCGTTGCGGCCGAGGTCGACGAGCATGACGTGCTCGGCGCGCTCCTTGGGGTCGGCGAGGAGATCCTCGGCGAGCCGGACGTCGTCCTCGGGCGTCTTCCCCCGCGGCCGGGAGCCGGCGATGGGGTGGGTGATGGCCCGCTCGCCGGTGACCCGGACCAGCGCTTCGGGCGAGCTGCCGACGACGGAGTAGGTCGAGCCGTCGGGGGCCGGCAGCCGGAGGAGGTACATGTAGGGGCTCGGGTTGGCGGCCCGCAGGGCCCGGTAGACCTCGAGCGGGTCGGCCGGGCAGTCCAGCGAGAAGCGCTGGGACAGGACGACCTGGAACACCTCTCCGGCGCGGATGTCCTCCTTGGCGCGCTCGACGACCTCCTCGTACCGCTCGCGCGTGGTGTTCGAGCGCACCCCGGCCATCGAGTCCTCGACGGCGGCCCCGTCGACGACCGCCACGGTGCTCTCGGCGGGCGCCGCGAGGGCGCGGGTCATGGCGTCCAGGCGCGCCACGGCATCCGCCCAGGCCTGCTCGACCCGCTCGTCGGTGTCGTCGTAGTTGACCGCGTTGGCGACGAGGAGGATGGAGCCGTCGGTGTGGTCGAGGACGGCGAGGTCGGTGGCCAGGGCCATCCCCAGCTCGGGGAGCCCGAGCTCGTCCGGCAGCTCACCGGGGACCCGTTCCCAACGGCGGACCGCGTCGTAGGAGATCACCCCGACCATGCCGCCGGTCAGCGGGGGCAGCCCGGCGATCGGCGGGGTCGCGAGCACCTCCATCGTCGCGCGCAGCGCCTCCGTCGGCGAGCCGGTGGTCGGCACCCCGGCCGGCGGCTCGCCGACCCAGTGGACCTCGCCGTCCTTCTCGGTCAGGGTGGCTCGGCTCGCCGCCCCGACGATGGACCAGCGCGACCACACTCCCCCGTGCTCGGCCGACTCGAGGAGGAAGGTGCCGGGCCGCTCGGCGGCGAGCTTGCGGTAGACCCCGACGGGGGTCTCGGCGTCCCCCATCAGCCGGCGCACGACCGGGATGACGCGCCGGTCGCGGGCCAGGACGCCGAACACGTCGAGCCCGGGCCAGGTCTGCCCGTAGCCGAGCTGCGGGGTCTCGGCGGCCGGCGTGCCGGGGGTCATGGTGTGCCGCCCCCGACGAGCGCGCCGAGGTCGCCGGCGTCGAAGCACGTGCGGTCGCCGGTGTGGCAGGCGGCGCCGACCTGGTCGACCCGGACGAGCAGGGCGTCGCCGTCGCAGTCCAGGGCCACCGAGCGCACGTGCTGGACGTGCCCGGAGGTGTCGCCCTTGCGCCAGTACTCGCGGCGGCTGCGTGACCAGAACGTCACGCGCCCCTCGGTGAGGGTCCGCCGCAGCGCCTCGTCGTCCATCCAGCCGAGCATGAGCACCTCCCCGGTGTCGTGCTGCTGGACGATCGCGGCGACGAGCCCGGCGGCGTCACGGGTCAGGCGCGCGGCGACGGCGGGGTCGAGGACGTCGGGGGTCGCGGGCACCCGGTCATTCTGCCGCGCCGCGGGGCTGCGGGTCGTACGGGCCCTCCCCGCGGACGGCCGGGGACCCGCGGGCCCAGGATCCCGGCCCGGAGCCGGCGTCCAAGGTTCGCGGAGGCGATCTCCCGGGGGCACCGCGCATGATGGGGCCATGACGACCGACACCCACACCACCGTCGCGCGCTCCGAACGGCACGCCCTGTGCGACACCTTCCTCGAGGTCGGGCCGGACGCCCCGACCCTGTGCGACCCGTGGCGGGCCCGCGAGCTCGCGGCGCACCTCGTCGTGCGGGAGCGCCGCCCGGACCTCGCGGCCGGCCTGGTCCTGCCCGCCCTCGCGGGACGGCTCGAGAGGGCGCAGGCCGAGCTCGCGGCGGGTGACTGGGAGACGCTGGTGCGCACCGTGCGGTCGGGCCCGCCGCGCTGGTCCCCGACCCGCATCGACGCGCTCGACGGCCTCGTCAACACCGTCGAGATGATCGTCCACCACGAGGACGTGCTGCGCGGCGACGGCGTGGCGGGACCGCGCCGGGAGATCCCCGACGCCACGGCGCGGGCGGCCTTCGCGGCGCTGCGGAAGTCCGCCGGGATGATGTTCCGCCGCTCTCCCGTCGGCGTGCGGCTGGTGGCGCCCGGGCGCGGGCCGGTGACGGCCGGTCCGGCCGGCCGGGTCGTCACCGTGTCTGGCGAGCCCATCGAGCTGCTCCTCGTCGGCTACGGCCGCCTCCGGGTGGCGCAGGTGGAGCTCGAGGGAGCGCCCGAGGACGTCGAGGCGCTGCGCGGCGCCGAGCTCGGCTTCAGCTGACGGACCCGGCGGTGCCGGTCAGCGGACGGGGAGGCCGTCCGCCGCCAGGGCTGCCTTGACCTCGGCGATGGTGAGGTCGCCGAAGTGGAAGACGCTGGCCGCGAGGACGGCGTCGGCGCCCGCCTCGACGGCCCGCGGGAAGTGCTCCGCGACGCCGGCCCCTCCCGAGGCGATGACCGGAATGGTCACCTCGGCGCGCACCAGCCGGATCAGCTCGAGGTCGAAGCCGGCCCGCGTGCCGTCGGCGTCCATCGAGTTGAGCAGGATCTCCCCGGCCCCCAGCTCCGCGGCGCGCGCGCACCACTGCACGGCGTCGATGCCGGTGCCGGCCCGGCCCCCGTGCGTCGTCACCTCGAACCCCCCGGCGAGGTGTCCCGCGTCGTCCCGGCGGCGCCGCACGTCCGCGGAGAGGACGAGCACCTGGGCGCCGAACCGGTCGGCGGTCTCGGCGATCAGCTCGGGCCGGGCGATGGCGGCGGTGTTGACGCCGACCTTGTCGGCGCCGGCCCGCAGCAGCCGGTCGACGTCGGCGACCGTGCGCACGCCCCCACCGACGGTCAGCGGGATGAAGACCTCCTCGGCGGTGCGCGCGACGACGTCGTACATGGTCTCGCGGTCTCCGCTGCTCGCCGTGACGTCGAGGAAGGTCAGCTCGTCCGCCCCCTGTTCGCCGTACCGGCGGGCCAGCTCGACGGGGTCGCCGGCGTCGCGCAGACCCCGGAAGTTGACCCCCTTCACGACGCGCCCGGCGTCGACGTCGAGGCACGGGATGACGCGGACGGCCACGGGCATGGCCAGATGGTAGCCAGCACTACGATCGCGACCATGGCCCTCCCACCGGTCGAGCCGGCCCCGGGCCTGCCCGCGGCCGAGGCGCTCGGGGCGGTGCTCGTGGCCCTCCGGCGGGCCCGTCCGCGGCCGACCGGCCCCCTCGTCGTCGGCGTCGACGGGCGCAGCGGCGCCGGCAAGTCCGTGTTCGCCGATGCCCTCGCCGACCGGCTGGGCTGCCCGGTGCTGCGGCTCGACGACGTCTACCCCGGCTGGGACGGGCTCGCCGAGGGGGTCCGCTCCGTCACCGAGGAGGTCCTCGAGCCGCTGTCCCGCGGCGAGCCGGCATCCCACCCGACGTGGGACTGGGCCACCGACCGGCCCGGCCCCCGACGGTCCGTCGACCCGACACCGCTGCTCGTCCTCGAGGGGTGCGGGGCGCTCGCGCCCGGCCCGGCCGAGCAGGTCGCGGTGTCGGTCTGGGTCGAGGCTCGGGACGAGGTGCGCCGCGAGCGGGCGCTGGCCCGGGACGGGGACAGCTACGCACCGCACTGGGACCGCTGGGCCCGCCAGGAGGAGGCGCTGCTCGCCCGGCACCACCCCGCCGCGAGCGCCGACGTCGTCGTCCGCACGGACCTGCCGTGACCACCGCCCGGGGCACCGACGCGGTCGCCGAGTCGCTGCGCCGCGGCGTCGACCGGCTCCGCGAGCGCTGGCCGCTGCTGGCCCAGATCGGGGTGGCGGTCCTCCTCTCGTGGTTCCTGGCCCGCAGCGTGCTCCACCACGAGCAGCCGTTCTTCGCCCCGGTCACCGCGATCCTCGGGCTCGGGCTCACCTACGGGCAGCGGCTGCGGCGGATCGCGGAGGTCGCGGTCGGCGTCGCGATCGGGGTCCTCGTCGGCGACGTCATCGTCATCCTGCTCGGCAGCGGGGCCTGGCAGATGGCCCTCGTCGTCATGGCAGCGATGTCGATCGCCGTCGTGCTCTCCTCCGGCCAGCTCGTCGTCATCCAGTCCGGGGTGCAGGCGGTCTTCATCGTCGCCTTCGTCGCGACGACCGGCGAGGGCGTCTCGCGCTGGG
Organism: uncultured Actinomycetota bacterium; assembly: GCA_963772645.1. GTDB lineage: Bacteria > Actinomycetota > Actinomycetes > Actinomycetales > Dermatophilaceae > DASSQJ01. The sequence continues at coordinate 471,249 of CAVYYD010000007.1, forward strand.
TCGACGCCCTGGTCGGCGGCGGTGTCGCCATCGTCATCGGGACCCTGGCGCCGACCGGCCCGCTCGCCCGGCCGCGGGCCCGGGCCGCCCGCACCCTTCGCGAGGTCGCCGCCGTGCTGCGGGCGGTCGCGACGGCCCTGCGCGCTCGCGACGCCGGGCTCGCCGCCGCGGCGCTCGAGGAGGCCCGCTCGCTCGAGGGCTCGCTGACCGCGCTGCGGCTGGCCGCCGCCGAGGGCGTGGCCGTGGTCCGCCAGTCCCCGCTTCTGCGCCGGCACCGGCCGCGGGCCGCGGCCGCCGCGGAGCTGGTCGTGCCCCTGGACCGCTGTGTGCGCAACCTGCGGGTCCTCGCCCGGCGCGCGTCGGTGGCCCTGCGCCGGGACGAGCCTGTGCCGCACCGGTACGCCGGCCTGCTCACCGAGCTGGCCGACGCCACCGACGACCTCGCCCGGGCGCTCGACGAGAACGATGCTGCCGACGTCGGGTCGGACCGGCCTCGAGCGGGTGGCGCACTCCTCCGCCCGGGCCGAGCCCGGCGCGAGCCTGTCCGCGGAGATGGTGCGCGGTCAGGTCCGCTCGATGCTCGTGGACCTGCTCGTCGTCGCCGGGGTCGACGACGACGAGGCCGGGTCGCTGGTCCCGGAGTCGCACCGACCGTGACCCCGGGTGCGAGAATCCGCCGGTGAGCGCCTCGTGACCACGCCCCGTACGGAGCCGGACAGCGCGGTGGTGCGCCCCAGCACCCCGCCGTGGACCGTCGTCGCCGCGCTCGTGCTCGTGGCGGCGAACATGCGCACCCTGATGGCCAGCCTGCCCCCCCTGGCGGAGACGATCCGGGCCGACCTCGGGCTGACCAGCGCCTGGATGGGCGTCCTGACGACACTGCCGGTGCTCTCCATGGGCCTGCTCGCCCCGCTCGCCAACCAGGCGGCCAGGAGGGTGGGCACCGAGAGGACGGTGGGCGGTGGCGCCACCCTCGTCCTCGTCGGTGTCCTGGTCCGCGGCCTGGGCGGCGGCATGGTGTGGTCGCTCTACCTCGGCACCTTCGTCGCCGGCGCCGGCATCGCCCTGGCCGGCACCCTGCTGCCCGGCGTCGTCAAGGCGGTCTTCCCCCCGGCGCGCTCCGGGCTCGGCACCGGGCTGGTCATGTTCACGATGATGTCGATGGCCGCGCTCGCGTCGGCCACGGCCGTGCCGCTGGCCGGGCTGCTCGGCGGGTGGTCCTCCTCGCTGCTCGCGTGGGCCCCGCTCGCGGCGCTGGCGGTCCTCGCCTGGCTCGTGGCCGCCCGCCGCCTGCATCAGCCGGCCCTGCCGGTGGCGGCGCCGGTCGACGTCTCGCACGCCCTGCCGTGGCGCAGCCGCACCGCGTGGCTGCTGTCCGGCTTCCTCGTCTGCCAGTCGTGGGGGTTCTACTCCTCGCTGGCCTGGGTGGCCCCCTCCTACCAGGCCCAGGGATGGAGCGCCCGCGACGCCGGACTGCTCATGTCGGTCTTCGCCGGCACCCAGTTCGTCTCGGGGCTGGTCGCCCCCGCCCTGCTCGACCGGGCCCGCGACGGCCGGGGCCTGCTCCTGGCCTCGACGTTGCTCTCCGGGCTGGGGATGGTGGGGATCTGGCTCGCCCCGGACGCGGCACCGTGGCTGTGGGCGGTCGTCCTCGGCGCCGGCCAGGGGGCCGGGTTCGCGCTCGGTCTCGGCCTCGTCGTCCGGTTCAGCGTCACCCCGCGCGACAGCGCCCGGCTCACCGCGATGGGGTTCCTCCTCGGCTACACGGTGGCCTCGGCCGGCCCGGCGACGATGGGCGCGGTCCAGGACCTCACCGGCTCGTGGCCCGCCCTCTGGGGCCTGCTCAGCATCGTCGTCGTCCCGCAGCTCCTGCTCGCCTCGCGGCTGCGACCCTCGCTGGCGCGGGTCGGCGAGGGGACCGCGGGAGTCGAGGGCTAGGCGTGCTCCCCCGCTCGGCCCGGGCCGGCGCCGGCGTCGGTCAGGGTGGCGGCAGCGGGGTGCTGCGCCGCCGGGCGAGGAGCGTGGCCAGCCGGATCGCCTCCTGGCGCCCACGCTCGCCGTCCACCCGCTGGATCGCCATCACCGCGAGGACGTCGGTGTCGTCGAGCTCCAGGCTCACCCAGGGGTCGCCCTCGGGGAAGCGGACCGCCAGGACCTCGTCCCAGGTGACGGTCCGGGTCAGGAGGAGGTTGCGGACCGTGAGGCCCTTCTCCCCCGGCACCGCCCGGATCGAGGCGTAGCGCCAGAGGAAACCGGCGATCGCCAGGCCGAGCCCGAGGAGCATCAGCTGGTCGGGTACGCCCCAGGAGCCGAGGGTCCCCATCGCGAGGGCGACGGCTCCGGTGAGGAGGACCGCTGCGGTCGCCATGCCGAGCGGCACGATGCGGCCCCGGCGGGGACGGAACGGCGCGTCGAGGGCCCGGCCGGCGGGGACGGTCACAGCCGGCAGGCACTGATGTCGGTGACGAGGATGGCACGGGCCCCGAGCTCGTAGAGCTCGTCCATCACGGTGTTCGTCACCACGCGCGGGACCATGGCCCGCACCGCGAACCAGTCGCGGTTCTGCAGCGGGGAGACCGTCGGGGACTCCAGGCCGGGCGTGATCGCACAGGCCCGGTCGACGAGGCCGGCCGGGACGTCGTAGTCGAGCATCACGTAGTGCCGCGCGGTGATCACCCCGAGCAGACGGCGGCGCAGCACCTCGATGCCCGCCTTCTCCTCGCTGCCCTCGCGGCGCACGAGGACGGCCTGGCTGCGCAGGATGGGCTCGCCGAACACCTCGAGGCCCTGGCTGCGCAGGGTGGCCCCGGTCTCGACGACGTCGGCGATGACGTCGGCGACGCCGAGGGTGATGGCGGTCTCGACCGCGCCGTCCAGGCGGACGACCTCGGCGCCGACCCCCTGGTCGGCCAGGTGCTTCTCGACCAGACCCGGGTAGCTGGTGGCGACCCGGTGCCCGTTGATCTCCCCGACCGCGCCGACGCTGCCCGGGCGCGCGGCGTAGCGGAACGTCGAGGCGCCGAACCCGAGCTCCATGACCTCGACGGCGGCCGAGCCGGAGTCCAGGAGCAGGTCGCGGCCGGTGACGCCGCAGTCGACGGTGCCGGAGCCGACGTAGACCGCGATGTCGCGCGGCCGCAGGTAGAACAGCTCGATGCCGCCGTCGTGGTCGACGACGACGAGCTCCTTGGGGTCGCGCCGGGTCCGGTAGCCGGCCTCCTGGAGCATGGCGGCCGCGGGGTCGGCGAGGGAGCCCTTGTTCGGGACGGCGATGCGGAGCATGGGGTGGTCCTCAGAGGTGGCGGTAGACGTCGTCGGGGGTGAGGTCGGTGGCGAGCATCAGCACCTGGAGGTGGTAGAGCAGCTGGCTGACCTCCTCGGCGGTGCGCTCTCGGCCCTCGTGCTCGGCGGCCATCCAGACCTCGGCCGCCTCCTCGACGACCTTCTTCCCGATGTGGTGGACGCCGGCGTCGAGGGCCGCGACGGTGCCCGAGCCTGCCGGCCGGGTGCGCGCCTTCTCGGCGAGCTCTTCGAAGAGGGCGTCGAAGGTCTTCACGACGGACAAGGGTACGGCGGCGGCACCGGGCACCGCCGGTCCGTCCGCCCACCGCTGGGGCCGTCGCCCGGGAACCCCCGAGGCCGTCACCGGCGTACGTTGGGCCGGGTACCAACCTCGCCGGACCGCGGGAGGCCAGCGGATGCCCATCTATGACGTCGGCTACTTCGTCGGCAGCCTGTCCTCGACCTCGATCAACCGAGTGCTCGCCCAGGCCCTCGTCCGGCTCGCTCCGAAGGACCTGCGGTTCAGCGAGATACCGATCGGCAACCTGCCGCTGTACAGCCCCGACCACGACGCCGACTATCCGCCGGAGGCGCTGGCGCTCAAGGAGGCGCTCTCGCACTCGGACGCGGTGCTGTTCGTGACGCCCGAGTACAACCGCTCGATCCCCGGGGCCCTGAAGAACGGGATCGACTGGGCCTCCCGGCCGTGGGGCCAGAACTCCTTCGACCACCTTCCCGCCGCGATCATCGGGGCCTCGGTCGGCCAGATCGGCACGGCGGTGGCACAGCAGAGCCTGCGCGCGGTCCTGGCCTTCTGCAACGCCAGGCTGATGACCGCCCCCGAGGCGTACATCACGTTCAGGCCCGAGGTGTTCGCCGAGGGCGGGGACGTGCTCGACCCGTCGACGGAGCAGTTCCTGAGCACGTTCATGGACGAGTTCAGGGACCACGTCGCGCGGGTCCTCACCGTGCTCCCGCGGGACTGACCCGAGGGGCCCGCACCCGGTCTCGGAAGGGTGGCCCGTCGGGGTCGTCGGCGCCCGGGCCGGGCGGGAGGAGGTCGACGCGGCCACCGGTCGTGCCCGCGGACGAACGGCTGGTGGGACGCGGCACCACTGGTGCCGCGTCCCACCACCTGCCAATCGCAGGACCCGTCGTCAGCCCACCGTCGCGGGTTCCCCGGTGGCTGCCGACCGCTCGGCGGACTCGGCCCGGGTCACCTTGACCCACTGGCTGAAGCCGTAGAGGACGAAGGCGCCGTAGAAGATGTACATGACCGACGTCGGGACGTACCCGGTGGCGAAGCCGAGCGGGACCCCGATGAGGTCGACGCCGATCCAGGCGAGCCAGAACTCGTTCCAGCCGCGGGCCATCGCGTAGGTGGCGACGATCGAGCCGACGAAGATCCAGGCGTCGGACCAGTAGTACCACCACTGCGGGTTCCAGTACGGGTTGGGCGCCAGGTTCCAGAGGTAGACGAAGACCTGGTGCACGACGACGGTCCCGAGCAGCCACCCGGCCACGATGAGAAGCCGCTCGCGGACGGTCATCCACCGCGGGTTCACCGCGGGCGCCGACCCGCCGCCCTGACGGCGCCGGAAGGCCGCCCAGCTGGCCCAGCCGTAGATGCTGACGATGATGAAGAAGACCTGGCGGCCGGCCTGACCGAAGAGCGGGATCCGCTGGTCGGCTCCGAAGGTGGCGCCGATGTAGACGAAGAACAGCATGATGTTGGCGAGGATCCCGACCGGCCAGGCCCAGACCTTGCGCTTCATGCCGTACCACGCCGAGGCGACGCCGATGAGGACGCCGACGACCTCGAGCACGTGGAGCTGGTACTGCCCGATGGGGATGCTGAGGTCGATCAGCTGTTGGAAGAGGTTCTGCGACGCGTCGGTCGCAGCGACGAGGGTGTTCATGTGAGGTGTTCGTCCTTCGGGTTCGGTTGTGACGGACGAACTCCGGGGACTGTGCACCACGGGAGACACCGGGGTCGCGTGAGCAGACCCGGCGCACCCGCCGTACGTGCTGCCTACCATCCGGACTTTCACCGTCGGTCCAGGAGTTCCACCTGGTCAACCGGCCGCGGGTGCGGACGGGTCGCGGACTGTCACCGCCGGCTCGGAGTTTCACCGACCCCGGAGCACGCAGCCACGATTATGCCCGAGGCCTCCGCGGTGGTCACCAGCATCCGCGATGCGGTCGTCCACCGGCCCCGGACAACCGCTGGCGAGCGGTGTCCCCGCGGGTGCTCCCAGGAGTGTGGCCGCATCCTGCCCCGAGCGCTTCCGTCGACGGTGTCGAGCAGGTGGAGCAGGCGGCCGGCAATGACCCGGTCGGGCTGCGCGGGTCAGTCCTCGACGACGAGGCCGAGGGCGCGCAGGAGTCCCCCGGCGCCCGCCGTGTCGACCCGTAGGCCCCGCACCCGGTTCGCGGCGGGGTCCACGACGTACCCGCTCGCGCCGACGAGGCTGGCCTCGCGCAGGTCGGTGCCGGCGAACGTCGCCGCCGCCAGGTCGCATCCCCCGAGGTCGGCCCGGCGCAGGTCGGCACCGGCGAGGTCGACCTCGCGCAGGGAGCAGTCGGCGAACCGGCTGCCGGCGGCCTGCGCGTCGCGGAAGGAACCGAGGTCGAGGCGGCACCGGACCATGTCCCACGGGCGGGCGGAGAGGGAGGCCGGTGCCGCACGGCCCCACCCCACGGCCAGCGCCTTGCAGTCGACGAAGCGGCAGTCGGTGAACCGCGACCCGTCGAGCGCGGCCATCGTCAGGTTGCAGCCGGTGAAGGTGCAGTCGGTGAAGGTGCACTCGCGCAGCACGGCGCCCTCGAGGACGCAACCGTCGAGGCGACAGCCCTCCAGCTCCATCCGCTCCAGGACCTCTCCGGGCGCGAGCCCGTCGGTGAGGTCGAGGTCGGCCGCGTAGCCGTCGCGACCGGCCAGCCGGTCCAGCAGCGAGCCGACCGTCATCCGTGCGCGTGCTTCCGCACGAGCGCCCGGAGCTGCTCGACCGCGCCGGCCGCGGACTCGGCCCCGTAGACCGCGGACCCGGCGACGAACACGTCGGCCCCGGCCTCGGCGCACTGCTCGATGGTGTCCGCGGACACCCCGCCGTCGACCTGCACCCAGATGTCGCCGCCGTGCCGTCGCACCGCCTCGCGGACCTCGCGCACCTTGGGCATCTGGTCGGCCATGAAGGACTGGCCGCCGAACCCCGGCTCGACCGTCATGACGAGGACCATGTCGACCTCGGCCAGGAGGTCGCGGTAGGGCGCGAACGGCGTGCCCGGCTTGACCGCGAACGCCGCCCGGGCACCCGCCGCGCGGATGGCGCGCGCGGTGGCCACCGGGTCCCGGACCGCCTCGACGTGGAAGGTGACCGAGCGTGCCCCGGCCTCGGCGTACGGGGGGGCCCACCGGTCGGGGTCCTCGATCATGAGGTGGCAGTCGAGGGGGACCGGGGACACCTCGAGCAGCGCCTCGACGACCGGCAGGCCGAGGGTGAGGTTGGGCACGAAGTGGTTGTCCATGACGTCGACGTGGGCCCAGTCGGCGTTCGAGATCGCCTCCAGCTCGGACTGGAGGTTGGCGAAGTCGGCCGAGAGGATCGACGGCGAGATCAGCACGCGGGCCACCCTAGCGAGGTCAGCGAACCATCCGGATCTCGGTGAGCGGCACCCTGCTGTCCGCCACGGAGGTGCCGTCGGCGGCGAAGCCGTTGCGCCGGTAGAAGGCGATGGCCCGCTCGTTGCCCCGGGCCACCCACAGCTCGGCCGGCCGGTCGGCGAGCGCCCAGTCGAGCAGCTGCTGGCCGAGCCCGGTACCGAGGTGGGGCCGGTCGACGTAGAGCCCCCAGAGGGCGTCCGCCCGCACCGGCGGGAGGCCCTCGTGCACACGGCCCGGACCGGCCACGCACCAGCCGGCCGGCTCGCCCCGGCCGTCGAACACGGCGGTCCGGCGTACCCCGGTGGGCGTCGGCTCGGAGAGCACCCGGCGCCAGAGCGAGATCTGGTGCTCCGGGCCGCGCTCGTCGAGCCACCCGGGCGGCAGCAGGTCGGTGTAGGTGTCGACCCAGCATTGGTGGTGCATCCGGCCCAGGGCCTCGGCGTCCGCGGGCGCGGGCGCACGCCGGGTCAGCGCGGGCTCAGGCATCCGGGCGCTTGCGCAGGAGGGCGAGGAACATCGCGTCGGTGCCGTGGACGTGCGGCCACAGCTGGACGTGCGGGGCCGTCGCCGAGGGCCGGCAGCGGGTCGCCGGCGGCGTCCCGGAACAGGGGCCGGGCGTCGAGGACCTCGACGTCGGGCCGCTTCTTGAGGACGTCCGCGACGACGAACCGGGTCTCGGCGACGTGCGGGCTGCACGTGGCGTACCCGACGACCCCGCCGGGGGCGACGGCGTCCAGGGCGGAGGCGAGCAGCGCCCGTTGCAGCGGGCCGAGCGTGGCGAGGTCGGCGGGCGTGCGGCGCCAGCGCGACTCGGGCCGTCGCCGCAGGGCGCCGAGGCCGGTGCACGGCGCGTCGACGAGGACGCGGGCGTACGCCCCGGGTCCTCGCCGCCCACCTCCCGGCCGTCGGCGGTGCGGACCTCGACCGAGCGGCCGAGCGATGCGGCCCGTTCGGTCAGGGCGCTTCAGGGTCTGGCGCACGAGGTCGGCCCGGTGCGGGCTGACCTCGACCGCGACGAGGTCGGCGCCCTGGTCGACGGCCAGGGCGCCGAGCACGCCCGACTTGCCGCCCGGGCCGGCGCACAGGTCGAGCCACCGGCGGGGCGGGTCGCCGGACACCTCGGCCGCGGCGAGGGCGAGGGCGACGTGCTGCGAGCCCTCGTCCTGGACCGCCGCGCGACCGTCGCGGACGGCGGGCACCCGGCCGGGGTCCCCCGCCCGCAGGACCGCGCCGACCGGGGAGGTGAGGCTCGGCTCGGCGTCGGCGGCCTCGACGAGCTCGGCGACCGTCGCGAGCGCGGGCCGGGCGACCAGGTGCACCCGGGGCGGGGTCGTTGTCGGCCTCGAGCAGGGCCTCCAGCTCGGCGTCGACCGTCTGCGGGGTCGCCCGGCCGTGGCCGAGCAGGGCGGCCCGCAGCGCGGAGACGACCCACTCGGGGTGGCTGTGCCGGATGGCGAGGGCGGCCACCCCACCGCGCCGGCGGCCCCAGCGTGTCGCGCCACTGCTCGAGGGAGCGTTCCCCGGCCCGGCGCAGGACGGCGTTGACGAAACCGGCCGCCCCCTGGCCGGCGACGCTGCGGGCCAGGGCGACCGTCTGGTCGGCCGCGGCGTGCGGCGGGACCCGCATCGAGAGCAGCTGGTGGCAGCCGAGCCGCAGCACGTCGAGGAGCGGAGCGTCGACCCGCTCGACCGGGCGGTCGGCGGCGACCGCGACGACGGCGTCGTAGAGGCCCTGCCAGCGCAGGGTGCCGAAGGCCAGCTCGGTGGCGAAGGCGGCGTCGCGGCCCTCGAGCCGTCGCCGGCGGAGGATCTGCGGCATCTCGAGGTTCGCGTAGGCCCCGTCGGCGACGGCCCGCAGCAGGGTGTAGGCGGCGAGCCGGGTCGGCTCGGCCCGCCGGGTGCGCTCCGACGGGGCGGTCGCCGACCTGCTCCGGGGCCCGCTGCGGCCCCCGGAGCCCGGGCGGTCTCGACGGTCGCGCCGCTCGGGGCGTTGGGGACGCTCGGGTCGCTCGGGCACCCGAGGAGGCTAGCGCCGCGCGCCTCCCGCCCGGAAACGCTGCAGCGGACGCCCGTCGTCCGGATCCGCTCGTAGCGTGTCGCCATGAGCGACATCGACGACGCCGACCACAGCGGGTCGACGGTCCGCCGGCTGATCGCCCGGGACGTCACCGCGAACGAGGTCGACCTGTCCGGGGTCCGCGCCACGGACGTGCGGATGCGGGGCGCGGAGCTCCGTTCGGCCGACCTGTCCGGGGCCCGACTGCGGGACGTCCTCCTCGCCGACGTCGTCATCCGCGGCGCCTACCTCCAGCGGCGTCCAGATCAGCGGGGAGGTCGAGGGGCTCGTCGTCAACGGCGTCGACGTGGGGCCGCTCGTCGAGGCCGAGCTCGACCGCCGGTACCCCGACCACGCCGCGATGCGACCCACCGACCCCGACGGCTTCCGGCGCGCCTGGGACGTCGTCGAGGAGCCTGTGGGCGGGCACCGTGGCGCGGGCCCGTGCGCTCGACCCCGCGCTGCTGCACGCCTCGGTCGAGGGTGAGTGGTCCTTCGTCGAGACCCTCCGCCACCTGGTCTTCGCCACCGAGTGCTGGCTGCACCGGGCCGTCCTCGGCGACCCCGCACCGTGGCACCCGCTGTCGCTGCCCTGGGACGAGGCGCCCGACACCCCCGGGGTGCCCCGTGACCGCGAGGTCCGCCCGGACCTCGACACCGTCCTGGCGGTCCGCCACGACCGGATGGCTGCCGTCCGGCGCTACCTCGAGGCCCTGACCCCGGAGGTGCTCGCCTCGGACACCGTCGCCGTGGAGGCACCGGGCTGGCCCGAGCCCCGCTCGTTCCCGGTGCGGGAGTGCCTCCTGACCATCCTGAACGAGGAGTGGTGGCACCGACGCTACGCCGAGCGCGACCTCGACGCCCTGGACGCCGGGGCACACTGAGCTCGCTCGCCGCCGGGCGAGCGGCGCTCAGGAGCCGCCGGGGCCGGCCTCGCCGAAGCCGAGCGGCTCGCGGGTCATCCGGTAGCTCGCCCACCGCAGCGACTCCACCGAGCCGTCACCGCGCCGGAGCACCCGCAGGACCTCGCCGCGCTCGCTGCCCGAGGTCGTGCGGAAGGTGTCCGGCCCGGACCGCTCGAACGGTCCATGCGGCCCGTCCGGCCGGCCATCCCGGCGAGCGCACCTCGAGGTTTCCCTCGCGCACGGTGAGGTCCCACGGGCGCCCCTCGGAGTACCAGCGGCCGAGGAGCGGGACGAGGTCCTCGGGCAGGTCGGTGCCCGGCCGCCACGGCTCCGGCTCCTGCGGGTCGCGGTCGAGGACGGTCTCGACGAGCTCGACGGCGAAGGCCATTGGGTCCGGCGGGGTCGAGGAGTTCATCAGGACGATGCCCGCGGTGCCGCTCTCGCGGTGGGTGAAGACCCCGGTGACGTGCCCCGGCATCCCCCCGGTGTGGCCGGCGAGCACCCGCCCGCCCGGGGACCGCGGCAGGAACAGGCCCAGGCCCATCCCCACCTGCCAGCCCTCGGTGTCGACCAACGCCCGAGGACGCGACATCTCCGCCATCGTCTCCGGCGCGAGGACGGCGGGGTCCGGCGCGGCGACGAACGCGGTCCAGCGGGCCAGGTCGGTGGCGGTCGAGGCGAGGGCACCGGCCGGCCCGGTGGCCCGCAGGTCGAGGACCGGCTCGGGCCGCGGCACGTCGTGCCACGGCGGGACGAAGTAGCCGTGGGCGTGCGGCCCGCCGTCGAACCCGACGCTGGTGCGGGTCATCCCGAGCGGATCGAGGAGGCGCACCCGCAGTGACTCCTCCCACGGGCGGCCGTCGAGCCGCGCCACGACCTGGCCGAGCAGGGCGAACACGAGGTTGGAGTAGTGCCACTGCTCGCCGGGCCGCAGCACCGGTCGGCCTGGCCGGCCTCCCGCAGCAGCGTCTGCGCGTCGGGGTGCTCGAGGGTGACCCACACCTCGCCGACCGGCTCGCGCTGCATCCCGCTCAGGTGGCTCAGCGCGTCCCGGACGGTGACCCGGTGGCCGAGCCCCGGCAGGTGCCGCGCGAGCTCGTCGTCGAGGTCGAGGCGACCCTCGTCGCGCAGCTGCATGACCATCGTCGCGACGAAGGTCTTGGTGTTCGAGGCGATGAGGAACTGGTCCTCGGCGGTGGGGGCGCGGTCGGTGCCGACCTCGGCCGTGCCGACCCCGGCCGCCCACAACGTCTCGACGCGTCGGACCACGCTCGCGTGGATGCCCGGGACCCGGCCGGAGCGCTGACGTTCCAGGACGGCGCGGGCGAGCAGGGCGCGGGTGGAGTCGCGGAGCATGGAGGCGACGCTAGGACACCGCGCGCCGGCCGACCGGCGGGGATCACCCGTCGAAGCGCTCCCCCGCCCCGATCCGCACGCCCCGGGCCCAGTCGGCGGCCGGCATCGGGCGTCTGCCCGGTGGCGTGACCTCCCCGAGCGCGACGGCCCCGGTGCCCGTGCCGGCGAACACCCTCGGCTTGGTGACGTGCAGCTCGCCGGGCGCGAGGAGGACCGGCCCGGACCCGGCGCGCGGGTCGACCGGGCCGAGGCGGACCCGGTCCCCGCGGAAGGTGGTCCACGCCCCCGGTGCCGGTGTGCAGCCGCGCACGTGCCGGTCGACGACGTGGGCCGGCAGGTCCCACCGGACCCGCGCGTCGTCGCTGGTCAGCTTCGGCGCCAGGCTGACCCCGTCGGCCGGCTGGGGCACCGCCTGCAGCGCGCCGTCCTCGAGGCCGTCGATCGTCGCGACGAGCAGCGCGGCGCCGGCGCGGGCCAGCCGGTCCAGGAGGGTGCCGGCGGTGTCGTCGGGCCGGACGGTCTCAGTGAGGCTGCCGAGCACGGGCCCGGTGTCCAGGCCCTCCTCGAGGAGGAACGTGGTGGCGCCGGTGACATCGTCGCCGGCCATCAGGGCCCGCTGCACGGGGGCCGCGCCTCGCCAGGCGGGCAGCAGCGAGAAGTGCAGGTTGACCCAGCCGGAGGGTGGCACGTCGAGCGCGGCCCGCGGGACGAGCGCGCCGTAGGCGACGACCGGGCAGGCCTGCGGGGCGACGGCCCGCAGTCGCTCGAGGAACTCCGGGTCGCGTGGACTGGGCGGGGTGAGGACCTCGAGCCCGTGCTCGAGGGCGACCTGCTTCACCGGGGACGGCACGAGGGTCCGGCCCCGGCCCGCCCGGGCGTCCGGTCGGGTGAGCACGGCGACCACCTCGTGCCGGGAGGCCAGGAGGGCGAGGAGGGAGGGGACCGCGGTCTCCGGGGTCCCGGCGAGGACGAGGCGCACCCGGTGAGTGTAGGTGGGGGGTGACGCCCCGCTCAGGACGTGGGGTCGCGGGGGTCGACCCGGACGTGGACCGGGTCGCTCTCCTTGCGGGCCGAGCCCCGGGCACGGAGGGCCGCGAGCTCGGCGGACAGTGCCGGACCGTCGCCCGTGGGCACCGTGACGAGGGTCCGCCAGCGGCCCTCGCTGCCGGTCGGCAGCGGCCCGAGGACGGCAGCGGCGGCAGGCAGGGAGAGCTCGGCCAGGGCCGTGTCGAGCGCGGCCCGGGTGCCGGTGAGGGCGGCGAGCCGGGCCGTGGGCGGCAGCGACAGCTCGCGGCGCTCGGCCACCTCCCGCTCGGCGAACCACGCGGGGTCCCACCGCACGAGGGCCTCGACCGCGGGCACGACGGCGTGGGCGGGCACCCCGCACAGGACGACCCGGCCGTGCGGAGCCGGGCGCACCAGCGCGGCGGCGGCCGACCAGCGGCGCAGCGACTCCTCCCCCGCGTCGAGCGTGGGCCGGTCGAGCAGGGCCCAGGCGTCGAGGAGCAGCGCGGCGGCGTACCCGCCGGGGGCCACCGGCTCCGCCCCGGGGGTGGCGACGACGAGGCGCGGGCCGGGCGAGACGACCTCGAGCACGGTGCCGGCGCCGGACCGGTCGACCGGCACCCCGGGGAAGGCCCGGCCGAGCTCCTCGGCCGTTCGGCGGGCGCCGACGACCGCGGAGCGGAGGCGGTGCTCGCCGCAGGCCGGGCAGGTGAACCCCGGCTCGACCCGCCCGCACCACCGGCACGCGGGCGGCCCCTGCGGCCCGGCGAGGGCCAGCGGGCCCGAGCAGCGGGGGCACCGGGCGGGCCGGCGGCACTGCTGGCAGGACAGGCTGGGCAGGTAGCCGCGACGGGGGACCTGGACGAGCACCGGCCCGTCGGCCAGGGCCTCCTTCGCCGCCCGCCAGGCGACCGAGGGCAGGTGTGCGGCCGCGGCGGCCGGGTCTCGGTCCCCGTCGTGGCCCTCCCCCGCCACCCGGACCACCGGGACGCTGCGCCGGACCACGGCGCGGTCCGCGGCGACGGGGGTGAGCCGGCCCTGCTCGACGAGGTCGGTGACCGCCGCGGAGCGGGTGAACCCGGCGGCGAGCAGCGCGGCGTCGTCCTCGGCGGCCCGCGCCAGGAGCACCTCCCGCACGTGCGGGTACGGGGCTCGCGGCTCCTCGAGCAGGTCGTCGCCGTCGTCCCACCAGGCGAGCAGGCCGAGGTCGTGGACCGGGGCGAACGCGGCCGCGCGGGTGCCGACGACGACGTCGACGTGGCCGCGCAGCGCCTTGAGGTACGCGGTGTACCGGGCCTGCGGCCCCTGGTCGGCGGTGAGCCGGGTGTACCGGCCCGGCCCCAGCACCCGGGCCAGCTCGTCCTCGACCCGCCGGACGTCGCGGTGGTCGGGGACGACGAGGACGCTCCCACGCCCGGACTCGGCCGTGGCCCGGGCCGCCTCGGCGAGCAGCGCGGGCCACGCGGCGTGCGGCTCGGTGGCCGGCAGGGCGAGGACGGAGGCCGTGGGGGCCTCGCCGGTGGTGAGCCGTCGCAGGAAGGCGGCGCCGGCGGGCATCGGCGACCAGGGCCGCGGATCGTGCTCGGGCAGCGGCTCGTGCCGCGGGGGCTCGAGGGGCAGGGCGCGTTCGGCGGCCGCGTGCCGCGGGGGGACGGCGAGCCGGACGACGTCACCGACGGTGCCGGCGTACCGGTGCGCGACGGCGCGGGCCGCGGCGAGCACCGACGGGGTGAGCACCGGCTCCGGGGAGACGACCCGGCGCAGCGGCGTCAGGCGGCCGCTGTGCTCGGCGGTGTCCCGGCGGTCGAGGACGAACCCCGCGACGTCCTGCCCGGCGAACCGGACCCGGACCCGGACCCCGGGCACGGCCGTCCGCGCCATCGACTCCGGGACGGCGTACTCGAAGGGCCGGTCCAGGTGCGCCAGGCCGGTGTCGACGAGGACGAGCGCCACCGGGTGGTCGCCGGTGGTGGGGTCCGCCCCGGCGATGCGGCGCGCAGGGGCCCGGCCCGGCGCGATGAGCGCGAGCTGCTCGGCGTCCTCCGGGTCGGCCACGCGCCGAACCTAGCGGAGGCCGCGGACGGTCCCGATCAGCCGTGCACAGCCCGCTGGAGGGCCTCGACGCGGTCGGTGCGCTCCCAGGTGAAGCCGCCCTGCGGCCCCTCCTCGATGCGGCCGAAGTGGCCGTACGCGGCGGTCCGGGCGTAGATCGGGCGGAGCAGGTCGAGCTCGTCGAGGATGGCCGCGGGCCGCAGGTCGAACACCCGGTGGATCGCCGACTGGATCCGGTCCACCGGGGCCGACTCGGTGCCGAAGGTCTCGACGTAGAGGCCGACCGGCTGGGCCACCCCGATCGCGTAGGCCACCTGGACCTCGCAGCGGCGCGCCAGCCCGGCCGCGACGACGTTCTTCGCCACCCAGCGGGTGGCGTACGCGGCCGAGCGGTCCACCTTGCTCGGGTCCTTGCCCGAGAACGCTCCACCGCCGTGGCGGGCCATCCCACCGTAGGTGTCGACGATGATCTTGCGCCCGGTGAGGCCGGCGTCGCCCATCGGGCCGCCGATGACGAACTTGCCGGTCGGGTTGATGTAGGCGCGGTAGTGGTCGTGGGAGAGGTCGGTGCCGGAGTCGGCCAGGTCGGCGAGGACCGGCTCGATGACGTGCGACCTGATGTCGGGCTCGAGCATCCCATCGAGGCTGATGTCCTCGGCGTGCTGGGTGGAGACGACGACGGCGTCGAGCGCGACGGCGCGCTCACCCTCGTAGGCGATCGTCACCTGCGTCTTGCCGTCGGGCCGCAGGTAGGACAGCTCGCCGCTCTTGCGCACCGCCGTGAGCCGCTCGCTGAGCCGGTGGGCGAGGAAGATCGGCAGCGGCATCAGCTCGGCGGTCTCGTCGGTGGCGTAGCCGAACATCAGGCCCTGGTCGCCGGCACCCTGCTTGTCGAGGGGGTCGACCGTCCCCGAGCGGCTCTCGAACGCGGTGTCGACGCCCTGGGCGATGTCCGGGCTCTGCTGGCCGATCGAGACGCTGACCCCGCACGACGCGCCGTCGAAGCCCTTGGTCGAGGAGTCGTAGCCGATCCGCAGGACCGTGTCGCGGACGATGCGCGGGATCTCGACGTACGCCTCGGTGGTGACCTCGCCGGCGACGTGGACCAGGCCGGTGGTCACCATCGTCTCGACCGCGACCCGGCTGCGCGGGTCCTGGGCGAGCATCGCGTCGAGGATGCTGTCGGAGATCTGGTCGCAGATCTTGTCCGGGTGCCCCTCGGTGACGGACTCGGACGTGAACAGGCGTGCTGACACGCGGATTCTCCTTCGACGGCGGCGGGTGCGCGCACCGGGGCGGACGCGGTGCGCGCAGGCCAATGTACCGGTCCTGAAAGCCGGTCTCAGGCTCCACCCGGTGCGCGGACCGGGTGTCTGCGATCATGGACCGCGTGTCCGACGGGTCCAGGCGTGAGGTGACGGCGGAGGCTCCCGCCTCCGCTCCTCGGGGACCGGCCGACGAGGCGCTGTCCATCCTGACCCGTGCCCAGACCCTGGCCGACCAGCTCCGGGCCGATGCCGGCCGGGAGGTCGCCGAGGCCCGGGCCGAGGCCGCCCGCGTCCGGGAGGAGCACGCGCGGGCCGGCCAGGAGCTCGAGCACCTCGAGGCCCGGGTGCGCAGCGCCCGGGAGGAGGCCGAGCGCCGGCTCGAGGAGACCCGGGCAGAGGTCGAGATCATGCTCGCCGACGCCGCCGACCAGGCCTCGCTCCTGCGGGCACGGGCGACGAAGGCGAGCGACGAGGCCATCGCCATCGCCGAGGAGCAGGCCGCGCAGGCGCTCGCCGACGCCCAGGCCCGCGCCGAGGAGGTCCTCGAACGGGCCAGGGCGGAGCACGAGGGCACGATGGCCCGGCTCGGCGAGGAGGAGCGGGCCCACCAGGAGCGCTGGACCCACGAGCACGAGACGCACGCGGCCGAGCTCGGTGCGCTGCGCCGGGCCACCGAGGACGATGCGGCCCGGCTGCGGCGGGAGGCCGAGGAGTTCGCCACCCGGCACCGGGGCGAGGCGGAGGGCGAGGTCGCGACCCGCCTCGACGCCCTCGCCCGGCGCGAGCAGGACAGCCGGGACGAGCACGAACGGCTCCTCGAGGAGGCTCGGGACCGGGCCGCTCGGCTCGTCGCCGACGCCGAGGCCGAGGCGGCCGAGGTCGTGCAGGCCGCGGAGAAGCACCTGGCGTGGGCCCAGGGCACGGTCCGGGACATCCTCGAGCGGGCCGAGCTGGACGCCCAGGCCCGCGCCCGCCAGCACCACCAGGAGCTGAGCGACCGGGCACGGGAGCACCGGCACCGCGCCCAGACCCTGCTCGGCAGCGCCACGACGACGAGCCGTGACCGGCTGGCCGAGGCGGAGTCGGAGTCGCGGCGCCTGCGCGACCTCGCCGAGTCCGTCCTCGCCGAGGCCCGGGCCGACGCCGTGCGGACGAGCGAGTCCGCCCGCCGCGAGGCCGACCGGCTCCTCGAGGAGGCCCACCGCCGCGAGACCGAGGCGGTCGAGCGGGCGGAACGCCGGGTCGCCGAGGCCGAGGAGGGGGCCCGTCGGGTCCGGACCGCGGCCGCGGAGGACGTCGAGCGGATGCACCGTGAGGCGCACGAGTACCACCGGGCCGCCCGGGCGGAGATCGTCCGGGCCTCGGAGGAGGCCCGCGAGCGGGCCGACACCGTCCGGGCCGAGGCGCAGGCCGCCGTCGAGCGCGCACGCGCCGAGGTGCATACACTCGCAGCGCGGCGGGACGCGATCACCGCCCAGCTCGGCCGGCTGTCGGGGGTCATCGACGCCCTCGCGGTCCACGACGAGTCCTCGCGCAACGGACACGCCTCGGGCGCGCCCGCGACGACCGAACCCACCGACCACGACACCTACACCCCTGAGCAGGAGTCCCGATGAACCAACCGGAGTTCCCCACCGTCTTCCGCGGCTACGACCCCGTCCAGGTCGACCAGCGCCTCAGCGCGCTCCAGCAGGAGCTCGACGCCGCCCGCCACGAGGCCGAGTCGGCCCGGCAGGAGGCGGCGGCCGGCTCGGTCGAGCTGACCAAGTCGCGGCAGGCCCACGAGGAGCTCTCCCGCGAGGTCGAGGACCACCGGCGGCGCGTGAGCCAGCTCGAGGAGGAGGGCCGCAAGGCGACCAGCCCCGGCTTCGCCGACCTCGGCGAGCGCATCGGCCGGATGCTCGGCCTCGCCGACGAGGAGGCCGCGGAGCTGCGGCAGACCGCCACCACCGAGGCCCAGGCCGCCCGGCAGGCGGCCGAGCAGCAGTCCCAGCTGGTCCGGGCCGAGGCCGACCGGTACGCCGAGGAGGTCCGCAACCGCGCCGACACCGACGCCGCGAACGTCCTGGCTCGCGGCCAGGCCGAGGCGGACTCCATCATCGACGACGCCGCCCGTGAGGCCGCCGCCCGCCGCGAGGAGGCCGAGGCCTACTTCGAGAAGCAGCGCGCGTCCGCGGCCGCGCAGGCCGCCGACTTCGAGCGCACCCTCGGCGAGCGCCGGGAGGTCGCGGCCACCGAGTTCAACGCCCAGATGGCCAAGCAGGACGCCGCCCTGGCCGCCATCCAGGAGCGCGCCGACGTGCTGGCCAGGGAGGCGGAGGAGGACCGCGACGCCAAGGCCGCCGAAGGCACCCGCATCCTGGAGTCCGCCCGCGCGGAGGCCGCCGAGCTGGTCCGCTCCGCCAAGGAGCAGGCCGAGCGGGTGCGCCGCGACTCCGACCGCGAGCTCGCCGCCGCCACCGCCCGCCGCGACAGCATCACCGCGCAGCTGAGCAACGTGCGCAACATGCTCGCGACCCTCGGTGGCCCGGCCGCCGCGGAGGCCCTCGCCGGCGCCGCCGACGAGCCGGCGGAACCGGGGCCGGCGTCGGAGCAGCCCGAGCCGGAGCAGCCGGAGCCGGAGCAGCCGGAGGTCGCCGAGGCCGACCCGGCCAGCACGAGGACGGCGCGACGCGACCGACGAGGCCGACCCGGGCGCCGAGGTCGAGGACGACCCGGGCGCCGAGACCGACGCCACCGAGGGCGACCCGGCCGCGGAGGTCGAGGACGAGTCAGCCGCCGAGGCCGAGGACGAGTCGGCCGCCGAGGCCGAGGTCGACGACAAGCGGCACGGGGGCCGGCGCCAGCCGGCCAGCCGCCGCTGACGCCGCCGGCCGCCCCCTAGGCCAGCAGCTCGGCGACGGCGTCCCAGACGGCCCCGGCGACCTCGGTCTTGCTGGCCGGGCCCACGTCTACCACCGCGTCGCTCCCCCGGCGCAGCAGGTGCACGGTGGTGTCGTCCTTGCCGAAGGTGGTGTCCCGGCCGACCTCGTTGACGACGAGGAGGTCGCAGCCCTTGCGGGCCAGCTTGGCCCGGCCGTGCTCGAGGACGGTGCCGTCCGCGTCGCCGGTCTCGGCCGCGAAGCCGACGACGACCGGACGCGAGGACCCGCCGCGATCGGCGACGAGCCCGGCGAGCACGTCGGGGTTTCGGACCAGCGTCACGGCCGGCGCGGAGGTGTCGGGAGCACCGTCCGGGGACGCCGAGTGGCTCTTCTTGATCTTGGCTTCGGCGTACGAGGCGGGCCGGAAGTCGGCGACGGCGGCGGCCATGACGACGACGTCGGCTCCGGCGCTCGTGGCGCGGACGGCGTCCTGCAGCTCCAGGGCGGTCTCGACGGCGACGACGCGCACCCCGCCGGGGGCGCTCGCCGGCTCCGTCGTGACGAGGGTGACCTCGGCGCCACGGCGGGCGGCCACCGCGGCCAGCGCGTGCCCCTGCTTGCCCGAGGAGCGGTTGCCGAGGTAGCGCACCGGGTCGAGCGGCTCGCGGGTTCCCCCGGAGCTGACCACGACCCGGCGCCCGGCCAGGGGCCGTGCGGCCCCGGCGGGCTGGGCGCCGGGTGTCCGCGCGAGCTCCCGCTCGCAGACCGCGAAGATCTCCTCCGGCTCGGGGAGCCGGCCCGGGCCCGAGTCGCGCCCGGTGAGCCGACCCGACGCGGGGGGCACCACGTGCACCCCCCGCTCGCCGAGGGTGGCGACGTTCGCCTGGGTGGCGGGGTGCTGCCACATCTCGGTGTGCATGGCCGGGGCCATGACCACCGGGCAGCGGGCGGTGAGCAGGACGTTGGTCAGCAGGTCGTCGGCCTGGCCGGTGGCCGCCCGGGCGATCAGGTCGGCGGTGGCCGGGGCGACGACGACGAGGTCGGCCTGCTGCCCGAGGCGCACGTGCGGGACCTCGGTGATGTCGGACCACACGTCGGTGTGGACCGGCTTGCCGGACAGCGCCGCCCAGGTGGCCTCGCCGACGAAGTGCAGCGCCGAGGAGGTGGGGACGACGGTGACGTCGTGGCCGGCCTCGGTGAGCAGCCGGAGGAGGGAGCAGGCCTTGTAGGCCGCGATGCCCCCGGCGACACCGAGGACGACGCGCACGGGATCAGGCCTCGGTGGCCGGGGTGGGCTCGGAGGTCAGCAGCCCCTCGTTGATCTCGCGCAGCGCGATCGAGAGCGGCTTCTCGTGGACCTCGGAGTCGACGAGCGGACCGACGTACTCGAGGAGGCCCTCCTGGAGCTGGGCGTAGTAGGCGTTGATCTGCCGGGCACGCTTGGCGGAGTACAGCACCAGGGCGTACTTGGAGTCGGCACGCTCGAGCAGCTCGTCGATCGGCGGGTTGGTGATGCCGATGGGGTTGGCGGTGGTTCCGGACACGCGTCAGTCTCGCTTCGCCTCGGGTACGGGGGATTCCATCAATGATACGAGTTCCTCGCCGGCCCGCCGAACGTCGTCGTTGACGACGGTCACGTCGAACTCCCGGGCGGCGGCCAGCTCGACCCGGGCGGTCTCCAGCCGGACCCGGCGCTCCTCCTCGTCCTCGGTGCCCCGGCCCACGAGCCGACGGACGAGCTCGCCCCAGCTCGGAGGGGCCAGGAAGACGAAGAGCGCCTCGGGCATCGAGCCCCGCACCTGCCGCGCTCCCTGGAGGTCGATCTCCAGGAGCGCGGGACGGCCCGAGGCCAGGACCTCCTCGACCGGCGCCCGCGGCGTGCCGTAGCGCGCCCGTCCGTGCACGACGGCCCACTCGAGGAGCTCGCCGGCCGTGGCCATCCGCTCGAACTCCTCGTCGGAGACGAAGTGGTAGTGGACGCCGTCGACCTCACCGGGGCGAGGACGGCGGGTGGTCGCCGAGACCGAGACCCAGACCTCGGGATGCTGCTCGCGGACCCAGGCGGCGAGGGTGCCCTTGCCGACGGCGGTGGGGCCCGCCAGGACGGTGAGCCGCGAGCGCGCCGTCACGCCCCGAAGCGGTCGAGGAGCGCGGAGATCTGGTTCTGGCCGAGCCCGCGCACCCGGCGGCTCTCGGAGATGCCGATCTCCTCCATGATCTGCCGGGCCCGGACCCGGCCCACCCCGGGCAGGGACTCGAGGAGTGCGGAGACGCGCATCTTGCCGATGACGTCGTTCGACTTGCCGTCGTCGATGACGGCGGCGAGCGAGGCACCCGAGTGCTTCAGCCGGTGCTTCACCTCCGCGCGCTCACGACGGGAGGCCGCGGCCTTCTCGAGGGCGGCGGCACGCTGTTCCTGGGTCAGCGGAGGGAGAGCCAACGGAGAGTCCTTGGTCGAGGTGCGGATGCTGGCTTCTCAACACCCGGCTGTACGTCGCGACTGTATCGCGCTCGGGCCGGGTTGGCACCGTCAGGTCGGGGGCTGCGCGGTCAGCGTCCGCAGGCCCTCGGCGGCCTCCCGGGCGGCCCGTCGCAGCGCTGCCGGGTCGGGCCCGGCGGAGAGCACCTCGCGGCTGCTCGTGCCCAGTACCTGCGACAACGCCGGACCGAAGGTCGCGGCGAGCGCCTCGGGGGTGCCGCCCTGCGCGCCGAGGCCCGGGGCGAGCAGCGGGGCGGCCGACCCGGCGAGGTCGAGTCCGAGGGCGGCCACGGCGTCCCCGACGGTCGCCCCGACGACCAGCCCGACGCTGCCGAGCCTGCCCTGCGCCCGGGCGGCGGCGTTGTCGGCGGCGACCCCGGCGACGACCGCCTCGGCGACGCTGCGGCCGTCCCGGACCGCGTGCTGCACCGAGGGCCCCTCCGGGTTCGAGGTCAGGGCGAGGACGAAGAGGCCCCGCCCGGTGCTCGCGGCAAGGTCGAGGGCCGGGCGCAGGGACCCGTACCCGAGGTAGGGGCTGACCGTCATCGCGTCGGCCCGACCCGGCGCGTCGTCGGAGAGGTAGGCCTGCGCGTAGCCGGCCATCGTCGTCCCGATGTCGCCGCGCTTGGCGTCCAGGAGGGTCAGCGTGCCGGCCTCGCGCAGGGCCGCCAGGGCGCGTTCGAGGACCGCGACCCCGCGGGAGCCGAACCGTTCGAAGAACGCGGACTGCGGCTTGACGCAGGCGACCGAGCCGCCGAAGGCCTCGACGCAGGTCATCGCGAACCGCTCGAGGCCCTCGGCGGTGTCGGGCAGGCCCCAGGCGGCCAGCAGGGCGGTGTGCGGGTCGATGCCGGGGCAGAACGGGCCGTGCTCGTCCATCGCCGCGCGGAGGCGGTCCCCGAAGGGCGTGGGGCTCATCGGCGGGGGGTCCTCTCGTGGGCGATACCGACGACGTCGGCGAACCGGCCGAAGCCGTTCCGGGCCACCAGGGCCTCGAGCTCGTCGGCGACCCGGCGTGGCGCGCTCGGGTCGTTGAAGGTGGCCGTGCCGACCTGCACCGCGCAGGCCCCGGCGGCGACCAGCTCGAGGGCGTCGCGCCCGGTCCGCACTCCGCCCACGCCGATCAGCGGCGCCGTCGGCAGCATCCCGGCCCGCATCGCCGCGGTGACCTGGTAGAGGGCCCGGACGGCGACCGGCCTGATGGCCGGCCCGGACAGGCCGCCGGTGACCCCGGCGAGCTGGGGCCGCAGGAGGTCGGTGTCGATCGCCATCCCGAGCAGGGTGTTGATCATCGTCAGGCCGTCCGCCCCGGCACCGAGGGCCGCAGCCGCGATCGACACGAGGTCGGTGACGTCCGGGGTGAGCTTGGCGAAGATCGGGACGTCGGGGAGGCGGTCCCGCACGATCGTCACCACCCGTTCGGAGGACACCGGGTCGCACGCGAAGACCAGCCCCCGGTTGGCGACGTTCGGGCAGGAGATGTTGACCTCGACCCCGACCACGGTCGCGAAGGCCGGGGACGCCGCGAGCCGCTCGGCGACCTCGCCGAACTCCTCCGCGGTGTTCCCGGCGATCGAGACGAGCACCCGTGCCCCGACCGAGGCCAGCCAGCTCAGGTCGTCCTCGACGAACGCCTCGATGCCGGGCCCCTGCAGGCCGATGGAGTTGAGCATCCCGGAGGCGGTCTCGGCCATCCTCGGCGTGCCCCGCCCGGACCGTGGGTCGGCCATCACCGTCTTGGTGACGAAGGCGCCGAGCTCGGAGACGGGGAAGAACCGGTGCAGCTCCTTGCCGTTGGCGGCGCAGCCGGAGGCCGTCATCACCGGGTTGGGCAGCGTCGCCCCGGCGAGCACCGTCGTCATGTCGGACATTCAGTGGCCCCCGGCCCGGGGGGCACCGAGCGCGTCGTCGGGCACCCGGCCGATGCCGTCCTCGAACGCCTCCCAGCGGACCCGGTCACCGCGGAAGACCGGGCCCTCGACGCAGGAGCGGACCATCCGGGTGACCCCGTCGTTGCCGCGCACCGGCAGCACGCAGGTCATGCAGACGCCGACGCCGCAGGCCATCGACTCCTCGACCGCCACCTGGGCGACCACCCCGTGCGCGGCGGCGACCTCGGTGACCGAGCGCAGCATCCCCATCGGCCCGCACCCGTAGACCACCCCGGCCGAGGTCCGCTCGAGGACGTCGCCGAGGACGTCGGAGACCCACCCGCGCCGCCCGGCGGAGCCGTCGTCGGTGGTGACCGTGACCCCGTCCGCGCAGCGCCGGGCCTGGACGACCCCGAAGAGCCGGTCCTCGGACGCGGCACCGAGCACCATCTCGACGTGGCAGCCGCGGGCGCGCAGCTCCTCGGCGAGCCAGAACAGCGGCGCCGACCCGTAGCCGCCGCCGACGAGCACGCAGGCGACCGGCTCGGCGGGCAGCGGAAAGGGGCGGCCCAGCGGGCCGACGACGTCGACCGGGTCGTGCGGGCGCATCGCCGTGAGCCACCGGGTGCCCGGGCCGTGCGCGGCGACGACGACGTCGACGGTGCCGCCGTAGGTGCCCGACGGCTTGACCTTGTGGAGGGAGAAGCACCGCCGCAGGAGGTTCGCGGAGGTCGGGCCGCCGACCGCGAGGGCGACGAACTGGCCGGGGCGGGCGAGCTCGGCGACCCCGGGTGCGACGAGGGTCAGGTGGTGGTACGCGCCGGCCCTCCGGGTGGCGATGAGCTCCCCGGCGACCTGGACGACGCCGCTGTTCACTCCTCGCCCCGCACGCCGTAGAGGTCGAGCGCCGCGGCGTGCTCCTGGAGGGAGGCGACGCCGAGGTCGTCGTGCTGCACCGCCTCGATGGCCAGGACGGCGGCGCCCAGCTGCTGGACGGTGGTGACGATCGGCTTGTCCATCGCCGTCGTGGCGGCCCGGATCGCGTAGCCGTCGGCCCGGGTCGAGGAGCTGGTGCCGCTCGGGGAGTTGACGACCATGTCGACCTCGCCGGCGTTGATCAGGTCGACCACCGAGACCCCGCCCTCGCCCCGCTGGGCGTACTTGAGCACGACGTCGGCCTCGATCCCGTTGCGGCGCAGCACCTCCGCGGTCCCGGACGTGGACAGGATCCGGAAGCCGAGGTCGACCAGCCGCTTGACCGGGAAGATGATCGCCCGCTTGTCCCGGTTGGCCACCGACACGAAGACCGTCCCGGAGGTCGGCAGCCCGCTGATCGCCCCGAGCTGGGACTTCGCGAACGCCCGACCGAAGTCGCGGTCGATCCCCATGACCTCACCGGTGGAGCGCATCTCCGGGCCGAGGAGGCTGTCGACGACGGACCCCTCGGCGGTGCGGAACCGCTTGAACGGCAGCACCGCCTCCTTGACCGACACCGGCGCGTGCACCGGCATCCGGCCCCCGTCGGTGTGCGCCGGGAGCAGGCCCTCGGCGCGCAGCCCGGCGATCGTGGCGCCGAGCATGATCCGGGCGGCGGCGTTGGCGATCGGGACCCCGGTGGCCTTGGCGACGAACGGGACGGTCCGCGACGCCCGCGGGTTGGCCTCGAGGACGTAGAGGATGTCCTGGGCGAGCGCGAACTGGACGTTCATCAGCCCACGGACCCCGATCCCCTCCGCGAGCCGCAGCGTCGACTCGCGGACCCGCTCGAGCTCGGCGGCGCCGAGCGTCACCGGCGGCAGGGCGCACGAGGAGTCCCCGGAGTGGATGCCGGCCTCCTCGATGTGCTCCATGATCCCGCCGAGGTACATCTCCCGGCCGTCGTAGAGGACGTCGACGTCGATCTCGATCGCGTCGTCGAGGAACCGGTCGACGAGGACCGGGTGCTCCGGGCCGGCCAGGGCGGCCCGCTCCACGTAGCCCGAGAGCGTCTCGTCGTCGTAGACGATCTCCATGCCGCGGCCGCCGAGGACGTACGAGGGGCGTACCAGCACCGGGTAGCCGATCTCGCGGGCGATCTCGACGGCCTCGGGGGCGCTGTACGCGGTGCCGTGCTTGGGTGCTGGGAGCCCGGCCTCGGCGAGGACCCGGCCGAAGGCGCCGCGGTCCTCGGCGAGGTCGATGGCTTCCGGCGAGGTCCCGACGATCGGCACGCCGTTGTCCTTGAGGGCCTTGGCCAGGCCGAGCGGGGTCTGGCCGCCGAGCTGGACGATGACGCCGGCCAGCGGACCGGCCTGCTGCTCGGCGTGGACCACCTCGAGGACGTCCTCGAGGGTCAGCGGCTCGAAGTAGAGCCGGCTGCTCGTGTCGTAGTCGGTGGAGACGGTCTCGGGGTTGCAGTTGACCATCACCGTCTCGTAGCCCGCCTCGCGCAGGGCGAAGCTCGCGTGCACGCAGGAGTAGTCGAACTCGACGCCCTGCCCGATCCGGTTCGGCCCGGAGCCGAGGATGATGACCGCCTCCCGCTGCCGCGGCGCGACCTCGCTCTCCTCGTCGTAGGCGCTGTAGTGGTAGGGGGTGCTGGCGGCGAACTCGGCGGCACAGGTGTCGACGGTCTTGTAGACCGGCCGCACCCCGAGGGCCTGGCGGACCCCGCGGACCACCGCCTCCGGCATCCGGCGCAGCGCCCCCAGCTGGGCGTCGCTGAAGCCGTGTCGCTTGGCGTGCCGGAGCAGGTCGGGCGAGAGCTCGGGGGCCGCGGCGACCTCGTCGGCGACGTGGTTGACGAGGGCGATCTGGTCGAGGAACCAGGGGTCGATGCCGGTGGCCTCGTGGACCTGTTCGACGGACAGGCCGCCGCGCAGCGCCTGCTGGACCTGGACGATCCGACCGTCGGTGGGGCGGCGGGCGAGGTCGAGCACCGCCTGCGCCTCGGGCCGGGTCGGCGCCGGGCCGTCCCAGTGGAAGCTGCTGCCGGACTTCTCAAGGCTGCGCAGGGCCTTCTGCAGGGCCTCGGTGAAGGACCGGCCGATGGCCATCGCCTCGCCGACCGACTTCATCGTCGTCGTCAGGGTGTCGTCGGCCGCGGGGAACTTCTCGAAGGCGAACCGCGGCACCTTGACCACGACGTAGTCGAGCGTCGGCTCGAAGGCCGAGGAGTACCACGGACCGCGAGCGGAGCGAGCCTGGTTCGTGGCGGATCCCCACGGCGCGAGCGGAGCGAGCTCCTGGCCCTGCCGGGGGGAGTCCGGGGGGCGGAGCCCCCCGGAGGTGATGTCGTTCGGGACCTCGTCGAGGGTGTAGCCGATGGCCATCTTCGCCGCGATCTTCGCGATCGGGAAGCCGGTGGCCTTCGAGGCCAGCGCCGAGGAGCGCGAGACGCGCGGGTTCATCTCGATGACGATGACCCGCCCGTCGGCCGGGTTGACCGCGAACTGGATGTTGCAGCCGCCGGTGTCGACGCCGACCTCCCGGATGAC
The DNA here is from genome assembly GCA_963772645.1 of uncultured Actinomycetota bacterium. Classification (GTDB taxonomy): domain Bacteria; phylum Actinomycetota; class Actinomycetes; order Actinomycetales; family Dermatophilaceae; genus DASSQJ01. The sequence continues at coordinate 497,527 of CAVYYD010000007.1, forward strand.
CGCGATGCCGATGTCGCGCAGGCGCTGGTACTCGCGGTCGGTGAGGGTCAGTGCCGGGGCGACGGTGATCGAGTCCCCGGTGTGGACGCCCATCGGGTCGAGGTTCTCGATCGAGCAGACGACGACGACGTTGTCGGCGGTGTCGCGCATCAGCTCGAGCTCGTACTCCTTCCACCCGAGGATGGACTCCTCGAGGAGCACCTCGGTGACCGGTGAGTACTGGAGGCCGGCCCCGGCGATGCGCCGCAGCTCCTCCGCCGTGTGCGCGAACCCGGAGCCGAGGCCGCCCATCGTGAACGAGGGGCGGACGACGACGGGGTAGCCGAGCTGGTCGGCGGCGGCCAGCACCTCGTCCATCGAGTGGCAGATGGCCGAGCGGGCCGACTCGGCGCCGCACCGCTGGACGACCCCCTTGAACTTCTCGCGGTCCTCGCCGAGCTGGATGGCCTCGACGTTGGCCCCGATGAGCGGGCAGTCGTACTTCTCGAGGACCCCGCGCTCGTGCAGCTCCATCGCACAGTTCAGCGCGGTCTGCCCCCCGAGGGTGGCGAGCACGGCGTCGGGGCGCTCCTTGGCGATGACCTTCTCGACGATCTGCGGGGTGATCGGCTCGACGTAGGTCGCGTCCGCGAACTCGGGGTCGGTCATGATCGTCGCCGGGTTGGAGTTGACGAGCACGACCCGGATGCCCTCGGCGCGCAGGACGCGGCAGGCCTGGGTGCCGGAGTAGTCGAACTCGCAGGCCTGGCCGATGACGATCGGGCCGGACCCGATGACGAGGACGCTGCGGATGTCGTCGCGGCGGGGCATCAGGCGGGGACCTCCGTGCTCGGGCGGCTGGGGCTTCGCTCCATGAGATCGACGAAACGGTCGAAGAGGTAGGCGGCGTCGTGCGGGCCGGCCGCGGCCTCCGGGTGGTACTGCACCGAGAAGGCCGTGAGCCGTTCCCCGTCACGGACCTCGAGGCCCTCGACGACGTCGTCGTTGAGGCAGACGTGGCTCACGCTGACGGTGCCGAACTCGGTCTCGGTCGCCGTGTCGAGGGGGGCGTCGACGGCGAAGCCGTGGTTGTGCGCGGTGACCTCGACCTTGCCGGTCGTCCGGTCCACCACCGGCTGGTTGATCCCCCGGTGGCCGTACCTCAGCTTGTACGTGCCGAACCCCAGCGCCCGGCCCAGGATCTGGTTGCCGAAGCAGATGCCGAAGTACGGGATGCCGGCGCGCAGCACGCCGCGGAGCAGCTCGGCCTGGGCGTCGGCGGTGGCCGGGTCGCCGGGGCCGTTGGAGAAGAAGACCCCGTCGGGGTGCACGGCGCGGACGTCCTCGAGGCTCGCGCTCGGCGGGAGCACGTGGACCTCGATGCCCCGACGGGCCAGCATCGCCGGCGTCATCGACTTGATCCCGAGGTCGACCGCGGCCACGGTGAACCGCCGCTGTCCCACCGCCGGGACGACGTAGGGGTGGGTCGTCGCCACCTCCGCGGCGAGCGCCGCGCCCGTCATCGCCGGGGCCGCGGTGACCCGGGCGAGGAGCTGCTCGGCGGGGGCGCCGGCGTCGGCCCCGGAGAAGATGCCGACCCGCATCGCGCCACGCTCGCGCAGGTGGCGGGTCAGCGCCCGGGTGTCGAGCTCGCAGATGCCGACCACGCCCTGGGCGTCCAGCTCCTCCTCGAGGCTGCGCCGGCTGCGCCAGCTCGAGGGACGGAGGGCGGGGTCCCGCACGACGTAGCCGGCGACCCAGATCCGGCCGGACTCGTCGTCCTCGTCGTTCCACCCGGTGTTCCCCACGTGCGGCGCGGTCATGACGACGACCTGCCGGTGGTAGCTGGGGTCGGTGAGCGTCTCCTGGTAGCCGGTCATCCCGGTGGAGAAGACGGCCTCGCCGACGGTCGTCCCGCGGTGGCCGAAGGCCCGGCCGCGGAAGGTGCGCCCGTCCTCGAGGACGAGGAGGGCGGGCTCGCGGGAGTTCATGCGGTGGGTGCTCCTTCACGTGCGGTGACGTGGCCGCGCAGGATCGTCGTGTGCACCGCGCCGGTGAGGGTGCGGCCGTGCCAGGGGTTGTTGCGGGCGAGGGACTGCGAGCCGTCGCGGTCGACGGTGGCCGTGGCGGCCGGGTCGACGAGGACGAGGTTCGCCGGCTCGCCGGGGGCGACCGGCCTGCCGTGCCCCGGCAGCCCGGCGATCCGCGCGGGGGCCACCGACATGACCCGGGCGAGGTCGGCGAGCGAGAGGCCACCGCCGCTGACGAGGAGGTCGTGGACGACCGCGAACGCCGTCTCGAGACCGATCATCCCGAACGCCGCGTCGACGAAGGCGTGCTCCTTGTCGTGCCGGGCGTGCGGGGCATGGTCGGTGGCGACGGCGTCGACGGTGCCGTCGAGCAGGCCTTCGCGCAGCGCCGCACGGTCCTCGTCGGGGCGCAGCGGCGGGTTGACCTTGAACACCGGGTCGTAGCCGGCCAGCAGATCGGTGCCCAGCGCCAGGTGGTGCGGGGTGACCTCGCAGGTCACCCGGACGCCACGCGCCTTGGCCCAGCGGAGCACGTCGAGGCCCTCGGCGGTGCTCACGTGCGCGACGTGGACGCGCGATCCGGTGTGCTCGGCGAGCATGACGTCGCGGGCGATGACGCTCGCTTCGGCGACCGGCGGCCAGCCGGGCAGACCGAGCCGCCCGGAGAGCTCGCCCTCGTGGCAGCAGGCCTGGGGACCGGCCAGGGCCGGGTCCTGGCTGTGCTGGCTGACCACGCCGTCGAAGGCCCGCACGTACTCGAGCGCGCGGCGCATGACCCGGCCGTCGGCGACGCAGCGACCGTCGTCGGAGAAGACCCGCACCCGGGCCCGGGAGCGGTGCATCAGGCCGAGCTCGGCGAGCTCGGCGCCCTCGAGGCCCTTGGTGACCGCGCCGACCGGCTGGACGTCGACGAGGCCGCAGGACCGGCCGAGCTCGAGGACGTGCTCGGCCGCCTCGGCGGTGTCGGTGACCGGCGAGGTGTTCGCCATCGCGAGGATCGCGGTGTAGCCACCGACGGCGGCGGCCCGCGACCCCGAGACGATCGTCTCGGCGTCCTCCCGCCCGGGCTGGCGCAGGTGGGTGTGCAGGTCGACGAAGCCGGGCAGGAGGACGAGGCCGTCGGCGTCGACGCGCTCGAGTCCGCCGGTGTCCTGCACCGAGCCGACCTCGGTGAGGTAGCCCTCGCGGACGGCGACGTCGCCGCGCCGCTCGGTGCCGTCGTCCTCGAACCACGTGGCCGCGGTGAGCAGCAGGTCGCTCACGCTGCCACCTCCTCGCCGGCGAGGAGGTGGTAGAGCACGGCCATCCGCACCGCCACCCCGGCCGAGACCTGGTCCAGGACGAGGCTCTGGGCCGCGTCGGCGGCGTCCGCGCTGATCTCCAGCCCGCGGTTCATCGGGCCGGGGTGGCAGATGACCGCCTCGGCGTTGGCCTCCAGGAGCGCCCGCAGCCGGTCCCGGGTCAGGCCGAAGCCGACCGTGTACTCGCGCGGGGTCGGGAAGAACCCGCCGCTCATCCGCTCGCGCTGGACCCGGAGCATCATCACCGCGTCGGGGCCGGCGGCGAGGACCTCGTCGAGGTCGTCGGAGAGTGCGAGGCCGTCGGCCCGGGCCCAGGGCCGGATCCCGCTCGGCATCAGGGTGGGCGGGGCGACGAGCGTGACGTCGGCGCCGAGCGTGCGCAGCGTGATGGCGTTGGAGCGGAAGACCCGGCTGTGGGTGAGGTCGCCGACGATCGCGACCCGTCGGCCCTCGAGGCTGCCGATCCGCTGCTCCATCGTGTACGCGTCGAGGAGGGCCTGGGTCGGGTGCTCGTGGGTGCCGTCGCCGGCGTTGACGACGCTGGCGTCGACCCACTGCGCGACCTGGTGGGCGGCGCCGCTGGCCATGTGCCGGATGACGACGCAGTCGACGGCCATCGCGTCGATCGTCATCACCGTGTCGCGCAGGGACTCGCCCTTGGAGGTCGAGGACCCCTTGCCGGTGATGTTGACCGTGTCCGCGCTCATCCACTTCCCGGCGATCTCGAAGCTGGACCGGGTGCGCGTGGAGTCCTCGAAGAAGAGGTTGATCACGGTGCGCCCGCGCAGGGTCGGCAGCTTCTTGACGTCCCGGCGCTGGACCTCGTGCATCTCGGCCGCGGTGGCGAGCAGCATCCGGACCTCGTCCCGGCTCAGGTCGGCGCTGGAGAGCAGGTGCCTCATCGGGTGCCTCCTTCGGGGGCGGAGGGCCGTCCGGCCCGGGTCTCGCCGAGGGCGATGGACACCGAGTCCTCGGGAACGTCGTCGACGCCGGCGAGCCGGACCATGACCCGCTCGGCGTTGGAGGTCGGCAGGTTCTTGCCGACGTGGTCGGCGCGGATCGGCAGCTCGCGGTGGCCACGGTCGACGAGGACCGCCAGGCGCACCGCGCGGGGCCGGCCGAGGTCGGAGAGGGCGTCGAGCGCGGCCCGGATGGTGCGTCCGGAGTAGAGGACGTCGTCGACCAGGACGACGACCTTCTGCTCGACCCCGCCGGAGGGGATGCGGGTGGGCATCGGGGCGCGGGTCGGCTGGTGGCGCAGGTCGTCGCGGAACATCGTGATGTCGAGCTCACCGGTGGGCACCTCCACCCCCTCCACGTCGGCGACGAGGGCGGCCAGCCGGCGGGCCAGCTCGACCCCGCGGGTGGGGATGCCGAGGAGGACCAGGTCGTGGGCGCCCTTGTTGCGCTCGACGACCTCGTGGGCGATGCGTCTCAGGGCCCGGGCCACGTCGGGGGCGTTGAGCACGGTGCGGGGTGCACCGGAGCCTCCGGGGGCGTCGGCGGGCAGCGTGTCGTCGGCGCGCGTCATCCGCGTGCGACCTCCTTCCCTGCCTCACGGGACAGGTCGTTAAAGGACGTCTGGCGCGGTGCAGTCTACGGTGTGCCGGCGGCCGGGACGACGGCGGCCCGCGGGTCGGGACGGCGCCGGTCACTCGGCGAGGTCGGGATGGCCTCCCGCCTCGCGGAAGCCGGAGCACATGACCCGCAGGTGGACGATCCTGCCCTCCCGGGTGCGGTAGTAGGCCTGCTGCTCGGCGGTGAACTCCCCGTCGGGGGTCCGCAGGGCGAGCCGGTAGGACACCCGCTGGGTGTCCTCGACGGGCGGACCGTCCTCGAGGCCGAGCAGGGCGACGATCTCGTCCTGGGGCTCGAACCAGGAGCCGAAGAGCACCTCGGCGGTCGCCTCGGCCGAGGATGCCTCCCAGGACCGGTTCGGGGTCAGCGCCCGGAAGTCGACGTGCTCGTCGAGCACCGCGAGGACGCCGGCCCGGTCCTTGCCTGCCACCGCGCGCGCGAACGCGCCACCTTCGTCGGCCATCGCCGCCTCCTCGTCTCGCTTCCACCGTGACGCACCGGGCGTCGGTTCTCAAGGGCGGACACATGGCCGCCGTCTCAATACATAACACGATGCTATGTATCACCAAAGTTGCCGTGGTCCACTGGGGGTCCACCGTCCCGACGGCACCGACGGAGGCACCTCGTGCCCACCACCCCCGACGCGAGCGCCGGCGGCGACGCCGCCGGCCACCCGCCCCCGAGCCCGCCGGCCCCGCTGTTCCCCCCGCACTCCCCCGGCACCGAGGAGTACCGCCGCTGGCTGGCCACCGCCGCCTGGCCCGAGGTCGCGTTCGCGACCGCGTGACCCTTCCGGCACGGCGCCGTCAGGCGGATGATCGGGCGACCGGGGTCGCCACCGGGCGGCCCGCGACGAAGGAGTCCGCGATGGCACACACGTACGGCATCACCGAGGTCGTCGGCAGCTCGACCCGCTCGGTCGAGGACGCGATCAACACGGCCGTGGCCCGCGCGAGCACGACCGTACGGGGTCTGGACTGGTTCGAGGTCACCCAGGTGCGCGGCCACCTCGAGGACGGCGCCGTCGCGCACTACCAGGTGGGCCTGAAGATCGGGTTCCGCCTCGAGGAGTGAGCCCGGGCCCGCCGGCGCGGGTCAGGCGAGGGTGGGCTTGACCTCGGCCAGGCGGGCGAGCAGGCCGTTGACGAACCGGGGGCTGTCGTCGGTCGAGAGCTCGGTGGCCAGCCCGACCCACTCGCTGATCGCGACCGGCTCCGGGACGTCAGCCGAGAAGAGGACCTCGTAGGCCCCGAGCCGGAGGATCGACCGGTCGACCGCCGGCATCCGCTGCAGGCTCCAGCCCTGCGCGTACGTCGTGATGAGCTCGTCGAGCTGGTCGCGGCGCTCGAGGACACCACTGACGAGGCTGACGGTGAGCTCGGTCAGCGGGTGCTCGGTGACCGGGACGGCGAGCCGCTCCCGGAGCAGGTCCCCGGCGTCGACGCCCCGCTGCTCGGCCTCGAAGAGGAGGTCGAGGGCGCGTTTGCGGGCCTTGGTGCGGGCGGACACGGGTCAGCTGACCCGGCCCAGGTAGGAGCCGTCGCGGGTGTCGACCTTGATCTTCGTCCCCTGCTCGAGGAAGAGCGGGACCTGGATCTCGGCGCCGGTCTCGAGCGTCGCGGGCTTGGTGCCCCCGGTGGACCGGTCGCCCTGGAGCCCCGGCTCGGTGTAGGTGATCTCGAGGACGACCGAGGCCGGCAGCTCGATGAACAGGACGCTGCCGTCGTGGCGGGCCACGACCGCGTCCTGGTTCTCGACCATGAACCGGGCCGCGTCGCCGACGGTCTCCGGGCTCACCATGATCTGGTCGTAGGTGTCGGGGTCCATGAAGACGAAGTCGGTGCCGTCGTTGTAGAGGTACTGCATCGTCCGCTTGTCGACGTTCGCCGTCTCGACCTTGACGCCGGCGTTGAACGTCCGGTCGACCACCTTGCCGCTCATGACGTTCTTCAGCTTGGTGCGGACGAAGGCCGGGCCCTTGCCGGGCTTGACGTGCTGGAACTCCACGACGGTCCACAGCTGGCCCTCGATGTTGAGCACCAGGCCGTTCTTCAGGTCGTTGGTCGTCGCCACGTTCGGGGGTTCCTTCTCGGTCGGGGGGCCCGTCTCCGGGCGCGCGTCACCCCCGCAGAGGGGGTGGGGATCCGGGCCATCCTACCGCCACGCTCCGCGTGCCCCGCACGCCCCGGCGGCCCCGCGACGGCTCAGGACTGGGACACCGCGGCGTAGGCCTCGCGCAGCAGGGCCTCCTCCGGGCCCTCGAGCCGGGTGGGCCGGGCGAGCCCCTCGAGGACGACGAACCGGAGCCGGTCGCCGCGCGACTTCTTGTCCCGACGCATCACCGCGAGCAGGGCCTCGAAGCGGCCGCCGAGCTCGCTCGTCGGCAGGCCGACCGCCCCGAGCACCGAGCGGTGCCGGTCGAGCACCTCCCGCGGCAGCAGCCCCGCCCGGTGGGCGAGCTCGGCCGCGAACACCATCCCGACGGCGACCGCCTCGCCGTGCCGCCGCCGGTACCCCTCGACCTGCTCGATGGCGTGCCCGAGGGTGTGCCCGTAGTTGAGCACCTCACGCAGCCAGGACTCGGTGAGGTCCCGGGCCACGACGTCGGCCTTGACCCGGACGGCCCGCTCGACGAGCTCGGCCAGGTGCGGGCCGTGCGGGTCGCTCGCCCCGGCCGGGTCCGCCTCGAGGAGCTCGAGGATCCGCGGGTCGGCGATGAAGCCGGCCTTGACCACCTCGGCCAGCCCGGCGACGAGGTCCGGACGGGGCAGGGTGGCGAGGACGTCGAGGTCGCAGAGCACCCCGGCCGGCGGGTGGAAGGACCCCACGAGGTTCTTCCCCTCGGCGGTGTTGATGCCGGTCTTGCCGCCGACCGCCGCGTCGACCATCGCCAGCAGGGTCGTCGGGACGTGGACGACCGGGACGCCGCGCAGCCAGGTGGCCGCGACGAAGCCGGCCAGGTCGGTCACCGTGCCGCCGCCGACGGCGACCACGGCGTCCGAGCGGGTGAACGCGTGCTGCCCGAGCACCGCCCACAGCCCGGCGGCGACCTCGGCGGTCTTGGCCCGCTCCGCGTCGGGAACGGGCGCCTCGCGGACGACCAGGCCGGCGTCCTCGAGCCGCCGGGCGACGTGGCCGGCGTACCGCTCGAAGCCGACCGGGTGGACCAGGAGGACCTGCCGGACCCCGTCCGGGACGAGGTCGAGGACCCGCCCGAGCACTCCGCGCCCGACGAGGACGTCGTGCGCGCCGCCGACCGGGATGACGACCGGCTCGCTCACGCCTGCTCCGCCAGCAGGGCGGCGACCTGCGCCGCGACCTCCTCGGCACTGTGGCCCGCGGTGTCGACGACGTGGGTGGCGACCCGCTCGTAGACCGGTCGGCGCTCGGCCATCAGCCGCACCCAGGAGGCGCGGGGGTTGGCCGCGAGGAGCGGTCGCGACCGGTCGAAGCCCACCCTCCGGGCCGCGTCGGCGATGCCGACGTCGAGGAAGACGACGGTGTGGCCGGCGAGCAGCGGCTCGGTCAGCGGGTCGACCGGCGCGCCACCCCCGAGCGCGACGACCCCCGGCTCCTCCGCGAGCGCGCGGGCCACCTCGGCGCGCTCGAGGTCGCGGAAGGCGCCTTCGCCGTCGACGACGAAGATGTCGGCGATGGTGCGTCCGGTCGCCCGCTCGACCGCCGCGTCGGTGTCGTGCAGCGGCACGCCGAGGATGGCGGCGAGGGCCTCGCCGGTGCTGGTCTTGCCGGACCCGGGCGGGCCGACGAGGACGACGCGGGGCATCACTCCCGCCACGTCCGCATGCCCGGCGGTACGGCGTCGAGGTAGGCCCGGTGGTTCCGGGCGGTCTCGACCACCGAGTCCCCGCCGAACTTCTCGAGGCAGGCCTCGGCGAGGGTGAGGGCGACCATCGCCTCGGCGACGACCCCCGCGGCCGGCACCGCGCAGACGTCGGAGCGCTGGTGGATGGCCCTCGCCTCCTCGTCGGAGGCGACGTCGACGGTCTCCAGGGCCCGCGGCACCGTGGAGATCGGCTTCATCGCGGCGCGCACGCGGAGCACCCCGCCCACCGACATCCCGCCCTCGGTCCCGCCGGCCCGGCCGGTGCGGCGCCGGATGACGCCGGCGTCGTCCCGGGCCATCTCGTCGTGCGCGGCGGAGCCGCGTCGTGCCGCGGTGCGGAAGCCGTCGCCCACCTCGACCCCCTTGATCGCCTGGATCCCCATCAGCGCCGCGGCGAGGCGGGCGTCGAGCCGGCGGTCCCAGTGCACGTGCGAGCCGAGGCCCGGGGGCAGCCCGTGGGCCACCACCTCGACGACCCCACCGAGGGTGTCGCCGTCGCGCCGGGCGGCGTCGACCTCGGCGACCATCGCGGCCGACGCCGCCGGGTCCAGCGCGCGGACCGGGTCGGCGTCGAGCGCGTCGACGTCGGCTGGGGTGGGCAGCGGCCCGTCCTCGGGCGCACCGGCGGTGCCGATGGCGACGGTGTGCGAGACGAGGCGGATGCCGTAGGCCTGCTCGAGGAGCCGGGCGGCGACGGCGCCGAGCGCCACCCGGGCCGCGGTCTCGCGGGCCGAGGCCCGCTCGAGCACCGGCCGGGCGTCCTCGAAGCCGTACTTCTGCATCCCGACGAGGTCGGCGTGCCCCGGGCGGGGGCGGGTCAGCGGGCGGTTGCGGGCCAGCTCCTTCTCCGAGCCCACGTCGTCGGCGGCGGCGTACTCGTCCTCGCCGACCGGGTCGGGGCTCATCACCGTGCGCCACTTGGGCCACTCGGTGTTGCCGATCCGGATCGCCACCGGCGAGCCGAGGGTGCGCCCGAGCCGGACCCCGCCGAGGATCTCGACCTCGTCCTGCTCGAACTTCTGCCGGGCGCCGCGCCCGTAGCCGAGGCGGCGACGGGCCAGGGCGGCGGCGACGTCGGCGGTCCGCACCTCGATGCCCGCGGGCAGGCCCTCGATGGTCGCGACGAGGGCGGGCCCGTGCGACTCCCCGGCGGTCAGCCAGCGCAGCATGGGACGAATCCTTCCACGCGGGGCTCAGCCGCCCGCGAGCCAGGTCAGGATCCGGGCGGCGAAGGCGATGGCGACCCATGCGCCGAGGCACATCGCCGGCCCGTACGCGATGTGGGTCTTGCGCCCGGCCCGCCCGAGGACGAGCAGGGCCACGGCCGCGAGGCCGCCGATGAGGAACCCGGCCGCCATCCCCACGACGAGGTGCGCCATGCTCAGCCAGCCCAGGACCGCGCCGATGACCGGGGCGAGCCGCACGTCGCCGCCGCCCACCCCTCCACCGGGCAGCAGCGACAGGAGGAGGTAGAACCCGCCCATCACGACGACTCCGATGAGCGCGCCGCGCCACCGCGACTCCCCCGTGGCGACGGTCGCGACGAGGAGCAGCCCCGCCAGCCACCCACCGGTGGGCACGACCAGCCCGACCGGGAGCCGGTGCACGTCGAGGTCGGTGTAGGTCAGCGCGGTCGTCAGCCACGCGAAGAGGAGGTAGACCGGCAGCGCAGCCCACCCACCGAGGCCGCCGACCGACCACGTCGCCACGGCGGCGAGGCCACCGGTGAGCGGGCCGGTCCACCACGAGGGGCCGGGTGCCCGCTCGACCGCGTCCTCGGCGATCCGGTACCCGCCGGTGGCGAGCTCGCGCCCAGTGAGGTGGCCGAGGACCCCGAGGACGAATGCGGCGGCCAGGACCGGCCACCATGGCGTCCCGGCCGGCGTGGCCGACGTGGCCATGCCGACCGCGGCGGTCATGCCGGGCCCAGCGCCGCCCGGCCCGCCGCGAGCATCGCCTCGAGCGGTGCCGGGTGGCCGGTGAACAGCCGGAACTGCTCCGCCGCCTGGTGGACCAGCATGTCCAGGCCGCCGACGACGGTCATCCCGGCCGCCCCGGCCACCCGGGCCAGCGGGGTCGGCCAGCCGGCGTAGACGACGTCGAGGAGCACCCCGTGGTGCTCGGCGGGGACCGTGGCCGCCAGCAGCGCGGACGCCTCGGGGGGCACGGTGGCGACCACGACGTCGTCGCGGGTGGTGTGCCAGGCGTCGATCGCCGCGACCGAGCCGCTGCGCACCCCGATGCCGAGGTCGAGCGCCCACTCGAGGAGGTCGGCCGCCCGCGAGGTGTCGCGCGCCCGCACGGTGACGGTGGTGACCCCGAGCTCGGCGAGGCCGAGCACCGCGGAGCGGGCCGTGGCACCCGCGCCGAGGACCAGCGCCCGGGTCGGGGTGCCGCTCAGGTGCGGCCGCAGCGCGCCGACGACCCCGGCGACGTCGGTGTTCGTCGCGTCCCAGCCACCGTCGCGTCGCCGGACCAGCGTGTTCGCCGCCGACGACAGCCGGGCCACGGCCGAGACCTCGGTGGCGACCCCGAGCGCGACCTCCTTGAGCGGCATCGTCAGGGACAGCCCGCGCCACTGCTCGTCGAGGCCGGCGACGACGTCGGCGAGCTCGTCGGCGCGCACCTCGAGGCGCCCGTAGTCCCAGTCGCCGAGCCCGGCCGCGGTGTAGCCCGCCCGGTGCAGGACCGGGGAGAGCGAGTGCGCGACCGGGGAGCCGAGGACCGCGGCCCTCAGCACTTGCCCGGGTTGGCCGAGCACCAGGCGTTGAACTCCTGGACGTTTCGGTCGTGCTCGGCCTGGGTGGAGGCGAACTTGGTCTCGCCGGTGTCCGGGTTGACGGTGACGAAGAAGACCCAGCTCCCCGGGGTCGGGTCGGCCGCCGCCTTGATCGAGGCCGCACCGGGGTTGCCGATCGGCCCGGGCGGCAGGCCGGGGTGCTTGTAGGTGTTGTACGGGCTGTCCGACGCGCGCTGCTCGTTGGTGGTCCCCGCCTTGCCCCGCTGCTGCGCCGCGTAGTGGACGGTGGAGTCCATCTGGAGCAGTCCGTAGCTCGGCGGCCCGCCCTCGAGCCGGTTGAGGATGACCCGGGCGACCTTGCCGCGGTCGGCGTCGCCGCTCACCTCGCCCTCGACGATCGAGGCGATGGTCAGGGTGCGCTCCCAGCTCTTCTCCGCGACACCGGCGTCCTTGAGGGTCTTCACGGTCAGCGCGACCATCTGCTTGAGCTGGTCGGTGGCGCTGGTCTTGTCCCCGAACTCGTAGCTGGCCGGGAACAGCCAGCCCTCGACGTTGCCCTTGGCCTGGGCCGGCAGCCCGATGGCCTTGGTGTCCTTGGCGGCCTTCTCGTAGTCCGCGACGGGGGTGCCGGTTCCCTTGGAGAGCACGGCGAAGACCTCGTCCTTCCACAGCCCCTCGCGCACGGTGACCCGGTCGGCGATCCGGTTGGCCGGGTCGATGAGCACGGCGAACGCGTCGGCGCCGCTCATCTGCTTGCGCATCGCGTACGTGCCCGGCTGGATCTTCGCGGCGGACTGCGGGTCGCCGGCGGCGGCCTGGAGGTAGGCGGTGCGGGTCTTCGTCACGCCCGCGTCGCGCAGGGTCGTCGCGATGTCCTCACCGGTGTCGCCGGGGTTGACGACCACCTTGACCTCGCCCTCGCCCGGGCCGGGGTAGTCCAGGTCCTGGCTGGAGCCGCCGGCGAAGACCCCGGCGAGGGCGGGGCGCAGCACGGTCCACGCGGCGTAGGCGCCACCGCCGACGAGGGCGATGGTGACGACGAGCACGACGAGACGCCGCCCGCGGCGTCGTGGGGGCCGGCGCCGCTTGTCGTGCAGCTCGCGGCGGGTCTGGGGCGCGGGAGCCGAGCGGTGTCCCCCGGGCTCGTCACCGAAGATCGTGTCGGTGAAGTCCTGGTGAGTCACGTCCTCGTGCCCTTCGTCCGTGGCTTGCGCCGTCGTCCTCCGACCGGCTCCCCGGCGGGGGACCCGGTCCTGCGCTCGGCGTCGAGGGCCGACTGGAGGATGAGCACCGCCGCGGCCTGGTCGACCACGGCCCGCTGCCGCCTCCCGGCGACCCCGCTGTCACGGAGCGCACGGTGCGCGTCGACGGTGCTCAGGCGCTCGTCGACCAGACGGACCTGAACGGGCGCGACACGCGCCGCCAGCACCGAAGCATACGTGCGCGCACGCTCCGCGGACGGCCCTTCGCCCCCGTCGAGTGACTTCGGGAGGCCGACGACCACCCCGACGGCGGTGCTCCCGGCGACCAGGTCCGCGATCTCCTCGACGTCCGGGTCCCCCGCGGACGGGGCCGCGGCGGGGTCCCGGCGCAGGGTGGCGACCGGCGTGGCCAGGACGCCGCCGGGGTCGCTGACGGCCACCCCGACCCGCACGGAGCCGACGTCGACACCCACCAGGACGCCCCGGTTCGACCCCTGCGCGGCCCCGGGCATCAGCCGGCGAGCTCCCCCACGCGCCACTCCACGGCCGCGAGCGCCTCACCGACCTTCGCCGGGTCCTGGCCGCCGCCCTGGGCGATGTCGTCCTTGCCGCCGCCGCCGCCGCCGAGCGCCCCCGCCGCGGCGCGGACGAGCTCACCGGCCCGGATGCCCCGCCCGCGCGCCGCCTGGTTCGTCGCGACGACGACCACCGGACGGCCCTTGGCCACGCCGGTCACGGCGACCACCGACGGGCGGTCCTCCCCGAGCCGCCCGCGCAGGTCCAGCACCATGGTGCGCACGTCACCCGCGTCGGCCTCACCCGCGTCGTGGCCGAGGAAGGTGACCCCGCCGACGTCGCGCGCCCGCCCGGTGAGGCCGCCGGCCGCCGCCTGCAGCTGCTCCCGGCGGAGCCGGTCGAGGTCGCGCTCCGCGTCCTTGAGCCGGGTCATCAGGCCCGAGACCCGCTCTTGCAGGTCCTCCGGGCGCCCCTTGACCAGCTCGGTGAGCTGCCCGACGATGGCGTGCTCGCGGGCCAGGAACGAGTAGGCGTCGGTCCCGACCAGCGCCTCGACCCGGCGCACGCCCGAGCCGATCGAGGACTCGCCCAGCAGGGTGACGAGGCCGAGCTGGGTGGTGTGCTCCGCGTGGGTGCCGCCGCACAGCTCGCGCGCCCAGTCCCCGACCGACACGACCCGCACCGCGTCCCCGTACTTCTCGCCGAAGAGCGCCATCGCCCCCGACTCGACCGCCTCCCGCTGGGACATGATCTCGGCGTGGACCGCGAGGTCCTGGAGCAGCAGGGTGTTGACCCGCTGCTCGACGTCCTTGAGCACCGACGGTGGCAGCGCCTGCGCGGCGTTGACGTCGAACCGGAACCGGCCGGGCGCGTTCTCCGAGCCGGCCTGGGTCGCGGTCTCGCCGAGCGCCTCGCGGATCGCCTTGTGGACCATGTGCGTCGCGGTGTGCGCCCGGGAGATCGACCGGCGCCGCTCGACGTCGACCTCGGCGAGCGCCGCGTCGCCGACCGCGACCTCGCCGGAGACGACGCGGGCCCGGTGGACGACGAGCCCGGTGATCGGCGACTGGACGTCGCGGACCTCGATCACCGCCCCGCTGTCCAGCCGCAGCCGCCCGCCGTCGGCGAGCTGGCCACCGCCCTCGGCGTAGAACGGGGTGCGGTCCAGGACGAGCTCGACGTCCTCGCCCGGTCCGACGACCGGGACCGTCTCCCCGCCGCGGATCAGGCCCGCCACCCGCGCCTCGGAGACGACCTCGGAGTACCCGGTGAACTCGACCGGGCCGCCGAGGGCGTCGGACACCTGGCGGTAGGCGTGGGTGTCGCCGTGGGCGACCTTCTTGGCCCTCGCGTCCGCCTTGGCCCGGTCGCGCTGCTCCTGCATGAGCCGGGTGAAGCCCTCACGGTCGACCTCGAGCCCCTGCTCGGAGGCCATCTCCAGGGTGAGGTCGATGGGGAAGCCGTAGGTGTCGTGCAGCTGGAACGCCTGCTCGCCGGTGAGGACGGTGCCGCCGGCCGCCCGGGTCCGCGAGACCGCGGTGTCCAGGATGGTCGTCCCCGCCGCGAGGGTGCGGCGGAAGGCCTCCTCCTCGGCGTAGGCGACCTGGGAGATCCGCTGCCAGTCGCGCTCGAGCTCGGGGTAGGACTGCTTCATCCGCTCCAGCGAGACCGGCAGGAGGTGGGGCAGGCACGGGTCGTCGTAGCCGAGCAGGCGCATCGCCCGCACCGAGCGGCGCAGCATCCGGCGCAGCACGTAGCCGCGGCCCTCGTTGCCGGGGGTCACCCCGTCGCCGATGAGCATGAGCGAGGAGCGCACGTGGTCGGCGACGACCCGCAGCCGGACGTCGTCCGGGTGGCTGCTGGCCGCGGAGTGCCCGGAGTGCTCGCCGTAGCGCCGGCCGGACATCTCGGCCGCGCGCTGGAGCACCGGGTAGACCTCGTCGATCTCGTACATCGTGTCGACGCCCTGGAGGATCGAGGCGATCCGCTCCAGCCCCATGCCGGTGTCGATGTTCCGGCGCGGCAGCGGGCCGGAGACGTCGAAGTCCTCCTTGCTGCGGACCGCGGTGAGGTCGTCCTGCATGAAGACGAGGTTCCAGAACTCGAGGAAGCGGTCCTCGTCGACCGCGGGGCCGCCCTCGGGGCCGTAGTCGGGACCGCGGTCGTAGTAGATCTCCGAGCACGGGCCGCCGGGGCCCGGCACGCCCATGTGCCAGTAGTTGTCCGCCTTCCCGCGGCGCACGATCCGCTGCTCGGGGATGCCGGTGAGCTCGAGCCACAGCTCGATCGACTCGTCGTCGCCGTCGAGCACCGTGGCCCAGAGCCGGTCGCCGTCGATGCCGAGGCCGCCGTGCTCGCGGGAGGTGGTGACGAGCTCCCAGGCGAGCCGGATCGCGCCCTCCTTGAAGTAGTCCCCGAACGAGAAGTTGCCGTTCATCTGGAAGAACGTGCCGTGCCGGGAGGTCTTGCCGACCTCCTCGATGTCCTGGGTGCGCACGCACTTCTGAACGCTCGTGGCCCGCGCGTACGGCGCGGTCTCCTGGCCGAGGAAGTACGGCTTGAACGGCACCATGCCCGCGTTGACGAACAGCAGGTTGGGGTCGTCGTGGACCAGGGGGGCGGAGGGGACGACGGTGTGCCCGTTGCGTCCGAAGAAGTCGAGCCAGCGGCGCCGGATCTCAGCGGTTTCCATTGGGGAGTCACAGTCCTCGGGTCGGCGTGCGCGGTGGGCGACATGCTATGCCGCGCGGCGCACGGGTGGAGGGGTCGGGCAGGGGCGGAGCGGGGGCGGTCAGGGCCCCTCGGGAGCTCGTCCAGGCTCGCCGGCACCGGGCCGCGCCGGCGCGGCGGACGCCCGGCCGCCGGGGTCCAGGAGCAGCGCCCGCGCCTCGTCCGGGCTCAGCGACCGGCCCGGGTCGTCCACCCCCAGGGCGGCGGCGTGCCGCCGGTCGGGGTCCCACCCGGCCTCGACCTCGAGCTCGGGAACGGTCGCCCCGGGCGCGTGCCGCGGGGCGCGGCTCGTGGCGTCGGCCCGGACCGCGACCTCCACCGCCTCGCGCAGCTCGGCCTCGCGCCGCGCGGACGCCTCCCGGACGGTACCGACGAAGCGGCGGGTGGCCGGCAGGCGCCACCCGACGTAGCCGGCCCCGAGCGCGAGGCCGGCGAGCAGGACCGCGGTGCGCGCCCTCATCGCTCGCCCCGGCGCAGGCCGGACAGCGCGACCCGGACGCCGTAGCTGAACGCCGCGACCTTGATCAGCGGCGAGCCGAGGGTCGCGGCGACCACCGAGGTGAGCGCCGAGGCGTTGCTCGTCATCGCGCCGACGTTGCTCGTGATGCCGTCCACCCGGGTCAGCTGGTCGTTGGCCAGGCTCACGGTGTCGGTCAGGCCCTTCAGGGTGGGCTGGACGTTGTCGGTGGTCTCCCGCAGGCTGGCGCGGGTCTCGTCGAGGATCCGGCCGGCCTTGCCGACCAGCCCCGCGACCCTGACCACGAGGTAGGCGAACGCCAGTGCGGCGACGAGCCCCGCGATCCCTCCGAGCGTGACCTCCATGGCGGCGACCCTACCGGGGCGGCGGGGTCGGCGGCGCACCGATTCGCCGGGGCCGGCTAGCGGCCGAGCCGCTCTCGGAGCCAGCGCCAGCGCTCCTGGAGACGGGCCTCGAAGCCGCGGTCGGTGGGTCGGTAGTAGTCGGTCCGGCCCTGGAGGTCCTCGGGCAGGTACTGCTGCGCGGCCACGCCGTCGGGCTCGTCGTGGGCGTAGACGTACGCAGGGGCACGTTCGCGCCCGGCGGCCCGGGCCGAGGCGCCGGCGACCCGCCCGGCCCCCGCGTACCCGCTGCCCCGCAGGTGCAGCGGCACCGGGCCGCCGCGGCCGGAGCGGACGTCGGCGATGGCCTCGTTGATGCCGGTGTAGGCGGCGTTCGACTTCGGCGCGAGCGTGGTGTGCACCACGGCCTGGGCGAGGATGATGCGCGCCTCGGGCATCCCCACCTGGGCCACCGCGTGCATCGCCGCCACGGCGGTCTGCAGGGCGGTGGGGTCGGCCATGCCGACGTCCTCGGACGCCGCGATGACCACGCGCCGGGCGATGAACCGGGGGTCCTCCCCGGCCTCGAGCATCCGGGCCAGGTAGTGCAGGGCCGCGTCGACGTCGGAGCCGCGCATGCTCTTGATGAGGGCGGAGGCGACGTCGTAGTGCTGGTCGCCGGCCCGGTCGTAGCGCACCGCCGCGTGCGCGACCGCCTGCTCGGTGTGGGCGAGGGTCACCTCGAGCGGCTCGGGGCGCTCGGCCCCCGGGGCCAGGTCGTCCTCGGCGACGCCGGCCGCGGCCTCGAGGAAGGTCAGGGCCCGGCGGGCGTCGCCGCCGGCGAGCCGGACCAGGTGGTCGCGCGCGTCCCCGGCGAGGGCGTAGGCGCCGGCCAGCCCGCGCTCGTCGGCCACCGCGCTCGCCAGCACGTCGGCGACCTCGGCGTCGGTGAGGGGGACGAGGGTGACGAGCATCGAGCGCGAGAGCAGCGGCGCGATGACCGAGAAGCTCGGGTTCTCGGTGGTCGCCGCGACGAGGACCACCTGGCGGTTCTCCACCCCGGGCAGCAGGGCGTCCTGCTGGGCCTTGGTGAAGCGGTGGATCTCGTCGAGGAACAGCACCGTCTGCCGGCCGTAGAGGTCGCGGGCGCGGTTCGCCTGCTCCATCACCGCCCGGACGTCCTTGACTCCCGCGGTGACCGCCGAGAGCTCGACGAACTCGCGGTCGGCCGCGGTCGCGACCAGGTGCGCGAGCGTGGTCTTGCCGGTGCCCGGGGGGCCCCAGAGGATGGCGCTCAGCGGCCCGGCCGCTCCCCCGCTCCCGGCGATGAGCCGGCGCAGCGGGCTGCCCGCCCGGAGCACCTCCCCCTGGCCGCGGACCTCCTCGACGGTGCGCGGCCGCATCCGCACCGCGAGCGGCGGCAGCAGCCCCCCGCCGGGTCCGGCTCCGGGGCCGTCGCCGCCCCGCGCCGCCGCACCGAAGAGGTCGGTCCCGTCCTGGCTCACGGCCCGAGGCTACCCAGCGGGCACGGCGACCCCCGACCCAGCCGGTCCGGCCGTCGCGGCGACCGGTGCCCGGGGGCGGCCCGGGCCGTGGGACGCTGGCCACATGTCCGCGCCCGCGCCCGCGCACGCGGCGGCCGCGGCCCGTCCGGGCCGGCACGCCGCACCGCGCCGGAGCGCCCTGGCCCGCTGGGGTGGCGTCGTCGGCCGGCACCCCCGGGCGGTCCTCGTCCTCTGGGTGGTCTTCATCGTCGCCGGCATCGGCACCGCCCTCGGCGCGTTCGGCACGCCCAGCCTCTTCGACCGGGTCGGCAGCGGCGAGATCGTCGTCGACGGAGAGAACCGTCAGGGCCGCGAGGTCCTCGCGCAGGCCGGTGGCAGCGGCTTCAGCACCTACACCCTCCTCGTCGACGGGGTGGACCTCGGCGACCCGGGGGTCGCTGCGGCTGCGGTCGCGGCGGCCCGGGACCTCACCGCGACCGAGCACGTCGACTCCGCCGTCAACCCCTTCGTCGTCCCGGGTGGTCCGACGAGCCCGGCGGCGCTGCGGTTCGTCCGTGGCGGGGACCCCGCGTCCGGCTCGTTCGCCACCGTCGTCACCTTCGACGCGGGCGCCACCGGCGAGCAGGAGGCCGCCGCGACCGCACGGGTCGACGCGGTCCTCGACCGGCTCGTCACCGCGAGCGGGGCCGGCTCCTCGGAGCGAGGCGGGCTGCGCACCCTGGTCGACCGGATCATCCAGCAGGTCAAGACCGACGGCCAGCGTGGCGAGGGCATCGCGTTGCCGGTGAGCTTCGTCCTCATGGTGCTCGTCTTCGGCGGCTTCCTCGCGGCCGGCTTCCCCGTCCTCGGCGCCGTCGCCTCGATCGCCGGGGCCCTCGCCTCGCTCCTCGGCTTCTCCTACCTGCTCGACCTCGACGCCTCGACCGTCAACGTCGTCACGGTCCTCGGTCTCGGCCTGTGCATCGACTACGGGCTGCTCGTCGTCAGCCGCTTCCGCGAGGAGATGCGCGACCGGCTCCGCGGCGCGCCGGCCGCGGACGCCACCCGCGAGCAGGTGCTGGCGGCGACCGTGCGCACGCTCGACCGGGCCGGTCGCACCGTCGTCTTCTCCGCCTTCACGGTCGCGGTCTCGCTCGCCGGGATGCTGTTCCTGCGGATCGACTTCATCCGTGCCGTCGCCCTCGCCGGCATCTCGGTCGTTCTCGTCGCCCTCGCCGTCGCGCTCTCCCTCATCCCGGCGCTGTGCACGATGGGTGCGCGGCGGCTCCTGCGCCGCGGCACCGAGGTCTCCGGCGACGAGGGCGTGTTCTCGCGGCTGGCCAGGGCGGTGCACCGGATGCCCTGGGCGGTCATCGGGGTGGTCTCCGGGCTGCTCGTCCTGCTCGCCGTCCCGGCGACGTCGATGCAGCTCACCTCCTCCGGTGCCGAGCTGCTGCCGAAGGGCACCCCGGAGCGGACGTTCGTCGAGGACTTCCGCGCCGGCTACCCGCTGCTCGCGGGGGCCGAGGTCCTCGTCGTCGCCCGGGCCCCGGCCGCCGAGGTCGGGGCGTGGGCCGCGAGCGCCGCCGACCGGCCGGGCGTCGAGTCGGTCGACCCGGTCCGCGAGCTCGACGGCGGCGTCGTCACGGTCGGCTTCCAGACCGGCGACAGCGGCAGCGGGGAGGGCTCGCGCGCCCTCGTCGAGTCGCTGCGTAGCGACCGGCCGCCGTTCCCGTCCTGGGTGGTCGGGCAGGCCTCGGGGATCATCGACTTCCGCGCCGCCATCGCCGAGGGCGTCTGGTGGGCGGTGGGCGCCGTGGTCCTGGCGACCCTGGTCCTGCTCTTCCTCATGACCGGATCGGTCGTCATCCCGGTCAAGGCCCTCGTCATGAACGTCCTCTCGCTCGGCGCGGCCCTCGGGGTCACCGTGTGGATCTTCGAGGAGGGCCACCTCGAGGGGCTGCTCCGCTTCTCCTCCGCGGGCGGGGTGGAGAACGCCATCCCGATCCTCGTCGTCGCCTTCGGCTTCGGCCTCTCGATGGACTACGAGGTCTTCCTGCTCTCGCGGGTCGTCGAGCTGCACGAGCAGGGTCGGGACACCGAGACCGCGGTGACGCTCGGCCTCCAGCGCTCGGGCCGGATCATCACCTCGGCGGCGCTGCTCATGGTCGTCGTCTTCGCCGGGTTCGCGGCCGGCGACCTGCTGATCATGAAGCAGATGGGCGTCGCCCTCGTCCTGGCCATCCTCATCGACGCGACCCTCGTGCGGATGCTCCTCGTCCCGGCCACGATGTCGGTGCTCGGGGCGGTGAACTGGTGGGCCCCGGCCCGCCTCCGCCGGCTGCACGCCCGGTGGGGGATCACCGAGTGAGCGGGGTCCGCCGCGTCGAGGCGTTCGACGACCTCCTCGCCCTCGCCGGGCACCACCCGGTCGTCGTGCTCGACGTCGGGGCCGGCTTCGCACCCCCCGCGTGGGCCGCGCAGGGCCCGGACGGCACGGCGGTCGCCTTCCCCCGGCGCTCCGACCACGGGGTGCCCGGGGTGGCGGCGCTGGGCGACGCGACCGGGCTGGACACCCTGTTCGCCGACGCCCGGGTGCGCGCCTGGTTCGCCGCCGGTGGCGCCCGGCACCTCAGCGCCCCCCGCGAGCACCAGCACGTCCTCGCCCGGCACCTCGAGCTCGGCGACCGTGGCGGCGACTGGGACTGGATGTGGACGACGACGGCGCCCCCACCGGTGCCGGGAGAGGACCGGGTGCGCCCGCTCCTGGACGGCGCCAGGGAGGAGCTGACCGGGTTCCTGGCCGAGCACAGCCCGCGCACCCACGGCCAGCCGTACGCGCGCCCCGGCCAGCGGTGGGTCGGGGTGCGCGACGACGCCGGCCGGCTGCTGGCCTGCGGGGCGGCCGAGCCTTCCGGGGCCGGCACCCCCACGCTCGCCGGGATCGCCGTGCACACCGACCGACGGCACGAGGGCCTGGGCACCGCCGTCACCGCGCAGCTGACCCGTTGGGCGGTCACCACCGCCGGAGCCTGCGCCCTCGGCATGTTCGCCGACAACGACGCCGCGCGCCGGGTCTACCGGCGGCTCGGCTTCCGGACGGGGATGCGGTGGCGCAGCCGGTGGCTGACCGATACCAGCCCGCCGCCGACCGGGGCCTGACGAGCGGCCCGGGTCAGCTCCGGCGGGGGCTGACCTCGGGCGCTCCCTGGGGCGCCGGGGCGCGCTCGGCCGGGACGGCGTCGATACCGGCCTCCGTGCGCTGCTCCGGGGTGATCGGGGCCGGGGCGTCGGTCAGCGGGTCGTAGCCGCCCCCCGACTTCGGGAACGCGATGGTGTCGCGGATGCTGTCGAAGCCGCCGAGCAGCATGACGATGCGGTCCCAGCCGAACGCGATGCCGCCGTGCGGCGGGGCGCCGTACTTGAAGGCGTCGAGGAGGAACCCGAACTTCTCCTGCGCCTGCTCGGGCGAGAGCCCCATCACAGCGAAGACCCGCTCCTGGACGTCCCGGCGGTGGATACGGATGGAGCCGCCACCGATCTCGTTGCCGTTGCAGACCATGTCGTAGGCGTACGCGAGCGCGCTGCCCGGGTCGGTGTCGAAGGTGTCCTCGAACTCCTTCTTGGGCGAGGTGAAGGCGTGGTGGACCGCGGTCCAGGCCCCCGAGCCGACGGCGACGTCCCCGGCGGCGACGGCCTCGTCGGCCGGCTCGAAGAGCGGGGCGTCGATGACCCAGAGGAAGCTCCACGCGTCCTCGTCGAGCAGCCCGGTCCGGCGGCCGATCTCCAGGCGCGCCGCGCCGAGCAGCGCCCGCGACGGCTTGGCCGGGCCGGCCGCGAAGAAGACGCAGTCGCCGGGGGCGGCGCCGACGTGCCCGGCGAGGCCGTCGAGCTCGGCCGAGGAGAGGTTCTTCGCGACGGGGCCCGCCAGGGTGCCGTCCTCCTGGACCAGGACGTAGGCCAGGCCCCGGGCACCGCGCTGGCGGGCCCACTCCTGCCACGCGTCGAGCTGCCTGCGCGGCTGGCTCGCCCCGCCGGGCATGACGACCGCCCCGACGTAGTCGGCCTGGAAGACCCGGAACGGGGTGTCGGCGAAGTACTCGGTGCACTCGACGAGCTCCTGGCCGAAGCGCAGGTCCGGCTTGTCGGTGCCGAAGCGGCGCATGGCCTCCTCGTACGTCATCCGCAGGAAGGGCGTCTGCAGCTCGACGCCGATCAGCGCCCAGATCTCCCTGACCACGGCCTCGCCGAGCTCGAGGACGTCCTGCTGCTCGACGAACGACATCTCGATGTCGAGCTGGGTGAACTCGGGCTGCCGGTCGGCGCGGAAGTCCTCGTCGCGGTAGCAGCGGGCGATCTGGTAGTAGCGCTCCATCCCGGCGACCATGAGCAGCTGCTTGAACAGCTGCGGGCTCTGCGGGAGGGCGTACCAGCTCCC
The DNA here is from genome assembly GCA_963772645.1 of uncultured Actinomycetota bacterium. Lineage (GTDB taxonomy): Bacteria > Actinomycetota > Actinomycetes > Actinomycetales > Dermatophilaceae > DASSQJ01. The sequence continues at coordinate 520,167 of CAVYYD010000007.1, forward strand.
CGGGGCGAGGCGGGCCGGGACGAGGAAGTCACGGGCGCCCTCGGGCGTGGACCGGGTGAGGGTGGGGGTCTCGATCTCGACGAAGTCCCGCGCGCCGAGCACCCGCCGGGCGGCGGCGTTGACCTTGCTCCGCAGCCGGATGGCGTGTCCCGCCGAGTGTGCGCCGGGGCGGCGCAGGTCGAGGTAGCGGTGCTTGAGGCGGGCCTCCTCGCCGACCGTGACGCGCTCGTCGACCTGGAACGGGAGCGGGGCGCTGGGGTTGAGCACCTCGATCTCGGCGGCGATGACCTCGACCTCGCCGGTGGGCAGGTCGGGGTTGACGTTGCGCTCCTCGCGCCCGGCCACCTCGCCGACCACCTTGACCACGTACTCGCTGCGCAGGTCGTGGGCGGAGGCCTCGAGGACCTCGTCGCGGGCGACGACCTGGACCACCCCGCTCGCGTCCCGCAGGTCGATGAACGCCACCCCGCCGTGGTCGCGCCGCTTGGCCACCCAGCCGGTGAGCGTGACGGTCTGGCCGGTGTGGGCGACACGGAGCGTGCCGGCCTCGTGGGTGCGGAGCACGGGTGGTCTTCCTTCGGGGTCGGGGGTGGGGTGGCCACGCCCCGGCCGGTGTCTCACCGGGCCGCCGGGGCGCGGACGGTGTCCCATCCTACGGACCGTCGGGACCCCTCCCCCACCCGGTTTGCCCCCGTACGGCGGGTTCGGTGGGTGCGGAGGGCCGCGCGCCCCTAGCATCGTCGGCATGACGGCTGTCGTGCCCCCTGTCGTCACCGACCCGGCCGCCCTGTTCCCCGACCTCGCCCGGCTGCGCGACGCCGCCGCCGGCGGGGCGCTCGACACCGTCCTCGACGCCCTCGCCGCCCGGCGCGACCGCGACCCCGACGAGCACGCCGAGCTGAGCGCGGTCCTGGTCCGCACCGACGGCCTGGACGCCCCGCTCGAGCAGTACGTCGCCGACCACCCCGGCGACCGGGAGGCCCGGACCCTGTGGGCGCACCGCACCATCGCCTCCTCGGGGCACGCGGCCGCGCCCGGCGACGTCGACCTGGCCCGGGTGGCGGACGCCGAGCGGTGGCTGCTGCGGCTGTGCGCCGAGGACCCGACCGACCCGCACCCGTGGACGCTCCGGCTCGCCACCGCCCGGCTGCTCGGCCTCGGCGCGGTCGAGACGCGTCGACGGTACGCGCGACTGGCGGAGGTACGCCCCCAGCACGTCGCCGCGCAGCGCTGGATGCTCGAGGGGCTCGGCCCCCGCCACGGCGGCAGCTGGGAGGAGTCCCTCGCCTTCGCCCGGCGCGTCGCCTCGGACGCGCCGGACGGCAGCCCGGTCGGCGCCCTGGTGGTCGCCGCGCATCTGGCCCGGTGGGCCGAGGAGAGCGGCGGCGGCAACCCCTACTACCTCGCCCGCCCCGAGGTCGTCGGCGAGGCCGAGTCGGCCTCGGACCGCTGGCTGGCGGCCGCCGGCCCGGAGTCGATCGCCACGATCCGCCCGCACACCGAGCTCGCGGTGGCCCTCGGCCTGGCGGGCAGCCGGGCCCGGGCGGCGGCACACTTCCGCGCGCTCGGGCCGGTCGTCGCGCCGCAGCCGTGGCAGCTGGCCACGCAGCACGTCGAGCGGCTGCTGCGGCTGCGCGAGTCGGCACTCGAGCCGCCGGAGGATGCCGAGCCGGGGCCCGAGCGCGACCAGGAGCCGGAGGATGGTGAGGAGCCGTGAACCTCGTCGAGACCACCGTCGACGGCGTCTACACCCTGTTCGTCGAGCGCGAGGGCCCACAGACCCGGGCGGGCCTGGTGTTCCGGGTCGGCCAGGCCGACGAGTCCCTCGCCGTGCGCGGCCTCACCCACCTCGTCCAGCACCTGGCGCTGCACGAGGTCTCCGGGGGCGGGGTCCACGAGCACGGGTCCACCGGCGTGGTCCACACCGAGTTCCGGGCCACCGGCGGCTCCGAGGACGTCGCACGCGTGCTCAACGGCGTGTGCGCCGCCCTGCGCGAGCCGCCGACCCACCTGCTGGACTCGCTCCGCGAGGTGCTCGAGGCCGAGGACGTCGCCACCGACCGGTCGGCCCGACGCAGCGCGGCCGTCCGGCACGGGGCCCAGCTCCACGGGCTCGAGTCCTACCCCGAGCTCGGCCTGCCCGGCCTGAGCGAGGTCGACGTCACGACGTGGGCCGCGGTGGCCTTCACCCGCGGCAACGCCGTCCTGTGGGTCGTCGGCCCGCGCATCCCCCGCGACCTGGACCTCCAGCTCCCCGACGGGGCCACCGTCGAGCCACCGACCGCGCCGAGCATCCTCGCCCGCACCCCGGCCTGGTACCCCGACCCGGGGGCCGGCGAGGTCGAGCTCACCGCGGTGCTCCCGCGCACCCCCGCCGCGGAGCTGGTCGTCCGGCTCCTCGAGCGCGCCGTCCGCCGTGAGCTCACCGAGCGCGACCGCCTCGCCCACGCGGTCGACGTCTCGTGCCTGGCGCACGACGCGGAGCACCAGGTCCTCACCCTCCTGGCGCGCGGCCGGCCGGAGACGGCTCCCGCCCTCGTCGGTGCGCTCGTCGACGTCCTCGCCGCGCTCCGGTGGGGCCCGGTACGGCCGCTGGAGGTGTCCGAGGCCGTCGACGAGATCCTCGAGCGGCTCGACGCCCCGGACGCCGTCCTCGACGTCCTCCCCGCCCTCGCCCGCGCAGCGCTGCTCGGGGAGAACCCGGCCCGCCGCCCCGACCCGGCGTACGCCCTGGGGTCGGTCACCCCGGAGGACCTGCGCGAGGTCGCCGAGCAGCTCCACCTCTCGGCGCTGGTCCGCGCGCCCGACCCGGGGCTCGACTGGGCCGGCTTCGACGCCGTGCCGACCGGATCGACGTGGTCGGTGGAGGGCGAGGAGCTCCTCGCGGTCGACGGCAGCGACGAGGTGCTCGTCGTCGGGGACTCCGGGGTCACCCGGCACTCCGGGTTCCGCCGGGCCTCGGTCCGGTTCGACGAGGTCGCGCTGCTCCAGCACTTCGAGGACGGCGGGCGGTGGCTCATCGGCCGTGACGGCGCCGAGGTGCGGGTGGAGCCGGCGCTCTTCGCGATGGGCACGGACCTCCTCGCCACGATCGACGACGCCGTCGACGCGGCGCACGTGGTCCGGCTCCCCGCCCGGGCCACCGGTCGCGTGCCGGGCGTCAGCCGGACCGCCCTCGTCGAGCTCAAGGAGTCGGTCGTCCTCGCGACGATGCCCACGGCGGCCTCGTCCGGCCCGGACGAGGCCACGCCGGCGCGCCGCGGGCTCGCCGGGCTGTTCCGCCGCCGCGACTGAGGCCACCGGGGCGCGCCGGCCACGCCGGCGCGCCCCGGTGGCAGAATCGCCGGTCAGGACCGCACGAGGGGGCCGCCGGCCGGGGCGGTGCCCAGCACGTCCCGACCCGGAGGCACCGTGAGCAGCACCGTCCCGCGACGCACCGCGCTCCGCGGTGCCGCGGCCGCGGTCCTCACCGGAGCCGCCGGCACCGAGGTCGGGGGCTGCTCGTTCACGCCGACCCCACGGGCCTCCAGCACCGCGACCGCGACGCCGACGCCCCCGGAACCGCACGAGGTCGTGGTCCGCGACGACGCGACGGCGGCCCTGCTCGACCCCGCCGACGACCCGAGCATCGGCGCCACCGCCGGCCTGCTGACCCGGGCCACCGCCGCCGTCGTCGTCGCAGCCGACGCCGTGGCGGCCGGCACGCCGGTGGCCACGGCGCTGGGGGTCCCCCTCCTGGTCTGGGGCCCCGCCACCCCCGCCGAGCTCGACCGCCTCGGGACCCGAACCGTCGTGCGCGTCCCCGCCCCACCCCACGCCACCCCCACCGCGACGGGCTCACCGGCCGCGACCGGCTCTCCCACCACGACCGGCTCCGCCACGGCGACGAGCTCGCCGGTGCCCGACCACCTGCCCGGACGCGAGATCGTCGACGCCGTGGGCGGGACGCCGCCGCTGGTCCCGGGGCTGCCGCTGACCCCGCCCACCGGGCGGGTCATGGCGCTGGTGCGCGCCGGCGAGGACGTCCCGCCTGAGGTCGAGGGCACGCTGCACGCGGCCGGCGCGACCCGGCTCGAGTGCGACGCCGACGACGTCCGGCTCGCCGTCACCGCCCGGGCGAAGCTGCGCGCCGCCCCGGACGCGACGGTCCTCGGGGTCACCGCGGGCCTCGGCCCGCGGGTGCACTTCGCGCAGCGGGTCCGCACGGTTCGCGTCGCGGCCGAGTTGCCCGGCGGAGGTTTCCTGCCCTTCCCCGAGCGCAGGATGGTCGCCCTCTACGGCCACCCACAGACGTCGGCGCTCGGGATGCTCGGGGAGCAGAGCGCCCGCGACTCGGTCGCCCGGGTGCGCTCCCTGGTCGCCGACTACGCCTCGGCGAGCACCGACCGCTTCGTCCCCGCGTTCGAGATCATCGCCACCATCGCCTCCGGCTCGGCGGGCGCCGACGGCAGGTACTCGACCCGCACCTCGATCGGCGTCCTCGAGCCGTGGGTCGACACGGCGCAGGACGCCGGCGTCTACGTCGTCCTCGACCTCCAGCCCGGCCGCACGGACTTCCTCACCCAGGCCAGGTCCTACGAGCGGCTGCTCACCCGGCCGCACGTGGGACTCGCGCTCGACCCGGAGTGGCGGCTCGGGCCCGGCCAGGTCCACCTGCGGCAGATCGGCTCGGTCGGCATCGACGAGGTCAACGAGGTCGGGGCCTGGCTCGCGGCGCTCGTCCGCGACCACGACCTGCCCCCGAAGGTGCTCACGCTCCACGAGTTCAGCCTCGGGATGATCCGCGACCGGGAGCGCCTGGACACCTCGCTCGACGAGGTCCAGTGGCTGCTGCACGCGGACGGACAGGGCTCACAGCCGGCCAAGCAGGCCACCTGGGCCGCGCTGCGCCGCACCCTGCCGGCCGGAGTCTGGCTCGGCTGGAAGAACTTCGAGGACGAGGACCATCCGATGCTCACCCCCGCGCAGACCCTCGCGCAGGTGCACCCGACGCCGTCGTTCGTCAGCTACCAGTGACCTCGCGCTCGGCGTCGACGTAGAACCAGCGGCCGGCGCGGCGCTCGAACCGGCCGCGCTCGTGCAGCTCCCCGCGCTGACGGGTCGCGCCCTCACCGGCCAGCCACTCGGCTCGGAACTCGACCACGGCCCGGTCGTCCTCGGGGCCGCCGTCGACGGTGCGGAGCACCTCGAGGTGGACCCACCGGACCCACGGGTCGGGGTCGACGTGGTCGGGTCGGGTCCTCGGGTGCCACGTGCGGAAGAGGTGGTCACCGTCCGCGAGGGCATAGGCGGTGTAGCGGGAGCGCATCAGCTCCTCGGCGGTGCGGGCCAGTCGCTCGCCCCGCAGCAGCGGCCCGCAGCACTGGTCGAACGTGGCACCCGGCGGGTCGCCACCGCACGCGCACGGTGCGTCGCCCTGCAGCGCCTCGTCCGACTCGCCGGACACCTTCATCCAGGCGGTCGAGCGGCGCAGACCCCGAACTTGTCGACCACGTCCTCAGTGTCCCACCCCGCGCTGGTCGTCACCAGCGAGACTTACCCCGCCGGGGACGCGCTCAACCGTCGGCCGGCGCTCGGCCACCCCCACGCAGCGTCCACGGCGCGTCGACCGGGCGCAGGCCGCTCCAGCCGTGGGCGCGCAGCGCGGCCGCGGCCAGGACCCCGGCCACGAGGCTCGGGCTGTGCAGGTGCCCACCGATGACCGCGTCGACGAGATCGTCCAACGGCACCCACCGCGACGGCATCCCGAGCTCCTCGCCGGTGCGCTCGTGGCGCTCGCCCTCGGGGACGTCGGCCACGTCACGGGCGAGGTAGACGCGCAGCCCCTCGTTCGACCCGCCGGGTGTCGAGAGGTAGTCGACGAGCACGTCCCAGCGCCTCGCGGTGACGTCCGCCTCCTCGTGCAGCTCGCGGGCGGCCGCGAGGTGCGGCTCCTCCCCGGGGACGTCCAGCAGGCCGGCGGGCAGCTCCCACAGGTAGGCGCCGACCGGGTGGCGGTACTGGCGGATGACGAGCACCCGCTCCTCCGGGTCGAGGGCCAGGACCGCCACCGCCCCGGTGTGGGCGACGTACTCGCGGGTGAGCCGGCCGGCCTCCCCCAGGTCGAAGCGGTCGCGCACGACGTCCCAGATCCGACCCTCGTGGAGCAGCTCGTGCTCGGCGACGGGCGCCGGGTCCGTCTCGTCGCGGGGGGCCCCCGGCAGGGCCGCGTCAGGCACGGGCGTCGGCCGGCTCGCCGGCGCGGGGGCGCTCGACCTCGACGAGCCGCGCGGCGCGCTGCTGCTCGATGGCGGCCCCGATGAGCCCGGCGAAGAGCGGGTGGGCCCGGGTGGGCCGCGACGTGAACTCGGGGTGGGCCTGGGTCGCGACGTAGTAGGGGTGGACCTGTGGGGGGAGCTCGACGAACTCGACGAGGCCGAGGTCCGGGTGGGTGCCGGAGATGACGAGTCCGGCGGCGGTGAGCCGGTCCCGGTAGGACTCGTTGACCTCGTAGCGGTGCCGGTGCCGCTCGTCGGCGCTGGTCGCGCCGTACGCGCCGGCGACGACGGTGCCGGGCACGAGGTCGGCCCGCTGGCTGCCCAGGCGCATCGTCCCGCCGAGGTCGCCGGCCCCCTCGACGAACGCCTTCTGCTCCTGCATCGTCGCGATCACCGGGGCGGGCGTGTCGGGATCGAACTCGGTGGAGGACGCGCCGTCGATCCCGGCGACGTGGCGCGCGAACTCGATGACCATGCACTGCAGGCCGAGGCAGATGCCGAGGGTCGGCACCTGCCGTTCGCGGGCCCAGCGCAGCGCCCCGACCTTGCCCTCGATGCCGCGAACCCCGAACCCGCCGGGGACGAGCACGGCGTCGACCCCGCCGAGCGCCTTCTGCGCCCCGGCCTCGGTCTCGCAGTCGTCGGAGGGCACCCAGCGGATGCGCACCCGGGCGTCGTGGTGGAAGCCGCCGGCCCGCAGCGCCTCGGTGACCGAGAGGTAGGCGTCGGGCAGGTCGACGTACTTGCCGACGAGCGCGACCTCCACCTCGTGCTCCGGCCGGTGCACCCGCTCGAGGAGCAGGTCCCAGTCGGTCCAGTCCACGTCGCGGAAGGTCAGGCCGAGACGCCGCACGACGTAGGCGTCGAGGCCCTCCCGGTGCAGCACCTTGGGGATGTCGTAGATGCTCGGCGCGTCGACCGCGGCCGCGACGGCCTCCTGGTCGACGTCGCACATCATGCTGATCTTGCGCTTGATCCCCTCGGGGATCTCCCGGTCGGCCCGCAGCACGAGGGCGTCGGGCTGGATGCCGACCTGGCGCAGCGCCGCGACCGAGTGCTGAGTGGGCTTGGTCTTCAGCTCCCCGCTCGGGGCGAGGTAGGGCACGAGCGAGACGTGGAGGAAGAAGACGCTGTCCCGGCCGAGGTCGTGGCGCACCTGGCGCGCCGCCTCGAGGAAGGGCAGGGACTCGATGTCGCCGACGGTGCCGCCGATCTCGGTGATGATGACGTCCGGGGCGTCGGCGTCGGCGACGCCCGGCGAGCCGGCGGCCTGCGCCCGCATCCGCTCCTTGAGCTCGTTGGTGATGTGCGGGATGACCTGGACCGTGTCCCCGAGGAACTCCCCCCGGCGCTCCTTCTGGATGACCCGGTTGTAGACCTGTCCGGTGGTGACGTTCGCGCTGCCGCGCAGGTTGACGTCGAGGAAGCGCTCGTAGTGGCCGATGTCGAGGTCGGTCTCGGCGCCGTCGTCGGTGACGAAGACCTCGCCGTGCTGGAACGGGTTCATGGTGCCCGGGTCGACGTTGAGGTACGGGTCGAGCTTCTGCATCGTGACCCGCAGGCCGCGGGCTCGCAGCAGGTGTCCGAGCGAGGAGGCGGTGAGCCCCTTGCCGAGCGAGGAGGCGACGCCCCCGGTCACGAAGATCTGTTTCGTCTGGGCCACCACGGGCTTCAACGATACGTCATGGGGCGGCCGGTCACCGCCCCCGACGCTCCCGGCACGGCCGTCGTTTCTCAGCCCTCGGACCGCCCTGGGCGCCAGCCGCCCCCGGGGACCAGCGTCTCGTAGGCCCTGACCGCGGCCTCGAGCGCGTCGGCCTGAGTCGGCAGCTCACCGGCCCGCTCGGTGGCGTTCGATCGCAGGTCGTCGCGGACGCAGCCGTGGGTGAGGACGGTCCGGACGGCCCGGCCGAGGGCCGCGGGGTCACCGACCGGCACGAGGAGGGCGGCGTCCCCGACGACGGCGGCGGTGCCCCCCGCATCGGTGGCGACGACGGCCGCGCCCGCGTGCAGTGCCTCCTGGAGCCACACCGGCTGGCCTTCCCACCGGGCGGCCGAGACCACGACGTCGGCGGCGCCGAGCAGGTCGGGGACGTCGTCGCGGCGGCCGAGCAGGCGCACCGGGAGCTGCTCCGCGTCGACCCGTCGCTGCAGCTCGGCGCGCAGGGGTCCGTCACCGGCGACCACGGTGAGCAGGTCGAGGTCGGTGAGGTCGTGGAGGGCGTCGAGGAGGACGTCGAGGCCCTTCTGGGGGGCGAGCCGGCCGACGACGACGACGAGGCAGGTGCGGTCGTCGATCCCGAGGCCGGCGTGCACCGCGTGGCGGTCACGCACCGGGGCCCGGGGCGGCGGGGCGGCGATGACGGCCAGTGCGGTGCGACCGGCGCCGAGGTGGCGCATCCGGTCGACGAGGTCGGGTGAGACCCCGAGGACGAGGTCGCAGCCGCGGGCGACGACCCGCTCGAGGCCGGCGTAGACGGCAGCGGTGACCGCCCCGGACGGGGCGGCGTTGTGCAGGGTCGCGAGCACCGGGGTGCCGGTGCGGCCGGAGGCCAGGGCGGCCAGGGCCGCGGCCCGCAGGCCGTGGGCGTGGACGACGTCCGCGCCGCGGACCAGCCCGCGCAGGGTGCGGAGCGCGCCGGCGTCGGAGCGCGGGTTGGGGCGGTCGGAGACCTCGAGCGGCACGATGGTGCAGGCCAGCGCGTCGAGCCGGAACCGCTGCGCCACCTCTGCCGGGCAGGCCACGAGGACGGTGTGCCCCTCTCCCAGGAGCCCGCCGACGAGCCCCTCGACGTGCGCCCCGACCCCGCCAGCGCTCGTCCCGAGCACGACGAGCACCCTCATCCAGCGCCTCCTCGACGTCGTCGTGCACGGCCCCGTGCCCTCACCTCCTGCATCATGCCGCGATCGCCGACTGCGAGCACGGCGAACCCGGCAGCGAGCGCGGCCACGCCGGCGACCAGGCCGACGACGAGGGCCCCCGGCAGCGAGTCCATCGACCGGCCGTGGGTCACCAGGTCACCGACGACCCACTCGACGGCCAGGGCGACGACCACCGCGCCGGCCGTCCGGGCCGTCCCCGCGGTGGCGCCCGGCCCCCAGGCCCGCCGGACCAGGAGGAGGAGGGAGCCGGCGGCCACCGTCATCCCCAGCGAGGACCACACGCCGAGGGTCCACAGCGTCCGCGCGGGCCCGTCCCCCGGCGCGACGAGGAGCAGCGGCGGCACGGCGGCCACGACCCAGCCCAGGGCGGAGGCGACGGCGGCGTCCATCGGGCGGCCCCGGACGTAGAGGGCCCGGGTGAGCAGTGCGACGAGGCCGAAGCCGGCCAGGCCGGGCGCGTAGGCGGTCAGCGCCGTCGGCATCGCGGCCAGGGCATCGGGCGAGGACCCGGCGGTGCCGCGCCGGGCGTCGAGGAGGCCGAAGAACGCGCCGACCGCCGGTGCCGCGGCGATGAGGACCCCGGCCGCCACGCCGGTGAGGGCGAGCACGCCCCGGGTGGCGCGGGCGACGGTCCCCGAGCTGTCCTGCCCGGCCCCGACGCGGGTGGCCAGGGCCGGGAAGGCGCTCTGCGCCACCGGGACCGCGAGCACGGCGTACGGCAGGAGGTAGACGGCCTGCACGTAGGCGTAGACGGTGTACGTGGCGTCGCCGCCGGCGTAGTTCGCCAGTCGCATGGTGACGAGGGCGGCGCCCTGCTGGGCGAGCAGGGCCACGACGCCCGCGCCGGCCAGGCCGGCGACCCGCCGGGCGTCCTCGCGCGGCAGTCGGAGCGAGGGTCGCCAGCGCCACCCCGTGGCCAGGGCCGGTCCGAGCAGCGGCAGGGAGAGGACGAGCACCCCGAGGGTCGTGCCCCAGCCGAGCACCGTGACCGCCTCGGCCGGCACCGCCGAGGGGTCGGTCCGTCCCCCGGTGATGGCGCCGTACCAGAGGTAGGAGGCGAGGACGACGAGCGAGGAGAGGAACGGGGCGAGGGCCGCGGCGAGGAACCGCCGGTGGGCGTGCAGCAGGCCGGTGAGGATGATGCCGACCCCGTAGAGCGGTACCTGGAGGGCGAAGACCCGCAGCAGCCGGACCGCGACCTCGGCGGCGGCAGCATCCTCACCGGTGACGAGGAACGTCGACAGCGGACGGGCCGTCAGCGCGAGCAGCGCGGCGACCGGCACGAGGACGACGAGCACCCAGGTGAGGAGGACCGACGCGGCGTGGTCGGCACGGTCGCGCTCGCCGGTGCCGATGCGGTGGGCGATGAGCGGCACGGCGGCGGCCGCGAGGACGCCGCCGGCGGCCACCTCGAAGACGACGTTCGGGAGGGTGTTGACGCTCTGGTAGATGGTGCCGACCCCGCCGCTGCGCACCGAGTCGGCGAAGACCAGGACCCTGGCGAAACCCGCGGCGCGGGCGAGCATCGTCACGGCGGCGATGAGACCCGCGGCCCCGGCGATCCCCGTGGCGACCCGGCGCGCGCTCATCGGGCCGGCCGGCCCCAGGCGTCGAGCTCGCGGAGCCCCGGCGTGGACTCGATGACGCGGGTGAAGCTGACCCGTTCCGAGGCGAGGGTGAGCGCGGTGAGCACCGCCAGCGCGGCGAGCCGTCCTCGCCGACCCGACGCGTTCGACGAGGGCAGTACCGAGGAGCGCACCGGCCGCGTTGGCCCCGGTGTCGCCGAGCATGGCGCGCCCCGCCAGGTCGGGGCGCAGCACCCCGAGCGCCGCCCCCGCCGCCGCGGCCGCGGCGACCCGTCCCGGTCCCGGCCCGACCAGCGGCACCGACGCGGCGAGGCTTGCCTTCAGGGCGCGGCCGGGCCGCAGGTCGAGCAGGTTGGCCAGGTTGGCTGCGCCGGCGATCACCGCACCGCCGACGAGGACGTCGAGCGGGCCCCGCGGGGGGCCGCCCGACGCGCGGGTCCGGCGGTCGGCGAGCGCCGCGGCCGCCAGACCGGTGGCGCCCAGGCCGAGGACCTTGACGAACCCGGTCGTCACCTCCCCCCGGGCGGCGGCGCCGAAGTGTCCGCGCAGGCCCTTGGACGAGCCGTCACCGGCCAGGTCGTCGAGGGCGCCGAAGCACCCGGAGCCGACGGCGGCGAGGAGCCCCGGCGCCGCGCCGGACCCCGAGCCGACGGCGGCTCCGGCGGCCGCACCCGCGACGTAGGCCGGTCCCTCGAGGAGCGTGACCGGAACGCCGGCGTGGTTGGTCCGGGTCCAGGGCGAGCCCGGTTCCGGGGCCCGCCCACCGGTCAGCGCCCGGTGGGCCGCCCCGGACACGGCGCCGGCCACGAGCGCGGCCGCCAGCGGACGGGCGACGCTCACGGGGTGGCGCTGGCCGTCGGCGTGGGGCTCGGGGTCGCCTCCGGCGTCGGGAACGGCGCGAACGGCGCCTCCGCACCCGCCGCGAGGCCGTACTGCCCGGTGCGGCCGCCGACCTGCCCGAGGAGGGCGTGCACGATACTGCCCTGGCCGACGGGGTCGCCGGCGTCGTCGACGCCGGACACCTGAGCGCTCGCGGCGGCGTCGCCCCGCATCGTCGCGAGCACCGAGGTGCCCGCGTCCTGGGCGCTCTCGGAGGCGGCGAGCACCGTCCCCTCGGACCGGTCGTCGAGGGCGACCACGAGGTCGACCCAGGCCTTCGCGGTGTCCTTCTGCGCCTGCTCGTCACCGGCGGAGACCGGGCCCGAGACGACGACCGCGAGCTGGGCGCGCTGGTAGCCGCCCTCGGGGAGCTCGACCGAGAGGAGTCCGCCGTCGGAGAGCGAGGCCAGCCCGCGGCGGGCCGCGACGGGGTCGACCGCGACCGCCTTGGTGCCGGCCGGCCGAACCAGCAGGGAGGCGAGGAGCACGTCGCGGGGGGCCGTGGACCCGGTGTCGGTGATCGGCACGTCGGTGTTCCCGGCGACCCGGGCGACGACGGCGTCGCGGATGGAGGACTTCGTGTCGTCGGTCGTCGCCCACTCCTCGGTCAGGGTCGTCGTCGAGGTGACGAACGAGCCGGCGCTCTGCAGCGTGGAGCGGGTGGCCTCGACGAGGTTCGGCTCGGCGCCCGGCAGGGCGACGACGGCGACGGTGCGCCCGAGCAGGGTTCCGGCGAGCACCCGGGGGTTCGCGGCGGCCAGGTAGCCGTCGCGGGCCTCGATGCCCTTCTGCGCGGCGTCGAGCTCGGCGTTGAGCTGGCTCTTGTCGCCGCGGAGGCCCGCCACCTCGTCCTTGAGGGTGGCCCCGATCTCGCCCTGGAGGGGGCCGGCCCCGAGCACGATGCCGACAGCGAGGGCGAGGAAGATCGAGACGATGGAGACGAGGTGGTACCGGAAGTCGATCACCCGAACACTCCTTGCACGGTGACCCGCAGGTCGTCGAGCTTGGCGAGGAGGACCTGCAGCAGCGCGCGGCCACCCTCGGTCGACCACAGCGCCGCGCCGAGGGCGAACAGGCCGACGGCGAGCATGAGGACGACGCTGAGCGCCGAGATGCGCGAACGGTAGAGCCGGCTGACCCCCTTGGCGTCGACGAGCTTGCCGCCGACCCGCAGCCGGGTGAGGAAGGTGCTCGCCATCCCCTGCCGGCCCTTGTCGAGGAACTCGATGAGCGTGGCGTGGGTGCCGACGGCGACGATGAGGGAGGCACCCTTGTCGTCGGCGAGCAGCATCGCGACGTCCTCGCTGGTCCCGGTGGCCGGGAAGACGACCGGGTCGACGCCGAGCGCGCGGACCCGCTCGAGGCCGGGAGCTCGGCCGTCGCGGTAGGCGTGGACGACGATCTCGGCCCCGCAGCGCAGCGCGTCGTCGGACACCGAGTCCATGTCCCCGACGATGAGGTCCGGCACGTGCCGGGCCTCGATGAGGGCGTCCGCGCCACCGTCGACCCCGATGATGACGGGCTTGTACTCGCGGATGTAGCTGCGCAGGATGTCGAGGTCCTCCTTGTAGTGGTAGCCGCGCACGACGATCAGGGCGTGCCGGCCCTCGAGGCGGGTGCGGATGTCGGGGACGCCGACCCCGTCGAAGAGCAGCTCGCGCTCGCGGCGCAGGTACTCCATGGTGTTCTCGGCGAAGGCCTCGATCTCGTCGGAGAGCCCTGCCCGAGCGATCGTCATCGCCTCCTGCACGGCGTCCGCGTCGAGGAGGCGCCCGGTCGCGATGACCTCCTCGTCGGTGAGGAGGGCCGAACCCTCGAGCCGCAGCGGGGTGCCGTCCTTGACCCCCATGACGTCGACGCCCACGTCGTCGAGCAGGGGGATTCCGGCCGACACGAGGATCTCGGGTCCGAGGTTCGGGTACCGCCCGGAGATCGACCGCGCCGCGTTGACCACCGCGGCCGGCCGGCAGGCGACGAGCGCTTCGGCGCTCACCCGGTCGATGTCGACGTGGTTGATGACGGCGACCTCGCCCGGGCGCAGGCGCTTGGTGAGGTTCTTGGTCCGCGCGTCGACGCGCGCAGGCCCCGCGGAGCCCGGATGGGGGTCGCGGTCGCGGCGGGTGGGGATCCGGACGGACATCTGCACCATCGTGCCACGCCCGCTCAGGCGCCGGCTCGCGCCATCAGGTCGCGGGCGTGCTCGAGGGCCGCGTCGGTGCCGGCGCCACCGAGCATCCGGGCCAGCTCGGCGACGCGGCCCTCTCCGACGACCTCGTGGACCATGCTCCGGGTCACGTGGCCGTCGTCGGCCCGCTCGACGACCAGGTGGCGGTCGGCGTGCACCGCGACCTGCGCGAGGTGGGTGACGACGACGACCTGGGCGTGCCGGGCCAGGGCGGCGAGCCGGGAGCCGACGTCGAGCGCGGCGCGGCCTCCGACCCCGGCGTCGACCTCGTCGAAGACGAAGGTCGGGACCGACGCGGTCTCGGCGGCGGTGGCGACCTCGATCGCGAGCATCACCCGGGACAGCTCGCCGCCGGACGCCGCACGGGTCAGCGCGCGAGGCGGGGTGCCCGGGCCGGACGCGAGCCGGATCTCGACGGCGTCGCGACCGTCCGCAGTGAACCGGCCGGCGTCCTCCACGGCGACCGACACGGTGGCCGACCCCATCGCGAGGTGGCCCAGCTCGTCGGTGATCCGGGCCCCGAGCGCCTCGGCGGCCGCCCGGCGGTGAGCCGTCGAGCTCGGCCGCCGCCTCGCTCCTTGCCCCTCGAGCGCGCCGGCCCGCTCCTCGAGCCCGGCGATCCGCCCATGGGTTCCCTCGAGCTCGACGACCCGCGCCGCCGAGGCCCGGGCCCAGGCGAGGACGTCGTCGACCGTGGGTCCGTAGCGGCGGGTGAGCTCGCCGAGCGCGGCGCGCCGTTGCTCGACCTGCTCGAGCCGCGCCGGGTCGACCTCGACGTCGGCGAGGTAGGAGCCGAGGTCCGCCGCGACGTCGGCGGCGAGGTAGCGCAGCTCGTCGACGCGCTCGGCGAGCCCGCCGAGGGCAGGGTCGTTGACGGCCGCACCGGAGAGCCGGGCGGCGGCCGCCGCGAGCGCCGCCAGCACCGACACCCCGCCGGCACCGATGTCGTCCTCGCCGGCGAGGTTGGTGTGCGCCTCGCCGGCCGCGGCCCGCAGCTCCTCGGCGTGCCCGAGCCGCTCCGACTCGACCCGCAGTGCGTCGTCCTCGGCGGGGTGGGGATCGACGGCCTCGATCCGCTCGAGACCGGCCCGCAGCGCCTCGGCCTCCAGGGCGCGCTCGGCGGCGGCGGTGCGCAACTCCTGGAGCTCGGCCTGGAGGGTGGTCAGCTCGCCGTGCACGGCCCGGTAGCGCGAGAGGACAGCCGGCGAGGGCCGGCCCGCCGAAGCCGTCGAGCACCTCCCGGTGCTCGTCGGGCCGGCGCAGCCGCCACTGGTCCGCCTGGCCGTGGACGGCCACGAGGTGCTCGGCCAGGTCGGCGAGCAGGCCGACCGGGGCAGCGCGGCCACCGACGTGGGCCCGGGACCTGCCGTCGGCCTGGACCGTGCGGACGAGGACGAGGCCGCCCTCCGAGACGTCAGCGCCGGCCTCCTCGGCTCGGCAGAGCGCCGGGTGAGCGGCGGGGAGCTGGACCACCCCCTCGACCACGCTGCGGTCGGCGCCTGCGCGCACCAGGCCGGAGTCGCCGCGGCCACCGAGCAGCAGGCCCAGGCCGGTGACGACCATGGTCTTGCCCGCGCCGGTCTCACCGGTGAGGACGGTCAGCCCGGGATGGAGCGTCAGCACGGCCTCGTCGATGACCCCGAGGTCACGGATGCGGATCTCCTCGATCACGAGCCGGGGCCCTCGGCGCCGGCCTGCTGGCGGCGCGCTCCGCCTCGCCAGCCGTGGACCGGGAGGTCGAACTTGGTGACCAGACGGTCGGTGAAGTAGGTGTGCGCGAGCCGCGCCAGGCGGACCGGCTGGGCCGACCGCTCGACCTGGACCCGGGCGCCCGGGGGCAGCTCCGCGGTTCGCCGTCCGTCGCAGCACAGCACCGCGCTGGACTCGGCGTGTGCGACGAGCTCGACCGCCAGCCGGGAGCGGGGCCCGACGACCACGGGGCGGGCGAAGAGGGCGTGCGCGCTGATCGGGACGACGAGGAGGGCCTCGACGTCGGGCCACACCACCGGGCCGCCGGCCGAGAACGCGTAGGCGGTGGACCCGGTGGGCGTCGCCATGACGATGCCGTCGCAGCCCCACGTCGAGAGCGGGCGGCCGTCGATCTCGACCGTCAGCTCGACCATCCGCTCCCGGGACGCCTTCTCGACGGTGACCTCGTTGAGCGCCCAGGACTCGAACACGACCCGGCCGTCCTGCCAGGCCCGCACGTCGACCGTCATCCGGTCCTCGACGGTGTAGTCGCGGTCGAGGATGTGCTCGACGGTGCGGTCGAGGTCTTCGCGCTCGGCCTCGGCCAGGAAGCCCACGTGCCCGAGGTTGACCCCGAGCAGCGGCGCCCCGGAGCCCCGCGACAGCTCGGCGCCGCGGAGGAAGGTGCCGTCCCCGCCGAGCACGCAGACCAGCTCGCAGCCGAGGTCGCCGGCGCCGTCGGCGACCGGGCCGATGCCCGGCACGGAGGCGAGTGGGGTGCCCCGCAGGTCCTCGGCGGGCGCGCACACCTGGATGCCCGAGGAGATGAGCCGGGTCGCGACGTCGGCCGCGAGCTGCTGCGCGTCGTCGCGCCGGACATGGGTGATGAGGAGGATGCGGCGCGGCGGCGTCGTCATCGGCGTCCTCCGGGGGGTGCGTCGGCGGTCATCGCGCGCACGAGGTCGCGGATGCGGTCCTGCGTCATTGTGTCCGACGAGCCCGCCCGGGCCCACAGGAGGTACTCCCGGTTGCCGGAGGAGCCGGTGACCGGGCTCGGCAGCAGGCCGTGCGGGTACAGCCCGCAGGCGTGGGTCGCCTCGACGACGCCGAGCACTGCACGCGCCCGGTCGGCGGCGGCGGTGACCACACCGGAGCCGGAGAGCGGCCCGCGCCCCACCTCGAACTGGGGCTTGATGAGGACGACGAGGTCGCCTCCGGGCGCGAGCAGCCCGGCGAGGTCGGCGAGAACGAGGGTGAGGGAGATGAACGAGAGGTCGGCGACGACGAGGTCGCCAGGGCCGCCGAGGTCCTCGGCCCTCAGTCCCCGCACCGTCGTGCCGCTGCGGTCGTCGACCCGCGGGTCCTGCGTGAGCGCGGGTACGAGCTGGCCGTGGCCGACGTCGACGGCGACGACGTGCGCCGCCCCCGCCTCGAGGAGCACCTGGGTGAAGCCCCCGGTGGAGGCCCCCACGTCGACGCACCGGCGGCCACGGACGCGAAGGCCCTCGGGCACCCACTCCTCGAGGGCCGCCGCGAGCTTCTGGGCGGCTCGCCCGACCCACCGTGGGGCGGTCCGGTCGACCGCCAGGTCGGAGCCGTGGGCGACCGGCTGCGCGGGCTTGCGGGCCGTGCCGCCGGCCACCTGGACCAGCCCGGCGAGGACGAGGTCGCGGGCCTCCCCGCGAGAGCGGGCGAGGCCACGCCGCACCAGCTCGGCGTCGAGCCGGGCGATGTCAGCCGCCCAGGTCGGCCAGGCGCGACTGGAGCGTGCGCTGGACGTGCTCGCCGGCGGCGAGCTGGGCGTCGAGGTCGTCCTCCGGTACCGCCGCGAGGTCGCGCAGCGCCGCGTCGACGACGATGTCACCGGTCTCCGGAGGCGTCGGTGCGGCGGGCCGCCCGTCAGCCGGCTGGACCGGGTCAGGATGCGCCTCGGGAAGGTTCACGAGGACGGCTCCGAGGGGGAGGACGCCCCGGCCGAGGGCTGTGCTGCCGAGGGCTGCTCGGCCGTCGGCTGCGCAGCCGACGTGGAGGGCGCGGTCGTTGCCGTCGACTTCTTCGCCGGTGATGCCCCCGAGGCGGACTTCTTCGCCGTCGACTTCTTCGCCGTCGATGCCCCCGAGGCGGACTTCTTCGCCGTCGACTTCTTCGCCGGTGATGCCCCCGAGGCGGACTTCTTCGCTGTCGACTTCTTCGCCGTCGATGCCCCCGAGGCGGACTTCTTCGCCGTCGACTTCTTCGCTGTCGACTTCTTCGCCGTCGATGCCCCCGAGGCGGACTTCTTCGCCGTCGACTTCTTCGCCGGTGATGCCCCCGAGGCGGACTTCTTCGCCGTCGACTTCTTCGCTGTCGACTTCTTCGCCGGTGATGCCCCCGAGGCGGACTTCTTCGCCGTCGACTTCTTCGCCGGCGATGCCGTGGCCACGGATGTCCGCGTGGTGGTCCCTGCGGCCGGCATCGGGCGTGTGGCGGGCGTCGCGGCCGCTGCCAACGCGCTGGGCGTCGTCGTCGTGCTCGCTCCCGGGGTCGCCCGGCCGGTCCGGCCTCGTGCGAGGTCGTCGACCTGTGCGGCGAGCGCCGAGACCGCGCCCCCGAGCGACTGCACCTCGGCGACGAGACGACCAACGTCCAGGCGGCCCAGCGCACCCTCGACCTCGCGCTGGACCAGCGAGACCACCTGCCGCCGGTTCGCCTCGGCCGCCTTGAGCAGGTCGTCCGCGAGCTGGGCGGCCTGTTGGGCCACCATCGACCTCGAGCTGTCACTGCTGCCGAGGGCGATGAGCTCCTGGGCCGCCTCCATCGCCTTCGCCCGGGTCATCTCCCCCAGCCCGGACGCGAGCTCGACGTACCCCTGGATCGAGCGCCTGACCATGGCTCCTCCTCGTTCGTCCGGCCGTCCGGCCGGCACCGGCCCCCCACGCTACCGGGCGGCCGGTGGGTCGAGCAGGTCCCGGGCCGACTGCCGCAGCGGTTCGAGCTCGTTCTCTGGCGCGTCCCGGTCGATCGCCTCGTGGACCCGGGCGACGGCCTCGTCGAGGGCTGCCACGCTGGGGCCCGCCTCGGGCGCCTCCGCGAGGGGACGGTGCAGGGCGCGCAGGTCGGTCGCGACGTGGGACGGGCGCCGGTCCCGGGGAGCTGCGAGGACGGCATCGAGGTCGTCGATCCCGGTGAGCACGAGCAGGGAGTCCATGCCGGCGGCGACGGCACCGGCGATGTCGGTGCTGAGCCGGTCCCCCACGGCCAGGACCTCACCGACGTCGACCCCGAGCCGTCGCGCGCACAGCTCGTAGAGCGGCGCCTCGGGCTTGCCGGCCACCTCGTGTGGCGGGTGGCCGACCGCGGTCTCGACGGCAGCGACCAGGGATCCGTTCCCCGGTGCGAGGCCGCGCTCGGTGGGCAGGGTGGCGTCGGTGTTGGTCGCCACCCACCGGGCGCCCCCCTCGATGGCGTACGCAGCCTCCGACAGGTCGCAGGCGCGCACCGTGGTGCCGTACCCCTGGACGACCGCCTCGACGGTCGTGTCCCGAGCCTGTTCGGGCAGGACCGGGGTGAAGCCGGCGTCGGACAGGGCGGCGGCGACGCCCTCGCCGCCGACCGCGAGGACCCGCGCGCCGGAGGAGAGCCGGCCGCCGAGCACCCAGGCCGCCGCCTGCGCGCTCGTCGCGACGTCGGCCGGGCCGCACTCGATGCCGAGGGCGCACAGGTGCTCCGCGACATCCCGCGGCGCGCGGGACGCGTTGTTCGTCGCGAAGAGGACCGGGACCTCCAGGGCCGTCAGCGCCTGGACCGCGTGCGGGACCGCCTCCGGCCCGCGGTAGACCACACCGTCGAGGTCACTGACGACCGCGGTGTACCGGGCGACGAGGGGCTGCCGCTGCCCAGTCACCGGACGCCTCCTGCCTCGCCGACGTCGGCCCGGAACCGCGTCCCGCGCCTCGTCCTCGTCGAGCTCGGTGAGCGAGATGCCGTCGATCTCCTCGAGCCGCTCCACGGCATCGGTCTCGTTCTCGGTGTCCCCCTCGACGGCACGGGCGAACCACTCGCGTGCATCCTCCCTCCGTCCGAGGTGAAGAAGGGTGTCCGCGTAGGCGTAGTGGAGCCGGTGCACACCGGACCTCGGCCCGCGCCGCAGCTGGGGGACCTGCAGCGCCAGCAGGGCAGCATCGTCCTGCCCCAAGTCCCGGCGGACGCCGGAGACGACGATCGCGAGCTCGACCTTCTCCTCGTCGCCGAGCCCGGCCGCCTCAGGGCTCGCCGCGAGCTCGAGGGCCCGGCTG
>CAVYYD010000008.1:0-143054 GCA_963772645.1 uncultured Actinomycetota bacterium
CAGGCGCGGCTGCGGCTGGGCGCCAGAACCAGGGCCTCACCGCTCAGCACGAGGGTCTTTCCCACCCGCGCCGTACAGTCAAGGGTAACCCGCCGCCTGTCGCGGTCCACCGCCTTGACCACGACCCGGGCCGCGACCGTCTCGCCGGGGGCGCACCGGCGCAAGGAAACGCAGGTCCTGCTTCAGATAATATCCACCACGGCCGGGAAGCTGCTGGCCGATCACCGCCGAGATCAGCCCGGCAGTCAGGATGCCATGGGCGATGCGGCCGCCGAACATGGTGGCGGCGGCATAGTCGTCATCCAGGTGCACCGGGTTCCGGTCGGTGGTGATCTCGGCGAAGGCGCGGATGTCGGCGTCCGAGATCACCTTGTCCAGCCCGCGCTCCATCCCCGGCTCCAGATCCTCGATGTAAAGCGTGCCGCGCGACGGATCGTCCAGCATTGAAGTCCTCACCCGCACCGCCCGCAACCGGCGGCGCCTGTCTTTTTCCGCAGCGCAGCATTAAGCCCTTCACCCCCGCGGGGCAACGCCCCGCGGACCGCCCGCCCCGCGGTGCATTGCCGCCACCCCGCGCCCTGCCCTCATGCAGGCAAACCGCGGCATCACCTTCTGGCCGAAAATATCCTCTGGGGGTGGCGGGCCCCGGGCCCGCCGAGGGGGGCAGACAGTCCCCCTCTTGCAAAGTAATTGCGCCTCTGGCGTGGGGGGCAGACAGCCCCCCTCCTGAAAAGAATAGCGCCTCTGGCGCGGGGGCAGACAGCCCCCCTCCTGAAAAAAATCGCGCCTCTGGCGCGGGGGGGAGCAGACAGCCCCCCTCTCGGGCAAAGAAAAACGCGCCTCTGGCGCGGGGGACAGACAGCCCCCTCTCGCCTCAGCCGCCGGCCATCTCGCGGCGCCAGTCGTGCGCCTCGCGAAAGCCCAGCACCTCGCGCGCCTTGCGGTTCGAAGGGGCGCCTCAGCGGCCCATCTGGCGGGTGATCGGCGTGTCGGGGCGATTCCGCCAGGAATTCCGCGGTCGGCTGGTCGGCGGTGATGGTGTCGTTGACCGCGTTGAAGACCTGAAAGCCCAGCCCGTCCTTCAGCAGGCAGCGATGGACGATCTGGCCCAGATCGCGGGCGTCGATATAGCTCCAGGCGTTGCGCTTGCGCGACCGGGTCGGCGAGGAAGCGCGGGAACCGGTCGTAGTCGTGCGGCTCGATCACGTTGCCGATGCGCAGCGCGTAGATGTCGGCGCCGGTGCGCATGGCGAAGGCGCGCGCGGTCTTCTCGTTGACCACCTTGGACAGGCCGTAGCTGTCCATGGGGTCGATGTCGTAGTCCTCCTCGAGCGGGAACGGTGGAAGTCCTTGTCGCCCTCGGCAAAGCAGACGCCATAGGTCGTCTCGCTCGAGGCGATGATGATCTTGTTCATGCCGAGCTTCATCGCGGCCTCGATGACGTTGTAGGTGCCCATGACGTTGACGGGGAAGGTCTCGTTGTCGGGCCTGATCAGATGCGCGGGATGGCGGCGAAATGGACGACCGCGTCGGCGGCGGCCGGGCCCGTCGCCCGTCGCGAACTCGGCCATGTCGAAATGCTCGTCAGCGCGTTGAACACCTGCCCCCCGTCGGTGAGGTCGGTGACCAGCGTGTGGACGCCGGGTGGTCGAGGGGCGCCAGGTCGAGGTTGAGGACCTCGTGGCCCCGCGCCAGCAAGATACGGCACGACGTGGCGGCCGGCCTTGCCGGTGCCGCCGGTGAAAATGATGCGCATGGGGTCTCCTCACTTCCGGGCGGCCCGCGCGACCGCCCGCCGGAACCTTAGCGTTCGTGGCGGGGATGACCAGCCATGCGGCAGGCCCGGTGGTGCGCGGCACGCGGCGCAGACGCGCACCCTGCCCGTCCCGAAGGATGCCCGCCGCGCGCCCGTCGGATGCGCTTCAGCGCACCGCCCGCCCGTCAGATCAGGCCAGCGCCGGAATTGACAGCACGGGGTTGGCCCCATGCCGCGCCAGCCAGTCGCTCAGCAGCGTGGTGTCGGGAGGCAGGGTCCCGCCGAACTCGCCCGCCGCAAGCCCGCCGGTGATGAACAGCGTGTCCAGCCCCTCGGCCGCGCCGCCGCGCACGTCGGTGGATGCCGTCGCCGATCGCAGGAGCGCCTCGCGCGGGACCTCGCCGCCAGGTCGGCCAACCGCCGCCGGGCGAGGTCGTAGATCGGCGGATGGGCTTGCCGAAATAGATGCCTCGCCGCCCATCTGGCTCGTAGAGCCTGGGCCAGCGCGCCGGCGCAGAACACCCGCTGCTCGCCCATGTCGACCACGATGTCGGGGTTGGTGCAGAGAAGCTTCAGCCCCCGCGACTTCGCCGGCCAGCTCGGGCGGTATCGTCGGGGTCGGCGCGGTCGTCGACAGGCCGGGGCAGACGATCCCTTCGGCCTCGTCCAGCGGCACCCGCTTGATCTCGGCCAGCGTCGCGATCCTCAGATGGCGCCTTCGGGCCGAGGAAGGCCTGCTCGTCCTCGGGCTCGCGCCGAGGAGCCAGACGCGCTACGGCCCACGGCGCCCCGGCACGCCCGCGAGCTGCGCGATCGCCCGAGGTGGCGAGCGTGTCCCAGGCCGTCGCTCGCGGGCAGGCGCCGAAGCCGGGGCGACGCTGACGGCGGCCCCGGTCCACCAGCGCCTCGGCGCCGGCGCCTGGCGAGGGCGCAGTGGTGACCCCTCGCGGGCCGAGCGCGCCATCGCCGTCGCGGCCCCAGCGGAAAATCGCGCTGCCGAAGTCGGCCGCCGCCGACGGCCGGGCTGCTGATCGCGGCCGCGCATGCCACGTCGTCGTGGACGCCGGCCAGACCGGTGACCAGGTCGGCACGAGCAGGCGGCTTCAGTCCTGCCGCCCCGGCGGAGCCCGGCCCCGGCAGCGGCGACCGGAGCCCCGAAGCAACGGCGCCCGAGGCGCCCGCCGTCTGGACGGCCGCTCAGACCTTCAGCGCCGGGATGATCTGCTTCTTGCGGCTCATCACGCCGGGCAGGACCACGCGTGTCGCCCGAGACGGTGGCGCCGAAGCTCTTCTCGGCCACGCGCCTTCACCAGGTCGTTGGGGACCAGCAGCGTCGCCTCTTCGTTCAGGATGTCGACGACGAAGAGCAGCACCTGGTCGACGCCGTCCTCCGTGGCGACGGCCTCCATCGCTCTCCATCAGCGCTGTCCTTGCGGTCGAGCACCATCTGCGGCGCGGTGGTCTCCAGCACGGAGACGCGGAACTTCTTGCCGTCGACGCTCGTATTCCTTGGAATCCATCCGCAGCAGCTCGGCGTCCGAGAAGGCCAGACGTCGGACTTGGCGGCGAACATCTCGGCCGCGTAGTCGGGGATGTCGACGCCGAGATCGGCGGCCAGCTTCTCGGCCAGCGTCGCGGTCGTGGTCGGTGGTGGTGGGCGAGCGGAATTCCAGCGTGTCGGACAGGATGCAGGACAGCATCAGCGCCCTTGATCGCGTCGGGCATCTCGGTCGGCATGCGGGCCCATCAGGTTGTGCATGATGGTCGCGGTGCAGGCGAGCGGCCTGATCGTGATGTCGATCGGCGCCTTGGTCTCCAGCCCGCCGGTCAGCTTGTGGTGGTCGATGATCTGCACGATGTCGGCCTCGTCGATGTCGGCGGGCAGCTCGGCCGGGTTGTTGGTGTCGACGATACGACCTGGTCGCCCTCGCCGACGTCGACGATGATCTCGGGCTTCTCGAAGCCCCAGCGCTTCAGCACGAAGGCGGCCTCGGTGTTGGGCTCGCCCAGCAGCACGCGCCTCGGCCGGCTGGCCTGCGACCTCGGTCAGGTACCAGGCCCAGATCAGCGGCGAGCCGGTGGAATCGGTGTCGGGGGATTTGTGGCCGAAAACCTTGATGGTCATGTCTGCCTCGCGTGGCTCGTGTGGATCGTAGCGGTAATCTGTTCGTGGCGCTTATAGAAGCGTCGGGGCACAGGGAAAGGGCCGGTTTCCCGTCCGCCGTAACGGGTCTAGGGTCGCCACTCCGAAAACGGAGGAAACGGCAGATGGCACATCCGGCAGTGAAGGCAGGCGGAACGGCGGTGATCACCGGCGGGGCCTCGGGCATCGGCCTGGCTGCGGCGCAGGCGCTGGCGGCGCGCGGCATGAAGGTCGTGATCCTCGACCTGGGCCAGGACCGGGTGGCGCAGGCCGCCGCCAGCATCGGCGAGAACGCCGAGGGCCGGGTGCTGGACGTGACCGACGGCGAGGCGCTCAACGCGCTGGCGGCCGAGATCACGCCGGACATCGTCATGGCCAATGCCGGTATCCAGCCGGGCGAGCAGCCCTGTTCGGCTGGGACGGCGAGAACAACGTCGTGCTGGACACCAAACTCTTGCCGGCGTGCTGCGCACTGAGCGGCGCCTTCGGGCCCCGGCATGCGGGCGGCCTCGGGGAAGCCCGGGCGCGCTGATCGTCACCGGCTCGAAACAGGGCATCACCACGCCGCCGGGCGATCCGGCCTACAACGTCGCCAAGGCCGGCGTGAAGGCACATGAAGCGCTGCGAGGAGAGCAGGGCCGCGACGAGGACGACGGTGACGAGGAGCCCGGCGGCGTTCGGCCAGCGGTTCGCGCCGGAGACGACGTAGCCGATGCGGCCGACCCCAGGGACGAGCACGAGGAGGAGGAGGAAGGCCCACCACGCCGGGCGCAGGCGACGGCGCAGCCCGGCGCCCAGGCCGAGGAGCACCGCGACGTAGACGATGTTGGGCACGACCGGGAGCAGGAGGGCGGACACGACGTCGTCGGCCCGCGCGAAGTAGCGCCGCCACGGGGGCACGAGTGCGATGACGAACGAGGCGGCCGCCATGACCAGGCAGAGCGTCGCGAGCCAGTCGGGCCAGCGGTCGTCCCGCAGCGGCACCCGGGGCCGGCGGGAGGGCGGCCGGTGGGGCCGCGGCGGAGCGCTGCCGGGGACGGCTCCCGACGTCATGGACCCCGTCGTCACGGTCCCACCTTCCCTGTCGGCGGCCTCTCGAGGTCAAGGTACCCGGGCCGCCGGTGCGACCGCCGAGTGGTGCGGGCGGTCACGGTTCGGCCCGGGTCCACCCGAAGCCGCCCCGGGTTCGGCAGGATCGACCCGTGGCCCCGGACGACACCACCGTGCCGACCCCGCCGCCGGCTCCGCCCACCGGCGGGCCCGGCGGCCGTGGTCGACCCGGCCGACCCGGCGCGCCCGGCCGACCCGGCGCATCATCCGGCGACGGACGGTTCGCGCGCTCGGTCCGGGCGGTCCGCCGCGGTGGTGGAGCGGGCGCCCGGGCACTGGGACGCGGCGGGACCGCCGGTGCCCGGTACGTCGGGCGAGGCGGGCGGTGGGCCACGGTGCGCTTCCGTTCCTTCGCCGCCGCCGACGGGGCCGCCGACACCGGGCTGTCGCGGCTCACCGAGCTGCACGCCGTCAACGTGGCCGGCGACGCCGCGGTCACCGTCTCCCTCGCCGGGACGGTCTTCGCGATGCCGACCGACGAGGCGCGCGGCCGGGTCGCCCTCTTCCTCCTCCTGACGATGGCGCCGTTCGTCCTCCTCGCCCCGCTCGTCGGGCCGCTCCTGGACCGCTTCCGCCACGGCCGCCGGTGGGCGCTCGGCACGACCCTGGCGACGCGCGCATTCCTCGCCTGGGTGCTCGCCAGCGCCGTCGTCGAGGACAGCAACTGGCTGTTCCCGGCGGCCCTCGGCTGCCTCGTCGCCTCGCGGTCGTACTCGGTGGCCCGGGCCGCGGCCGTCCCCCGGCTGCTGCCGCACGACATCAGCCTCGTCACCGCCAACTCCCGGCTCAACCTGGCCGGCATCCTCGGCATGGTGCTCGGCGGGGTCGTCGCCGGTGGCCTCTCCCGGGTCGGCCCGGACTGGTCGCTGCGGCTGGCCTTCGTCGTCTTCGTCGTCGCGACGGTCCTGTCGATCCGCCTGCCCCCCCGGGTCGACTCGACGGTCGGCGAGCTCGACGTCGATGGCGTCCCGGTGGCCCGGGCACCGATCCCGACGCCCGACCAGGGCGCCCGGCGGATGCGCGCCCTGCCCCGCCCGGTGCGGTACGTCCTCTGGCTCACCACCGGGGCGCGGCTGCTCTCGGGGTTCCTCACCCTGTTCCTCACCTTCCTCATGCGCGAGCACCCGATCCCGGGCATCTCGGGTCCGCTGGTCCTCGGGCTCGTCATCGGGGCCGCCGGCGTCGGCAACGCGCTCGGCTCGGTCGTCGGCAACCGCCGCTCGGCGCCCCCGGCGGAGGTGATGGCGAGCGTCATCACCGGGGTCGCGGTCGCCGTGGCCGCGGTCACCGCCGCCTTCTACTCGGTGTGGACCCTCGTCCTCCTCGGGCTGGCCGCCGGGGTGCAGTCGCAGCTCGCCAAGCTCTGCCTCGACGCGCTGATCCAGCGGGACGTCGCCGAGGACGTCCGGGCCCGGGTCTTCTCGTGGTCCGAGACGATCCTCCAGGCCTTCTGGGTCGTCGGCGGCGCGCTCGGCATCCTCGTCCCGCTCGAGCCGGCCCTCGGGTTCGCCGTCGTCACCGCCGTCGTCGTCGCGGCCTGGCTCGTCGCGGTACGGGCCCGGCGGGTCCCCGGTCCCGACCGTCACCCGCCGGGGCGCACCAGCCCGGTCTCGTAGGCGAGGACCACCGCCTGCACGCGGTCGCGGACGCCGAGCTTGGTGAGGATGTGCGCGACGTGGCTCTTCACCGTCGTCTCGGAGAGGTAGAGCACCCGCGCGACCTCGCTGTTCGAGCGGCCGCGCGCCATCTCGACGAGCACCTCGCGTTCCCGCTCGGTGAGGGCCGCGACGGCCGGAGAGGCCCCGCCCGGCGCCGGGCGGGCAGTGAACTCCTCGACGAGCCTGCGGGTGATGGCGGGCGCCAGCATGGTCTCGCCCCGGGCCACCGAGCGCACGGAGTGGACGAGGACGTCGGGTCGCACGTCCTTGAGGAGGAACCCGCTGGCTCCGGCCCGGATCGCCTCGTAGACGAGGGAGTCGAGGTCGAAGGTGGTGAGCATCAGCACCCGCGCGTCCGACGACGACACCACCTGCCGGGTCGCCTCGACCCCGTTGGTCCCCGGCATCCGGACGTCCATGAGGACGACGTCGGGCTCGACCTCCGCGCAGACCCGCACCGCCTCCGCCCCGTCGCCGGCCTCGCCGACCACGTCGAGGTCGTCCTCGGCACCGAGGATGAGCGCGAAGCCGCGCCGGACGAGCATCTGGTCGTCGACGACGACGAGCCGGGTGGCCGGCGCGGTCACCGGCGCGCCGCCAGCGGCAGGGTCGCCCGGAGGCCGAAGCCGCCGGCCGGGGTGGGGGCGGCCTCGAACACCCCGCCGCACGACGCGATCCGCTCGCGCATCCCGACGAGCCCGTTGCCGCCGCGACCGGCCGACCCGGTCGGCCGGGCCGGTCCGGGGTCGGTGACGCTCACCGTCATCCGGTCGCTCGCCAGGTCGAAGGCGACGTCGGCCCGTTGGGCCGCGGAGTGCTTGACGACGTTGGTGAGCCCCTCCTGGACGAGCCGGTACGCGGAGAGGGCGACGGCGTCGGGGACGGTGGCCCCCGGTGGCAGGGACCGGTGCGTCACCTCGAGCCCGGCCGACCTGAAGATCGCGAGGAGCCCGTCGATCTCCTCGAGCCGCGGCTGCGGCTCGGGGATGCCCCAGGCCGGGACCGGGCCGGTGCCCTCCGGGCGGAGCACCCCGACCAGCTGTCGGAGCTGGTCGAGCGCGTCGCGCCCGGTGTCCTGAACGGCGTGCAGGGCCGCGAGCGCCGTCGCGGGGTCGCGTTCGAGGGTGCGCTCCGCGGCGTCGGCCTGGACCGTCATCACGGTCACCGAGTGCGACACGATGTCGTGGACCTCGCGGGCGATGCGCAGCCGCTCGGCCTCGACGGCGTGGTCGGCGAGCTCCTCGCGGCTGCGGCGCAGCTCCTCGGTGGTCGTGCGCAGGTCCTCGATGAGGACGTGCCGGCTTCGCAGGACCCGGGCGGCTCCCCACGGACCGCCGAGGACGACGCCGAGCCAGAGGAGGCTGAACGGGTCGAACGGCATCGACTCCGTGGCCGCGCCGACGCACGCGAGGGCGAAGACGAGCGCGAGCACCGCGGCGCCCCTCTCCAGGACGTAGCCGGCCGACGCGATGACCGTGACGCACGCGACGACCGAGGCCGCGAAGTTGCCCTGCTCCACCCCGGCCCACGCCGAGAGCGCCACCCCGCCGAACGCGAGGACGAGTGCGACCCAGATGTAGCGGCGGCGGAGCGGCTGGCTCGCGGTCATCGCGGCGACGGCGGCCCAGCGGGCCCAGGTCGGGCCGTGGAGCTGACCCGACTCGATCTCCGCGACGCCGATGACGAGGACGGTGAGGGTGAGCAGGACGTCGACGACCAGCGCCCGACGGCCCCGGTCCTCCCACCACGTCATGCGCCCGACGATAGGCCGGAACGGCGCCGGCGCGCCTCGTCCTCGCGGAGGTCACCCCTCCTCCCCGGGGAGGAGGGGTGACCTCACGACCTCGTTCCCGGCCGGACGGGCGGGGGCCCGCCAGGGGGACGTGCGACGAGGCGCCGCCCCCCTACGGTTCCGGCATCGACCCACTCGAGGGAGGTTCTCATGACCACCAGCAGCAACATCTTCGAGACCATCGCCGACCCGACCGCGGGCGTCGACCTGCCCCCGGGCCGGGCCGTCCGGCTCCGGCACCTCGTCACCGCCGGGTGCCTGCCGCTGCTCTTCGTCCTCATGGCCGTCGGGGCCTTCGTCGACCCGCTCGACGACGACGCGGACAGCGCCACCACCCTCGCACGGGCCGCCGGGCACACCGGTGCCGTCGCCGCCCTCTCGTGGCTCGAGCTCGTGGGGGCGGTCGTCACCGTCGCCGGCCTGCTCGGGCTCGTGGGCGTCCTCCGGCGCCGCGGCTCGGGCTGGGCCAACGCGGTCGGCACGGCCGGCGTCCTGCTCGCCGTCGGAGAGGCGGTCATCGCCGCCAACCACTGGCTCGTCGTCGCACTCATCCGGGCCGAGGTCCCCACCGACACCGCCGTGCGCACCCTCGACGCGTTCCACTCGGCGGGCGGCCCCGTCGCCGTCCTCTTCTTCCTGCCGCCGGTCACCTACCTGCTCGCCGCGGTCGCGGCGTGGCGGGCCGGGCTCGTCCCCGCCGCGGGCCTGGTCCTCGGAGTGCTGTTCGTCCTCGTGTTCTCGGTCCCCGGCGAGGTCGGGCAGCTCGTCGCCTACGCGGTCGGGCTGGCCCTCACCGGCTGGATCGCCCTCGGCGTCCTCACCCGCAGCTCCGGCCGCGCCGGCTCCAGCCGGGCCCTCGCGCAGTGAGCACCGGGGCGGGGGGTGCGTGCCGGCGTCACCCCTCCCGCTCGGCGCGGATGGCTCGCCGCAGCAGCTGGGCGACGTGCACCGGCTGCCGGTCGGTCAGGTGCTCGATCTGCTCGCGGCAGCTGAAGCCGTCGGTGACGACCTCGGTGTCCGAGGACGCGGCCCGGATCCGGGGGGCCATCTTCCGCTCCCCGACCCGCACCGAGACGTCGTACTTGTCGGCCGAGAACCCGAAGGACCCGGCGAGCCCGCAGCACCCGGCGTCCAGGACGTCGGCCGAGACACCCATCCGCCGCAGCAGCGCCTGCTCGGCGTCGGTGCCGAGCGCGGCGACGTGGTGGCAGTGCATCTGGACCAGCGCCTCGGCATCGAGCCGTGGCGGCTGGTAGCGCTGCCGCTCGAGGAACTCGGAGAGGATGAAGGTCTGCTCGGAGAGCCGCAGCGCGTCGGCGTCGTTGGGGAAGAGACCGGGCAGCTCGTCGCGGAAGGCCGCGACGCAGCTCGGCTCGACCCCGACCACCGGCACCCCGGCCCTGATGTCCTCCCGCAGCGTGTCGAGCACCTGGCGCCAGAGGTGCTCGGCGGTCGAGAGCATCCCGGCGTCGTAGAGCGGGCGCCCGCAGCACAGCGGGCGGCTCGGCAGGGTCACCTCGTACCCGGCGTGCTCCAGCACCTCGGCGGCCGCCTCGAGCACGTCGGACTCCAGGTAGTTGTTGAACGTGTCCGGCCAGAGGATGACGCGGTCGGTCGCAATCGGGGCGTCCTCGCCGTGCGGGTGCAGGCCCCGGCGCAGGCCGTGCCGCTGCATCGACGGGGTCGAGTAGCTCTCCATGGCGTACCGCAGGCTCTCCGCGTGGCCGACCGCGGGCGAGCCGTCGTGGGTCGGCCGGGTCCGGGCGGCCGGCCGCCCGGCCGGAGCGGAAGGACCGGGTGAACGGCGTGCGCGGAACCGGGGCACGGCACCGCTGCTGGGCGACGCCGCCGGCCTTCTTCAGCACCGGGGCGAGCAGCCGGTTCTGGGTCACCGCGTTGACCAGCCCCGGCATCCGGCTGGCCAGCCGGGCCCACCAGTAGATGAGGGTGATCGCGTAGTCGCTGCGCGGGCGCAGCCGGCCCTTGTAGTGGTGCGAGAGGAACTCGGCCTTGTAGGTCGCCATGTCGACGTTGACCGGGCACTCGTTCTTGCAGGCCTTGCAGGCCAGGCACAGCTCGAGGGCCTCGGCGACGTGGTCGTCGCGCCAACCGCCGAGCTCGTCCCCGCGGAGCATCTCGAAGAGCATCCGGGCCCGTCCCCGGGTGGAGTCCTCCTCCTCCCGGGTCGCCATGTAGCTGGGGCACATGCCGCCGGTGTCGACGTTGCGGCACTGCCCGACGCCGACGCAGCGGGCGGTGGCCTTGCCGAAGTCGTGGTCGTCGTCGGGGAAGGCGAAGTGGGTGCGCACCGGCGTCAGCCGCGCGTCCGGGCCACGGCGCAGGTCGTCGGTGGGGTCGTGCGGGTCGACCACCTTGCCCGGGTTCATCATGCCGTCGGGGTCCCAGACCGCCTTGAACTCGCCGAACGCCCGGACCAGCTCCTCGCCGTACATCGTGGTGAGCAGCGCGCCCCGGGCCTGCCCGTCGCCGTGCTCGCCGGAGAGCGAGCCGCCGTACCCGGTGACGAGCCGGGCCGCGCGGTCGAGGAACTGGCGCCACTGGGTCACCCCGTGCGCGGTGCCGAGGCGGAAGTCGATCCGGCAGTGGATGCAGCCCTGGCCGAAGTGACCGTAGAGCGCGGCCTGGTAGTCGAACTCCTCGAGCAGGGCGCGGAAGTCCCGCAGGTAGTCGCCGACCTTGTCCGGCGGCACCGCGGCGTCCTCCCAGCCGGGGTGGGTCGTCGGGCATCCCCGGGACGTGGGCCGTGGCGCCCAGCCCGGACTCCCGCACCTGCCAGAGCTTCTGCGCCTCCCACTCGTCGGTGAAGACCTTCGTCGACGGCGGGTTCTCGAGCTGCCTCGCAGGCCTCGACGAACCGCCGCGCCTGGGCGTCGGCGTCGTCCTTGTCGTCGGCGCCGAACTCGACGAGGAGGAAGCCCTTCCCTCGGGCAGCAGGTCGACGTCCGTCGGGGTGCAGGCCCTTCTTCTTCATGAAGTCGACGAGGAGGTGGTCGATGCCCTCGCACGCGACCGGCCGGTGCTCGCGCACCATCGGCACGTGGTCGCCGGCGGTCGGCGCGTCCGGGAACCCGGCGACGACCAGGGTGCGCTCGGGCCGGGCGTCGATGAGCCGGACCCGGGCCCGCAGGATCGTCACGCAGGTCCCCTCGGTGCCGACGAGCGCCTTGGCGAGGTCGAACCCGTTCTCGTCGAGCAGCCGGGGCAGGTTGAACCCCGAGACCCGGCGGGGGATCTGCGGGAAGCCGGTGCGGATGGCGGCGAGGTGCCGGTCGCGCAGGTCCCGCAGCGCGCCGACGGATCCGGCCGCGCTCGCCCCCGGCGTCGATCGCCGCCTGCTGCTCCTCGCGGGTCATCGACCCGACGGTGAGGCGCTCGCCGCGGTAGGTGAGGACCTCGAGCTCGAGCACCTGGTGCGACGGTGAGCGGCCCGGGGCCGTAGAACTCGGCCATCACCGAGTGGGTGCCGCAGGAGTTGTTGCCGATCATCCCGCCGAGGGTGTTGCGGTTGTGCGTCGCCGGGTCGGGCCCGTAGGTCAGCCCGTGCTCGGCGGCGGCGCCGCGCAGCCAGTCGAGGGTGCACCCGGGCAGCACCCACGCCGAGCGGTCCTCGACGTCGATCGACTCGACGGTGTTGAGGTACTTGCAGAAGTCGATGACGACCCCGACGTTGCAGGTCTGCCCGGCGAGGCTCGTCCCGCCGCCGCGGTTGGTCAGCGGCACCCCGTGCTCGCGGCACGCGGCGACGGTGGTGACGACGTCGTCGAGGGTCCGCGGCACGACGACGCCGAGCGGCACCTGCCGGTAGTTGGAGGCGTCGGTGGAGTACGCCGCGCGGCTTCCGTCGTCGAAGCGGACCTCGCCCTCGATCCGGCCCTCGAGGGCCTCGGCGAGCGCGCGGCCGCGGGCCGAGAGGTCGTCGGCGGGCTCGGTGCGCTCGACGGTGCGCATCCCGTCCCAGTGCACGGGCAGGTCGGTCGTCGTCATGCTCCTCCTTCGGGTCGGACCCGGTACCGCTCGAGGTCGGACCACCGGACCTCGAGGCCGTGACCGGGGCGGCTGGCGGTCGGGCCGCAGCGCGCCGTCCTGCGGGCGCAGGACCCCGTCGAAGGCGAGGGCCTCGACGCGGACGTGGTCGGCGAAGTACTCGAGGTGGCGGGCGTGCCAGACCGCGGTCATGGCGTGGGCGCTCGAGCTGCGGGGCGCAGTGCGCGGAGAGCGTCGAGCCCCTCGGCGTCGGCGAGCGCGGCCGCCCGGAGCAGCCCGGTGATGCCGCCCGACCCGGGTGACGTCGGCCTGGAGGCAGTCGACGGCGCCGGCGGCGATGAGGTCGCGGACGTGCGTGACGTCCCAGCCGTACTCCCCCGCCGTGACGTCCATCCCGGCCGGCGCCCGGTCGCGGACCAGCCGCAGCCCGCGCAGGTCGTCCGAGCTCACCGGCTCCTCGAACCACCGCACGTCGTGCTCGGCGAAGCGCTCGGCGAGCAGGAGCGCCTCCTTGCGTCGGTAGGCACCGTTGCCGTCGACGAAGAGCCCGACGTCCTCACCCACGGTCGCGCGGGCCAGCGCCACCCGCCGCGGGTCGTCCTCCGGGTCGCGGCCGACCTTCAGCTTCACCGCGGGCAGGCCCTCCTCGGCCCAGCCGCCGAGCTGCTCGGCCAGCTCGTCGTCGGTCAGGCTCGTGAACCCGCCGCTGCCGTAGGCGGGGACGGCGGCGTGGTAGCCCCCGAGGAGGTCGACGAGGGAGAGGTCCAGCAGCCGAGCCTTGAGGTCCCAGAGGGCGACGTCGAGCGCGGAGATGGCACTGCTGACCACCCCCCGCCGCCCCTGGTTGCGCACCGCGCGGGCCATCGCCCCCCAGGCCGCCCCGACCGCCATCGGGTCGCGGCCCTCGACGACGCCGGCGAGGGTGTCGGCGACGACGGAGGCGGTGGCCGGGGCGTTGTACGTCCAGCCGGTCCCGACGGTGCCCCCGGCCCGGGCGGTGACGACGACCAGGGTCGTGGAGTCCCAGCGCAGCGTCCCGTCGGTCTCCGGCTGCTCGAGCGGGATGGTGAAGGCGGCGGCGCGCACCTCCTCGACCTGGGGGGCGCCGTCGGGACTGGCCCCGAGCGAGGTGTCGGGGTCAGTCATCCGAGCCGACACCGAGGCGCGAGGAGAGCTCGCGCGCCATCGACCGGGTGCCCTCGGCGACGACGCGACCCGCCTCGGGGTCCCCGCGCAGCAGCGACTTCGCGACGCCCATGGCCTGCGCCACCGACACGTGGCCGGGCAGCGGCGGGACGTTGCGGTCGGTGTGGACGTCGAGGAGCACCGGTCGGTCCGCCGCGAACGCCCGCTCCCAGGCGGCGTCGACCTGGTCCGGGTCCTCGACGCGTGATGCCCTCGAAGCCCGAGCAGCCGCGCGTACTCGGCGTAGTCCATCGACTCGACGAGCTGGGCCGTGTCCCACCGGGGGTCGCCGACCTCGCGCATCTCCCAGGAGACCTGGTTGAGGTCGTCGTTGTGCAGCACGAGCACGATGAAGGTGGGGTTCGCCCACTGCTGCCAGTGCCGCTTGACGGTGATCAGCCCGTTCATCCCGAGCATCTGGAAGGCGCCGTCGCCGATGGTGCAGACGACCGGGCGGTCGGGGTGGGCGAACTTGGCCGCCATCGCGTACGGCATCGCGGCGAGCATCGTCGCGAGCCGCCCGGAGAGGTTGCCCATCTGGCCGCGGTCGCAGCCGGATGTGGTGCCCGTACCAGTCGGCGGTCGAGCCGGCGTCGGCGGTCACGATGGCGCGCTCCGGCAGGTGGGCGTTGAGCGAGTGGAAGACGCCGACGCGGGTTCACCGGGTCGGCCTCGGCCATCGCCACCTGCTCGATCTCCTCGTCCCACGTCGCGCATCCCGTCGGCGATGCCCTCCTGCCAGGACAGGCGGTCGGCCTGCTCGTGCAGATGCGGGAGCAGCGCGGCGAGGGTGGCCTCGGCGTCGCCCCAGAGGTTGACCTCGGTGGGGTAGCGGATGCCCGAGGTGGCCCGGGGAGGTGTCGATCTGCACCGCCCGGGCCTGCCCGGTCGTCGGGAGGAACTCGCCGTAGGGGAAGTTCGTGCCGACGAGGAGCAGGGTGTCGCAGTCCTGCATCATGTCGTAGCTCGGACGCGAGCCGAGCAGCCCGAGCTGCTGGGTGTGGAACGGCACGTCGGCCGGGACGACGTCCTTGCCGAGCAGCGCGGTGATGATCGCCGGCGCCGAGCCGCTCGGCCACGGCGAGGACCTCGTCGGTGGCCCCCCGCGCACCCTGCCCGACGAGCATCGCCACCTTCGCGCCGGCGTTGAGCACGTCGCGCGGCGCGGCGCAGCTCGTCCCCGGTCGGGGCGAACCGCGGGGAGGCGTAGCCCGACGCCGCTGCGCGAGACGCCGTGCTCGGCCGCCGGCTCCTCCATCTCGAGCTCCTGGACGTCGGCCGGCAGGATGACGACGCGTCGGCTGCGCGCAGCGCCTTGGCCACCCGGACCGCCTTGTCGAGGACCATCTGGGCCTGCATCGGGGTGTTGACGGTCTGGACGAACGCGGCGACGTCGGAGAAGGTCCGCTCGAGGTTGAGCTCCTGCTGGAAGTCGCTGCCGCTGGCGGCCCGGGCCTGCTGGCCGACGATCGGCGACGACCGGCTGGTTGTCGCCCTTGGCGTCGTAGAGCCCGTTGACGAGGTGGGCGGCGCCCGGGCCGGACGTCGCCATGCAGACGCCCGACCTCTCCGGTGAACTTCGCGTGGGCCGTCGCCATCAGCGCGGCCATCTCCTCGTGGGTGGGGCGGATGTAGCGTGAAGTCCTTGCCGTCCCGCTCGGCCCGGCCGAGCGCACCGTCGAAGCCGCCGATGCCGTCACCCGGGAAGCCGTAGAAGTGGTGCAGGTCCCACTCGATGAGTCGGTCGATGATGAAGTCGCTGACGGTGCTGCTCATGCGCTGGTGCCTCCCGGCGGTCGGCGGGGTCTCGGACGAGCGAGCGGGCCGACGACGGTGGCGGCCCGCCCGGGACCGGGTACCGATGGTGCGCGGCTCCGGCCCGGCCGGGCCGGGGGCCACGCGGACCGGTTGCGGTCCTGTCGGTCCGGTACCCGCATCCCCGCCGACCAAACAGCGCCCGGCTGGGAGTCGCCCGAGAGTCCGGTGCGCGCCGGCTGAGCGGGCTCAGCCGCCCCCGCGGCAGCTGCCGACGCGCTCCCGCAGGCCGTGGGCGTCGTCGTGCAGCCGGTCGAGGTCGACGGTCAGGGTGGCGGTGCCGCGCCCGGACAGCGCCTCCTCGCAGGCGCGTGGGTAGTCCACGGCGCCGTCGGCGGCCACGTGGAACTCGACCACGCGGCGAGGCTGGTGCAGCAACCGCATCGCGTAGCAGCTGCCGGGCGGGATCCGCAGGGTCCGCTCCCGGGCACCGAGCGGCTCACGGCATCCGCCCCACAGCGGCAGGAGCGGCCGGGGCCGGCCTGCGGGTCGCAGGGTGACCTCCAGGCCGTGGACCCGCAGCGTGTCGGTGCCCCGGCCGGTGAGGACGCCCTCGTGGGCCGCGGGGTAGTCGACGACGCCGTCGTCGGTGACCGTGAACCTCAGGTCGGAGGCTCGGGTGCGGGTCTGCTGGAAGGCGAAGGTCCCGGCGGGCAGGCGCACCCTCGCACCGCCTCGCCCCGAGCCGTCGACGAAGTGCGGGAGCTGGCCCGGGATCCACAGCCAGGGGTAGGTGAGGTCAGTGGTGTCGATGGCGATGGCGTGCATGTCCGTCCTGCGGGGTCGGCGTCCGGTGCGGGAGGGCACCCGTGGACAAGGAGCCGGCCGGGGCGCCGGTGATACCTCGCCGGCCGCCGCCGGTCGGTCAGTCCGCCTCGCCGACCCGCACCAGCCCGCCCTCGTAGGCGAGCACCGCGACCTGGACGCGGTCCCGCACGTCGAGCTTGGTGAAGAGCCGCGAGACGTAGGTCTTGACCGTGGCCTCGCTGAGGTACAGCGTCGCGGCGATCTCCGCGTTCGAGCGCCCTCGGGCCACGAGCCGGGCCACCTCGGTCTCCCGCTCGGTGAGGCCGGCGAGCGCCGGCGGGAGCGCGGCCGGGACCACCGGGGCGGTCGCGAACCGCTCGAGCATCCGGCCGATCACCGAGGGGGCGAGCATCGACTCCCCCGCGGCGACGGCCCGCACCGCGTGGACGAGCCCGGCCGGTGACACGTCCTTGAGCAGGTAGCCCGACGCCCCGGCCCGGATCGCCGCGAAGACGTACTCGTCGAGGTCGAACGTGGTCAGGACGATGACGCGCGGACGCTCCGTCCCCCCGGCGAGGATCCGTCGGGTCGCCTCGATGCCGTCGAGGCGCGGCATCCGCACGTCGACGAGGACGACGTCCGGCCGGGTCCGCTGGACGACCTCGACGGCCTCGGCCCCGTCGGCGCCGTCGCCGACGACATCGAGGCCACCGCGCTCGAGGATGAGCCGGAACCCCGCGCGCACGAGGTCCTGGTCGTCGACGACGACGACCCGCAGCCGCTTCTCGCCGGCTCCGGTCACCGCGCCCTCCGCGGCAGGACGGCGCGAACGGCGAAGCCCTCGCCGGACGGCCCGACCTCGAGCGTCCCGCCGTAGAGGGCGGCACGCTCGCGCATCCCGATGAGGCCGTGGCCGCGCCCGGGGGCACCGGCGCGGGCCACCGCCCGCCTCGTGCCGCCGTCGTCGGTGACCTCGACGGCGAGCTCCTCGGCGCCGGCGGCCACCCGCACCGTGGCCCGGCGCGCGCCGGAGTGCTTGCGCACGTTGGTCAGCGACTCCTGGACGATCCGGTAGACGGTGAACCCCAGACCCGGGGAGATGCCGGCGTGGTCGCCGGTGACCTCGAGGTCGACGTCGAGCCCGGCGGCCCGGGCCGACTCGGCGAGGTCGCCGAGGGCGGCGATGCCCGGCTGCGGGGCCAGCCCGGCCTCCCGGTCCTCCCGCAGGATCGTCACGACCCGGCGCACCTCGTCGAGGGCGCCCGTCCCGGTGCTGCGGATGCTGGCAAGGGCGCTGCGGACCAGCTCCGGCTCGTCGTCGAGGACCTGCTCCGCGGCCCCGGCCTGGACCACCATGACACTGACCGAGTGCCCGAGCACGTCGTGCAGCTCACGGGCGATCCGAGCACGCTCCTCGGCGACGGCCTCGAGGCTGAGCACCCGGGCCTCGGACTCCAGTCGTCCGGCCCGAACCGCCTCCTCGACCGCGCGCCGTTCCGAGCGCTGCAGCCCCCAGCCCGCTCCGAAGGCGAGGACACACACCGCCCAGTGGAAGACCACCTCGTTCCATCCGTTGAGCACCGGGATCGCGAGGTCGGCAAGGAGGATCGTCACCCCTGCCAGCCCGGCCGCCACCCAGCGCAGCCGCGGCCCGCCGTGCCGGGCCGCTGAGTACAGCGCGACCGTGAAGGGGACGAGCGTGCCGTAGAACATCGCCTCGAGGTGACCGAGCGTCGCGATGCCGAGGACCAGCCAGGTGAGGAACACCCCGAGGACGAGGGGCGGCCGGAGCCGGCGCTGGGTGATGAAGGCGCAGGTGGCGAGGACCCCCGCCGCGGCCACCACCGGCGAGCCCTCCCCCAGCACCGAGCTCGAGGCGGTGGCGAGCTCGCCGAACGCCATCACCGCGAGCACGAGCGCGAGGACGCCGTCCTGTACCCCCACCCAGAGGCGTCGCCGGTCCATGGCGGTCACGGTAGACCGGCCGGGGCCGCCGGGGCGTCCGACCGGGGTTGACAGTCCGGGTCGACCCCGGTGGGCGCCGTCGCGACCGACTTGATACCCCCAGGGGTATTTGTTACGCTCGCCCGACACCTCGACAGCCCCGACCCTTCTGGAGGTACCGATCATGTGCAGCCCCGCGACCTGCTACTCCTGCGGCAAGACGACCTGGGCCGGCTGCGGCATGCACGCCGAGCAGGTGCTCGAGCGCGTGCCGTCCGAGGCCCGGTGCACCTGCCACGACGAGCCGACCGGCACGTCGGCTGGTGCCGCGTTCGGCCGGTGACCACACCGACCGGCCACCGGGCCGACCCCTGGCAGGTGCCGGAGGTCGAGGCGCTCGCCTCCCTCCGGCCCTCCGGGGCGGCGGCGCTGCTCGCGGGCCGCTACGGGCTGCGCCATCTCGCCGTGCTCGCCGTGCTCGCCCCGCTCGTCCTCTGGTGGTACCACGCCTCGCTGCCCCCCGGCTTCGCCCCCGGAGCAGGGTGGTGGGCCGCCCTGGCCGTCGCGGCGCTCCTCGGCGCGGCGGCCCTCGCCACCTACCTGCCGGCGCCCGCGGTCGGTGGCGTCCGTACCCCCGGCCGGCCGTGCGGCGCCCCCGCGGGCCTGCTCGTCGTCCTCGCCGCGCTCTCCCTCGGCGGCGCCGTCCCCTCGCTGCTCAGCGCCGTACCGGCGCTCGCCCTCGCCGGCACCGCCCTCGGGGCCCGGGTGCTGACCGCCGCCACCTGCCGCTGACCGGCCGATCGACCGGTCAGACGGGCCGCCCACCCGCCTCGTCGCACGCCTGACCATCGGCCGCCTCACCGGCCGCGGCCAGCTCGACCGCCTCGACCACCTCGTCGAGCGAGACGTACACCGCGGCGTGGGGCAGGCGGGAGAGGCGGCAGCACAGCCGCACCGGCTCCTGGCGACCCAGCAGGAAGGCGATGAGGTCGTCCTGTTGCGCGGGGAAGGGATGTCCCTCGAGCGCAGCGCGCAGGTCCGCGAGATCGCGCTCGAGCAAGGGGTCCAGCGCCTCCCCCCGGGACCCGGCCGACGGGCCGGAGAGGTCCCCCCGCGCCCCACCGGGCTCGACCACGGTCATCCGGTCCCTCCTCCGTCCGGCCGCCCGCCTCATTGCGGGCGTCCCCGACCCTACCCGTTCCGCGGCCCGGCAAACCGGTCCGTCGTGAGAGCCCCGCAGCGCCGGGCGCCCGCGGTACGGTCGCGGACAACCCAATCGGGTCATCACGATGGTCGAGCAGCGTGCCATCCGTCCACGACGGACAGGAGGCACGACCATGACGACGATCCCCATCTCCCGGCCCACGGCGCGCGGGCCGGCCGGCCACGACGATGTCGAGAGCCTGCTCCGCGCCCTCGCCGACGTCC
This sequence comes from uncultured Actinomycetota bacterium, assembly GCA_963772645.1. Taxonomy (GTDB): domain Bacteria; phylum Actinomycetota; class Actinomycetes; order Actinomycetales; family Dermatophilaceae; genus DASSQJ01. The sequence goes on from CAVYYD010000008.1 coordinate 19,584, forward strand.
CGTCACCGGCCGAGCAGCGGCGGCTCGTCGACGCGGTCGTCGTCGCCACCCTCCCCCTCGCCGACTCCCTCGCCCACCGGTACGCGGGCCGCGGCATCGACACCGAGGACCTCGAGCAGGTCGCCCGGGCCGCACTCGTCGGCGCCGTCCACCGGTACCGCCCCGGCGGTGGCCGAGGGTTCGAGGCCTTCGCCGTGCCGACCATCCGCGGTGAGCTCAAGCGGCACTTCCGCGACTGCGGCTGGACGGTCCGACCGCCGCGCCGGCTGCAGGAGCTGCGGGCCGAGCTGAGCGCCACCGAGGAGGCGCTTCGCCACCGCCTCGGCCGCGAGGCCACCGTGGCCGAGCTCGCGGCCGCCCAGGCCTGCTCGACCTGCGACGTCGAGGAGGCCCGCCGTTGCGGCAGCGGTTTCCGGCCCGGCTCGCTCGACGCCCCGACGTCCACCGGCGACACCGTCGGCGCCGGGCTGCCGGACGCCGACGACCCGTACGCGGCATCCGACCTGCGGAGCACCGTCCGGGTCGAGGTGGCCCGGCTCACCCCGCGCGAGCAGCTCATCGTCGCCCTCCGCTTCGGGGAGGAGCGCACCCAGAGCGAGATCGGCGAGGTGCTCGGGGTGAGCCAGATGCAGGTCTCCCGGCTGCTCGCGGCGATCATCGACCGGCTCGCCGGGGCGCTGGGAGTGGGCACCGCCGCCTGACCCGACGCGGTACCGTCGCGCCCATGCGCGTGCTGGGACGGATCCTCTCCGTGGTGCTCGTCCTCGTCGTCATCGGCGCCGTCTGGGGCTACCGACGCGAGGAGCCGCTGCTGCGGACCGGCACGGGCTACGCCGCCCACAACACGTGCGCGGTCACGCTGCTCGCCGCTCGCTCGGACCCCGAGGACGACCTCCCGCCGAACCCCCTCGTCCCCTACCTCACCGGGTACGTCAACCAGGGCGGCAGGTCGGCCGCCTCCGCCGTGCTCTGGGTGCTCGCCAAGCAGCACGCCTACTACACCCCGGGCTACGGCTGTACCGTCGCCGACGAGCGCCCCACCGGAATGGGTCGGGCGACGAAGGTCGAGAGCGACCCCAACCCGTTCTCCGACGCGCCGGCCCCGGAGACCACCCCCGAGGTCACCGCCGCCATCGGCCACGCCTTCGGGGACGACCTGTCCAGCGCCCGGAGGAAGGCACTGGGCACCCGAGCGGTCGTGGTCCTGCGGGCCGGCAAGCTGGTCGGCGAGCGCTACTCGGCCGGGTTCGACAAGAACACCCCGCAGCTGGGGTGGTCGATGGGCAAGAGCGTGGCCAACCTCCTCCTGGGCCGGTACGCGAGCGAGCGACGGTTCACCCTCGACCAGGACCACCTGCGCCCCGAGTGGACCGACGGCCGCTCGGCGATCACCCTCGACCAGCTGATGCGGATGACGAGCGGGCTGTCGTGGGACGAGACCTACGAGCTCGGCACCCCGATCACCGAGATGCTCTACGAGCAGCCCGACATGGCCGCGTACGCGGCGAGCCAGCCGCTGGCCCACCCCCCGGGGACCTACCTGCAGTACTCGAGCGGGTCGACGAACATCCTCTGCAACTGGATCACCCGGCTCGCCGACGTCCCGGACACCGACTTCCCCCGCACCGAGCTCTTCGCACCGCTCGGGCTCTCCTCGGCGGTCTGGGAGCCGGACGCCTCGGGGACTCCGGTCTGCAGCTCCTATCTCTGGGCGACGCCGCGGGACTGGGCCACGATCGGCCAGTTCGCCCTCCAGAACGGCACGTGGGGCGACAAGCAGCTGCTGCCCGAGGACTGGATGAAGCGGTCCACGACGGCGACGAAGGTCGCGCAGAGCGAGGAGAAGGGCTACGCCGCCGGCTGGTGGGTCAACAAGCAGGCCGACGGGACGCTCGTCGACCCGACCCTGCCCGACGACGCCTACTGGGCCGAGGGCCACGACGGCCAGGAGCTGTTCGTCGTCCCCTCCTCCGACCTCGTCGTCGTGCGGCTGGGCTTCACCCCCACGCTGTCCTCGGACCAGTGGCGCACCGACCGGCTGGTGGCCGACCTCGTGGCGATCGGCGAGCAGGGCTGAGCGCGGCCCGGGGGCGTCCCCGGGCCACTCAGAAGGCGGGGGTGACGACGACGGTGCCGTTGGCGTCGACGTCGCCGAAGAGCGGGATGCACGAGACGCCGGCGGTGGTCGCGTCGGCCGACTCCGGGGTCGCGGTGCACACCGTCTCGACCCTGTCACTGCCCTGGCCCTGGAAGCTCATCGAGAAGACGACCGGCACCGACTGCGGATCGGTGAAGGTCGCGGTCATCCCGGCGACCTCGGAGCCGATCGAGCCGGGCTGGACGCTCCAGCCGGCGTCGATCGTGGCCCGGGGCAGGTCGAAGCCGGCACCGACCGAGACCTCGACCGAGTCGCCGCCCAGCGACGGGACGGCCGTCGACCCGTCGGTGGGCAGGTCCGTCGGGAAGCCGCTCGGCAGCGCGGACTGGACCTCCTCGACCGCCCTGGTGGCCGTCCGCGCGAAGAGGATGCCCCCGACGACCACGGCGACGAGGAGCAGCACGACCGCGACGGCCGCCGCGATGAGGCAGCCCTTGGCCCCGCTGCTCATCCCGCTCCTCGGCGGGGGGTACCCCTCGGGGGCCGGGTAGCCGCCCGGCTGCGGGTACCCACCGGGCGCGGGGGGGCCGGGCGCGGGCTGCCCCGGCGCGGGCGGGGTGCGGAAGTGCTCGCTCCACTGCTGGCCGTCCCACCACCGCTCGCGTCCATCCGGCTGCCGGTGCCACCCCGGGGGTGCGCTCATCGCCCTCGTCCTCCTCCACCGACGACGGCCGCCGGTCCCGCTGCACAGGCTAGGGCCATCGAGGGCTGCCGCCGCCAGGGTTCGGGGTGAGCCCCGGCGCAGCGCGAGCCGGTGGGCGTCCCCGGTGGATGAGAGGGTGGCCTCGGGAGGTGGTGACGTGCCCGACGTCGAGGTGCGGCTGAACCAGGACCGCGAGCGCTGGGAGGCGTGGGTGGACGGCGAGCTCGCCGGGCGGGCATACGTCCGGCAGCTGGGCGGCGGCGACGTCCGCTTCACGCACACCGAGGTCGACGACGGGTTCGAGGGGCGCGGCGTCGGGAGCGCACTGGCCCGCACGGCGCTCGACGCGGTGGCCGCCGACGGGGGCCACGTCGTCCCCGACTGCCCCTTCGTCCGCGGGTGGATCGAGAGGCATCCCCGCTACCAGCGGCTCGTCCTCCCCGCGCCCCCGCCCTGACCCACCCGCCTGGCGACCGGGCTCGGACCGGCAACCGGCCCGCCGCCGAGTGCCAGGGTGGTCGGGTGAGCAGTGGCGGAACCCGCGTCCTCGTCATCAGCGACACCCACCTGCCGACCCGGGCCCGTGACCTCCCGACGGAGGTCTGGGACGCCGTCGAGCTGGCCGACCTGGTCGTCCACGCCGGAGACTGGGTCGACGCCCGGACCCTCGAGCGCCTCGAGGCGCGCAGTCGCCGCCTGCTGGCCTGCTGGGGGAACAACGACGGGGCGGACCTGCGCGAGCGACTCCCCGAGGTCGCGCGGGCGACGGTCGAGGGCGTGCGGGTGGCCGTGGTGCACGAGACGGGCCCCCGGCAGCACCGCGAGCAGCGGATGCGCGCCGCGTACCCGGACGCGGACCTGCTCGTCTTCGGGCACAGCCACATCCCCTGGGACACCTCGCACGAAGGGCTGCGGCTGGTCAACCCCGGCTCCCCCACCGACCGGCGCCGCGAGCCGGCGTGCACCTACCTCACCCTCCGCCTCGCCGACGGCGCCGTGCACGACGTCGAGCTCCACCGGTTGCCGCCGCGTACCCGGTGAGGCGAAGCCCGGGCTCGAGCCACTTCGGGATGCGGCGCCGACCCCGTGACGAGGCGCCCGCAGGCCGTGGCCGTCCACCGAGACGTGACGGTCCTTGGCGGTCCACCGTGGTGCATCCGGCGGGGTGGCCGCGGCTGGGCCGCCGATCCGGTCCGTCGCGGCACGGCCCTCAGGCGTAGCGACCTCCCGAGGCGGCCAGCTCGACGAGCGAGCCCGGTGGCTGGAACCGCGGGCCGTAGGCCCGCGCCAGCTCGCGGGCCCGCTCCACGAACCCCGCCGGACCGCCCTCGTACTGGTTGACGTACTGGAGGACCCCGCCGGTCCATGGCGGGAAGCCGATGCCCTGGAGCGACCCGATGTTGGCGTCCGGCACCGAGGTGAGCACGCCCTCGTCGAGGCAGCGCACCGCGTCGATGGCCTCGGCGAAGAGCATCCGCTCCTGGAGGTCCCTCCACGGCACGTCCGCGGTGCCCGACGCGAACCGCTCCCGCAGCCCGGGCCACAGCCGTACCCGCTGACCGTCCTCGTCGTACTCGTAGAAGCCGCCGCCGCCGGAGCGACCGGTGCGGCCCTCCTCCTCGACGAGGAGGTCGAGGACCGCCTCCGAGCCGTGCTCGACCCACGTGCCCCCCTCGGCCTCGAGCGCCGCCCGGGCCTCCCGGCGGATCCGTCGGGGAAGGGTGAGCGTGAGCTCGTCGAGGAGCTGGAGCGGCCCGACCGGGTAGCCCGCCTGGAGGGCCGCCTGCTCGACGAGGGCCGGCTCGACCCCCTCGCCGACCGCCGCGACCCCCTCGTCGACGAACGTGCCGATGACCCGCGAGGTGAAGAAGCCTCGCCCGTCGTTCACGACGATCGGCGTCTTGCCGAGCTGGCGGACGACGTCGAAGGCCCTGGCGAGCGCGGCGTCGGACGTCTGCTCGCCCCGGACGATCTCCACCAGCGGCATCCTGTCGGCCGGCGAGAAGAAGTGGATGCCGACGAGGTCCTCGGGTCGCGAGATCCCGAGGGCGAGGAGGCTGATCGGCAGCGTCGAGGTGTTGGACCCGAGGACGGCACCCGGCTCGAGCAGGCCCTGGACCTCACGGAACACCTGCTGCTTGACCTCCACGGACTCGACGACGGCCTCGATGACGAGGTCGACCCCGGCGAGGTCGGCGGAGTCGGCACTCGGGGTGATCCGGTCGAGGAGGGCCGCGGACCGCTCCCGCGTGGTGCGCCCGCGCTCGAGCGCCCTGGCCTCGAGGCGCTCGCCGTAGGCCTTCCCGCGCTGGGCCGCCTCGAGCGAGACGTCCTCGAGGACGACCCGGACCCCGGCCTTCGCGCAGACGTAGGCGATCGCGGCGCCCATCATCCCCGCCCCGATCACCCCGACCGTGCGTGCGGTGTACGTCGGGAACCCCGGCGGGCGGGACGCCCCGCCGTTGACCTTCTGGAGGTCGTAGAAGGTGCCGATCATGTTCTTGGCCACCTGGCCACGCATCAGCGAGACGAGGTAGCGGGTCTCCACCTCGGTCGCGGTGTCGAGGTCGACGAGGCTGCCCTCGACGGCAGCGGCGAGGGCCGCGCGGGGGGCCGGCGCCGGGGCGCCCCTGGTCTGCTTGCGGAGGTTCGCCGCGTACGCGGGGAGGAGGGCGGCGACCTTCGGCGAGGCCGCCGACCCGCCGGGGATGCGGAAGCCCTTGACGTCCCACGGCTGCACCGCGTCGGGGTGCGCGCGGATCCATGCCCTCGCGGCCGAGAGCAGCTCCTCCGGGGTCGCCGCGAGCTCGTCGACGACCCGCGTCGCGAGGGCCTCGGCGGGGCGGTGCGCCCGACCGGTGAGGACCCAGTCCATGAGCGCCGGCTGGAGGCCGAGCATGCGGACCAGCCGGCTCACCCCGCCCCCGCCGGGCAGCAGGCCGAGGGTGACCTCCGGGACACCGAGCCGGACGTCGGGCCGGTCGAGGAGGACGCGGTGGTGGGTCGCGAGCGCCACCTCGAGGCCACCGCCGAGCGCGGTGCCGTTGACGGCCGCGACGACCGGCCGGCCGAGGGTCTCGTAGCGGCGCATCAGCGCCTTGACGTGGTCGATGTGCGCCGCGGTGGCGGCGGCGGTCCCCGCCGTCACCTCGCGCATGATCCGCAGGTCGCCGCCGGCGAAGAAGGACCTCTTCGCGCTGGTGAGCACGACGCCGGTGACCGACCCGCGTTCTGCCTCCAGCCGGTCGAGCGCCGCCTCGTAGGCCGTCGCCCACGTGTCGTTCATCGTGTTGACCGGCTGGTCGGGGTCGTCCATCGTCAGGGTGACGATGCCCTCGTCGTCCTGCTCCCAGTGCATCCCGCGGATGTCGCTCATCGTGGTCCTCCGGTGCTCTCGTTCGACGGGCCGCCGTCGTGGCTCACACGCGCTCGATGACGGTCGCGATGCCCATCCCCGCACCCACGCAGAGGGTGGCCAGCCCGCGACGCAGGTCGCGCCGCTCGAGCTCGTCGAGCAGGGTGCCGAGGATGACGGCACCGGTGGCCCCGAGCGGGTGCCCCATCGCGATCGCGCCGCCGTTGACGTTGACCTTCTCGTGCGGGACCTTGAGGTCGCGCATCCACTTCAGGACGACCGCGGCGAAGGCCTCGTTGAGCTCGAAGAGGTCGATGTCCTCGACGGTGAGCCCGGCGCGAGCCAGGGCCTTCTCGGTGGCCGGCGTGGGCCCGGTCAGCATGATCGTCGGCTCGCTGCCGACGACCGCGCTCGAGACGACCCGCGCTCGTGGCGCGAGGCCCGCGTCCAGGCCGGCCCGTTCGCTGCCGACGAGCACGAGGGCGGCGCCGTCGACGATTCCGGAGGAGTTGCCCGCGGTGTGCACGTGGGCGATCCGCTCGACCACCGGGTAGCGCTGGACGGCGACGGCGTCGAAGCCGCCCTCGTCACCCAGAGCGGCGAACGCCGGCCCGAGCGCGCCGAGCGAGCCCATCGTCGCCTCGGGTCGCCGGTGCTCGTCGGTGTCGAGGACGGTGAGCCCGTTCACGTCCCGGACCGGCACCACGCCGCGGGCGAACCACCCCTGGCGCCACGCCTGCTGGGCGCGCTGCTGGGACGCGAGCGCGTACCCGTCGACGTCCTCGCGGGTGAACCCCTCGAGGGTGGCGATGAGGTCGGCGCCGATGCCCTGCGGGACGAAGTAGTGGTCGTAGGCCGTCGTCGGGTCCTGGTGGTAGGCGCCACCGTCGGAGCCCATCGGCACCCGCGACATCGACTCGACCCCGCCGGCGATGACGAACCGGTCGCCGGCCAGGACCTTGGCGGCGGCGGTGTTCACCGCCTCGAGCCCCGAGGCGCAGAACCGGTTGAGCTGCACCCCGGCCACGCTCTGCGGCAGGCCGGCGACGAGCGCGGCGGCGCGGGCGATGTCACCCCCCTGCTCCCCGACCGGTGAGACGACGCCGAGGACGACGTCGTCGACCTGCTCCGGGTCGAGCCCGGGGTTGCGCGGGGCCAGCTCGTCGATGAGCCCGGCGACGAGGTCGACCGGCTTGACGCCGTGCAGCGCGCCGCCGCGGTTCTTCCCGCGGGGGGTCCGCAGGGCGTCGTAGATGTACGCGGTGTCAGCCATCGGTGCCTTCGCTGGGGTGTGGACGGGCTCCGGGAGGGTGCCGGGGGCCCGCTGAGGCGTCGGCGGGCCCTCGTGCAGTATGCCTCCCGGCCGCGGGCCGGCCCGGTCGGTCTGCCGGCGGGGCCGGCTGCCAGCCGCCGTCCAGCAAGGCCCCCCACACTCGGGCCGTGCCCCTGACCCCGGCCCGCCTCCTCACCGCCTGGGCCCCGAGCGCCCTCCTGCTGCTGCCGGTGCTGCTCGCGGCCGGGTACCTCGCCGCCCTGCGGCTGGTGCGGCGGCGGGGCGGCGCCTGGCCCGGGTGGCGGCCGGCCGTGTTCCTCCTCGGCGACCTGCTGCTGCTCTGGTCGGCGTCCGGCGCGCCCGCGGTGTACCGGGCCGACCCGCTGTGGGCCGGGACCCTCTCGGTGGGGCTCACGAGCGCGGTGGTCCCGCTCCTCCTCGCCCTCGGCGACCCGGTGGCCTTGTGGGAGAGTGCGCGCGGCCGACCGGTCGGCTGGGTCCGCGGCCGGCTGGCGCGCGTCATGATGTTCCCGGCCGTCGGCTCCGTCGTGGCCGCCGCGGCGCTCACCGTGGTGTTCACCAGCGGCTGGTTCGCCGCGGCCCTGACCGACGGCCGCGCGTGGGCCGCCCTGCAGATCGGGGTGCTCGCGGTCGGGATGCTGGTCACCGTTCCGCTGCTGTCCGAGGACCTGCTCCCGGCCTGGTGCACCCCGGGGCTGCGCACCCTCCTGGCCTTCACGGACGGCGTCGTCGACGCGGTGCCCGGCATCGTCGTGATGACCACCGTCGACTGGGTGGCCGGCGGGGCCCTGCTCGCGGCCGCGGAGTCGGTGGGGCTGCCGATGGTCTTCGTGGTCCTCGCGCAGTGGGTGCGTGCCGACGAGGCCGAGGCCCGCGAGAGCGACGCCCGGCTCGACCGCGCCGAGCACGGCGCCGAGGGCGTGCCGCCCGAGTCCGAGCGCCCGTGGTGGGAGTCCGACCCGCGGCTCGCCCACCGGTTCCGGGGCCGGGGCGGCGCGGGCCCCGGCTGACGCCTCGGCGGCGGGAGCGGTGTGCCCGGGCCGTCGCGGGTGTCGGGCGACGCCCGGAGGGTCAGGCGGCGTGCCGCTTCGGCCGGCGGCCTGGACGCAGCACGGCCCCGGCCGGCACGACCTCGTCCGCCCCGAGGTGCACGCCGTCCCAGACGCGGGCCCGGGCACCGACGACGGACCGCGCCCCGAGGCGCACGTCGCGCCCGAGGACCGCACCCGCGCCGACCCGGCTGGCCGTCCCGAGGACCGACCCGGGACCGACGACGGCGCCGCCCTCGACCCAGGCACCCGGGAGCAGGCGGGCTCCTGCGGCCACGACCGCGCCGGAGTCCACGTACGCGTCCTCGGCGATCTCTGCCGTCGGGTGGGCATGGGCCGTCGCCTCGACGAGCCCACCGCCGTTCCCGTGCCGTGCGTAGCGGAGCTGCGCCCCGTCGTCGGCGTCGAACTCGACGTACTTCCGCTTCGTCATGGTGCACCTCCACCCGTGGGGACGATCCGCGCGGCCCGGACGGGCCGACGACCACCCAACGAGCGGGCAGGCGCAGTCATTCCCGCGGGGCGGCGCGAGCCGCCGGCGACCCGGCTCAGGTGTGGTCGCGCAGGTAGCGTCCGAAGTGCGGGACGGTGAACGCGATCCGCCCTCGCTCCCCGGAGTAGATCAGCCCCTTCTTCAGCAGGGCGTCCCGGGCGGGCGAGAGCGACTGCGGCTTGCGGCCGAGGTGGGCCGCGACGTCGGCGGTCGACACGGCGTCGGCCTCGTCCCCGGACTCGGCCGCCACGTCCGCCATGGCGCGCAGGTACTCGCGCTCGCCGGGGGTCGCCCGCTCGAAGCGTGACCCGAAGAAGCCGACCGCCAGCTCGGACTCGGCCTCGGGCGCGGCCACCTCGACGTCCCTGACGGTGATCGGCGCGGCCGGAGCGAGGTCCCAGACCGCCTTGCCGTACGCCTGGATGAAGTAGGGGTAGCCGCCGGTGGCCTCGTACATCGCGTCGAGGGCGGCGCGCTCGTAGGCCGCACCCTCGTCCTCGGCCGGGCGGACGAGGGCGGCGTCGGCGGCCGCCCGGTCGAGCCGGTCGATGCGGCTGTAGCGGAAGAGCCGCTCGGAGTACGACTTCGAGGCGGACAGCACCGCCGGCAGGTGCGGCAGCCCGGCGCCGACCACGATGAGCGGCAGCCCGCTCTGGCTGATCTCGTGCGCCGAGGCGCAGAGGGCGGAGACGTCGTCGGGGCCGAGGTCCTGCATCTCGTCGATGAACACGGCGATCCCCCGCCCGGTGTCCGCGGCCGCCCCGCCGAGGTCGGAGAGCAGCTCGACGAGGTCGATCTCGATGTCGCCGGAGTCCGCCCGACCGGGCACGGCCGGGACGGTGATCCCCGGGTTCCAGCGCTCGCGCAGGCGTGCCCCGCCCCGTCGCGACCCGGCTGGTGCGCCGGCCGGCTCCTTCTGGGCGAACGAGCGGACGACGCCGAGCGCGTGGTCGCCCGCGCCGCCCGGCGGGCCCGAGCTCGCGGACCGCCTGGTGGACCGCCGATGCCAGCGGCCGGCGGAGCGACTGGTCGGGTCGCGCCTCGAGCTTGCCGGTCCCCCACCCGGCCCGCACGGCGGCCGAGCGCAGCGTGTTGAGCAGGACGGTCTTGCCGACCCCGCGCAGCCCGGTGAGGACCACCGACCGCTCGGGTCGCCCGCGGGCGACCCGCTCCAGGACGACGTCGAAGGCGTCGAGCTGCTCGTCGCGGCCGGCGAGCTCGGGCGGCCGCTGGCCGGCGCCGGGGGCGTAGGGGTTCCGGATCGGGTCCACGATCGGAGGATATTCGCCTCTCTAGCGTTTCCCGCAGACATCCGGATACGCCGCGATCGTGTCGCGGCCGCTGAGCGTGGGAATCGTCGCTCGGGGCTGCCTGGTGGGGGTTCGTCGGCGGGGCGTCCCTTCTCATCGGGGCTCTGCTCGGGCTCTACCTGAGGGTTGGCCGCCGGCTCATCGGCCTCGTCATGGCCTTCGGTGCCGGGGTCCTCGTCAGCGCCGCGGCGTTCGAGCTCACCGAGGAGGCGTACCGGTCCGCCGGCGGGCTGGCGGCGACGCTCGGGCTGCTCGCCGGCTCGGCCACCTACTTCACCGGCGACTGGTTCATCGACCGCGCCGGGGGGCACCGGCGCAAGAGCCCGGTCCACGGGGGCGTCCGCCCCTCGTCGGGATCAGGCGACGGCCAGGACGACCGGAGCGGAGGCGGGTCCGGTGGCGGCTCGGGCTCCAGTGGTCTCGCCCTCGTCCTCGGTGCCCTCCTCGACGGCATCCCCGAGTCGGCGGCGATCGGCATCAGCCTGCTCGGCGGCCAGGGCGTGGGCCTGGCGATGGTCGCCGCGGTCTTCCTCTCGAACATCCCCGAGTCGGTCTCCGCGACGACCGGCCTCAAGGCCTCCGGTCGCTCGCCGCGGTGGATCCTGGGCCTCTGGGTGCTGGTCACCGTCGCCGCCACGGTGTCCTCACTGCTCGGCTACGCGCTGCTCGGGGGCGCCTCCGAGGCGACGCTGGCGTTCATCCAGACCTTCGCCGCCGGCGCGATCATCACCATGCTCGCCGACACCATGGTCCCGGAGGCGACCCAGCACGCGGGACGGCTCGTCGGCCTGCTCACCGTCATCGGGTTCGCCGCGAGCTTCCTCCTCAGCGCCACCGCCTGACGGGTCGCTCGACTACTTGAGGAACTTGCTCGTCCGACGGTCGGCGAGCGGCTTTCCGCCGGTCTGGCAGGTCGCGCAGTACTGGAGCGATGAGTCGGCGAACGACACCTCGCGGACGACGTCGCCGCACTCCGGACACGTCTGCCCGGTCCGGCCGTGGACGCGCATCCCGGCTCGCTTGGCGTCCTTGAGCTCGGCGGCCGGCTTCCCCGACGCCGCCGTCACGGCATGGCCCAGCGTCTCCCGGACGGCGGCGTGCAGCCGGGTCACCTGGTCGGCGTCGAGCGAGGCGGCGAGCGCGAACGGAGAGAGCTTCGCGACGTGGAGGATCTCGTCGGAGTAGGCGTTGCCGACCCCGGCGATGATCGACTGGTCGCGCAGCAGCCCCTTCACCTGCATCCGGTGGGCGGCGAGGATGCCGGCGAGCACCTCCTCGGTGAACTCCTCGGAGAGCGGGTCGGGGCCGAGCGAGGCGACACCGGGCACGTCGGCGACCCGGTTGACGACGTAGACGGCGAGCCGCTTCTGGGTCCCCGCCTCGGTGAGGTCGAAGCCCGACCCGTCGTCGAAGCGCACCCGCAGCTCGATGGGCGACTTGCTCGGGCGCAACCGCGCCGCGGGGGCGGCGTCGGACCAGCGCAGCCAGCCCGCGCGGGCGAGGTGGAACACCAGGTGCGTCCCGCCACAGTCGAGGTCGACGAACTTGCCGTGCCGCTCCACCCCGTCGACCGGCGCCCCGACGAGGGCGTCCGGGGGTGGGGTGAAGGTCTTCAGGACGTGGAACGATCCGGGCTCGACCCCGGTGACGACGAGACCCGCCGTGCGCTCGCGGAGGAAGTCGACGAGGGCCTGCACCTCGGGCAGCTCGGGCATCCTGAGACGCTACCGCTCGTCGAGCCCGGGGGGCTCGTCGTCGACCTCCTCGACCGGGCTGATCGTGGAGGAGGCCAGCACCGCCAGGCTGCGCACCGGCACCTCCCTCGACCAGATGCCCCGGACCTGCTCGAGCAGGCCGTAGCCGTCGGGGGCCCGCACCACCGGCACCTCGAGGGCCTCGGTGGGGGCCGGCGACAGGTCGTCGTAGGCGACCGGGATCGTGTGCGCCAGCACCTGCTCGCCCGGCGAGAGCTGGCGGATGGCGAGCCCGCGCACCCGGTCGGGCCGCCTGGCGGCGAACTCGGTGTAGAGCTTCGGGTCGTGCTGGCCGTCGTCACCGACGAGCAGCCAGCGCACGTTCGGCAGCTCACGGGCCAGCCGGTGCAGCTGGGCGCGCTTGTGGTCCTGGCCCGAGCGGAACCACCCGGTGTTCGTCGGCCCCCAGTCGGTGAGCAGCATCGGCCCGTCGGGGTAGCCGTGGCGCTGGAGGAACCGGGTCAGCTGGGGGGCGGTGTTCCACGCCCCGGTCGAGAGGTAGACCACCGGCGCGTCGGGCCGCTCCGCGAGCAGCTCCCGGTACATCGTCGCCATCCCGGGGACGGCGCGGCGGGCGCCCTCGGAGCGGACGAAGGTGTTCCAGGCGGCGATCATCGGGCGCGGCAGGGACGTCGAGAGGACGGTGTCGTCGATGTCGCTGATGATGCCGTGGGTCACCGTGGACCCGACGACGAGCACCGGGACGTCGATCGGCTCGGCCCGGGGGCTGCTGAGGAAGATCCGGTGCCAGCCCGGTGGCAGCCCGTGGCCGCGCACCGTGAGGTCGACGTAGCCGCCGCGGTCGGTGCGGGTGGTGACGAGCCGCTCGTTGACCCGCACCGTCACCGGCTCGTCGGTGACCGGCGTCGCGAAGAAGGCCCGCCACCCGCGGGTCTCCAGCTCGACCGCGCGCAGCCGCGCCGCGTAGGTGGGCTCGTCGGGCTCGTCCTCCGGACGCCCCCGCGTCATGATCACCCGCCCGAACACCCGCAGCCGGCTGGTGCTGCCGTAGCCGGTGGACGGCACGATCCGGGTCGTCCACCCCCGGCGCGCGAGGATGCCCGACTTGCGCCGGGTGTAGGCATCCTCGATCAGGGCTGCGGCGTGGGGTCGCGCCATGGCCCGATGCTAGATGAGGGTCAGCGGGCGTCGCCGCCGTCACCCGGTGCACGCCGCTCGACGACGTCCCGGACGACCTGCTGCGCGAGCTCGCGGACCTTGATGTTGCGGTCCTGGGAGGAGCGGCGCAGCACCTCGAACGCCTCGTCCTCGGACAGGCCGCGCATCGCCATGACGATGCCCTTGGCCTGCTCGATGACCGCCCGGCTGGCCATCGCCTGCTCGAGCTGGCCGGCGAGCCGGCGCATCCCGTCGAGCGCGGTGAGGGACACGACCGCGTCGGCGCAGCGCTGTGCCGCGACCCGCACGAGGGTCACGTCGAGGTCGCGGAACGCACCGACCCGCCATCCGTAGAGGTTGAGCGCCCCGACGCACTGGTCACCGCTGACCAGGGGCAGCGCGAGCAGCGCCCGCATGCCCTCCTGGCTCACCTGCTCGGTGAACCGCGGCCAGTGGCCGTCGTCGACGCAGACGTCGTCGACGCGGTTCTCGCGGCGGTGGCGCGCCGCGTCGAGGCAGGGGCCCTCGTCGAGCGCGTACTGCGCGGCGTCGATCTCCAGGGTCTGCACCGTGGTGTAGGCGGCGGTGTGCGGCCGGTCGCCGCTGAGGATCGTCACCCCGACCTCGTCGCACCCCTCGACGTGCCGGCGCACGGCGTGGACCACCCGCTCGAGGTAGTCGGACAGCTCGTCCATCGACTCCAGGACGCCGCCGATGTCGGCGGACATCAGGGCCACGCGCTGGGAGGGGTCGGGCGTGAGGTCCTCGGGGGGAGGTTGGGTCAGGGTGTTGGTCATCGGCGTCTCCGGGTCGTGCTGCGCTCAGGGGAACCCTAGCGAAGACCGGGTGTGGGCGGCCCGGTCCGGAGCACCTGGGGAGGGGCACCCGGGCCGGAGCACCCGGGACGGAGCATCCCGGAGCCATCCCGGCCTGCCACGATGTCGGGATGGCGCGCACGTACCGGAAGGAGTCGGAACGGGCTCCCCACGGCTACTTCGCGTGGGAGGCGGCCGGGCTGCGCTGGCTCGCCGCGGCCGGCGGGGCCCGGGTCGTCCCGGTCCTCGACGTCGGCGAGGGCCACCTCGAGCTGCCGTTCCTGAGGTCGGCGCCGCCCGCCCCGGAGCATGCCGAGGCCCTCGGCCGCGGGTTGGCGGTGACGCACGCCGCCGGCGCCTCCGCGTTCGGGGCCGGCCCGCACGGATGGTCGGGGGACGGGTGGCTCGGCCCGCTCGCCGAGCCGTTGCCGATGGTGCTCGGCTCCTGGCCGACCTGGGGCGAGTTCTACGCCGCCGCCAGGGTCCACCCCCTGGTCCGGCTCGGCCGCGAGCGGGGCACGTTCGACGCAGCGGACGTCCTCGTGCTCGACCGGCTCGCCGACACCGTCGCGTCCGGCGTGCACGACACCGGCGAGCCGGCCTGCCGGCTGCACGGCGACCTCTGGTCGGGCAACGTCCTGTGGACCCCCGACGGGGCCGTGCTCATCGACCCCGCCGCGCACGGCGGCCACCGGGAGGCCGACCTCGCGATGCTCCAGCTCTTCGGGGCCCCGCACCTCGAGCGGGTCCTCGGCGCGTACGCCGAGCAGGCGCCGCCGGCGGAGGGCTGGCGGGAACGGGTCGCGCTGCACCAGCTGCACCCGCTCCTCGTGCACGCCGTCCTCTTCGGCGGGGGGTACGGGCCGCGGGCGGTCCAGGTGGCCCGGCGCTACTCCTGAGCCGGGCGGCCCGCCGAAGGCCCCGATCCGCGGGTCATCCCCCGCCGGGGGCGGCACACTGTCCCCGTGCTGCTCGTCGACGCCTTCGGATGCCGGTGGACGCTCGACGTCCGCGGGCTCGAGGACGAGCTGGCGGGCCGGCTCGAGCACCTGTGGGAGCGGGCGCGCGTGCTCGGCGAGCCGAACGGCGCCGACGCCCCGGTCCTGCGCGTCGGCCGCACCGACTCCGGCGGGGTCGACGTCGACGGGGCGGTCCACCACGTCGAGGACGACGACGTCCCCTACCTCGTCTCGCGGGCGCTGACCCTGGCCTCCATCCGCCGGCGGACCGGGGAGTGCCTCATGCTCCACGCCGCCGGCCTGTGCGCCGCGGACGGGGCGACCGTCGCCCTCGTCGCGCCGTCGGGGACCGGCAAGACCACCGCCGGGGCCCGGCTGGGTCGCCGGCTCGGCTACGTCTCGGACGAGACCGTCGCCATCGAGGACGACCTGCGCGTGCGCCCGTACCCCAAGCCGCTGTCCGTCGTCGTCGCCGCCGACCGCCCGGGCACCAAGCACGAACGGTCGCCGGACGACCTCGGCCTGCTCCGGGCCCCGCCCGAGCTGCGCCTCGCCGCCACCGTCGTCGTCGAGCGCGACCCCGACCTCGCCGAGCCGGTGCTCGAGCCGATCGGGCTGGTCGAGGCGGCCGCCCTCGTCCTGCCGCAGACCTCGGCGCTGGCCAGCCTCGACCGTCCGCTGGACCGGCTGGCCCGGGTGCTCACCGCCGGCCACGGCCCCTGGCGGCTGCGCTACGCCGAGGTCGCCGACTGCGCCGGGCTCGTCGAGGACCTGGCCGCCGGCCGGGCACCCGGTGGGGTGCCCGACACCGTCGGCTGGGAGTGGATCGACGGCCGCGGGCGGCCCGACCCGGGGCGGTCGTCGGTCGCCGAGCCGTCGTCCGGCACGGTCGTCGTGCGGGCCGCGTTCGACGACGCGCTGGTCAGCGACGGCGCCGCCCTGGTGCTCCACGACCGGGTGCCGACGAGCCTGCCCGGCCTGGCCGCCACCCTCTGGCTCCGGTGCGCCGAGCCGAGGCCCGTCGCCGACCTCGTCACCGCGGCCACCGACTCCCTCGGGCCGCACCCGGACGCCGAGGCGATCGTCCTCGACACCGTCCGCGTCCTCCACGACGGCGGCCTCGTCGTCCTGCGCTGACGGTCAGGGGCCGCGCCGCTCCCGGCGGGTCCGGGCGACCTTGCGGTCGGTGAGGATGATCCAGACCCCGAGGGCCGTCGCGGCGAGCAGCGCCAGGAGGAAGAAGAACATCGCGATCGCCGGGTAGCCGAACCACGTCGCGTCGGTCTGCACGCGCATCATCAGCGAGGCGCCGAGGACGACCGAGGCGATGATGATACCGAGCGTCACCCGGTTCGCGAGCCGTTGCAGCACCGTGTGCAGCCGCTCCTCGTCGAGGGCCCGGACCCGGACCGAGAACTCGCCGTCGGCGAGCGAGTCCATGATCCGGTTGAGCCGCTTCGGCATCCGGGCGGTGAGCTCCTTGGCCTCGATGGCCGCGGCGAGCACCCCGCCCGGGCTGACCTTGAGCCCCCCGGCGAGGACGTGCGAGAGGTTCGCCCGGATCTCCTCGCCGGGGTCGAACGACGGGTCGAGGTGGCGGGTCACCTGGTCGAGGTTGAGCAGCGCCTTGCCGATCAGGGTCATCTCGGCCGGTGGCCGCAGCCCGTGCTCGCCGGAGAGCCGGCTCAGCTCGACGAGCAGGGTCCCGGCGTCCGCGTCCGAGCCGCTGCCCATCGCCTCCGACACCAGGTGGCTGACGTCCGAGCGGAACGCCCCCGGCTCGTAGGTGTCCAGCGGGTGCCCCATCCCGGCGAGGACGAGCGCCGCCTCCTCCCCGTCGCCGTCGCTGATCGCGAGCATGAGCTTGACGATCTCGTCCTGCAGCCGGGGCGGCACGCTCGCCACCATCCCGAGGTCGATGAGCGCGAGCCGGCCGTCCTCGGTGAGCATGACGTTGCCCGGGTGCGGGTCGGCGTGGACGACGCCCTCCTCGAGCATCATCCGCAGGTAGCAGCGGAAGAGCTGCTCGACGATCGGCCGGGTGTCGTAGTCGAGCAGGCCGACGGGCCCGACGTCGGTGACCTTGCGGCCCTCGATGCGGTCCATCGTCAGCACGCGGCGGCTGCAGAGGTCGAGGACCGGCTCCGGGACGACGACGAGGTCGTAGTCGGCGGTGAGCTCGACGAAGCGCTCGAGGTTGCGCGCCTCACGCTGGTAGTCGAGCTCGCCCGCGAGCGCCCGGCGGAACTGGGCCAGCAGCGAGGAGAACCCGTAGCGCCGGCCGGCCTCGGTCCGGCGGTCGGCGAGGTCGGCGATCCGCGCCATCGTCTCCATGTCGGCCCGCACGATGTCCCGTGCGTCCGGGCGCTGCACCTTGACGACGACGTCACGACCGGTGCGGGTACGGGCCCGGTGCACCTGCCCGAGCGACGCGGCGGCGAGGGGCTTCTCCTCGAACTCGGCGAACAGGTGCCGGATGCCGACCCCGAAGTCCTCCTCGACGATCCGCTCGACGTCGGCGTAGGGGAAGGGTGCGATGTCGTCCTGCAGGCCGGCCAGGGCCTGGGTGTAGGCCGGCGGGAGGAGGTCGACGCGGGTCGAGAGGAGCTGCCCGAGCTTGATGTACGTCGGGCCCATCGACTCCAGGTCCTCGGCGAACCGGGTGGCGAGGTCGCTGTCCCCCGCCGGGCCGTCGTCGATCGTGGCGAACTCGTCGAGACCGGCGCCGGCGACGAGGTCGGACCGGCCGTGCCGCAGGAGGAGCCCGACGAGCCGGGCGTTACGGGAGGCCGACGACAGGGAGCTCATGCGCACATTGTGTCGTGCGGACCGGCCTGGCGTGGCCGCACGCGTGGAGCCACCGCACTGGCATGCTGGCGCCATGAGCGAGCGGATCGAGGTCCAGACCCACGACGGCACCATGCCGGCCCACCTCTGGCGGCCGGCGTCCGGGACGGGCCCGGGGGTGCTGCTCGTCCAGGAGATCTTCGGCGTCAGCCCGTACATCCAGCGCCGCGCGGCCGACCTCGCCGGCCTCGGCTACGTCGTGCTCGTGCCCGAGCTGTTCCACCGCGCCGGGGTCACCGGCATCCCCAACGGTCCGGACATGCTCACCCAGGCGATGGCCGTCACCGGCCGGGTCGACTGGGACACCGCGGTCGCCGACGCCGTGTCGGCGCTGCACCACCTGCGGGCGCTGGCGGAGGTCACCGGCGGCGTCGCGGTCGTGGGGTTCTGCTACGGCGGCGGCCTCGGCTACGCCGTCGTCGCGCAGGAGCCGGCCGACGCGCTCGTCTCCTACTACGGGTCGGCCCTGCCGCAGCTCGTCGAGGCGGTGCCGTCGGTGTCGACCCCCTCGCTGCACCACTTCGGCGAGGAGGACACCTACATTCCGATGGAGGCCGTGGCGCGGATCCGGGAGAGCGTCACGGCGGGCGCAGGGCCGGTGGAGTTCCATACCTACCCCGGTGCCGACCACGCCTTCGACAACGGCGACTTCGTCAACCACCACCCCGAGGCGAGCGAGCGGGCCTGGGCGGTGACCACCGACTTCCTCGCCCGGACCGTGCCGGTCGGCTGACCGGGCATCGACCCGGCGCCGACCGGGCTTCGACCGGCGCCGGCCGGCACCCGCCCGGGGTCAGGAACCGGTGCGGTTCTGCTCGGCGCGGGCCAGGACGACGGCCCGCAGCACGTCGTCCGGGAACGGTGTGGCCAGGTCGGTGCGCAGCGTGGCCCCGGAGCACACCACGCCGCGCAGACCGGCCCGCATCGAGTCGAGCAGGCCGGGGCGCATCGAGATGAGGCTCAGCCCGGTGCGGCTCACCGTGAGGGCGACGAGCGGCCCGACGAGGAAGAACGTCGGGACGCGGTAGTGGATGCCCTCGGTGGCGTCGGGCACGATCTCCCGGATCCGGGAGCGCAGCCGCTCGATGGCGGCCCGCTGGTCCTCGGGCAGCCGGGCGCACCAAGCCTCGACCTCGGCGAGCCGGACCGCGTCGGCGAGGTCGGCGGCGCCGCTGTCGGCGCCGGTGGGGTGGGGCTCGGCCGCCGGGTCGGGCAGGGGGCGTGCCGCGCTCATCGCGCGCCTCCCGCCGCCCGGGTCTGACCTGTGCCCCTGCGCATTCGTCGTCACCTCGATCCGTCACCTCATGGTGCGCCCGCGAGGTGGGTGGTGCAAGGCCTCAGGGGCAGGCGCAGGGAGCGGACCCGCAGCGGGGGCAGCCACGGGCGTACCGCTCGACGGCCGAGGTGAGGTCGACGTCCATCTGGTTCGCGAGGGAGGCGACCCAGGCGAGGACGTCGGCGAACTCATGCTCCTGCTCCTGGCGGGTGCCCTTGCGGACCGCCTGGGCGAGTTCGCCGAGCTCCTCGGCGAGCCACGCGACGGTGCTGGGGACACCGCGGGCCCGGTCGCGCTCGCCGTACGTGCTCTCGATGACGTCCTGCAGGTGGGCGAGCTCCATGGCCGTCACCGTATCGGCGCGGGCTGAGGTGCCGCTCAGTTCAGGCCGGCGCCGCCGAGGTCCGGCGTGCCGGGGAGCGCGCCGAACCGGCCGACGATGGCGGTCTCGCGGCGGAGCAGGTCGAGGACCACCCGGAGCCGCGAGGGGGCGTCCGGGGCCTCGAGGACCCGCTGGCGGTCGCTGACGTCCAGGACCATCTGCTCCACCGTCCGGAACGCGACGCGGGCCGCGGCCTCCTCGAACGGCTCCACGACGGCCCCGACGGTCTCGAGGTAACGCTGGTGGGCGGCGCGCACCTGCGCCACGAGGTGCGCGACCTCGGGGTCGTCCGCCGAGGGCGGCTCCCCGAGCCAGGTCACCTCGCCGGTCAGGAAGGGCGTGCCGGCGTCGGAGTCCGTGCCGTCGAGGTGGAACCGGCGCGCGCCGGTGGCGACGAGGTGGACGACGGTGCCGAGGCCGCCCTGCGCCAGGGCCATCGCGTCGACCCGGGCCTCGCAGCCGACCGGGTGGAGGTCGCGGACGGCGTCGGACCCGACCTCGTGGCCGCTGCGGATCAGGACGACGCCGAACCGGCGTTCGTCCTCCGGAAGGGCGGCGAGGCGCTGGGCGAGGTCGAGGTAGCGCGGTTCGAAGAGCTGGAGCGGGAGCCGCGCCCCGGGCAGCAGCACGGTGCCGAGCGGGAAGAGCGGCAGCGACGTCATACCCAACTGTAGGCGCGGCGCGGGCCGCCGGAGCACCCCGGCCCGGGCCGGGACGGGCGGTCAGGCCCGGGCCGGCGCGGCCCCCTCGTGCTCCTCGTCGTCCTGGGGCCACGGCCGCGGCGGCAGGTTCTCGCCCGCCTTGCGGATCAGCGGGCCGACCGTCAGCCCCTGCACCGCGATGGTGAAGAGGACCACCGCGTACGTGGCGGTGACGATGGCCGGTCGGTAGGCGACGCCGGGCAGCCCCAGCGCGAGGCTGATCGCGATGCCGCCGCGCAGCCCACCCCAGGTGAGCAGCCGGGTCGTGTACCGCCCGTAGCCGTCGCGGGCGCGGGCCAGGCGCACCGGCACCGCGACCGAGACGAACCGGCTCGCCAGCGCGACGACGACGATGCCCAGGCTGGCCAGCGCCACCGGCGCGGTGGTCTCGGCGAGCAGCACGTCGAACCCGATGAACGCGAAGAGGACGATGTTGAGGACCTGGTCGAGGGTCTCCCAGAACCCCTCGACGTGGTGCCGGGTCTCGCCGTGGAAGGCGCGGTGCTTGCCCGCCGACATCACGAGCCCGGCCATCACCATCGCGAGGGGGCCGGAGAGGTTCAGCCCGACCGCCGCGGCGTAGCCGCCGACGACCATCGCCAGGGTGAGGATCACCTCGACGACGTGGCCGTCGATGGTGCGACACAGGGTGTAGCCGACCCATCCGAGGGCCAGGCCGAACGCCATCCCGCCGAGGGCCTCGCGGACGAAGACGGTGAGGACCCCACCGACGGTGGGCGTGAAGTCGCCGTGGTCGGTGCCCAGCCCGACCACCCCACCGAGGACGACGAAGAGGACCACGCCGATGCCGTCGTTGAACAGGGACTCTCCGGCGATGAGGGTCCGCAGCCGCTGCGGGACCTTGGCCCGCTTGAGCAGGTCGAGGATGGCGACCGGGTCGGTGGGGCTGATCAGCGAGCCGAAGAGCAGGGCCCAGGCGATCGGCATGCTCACCCCCGCGAGGGCGAACACCCCCCAGGACCCGAGGCCGACGAGCACCGTGCTGATCAGCGTGCCGAAGACGGCGAGGGTCAGGATGCTGGCCCGCTGCCGCAGCAGCTGCCGGGCGTCGAGCGAGAGGGCGCCGGCGAACAGCAGGATCGAGAGGACCCCGTTGAGGACGAAGTCGGTCAGGTCGAGGGTCTGGAGCATGCGCTCGGCCGTCTGCCGGAGCCCGAGGGAGACCCCGAAGGCGTCGACGAGCATGAGCAGCCCGGAGGCCAGCGCCGCCGCGAGGGTGACGCCGACCGTCGTCGGGATGCGCACGAAGCGCTCGTTGAGCCAGGCGAGCAGGGCGGTCGAGCAGAGCAGGACCGCGAATGCGGTGAGCACGGTGGTGCCTCCTCCTCAGCCGAAGCCGAAGTAGCGGATCCAGACATACGGGACGCAGCACGCGATCGTCACGGCCGTGACGAGCAGGCCGTACTTCGTGAAGTGCCAGAACGAGATCTCGTGACCGTTGCGCCGGGCGATCCCGGTGACGACGACGTTGGCGCTCGCCCCGATGGCGGTCGCGTTGCCGCCGAGGTCGGCACCGAGCGCGAGCGCCCACCACAGCGACTGCTGGTCGGGGGGCAGCGCGTTGCCGGGACCGACGAGGTCGAGGACGAGCGGCGACATCGTCGCGACGTACGGGATGTTGTCGACGATGCCGGAGAGGACCGCCGAGCCGACGAGCACCCCGTGCGCGGCGAGGAGGTAGTTGTCGCCGATGGCGCTGGTCAGCCCCTTGGCGAGCTCGGAGATCACCCCGATGTGGACGAGGGCCCCGACCATGATGAAGAGCCCCGCGAAGAAGAGCAGCGTCTCCCACTCGACGTCGGCGAGGAACTCCTCGGACGCCAGGCCGGAGACGAGCACCGCGGCACCGGCGCCGAGCAGGGCGACGAGCGAGGGCTCCAGGTGGGTCAGCGAGTGGGTGACGAACCCGCCGAGGACGAGGGCCAGGATGACGAGCATCCGCCAGAGCAGGCCCGGGTCGGTGATCGTCTCGCGGGGGGTCAGCGCCATCACCGTCTCGGCCCGCTCCGGGTCGAACCGCAGGGTGCGCCCCCACAGCAGCCAGGCCAGGCCGACGAACACCGCGACGAGGACGACGACGATCGGCAGCATGTGGACGAGGAAGTCGTTGAACGTCAGCTGGGCCCGGCTGGCGATGATGATGTTGGGCGGGTCGCCGATCAGCGTCGCGGCGCCGCCGATGTTGCTCGCCATCGCCTCGGCGAGGAGGAAGGGGATGGGGGCGAGCGCGAGCCGGTCGCAGAGCAGCAGGGTCACCGGGGCGATGAGGAGCACCGTGGTGACGTTGTCGAGCAGCGCCGAGGCGGCCGCCGTGATGAGGACGAGGAGGACCATCATCCGGAACGGTCGCGCCCTGGCGCGCTGTGCCGACCAGATCGCGACGAACTCGAAGATGCCGGTCTGGCGGAGCACGCCGACGATGATCATCATCCCGAGGAGCAGGAAGATGACGTTCCAGTCGATCCCGGTCTCCTGGGAGAAGAAGACCTCGCTGCCCCCGGTCGCGCCGATGACGACCATCGAACGCGGCGCCACCGAGGGCGACGACGGTGCGGTTGACCTTCTCGGTGGCGATGAGGACGTACGCCCCGGCGAAGACGACGACGGCGAGGACGGCGGTGACGCTCACGGCGCCTCTCGGGTCGGCCCGGACTGGTCCGGGGTCCCGCGCAGGATGATGTCCTTGCGCAGCCGGCGGCGGATCAGGTCACTGTCCTGGCCGGCCGCGGTGGCGATCGCGGCGAGGACCCGGGACATGGTGAGCACCCCGCGGTAGGTGCCGTCCTTCTCGCGGACGAGGACGATCGGGGTGTGCTCCTCGTCCATGACCGAGGCGATCTCGATCAGGGTGTCCTCCGGGAGGACCGACGGTGGCCTGGTCGCGGTGAGCGTCTCGTCGTCGAGCAGGCTGCCGACGGTGGCCTCGTTGAGCGCCCGGCAGATCTCGTCGCTGGCCTGCTCGTCGTAGGCGTGCGCGAGCTTGCGGTCGTCGCGGACCCAGCGCGGCAGCACGAGCCCGAAGATCTGGCTGCCCGGGATGACGGCGATGGGGACGCCGTCGTCGTCCGCGACGACGATGCCGGAGAGCCGGTACTCGGCGACCACGCGGGCGGCCTCCGCGCCGGTGGTCTCCCGGCGGACGGTCGGCACCTGGTCGATGAGGTCCTCAGCGCGCATGGGCCCAATCTTCCATGCCGGCCTCGGCTCGCGCACCGTCGCCGACGGGGCCGGCGGCGGTCCGGAGGCGGTCCGGAGGCGGATCCGGACGGCACGGTCGCGCCCCTGCCGTAGAGTGATCCTCAGCCGGCCCGCCCAGTTCTGCCTCGGGCCGCGCTCCTTTGATGTCGATGCCTTCGTGACGACCGGTCCGGTCCGAGCACGCGCCGCGGCCCCAGAGCCCGCCCGGCAGAACATCGCCCGAGCAGACGACGACGCCGTCCAGCCGCTCCCACCGCTTCGGAGAGACCACTCTTGTCCACCACCTTCGGCACCCTCGGCGTGCCCACCGCCCTCGTCGACGTCCTCGCGGACGCCGGCATCACGACACCCACCCCGATCCAGGCCGCCACGCTGCCTGACTCCCTCGCCGGCCGCGACGTCCTCGGCCGGGGCCGGACCGGCTCCGGCAAGACGATCGCGTTCGCCCTGCCGCTGCTGACCCGGCTCTCGCGCAGCGGCACGACCAGGTCCCCGCGCCGGCCACGCGCGCTCGTCCTCGCCCCGACCCGGGAGCTCGCCACCCAGATCGAGGACGCGATGGCCCCGCTGCTCGCCGTCCTCGGCCTGACCTCGCGCACCGTGTTCGGTGGCGTCGGGCAGAACCCCCAGGTCGCCGCGCTCCGCCGGGGCGTCGACGTCCTCGTCGCGTGCCCCGGCCGGCTCGAGGACCTGATCCGCCAGGGCCATGCCTCGCTCGACGCCGTCGAGGTGACCGTCGTCGACGAGGCCGACCACATGGCCGACCTCGGCTTCCTCCCGCAGGTCCGCCGGCTCCTCGACGCGACGCCCCCGCGGGGGCAGCGGATGCTCTTCTCCGCCACGCTCGACGACGGCATCGGCGTCCTCGCCCGGCGCTACCTCCACGAGCCGGTGACCCACCAGGCCGACTCGGCACGGTCCTCCATCGTGACGATGGACCACCACGTCCTCCACGTCCGCGCCGACGCCCACCTCCCGGTGCTGCTCGACCTCACCGCGGCACCCGGCCGGACCGTGGTCTTCACCCGCACCAAGCACCGCGCCAAGAAGATCGCCCGCCAGCTCAACGGCTCCGGGCGTGCCGGCGGTCGAGCTGCACGGCAACCTCAGCCAGGCGGCCCGCACCCGCACCATGGACGCCTTCCACAGCGGCGCGGCCCGCACCCTCGTCGCGACCGACATCGCGGCCCGCGGCATCCACGTCGACGACGTCGCCCTCGTCATCCACGCCGACCCCCCGGTCGAGCACAAGGCCTACCTGCACCGCTCCGGGCGCACCGCCCGCGCCGGCGCGTCCGGCACCGTGGTCACGCTGATGACCGACGACCAGGTCCGCGACGTGCGCGACCTCACCCGCAAGGCGGGCGTGAACGCCACGACGACCCGCGTCGACGCCTCCCACCCGCTGCTGCGCACGCTCGCCCCCGGTGAGCGGTCCTTCGAGGGCGGCTACGTCGCCGTTGCTCCGGCCGGTGGCTCCGGGCGGTCCGGTGGCGGCCGTCCCGGCCCTGCCGGTGGCGGTCGGTCCGGCCGGGGACGCTCCGGCGGGGCACGCGCCGCCGGTGGTCGGTCCGGCACCGGCAGTCCCCGCGGGGGCACGCCGTCCGCCGGCCGGCCGCGGGCCGCGGGGAACGGCGGCCGCGCCGCGGCGCCCGCCGCCGCGGGGGCGAGGCCCGCCCGCAGTGCCGCCTCGTTCTCCGAGCAGCCGGGTCGGCGCCGCTCACGCTGACCTGCGCCCGCCGGGCTCGCTCGCGGGCCCTCAGGAGGGTGGTGTGAGGCCGAGAGCCCGGGCCGGGGTGCTCCTCGCCGCCAGCCGGGCGTCCTTCTCGGGCACTCGCGCGACCTCCACCGCCCAGCGGACGCAGTCGGCCAGGGTGCTCGTCCCGCCCGCGAGCACGCCGGTGTCCGCCGTCCGTGCGACGGCGGCCTCGACGACGACGTCGAGGCCGCCGAGCCGGTAGCGGCCGTCGCGCAGGCCCGTCGCGGGCATCGCGTCGGAGACGAGGGCGACGTGGTCCGGGCCGACCGTCTCGAACACCATCAGGACGACCTCGGCCGCGACGTGCACCCCGTCGGCGATGAGCTCGACGACGGCCTCCCCCCGGGACGCCGCGGTGAGCGCCGCGGCCCCCGGGCCACCGGCGCGGTGGTGCAGCGGCGGCATCCCGTTGAAGAGGTGGGTCACCAGGGCGGGCGCGCCCTGGGCGTCGGCGATCGCGGCCAGCGCCCAGGCCGTCGTGGCGGCATCGGCGTCGGTGTGGCCGACGGCCGGCCGGATGCCGTGGGCCACGAGGGTGCGGACCAGCGCGTCGGCGCCGGGCAGCTCGGGCGCGAAGGTCATCTGGCGCAGCGCGCCCGGCGCTCCGTGGGCGGCCGTGACCGCGGCCAGGCGCTCGACCAGGGCGGGGTCGGGGGCGGTGAGGACGCCGGGGTCGTGCGCGCCGCGGCGGGTGGGGGAGAGGAAGGGACCCTCGAGGTGGATGCCGGCGACCGTCCCTTCCGCGACCAGCGCGGCGAGGACGGCGACCCGGCGCTCGAGGACCTCGGAGGTGGCCGAGACGAGGCTGGCGACGAGCACGGTGGCCCCGGCGGCGCGGTGGTGGGCGGCGGCCCGTCGGCTGCCGTCCGGGTCGACCCCGTACTCCGCGCCGAGCGCGCCGTGGTGGTGGATGTCGACGAGCCCGGTCACGGCGCCCGACGCTACCCGGCTCGCCTCGGGTGCTCAGGTGGTCACCCCAGCGACCACCTGAGCACCCGACCAGGGTGACAGTGCACTCCTTGTCCGTGAGCGGCTGCGCGCCACAGATCGGCGGGCTAGGTTGCGGTGCCCATGGACCGAGTTCGCGAGGTGTGGCAGCACGTCCTCCCCGTCGACCCGGTCTCGCTCGCCGGACTCCCCGTGCTCGTCGTGCTGGCCGTCACGCTCCTCGCCGTGGCCCTCGGGCCTGCGTGGCGCGTGCTGCGGCTCGGGGTCACCCTCGTCCACGAGCTCGGTCATGCCGTCGTCGGGATGCTCAGCGGCCGCCGCTTCACCGGTTTCGTCCTCCGCGGCGACATGTCGGGGCACGCGGTGACGGTCGGGCCCGCCCGCGGGCCGGGCCGGGTGCTGACGACGTGGGCCGGCTACCCGATGCCGGCGCTCGTCGGGGCGGCCGCCGTGTGGCTGGGGGTCCGTGGCTGGGGGCCGGCCGTGCTGGCCGTCGTCCTGGCCGTGCTCGTCGTGGCGGTGCTGCGGTCCCGCTCGGCGCTCACCGCGGTCGTCGTGCTCACCGTGCTGCTCGCCACCGGGGCGCTCTGGTGGTCCGGGTCGGACCGGCTCCAGGCGCAGGTGCTCGTGGGCGCCGGCATCGTCCTCGTCGTCGGGGCGTGGCGGCACCTGGGCGCGGTCGCCACCGGGCCCGACCGCGGCACCAGCGACCCCGCGGTGCTCGCGCGGCTGACCCGCCTTCCCCGGGCCTTCTGGCTGCTCGGGTACGCCCTGGTCTGCGCCTGGGCGACGTGGGTCGTCGCGCAGACCGTCCTGGCCGCCTGGCGCTGACCCACCCGGGCTGCCCGGACCACCGGCCCGGCCACCCGGGCCCTCGGGGACGACGCGCCCGGCTGGCGCGCCGCCCCCGAGGGTCATCTCAGGGTGAACCCGGTACTCACGGTCTGCCCGGACTCCTCCACCGTCACGGTCACCGTGTAGGCGCCGGCACCCGGCAGCTCGCCGGTGCGCAGCAGGTACACCCACTCGCCGTCGACGTACCGCATCGTGCCGCTGGCGAGGACCGTCTCGCCCTGTCGGACCGCGACGGAGAGGTGCAGGTCGGTCGGCACCCCGCCGACGGACGTCGACAGGACGACCTTGACCGGGACCGTCGAGCCCGCCTTGACGACCCGGTCGGGCTTCTCCAGGGGCCCGGAGAACGCGGCGTCGACGTACGGGTTGACGCCGATGACGACCGGGTCGTGGTCGGAGACCCGGTACTCGTCCGACGCGTAGAGGTCCTCGACCTGCCCAGCCGACTTGAAGTTGGTGTTGTAGTCGAGGACCGACGGCTCGTCGGCGTTGATGTGGTGGTCCGCCGCGCCGGAGACCTGGGCGAGCATCGAGCCCGAGGCCATCGCCTGGTCGAGGTAGCCCCACTGGCCGTCGAAGACATAGGAGTACGCGTCCTCGCCCTGGAACCGCTCGATGAGGTTGGTGAACCCGCCGGCCTCGAGGACCTGGATGGGGTCCTCCTTCGCGTACGAGTTGTCGTCACCGACGAGGAGGACGTCGGGGTCGCCGGTCCCGGTCGGGTCGGTGGCCAGCCAGTCGAGCAGCGTGTGCACCGCGTTCGTCCGGACGACCGCGCAGTTCGCCTGCCCGTCACCGGCGTCCGGGGCGTCGCACGCCGAGCCCTTGGACTTCAGGTGGTTGACGTCGACGGTGAAGACGCCGCCGGTCTCGGTGCTCTTCCAGGCCTGGGCGAGCGAGGGCCGGTTCCGGGGGTCGGCGTCCCCGCCGGTGACGAACTCCTCGGTGTTGAGGACGGCGGTGCGTCCGACCGGGGTCACGGCGGCCGGCCGGTAGAGGAAGCCGACCTTGATCGCGTCGGCGCCCAGGGCGTTCGTCTGTCCGGTCGCGGCATCGGCGTCGATGAAGGCATAGGTTCCGCCACCGACCTCCGCGTTGACCGCGTCGACGAGGGTCGCGATGGCCGAGTCCGGGCCGTAGCCGTCGTTCTCGATCTCGTTGACCCCGATGACATCGGCGTCGAGAGCTGCGATCGCGGCGACCGTCTTGGCGGTCTGCCGCGCGAGCTCGACCGGGTCGTCCGCGCCGCGGCAGTCCATCGGCGCGCCGTCGACACCACCGGTGCAGCTGTCGACCCGGTCGGGGATGCCGTCGAAGGTGTTGAAGTAGTTGAGCAGGTTCATCCCGGCGACGCGGACCGCCCCGCCGACGTCGGGGGTGGTCGGGCGCGGGTTGGCCGCCTCGAACGTGATGCCGGCACCGGTCTGGTCGACCGGCCTCAGGCGCCAGGCGTTGCCGCTCGCGGAGCTGCCGGCCCACGTGTACGTCATCACGCCGGTGGCACCGGTCGTCGTGTCACCGCCCCGGAGGGTGTTCTCGGCCGACAGCGGCCGGCCGCCCCGACCCCAGATGATCGGGTCCGGGTTCTGGTTGTTCAGGGTGTCGTCGATGATGACGCGGTTCAGGTCGTTCTCGGCCTGGAGCGCGAGCGCCGCGGGGCCGGGCTCGACGACGTTCGTCGGCTGCCGCAGCCGGCCGCCCGAGGAGACCGTCACCTGGCCGAAGCGCCCGAGCTGGTAGTGCTCGGTGACGGAGAGCGTCTGGTCGTAGCGCACGAGCATCCCCTCGTAGCGTTCGTAGCCGTCCGGGCCGGCCATGGGAAGGGAGATGACCGTCGGAGCGAGCGCGACACCGGTCTGCCCGCACTCGAGGACCGCCGATGCAGAGACCTGGGTCTGGCCCTGGTACTCACCGGCCGTGCCGGTCACCTGGACGACGTCGCCGACCGTGACGTCGTCGCGGTTGCCGTTGAAGACGAAGACCGCGTCGGAGGTGCCGGGGACCCCGTCGCCGACCGGGTCCTGGAGGTAGAAGCCGCGCAGCGCAGGGCTCCGGCCCTCGTAGTCGGCGACGACGACGCCGTGGGTCGTCACCGTCCGGCCGGCCAGGGGTGTGCCCGGGCCGTCGCCCTCGATGGCGTACGTGGGCGTCCACCCGGTGGCGCAGGTCGGGGTGGGGTCGCCACCGCTGCCACCGTCGCCCCCACCCGCCCCGGCGCACGTTCCCAGGGCGTGCGCGCCCAGCCCCGAGAGGTCGTCCTTGGCGACGCCGTCCCACTGGACGCTCGGGTCGAACGCGTCCGAGCCGTCGGTGTCGCCGGTGCACACGTCGTCGTGGCGTCGCAGGGTCTGGTCCTTGGTCGAGATGCCGCCCGACTCCCACGCGGTCCCGGGGTCGGTCCCGATCTGACCGATGACGTCGAGCAGGACGCCCCCCTTGACCAGGGCGACGGCGTCGTCGCCGTTCCACAGGCCCGCGCTGGTCGGCTGGTCGACGACCCCCGGCCTGGCCGTGGCGACGAGCTGGTCGCCGACGACGAAGACGTCCCCGGCCGCGACCGTGCCGTGCAGCGCGACCCGGGTCGGGCTCGTGGCACCGTTGAAGTAGACGTCGACGGCATAGGACCCGGCGTCCAGGTCGACGCTCGCCGCTGTGCCGTTGTAGAGCTCGAGCGCCTTGTACGTGCTCGAGCCCTCGACGTACTCCGAGATGAGGAGGTCGGTGGTGCTGGCGGCTGACGCGGGGTTCGGCGTCAACGCCAAGGGTGCGGCGAGGGCGAGGGACGCCACCGCGATCCTCCCGACCACCCTGCGCAACGGCATCCGGAACATGGGTCCTCCAGGGTCCGCGCGGGGGCGGGCGCCGCCCTGTCCGCGACCCCTCGACACCCCACGTCGGCGCGAACGTAACACCGGCCGGTGGCCCCCGCGACCGGGGCAGCGGGCACCGGCCGATGAACGACCGGGGAACCTTCGGCAGCATCTGCCGATGACGGCGACGCAGCGTGCGGAGCCCCGGCACCGGGAACATCTCGGCACCTCGACGCCTTGGCCACACCGTAGGCACGAACGGCGCGCCTCCCGGTCGGAGGTGCGTCCACCCTTCCGCCACACAGGAGTTGATGACATGAAGCAGCGTGCATTCGGGAACACCACGGTCAGCGCCGTCGGGCTCGGCGGGATGCCGATGTCGATCGAGGGCCGGCCCGACGAGGCGCGCTCGGTCTCGACGATCCACGCCGCGCTCGACGCCGGGGTCACCCTCGTCGACACCGCCGACGCGTACCACCGCGACGCGGGCGAGGTCGGCCACAACGAGGAGCTCATCGCCAAGGCCCTGAGGTCGTGGGGAGGTGACACCTCCTCGGTGCTCGTCGCGACGAAGGGCGGCCACCTGCGCCCCGGCGACGGCTCGTGGACCGTGAACGGCGACCCCCAGTACCTCAAGCAGGCCGCCAAGGCGTCGGCCCAGCGGCTCGGGGTTGACGCGATCGGCCTCTACCAGTTCCACCGTCCGGACCCCGCCGTGCCGTACGCCGAGTCCGTCGGGGCGCTCGTCGACCTGCTCGACCAGGGTGTCATCGAGCGGGCCGGCATCTCCAACGCCTCGGTCGCCCAGATCGACGAGGCGAACGAGGTGCTCGGCGGCCGCCTGGCCTCGGTGCAGAACCAGTTCTCCCCCTCGTTCCGCTCCAGCCGCGAGGAGCTCGAGCACTGCGCCCGGCTGGGCATCGCGTTCCTGCCGTGGAGCCCGCTCGGCGGGATCTCGGATGCCGGCGAGCTCGGCGCGAAGCACGCCGCCTTCGCCCGGGTGGCCGAGGCCCACGGCGTGAGCCCGCAGCAGGTCGCCCTCGCGTGGGAGCTGTCGCTCAGCGAGGTCGTCGTCCCGATCCCGGGTGCGTCCCGGCCGGCATCCATCACGGACTCGGTCCGGGCCGCGGACCTCGAGCTCAGCGCGGAGGAGCTCGCCGCGCTCGGGTCCGACGCCTGAGCCGGCGGCCCGGGGGGCGTCAGCCCAGGTGACCGCGCACGCTGGCGTGCCCCTTGAGCAGGTTGCGGGCGATCGTCCGGCGCTGGATCTCGTCGGTGCCCTCGTAGATGCGGAGCAGCCGCAGCTCGCGGTACCAGCGTTCGAGCGGTAGCTCGCGGGTGTAGCCCATGCCGCCGTGGACCTGCAGCATCCGGTCGACGATCTCGTTGGCGTGCACCCCGCCGTAGAGCTTGGCCATCGACTGCGCCTGCCGTGAGTCCCGCCCCCGGTCGACCTGCCAGGCGGCGGCCAGCACGAGCCAGCGCAGCGCCTCGATGTCGACCGCCGAGTCGGCGATCATCCACTGGATGGCCTGCCGCTCGGCGATCGGGGCGCCGAAGGTGACGCGGGTGCGCGCGTGCTCCATCGCCATCTCGACCATCCGCTCGCAGGCACCGAGTGCGCCGGCCGGCAGGAGGTAGCGGCCGCGGCCGATCCACTGCATCGCCAGCGGGAACCCCTTGCCCTCCTCGCCGAGGATGCTGGCGTGCGGTACCCGCACGTCCTCGAAGGCCAGCGCGGCGGGCCCCCACTCGCCCATCGTGTCGATCTGCCGGGAGGTCCAGCCACGGTCGCGGTCGACGAGGAAGCAGGTGACCGACTCCCCGGTGCGGCCCTCCTTGTGCGCCTCGGGGTCGGTGACGGCGAAGACCATGACGAAGTCGGCCTCGTTGCCGCCGGTGATGAAGGTCTTCTCGCCGTTGATGACCCAGTCGTCCCCGACGCGCCGGGCGGAGGTCCGGATGGCACGGGCATCCGACCCGGCACCGGGCTCGGTGATGGCGAAGCAGCTCCTGCGCGTCCCCTCGATGGTCGGGCGCAGGTACTCATCCTGCTGCTCCGGTGTGGCGTTGAAGAGGATGTTGTCGGCCTCGCCGCCGAACCGGAACGGCACGAAGGTACGCCCGAGCTCGACGGTGACCAGGGCGGCCATGAGCGCCGTCAGGCCCATCCCGCCGTACTCCTGGGGCGTCAGGAGGCCGAAGAAGCCGGACCGGCGGGCGAGGTCCTGCAGCCGCTTCAGCTCCTCGGGCGGCAGCCCGCGCTCACCCCGGCGTTCACGGGCGAGGACGTCCGGCTCCAGCGGCATCACCTCCCGCTCCACGAAGGTCCGCACCCACTGGCGGATGTCGCGCTCGTCGTCGCTCAGCTCGAGGTCCATGTGCTGAGTCTCCCGTGCCCCGGGCGGTGTCGGCGGGAGCGAACCGGTTTCGCCTCGCCGTGCCGGCTCCTGCGCCGCGTCGGGGACCCATCGGATGCTCACAGGTTCCGCACCGGGGTGGGCGCCCGTCGGCTCGGCTATCTTGGCGCCCGTGCAGGCACCCAGCGAGTTCGGCCGCGAGCTGGTCGACGGCTTCGTGGCCGAGGCGCTGGGCAGGGAGCAGCGCACCGACCCGGTGCTCTCCCGGTCCGGAGGGCCGGCCGGCAACGCGGTCCTCACCGCGTGGACCGGGCTCGTCCTCCTCGCGCTCTTCGTGGCCGAGCTGCTGACGCTCATCGACGTCCGGGGCCTCATCTCCTGGCACGTCGCGGTCGGCGCCCTCCTCGTCCCGCCCGCGCTGATGAAGACCGCGAGCACCGGGTGGCGCGTCCTGGGCTACTACTCGGGACGGGAGGCCTACCGGGCCGCCGGGCCGCCGCCCCCCGTGCTGCGCTGGCTCGGGCCGCTGGTCGTCGCGTCGACGCTGGTGCTGCTGGCGTCCGGGGTCCTCCTCATCCTCCTCGGCGAGCAGAGCGGCCGTCAGGAGATGTTCTCGGTCCTCGGCTTCCGGGTGGACTGGGTGACCGTGCACCAGGGCATCTTCGTCGTCTGGTGCGTGGCCACCGGGCTGCACCTGCTCGGCCGGATCATCCCGGCCCTGCGCCTCACCGTGCGACGGGGCGCCGCGGGGCGGGTCCCCGGCTCCCTCGTCCGCGCCGCCCTCCTCGTGGCCGCGGGGGCCACCGCCGTGGTGCTCGCCGTGGCGCTGGTCCGGGCCGACGGCTCCTGGCAGCGCAGCGGGTTCGACGGCGACAACCGCGCGCCGGGCACCTCCGCCCCGGGGGGCTGACCGCTCGCCGGGCGCCTCGGCCCCGGATCTTCCGGACGACCGTGGCTCGACGGCCCCGGGGGCCCCGACGGCCTCAACGGCCTCGACGGGCCGCCTGACGCCTGAGCTCGGCGCGGGCGAGGGCGTCGACGTGGACCTCGTCCGGGCCGTCGGCGAAGCGCAGGGTGCGGTTGGCGGCCCAGCCCGCGGCCAGGTCGAAGTCCTGGGAGAGGCCGCCGGCTCCGTGCACCTGGATCGCCTTGTCGAGGACCCACTCGACGGTCGCCGGCGTCGCGATCTTGATGGCCTGGATCTCGGTGTGCGCGCCCTTGGTGCCGACGGTGTCCATCAGCCACGCGGCCTTGAGCACGAGGAGCCGCAGCTGCTCGACCCGCACCCGCGACTGCGCGATCCACTCCCGGACCACGCCCTGCTCCGACAGCGACCTCCCGAACGCCACCCGCTCCGAGGCGCGCCCGCACATCATCTCGATCGCCTTCTCCGCCATGCCGATCGCCCGCATGCAGTGGTGGATCCGCCCGGGCCCGAGCCGGGCCTGGGCGATGGCGAACCCGGCGCCCTCCTCGCCGACGAGGTTGCTCGCCGGCACCCGGACGTCGTGGAACGCGAGCTCGGCGTGGCCGCCGTGCTCCCGGTCGTCGTAGCCGAAGACCTCCATCGGGCGGACCACCTCGACCCCGGGGGTGTCGCGCGGGACGAGGACCATCGACTGCTGCCGGTGCCGGTCGGCCTGCGGGTCCGTCTTCCCCATGACGACGAGGACCTCGCACTGCGGGTTCATCGCGCCGGTGATCCACCACTTGCGCCCCGAGACGACGTAGGAGTCGCCGTCGCGGCGGATCGAGGTGGCGATGTTGGTGGCGTCCGAGGAGGCGACGCCGGGCTCGGTCATCGCGAACGCCGACCGGGTCCGCCCGTCGAGCAGGGGCCGTAGCCACCGGTCCTTCTGCTCGGGCGAGCCGAACATGGCCAGGACCTCCATGTTCCCGGTGTCCGGCGCCGAACAGTTCAGCGCCGCCGGAGCCAGGCGGCCGAGCCGTCCGGTGACCTCGGCCAGCGGTGCGTACTGCAGGGTGGTCAGGCCGGCGCCGTACTGCTCGCCCCCGGTGTCCCCGGGCAGGAAGAGGTTCCACAGGCCCCGCTCGCGGGCCTCGGCCCGCAGCTCGTCGAGGACCTGGACGCTCGACCACGCCCACGGGTCCTCGAGTGCCGCGAGCTGCTCGTCGAACGTCGCGACCGACGGCTCGAGCCGGGTGGCCATGAAGTCGAGCAGCCCGGTGCGCAGCTCCTCGGTGCGGTGGTCGGGTGCGAAGTCCATCGGTGTGCTCCTGTCGGACGGGGTGCGCGGTTCGAGTCGGGGACCGGGCGGTCGGGCACCGGGCGTCGGGGACCGGGGCGGTCCGGTGCCCGGCGGGGTCGGTCAGCCGTCGAGCGCGTCGAGCCCGGCCCGGAGCAGCGGGTCGACGACCGAGCCGACCCCGGCGAAGCCCTCGCCGACGGTCTGCCCGGCGAGGTAGCGGTGGTGGATCCCCTCGAGGATCGCGGCGAGCTTGTACGCGGCCAGGGCGACGTGGAAGCCGAGGTCGACCGGTCCCAGCCCGCGCGCCGCGGCGTACCGGTCGAGCATCTCGGCCTCGCTCAGGTGCCCTGGCGCACGGACGGCGTCGGCCACCGCGCCCGGGGCGAGCTCGGCCAGCCGCCCGTAGAGGACGAGGAGGGCCAGGTCGGTCCGGGTGTCGCCGAGGGTCGCCATCTCCCAGTCGATGACGGCCGCCAGCCGGTCGTCCTCGTCGGTGAGGATGTTGTCCAGCCGGTAGTCGCCGTGGACGATGCCCGGCCGGGCGGCCAGCTCGGCGTCGGCGACGCCGGCCGCGAGCCGGTCGGCGAGCAGGTCGGCGGCCGGGCGCTCGGTGGTCAGCGACTGCTCCATCTGGCCGCGCCAGCGGCGCACCTGCCGGGTGAGGAAGCCCTCCGGCCGCCCGAAGTCGCCGAGCCCGACGGCATCCGGGTCGACGGCGTGCAGGGCCGCGAGGGTGTCGACCATCCGCTCGCTGATCCGGCGGGTGCGCTCCGGGCCGAGCGCGGCGAGCTGGCGGGCGGTCCGGTACGGGGTCCCGGGCACGTCGGCCATGACGTAGAACGGCGCACCGACGACCGACTCGTCCTCGCACAGGGCGTACGTCGCGGGGACCGGCACCGCGGTGGGCCCGAGCGCGCTGATCACCCGGTGCTCGCGGGCCATGTCGTGGGCGGTGGCGAGGACGTGCCCCAGCGGCGGCCGGCGCACGATCCACGTCCGGTGGCCGTCGCCCACCCGGTAGGTGAGGTTCGACTTGCCGCCCGAGACGTGCTCGACGGTGAGCTCGTGGTCCGCGTCGGCGAGCGCGGTGGCCGGTTCCGCCCCGAGCACCTCGCGCCACCAGGCGGTCAGCGGTCGGGGCGGCAGACCGGGCGGGGCGGCGGCGGTGTCGGCGGCGGTCACGGCACGAGGATGCTGAGGACCTCGGCGACGCAGGCCGGCTTCGAGCCGCCCTCCACCTCGACGGTCACCCGGGTCCGGACCTGGACGCCACCCCCGCCCGGCTCGAGGCCGAGCACCTCGACGCCGGCGCGCACCCGCGAGCCGACGGGCACCGGGGCCGGGAAGCGGACCTTGTCGCTGCCGTAGTTGACCCCCATCGAGATGTTCTCCACCGTGTACACCCGCCAGACCAGGCTCGGCACGAGCGAGAGGGTGAGGTAGCCGTGGGCGATGGTGCCCCCGAACGGGCCGCCCTTGGCGCGTTCGGGGTCGACGTGGATCCACTGGTGGTCCCCGGTCGCGTCGGCGAACGCGTCGACCTGCTGCTGGGTGACCCGGTGCCACGGGGAGTACCCGAGGTGGGTCCCCACCGCCTCGCGGAGGTCCTCGATGCCGTCGAAGGTGCGCACGCCGGTCAGTCCCTGGGCCCGCCGGCCACGTAGAGGACCTGGCCCGAGACGAACCCGGCCCCCTCGCTGCAGAAGAAGGACGCAGCGTGGGCGATGTCCTCCGGCCGGCCGGTCCGGGCCACCGGGATCTCCTTGGCGGCGGCCACCTTGAAGGCCTCGAAGTCCATGCCGACGCGGGCCGCGGTGGCCGCGGTCATGTCGGTCTCGATGAACCCGGGCGCGATGGCGTTCGCGGTGACGTTGTACCGGCCGAGCTCGATGGCGAGGGTCTTGGTGAAGCCCTGCATCCCGGACTTGGCGGCCGAGTAGTTGGCCTGACCGCGGTTGCCGAGCGCCGAGGTGCTCGACAGGTTGACGATCCGGCCCCACGACGCCGTGACCATGTGCGACTGGCAGGCCCGGGCCATGAGGAAGGCGCCGCGCAGGTGCACGTTCATCACGGCGTCCCAGTCCTCGGCCGTCATCTTGAAGAGCAGGTTGTCGCGGATGATGCCGGCGTTGTTGACCAGGACGGTCGGGGCGCCGAGCTCGGCGGCGACGCGCTCGACGGCGTCGGCGACCGCGTCCTCGTCCGAGACGTCGCAGCCGACCGCGAGGGCCCGGCCCCCGCCGTGGACGATGTCGTCGACGACCGGCTGGCAGGCCGACTCGTCGAGGTCGACGACGGCGACGGCCATCCCGTCGGACGCGAGCCGGCGGGCGATCTCGGCGCCGATGCCTCGAGCGGCTCCGGTGACGACGGCGGTGCGGGTGGTGCTCATGGTGCTCCTTCACGGTGGGGGTGCGGGTCGGGGGCCGGTCGGTCACCGGGTCCGGGGAGGGTGCCGGCGTCCTCGAGCTTGCGCTGCAGCCGGTTCATCCCCGCGATCCACCCGTCCGGGTCGGTCGCGCGTGCGGCGTAGTAGCCGGCGACCTCGGGGTGCGGCAGGACGAGGAACCGGTCGTGGCCGAGGGACTCGACCGCGAGCTCGGCGACCTCCTCCGGGGTGCGGGCGGAGTCCCGGCTCAGCAGCTGCTGGAGGCCGCCCGCCTGCTCGAGCATCCGGGTCCGCACGCCCTGCGGGCAGATCGCCTGGACGACGACGCCGCGGTGGCGGTAGGTGGCGCTGAGCCACTCCGCGAAGGCCACGGCACCGTGCTTGCTCACCGAGTAGGTGGGGCTGCCGAGCATCGTCAGCAGGCCGGCGGCGGACGCGGTGACGACGTACCGGCCCGACCCCCGCTCGAGCCACCGCGGGAGCAGGAGCCGGGCGGTGCGGACGTGCGCGAGGACGTTGACGTCGTGGACCTGCTGCCAGTCCTCGTCGCTGGCGGCCAGGCCGTGGCCGCGGTCGATCCCGGCGTTGCCGAACCACACGTCGACGTCGCCGAGCCGGTCGGTGGCCGCGCCGACGAGGGCCTCGACCCCCTGGGCGGTGCCGACGTCGGCGACCACCGGGTGGGCGCCGGCCTCGCGGGCGAGCTCGCCGAGCGGGCCGGCGTCGAGGTCGGCGGCGACGACGGCCAGCCCGGCCGCGGCGAGCCGCCGGGTGAGCGCCGCCCCGATGCCGTGCGCGGCGCCGGTGACGACCGCCGTCCTGGCCGGCGGGGGGGTCGTCGTCATCCCACCCCGCCGGTGAGGGTGACCCCGCCGTCGACGACGAGGGTCTGCCCGGTGATCCACCCGGCGTCGTCGGAGAGGAGGAAGGCGACGACGCCGCCGATGTCCTCGGGGACGCCGAGCCGCTTCAGCGGGTACTGCGCCGCGACCTGCTCCTCACGGCCCTCGTAGAGCGCGGTCGCGAACCGGGTCTTGACCACGGCCGGGGCGACGGCGTTGACCCGGATCCCCGGGCCGAGCTCGACCGCGAGCTCCTCGGTGAGGTGGCTCAGCATCGCCTTGCTCGCACCGTACATCGCGATGCCGGGGGCCGGACGGACGCCCGCCACCGAGGCGATGTTGACGACCGAGCCGCCGTGCTCCTGCATCCAGGCGGCGTGCGCGGCCTGGGTCCAGGCGAGCACGGCGAGCACGTTGACCTCGACGATCTTGCGGGCGGCGGCGAGGTCGAGGCCCATCAGCGGACCGTACGCGGGGTTGATGCCGGCGTTGTTGACGAGGACGTCGAGGCTGCCGAAGCGTTCGACGGCGGTCGTGACCGCCGCCGTGCGGTGGTCGGGGTCGTCGGCGCGCCCGGCGACGGCGGTGGCGACGTCGGGCCCACCGAGGTGGGCGACCGCCTCGTCGAGGGCCTCCTGCTGGCGGGCGGTGACGACGACGCGACCGCCCTCGGCGACGATGCGCTCGGCGATGGCCAGCCCGATGCCGCGGCTGGCCCCGGTGACGAGGGCGGTCCGCCCCTCGAGCCGGCGCAGCGGGGTCGGGCTGGGCGGTGCGGCATCCGGCATGGGTCGTCTCGCTCCCTGATGGTGACTAAGCGCTTGTTCAGCAGAGGATGTCCGCCGACCGCGACCCCCGTCAACCCCGGGGCCGCCCGGCCCGGGCCGGCCCGGGACCGCCCGGGCCCGCGGTCAGCCCACCTCACCCGGCACGTCGCCCCCGGCGCGGTGCAGCACGCGCTGCGGGAACGGGATCTCGATGCCGGCGCCGTCGAAGCCCCGCTTGATCGCCACCGCGACCTCGCTGCGGACCCGGCGCAGGGTCGCGACGTCGGAGTGGTGCCAGTACAGGACGTCGACGTCGATCGAGCTGTCGCCGAAGTCCCGCACCCAGGCCCGCGGTTCGGGGTCCGCCTCGACTCCGTCGACGGCGCCGACCGCCTCGAGGATGACCCGGCGGGCCTGGTCGAGGTCGGTGTCGTAGTGCACCCCGACCTCGAGGGTGCTGCGGCGCAGGGGGGTCCGGGTGTGGTTGACGATGGCCCCGCCGAGCACCTCGCGGGCCGGGAGGACGACGTCGAGCCCGTCGAAGGTGGTGAGGCGCACGGCCCGCAGGTCGACGTCGCGCACCGTCCCGTCGTAGTCCATCGTCGTCACCTGGTCGCCGACCCGGAACGGCCTGCGGACCTGGATGATGATCCCGGCGATGAAGTTCTGGATGACGTCCTGGGCGGCGAAGGCGATGGCGATGCCGGAGATCCCGAGCGCCCCGATCAGCGGCCCGACGTCGACCCCGAGGATCCCGAGGGCCCAGACGATGCCGACGACGACCACGACGATGCTCGCCATCCGGCCCAGCTGCCGGCCGAGGACGCGGTGCGGCTGGCCGCGGTCGATGACCCGGGTCAGCACCCGGCGCACGGCGAACGCGGCGACCCCGGTGGCCACCGCGACCCCGGCCGCCTCCCACCAGGTGCGCGAGACGCCGAGCAGCTCGGTGTCGCCGACGAGCGGGAAGGGCATGCCCTCGAGGCTAGCCGCGGTTTCCGGTGCGGCGCCCGGTGCAGGACAATCGACCGGATGACCCTCACCGACCGCCTCACGGCCGCCACCGCCGGCCCGGACGAGGCCCTCGACCTCTTCGTCGAGTGGGCGGGGGAGCGCGGGTTCGCCCTCTACCCCGCCCAGGAGGAGGCGGCGCTGGCCGTCGCCGCAGGGTCGCACGTCGTCCTCGCCACCCCCACCGGGTCCGGCAAGTCGCTCGTCGCGGTCGCGGCGCACGCCCAGGCCCTCGCCGCAGGTCGCCGCAGCTGGTACACCGCTCCGATCAAGGCCCTGGTCAGCGAGAAGTTCTTCGCCCTCGTCGAGATCTTCGGGGCCGAGCAGGTCGGGATGCTGACCGGTGACGCCGCGGTGAACCCGGCGGCGCCGGTCATCTGCGCGACCGCCGAGGTCCTCGCCAACCACGCACTGCGTGAGCGGGAGGCCGCGGACGTCGGCCTCGTCGTCATGGACGAGTTCCACTTCTACGCCGAGGCCGACCGGGGATGGGCATGGCAGGTGCCGCTGCTCCTCCTGCCGTCGACGCAGTTCCTCCTCATGTCGGCCACCCTCGGCGACACCCGGGCCCTCGAGGAGGACCTGAGCCGGCGGACCGGCCGCGACACGGTGGGCGTCACCGGCGTCGAGCGCCCCGTGCCGCTGGAGTTCGAGTGGGTGCGCACCGCCGTCCACGAGACGATCGAGCTGCTCCTGCGCGAGGACCGTGCCCCGGTGTACGTCGTCTCCTTCACCCAGGCCGCGGCCGTGGAGCAGGCGCAGGCCCTGTCGAGCATCGAGCTGGTCTCCGCCGCGCGCAAGGCGGCCCTCAGGGACGCGGTCGGTCACTTCCGGTTCGGCAAGGGGTTCGGCCAGGCGCTGCGGCGGCTCGTGCTGCACGGCATCGGCGTCCACCACGCGGGGATGCTGCCGAAGTACCGCCGGCTCGTCGAGACGCTCGCCCAGGCCGGGCTGCTCGCCGTCATCTGCGGCACCGACACCCTCGGCGTCGGGATCAACGTGCCCATCCGCACCGTGCTCCTCACCTCGCTGACCAAGTTCGACGGCCGCCGCCAGCGGGTGCTCCGGGCGCGAGAGTTCCACCAGATCGCCGGGCGTGCCGGGCGTGCCGGGTTCGACACCGTCGGCTACGTCGTCGTCCAGGCCCCCGACCACGTCGTCGAGAACGAGAAGGCGCTGGCCAGGGCCGGCGACGACCCGAAGAAGCGGCGCAGGGTCGTCCGCAGGAAGCCGCCGGAGGGGACGCTCTCGTACTCGGAGTCGACCTACGAGCGCCTCGTCCATGCCGCACCGGAGCCGCTGCAGTCCCGGATGCGGGTCACCCACGCGATGGTGCTGAACGTCCTCGACCAGTGGGAGGGCCAGCAGGCCGCGCTGCGCACGCTGCTCCTGGACAACCACGAGGAGGAGGGCCGCCGGGACGCCCTCGTCGAGCGGGCGGTCCAGGTCCTCGGGTCGCTGCTGCGGGCCGGCGTCGTCGAGCCCGACGACGGGTCGTCGGTGCAGGACTGGCTGCCCGCCGACGACGACGTGGAGGCGACCGTCGAGCCGCCCCCTCCCGAGGACGGGGAGGAGCCCGCGGAGGACGAGCCGCAGCCCCGCGGGGATGCGGAGCTCGGGGTGCTCGGCGCGGCGCTTGCCGAGGCGGGGCTCACCACGCGGGTGCCCAGCCCGCCGGTGACGGCTGCCCCGCCCGCCGCCCCGTCCGGCCCGACGGCCCCCGCCCCGGCGGGTCCGCTCGAGCTGTTCGTCCGAGGCGACGGGCGCCGGTACGCCGAGGGCCCGTTCCAGGTGGCGATGGACCTCCACGAGGGCTTCGCGCTCAACCAGGCGCTCTCCGCGTTCGCCCTCGCGGCGCTCGACCTGCTCGACCCCGCCGACCCGGGCTACGCCCTGGACGTCGTCAGCGTCATCGAGGCGACCCTCGAGGACCCGCGGCCGGTGCTCATGGCGCAGCAGTTCGAGGCCCGGGGTGAGGCGGTCGCGGCCATGAAGGCCGACGGCATGGAGTACGAGGAGCGGATGGACGCCCTCGACGACGTCACCTGGCCGCGCCCGCTCGCCGAGCTGCTCGAGCAGTCGCTGCGGACCTACCGGCAGCGCCACCCGTGGGTCGACCCGCGCGACCTGTCGCCGAAGTCCGTCGTCCGGGAGATGTACGAACGGGCCATGACGTTCGGGGAGTTCGTCGCCCACCACAAGCTGGCCCGGGCCGAGGGCGTCGTCCTGCGCTACCTCACCGACGCGTACCGCGCCCTGAGGTCCACCGTGCCGGTGGCCGCGCGCACCGAGGAGGTCG
Organism: uncultured Actinomycetota bacterium; assembly: GCA_963772645.1. GTDB lineage: Bacteria > Actinomycetota > Actinomycetes > Actinomycetales > Dermatophilaceae > DASSQJ01. The sequence continues at coordinate 61,208 of CAVYYD010000008.1, forward strand.
ACGACCTCGTCGAGTGGCTCGGCGAGGTCGTCCGGCACACCGACTCCAGCCTCCTCGACGAGTGGGAGGCCCTCGCCAACCCCGACGGCGAGAGGGTCACCGAGGTGCGCGCCCCCAGCGAGGGGCGGGCCCTGTCGGCGAACCCCAGGGCGCTGCGGGTCATGGTGCGGCAGAGCATGTTCCGCCGGGTGGAGCTGCTCGCGCGCGGGCACTACGAGGCCCTGGCCGCGCTCGACGCCGGCCTCACCGCGGAGGGCTGGCAGGACGCCCACGCCGAGTACCTCACCGAGTACGACGACATCGGCACCGGGCCGGAGGCGCGCGGGCCGGCCCTCTTCCACGTCGCGGAGCAGGAGGACCGCTGGGACGTCGTCCAGATCCTCGACGACCCCGAGGCCGACCACGACTGGCGGATCACCGCCGAGCTCGACCTCGCCGCCACCGACGAGGCGGGCGAGGTCGTCCTCCTCGTCACCGGCCTCGCCCCGACCGGCTGACCCGCTCCGCCGACCTTCGACACCGCACCGCCGGGATGCCGAGGTCCACTTCCCCGTCACCGACACTGAGCGGATGCGTCTCCACGACCGCCACGTCCTGCTCACCGGGGCCACCGGCACCATCGGTGGCCACCTCGCCGAGCAGCTCGTCGGGCGCGGGGCGCGGGTCACCCTGCTCGCCCGCTCGCCCGAGCCGCTCGAGCTGGCCGGTCGCCGGCTCGGGGCCCACACCCTGGCCGTCGACCTCACCGACCCCGGTGCCCCGGACGAGGTGGTGGCCGCGGCGGAACGGCGCGGCGGTCCGGTCGACGTCGTCGTCCACAACGCCGCCGTGGAGACGGTCGGCCGGCTCGACGAGCTGGAGCCCGGTGACGTCGAGCGCACGGTGGCGCTCAACCTCACCGCGCCCCTGGCCCTGACCCGCCGGCTGCTCCCGGGGATGCTCGCCCGGGGCAGCGGCCACGTCGTCATGGTCTCCTCGCTCGCGGGGGTCGCCACCTTCCCGGGGCTCACCGTCTACGGCGCCACGAAGGCCGGGCTGACCCACGCCGCGTCCGCCCTGCGGCTCGAGCTCGCGGGGACCGGGGTGGGGACGACCGTGGCGGAGCTCGGCCCCGTCTCCTCCGCGATGATGGAGCGCGCCCGCCGCCATCCGTTCACCGGGTCCGCGTTCGCCAGGGTCGAGCGGCTCGGCGCCCTACGCGACCTGGATCCGCGCGAGGTCGCCCGCGCGGTCCTCGACGCGGTCGAGGCGGGGCGGCCCGTCGTGCGGCTACCCCGCCGCGCCGCAGCGCTGGCCGCCCTCGCCTCCCTCCCGCGCGACCTCGTGCGGCTCGCCCTGACCGGGACTCGGGCGGGAGCCCCGCTCCGGGCCGCGGCGACCGAGGCCGCGGCGAGGTCGCGCCGGTGACGCGGCGGCCGGTCCGCCGCAAGATCGCGGCCGCCACCTGGCGCGCCCCTGCGGAGGGACGCATCCACGCCCGGACCGAGGTCGACGTCACGGCGGCGCTCGCGCACGTCGAGATGCTGCGCCGCACCACCGGGGTCCGGGTGACCCTGACCCACCTCGTCGGCGCCGCCATGGGCCGGGCCCTGCGGGCGGTACCGGAGGCCCGCGGCCGGGTCGCGTTCGGCCGGGTCGTGGCGGACGAGGCCTGCACGGTCGCGTTCGCGGTCGACATCGAGAACGGGAGCGACCTCGCGCCGGTCCGGGTCGAGGACGCCGACCGACTCTCGACGACGGAGGTCGCCCGGCGGGTCGAGGCCGCGGCCCTGGCACTGCGCGGCGACGGTGACCGGCACCACCGACGCACCGGCTCGCTCGTGCGAGTGGGCCCTGGTGGGCGATGGGTCCGGTCATGCGCACCGCCGGCCTGATCGTCGGCGGCCTCGGCACTCCCGCGTTCGGACAGCCGGGACGCCCGCTCGGGACCGCGTTCGTCTCCAACGTCGGCACCGTGGGCCTGGACGAGGCCTTCCTCGCGCCGGTGCCCTTCGCCAGGACCTCGGTGTACCTCGCGGTCGGCGCGGTGCGCGACCGGCCGGTGGCCGTCGACGGGGAGGTCGTCGTGCGTCCGACGACGGTGCTCGTCGCCACGGCGGACCACCGGGTCATCGACGGCGCCCACGCGGGGCGGCTCCGGCAGGTGGTCCTCGACCACATCGCGCGTCCGGAGCTGCTGGACCGGCCCTGAGCAGGCCGCGGTCCCGCGGCCCGCTCGCCTCGATCTCCACACGATCACCACACGGCGGCCACGAGGACCCCACGGCGTGAGGACACGCTGGCCGTGAACCGGCTGGTGGGCAGTGGGCCCGGCCGACCGGTCGAGGAGCCCGCAGGGCGGGTCGACGTCCGGGGCTCGGGACCGTTGAGGAGGTCGAGGACGTGAGGACTCACAGAAGCACGACGATGCTGGGTGCGGTCATCGCCACCGTGGCTGCGGCCGCCCTGGCCGTGCCCACCGCGTTCGCCGCAGGACCCGGAGGCGGCGGCGGCGGAGGCGGCGGAGGCGGCGGCGGAGGCGGCGGAGGAGGAGGCGGTGGCGAAACGACCACCGGCTCCATCTACTCCGACCTCGTGATCGCCCTGCGCGACGAGAACGGTGCACCGAAGCTCCAGAAGTACGTCGTCCCGGCCACCACGGAGACGGCCGAGACCATCGAGTACTGCGTCCAGCCGGTGTCCTACACGGCAATCCCGGGCGTCGGCGAGGAGAAGAACCCGGTCGACGACCGCTGGGTGTGGCGCGTGCCGCTGCAGGGTCAGGAGATCGCCGACCCGCTGCCGGCCGACTTCACCGGTGCCTGTGACGTGCAGCCGGAGTACACGATGTTCGTCAAGGAGGTCGAGCTCGAGCGGCTGAACCTCGTGCGGACCTCGGACGCCGTCATCACCGACAAGCTCGGCGACGTCCTGATGAAGCTGCGCTTCGCGGACGAGATCGCCCTCGAGTCGACCGGGCGCATCGCCTACGACGACTCCGTCATCGACGCCTCGCCCGAGAACGCGGCGATCTACCAGTCACTGATGCTCACCGGGACGATCCCCGGCCTTCCCTCCAGCATGGCGGGACCGCCGGCCCTCATCGGCCCGACCCCCAAGGACGCCAGCTCGAACAGCCAGTTCGGCGCCTGGGAGCTCGCTGCCATGAACATCGGGGCGGCGGCCAGCAAGTCCACCCCGCTGACGCTCGACGCGGTCGAGTACTACAACCGGATCGCCGGCTTCCCGCCGACGGCTGACTACACCTCGACGTGGCAGGGTGGCCCGACGTTCGTCATGTCCGAGGACCCCGACGTGGCCGACGGGATCGCCCCGACGGAGCGGTTCGTCGACTACAGCGGCTTCAGCTACAACCGCTCGGAGACCTTCAAGGGCAGCTACACCTGGCTCGACGTGGGGACCCTGACGTGGAAGGTCGACAGGATCATCGGTGCAGTGCCGTTCACCAACCTGTCGTCGTACGCCGAGATCGGCACCAACACGCTCCACGGCGTGACGGCGTTCGCCCAGCTGGCCGACGACGTGCGGGCCCTGTGCAACTTCATCCCGGACAACACCTACCTCCCCGGCTTCTCCATGGACGTCCCGGGAGACGACACCACCGCGGACCAGCTCACGGCGATCCACGACCCCGCGGTCGACCTCGGAACCCTGCCGGAGAACGTCTTCCAGACCTTCCCCTTCCAGATCACGGCGTCGCTGCTCAACCCGTGGGGTGGCGACACCATCGACACCGCGCAGCTGCGCCTGACGGTCGACGCCGAGGGCGCCTTCGCGGCTGGTGACGTCAGCGCGGTCTCGACCGGCGACGGCCAGATCGTCCCGTTCACCGTCGTCGACGGCAACCTCGTCGGCACGTGGGGCCCGGACACCGGGTTCCCGGTGTGGCCGGGGTACAACCTCTCCACGACGTTCGACGTCACCGTCGCGGCCGGTGCACCCACGGGCACGTACACGGTCACGCTGGAGCTCGTCGACGTCGACGCCCCGACGGTGGGCCTGGCCCACGAGACCGGGACGATCAACGTCAACGAGAACGTGACGACGCTGCTCTGGGGCAGCCCGCTGCCGAAGTACACGACGCAGGGCGCCTCGACGGCCATCCCGCTGTCGGTCTACGCACCCGAGCCGGGCACCGCTGAGCTCAACCTCACCGTCACCGGTCCCGTCGAGGACCCGGCGACGCCCGAGAGCGAGGCGCTCGCCGCCGGTGACGTCAAGGTCTTCGCGAGCAACGGCACCGAGATGGTCGCCATGCCGCTGAGCCTCGACGCCCAGGGTCGGCTCGTCGGATCGTGGACCGCCGCGCTCTCGGCCGGCTTCACACCGGTGACCTGGTACGCGACGTTCATCGAGGGAGCACCGGTCGGCAGCTACACCCTTGGTGTCGACCTGACCGGCCGCAACCCCCTTGCCAACCCCCTCGCCCCGATCTCCGTGGTCGTCTTCGCCCCGGAGACCAACGGTGAGCAGCCGCCGGACTCCGGTGAGGACACGACCGCACCGGTGCTCACGGTCACTCCGGAGGTCGTCAGCGGGCCAACCGTGACGTTCACTCTCACCGCGAACGAGAGCCCGGTGGACTTCACGTGCATGCTGCAGCCGAACGGAGCGCCCGGGAATCTGGAGGCATGCACGTCGTCGGTGACCTACAGCGACCTCGCCCCCGGTGACTACGTCTTCTCGGCGCAGGCGACCGACAAGGCGCTCAACGCCTCGGAGATCGTCACCCGGGCGTGGACCGTCCTGCCCGACACCACCCCACCGGCCGTCGCGATCGAATCCGTCGACCTGGCCGGCATGACGGCGACCTTCGCGTTCAGCTCGGAGGAGCCCGGCGTGACCTTCGAGTGCACGCTGACCAAGGACGACGTCGCGGGCACCGCGGAGGACTGCGACTCCCCCAAGGAGTACACGGACCTGGGGCCCGGGACGTACACGTTCGCGGTCGTCGGGATCGACGCGAGCGGGAACCGCTCGGAACCCGTCGTCAGCGACCCGTGGACCGTCAACCTTGCGCTCATCACGATCACTCCTGTCGGGACTCCCGGGGCCACGGCGACCTTCACGATCGCCACGGACCCGCTCGACGAGGGCGCGACCTTCGAGTGCCAGCTCATGAAGGGCAAGAGGGTGACGGTTGCCTGGACCCCGTGCGGTGACTCGCCGGTGACCTACAGCAACCTCAAGCCGGCCACGTACCTCCTGAGCGTGCGCGGCAAGGACTCTGAGGGCCACGAGTTGGCTACGGCGACCGTCGAGTGGACCGTCACCAAGGTCCCGGCGGCCAGGGCCAAGTGAGCCCGCTGCACACCGCATGACAGGGAGGGGCCGCACCCACCGGTGCGGCCCCTCCGTGTGGACCGAGGAGATCGTCGTGACCGTCTCACCACCCGTGGACCGGACCGTGCTGGTCGTCGAGGACGAGCAAGCCGTCCGTGAGCTCCTCGAGCGCTACCTCCTGCGGGCCGGCCTGTCGGTCGTGCTCGCCCCCACCGGCGGCGAGGCGCTGCTCCAGCTCCGGCGGGCCCACCCCGACCTCGTGCTGCTCGACCTCGGCCTGCCCGACATCGACGGCACCGAGGTGCTGCGTGCCGCGGCTCCCGGCATCCCCGTCGTGATCCTCAGTGCCCGGGCGGAACCGGTGGACCGGATCGCCGGCCTGGCCGCCGGTGCGGCGGACTACGTCGGCAAGCCGTTCAGCCCGACGGAGGTCGTGCTGCGCGTCCTGGCCGTCCTGGGGCTACCCCGCCTGAACCCGGCCTGAGCTCGGCGAACGCCGCGGAACCCGTCCCGCCGCGCTCGGCGATGTGGGTGACCATGCCGGGGGTCCCCGGATGGTGTCCCCCACATCGCCGTCGCCGCCGCGCCGAGGGGCTCGGCGCTTTCTCCACACGATCACCACGCCGTCTCCACCGGCCGGCCACGCCGTCCGCTCACCCTTGAGGTGGGACCGGCGACCGAGAGGCCGTCGGCCCCCGGGGCCAGGAGCGTCCGGGGCCCATCACCGAGGGAGGTGGCGAACGATGTCGGCACGCAGGGCCACACGGCTCCTCGTCGGGCTGGCGGCAGCGGCCTCGACCACGCTGCTCGCCGCCCCGGCCGCCGTTGCTGCAGGGGACGCCGGCCGACCCGGGATGTGCACCGGACGCTCCGACCCGCTGACGAGGCTGAATGCCCACGCGAGCGTCTCGCCGAAGTTCGTCCTCAACGTGGAGACCGACAGCGCGGGCCTCCCCACCGGCGTGCTGATCCTCGGCAGGGGGGCCGACCGCGTGTACGTCGACGACATCTGCCGCGTCTGGCAGCACCTGCCCGGCCAGGAGCCGGACGGCGCGGGCGAGGACGTCGACGAGACCGCGACGACGGCACACGCCGTCGGCCTGGGGGCCTTGGCCGACGGGACGCCGGTCCTCGTGCGCTCCGACGTCCGCGAGAACGCCGACGGCACCTTCTTCCGCGTTCGGTACCGGGTCATGGGCCCGCACGCGGGCGGGGGCACGACCGAGCCCGGCGGGCAGGTCGACGGCTCCGAGGGCGAGCACGACGACGAGGCGTGGACCCGGGTTCCGCTCGAGGGCTGGGCCCCCCTCGACGGGATGAACCTGCGCTGAGCCGTCCGTCGCCGGGCGGGCCCGGGGACAGCCCGGGGACAGCCCGGGCGAGGGCGGACTGGCAGCCGGCCCGGTTCGGGGCGTGGCGTCCCCCACATCGCCTGTGGCCGGGGGCCCGAGCACGCAGAATGAGGACATGGAGACGGTCCTCGTCGTCGAGGACGAACGCGACATCCGCGAGCTGCTGCGCCGCTACCTCGAGCGGGCCGGCATCGGGGTGCTGACCGCGAGCACCGGCGCCGAAGCCCTCCTCGCCCTCGAGCGGAGCGTCCCGGACCTGGTGCTCCTCGACCTGGGGCTGCCCGACGTCGACGGGATGGAGGTCCTGGACCGGGCGCGTCCGCTGGCTCCGGTCATCGTGCTCACCGCCCGCTCGACCGTCCCGGACCGGATCGTGGGGCTGCGGGCCGGCGCCGACGACTACATCACGAAGCCGTTCAGCCCCACCGAGGTCCTCCTGCGGGTGCAGGCGGTCCTCGGGCGCCGAGGGCGCGGCCGCCGGGACGTGGCCGCCCGCTCCTTCGGCACCGGGCGCCTCGTCCTCGACGAGGGCCGGCACGAGGCCGCGCTCGACGCGCACCCGCTCCGGCTCACCCCCAGCGAGTGGTCGCTGCTCACCGCCCTGGCCAGCACACCCGGGCGGGTCTTCAGCCGGCACGAGCTCGTCGAACGGATCACCGGCGGCACCTTCGAGGGGTACGAGCGGGCCGTCGACTCGCACGTGAAGAACCTCCGGCGCAAGCTCGGCGACCACGACCAGCGGGTCGTGGAGACCGTCGTCGGCTTCGGGTACCGGCTGGCGTTGCACGCGGATGCCTGAGCGGTGGCGGCTCGGTCCGATGGGGCGACGCCTCCTCGGCGGCTTCCTCGTCGTCTCGCTGTCCGTCCTCGGCGTGCACACCGTCGGCACGGTGCTCCCGCATCTCCTCGCCTCGGCCACACCGATGGAGGCCATCGACGCGGAGTGGCTCGTCGCCGCGACCGTCCTCGCCGTCGTCGCCGCGGTCGTGGTCTCGTTCGTCGTCGCCGTGCGGCTGGCGACCCCGATGCGGGTCATCACGAGCCTGGCGCGGGCGTTCGCCGCCGGCGACCACTCCGTGCGGATCCCGGGGACGCGCCGCCCCGAGCTCGCCGAGCTCGTCGCGGCCCTCGACGCAGCGGCCGGCGAGGTCGAGCGCTCCGAGCGGGCCCGCCGGCGGTACACCGACGAGATCGCGCACGAGCTGCGGACGCCGCTGACCGCGCTCCAGGCCGGGCTCGAGGAGCTGCGCGACGGCCTCGTGCCGCCGGACCCCCGGCTCCTCGCCGCCCTGCACGACCAGGCGACCCGCCTCGGCCGGGTCGTCGAGGACCTCGCCCAGCTCTCGGCCGCCGAGTCCCACGGGTTGCAGCTGAGCCTCGAGGAGGTCGACCTCGGCCGGGTCGCCGCGTTGGCGCTCGCGTCGCGGGAGGGGTCGATGCTCGCCGCCGGGCTCGTCGTGGACCGGGACCTCGAGGAGGGCGTGGTCGTCTCCGGCGACCCCGACCGGCTCCACCAGGTCGTGGGCAACCTGCTCGCCAACACCCGTTACTGCCGCCCGGGCGACGAGGTCGCGGTCCGCGTGCGGGCGCGGGACGGCTGGGGTGTCGTCGAGGTGGTGGACACCGGGCCGGGGTTCGCTCCGGGCGAGCTGGCCCACGCGTTCGAGCGCGGGTGGCGGGGCCCGACCGCGGAGGGGACCGAGGGCTCGGGGCTGGGTCTGGCGATCGTCCGCAGCCTGGTCGTGGCCCAGGGCGGCACCGTGCGGCTGGCGAACGGGCCCAACGGGGGGACCATCGCCCGGGTCGCCCTCCAGCTGGCTCCGGGTGCGGCGGCCTGAGCCGGGCGAGGGCTCGGGCCACCGGCGCCGTGCCGCGGCCGGCGGATGCCGCCGGGTGGCCGCGCGACCCGGCGGCTCGGCTGCTAGACAGGAAGTGCAGCCCACCCCCTGACCGAGGAGCGAGCATGACAGCGTCACCGGCCCCCGCCCCCTTCGCGTGCACTCGCGTCGACACGGCCCGCCTGACGACGAACGTCTGGACGAGCGGGCCGGAGGACGGCGTCCCGCTCCTCCTCGTGCACGGCAACCTCTCGACCGGCGGGTTCTGGGCCTACGTCGCCGCCGAGCTCCCGGACGACGTCCGCGTCATCGCCCCCGACCTGCGTGGCTTCGGCCGCACCGACGCCGAGCCGGTCGACGCCACCCGCGGGCTCGGCGACATGGCCGAGGACGTCCACGCGCTCCTCGAGGCCCTCGGCCTCGCGGGGCGCCGGGCGGTGAGCTCCGCCGGCTGGTCGATGGGCGCCGGTGTGCTCCAGCAGCTGGCCGTCGCCCATCCCGACGACCTCGCGAGCATCACCTTCGTCGCCCCGCTCAGCCCCTACGGGTTCGGCGGCACGGTCGGAGAGGACGGCAGGCTCGCCTTCCCCGACGGCGCGGCCAGCGGGGGCGGCGGTGCCAACCCCGAGCTCGTCCGCCGGCTGGCCGAGAAGGACGCCGGGGCGGAGGACCCGGCGACGAGCCCGCGGGTCATCCTGCGGACGTTCTTCGGCGCCGAGGGCAACGCCGGGCACGTCGACGAGGACTTCCTCACCGACGAGCTCCTCACGACCGTCACCGGCGATGACTTCTACCCCGGTGACTCCACGCCGTCCGAGAACTGGCCCACCCTCGCCCCCGGTGGCCGGGGCATCCTCAACACGATGGCGCCCACCCACTTCCGCACCGCCGACGACCTCGTCGCCCTCGACCCGAAGCCGCCCGTCACCTGGGTGCACGGTACGGCCGACCAGGTGGTCAGCGACCGGTCGATGTTCGACCTCGCCACGCTCGGCGAGCTCGGCGCGGTACCGGGCTGGCCCGGGGCGGACGTCCTGCCCCCGCAGCCGATGGTCACCCAGATGAGGGCCGTGCTGGCACGGTACGCCGCAGCCGGGGGCAGCGTCCGTGAGGTCGCGCTCGAGGGTGTCGGTCACGGCATCCCGCTGGCGGCACCCGCTCGCCTGGCCGAGGAGCTCGTCGCAAGCCTCGTGCGCTGACGGGGTCCGCGGCCGCCGGGGGGCCCGGAGCCCCCGGCGCGTACCGGGCGGTCCCCGGGTGCGGCGTATCCTGATGTGGTGAGCGGCAATCGGACACGGCGACGTCCGGAGCCGCTGTGCCCCATCCGCGTCGGTGAGCACTGCACCCTCTGTGTGCCCGGAGCCACCGGGCCCCAGGACTGCGGGCTCGTCTACCTCGTCATGGACGACGAGGAGCTGCGTGAGGCGCTGGCCGAGAACCGGCGCTCCCGTCGGCAGGCCGAGCGCGCCATCGGCTGACCGGGTCGCGTCGGGGGCCCTGGCCCGCTGGCGCGGCACGAGCCCCGATGACCCATCCATGGTCGGGTGCGAGTCCGAGGCGGGTCCATGCCCCGCCCGGGTCCACGGCTCAGCGCGCGAGCCCTCCACCTCCCGGCGCGCGAGTCCCCCACCGTCCGACCCGAGCCGGCAGGTCTGCATGTGGCCGCGTTGGCGCGTTGTGAACACCCGGTTGCAATCGAACAGATGTTCGAGTATCATGCGAAGATGGCGAGGCACACCGAGAGGCAGGGGGAGCGACGCTCCCGCCTCGACGGTGCGGTCGCGGCCATCCAAGGCCTGCTCGAGGCCCTCCACGAGGCGTCCGGTCCAGAGCTTGCCGAGCTCGCTGGGCTGCTCGACGACGTCGGAGCAGCCGCCGGAGCGGCCCGGGTCGCCGTGGTCGCCGAGGCGGTCCGTCGCGGCGAGGTGTCACCCGGAGAGGCCCACGCCTGGGTCCGTGAGCAGTGCCCGTCGCTACGACAGGGCGGCGCGGGCCATGTCGCCCGGGTCGCCGTCGAGGTCGCCGCCGGCGGCTCCTCCCTCACCGTCGGAGACCCGGACCCCGACGGCCCGGTCGGAATCGTGTGGGCCGCGGTGCGGTCCGGCTCCCTCTCGCCGTCGAACGCGGTGGCAGTGTGGCGGGAGGTGGAGCGGTTGGTGCCACTGTTGAACCCCGAGGCGGTCGGTACGGTCACGACCGCCCTTGTCGGCCTCGCCGAGCAGTGGGGGCCGGCGATGATGCGGGGGTTGCGCCCTCGTCTGGTCGCCGCGCACGGTCGGCAGGGAGCACTCGACGACCTCCACCACCGGCTCGCCGCCGCGGCTCGGCTGTCGTCCCCCTTCATCGAGTCCGGTGACCTCACCGAGTACCAGCTCCTCATGACGCCCGCCCAGGCCGCGGCTCTGGAGGCAGCCATCGGTCCGCTGTCCGCACCGTCTCCCAACCCCGAGACCGGAGAGCGTGACCTTCGCCCGAGCGGACAGCGTCGTGTGGAGGCCCTCGCGCAGGTGTGCCTGCGGTCCTCGGCCGGGGATGCCGATGACACCGCCGCCGTGGCCGGTTCGCCCGCGGTGCTCCACGTGAGCGTCGAGCTCTCCGACCTCGAGGCGCGAACCGGTGCGGGCGAGGTGCTCGGCTCCACGGCCGACGGCACGCTCATCGCCCCCGACGACCTGCGCCGTATCGCCTGCGACGCCGCCCTCGTGCCGTACGTGCTCGGAACGGCCGGGGAGGTGCTCGACGTCGGTCGTGCGGCACGGCTGTTCACTCGCGCTCAGCGTCGGCTGTTGTGGCAGCGAGACCGTGGCTGCACCTACCCCGGGTGCACCGCACCCCCCAGCTGGGCGCGGGCCCACCACGTCCGGCACTGGGCCGACGGAGGCCGGTCGGAGCCCCTCAACGCCGCACTGCTCTGTCAGCGTCACCACACCGTGGTGCACCGACGACGGTTGTGGGCCGTGGTCGGCGCGGTACCCGACCAGCACGGCCGGTCGGTCGTCTGGGACCTTGCCGAGGGCTCCTACGATCGTGCCCTCGCCAACGATCGACTCGCAGGGGTGGAGCCGCGCGGAGCTCCGGTTCGTGCCCGGCTCGTGGCGGCCGCGACCGGTCCACCACGCGAGCCGGAGCTCGACCTCGACCGGTGGTGGGACGAGGAGGAGTACGACGACCCCGCGTGGAAGGAGCCGGCTGCGTGAGGCATCCGGGTCAGGCGCTCCGGGTCGGCTGCGCAGGTCCGGTACGCCCCCTGGACGCTTGTGGGGCTAGCCCGCATCGGGCTCCCACGCCCACGCTCCACCCGGCGGCTCCACTAGGGACGCCACGTCTGGCGCCCGTGGGGATGCGGGTTCGGCACCCACAGACTCGCGTCAGGGGTGCACGCTCTACGCCGAGAGGCTCGCCCTCACGGATGGCCGGTCAGGCGGCCCGCCCAGGGGTCAACTCCACGCGGGTCCGCGCCCGGCACGGGGTTCCGGCGCCGGGCCTCGCGCCCCGTCGCCGGGGAGAGCAGGTGACCACCTCCCGGTCGGGGCTCCGGGTCAGCTGCGGGACCGCGACCGAGCGAGGCGGCGCTGGTGGCGGGTGTCGCCGGCGTACAGCGCCCAGGCGATGAGGACCGGCTGGGCGGCGAGGCGCGCCATCCGCTTCTGGTCGGTGTCGAGGCCGAAACCGTCCTTGCGCTCGAGCCACTGGGCCACATTGCCGGGGAAGACGGCGACGAAGAACGCGGCACCGGCGGTGCCGAGACGGGCACGGGTCGGCTGCCGCCAGCCGAGCAGGGTCGCGGCACCCAGGGCCACCTCGGCGCAGCCGGACCACACGACGACGTCGTCGGGGTCGAACGGCACCCACTCGGGGACCTGCGCCCGGAACTCCTCACGCGACCTCGTCAGGTGCCCGATGCCGGCACCGACGAGGGCGGCGCCGAGGGCGACCTTGCTCACTGCGCGAAGGGCGCGGCGAGCCCGGCCGCGGGTCTCAGGAGGCTGCGCGGAGTCTCGTCCCATCCGGGGATTCTCGCGCATCCGCCGCGCCGGTGGGCCCCACGCGGCGACCCGGCCCGCCCCCGCGTCGCGACCTAGGCGGCTCCCACGCAGCGACCTGCCCCGCTCCCACGCGGCGACCCGGCCGCTCCAGCTCGGCCGCCGCGGTGTCGGTGGCCGTTCGTAGTGTCTCGGGGATGGACCACCGCCGACACTGGCTCCTCGTCGCCTCTCGGGACCATGCCCTGCGCGGCGTCGACGGCGGGTTCGTCATGGCCAACCACGGCAAGCGCGCGCCGCTGGCCCGGATGTCGCCCGGCGACGGCATCCTCGTCTACTCGCCGCGGACGTCCCATCCAGGCGGCGAATCGCTGCGCGCGGTCACGGTCATCGGGCAGGTCACCGGTGAGGAGCCCGAACCGAGCTCGGCGATCCCCGGCGGGTTCCGGCGGCGGGCCTCCCTCCGTGTCGTGGAGCCGCCACTCCCCCTCGACGACGTCCGCGATCACCTTCCGGTGAGCCGGCTCCGGTTCGGTTTCGTCGAGCTCGACCCCGCCGCTGCAGAGGCGGTGCGAGCCCGCGTCTCTCGAGGTCGAAGCGTCGGCCACGCCGTTCGCTCCGGCAACGAGGTCGACCCCGACGGCACTCCCGTCGGGTCGACCTCAGCGAGTGCGCAAGGGGGGATTTGAACCCCCACGCCCGTAAGGACACTGCCACCTGAAGACAGCGCGTCTGCCGTTCCGCCACTTGCGCGTGACGCTCGCGTGAGCGTCCATAGTCTGCCCGATGCACCCCCGTTGGTCCAAAGCGGCTGCCTCCGGCGGGAGCCATCAGGACATGGCCGGCGCCTCGGCCGCGGGAGGCGGGTGGACTCCCCGGTTGCCTCGCGGGCGCAGCCGTACCCCGGGCAGTGCCGGCGCCGGTATGCGCTCGGTGGCGCCCGAGTACCCGGGCACGGCGCCGAACCGGGCAGGGCCCCCGGTGGCCTCGGCCTCCCACGCCTGGCGCGCGGCCACGACGTCGTCATGCGAGCGACCGACGAAGTTCCACCACATGACGAGCTCCTCGCCGAACGGCTCGCCAGCGAGGACCACGAGCAGTGCGCCGTCGGACCCCGCCTCCAGCCGCAGCCCGTCGCCCACGCCGCCAGCACCACCGGCCGCACCACCGCCAGCACCGCGCTCCGGCGAGCCCGCCGGCGCCGCCGCCCTCGGCCGGGCGTCCATGACACCGAGCTCGCCCACCCCGAGCGCGGTACCGGCGACGGCGACCGCACCGCTGTCGACGAGCACCCCGACCTCGAAGCCGCTCGGCACCGGCAGGTCCACGGAAGCTCCCGGGCTCAGGGCCACCTCCACGCCGAGCAGGGCGGTCTCGACGGCGACCGGCGACGTCGAGCCCCACAGCGACCCGACGAAGACCTGAGCCCGCACCCCGTCCGCAGGCTCCACGACGAGGGGCACGTGGTGCTCGAACCGCGGCTCGACCCGCGCCCTGGCAGCGGGGAGGGCCACCCACAGCTGGACCCCGTGGAGCACCGTGGTCGCCGGGGTGGACACCTCCGAGTGGGCGATGCCGCGACCGGCGGTCATGAGGTTGACCTCCCCGGGACGGACCGTGGCCACCGTCCCGAGCGAGTCGCGGTGCTCCACCTCGCCACTGAACAGCCACGAGACCGTCGCCAGGCCACAGTGCGGGTGCGGGGCGACGTCCATCCCCCCGGTGACCGACACGTCATCGGGACCGTAGTGGTCGACGAAGCACCAGGCGCCGACGAACGAACGCTCCCGCGCCGGCAGCGTGCGCCGCACCGTCATCGACCGGGGGCCGCCCAGCGGGACCTCGCGAGGGACCAGGACGCGGACCGTGTCGAGCATGCCTCCACGGTACGGTCCGCGACCCTAGGGCACGCCGTCCGCAGCACGCACACGCCCGGCGGTTACCCTGTCGAGGACGTCTGCAGCCCCGCCGCCACCGGGGCGCTCCGGCCCGAGCCCGAGGAGGAGGTGCGCCGTGGGCCTGTTCGACCGCCTCGAGGCGGGCATCGAGCGCGCCGTCCAGGGCACCTTCGCGCGCCATCTGCGCTCGGCCGTGCACCCCGTGGAGATCGCGAGCCACATCCGCCGGGCGATGGACGACCGCGCCGCCACCTCCTCCGGTCGCGCCATCGTGCCCAACCAGTTCGTCATCGAGCTCTCCCCCGGCGACTACGACCGTCTCGCTCCCGACCTCGAGCACGTCGAGATGGACCTCGTCGCCGCGGCGGAGGAGCACTGCGACGGCCAGCGCTACCAGCCGGCCGGCCCCATCGACATCATCTTCGAGGAGCACGACGACCTCGAGACCGGTGTCTTCCGGCTGCGCCCGTCCAAGGCGTCCCGGCCGCGCGCCACCGGGATGACGGGCCAGCACCGCGCCGTGCGCCCGAGCGACCACAGCGACAGCCCCCGCGACCTCGGGCCCGGCCCCGGCGGCGTCGCCGGTGCCGGCGGCGGCGTCGATGCCGCCGGTGCCGCCGGTCCGGCCGCAGCGGGTGCACGCGCCGCCGGTCCCGGCGCCGCCGGAGCAGCGGCCGCCGGGTCCGCCGGCTCGTCCGGGGTCATCTGGCCCGAGGACGAGCAGCAGCGCGAACCCGCGCTCCCGCCGCGTCCCCGCCGGGTCAACCCGGCCGACCGGCCCTGGCTCGACGTCGACGGCGAGCGCTACCCGCTGATGGGGGCGATGACGATCCTCGGCCGCGACGACAGCGCCGACATCATCCTCGACGACCCCGGGATCTCCCGGCGGCACAGCGAGCTGCGCGTCACCACCGACGGCCCCCACTTCGTGACGACCATCCGCGACCTCGGCTCGACGAACGGCACCTACGTCAACGGCGAACGCATCACCACCACCCACCTCGACGACGGCGACCGGGTCACCGTCGGGCGGACGTCGATCACCTTCCGCGCGGGCAGGCGGTGAGGCTCCGGTGATGAGCGAGCTGACCCTCACCGTGCTCCGGCTCGGTCTCCTCGTGCTGCTCTGGATCTTCGTCTTCTCGGTCGTCGGCGTCCTGCGCGGAGACCTCTACGGAACCCGGGTCAAGCGCCGGACGGCGAGCGCCGAGGAGCGCCGCGCCGCCCCTCCGCCGGACCGGCGCCGGCCGGTCCGTGGCGCCCGCGCGGCCGGCGGCCGGGCCGGCCGCAAGGGCCCGACCCGGCTCGTCGTCACCGCCGGCCCACTCGCCGGCACCACCCTCCCGCTGCGCCCCTCCGGCACCCTCATCGGCCGCAGCCCCGAGTGCGCCCTCGTCCTCGACGACGACTACGCCTCCGGCCGCCACGCCCGCCTCTTCCAGTCCGGCGACGGGACCTGGATGGTCGAGGACCTCCGCTCCACCAACGGCACCTACCTCGGCGCCACCCGCCTCACCGAGCCGCGGGAGGTGGCCGCCGGCAGCGTCCTGCGCATCGGCCAGACCGTGCTGGAGCTGCAGAGGTAGCCGATGCCCCTCGCCTTCCACTACGCGGCCCGCTCCGACGTCGGCATGGTCCGGTCCAACAACGAGGACTCGGGCTACGCCGGCCCCCACCTGCTCGCCATGGCCGACGGCATGGGCGGCCACGCCGGTGGCGACGTCGCGAGCTCGATGGTCATCGGCTCACTCGTCGAGCTCGACGGCGAGTCGCTCTCCACCCGCGACGCGAGCCAGGCCCTCCTCGACCGCATCCACGCCGCGAACCACCAGCTCGGCGCGCAGGTGCGGGGCAACCCCCGGCTCGAGGGGATGGGCACGACCCTGATCGCGATGCTCCGGGCCCGGGACACGATGGTCATGGCCCACATCGGCGACTCGCGGGCGTTCATGGTCCGCGAGGGCAAGGTCACCCAGATCACCAAGGACCACTCCTTCGTGCAGAACCTGGTCGACGAGGGGAGGATCACCCCGGAGGAGGCCACGACCCACCCGCAGCGCTCGCTCGTCACCCGGGTGCTCACCGGCGCCGACGACGACGAGCCCGACCTCGTCGTGCGCCAGGGCCGGGCCGGCGACCGCTACCTCATCGCGTCCGACGGGCTGACCGACTACGTGGCCCGCGACACCGTCGACGAGGTGCTCACCGGGACCCCCGACCCTGGGCAGTGCGCCGACCGGCTGGTCTCCCTCGCCCTGCGAGCCGGCGCCCCCGACAACGTCACCGTCGTCGTCGGAGACCTCGTCGACATCGCCCGGGTCGCCGCCCCACCCACGCAGCCGCAGGTCGTCGGCGCCGCGTCCGCGCGGCGCGGTACCCGGCCGATCCCGCTCTCCCCCGCCGCCAAGGCCGCCGCCCTGACCAAGGAGGCCACCCGCGCGGACGACGGCGACGGCGACGGGGTGACGCTGGCCGAGGAGGGCCCCCGCTCGCGCCGCGGCACCGTGGCCCGCGTCGCCGCCGCAGTGCTCGTGGCGGTCGTCGTCGTCGCCGGCGGCTCGTACGCGGCGTACGCCTGGACGCGCCAGCAGTACTACCTCGGCGTCCACGACGGCGTGGTCTCGGTCTTCCGCGGGGTCGACCAGGACTTCGGCCCGTTCTCGCTCTCCAGCCTGGAGTACGAGACCGGGATCGAGGTCACCGACCTGCCCGACTCCTACCAGCAGAACCTCGAGGGCGGCATCACCCTCACCAAGCGCGCCGACGTCGAGGACCGGGTCCGCGAGCTGGCGCTCCAGGCCACGGCGTGCCGCTACGCGCGGGCCAACGGCCAGGCCTGCCGCACCGTCGCCTCGACCTGGACCCCGCCCACCGCGCCGAGCCCCACGCCCAGCGGCTCCGGCACGCCGACGGGCACGCCGACCGCCTCGACGAGCACCTCGCCGGCCCCCGGCGCGTCCGGCTTCCCCTCCGCCGTGCGCGCCCCCCGTGCGGCCCGACAGCCCACGACCGCATGAGCGTCATCTCGTCCCTCGCCCCGCGCAGGGGCCGCACCGTCGAGCTCGTCCTGCTGCTCGGGGCGGTCGCCATCGTCGGGATCGCCTACCTCAACGTCGGGCTCGCCACGACCGGCACGGTGCCCCCCGGCATCCTCGGCCTGACCCTCGGCTACCTCGCCGTCGCCGTGGCGATGCACCTGGTCCTGCGGTGGCGGGCGGCCTACGCCGACCCGCTGATGCTGCCGATCGTCACCCTGCTCAACGGCCTCGGCCTCGTCATGATCCACCGCATCGACGTCGCCAAGGGCCGCTCCATCGCCGAGGGCGTCGCCCTCAAGCAGCTGATGTGGAGCGCACTCGCCGTCGCCATCGCGGCCGGGGTGATCGTCCTGCTGCGCGACCACCGCATCCTGCGGCGCTACACCTACCTCTGCGGTGCCGTCGGCTTCGGCCTGCTCCTCCTGCCGCTGCTGCCGGTCATCGGCACCTCGGAGTTCGGCTCGCGGATCTGGATCCGGGTCGGGCCGATGTCGTTCCAGCCCGGCGAGGTGGCCAAGCTGCTCCTCGCCATCTTCTTCGCCGGCTACCTCGTCCAGACCCGCGACGCGCTGTCGGTGGCCGGGCGCAAGGTCCTCGCGATGACCCTCCCGCGGGCCCGCGACCTCGGCCCCATCCTGCTGGCCTGGGTGGCCAGCCTCGCCGTCCTCGTCTTCGAGCGCGACCTCGGCTCCTCGCTGCTCTTCTTCGGCCTCTTCGTCGCGATGCTCTACGTCGCCACCGAGCGCGTGTCCTGGATCGCGATCGGGATGAGCCTGTTCGTCGCCGGGTCCTACGTCGCCTACCTGGTGTTCGGGCACGTGCAGACCCGGGTCCTGCTCTGGCTGCACACCTTCAGCCCCCAGGCGCTCGCCGCCTCCGACCAGCTCGCCAAGGGCCTGATGGGGATGGCGGCCGGCGGGATGGTGGGCACCGGCCTGGGGCGGGGCCGGCCCGACCTGACCTACTTCGCCGAGTCCGACTTCATCATCCCGAGCTTCGGCGAGGAGCTCGGGATGATCGGGCTGTTCGCGATCCTCGTCCTCTATGCGCTGCTCGTCCAGCGCGGGCTGCGCACCTCGCTCGGCACCCGCGACGGCTTCGGCAAGCTCCTCGCCGCCGGCCTGGCCTTCTCGATGGCGCTGCAGATCTTCGTCGTCGTCGGGGGCGTCACCCGGGTCATCCCGCTCACCGGGCTGACGATGCCCTTCCTCTCCTCCGGCGGGTCCTCGCTCCTGGCCAACTGGACCCTGGTCGCCATCCTCCTGCGGATCTCCGACCACGCGCGCCGCCCGCTCCCCGAGCTCGGCGCGAGCCCCGTCGCCGACGCGCAGACCCAGGTGGTGAGGATGCCGTGAACGCACCCGTGCGCCGGCTCTCCGTCCTCGTCGGGGCGCTGTTCGCCGCGCTCCTGGTCTCGACGACCCTCATCCAGTACGTCTTCGCGGCCGACCTCAACTCCCGGCCGGACAACCGGCGGACCCTGCTCTCCACGTACGCGCGCGACCGGGGCGACATCCTCGTCGGGCAGACCCCCATCGCGACCTCGGAGCCGACGAAGGACGAGTACAAGTACCAGCGCACCTACGGCGAGGGGAAGCTCTACGCCCACGTCACCGGCTTCTACTCCTTCTACGGCGCGAGCGGCGGCCTCGAGCAGGCCGAGAACGCGCTGCTCTCGGGGTCGAGCGACAAGCTCTTCTACCGGCGGGTCTCGGACCTGTTCACCGGCCGCAAGCCGCAGGGCGCCGACGTGGAGACCACCCTCGACCCGGCCGTCCAGGAGGCCGCCGCCGCGGGGCTGTCCGGCGTCACGGGGGCGGCGGTGGCCCTGGACCCGAAGACCGGCGCGATCCTCGCCCTGGTGAGCACCCCCAGCTTCGACCCGAACACCGTCTCGGGCCACGACCTCAGCGCCGTCGACCGGAAGTACACCGCGCTCAACCAGGACCCCGCCCAGCCCCTCCTGGACCGCGCCATCAACCAGCTCTACCCGCCGGGCTCGGTCTTCAAGGTCGTCACGGCGGCCGCCGCGCTCTCCAGCGGGCGGTTCGCCCCCGACTCCCGGCTCCCCGGCGGTGCCGCCCTCGACCTCCCCCAGACCACCGTCACGCTGCCCAACCACGACAACCAGCCGTGCTCACCGAGCGGCAGTGTCACCCTCACCGAGGCGATGGTCGTCTCCTGCAACCCCGCCTTCGGCAAGCTCGGCATGGACGTCGGTGCCCAGGCCCTCCAGCAGCAGGCGGCGAAGTTCGGCTTCGGGGACGCCCTGTCGATCCCGATGCGGGTCACCCCGAGCTCGGTCGCCGACCAGATGAACCTGCCCCAGCTGGCCCAGGCATCCATCGGGCAGTACGACGACCAGGTGACCCCGATGCAGATGGCCATGGTCGCGGCGGGGATCGCGAACAACGGCAAGGTGATGCAGCCCTACCTCGTCCAGTCGGTCATCGGCTCCGACCTGTCGGTCATCGAGTCGGCCACCCCGACCGAGCTGTCCGAGGCGGTCACCTCCGACGTGGCGGGCCGGCTGCGGGACATGATGGTGCAGGTGGTCGCCCGCGGGACGGGCACGCGGGCGCAGATCCCGGGGGTCGAGGTGGCGGGCAAGACCGGGACGGCCGAGCACGGCAAGGGCCGCAAGGCGCACGCGTGGTTCATCGCGTTCGCGCCCGCCACGGACCCCAAGATCGCCGTCGCCGTCATCGTCGAGGACGGCGGCAGGGCGGGCAGCGAGGCCGGTGGCGGCCAGGTGGCGGCCCCCATCGCGAAGCGGATGATGGAAGCACGGCTGAACGAATGAGGAGCACACGACATGGCTGACGTCCCCAAGCTGCTCGGGGGCCGCTACGAGGTGGGCGAGCTCTTGGGCCGTGGCGGCATGGCCGAGGTCCACCGCGGGTACGACTCGCGGCTCGGGCGCGACGTCGCGATCAAGATGCTGCGCAGCGACCTCGCGCGCGACGCGACCTTCCTCAGCCGCTTCCGCCGCGAGGCGCAGTCGGCAGCCTCCCTGAACCACTCCTCGATCGTCGCCATCTACGACCACGGCGAGGACCACGTCCACGTCGAGTCCGGTGGGTCCGAGGTCAACGTCCCGTACATCGTCATGGAGTACGTCGACGGCCGGACCCTTCGCCAGCTGCTCACCGAGAGGGGGCAGCTCGAGCCGATCGAGGCGACCCGGATCACCGAGAGCGTCCTCGACGCACTCGGCTACAGCCACCGGCAGGGGATCGTCCACCGCGACATCAAGCCGGCCAACGTCATGATCGCCGACGACGGCTCGGTCAAGGTGATGGACTTCGGCATCGCCCGGGCCATGGCCGACGCCAGCGCGACCGTCACCGCCACCCAGGCCGTCATCGGCACCGCGCAGTACCTCTCGCCGGAGCAGGCACAGGGCCAGCCGGTCGACGAGCGCTCGGACCTCTACTCCACCGGGTGCATGCTCTTCGAGCTGCTCACCGGGCGGCCGCCGTTCATGGGCGAGAGCCCGGTGGCCATCGCCTACCAGCACGTCGGCGAGCAGCCGCCACCGCCGTCACGGTTCGCCGAGGAGGTCAGCCCCGACCTCGACGCGGTCGTCCTGCACGCCCTCGCCAAGCGGCGCGAGGAGCGCTACCAGGACGCCGGCGAGTTCCGCGCCGACCTCATGGCCGTCCGGCTCGGCCGGCCGATCAGCCCGGCGGCCAGGGCGGCCGCGGCCGCGATGGCCGGGGTGGCCCTGGCCGGTGCCGCCACCGAGGCGCTGCCGCGGGTGAGCGAGGAGCCGGCGACCCAGAGCTTCCTGCCCCCGGTCACCTCCCCGGGCGCGGGCGACACCCTGCCCCCGGTCGGGGACGAGCCCGAGGACCGGCGCCGGCCCGGGATGTATGCACTGCTCACCATCGCCGTGCTCGCGGCGCTCGGGCTCCTCGGCTACGGGCTGTCCCAGGCCTTCACCGGAGACACCACCCCGAAGGTCACCGTGCCCAGCGTCGTCGGGGACCCGGTGCAGACCGCCCGGGTGAAGCTCAGCCAGGCCCGCCTCACCGTGGAGGTCACGACCGAGGCGAGCGACACCGCCCCGAAGGACGAGGTCATCGCCCAGGACCCGTCCGCGGGGAGCCAGGTGGCGACGAGCTCGAAGGTCACCCTCACCGTCTCCGCCGGGCCGGAGGCGGTCCAGGTCCCCGACCTGCGGGGCAAGACCCTCGACGAGGCGAAGGGGGTGCTCGCCGACCTCGGGCTCGACGTCGGCTCGATCACCAAGACCGACGCACCCGACGTCGCGGAGAACGAGGTCATCTCCAGCGACCCGTCCGGCGGCACGCAGGCAGCCCCCGGCTCGAAGGTCGACCTCGAGGTGGGGACCGGCAAGGTCAAGGTCCCCAACCTCGTCGGGCTGTCGCAGAGCGAGGCGCAGAACGCGCTCTCGCAGGTCGGCCTCCAGTCGGACACCTCGTTCCAGCAGACCAACGACGCGGCCGAGGGCACGGTGATCTCCCAGGACCCGAAGAACGGGACGGCCGTGGACTCCGGCAGCTCGGTGAAGATCGTCATCGCCCAGAAGGCGGCGCCCACGGTCACCGCGACGACGGTGACCCCGA
This sequence comes from uncultured Actinomycetota bacterium, assembly GCA_963772645.1. GTDB lineage: Bacteria > Actinomycetota > Actinomycetes > Actinomycetales > Dermatophilaceae > DASSQJ01. The sequence continues at coordinate 83,192 of CAVYYD010000008.1, forward strand.
CGCCGACGGAGAGCCCGACCCCGACGACCTCGCCGTCACCGACCCCGAGCGGCTCCCCCTCGCCGTAGCCCCGCCCCCACCCGGGTCGGGTGCTCAGGCGGTCGCTCCGGGCGCCACCTGAGCACCCGACCCGGAGCGGTGCGGGGGCATCAGCCGACGGCGACCATCCGGGCCACGCCGGCGGCGTCGTGGACGAGCGGCGAGAGCCCGGCCGAGCGCTCCACCGCGTCGGCCGCGCCGCAGAGGACCAGCCAGTTGGCGAGCATCCGGTGGCCGCCCTCGGTGAGCACGGACTCGGGGTGGAACTGCACGCCGTGCAGCGGCAGGCTCTCGTGCCGGACGGCCATGATGATCCCGGATGCCGTGTACCCGGTGGCCAGCAGCGTCCCGGGAAGGGTCGCGGGCTCGATCGTCAGCGAGTGGTACCGGGTGGCCGTGAACGGGTCGGGGACCCCGGCGAGCACCCCGGTGCCGTCGTGGCTGACCCGGGAGGTCTTGCCGTGGAGCAGCTCGGGCGCTCGACCCACCGTCGCGCCCATGACGACGCCGAGCGCCTGGTGGCCCAGGCACACCCCGAGCATCGGCTGCTCGCGGCCGGCGCAGGCCTCGATCATCGCCATCGAGACCCCGGCCTCCTCGGGGGTCCCGGGGCCGGGGGAGACCAGGACGCCGTCGAACTCCTCGGCGTCGGCGGGGGCGACGGCGTCGTTGCGGACGACGACGCACTCGGCCCCGAGCTGCTCGAGGTAGCCGACGATCGTGAAGACGAAGCTGTCGTAGTTGTCGACGACGAGGACGCGCGTCATGCGCCCCATGATGCCCTGCGGCGTTCGGGTCAGCGGGCGACGGTGCTGTCGGTGAACGGCACCAGCGGTTCCAGCCACGGGAAGACCCACTCGAAGCACACGAGGACCACCACGGCCACGAGCACGGCGCACTGCAGCGCCTTGGCCCACCTCGGGCCGGGCAGGGCGCGCCAGAGGGCGGCGTACATCAGCGGCTCCCCGGCCCGCCGGCGGGCGGGTCCCGGGGCCGGCTCGAGACGAGGACGGCGTGGACGACGTACCGCTGGGTGGCGCTGTACTGCGGGTTGCACGAGGTGAGCGTCATGACCCGGTCGACCGGGGTGGCGCCCGGGGCGTCGGGCACCGGCGCGATGACCGCGACGTCGGTGGGGCGCACGACCTCGTGGTCACGCACCGCGTAGACGTACTCGGTCTCGAGGGTGTCGACGACGATCCGGTCGCCCTCCCGGAGGCTGTCGATGTCGTGGAACGGCCGACCGTGGGTCGTGCGGTGCCCGGCGACGGCGAAGTTGCCGACCTCACCGGGCATCGCCGTCCCGTCGTAGTGGCCGACCCCGTTGGCGAGCACCGAGAGCCCGGTGCCCCGGAGCACCGGCTGCACCCAGTGCGGCCCGAAGCGGGGTACCGCCATCAGCGCGAACGCCCCGTCCGGGGGCACGGGAGCCCGCTCGCCGCCCGGGATGGAGGGGCCGGCCGGGTCGGAGGGCGCGGACGGGTCGGCCGGGTCGCTCGCGCCGCGGGCGAAGTCGTCGCGGACCTGCTGGACCACCCGCGCCGACTCCCGGGCCGAGACGACGTCGGTCCACCACAGCTGCCATGCCGCGAAGAGCAGCAGCAGGATGCCGAGGGTGACGAGCAGCTCGCCGACCCACCCGGTGAGGCGGCGCAGCATCAGTCACGCACCGCCCGGCGCCCGGAGCGGGGGGCCCCGGCACGCAGCTGGCCGCTCACCGGCCGGCGACCTCGGCCTTCGTCGGCGCGATCGACCCGGCGTAGGCGGGGAAGGTCGTCTCGGGGAGGACGTTGACGGTGTAGCCGAGGCCGACCGCGACGGACCACTGCTGGAGGATCCCGACCTGCGGGTCGGCGTCGAGCGAGGCCATCAGCCGGCCGGTGTCACCGATCGCGGTGATGACGTAGGGCGGGGAGTAGACCCGGCCCTGGAGGATCAGCGTGTTGCCGACGCAGCGGACCGCGCTCGTGGAGATGACCCGCTGGTCCTGGAGCATCATCGCCTCGGCACCGCCGGCCCACAGGGCGTTGACGACGGCCTGGACGTCCTGCTGGTGGATGACGTAGTTGTCGGGGTCCTGGCCCGCTGGCACCTCGCCGCCGACCAGCTTGGCGTCGTTGAGGGTGACCCGGACGGCCGGGCCGCGCACGGCGGTGCGGCCGGCGGCCGGGGCCAGGGCGGTGGCCTGCTGCTCGAGCGCCTGGGTCTGGGCGTCGCCCGGGGCGAGGTGGGCGGTGGCGGCGTCGACCTGCTTCTGGAGGGTGTTGACGGTGGCCTGCCGGTCGGCGTTGACCTGGGTCTGGCGGCGGATGAGGTCGGGGAGGCGGGTGTAGTCGGCGCGCAGGTCGGCACCGTCGGCGGCCCGCACGCTCGAGGCGAAGAGGGCGCCGGCGAGCAGGGCCGCGACCGGCACGAGCCACGGCCACGGCGAGGGGCGACGCGTCTGCCCGGCATGGGTCCCGCCCACCACTGGCCCTCCTCTCGGGGTCAACATCTACGCTAGGTCACTGACCAGACCGAACAAGGAGTGTTCCGTGCCCGAGTCCAAGGGTCGTTCCAAGGCCGCCTACACCCCGCCCCGATCGGCGCAGAAGGCGAAGGGCCCGAACCCACCGTGGTTCGTCCCCGTCATGCTCGGCCTGATGATCGTCGGTCTGGTCTGGGTCGTGACGTACTACATCAGCGGCGTCCACCAGTATCCGGTCCCGGCCCTCCAACGCTGGAACCTCGGCGTGGGTTTCGCGCTGATGCTCTCCGGGTTCCTCATGACGACCCGCTGGCGCTGACCGAGCGGAGCGCGCCCGGCGAGTTGTCCACAGGACTTGTCCCCATTGGGGACGAATGACACCGGTGTAATCCACAGGTCCTCGGGCAGCACCTCCACCGGCGCCCTCACGCCGACGCGTACTTGACCACCGTGAGGACGACGAGGACGACGAGCACCGCGACGAGCCCCGCCCAGTGCACCCATCCGGAGTCCCGGCGGGGCGCCCCCGGGAGGGCGCCGGAACGTCCCCGGCCCAAATAGGCGATGACCGCCCCCGTGGCGAGCCCGGTGAGCAGCCCCCCGAGGTGCGCCTGCCACGCGATGTTGGTGCCGGGGAGGAACCCGATGACGGCGTTGATGCCGATGATGACGTACATCCCCGCGGCCGACCGGCCGAGCCGCCGCTGGAGCAGGACGAACGCCCCGAACAGCCCGAACACCGCACCCGAGGCGCCCACCGCACCGGTGCACCAGGTGCCGCACTGTCCGGTCACGACCTCGCCGACCGTGGGCGGCGAGGACAGCAGGAGGTAGAAGACCGACCCACCGAGCGCGCTCAGCAGGTAGACCGCGACGTACCGCGCGCGCCCGAGCATCGGCTCGAGGTAGGTGCCCATGATCCACAGCGCGTACATGTTGAACGCGATGTGGACGAGGCCGCCGTGCGCGAACGCCGAGGTGAGGAACCGCCACGGCTCCGACCGGCCGACCCCCGGCGCGAACGAGATGTCGCGGGTGAGCCCGGGCACCACGCTCTGGAGCAGGAACACCGCGACGCAGATCCCGATGATCGCCATCGTCGCCAGCGGCCGCCCGTCGGTGACCGCGCCGCCGAAGACGGTGCGGCCCTGGCGCACCGTGCGGCGGCCCTCGGCGACGCAGTCGACGCACTGGATGCCGACCGGGGCCGGCCGCTGGCACTCCGGGCACGTCGGCCGGCCGCACCGCTGGCAGCGCACGTACGCCTCGCGGTCGGGGTGCCGGGGGCAGACCGGCACCTGGGTCTGGTCCTGCGGGAACGCCGGGTTCTCACCCACGGGGCTGCTCCTCGTCGGCGGGTGGGGGGTGGCCGATCGGGCCGGGTCAGTCCTCGATCTCGACGCGCTCGATGACGACGTCGTCGAGGGGCTTGTCCATCGCGCCGGTGGGGACCGCGGCGACCTTGTCGACGACCTCGCGGCTCGGGCCGTCGGCCACCTCGCCGAAGATCGTGTGCTTGCCGTTGAGCCACGTCGTCGGTGCCACGGTGATGAAGAACTGCGAGCCGTTCGTGCCCTTGCCGCCGCGCTTGCCCGCGTTGGCCATGGCCAGCAGGTACGGGCGATCGAACTGCTTGTCGGGGTGGACCTCGTCGTCGAAGGAGTAGCCGGGCCCGCCCATGCCGCGACCGAGCGGGCAGCCGCCCTGGATCATGAAGCCCGGGATGATCCGGTGGAAGATCAGCCCGTCGTAGAACCTCGCGGGGTTGGACCGGCCGGCGTCGTCGGAGTACTCCCGCTCGCCGGTGGCGAGCCCGACGAAGTTCTTCACCGTGGCCGGCGCCTCGTTCGGGAAGAGGTCGACGACGATCGGGCCGTGGTTCGTGTGCAGCGTTGCCTTCATGAGCCCGATCCTCTCACGCGGGCCCGGGGCCCCGCCGCGTGGCCGAGGACACGGCATCGGTCGGACCCCGGAGTGTCACGAGCAGCCCAAAGAGGGCAGGATGGTCGGGAGAGTCAGTCCACACCGAGGAGGACCCGTGTTCCGCAGCTCCAAGACCGACAAGGCCAAGGATGCCGTCGCCTCCGGCGCCGAGGCCGTCAGCGACACCGCGCACGATGCCGCCGACCGGGCCGCCGAGGCCGCGGGCGCAGTGCGCGGACGGGCCAGCCAGGCCCGCCGCCAGACCGCCGACGCCGCCGACGCCCTCGCCCCCCGGGTGGAGGAGGCGCGCGAGCGGGCCGCCGACGCCGCCGAGCTGGTGCGCGTGAAGGCCGAGGAGGCCCTCGAGGAGCTCGGCCCGCGGGTGGAGCAGGCCAAGGACACCTTCATGGAGGACGTCCTGCCCAAGGTGATGGCGGCGCTGACCGCGATCGCCGCCAGCGCCGCGGCCGCCAAGGAGCAGGCCACCGAGGCCGCCGAGCGCGCCCCCGACGCCTATGCCGTGCTCAAGGGTGACGCCACCGTGAAGTCCACGCGCGGCGGCAAGGGCAAGTGGGTGCTCCTCCTGGGCGCGGTCGCCGCCGGTGCCGCCGTCATGGCGTACCGCAAGAGCAACGAGCGTCCCGACCCGTGGGCCACGGCCGGCTCCTACTCCCCGCCGAAGACCACCGGCCAGAAGGTCGACGAGGCCATCAGCACGGCCAAGGACAAGGCGGCCGAGGTCAAGGACGCCGCCACCGGAAAGGCCGCCGAGGCCAAGGAGGCGGCCGCGCAGAAGGCCGGCGCCGCCCGGGACACCGAGACCAAGGCCCCCGCCGCCAAGGCCGCGCCGGCGAAGAAGACGACGACCTCGAAGGAGGTGCCCGCGACGAGCACGACCTCCGAGGGTGCCGACCTCTCGACCCCGCACCTCGACGAGGGCACCACCGAGGCGGGGTCCGACGGCGGTTCGACCGGGGGCGGTTCCACCGGCGGCGGTTCGACCACCGGGGGCTCCCTCGACAAGTCCTGACCCGCCGGGGCAGGAACCCCTGACCCCCGGCGACGCCGGTCGGACCCGACGAGGGACCGGCCGGCGTCGCCGCGTATCACCAGCAGACCGATCATCGCGCGCGGCACGTGGCGAGGGGACCCGGTCGTCTTCCGGGCCGGGCGGGTCGTTCAAGGTCAAGATGGAGCGCCGCCGCCCCGACCCGGAGGGCGTGCGCGCCGCCGCGGCGCGCCTGGCCGAGGAGGTCCCCATCGCACAGGTGGTCCGTGCGTCGCCGGCACCGGGACGATCGTGCTGGCGGTCCCCGACGGGACCGACGTCCTCGAGCTCGCCGAGTGCACAACTACTCGGGGCCACCGACCCGGGCGCCCGGCTCGTCACCCTCCCCGGGATGGGCCACGACCTCACCGAGCCGTTGTGGCCCCGCGTCGTCGAGGAGGTCGCCGCGCACGCCCGGTCCTCGAGCGGCCAGGCGCAGCGCCCGGGCGGTCGCTCCGGGGGGTGACAGGAGCCGCCCGACCAGCGATGATGCCGTGATGCGCGGACCGCAGGGGGTTCGGGCGGCAGTCTCGGCCGTGGCGGCCGTGGTGGTCGCCGTGCTGTCGTGCTCTCCGTCCGTGGCTGCGCCGACGCCCTCGCCCTCCCCGACGCCGTCCTCGTCCGGCACCCCGTCCCCGTCCGGGCCACCGTCCGGTTCGTCAGCATCGGCCTCGCCCGCACCGTCGCCCGGGCCGAGCGCACCGAGCGCCGCGGAGGTGGCCGCGGCCCGGGCTGCTGCCGACGAGGTGGCGGCGGAGGTGGCGAGCCTGACGGCGCGGCTCGACGCGGCGCAGACGCGCCTCGAGGCACTCCAGGAGCAGGTGGCGACGGCGGTCACCGACGACGAGCGGGCCCAGGAGCAGCTGGCCGACGCGGAGGCGGCCGCCCGCCGGGCGGTCGCGGCGCTGGGGGCCGCCTGGGAGGCACATCGGTCGGCTGACGACGCGGTGGCGGGGATGGCTGCCCAGCTCTACATGCAGGGCGGCTCGCTGCAGGACCTCACGACGCTGCTGCTCTCGCCACCGAACGTGATGTCCGACCTCGCGCTGGTCCTCGACGACGGTGCGGCCCGTGCGCGGCGGACCCTCGACGCCTCGGTGGCGGCCGAGTCCGAGGCTGCCGCCCGCGAGCGGGAGCTCAGCGCCGCCCGCACCGACCGGGAGGCGGCGGCCCGCCGGGCGCGGGAGTCGCGCGACGCGGCTCGAGCCGAGGCCGCGACGGCGGGCGCCGAGGCGGCGGCGCTGAGCAGCGAGCAGCAGAGGCTGTCGGCCCGGCTCGAGGAGCTGGAGCAGGGTGTCACCGAGCTCGAGCTGCGGCGCGCGGCCGCGACCGGGCTCGGAGTGGCAGACCTCGTGGGTCTCCAGGCGGGCGGCGGAGCCGGCGCCGGTCCGAGCGCGGCCCAGGACCTCGCCCGAGCCGCGATGCCCCGCTTCGGGTGGGACCAGACCTCCGAGTTCGCCTGCCTCGTCACGTTGTGGCAGAACGAGTCCGGCTGGAGCTGGAGTGCGACGAACCGCACCTCCGGCGCGTACGGCATCCCTCAGGCGCTGCCCGGCTGGAAGATGGCGAGCGCGGGCAGTGACTGGCTGACCAACCCGGCGACCCAGATCGCGTGGGGGATGGGGTACATCGCGAGCGTGTACGGCACCCCGTGTGACGCCCTCGCCGCGTTCACCGCGCGGTCACCGCACTGGTACTGAACGGCGCTGGGCCCACCGGCGCGAGCGCCGGCCGCCTCGATGGCGCCGCCCCGTTCAGCCGTCCTCGAAGATGGCCAGCAACGAGGCGATGGGGACCATCGACTCCGCCGGGTGCCGTAGGTGCCGCTGCGGGTCGAGGCGGTAGACGTTGCGCCGTCCGACCCGCTCCTTGCTGATGTAGCCGGCCGCCTCGAGGTCACCGAGGATCGACACCGCCGCGCGCTCGCTGATCCCGACCTCCTCGGCCAGGTCCCGGACCCGGGCCTGCGGGGAGCGGCTGATCGCGACCAGCACGTGCCCGTGGTTGGTGAGGAAGGTCCAGCGGCGCTGGCCGGCGTCGTCCACGGGGTCACCGTAGCGGCGCCGCGCGGCGGTCCGACCTTCGACACGGTGTACCGCGGTTGACACATGAACTGTAATACATGCAATGGTGTGCACGTGACCTGGTTCGCCGCGCCTCGCGCCCTCGCCCTCCTCGCTCTCGCCACCGGTGCGCTCGCCGTCGTCCCGGCGGCCGCGGACCGGCCGGTCGACGGCAGGCTCACGCTCCCGGCCGCCCTCGGGTGGGACTGGCGCCTCGACGTCGTCGCGTCAGTGCTCCTCGTCTTCGTCGGCGCCCTCGGCTGGGTCGTCGCCCGGTTCAGCGCCGTCAACCTCCGGGGGCGCGGCCGGGCACGGGACGTCGCACTCCTGCTCTGCGGGGTCCTCCTCTCACTCGTCCTCATGGCCGTGAGCGCCTCGATCGTGGCGTTCGCCGTCGGCTGGACCGTGAGCGGGCTGCTCGTCACGGCGCTCATCGCCCGGGCCGGCACCGACCGCGCCCCGGCCGCCGCCCGTGCCGTGCGCCGTTGGCTGCTCGCCGGCGACGTGGCCCTGTGGCTGGCCGTCTGGCTCTGGGCCGCGTGGCTCCCGACGACCGACCGCGGGCAGCTCACGCTCACCGCATCCGGGTGGCAGGTGACCCTGGTGGCCGCACTGCTCGCCGTCGCCTGCGTCGTGCGCAGCGGCCTGGTGCCGGCGCACCGGTGGCTGCCGGAGACGGCCGAGGCCCCGTCGCCGGTGTCGGCGCTGCTCCACGCCGGCATCGTCAACGGGGCCGGGATCCTCGGGGTCGTGGCGTGGCCGGTGTTCGCGGCCAGCCCGGCCGTCCTCGCGGCCCTGCTCGTCCTCGGCCTCCTGACGATCGCCGTCGGCGCCTGGTCGGGCGTGGTGCGGCGCGACGTCAAGGGCCGGCTCGCCTGGTCGACGAGCACCCAGATGGGGTACATGGTCGTCCAGCTCGGGCTCGGCCTGCCGGCCATGGCGCTGATGCACCTCGTGGCGCACGGCTGCTACAAGTCGTGGCTCTTCCTGCGGGCGGGGGGTGCCGTCGAGCGCCACCGGAACCGGTGGTCGGCTCGGCGGCGGCCCGCCCTCCAGGCCCTTGCGGCGGCGGCCGCGGCGGCCGGGCTGGCCCTGCTCGGGGCGCCCGCCGCCGAGCGGGTCCTCGCCGGCCTGGGTCCCACCGCCCTCGTGCCCCTCCTCGTCGCGGTGACCGCCGTCCTGCTCGGCGGCTGGCAGGCAGCCGGCCTGGACCGCGTCACCCTGCCGGTGGCCGGGCTCGTCGTGGCCGTGGTCGGGGCGGTGGGCGCCGGCTACCTGTGGATGATGGTGGGCTGGGAGGCGCTCCTGCGCCCGGACCTCACCCCGACCGCGGTCTGGACCGGCCCGGTCGCGTCCGGCCTCGTGCTCGCCGCGGGCGTCGCCGGCGCCGCCGTGCTGGCCGGCTGCCGCCGGCTCGCCACCCGGCCCGACGGCCCGTTCGCCCTCGCCCTGCTGCCGATGTCCCTGGCCCCCGGGCGGCGGGTCCGCGGGGCCGTCCCGCTCGACACCGAGCCGACCGGGCCCGGCCACCAGCCGTCGGCTCGGGACCTGGCCCGCGTCGTCGAGACGGTGACGGCCGCCGCCGCCACGACCGGGGCCGCCTGGCCGCTCGGGGCGATGGTCGCCGCGAACCCGCTGGCCGGGGTCGAACGGCTGCCGTTCGCCGACGCGGTCGAGCTCGCCGAACGCGTTCACGGGACCAGGCTGCGGCCCTCCCTGCGGTACTTCCTCGCCCTGCACGACGCCGGCCGGGTGACTGACACCGACCTCGCGGCCGCGCTCGACCCCGACGACGCCACGCCCGCGCCGTGGACTCCCTCGACCCTCGTGGCCGAGACCCGGCGGCTGGCCGCCGCGGAGGGGCGAGACGCCGACGGGAAGCCGGGTGACCGGCTGCACGACCGCGCGGCCGGCGGCGACCTGCGGCTGGCCGGCCTCGTCACCGAGCACGCGAACGTGTGGACCCAGCTCGCCTGGTCGAGCGCCGGCACGGTCGACCGTCCCGAGGGCGCCGGGTCCACCGGTGTGGCCGGTGCGCGGAGCGGCGGACCCGGCCCGTTCACGATGTGGCGTCGGGCCGCGAGCCACCGTCGCTACGACCGGGTCACCGGCATCCGCGGCGCCTCGTCCTGGGTCCGGGCGCTACCCGCCGACCCCGCGGCGGCGATCTGGGCCCTGGCGTCCATGGCCGGGGCCGACGGGCCGGACCTCGAGCGGCTCGTGTCCGCGACCCTCGCCACCGGTCCCGGCTGGGCGGCGCACGCCGCCTGGCGGGCGCGCGAGGAGGGCTGTCCGGCAACGCTGCTGGAGCTGGTCGCGCTGCGCCTCGCGCACGACCTCCTGTTCACCGTGGCGACGGCCCCTCGGTCCCGCTCCGGGGCCGCGGGCGCCGCCACCGCCACCGGCAGCGCGGCGCCCGAGCAGCCCTCGGCACCCGCCGTGCCGGCCCGCGCGGGCGAGCGCGAGATCGAGCTCGGCCTCGTCTGGCAGCGAGCCCTGGAGGTCGGCGCCCGGCAGTGGCTCCTGGACGGCATCGACCGCACCCGGCCCGTCGGTGACGCCGACCGGGCCCGGCTCCGACGCCGACCTGCGAGCCAGTCGCTCTGGTGCATCGACGTCCGGTCCGAGCGGATCCGGCGCCACCTCGAGGCCGTCGGGGACCACGAGACGTTCGGGTTCGCCGGGTTCTTCGGCGCGGCGGTGCGCTACGTGGACCCGGACGGCGCCGGGCACGACCTCTGCCCCGCCCTGGTCCGCCCCACCCACGTCGTCTCCGCCGCTGCCCGGCCGCTCCGGTTCGCCGAGGCCGTGCACCGGACCGCGACGTCGGTCAGCCGTCACCCGCTGGGTGCCCTCGCGGTCGCCGAGGGCGGCGGGTTCCTCGCCGGACTGACCAGCCTGGCCTCCCTGCTGCGCCCCGCCTGGGTGCGCCGCCTGGTGCGCTCGGGCACGCCGCAGGGGGCTCGGGTCGCCACCGGTGCGCAGGTCCTCGCCGGCCTGACGCTGCAGGAACGCGTGGACCTCGCGCACTCCGCGCTCCTCGCCACCGGACTCGTCGACGGCTTCGCTCCCGTCCTGCTCGTCTGCGGGCACGGCGCCACGGTCGAGAACAACGCGTTCGCGACCGCGTACGACTGCGGTGCGTGCGGCGGGCACCCGGGCGCGGTGAACGCCGTGGTCCTGGCGCGCTCGCTCAACGACCCGCAGGTCCGGGAGACGCTGGCGGCCCGAGGGGTCACCATCCCGGCGGACACCGTCGCCGTCGCCGCGCTGCACGACACCACGACCGACCGGGTCGCGCTGCTCGACCCCCTCGACGCGCCCGACCTGCTGCGGGACCTCGAGGTGGCCGGGACCCGCGCCGCCCACGAGCGGCTGCGGCTGCTGCCACCGCGGCGGCGCCGGGAGGGAGCGCGCCAGCTGCGGCACCGGGCGGCCGACTGGTCGGAGCCGACCCCCGAGTGGGGGCTCGCCGGGAACGCGGCCCTCGTCATCGGGCCACGCCGGCTCACCCGGGGCGCGGGCCTCGGCGGCCGGGTGTTCCTGCACTCCTACGACGCCGACCTCGACCCCGACGGCGCGGTCCTCGAGCAGCTGCTCACCGCGCCGCTCGTCGTCGCCCAGTGGATCAACGCCCAGTACTACGCCTCGGCCGTGGCCCCGCACCTCTTCGGAGCCGGGGACAAGACGACCCACAACGTCGTCGGCGACGTGGGCGTCCTCACCGGCGCCCGTGGCGACCTGCGGACGGGTCTGCCGTGGCAGGCCCTGTTCCGGGGCGACCCGTCCGACCCCGGGGCGCCCGGGGTGCCCGGAGTGCTCGCCCACGAGCCGTTGCGCCTCAGCGTCGTCGTCGCCGCCGACCCCGACCTGGTCGCCGCGGTCGTCGTCCGGCACGAGAACCTGCGTCACCTCGTGGCGCACGAGTGGATCACCCTGCTGGCCCTCGCCGCCGACGGACGGTTCGCGGTGCTCGGCCGCGACCTCCGCTGGCGCCCATGGACCGGGGATGCCCGCTCCACCCCTCCGACCGAAACCACCGCCACCGCGCGGCCCGTCCCCCAGGAGCAGCGATGACCACGACGACGACCTCTCCCTCCCGCGTCCTCGGGCCCGCGCCGGCTCAGGTGTGGACGGCGGCCAGCTACACCGGCCGCCCGGTGGCGATCGCGACCAGGCACGGCAAGGCCGCCGCCCTGGGGCCGGTCTTCGCCGCCGCCGGGCTGCACCTCGTCCCGGTCGAGGTGGACACCGACCGGCTCGGCACCTTCACCGGGGAGGTGCCCCGGGCCGGGAGCCTGTTCGAGACCGCGACGGCGAAGGCCAGGCTCGGCGCCGAGGCGAGCGGGCTCGCCCTGAACCTCGCCTCGGAGGGCGACTTCGCACCCGATGCGAGCGGCCTGGTCGTGGTCCAGCGGGAGGCGGTGGCCCTCGTCGACACCGAGACCGGCCTCGTCCTCGTCGGGCGTGCTGCGGGATTCGCCCCCTGGGTCAGGTCGTGGACGGTGGCCGCAGGTGACGACCTCGACGCCCTCGCAGGCCAGGTCGACCTCGCCCGGCACCGGCTCGTGGTCCGTCCGGAGCCGGGCCGGGACGCGGCTGCGGACCGTCGGCCGTCGGGCGGGAGCCTCGGCGCCGGCACCACCACGGGGATCGACGGGCTCACCGGCCTGCGCGAGGCGGTCCGCCGTGCCGCGGAGCTTGCCCCGCGGGTGCGGGTGGAGACCGACCTTCGGTCGCACGTCTGCCCGATGCGTCACACCGTGATGGTGGAGGCCGCCGAGGACCTCCTCCGCCGGCTGCACACGACGTGCCCGGGGTGCCACCGTCCGGGCTTCGGGCCGGAGGAGCGCACCGGAGGCGCACCGTGCGCGGACTGCGCCACCACGACCGACGTGCCGAGCCACGTCGTCGAGCGCTGCCCCTCCTGCGACCACGTCGAGACCCGGCGGGTGGGCCCCCCGACGGCCGACCCGGCACGGTGCCCGGCGTGCAACCCGTGACCCCTCCCCGGCACAGCCGACCGGGGCGCCCGAGGTCGGGAGGCGTCGCTCACGCCATGGCGGGTACAGGCGGGGCGTGGAACACAACATCCTCGTCGTCGCCGTGGCGGTCCTCGCGTTCGGTCTCCTGGCCGGACGGCTGAGGGGCACGCCGGTCACCGCACCCATGGTGTTCACCGCCGCCGGCCTGCTCGTCGGGCAGGCGGCCCTCGGCATCCTCGACATCGGCGTCGACAACGGAGTCATCAGCGGGCTCGCGGAGGCCACCCTCGTCGTGGTCCTCTTCACCGACGCCAGCCGGATGGACCTGCGGACCGTGGCGCGGGAGCACAGCCTCGCGCTCCGCCTGCTGGTGGCCGGGCTCCCGCTGGCCATCGTGGTCGGCCTCGGCGCGGGCATGCTCCTGCTCCCCGCGCTCCCGCTCGCCGCGGCCGGGCTCCTCGCCGTCACCCTGGCTCCCACCGATGCCGCCCTCGGGCAGTCCTTCGTCGACAGCCCCTCGGTGCCGCAGCGGATCCGCCAGACGCTGAACGTCGAGAGCGGGCTCAACGACGGGTTGGCGGTCCCGTTCCTGACGGTGCTGCTCGACGTGGCGCTGCACCAGGCGGACTCCGCGTGGAGCTACGCCGTGCTGCTGGCCCGGCTCGTCGGCGTCGGCGTGGCGGTGGGCCTGGTCGTCGGGTGGGTCGGAGGCCGCGTCCTGACGTGGAGCGCGACCAAGGACTGGGCCACGGAGAGCACCCAGCGGCTCGGCACCCTCGCACTGGCAGCGGTCGCCTATGCGGGCAGCGGCCTCCTCGGCGGCAACGGGTTCGTCGCCGCCTTCGTCGCCGGGCTCGCCGTCGGCACCACCGCCCGCTCGCTCCTGAAGGGCACCACCGCGTTCGCCGAAGCTGAAGGCCAGCTGCTGACCCTCGTCACGTTCCTGCTCTTCGGTAGCGTCGTCGCGGCCCAGGTGCTCGGCGCGATCTCGTGGCCGGTGCTCGCCTACGCCCTGGCCAGCCTGCTCGTCGTGCGGCCGGTGGCCGTCGCGGTCTCGCTGCTGGGCAGCGGGGTCGCACCCGCCACGAGCGCGTTCATCGGCTGGGCCGGGCCACGAGGGCTCGCGTCGATCGTCTACGCGGTCCTCATCGCCGAGGCCGGGCCGCCCGGCGGGGACCTGGTCTTCATCGTCGCCGCGTGGACGATCCTGGCGAGCATCGTCCTCCACGGGGTCAGCGCCGCGCCGGTGAGCAACCGCTACGGGGGGTGGATGAGGCGGCGTCGGGGTGACGAGGTCCCCGAGCAGCACCGCGTGAGCGCGCTCCCGCTGCGGCTGCCACCCCACGTGAAGCAAGCGCACGACGGGGCGTCGGCGACCTGAGGCCCCCGGTCACCGGCCGGGGGTCGCGTCACTCCTCGACGCCCGGCGCTCCCGCGGTCGCGCTGGGGGCCCTGGCCTCCAACGCCTCGGTCAGCAGCGACATGAGCGCCTCGAGCTGGACGTCGGCCGAGGAGCCCACGCCCTCGTCCGAGCCGTCCAGGGCCCTGGCGGCCAGGCCCGCCTTGTCGTCGATGAGCTGGGCGATCCTCGGGTCGATGGTCTGGGCCGCGATGACCCGCCACGCGGTGACCGGCTCGGTCTGGCCGATCCGGTGCACCCGGTCGATGGCCTGGGTCTGCTCCGCCGCGGTCCAGGACAGCTCGGCGAGCACGACGTTCGAGGCGACCTGGAGGTTGAGGCCCACCCCTGCCGCGGTGAGGGAGCACACCACGACGGAGACCTCGGGGTCGGTGAGGAACGCCTGGATGTTCTCCCGACGGGCCTTCGGGGTCTGGTCCCCGCGGATCGAGGCGTAGCCGATGCCCCGCCGGGCGAAGGTCTGCTCCGCCGCATCCATGACGTCGATGTGCTTGGCGAAGAACACCACCTTGCCGACGTTGCGGGCCAGCTGGGCGGCATAGTCGGCGGCGAGACCGGCCTTGGCCTGACCGATCCTGCGCATGACCGTGAACACGTTGTCGCCGGTGGTCTCCGAGCCCGCCTTCTTGCGCTCGGCGGCGGCGACCCGGCGGACCAGGTCGTGGTCGATGCCCTCGACCACCGTCGGGTCCTTGCGCGCGGCCAGCGCCGCCTCGTAGCGAGCGACCAGGCGTCGGGCCAGCTCCTGCTCCGCGGCCCGGATCGAGCGGCCGGCCTCGTCGTCGAGCTCGACCGGCAGGTCCGCGACGCGACGGGCCGGGATGTCGGAGGCGACGTCCACCTTGCGACGCCGGACGATGCCGAGGTCGATGACGCTGGTGCGGGCGGCCGCGTAGAAGCCGCGGTCGGCCGGCGACAGGCCGGTCCGCTCGAGGGCCGCCATGAGGGCGTGCCGGGGCTTGGTGTCGTCGATCCAGCCGAGGAACTGCCAGATCGCCCGGAAGTCCTCGATGTCGTTGATCAGCGGCGTACCGGTCAACGCCATGAAGAGCGCGTTCCCACGGCGGGCCCGGATCCGCTCGGACAGGCTCAGGACGTGCTGCGAGCGCTGAGACGACTTGTTCTTGATGAAGTGCGCCTCGTCGACGACCATGCTGCGGAAGCCGCGGTCGCCGAGCCAGCCGACGTGACGGTCGAGGATCTCGTAGTTGACGATGACGATGTCGGCGAACCCGTCGACGGTCTCGCCGTCGCCGTGGACCACCGTGGCCGGGCGGTGCGGGGTCCACAGCTCGGCCTCGTGCGCCCAGCTCGCCTTGACGACGTTCGGGACGACCGCGAGGAGCGGGAAGGCGTCCGCGGCATCGGCGGCGAGCAGCGCCTGTGCGGTCTTGCCCAGGCCGGGCTCGTCGGCGAGGAGGAACGTGCGGTGGCCCGCCGCGGCTGCCGCCACGACCTGGGCCTGGTGGTGCATGAGCTCCAGCTCGCGGATGCCGTGGATCGCGTCCGTCGGCTCGGGCAGCGGCATGCAGGTCGCGTCGCCGCCGTACTCGAAGGCACGGAACAGGGGGGTCAGCAGCTCCCAGCCGGCGAGCCGGTTCGTGGTGGGGCGCGGGGGTGGCACGGCGGACAGGTCCGGGGCCAGGAAGGGGTTGGCCAGCTGCTGGGCGATGACCGTCTGCGGGACGACGCGACGGGTCGAGCGGGACGGGTCGGCGGCGGGCTCCGGCTCCGGCTCCGGCTCCGGCTCGGGCTCGCGCCCGGCGGCCCGGAGCATGTCGTTCTTCAGGCTCACCGCCGCGGACGAGACGACCGCGTCCTCGGCCAGCAGCGCGAGCAGCGAGGTGTCCCGGACGGCCGTCTTGGCCAGGATCGTGGCGATGCCGTCGAGCCGGGTCAGCACCGTGGCCCGCTCGGCCTCGGGTGTCGCGGGGTCGCCCTTGACCCGGGCTCGCTCGTCCCGCACGAGCAGGGCGATGACCTGGTACGTGGTGCGGTCGCTCGGCCGCACCCGGCCGCGCTGGGCGGCGGCCTCGACCTGGCGGGCGGCCTTGGCCAGGACCGGGATGATCCCCTCCTCGTCCCGGGCGCGGGAACGGCCCCGGTCGCGCGGCGGTGTGTGCGGCGCGCCGGCACGGCGCGAAGTTCGCTGGGCCAAGCGGATCCTTCTCGTGAGTGGGACATCTCGTGGAGCCGATGTCGACGCCCGCTCCACGGTGCCTGGGGCGACGCGGCGGACGCATCTCCGGCCCGGCCGTGCGGCCGGACGCGGACGACGCCGGGGACCACCCCCGGATGGCGACGCGTCCTCGCCAGAGACGAGGAGCACTCCCAGCGTACGTGCTCGACGGCCGCGACAGGTACCGCGTTCGCCCGCGACCTCAGGACGGCGTGGTGAGTCCTGCGTGGCGGGCAGGGTCCGTGACCACCGCTCGGGCGACGTCGCCGAGCCGGTGGTGGTTGCGGCGGGCATAGGCGCGCATCAGCTCGAAGGCGGCGTCGACGTCGATGCCGTGGGTCCTGGCCAGGACCCCCTTGGCCTGCTCGATGGTGACCCGGCTGTTGAGGGCGCTCTGGAGCTGTTCGGTGAGGATCTCCGCGCTGCTGATCGTGCGTTCCTGGAGCAGGCCGATGGTCGCGATGTCGGCCAGGCACTGGATGATGCTGACGTCGGTGGGCTCGAGGTTGCCGAGGTCGGTGCCGAACAGGTTCAACGCCCCGATCACCTTCTGCCGGTGGCGCAAGGGCAGGGCGTGGACCGAACGGAACCCGGCCTCGACCGCGCGCGGGGCGAACAGGGGCCACCGCCTCCATGCCTGGTGGAGGTCGGTGTTGACCACGGCCACGCCGTCGCGAAAGCAGTCCAGGCAGGGGCCCTCCTGGTACTGGAGCTGGAAGAGCTCCAGCAGCTTGACCGACTCCTCGGACGCGGCCATGTACTGCAGGTGGTCGTTCGGGTCGGCGAGGAGCAGGCCGGCGGAGGCGGCGTCGCTGATCTCGACGGTGTGCCGCGTCAGTGACTCCAGGAACTCCAGCACGTCGAAGTCGTCGACGAGGGTGTCGGCCACGTCGACGAAGACCTCAGCCAGACGATCGACGGCGATCATGCGGTCCGCCTCCCGCTCGTGTGGCGCGCCAGCGCATCGTTGCCGGGGGCGCTCATGTCCTGTCCCACTCCAGTGTGAGTCTACCGGCGACGACGTCCTTGGCCACCTCGCTGATGGGCCGGTCGTCGGCATAGGCCCGGGCGCGGAGGCGGGCCATCGCCTCCTCGATGCCGACGCCGAGGTCGACCATCACCATGCCCTGTGCCTGGTAGACCTCGAGCCGGTTGGCCAGCGCACCCTCCACGTCGGGGGAGGGCTGGGCGTCGCCGGCCGCCGCCTGGCCGTCCACCAGGAGCCCCATCGCGACGTCGGCGAAGGTGAACGCCTGGGCCAGGGCGTCGGGCGTGAGCGAGCCCGTCTCACGTCGGTAGATGTCCAGCGCACCCGCACGGGCCGCCCCGACCTGGAGAGGGAACGCGAAGACGGCTCGGACCCCGTGCTGCTGGGCAACCGCGGCGTAGCCCGGCCAGCGACGGCTGCCACGGGCCCGGAGATCGGGCTCGAGGACCGGCCGGCGCGAGGTGTAGGCGTCGATGCAGGGCCCTTCGCCGAGCGTGAACTGCAGCTCCTCGAGCACCCTGCTCTCCCTGTCGGACGCGGCCAGGGTCCCGACGCCATGGTTGTCGTCCGTGACCAGGCTGACCCCCACGCCCGTCGCCGGTAGGGCTCGGGCCAAAGCCGAACACAGGCGTTCCAGCCGACCGAGGGTGCCCGGGGACATCGCGGCAGTCGCGGGCTCGTCATCGATCAGCCGGTTGGCCCGAGCGACCCGGCTCGGGTGGTCGTCCATCACGTCCAACCTCTCCGGTGCCTGGTGAGGCCGACGAGGCGCCGTTTCCACGGCACCAGTGTCTCGCTCCGAGGGTATCGGCAGTCAGCCCCGTGGAGGTCGAGCTCGCTGCGGCGGTCGGCATCGACCGAAGGCCCGTGAGGTGGGCCCGGGCGAGGCAAGGGACCGCTGGCCCTGTCCGAACGGAACCGGCTGCCCTAGACTGAGACGAACACAGCTGCCCTGGACCCCGGTGGCGATACCGCCCCAGGGAGTCCGCGATGGGAACCAGCGCCGCACAGCACAGGCCACCGGGGCGCGCCCGCACGTCCCTGGGGGCGCGTCATGTCGACCGCGGCGACGTCTGGGCGCTCGAGCTGTCCGGTGAGGCCGACGTCGCCACGCTGGAGATGCTGCGCGACGAGCTGGCGCAGGGCGTCCGGACGAACCGCGCCCGGGTCGTGATCGACGTGTCGGGACTTCGCTTCTGCGACGTCGCCTCGGCGGATCTGATCAGCTCGGTCTGCCGAAGCCCGTCGGTCAGCCTGACCGGCGTGGCCGGGTCGGTGAAGCTCGTCCTCGACCTGCTGGCCTCCGAGGTCGAGCCGTCCCTACCGCCATCCTCCGCGCCCACCGGCCCGACGTGGCCCGACAGCTCTCAGCGGACGACGGTGCGAGCCCCTCCCGCTGAGGCCTGAGCCGGTCCGACCCACGCCCCTGCGGCACGAGCACGCTGGCGCCAGTAGTTGAGACCACACTGGCGCCAGTGGTGGCGGGGAACCGCCGATCCGTCGCACCTCCCTCCCGCAACGACGGATCGGCCGCCCGAGGAGCCCGTCGACCCTCCCCCATGGACGGGCCCCGGGCCGTCGCGCGCGATGCAGACCCTGCGAGGCACCGCGCGCGGCGGCTTCCCGGCTGCCCGCGGGCCACCGCGGACCGACGACCGCGCCACGGCCCAGAGCCCGGTCGCGATGAGTGCTACCGCGGCGCCGCCCGAGGAGGTGGTCGAGCGGGCCGGTGCCGACCGGCAGGCCGTGCCGGTCGTAGTACGCGAACATCGCACGAAGCCAGGGGTGCTCGACCACGGCATCGACCCGGCGCGCCCGGTGTCCGTTCTCGGCCGCGAGCTCGGCCGGGGTCGCATCGCGCGAGGCCAGCTCGTACGTCGCGCCGACGTGGCCCCCCTCGGTGAGGACGACCGCTGCCGCGGCGACCTCCTCGAGGTCGGCGAACCCGAAGCGCGCGGGGCCTGCGCCATCGCGGCGAGGACCTCGGCGACGTAGTCCGGCTCGTCCTCCTGCATCTTCGGTGCGATGAGGTAGACGGCGTCGCTGCCCCGCAGCCCCCGGGCAGGTACGG
Source organism: uncultured Actinomycetota bacterium (assembly GCA_963772645.1). Taxonomy (GTDB): domain Bacteria; phylum Actinomycetota; class Actinomycetes; order Actinomycetales; family Dermatophilaceae; genus DASSQJ01. Next base: position 102,375 of record CAVYYD010000008.1, read on the forward strand.
CCACTCCGCCCGAACCGACGGCGACCGCTTCGACGTCGCGGCGGGAGAGCGCCGCCCGCACGGCACGGCCGGTAGTGCCGCGACCACCGACGACGACCCGCATCGAGGTCAGCCCCCGGCCAGCTCGACCGCGCCCACGGCTGTGCCGTCGACGACCTGGGCTCGCTCCAAGGGGCGGTCCCGGCGTGGAGGGTGCGCCCGTCCTCGCCACCGAGGGCGCCCCTCACGGTCGTTGCCGTCGTCATCCGGTGCCTCGTCCACGTCGTCTCGCCCGCCGGGCGTGCCCACCGTCCCACCCCGGGGGGTGGGAGGACCGGCGGCACCCGGGCAGACTCGGGTGCGTCAGCACCATCGTCCACGCCGGAAGCCCCAGGGGGCCAGCCATGACCACGACCTCCAGCGACACCGCGCGGGACCCGGGCGGCCGCACCGTCGAGGAGGCCGACGTCATCGTCATCGGCTCGGGCATCGGCGGGCTGGTCACCGCCTCGCTCCTCGCCCGACTCGTCGGGCTGCGCGTCCTCGTCCTCGAACGGCACTTCAAGCTCGGCGGGTTCAACCACGCCTTCACCCGCAACGGCTACCACTGGGACATCGGCATCCACTACATCGGCGGCATGGCGCCGGGCCGGCGCAACCGGCGGCTCATGGACCTCGCCACCGGCGGCGCGGTCGAGTGGCACCGGCTGCCCGACGAGTTCGACGTCTTCCACTACCCCGACCTGACGATGCGGGTCCCCTCCGACCCCCACGACTACCTCGCGCGCCTCGTCGAGGTCTTTCCCGCCGAGCGCGAGGCCCTCGAGGGCTACCGGGCCGACCTCAAGGCGGCATCCGCCTGGTACACGAGGGAGTTCGCCACCCAGGTGCTCCCGGGCCCGCTGCGCGGCGCGGCCTGGCACCTCAACCGTCGTGGTCGCGAGCTCGCCCTGATGACCGCGCGCGAGTACCTGGAGGGCCGGTTCCGCGACCCGCTGCTGCGCGCGGTGCTCACCTCCCAGTGGGGCGACTACGCCGTGCCCCCCGGCCGGGTGAGCTTCGCGATGCACGCCCTCCTCGTCCTCCACTACGACTGGGGTGCCTACTACCCCGTGGGCGGCAGCGACCCGATGACCGACGCCTTCGTCGCCCAGGTCGAAGCGGCGGGCGGCTGGGCCCGGCCGGGCCACGAGGTGAGCGAGATCCTCGTCGAGGACGGGCGCGCCGTCGGGGTGCGGGCGCACGTGAAGAAGGGCCGCGGCGGCTACGACGCCGAGTTCCGCGCCCCGGTCGTCATCTCGGACGCCGGTGCCCGGCTCACCGCGGAGCGGCTGCTGCCCGCGGGGACGGCGCCCCGCCTTGCCGAGGCGGTCCGGGACGCCGAGTCCGGCGTCGCGTTCGCGACGCTGTACGCGGGGCTGCGCACGTCGCCCGAGGGGCTCGGCTTCCTCGGGGAGAACCACTGGTTCTTCGAGGACCCCGACCACGACGCGTCGCTCGGCGACCACACCGAGCGGCTGCTCGGCGGCTACGCCAAGGCGGGCTTCCTCTCCTTCCCCTCGCTGCGGGACCCGGAGGCGGCCCAGCACACCGCCGAGGTCGTCACCTTCGTCGACGAGGAGGCGTTCGCGCCGTGGCGGGACACCGAGTGGATGCGCCGGGGTGAGGACTACCTCAAGGTCAAGGACACCATCGGGCACGCGCTGATCGACCTCGTCGAGCGGCACTACCCGGGGTTCGGCGACCTCGTCGACTACTGGGAGGTCTCGTCGCCCGTCACCGTGACCGGCTTCGCCGCCTACCCCTCGGGCGGGTACGCGGAGCTCGCGGCGACCCCGGAGCGGCTCCGCCGACGCCTGGCCCCGACCCGCACGGAGGTCCGGGGGCTCTACCTCACCGGCTCGGACACGTGCACCCTCGGCATCATGGGGGCGTTCATGGGTGGGATGTTCGCGGCCGCCGCCGTCATGGGCCCGACCGGCATGGTCCGGATCATGCGCGCGGCCGGAGGCTGAGCCGAGGCAGGGAGGCGATCGTCGTGACGGACACCGACGCGTACGGGTGGCAGGCGCGGGTCTACGACCGGGTGCTCGAGCCGGTGAACGCGCCGTTGCGGCGGGTGGCCCGCCGCCTGGTCGAGCCCCCGCGGGGCGGCGTCGTCCTCGACGTCGGGTGCGGCACGGGAGCCGCGCTGGAGGAGTACCGCCAACAGGGGTTCACCGTCCTCGGCAGCGACCAGTCCCCGGCGATGCTCGAGCAGGCACGCCGGCGGCTCGGCGAGTCCGCCGACCTCCGGCTCGCCACCGGACCGACGGTGCCGTTCGAGACCGGGAGCGCGGACCTCGTCCTCGTCTCCCTCGTCCTGCACTCGCTGGCGACCGGTGAGGCGCGGGCGCTGCTCGAGGACGTGGCCCGGGTGCTGGTTCCGGACGGGCGGGTGCTCGTCACCGACTTCGGCGTCGCCGGGCTGGGTGTACCCAAGGGGGTGGTCAACCGGGCGGTGACGGGGCTCGCCGAGCTGGCCGCGGGACCACGCCACGCCGTGAACGGTCTGGCGTTCGTCCGCGGCGGCGGCCTGGCGCGTCTGCTGGGCACGCGGTGGCGGGTCGAGAGGGAGAAGCACGTCGGCGGCGGGAACATCACGATCACCGTCCTCGCGCTGCCCTGAGGTCCCCGCATCGCTGTCCGGACCCGGCCCACCGCTCCGAGCACCGCGGTGGCGGGTCGGACGGTGAGCAGACGTCTGCCTCGCGTCGCCGCCACGTCCCGAACCGGCGACCGCCTCGGTCACGCCGGCGGCTCGCGCTGCGCCCCTCGCCACACGAGGAGCACCGCGGTGGCGATGATCGCGACGGGACCGAACCAGATCGCCGGGGCCCCTGCCCGGACGAGGCCCCACGTGCCCCCGATGAGGACGAGCACGCCGGCCGCTCCGACCCAGTCGTCGCCGATGATGAAGCCATACCAGAACTTCCCGAAGGCGACGGTCCACTGCCAGATCCTGCTCATCGTGCTGCTCCCCTTCCGGTCGCGACCTGCTGGCCGGCCTGCTGCTCGTCCTGTGCGCTGTCGTCCTGCTCGGACCCGTCCTGCCTCTGGCCCAACCCGTGCCGTGCCCACCACGCGAGCGCGAAGGTGGTCGCGAGGAACACGAGGTAGAGCCACAGCAGGCTGAGCTTCTCGCCGGGCCACTGGACACCGAGGCCGTCCATGGCCCAGAAGGTGCCGAACGTCGAGAGCAGCCCGCCGACGCCGAACTTCAGGGCGTGCCCGGGCACCTTCTCCAGCCAGCCCTTGGCCAGGAGCCCGACCGTCCCGATGATGACGAAGGCGGCCGCCGCCCCGGCGTACGCCTGGGACCAGTTCCCGCCACCGGCGCCGAAGGCGATGACGATGAAGGCGACCTCGAGGCCCTCGAGCAGCACGCCCTTGAACGCCAGCAGCCACGCGGTCCAGTCGAGAACGCCGTCGGAGCGCCCGGCCCCGCCGGCGTCGGCGCCCTCCTCCTCGTCGCCGCCGGTGAACCCCTTGGCGGCGACGCCGAGGACGCCCCTGGTCAGCCACTGGAGGCCGAAGGTGAGGAGCAGGGAGCCGATGACGACGCGGAGGGGGTTGATCGGCACGTACTGGAGCGCTCGTCCCAGCCCGAAGACGATCGCGGCCAGCACCGCCAGGCCGGATCCCGCTCCCACCACCGTGGACCGCCACCCCCGCGCGGCTCCGACGCCGACGACGATGATGACCATCTCGACGACCTCGACGGAGCACGCGATGAACGCGGCGACGGCGACGGGACCCAACAGCTGTGTCATGAGACCTTCCTCGATGTCGACGAGTCGTTGCCCGGTCGGTTGACCACGGTGGGGGCGGCGCCGCCGCGTCCCTTCCCGAGGAACACGCCTCGCGGAGAGGCGCTGACGGGGGCTCGGCCCGCGTCGGCGGTGGCCACTCTCTCTCTTGGTGGCCTACCCGGGGCATCCCCGAGGAAACGGCGTCAGCCTCCGCGCAGCGGTGGTCCCAGCGAAGTCACAGGCCGTTGACAGTGTGCGCTCAGCGGCCGTCGCCGGCGTGGCCGCACCGTCCGCGGCCGACGTCACGAGGTCGGCGTCACGAGGTCGGGGCGGCACCGCCGCGCACCGGGGTCATGTGAAGGAGGCAGGCGCCGGATTCGGCGAACGGCAGGAGCTGCACGGTGGTCGAGGTGTCGCCCCACCGGGCGAGGGCTCCCTCGACGAGTCCCGTGTGCACGCTGCAGACGACGTCCGGGTACAGCTCGGCGGCCTCCAGCAGCGGGCACCGGGTCAGCCGGACCGACGCCTCCGCGGCATCCGGCACCGGCGCGAACTGCAGACGCTCGAGCAGCTCAAGGGCCGCCCGGTGCGGCGGGGTCGCCTCGGTCCCAGCCGGCGACGGTGAGCCGGCGAGATGGGCGCCCCACTCCCGACCGGCGGCGCGGGCGTCCTCCGCGGGATGCGGGCTGTGGCGGCGGAGGGCCGAGGCGAGCGTCGACGCCAGGCCCGCGTACTCACGGGCCTGCGGGTCGACGGGCCGGGAGGCCGCCGCATAGACCCAGGCCGGACGGCCGCGACCCTCGGGTGACGCGGTGGACCGGGTCACCAGACCGGAGCTGACGAGCGAGTCAAGGTGATCCCGGATGGTGTTGGGGTGCAACGACATCGCGGCGCTCAGCTGGGCCAGCGTGAGCCCGTCCGGGCCGGCCTGCAACGCCTCGAGCACGGCCCCCTGGGCAGGCGACACGACCCGCCGGTCGCTCGGCGGGAGGGCCGGCCGGGGACCGAGCGGGATCCGGACTTGACTATTTTCCACGGCCGGTAGTGTAGTTAAATAGTTCCCGGTCGCCAAGTCGCCGACCGCCCCACCGTCCTCTCGAGGTTCACATGACTCCAACCACCATCGCCTCCTCGGCCGCGGACGCCGACGCGGCATCCGCGATCCGGTCCCACCACGCCGAGCTGACCGGCGCTCTGCTCCTCGGCCGTCGACGCCGTGTCCGCGGCCGCGCGACGGCTCCACCGGACGACGCCCGGCGCGCCGCCCGGCACCTGCACGACTGGTGCGAGCGCGAGCTGCTCCCGCACGCCCGCGCCGAGGAGGAGACGCTGTACCCCGCGGCCGCTGGCCGCCTGGAGGCGACACTGCTCGTGGCCTCGATGGTTGCCGAGCACCGCGTCCTCGGCGACCTGGTCGCCGAGCTCGGCGGGGCCACCAGTCCCGTCGCCGCCGCTGCAGCCGCTCGGGCGCTCCGGGCGGTCTTCGAGGCGCACGTCGGCAAGGAGAACGACCTCATCCTGCCGGTCCTCGAGGTCGTCGCCCGACATCTCGCTCACCGGCCTGCTCGAGGGGATGCACGACGTCCTCGGTGGGCGCGGTGAGGCCCGGCGGGACGACGGGGTCGGGCGAGGCCTCCGCGGGCCACCTGGCCGACCCGGCCCCGGACGGGCACGCGTGCCAGTGCGGCCAGCGAGGACGACGAGGGCTACCCCGAGCTCGACGCCCGGCTCGTCCCGCACCCCATCCGGCACGCGACGATCTTCGGTGCCCTGGCCGCGGTGCCTCCGGGCGGCGGCATGGTCCTCCTCGCGCCCCACGACCCGATCCCGCTGCTCGAGCAGGTGGAGCAGCGCTACCCGGGCCGCTTCACCGTCGACTACCTCGAGCGCGGTCCGCAGTCATGGCGGCTCCTCTTCGAGGACCGGTCATGACCGCCGTCGCCGAGGCCGCGGCCCCGGCCAGCGTCCGCAGCGCCACCGCTGCGGAGGGTGCACCTGCAGCCACCCAGGACGGACGGGTGGGCTCGTTCGTCGTCTACGGCGACTTCACCGACGCCCTGTCCTACCTCGCGTCCCGGTGCCTGGACCGGGCCCGCGGCACCGGGATCGACGTCGAATGGCGCGCCGTCGTCGGACACCCCTCGCTCACCGTGACCCGGCACGCCTGGCCGCAGGCGCAGCGGCCCTCCCGGCTGCTCCAGGGGCCGTGGCGGCACCTCACCCGACGCGAGGTCGAGGGCGTGGTCGAACCGGTCTACGCGGTCCGCCCCCAACCCTCCGTCTCCGCGTATGCCGAGGCCGTCGGAGCAGGCGTGGGCGATGCCGTCCGTCACCTTCTCTTCGACGCCTACTGGTCCCACGGCACCGACATCGGCAACCCCGACGTGCTCCGCCGGCTGCTCACGGTGCCGATCCTGCACGGGACGTCGACCTCCTCACCGGTCGACCTGTACGGCTACGTCGTCGCCCCGAGCGGGTCACCGGTCACGACGGGCGCGTGGCGACGCATCCGGACCTGGCAGCGGGAGTGGGACGCCCTGAGCCGGGCGCAGCTCCCGGTCGTCCTCAACGGCAGCAGCATGGCCTCCGGCCGGGATGCGCTGGAGTACCTGGCCGAGGCGACGCCTGAGCCCGGCGCCACCTCGACGGACGACGACCCGTACCCCCTCCCGCCGTTGCGGGGGGACAAGCACCGGGTCGATCTGGCCGTCCCGCACGGAGTCACCCCCTGGTGGGAGGCCTGACCCCGGTCCACCGCGGGCCCGCCGCCGTGTCGTGGGCCGGGCGCCCCGGCGGTTGCCATGCGGCTGCTGCTGCGGTGTGCTGGTCCGGTGCCTGCACCGCTCGCCGGCACAACCGAGAGGGGAGAGATGACCGTGACCGTGTCGCTCAACCACACCATCGTGAATGCCAGCGACAAGGTGGCGACCGCCCGGCACCTGACCTCGCTGCTCGGCCTGCCCGAGCACACCACCTACGGCCCCTTCGCGGTGGTGCAGCTCGGGAACGGGGTCTCCCTCGACGTGGCCGACGACCACGGCGCACCACACCCGCAGCACTACGCCTTCCTGGTCTCCGATGCCGAGTTCGACACCATCCACGCGCGGATCGTGGCGAGCGGCCTGACCTTCTGGGCCGACCCGGCACACCGCCGCGAGGGCGCCATCAACCACAACGACGGTGGCCGCGGCCTCTACTGGCTCGGCCCTGACGGCCACAACCTCGAGATCCTCACCGTCCCCTACGGCGGCTGGCCGGGCTGACGCCGGGACCCACTCGGTGATCCCCTCACGCAACGTGTCGTGGTGACGCCAATGCCTTCTCCCGCGCGTGCTGTCCCGGCGATTCTGGTGACGGCCCCGGCCCGGCAGGCCTCGCCCTCGGAGCCGCGTTCGCCCGCCGTGGTCACCGCGTCACCGCCGTCGTCCGGGACGCCGGACCCCCGGCCCTGGGGCCTGGGAGCGACGCGGCGTGATGCAGTTCCACCACGCGCACTCCTTCCGGCCCACGGCGCCGGAGTCACTCGAGCGGTTGCTCCCCGAGGCCGTCCCGGCGTGGCTGGCCATCGGGGCGGAGCCGGTCACCGCAGACGTGGCCGGCCGGCCGACGCTCCTCGGATACCGGTCCCGCCGAGAGCAGTTCGAGCGCGCGGTGCGCGGCGTCGCGGAGGCCTGCCGGGTCTGACGATCCGCCAGGGACACGTCGAAGGCATCCTGAGGGACGGCGGCCGCGCCGCCGGGCTGGTGGTCGACGGCGCCCGGCTCCTGGCCGACGCCGTCGTCGACGCCGCCGGACGTGCCGGGCGAGCCACCCGAGGGCTGGGGCCGCGCCGGTCGGTCGGCGGCCCGTGCGGCCAGGCGTACGTCGACCGGATGTACCGACTGGACCCCGGCGCGGCACCCGGGCCGCTGACCAACCCCCTCGTCTGGCTGTCGGAGCACGACGGCTATCTCTCGCTGGTCTTCCCGCACGACCAGCGCTACTTCTCCGCCCTGATCGTCCGGCCGTGGGTGGAGGACCACATCCACACGGACTCGTGCCACGTCGACCGGTGGAACGGCGAGGACGTCGACCTCGATGCTCCGCTGCCGTCCGACCTCATCCTCGCGGCGGCCGAGGTCCGGCCGGAGATCATGGGCTCGGCGATGGGGTTCGGGTCGATGCACGCCCTGCCCGCGACCCTGCGCGCCGCCGAGCCCATCGCCAGGGCGGTGTTCGCGGCCGGCTGGCGACCGGCGGATCGCGCGCCACCCCCCGGCGGCACCGACGCCTGGCGCCGGTCGGTAGCGCCGGTCGGTAGCGCCGGTCGGTAGCGACCATGCCGCTTCCCCCCACTGGCGGTGACCGGCTCGGTCATCTCGACAGGCTTGTCGTCGAGCGGCGGCTCGCGACGGCGGACATGCCGCAGCGCCTCGTGGGGCGCCCGCTCGCTCGCGCACCTCGGCTGCAGGGGTGCGGCACATCGTCTATGCCTACTCGTCGCGCGAGCGCCACGGCCACCTTCACCGTCGCGCGGGACCGCGAGGCCACCGAGCTCGTCGGGCCAGCTGAGCGCGACCAGATGCCTGCCGGGGACGACCACTGGGTCGACATCCAGTCGTTCGCGGGCTAGCTGCTCCTTGAACTCGAGGGAGAGGAGCGGTCGTCCCGCCCGTGATGACGGTGGTGGCTGCGGGCCATGACCAAAAGGTGCACAGGTCCGGAAGGGCCGCGGTGACTGATCACCCTTGGGTTTTGCGATTGCCAGGGCCTGCGCGGCACGTCTTGGAGCAGGTGGGTGCCTGGGTCGAACTCGGCGGGGCAGGGGATCATCGGGTTGACGAGGACGACAGCGACCGCCTGCAGGGCGTCCGCCACGATGGGTGCCGTCAACGCTCCCATGCGCGCCGCGACGATCGGGAACCCACGCGGCAGAGCACGAGGAAGGACTCCATGGCGGCGGCCGCGGCCGCCTTCATCGGGTCACCAGGTTCCACCTGCGTGGTGGTAGCTGACTCCCTGCTTGCAAAATCCCCGATGGTGTTCCGCGAGAGGGTGATTGAGCACGCGTTGGGGTGTTGTGGGGTACTCCATCACGCCGGTTTCGTGACGCACCGCAGTACTTCTCTTGGGTACAACCTGGGTACGGCCGACGTGTGCCCGGGGCACCCACGTTGGGCTCACTCGTGGAGCTCGACCAGCCCTGCGCTTCCGTCGACCGTGACCGTCAGGCCGTCACCGATCCGTTGCGTGGCGTCTCGGAGGCCCACGACGGCCGGGATGCCGTACTCGCGGGCGACGAGGGACGCGTGCGCCGCCAGGCTCCCGCCGTCGGTGACCACGGCGGCCGCCCGGGCGAAGAGGGGGGTCCAGGCCGGCGTCGTCGCGCTGGTCACCAGGATCTCTCCCGGCGCCAGCCGGTCGCTGTCGGCGAGGTCGAGAAGGACCCGCGCCACCCCGGTGGCCCGGCCCGCGCTCGCCGGCATCCCCTCGAGCATCCCCGGTCGGCGCTCGGCCGGCGACCGCATCGGGGTGAACGCGTCGGTCTGCATCTTCTCGACGAACTTCGGCATGGTCCCGACGACCAGCGGGGGGCACAGCTTGCGGTTGCGCGCCCAGAGCATGCGCCGCTCGGCGACCGACGACACGCGGGACTCGTCCGAGAGCAGCTCGCTCCGTTCGAGGAAGTAGACGTCCTCGGCGCGGCCGATGACACCGCGACGGACGCAGGAGTCGCCGAGGCGGCCGACCGCCCGGCGCAGCAGCGGCCAGCCGAGGGTGAGGTACAGGACCTGTTCCTCCCGGATCCGGGCGTACTTCTGCGCCAGCGCGAGGAGCTCGTCGAAGTCGGTCCGCTGCCTGGGTGTGAGGGCGGCACGGCAGGCGGCCTCGGCCCGGTGGCGCTCATCCACCAGGGACGAATGAGCTTGTGGGACACCGCCGGATATGCCGAGCTCGCCTGCGGTGGGGCGGAACCAGTCGAGGCTCTGGATCGCGTACGGGGCGATCGGTCGGGGTGGCTCGAGCCCCGACACCAGCGTCTGGTGGCTGCCGCCGAGGGTCGGGCGCAGGTGCCGTGCGTAGAACGCGGCGAGCACGCCCTCCACCTTCCAGGCGTTGCCCGCGACCATCGAGATCGACTGCAGGTACTCGCCCGCGACCTCGGCCACCTCGTCGACGATCGCGGAGAGGGTGGCGTCGTCCGCGGTGTCGACCTGCGCGGCGTGCCGCTCGACCAGGGCCTGGTAGCGGGGCAGGAGGTCCGCCCGCCACCGCTGGATCTCGGGCTCGAACACGAGGCGGTCGGCGACCTGCGGTCGCTTGCTCTGGACCAGGCGCCCAGAGGACCCCGGGCCGCCGCAGGATGCCGACCATCGACCGCATCCCGCCCGAGCCGATGGGCGTGTGGAAGTACCAGCCGTTGATCGTGACGTGCAGGGGAGGCGCCGGGTAGACACCGAGCAGCTCGCGCGCCATCTCGGCATAGCGCTGCTCCATCCGGGGCAGCAGCCAGCTGTCGCACAGGGGGGTGACCGGCTCGGGCAGCCACTCACCGATCCGGAAGTTGCGCGTCCACCCGCCGGGCAGCGGCGACTCCCACCTGACCGGGTCGGGCAGCGCCGTCATGGGGCGCGCCTGGAGGAGGTACAGCTCGTCGTCGGCGAACGCCCACTCGATGTCCTGGGGCGCCCCGTCGAAGGCGGTCTCCACCCGCCTCGCCAGCTCGGCGACCGCCAGGGCCTGCGCTTCGCGCAGGACCGCCGACGGCGCCCGACGGTCGCGGATGGCCTCACCGCCGCGCACGACCCACTGCTCGCCCGCGGCCTCACCGCCGACCAGCGCCTCGCCGAGGCCCCGGGTCGCGGTGACGACGGTCTCCTCACGGATGCCGGTCAGCGGGTTGGCCGTGAACGCCACCCCGGAGGCCTCCGAGGCGACCATCCGCTGCAGGAGCACCGCGATGCCGGCGTCTCCCTCGGGTCCGTGAGCGCGCCGGTAGGCGACCACCCGCTCGTCGGCGGCGGTCCGCCGGACGTGCCGGACGGCATCCAGCACCGCGGCCTGGCCGCGCACCCCGAGGACCGTCTCGTACTGGCCGGCGAACGACGCGTCCGCGAGGTCCTCGGCGAGCGCCGAGGAGCGCACCGCGAGCGGCCCGTCGCCGAGCACCGCGATGGCTTCGGCGACCCGGGCGGGCAGCGTGTCGTCCGGCTCGCCGGCAGCCACGACGACACCGTCCGGAACAGGGAAGCCCCGTTGGACGAGCAGGCCGAGGTTGGCCGCCTTGTGGCCGGCCGTGGCCGAGTCGCCACGACCCAGCTCCTCCAGCCGGCGCACGTGGGGGGCGTCCGGCGTCGAGGGAGCGTTGCGCGTGTCATGTGCTGCCTGGTCCATCGGTACCTCCTGTGGTCTGGGACGCTCACTCGGTCGATGCGGTGGCGCCGAGCAGCGCCCGGAGCGCCGGGAGGTCGCCGACGAGCTGACGGCGGCCCACCCACCCGAGGAGCGGCATCAGGATGGCTCCCACGCGCCCCTCCGGCTCGTAGACGAACGTGATGCAGGTACCGCCGTCGACCCCTTGGAGGGACCGGCCGAACACCAGAGGCAGCGGACCGGACACCCCCGCCACGTCACCGACCGGTTCGGCTCCAGCTCGACGACCTCGTAGACGGTGTCGACGTCCCGGCCGAGCAGCCGCCCGACCAGCGTCGTCCGGGAACCCACCCGTGGCGGGTTCCCCCGTACGTCCTGTCGGGCGGCGACCCACTCCCGACGCCACTCGGGGTCCCTCGTCAGGTCCGAGGGGACCGCGAAGACATCGTCGGGCGAGCAGGCGACGTGGGTACTCAGGCGCATGTCGGCCACGGCACGGACCCACTCCTTGGTCACGGCATTCAGCCCGCGGGCTGTGCCGCCGCGGCGAGGGCTGCCACCGTCTGTGAGTACGTCTCCATGGCCACCTTCGGGTCGATGACCGGCTGGATCTCCACGTCCATGTACGGCGTGAACGGATTCTCCGCCACGATGCGCTGCAGCTCAGCGGAGTCGTCGAAGTCGCCGAGGACGAGGCCTCCCCCGGCGACGAAGAACTCGAACGTCGAGAAGCGCTCTGCGTGCGTCTCGACCCAGTGACCAAGTGCGCCCATCAGCATCGGGGTGGCCTCCATCGGGGCTACGCTCCTCGGGCGGTAGATGATTGCGACTCGCATGCCGTCTCCTTGTGCTCCACAGGGCCGGCGCGAAGTCGCGGGGTGAACCGGCGGGACTTCCGGGGTGGCCCTGAGTGTCCTGACTCGTTGATTCTGTTGACGACACCGGCTCGCGACATCACTCGATCAGGTGATTTCCGTACCGCGATCAACGGCTCCCGCGCGTCCACGCTCCTGGGCTCTTACGCCTGGTGCCCTCGATGACCACACTGACAGGGTGCACAGCCGACTGTTCGGGCGGCAGACAGAGCTGCAGGCCATCGCCGAGTTCCTCGCGTCCCTCGGGACGGCGTCGGGCACCTTGCTCCTCGACGGCCCGGCGGGCATGGGCAAGACCGCACTGTGGAGGGCCACCATCGACCTCGCCCACGAGCAGGGGATGTGCGTCCTGGAGGCGCGACCCACGAGCAGCGAGGCGGGCCTTGCCCTGGCGTCACTGGCGGACCTTCTCTCGGACGTCCCTGCCTCCGTGCTCACGTCTCTTCCTCCGCGCCAGCAGGAGGCGATCGACGTGGTCCTGGCGCGGTCGTCCGACCCGGGTCTGACCACCGACCCGCGGGCTCTGGGTGCGGCGTTGCTCACGATCCTCGAAGGCCTCCACGACACGTCCAGCGTGCTGCTCGCCCTGGACGACGCCCAGTGGGTGGACGCATCGAGCAGGTCCGCGATCTCCTACGCCCTCAGGAGGATCGGGGTCGGCGTGGGGGTGGTCGCCACTGTCCGCCGCGATCTCCTGGCGGACGAGGACGGGTGGTGGCTCCAGGCGGGGGACCCCAGCGGGGGCAGGTGTCTGACGGTCGGCCCCCTCGGGTCTCCCGCGCTCCAGCAGCTGCTGCGGGATCGGCTCGGAACGACCTACCCACGACCCACGATGGCGCGCATCCTCGAGGCGTCGGGAGGGAACCCGCTGCATGCTTTCGAGCTGGCTCGTTACGTCGGCGACGTGCGACCCGGGGCCGGACTCCCCTCGTTCCCGTTGAACCTCAGGCGCCTGGTGAACGCCCGGATCGACGCGCTCGCACCCCAGGTCAGGGAGACGCTGCTGGCAGTGGCCGCGACGGCCGGCCCGACCGTGGACGTCGTCCAGCGGGTCGTCCGGCGCGCCGGCGACTCACGGGTCGAGGACGACCTGTTCGCCGCCGAGGCCGGCGGTGTCCTCACGCTCGACGGGCACGCCATCGCCTTCACGCATCCTCTGCTCCGCACGGGGGTCTACGCGATGGCCACCGCCGGACAGCGCAGAGACATCCACCGACGTCTGGCCACCGCGGTGACGGACCCGGTGGAACGCGCTCGCCACCGCGCGCTGGGGTCGGTCGGACTGGACCTGGAGGCCCTCGAGGATCTCGACCGGGCCGCCGAGCTGGCGAGCACGCGCGGGGCCCCGGCATCGGCCGCTGAGCTGCTCGAGCTGGGGCTCAGGCTGGGCGGTGACACCCCAGAGCGACGACTCCGCATGGCGCGTCACCTGTTCGAGGCCGGCGACCCCCGCCGGGCCCGGAGCAGCGCCGAGGAGGCCGTCGCCGCGCTCGGCCCGGGGGCCACGCGATCCGTGGCCCTCCACCTGCTGGCGCTCATCCGGTTGCACGACGACAGCCACACCGAGGCGGCGGCCTTGCTGGACCGGGCCCTGGCCGAGCCGGAGGTGGACCCGCTCCTGCGCGTGCGGGTCTCCGTCGACCAGATGTACGTGCTGGTGAACCTCGGACGCATCCAGGATGCCGTCGAGCTCACCGCTGCCACCCTGACCGGCGCGGAGAGGGCCGGCGACCCCGCTCTGCTGGCCGAGGCCCTGGCGGGGACCGTCATGGTGCGGTTCCTCAGGGGACACGGCCTCGACGAGGGCATGCTCGCCCGCGCGCTCGAGCTGGAGGACCGGGGGTCGAGATCGGCGATCATGGTCCGGCCTTCCCTCATCGCAAGCCTCGTACGCGCCTGGGTGGGGCACCTGGACCAGGCCCGGGACGGCCTGCTCGCCCTCCGGCGGCAGGCGATCGAGCGCGGCGCGGAGAGCGACCTGATGTTCATGGCGTTCCACCACGTCATGGTGGAGTGCTGGAGGGGAGCCCTCGTCGAGGCACGACTGCTCGCCGACGACACCGCGGAACGCGCGCGCCAGCTCGCGACCGACATCCCCCTGGCGATCGCGCGTAGCGTCGACGCGGTGGTCGCCGCGTACGAAGGCGATGCCGACCGGTGCCGCGAACAAGCCGAGGGGGCGCTCTCCATCTTCGAGCGAGGCGGCTCGCTCGCTGTCCGGGTCTGGCCGCTCGTGACCCTGGGCTTCGTGGAGGTGTCCGGTGGTGACTACGAGGCGGCCCTGGGGGCTCTCGGTCCACTGACAGCGGCGGCGCCGGCGATGGGGTACGGGGAGCCGACCGCCGCCCCGTTCGGCCCCGACGCGGCGGAGGCACTGATCGGCGTGGGCCGCCTGGACGAGGCCGAGGCCCTGGTGGCCCAGCTGTTGGAGAACGGCCGGCGGCTCGACCGGGCGTGGGCCCTCGCCCTGGGGTCGCGGTGCCAGGCGCTCCTCCTGGCCGCCCGCGGGGACGTGCCCGGAGCACTCGAGGCGACCGACCGGGCCCTGCACCACCACGAGGGCCTGCCCATCCCGCTCGAGCTCGGCCGGACCCTGCTCGTGCGCGGTCAGCTGCTCCGTCGCAGCCACCGGAAGCGGGCGGCCGCCGAGACGTTGGAGCGCGCGCTGGAGATCTTCGAGGCGCTGGGGACGGCACTGTGGAGCAACCGCGCGAGGCTGGAGCTGGGGCGGGTCCGTACCGCCTCACCCGCTGGGGACGTCCTCACCCCATCGGAGCGCCGGGTCGCGGAGCTGGCCGCCTCCGGTCAGACGAACCGGGAGGTGTCGCGGGCGCTGTTCATCAGCCCCAAGACCGTCGAGGTGAACCTCGCGCACGTCTACCGCAAGCTCGGCATCCACTCCCGGGCTGAGCTGGGCCGGCGGATGGCGGAGCCGACTTCATAGGGAATCCACTTATATGGCGACCCTGCCGGCGGGGCCTACGTTCCGGACGTACGGGCTGAGCGCATCTGCCGACCCGTCGTCTGAGAAGGAGGCAAGATGCACACAAGCAGTGCGGCTCGTTCCGTGCGAACAGTGTTCACGCTGGTCACGGCCCTGGTTCTCAGCGTGTTCGGTGCCAGCCCGTCGCAGGCCAGTACGACGGCCGTGACGTGGACGGTCGCCGTCGGTCAGCAGTCGAACAGCGGAGCCATCCAGGGCATGGCGTTCGGGCCCGGCGAGATCTGGATCAACGTGGGGGACACGGTTCACTGGGCGGCAGGGTCCATGGAGATCCACACGGTCTCGTTCCCCGATCTCACGCACCCCGTCGCACCCTTCGGCTCCCCGGGCAGCGACTACATGTTCATCCCGACGCCGGAGACCACGATCGACCATCCCGGGGAGTACCGGAACTCGGGCCTGATGTCGACGATGAACGACCCCTCCGGGCCGCCCCCGGTGACCGCGTACGACCTCGAGTTCACCGGAGTGGGGGACTACTCCTACGTCTGCTACGTCCACGGCGCGGCGATGACCGGGACGGTGCACGTCCGGCCATCGGGCACCGCGTACCCGTACTCGCAGCAGGACTACAACTCGCAGGCCAACGCGATCCGCGGCAACGTGCTGACCGCCGGCAACGCGCTGTGGAGCACGGCACGTGACGCTGCGGACGCCCACCACGTCTACGTCGGCGCGGCCGACATGACCGCCGTGGTCATGCGCTTCGTCAA
The DNA here is from genome assembly GCA_963772645.1 of uncultured Actinomycetota bacterium. Classification (GTDB taxonomy): domain Bacteria; phylum Actinomycetota; class Actinomycetes; order Actinomycetales; family Dermatophilaceae; genus DASSQJ01. The sequence continues at coordinate 118,090 of CAVYYD010000008.1, forward strand.
GCCCAAGGTCACCATCCGGGTCGGCGAGAGCGTCACGTTCGACATGGGCATGAACACCATCCCGGTGCCACACACCGTCACCTTCGGCGAGGAACCCGCGACCGAAGCACCGGAGGGCGACCCGACCGACTACTCGGGTGGCACGCTGTCGTCGGGAATCATGCTGGCCCACCCGTTCGGTGGATCGCTCCCCTCGACCTTCACCGTCACGTTCACCAAGGCGGGCAGCTACGACTACCTCTGCATGATCCACGATGGCATGGGCATGGTCGGGACCGTCGTCGTCCGGTAGTGGCGTGAGACGCTCGTCCTTCAGCCACAGCCCGACTGAAGGACGGGCGTCGGCCGGTCCGGGCCCCAAGGGCTCCTCGACGCGGACAGTGCGTCGGTCTGCTCACCTGGGGCCACCCGCCTGCAGGGTCGGAGCAGGCACGCGGTCCAGCTACGCGGGGTCGAGGACTCGGTAGGCGAGCAGCTTGATCCGGTCGCTGACCAGGAACCAGAGGAGGGCGTAGCCCCAGACGAAGCCGGCCCAGGTCCAGCCGATGGGTGTCATGAACAGCCCGTAGACGGCGATGAACGTGGCGATGGCCTGGGTTCCGAGAACCGCCATCCACAGGACACGGGCGGGCCGGATCGACCAGAACGGTCCGCGGGTGCGGGTGAGGAAGATGGTCAGGTGCCCGGCGACGGACAGCATCAGGTACATCAGCGTCTGCAGCCGGGGGTGGCCGAGATCGAACACGCGGTCGCCGAGGTAGAACAGCCCGAAGGCTGCGATCGGCCCGACGACACCGAGCACGGTCGCGATGCCGAGCACCAGGCGCATGTTCCAGGCTTCGGGTTGGTTCTTGTAGTGGACCTTGTCGTAGGCGATGGACAGGATCGCGCCGTCGTTGAGCAGAGCGAGCATGACGATCATGATCGCGGTGACGGGGTAGAAGTTGACGACGAGGATGGCGAGGGTGACGAACAGCAGCACCCGCAGGGTCTCGGCGATGCGGTACATCGCGTAGCTGGTCATCCGCTGGAAGATCTTGCGGCTCTCCTTGACCGCGTCGATGATGACCGACAGCCCAGGGGACAGGAGCACGATGGCAGCCGCCGCGCGGGCGGCGTCGGTGGCACCGGAGACGGCGATGCCGCAGTCGGCCGCCTTCAGGGCGGGGGCGTCGTTGACCCCGTCGCCGGTCATCCCGACGATGTGCCCACGCTGCTGCAGCACCTGAACGATGTGGAACTTGTGCGCCGGGAACACCTGCGCGAAGCCGTCCGCGGCCTCGATGGCCCGAGTGTCATCCTCGGCGGCGGCACCGTCGCCCGGGTGGCTGCCGTCTCCGTCGCGTAGCGTGGCGGCGTCGAGGATGTGGCTGCCCATGCCGAGGGTCTTGGCCGTCTCCTGGGCGATGGCGACCTGGTCGCCGGTCACCATCTTGACCGAGACCCCCAGCCCTCGCGCCGTGGCGATGGTCTCCTTGGCGTCCTCGCGAGGGGGATCGAACAGCGGCAGTATGCCCAGCAGCCGCCAGGGGCCGTCCCCGTCGGAGCGCGCGACCGACAGGGAGCGGAAGCCGCGCTCGGCGAAGTCGCCAACGGCCGCGTCCACCGCGGGGCCGATCTGCTCGGCGTCGGCCACCAGCGCGGTGATGACCTGTGGCGCCCCCTTGGTCACCGTGAACGTGGTGCCGTCCGCGGCGGTGACGGTGGCCACGGTCCGCTTGTGCACGGGGTCGAACGGCTGAAAATGCCCGACCTGGTAGCCGCTCAGCGCGCCGGCGTCGGGCAGGCCGCCGATCACTGCCCGGTCGATGGTGTCGTCGTCCTCCACCCGGGAGGCCAGCGCCCCGTTGAGGATGACCTCCTCGGCGGAGATGCCGTCGAGGGTGAACGGCTCGCCCAGGGTCAGAGTGTTCTGGGTCAGCGTGCCGGTCTTGTCCGAGCACAGCACGTCGACTCCGGCCAGCTCCTCGATGGCCACCAGCCGGGAGACGATCGCCTGCTTCTGGGCCAGCAACGAGGCGCCGACGGCCATGGTCACCGACAGCACCGTCGGCATCGCCACCGGGATGGCGGCTACCGTGAGCACCAGTGCGAACTGCAGGGTGTCGGCGACCGGCTCTCCGCGCAGGATCGAGACGATGACGATCAGGCTGACCAGAGCCAGCGCGAGCATGATGAGGAACTTGCCGATCTGCAGGACCGCCTGCTGGAAGTGGCTGACCGAGCCCGCCTCCTGGACCAGCTCGGCGGTCTTGCCGAAGTAGGTACCGGCGCCGGTGGCGTACACCACGGCGTCGATCTCGCCCTGCCGCACGATCGACCCCGAGAACACCGCGTCGCCAGTCGCGGCGTCGACCGGCAGGGACTCGCCGGTCAGCGCCGACTGGTCCACCTCCAGCGGGTCGCCGTCCAGCAGTCGGGCGTCGGCCGGCACGATGCTGCCCATCCGCAGCCGCACGACATCGCCGGGCACCACCTCGCGCGAGGGCACGACGACCCACCTCCCGCCGCGGCGCACCAGCGCCTTGACCGCGAGCTGCGCCCTCAGCGCGTCGATGGCCTTGCCGGCCTGGTGCTCCTCCCAGAACCCGACGCCGGCGTTGGCCACCAGCAGGACGAGGATGATGACGAAGTCCGCCCAGTGCTGCAGCACTCCCGACAGGACGACCGCGACCTCGATCATCCACGGGATCGGACCCCAGAAGTAGCCGAGCAGCTCCAGCAGGACGTTGGGCTTGCTCTCCACGAGCTCGTTGGGCCCATAACGAGCCAGGCGGGCCCCCGCCTCCTCCTCGCTGATGCCCTGCGGTGACGTGGCCAGCGTCTTCTCGACGTCGGGGAGGGGGAGGGTCTTCAGGTCGCCGGCGGCGCTGGTCGCCTGGGCTTGTGGCAGGCCATTCAGATGATGGACAGCGGTGGGCTTCATCCCGGCCAGGACCTCCTTGGTACGGCAACCGGGCAGGCGCAGGCCTCGACCCTCGGCACCGCATAACTCTCGCCAGGAGGAGGCGACGTCCGCGTGAGAACCACGTTACCGCCTCGCCTGACCCAGGCGCCCGGCGGGACTGCGCCGAGGCCCCGGGCCGCACGTGCTTGCAGAGGCGGCGCTGCCCGCGCCGGGCGGAGCCTGACCGCATCGCGCAGCGCGGCGATCAGACGGCTCACCCATCGCGGACCGAACCGGGGTCGACATGTCGTCACCCACTCGCTGACCGTTCCGCATGATCGGTGACCAGGGCCCCAGTGTCTCGGGGAGCGCGGTGGCGCTCCCCGAGGGGTCACTCGGCGACCGGCAGCACGTGGCTGGCCATGAACTCGACGAACTCGTCGGGCTGTTCGAACAGCGGCCGGTGTCCTGAGCGGTCGAGCACCACGGTCTCCTTGGTGGGTGCCGTGAGCTCGGCGTACCACTGGCCGAAGGGCTCGGAGCGGCCCGGCGCCTCGTGGGCCCCTTGGACGAAGAACACCGGGACCTCCAGGCGGGGAGCGTCACGGCGCAGGTCGACGTCCTGGATCTTCGGGTAGAGCGTGCCGAAGGTGTCCATGAACCCGGCGAGGAGGTGCACCTGGTCGACGAGGGTGTACTCGGCGACGAGGAAGTTCTCCGAGAAGCCGCCGGCTCCTTCGCTGTTGCCGGTGTGGTCGTAGGGATAGACCTCCTGCTCGAAGGAGAGCGCGGTCTCGTAGTCGAGCATCGAGGTGTAGGGCGGCGGTCCGATCTCCTCGAGCGTCGTCACCAACCCGTCCTGTCCCTGCTCGCGTGCCCAGGCGAGGGTGTCGGTGTAGAAGATGCGGTCGGTCTCGACCGGGCTGACCATCTGGCCCACGCCCACGAAGGCCGAGTACAGCGTCGGCTCCTGGGCGACGGTGAGCACCCCGAGGATCGTCCCCCAGGACTGCCCGACGAGGACGACCCGGTCGGTGCCGAAGCGCTCGCGCAGGTAGTTCGTGGTGGCGATCGTGTCCTCGATCGCGGCCTGGAGGGTGTAGGTGTCGGTCGGGTCGAGCGCCGGGTACGACGTGCCGGTGCCGCGCTGGTCGAGCGTGGCCACGGTGAAGCCCTCCTCGAGAGCGGGCAGGTGGTTGCGCATCGCCCCGAGCTCGGAGCCGCCCGGGCCGCCGGCGAGGAAGAGCAGCACGGGGTTGCCGGTGTCGTGGCCGCGGATCATCAGCCCGAGCTCGTGGCCGTTGACGTCGATCGACGTCAGCTCGGCGATGCTCCCCTGCAGCGGCGCGCCGTCGGCTCCGGTGATCGGAGCGGTCGATGCCGGCCGGGCGACGACGAGGGCGAGCCCGGCGACCACGGCGACGGAGACCGCCACGGTCGCCCACCGCAGGATGCTGCGACCGCGCCCCCCGGGGAAACGGCCGCCGCGACGGGCGGCGACGAACGCCCCGAGGCCGGCGCCGACGGCCATCGGGAGCAGGGACAGCAGGGCATGGAACCCTCGCCCGACCGCGAGGGCGAGGAGGCCGTAGGTGCTGAGGTGCGGGGCGTCGACGGTGGGGCCGTCGACCGGCATCCGGGCGATCTCGAAAGCGACCGCGAACACGACGGGAGCCACGAGCATCGCCCAGCGAGACCGGGTGAGCAGGCCCGCGGCGAGGCCCACCGCGAGGCTGAGGACGATCGAGGTCAGCGCCGCCGCCGTGGTCTGCGGCGACCTGGGCGTCCAGACCCCGGCCAGGACGCCCCACAAGGCGGCGAGGCCGATGGCTACGACCCATCCGCGGTTCAGTCGCGGCGGTGCGACCGGGCCCGACGGCGTGGGTGGGGTGTGCGCAACTTTGGTGGTGGTTGGCGACATGGCGTCACACGACGTCTCTGCGGTGGACAGCGAGCAGTCCGGCAGCGGCTGGGACCAGGGCCCAGGCGGCGATCGTCAGGAAGGCGGCCCACAGGGTGACCTCGGTGCTGGCGCCGGAGATGACGGCGAAGAGGTTCGTCGGGATCCAGGGCCCGGCGGCGCTGAGCAGCTGGGCGGTGAGCGGGGGGAGGACGAACAGCACCAGGACGACGGCGGTGACCGCGCCTCCGACGTTGCGGATGACGGCCCCGAGCCCGGCGCCGAGAACGGCGCCGACGGCCCCGGCCAAGGTGGTGGTGGCCAACAGCAGGGCGATGTCACCTGTGGGGACCAGGAAGCCGTACTCGGTGGTGCGCAGTGCGACCGCGACTCCGGTGACGACGAGTGCCTGGCCGACCAGGGCCAGGATCGCTCCGGCCGCCGCGACGGCGGTCAGCTGTGCGGTGACGGCTCGGAACCGTCGTGGGCTGGTCAGGAACGTGGGCACCACGGTGGCGTGCCCGTACTCCCGAGCAGCGGCGATGGCGCCGAACAGTGCGGTGCCCAGCATGGCGTTGAAGGCGAAGGCCATGAGTGACTGCTGGTCCGCCGCGGTGGCGACGAATGCCTTGCTGCCTCCCATGTCGGTGCCGAACGCGACGATGGCCGCGTCGAGGCCGGCGATGACCAGCAGCACCGCGAGGAACGCCCACGGCAGCTTGGTGGTGGTGAGCTTGCGGATCTCTGCGCGTACCAGTGCCAGGGATGTCATAGCAGTACTGCTTCCCGCTCGGTGTGTGCGTGGTCGGCGACGGGCTCGTCGCCGGCGGTGACGTCTTCGGTGCTCGTCCAGTCCAGGAACAGCTCTTCCAGCGAGCCTGCCTGGGGGGCGAGCTCGTGCAGGGCGATGCCGGCCGCGCAGGCGCGGTCCCCGATCTCGGTGATGGGCATGCCTCTGACGACCAGCTCGCCGTCGCGTCCACCGAGCACGCTGGCGCCGGCCCCCGTCAGGGCCTGGGTGAGCCTGTCGGGTGCAAGGGTGCGCACCGTGGTGCCGGCTCGCTGCAGCGACGCCAGGTCTCCGGTGGTGACGACCTGGCCGTGGGCGATCACGACGACGTCGTCGGCGAGCTGCTCCACCTCGGCGAGCAGGTGGCTGGAGACGAACACCGTTCCACCCGCTGCGGCGCGCTCCCGCAGCAGGTCTCGCAGCCAGCGGATGCCTTGGGGGTCGAGCCCGTTGCCGGGCTCGTCGAGCACGAGCACCGGGGGGTCGCCCAGCAGCGCGGCGGCGAGCCCCAGTCGCTGCCTCATCCCGAGGGAGTAGCCCCCGACGTGGCGGTCGGCGGCATGGGTGAGGCCGACCGCGTCGAGCACCTGGTCGATGCGGTGGTGGTCGAACCCACCACCGTCGGCGAGGATGCGCAGGTGGTTGCGGCCGCTGCGGGCGGGGTGGAACGCGTTCGGCTCGAGGACCACGCCGACGGTGCGGGCCGGGTCTGGCAGGTCGCGGTACCGGGTGCCCCCGATGGCGGCGTGCCCGTGGTCGGCCGTTGCGAGGTCGAGGAGGACCTTCATCGTGGTGGACTTGCCGGCGCCGTTGGGGCCGAGGAAGCAGGTGACCCGTCCGGGTGCGACGGTGAAGGTGAGGTCGTCGACGACCGTGTCCTTGCCGTAGCGCTTGGTGACGTGGTCGATGGTGAGCGGAAGCATGGTGCGGGTTCCCTTCGGGGAGGCCGATGGTGAGTGGTCAGGCGCGTCGACTCGGGGCCGACGGGCTGGGGACGTGGCGCCCGGGTCAGTCCAGCGCCATGGCGGTGGGCAGGTCCACGCGGCTGGCTCGTCGGGCCGGGCCGATGGCGGCGAGCACGCCGACGACCGCTGCCAACCCGGCCGTCGCTCCGCCCGGTCCGTGGACCGAGGTCGCCTCCACCCCGTACGTGCGGTGGGCGTCGACGACTCGGGCCGCGACAGTGATCGTCTGCGGGAGAACTGCATCAAGTGTCGTGTGAGTCATAACCGACGTCCTGTTCGCGGCTGCGCAAGGGCTCCCGGGGGACGTCAGGCGACGCCTCATCCATCGCGCCGGCGACGATGCAGGGACGATGCGGAACTGGACCTCACTGAGGAAGCGGGACGCGCGGTCCGCTTCGAGGACGACGGATGTGCCGTCGGACGTGATCAGTGGTCGATGCGGGACCTGACGTGGTCAGCTTCCCGATCCCCACCGTACTCCGTGGCCCGGGCCCGTCCGACCGCACCGTGAGCTGCCCCCGGGCTGGCGGGCTGGCGGGCTGGCGGGCGGGCGGGTGAGCAGGGTCTCGCCCCGGCTGGACGGCGGTGCCGGGGTGCACATACTGGCGAGATGAGGCCTACCCCAACGACGCTCGTGCTCGCGGCTGGTGCGGGCGCCGCGGCCTATGTCCGGTACGTCCGGCCCTGGCAGCTGACCTGGGGCGCCACCCCTGCGGAGGTCACTCGCCGGCTTCCCAGTGACGACCTGGTGACCGACCCCACCTTCGACGCCACCCGGGCGATCACCCTCGACGCCCCGCCGGCACAGGTGTGGCCGTGGCTGGTGCAGATGGGCCTGACCCGCGCCGGCTGGTACAGCTACGACCTGCTCGACAACCTCGGGCGCCCCAGCGCCCGCCGGATCGTCCCCGAACTGCAGGGGCTCGCACCTGGCGACATCGTGCCGAATTGCCCGAACGGCCGGCAGGGGATGAGGGTGCTGTCCGTCGAGGCGCCCACCGCGATGGTGTGGGGCGAGCCCGGGGGCACCACCTGGGCCTGGCAGCTCGACGAAACCGACACGGGCGGAACCCGGCTCGTCACCCGGGTCCGGTCGCGCTACCAGTGGCTCTCGCCCTCCATCGCCTTCTCGCTGCTGGTCGAGTTCGGCGACATCTGGATGATGCGCAAGATGCTCCTGGGCCTGCGCGAGCGGACGGCGACGCCCCGCTGACGCTGACCCCGAAGGCTCCGGCCACCGCGATTAGGTACCAACCGGCCGACAGAGGAGTGTGGGGTCGGAGGAACCAATCATGTCGAACATCCCGCGGTTCATCGTCGTCGTGCTGCTCACCGGTCACGGACTCATCCACCTGCTGGGCGCCGCCAAAGGGTTCGGGTGGGCTGAGGTCAACCAGCTCACCCAGCCGATCGGCCCGGCCGCGGGCGCGCTCTGGCTCAGCGCCGCCGTGCTCGTCCTTGCCACGGCCGCACTACTGGCCACAGGCCCCCCGACCTGGTGGTGGGCGGTCGCCGGCGCCGCCGCTGTGACCTCGCAAGCAGCCATCGCCACCTCCTGGAGCGACGCCAAGGCCGGCGCCGTCATCAACGTGCTGCTCATCCTCGGGGCTGCCTACGGGTTCGCGTCGGCCGGTCCCACCAGCTACCACGCGCAGTGGCGGGGCCGGGTCACGCAGTCGCTCGCCGAGGTCCACGCTGGGCCCGCGCTCGTCACGGAGGCCGACCTGGCCGCACTTCCGGAGCCGCTCGCCGCGTACGTCCGCCGCTCGGGAGCCGTTGGCCAGCCACGAGTGACGAGCCTGCGCGCCGACATCCACGGCAGGATCCGCAGCGGACCGGACGCAGCCTGGATGCCGTTCACTGGCGAACAGGTCAACACCTACGGCCCACGACCGACACGTGCCTTCATCATCGACGCCACCCGATCCGGGCTGCCGGTCACCGTCCTGCACCTGTACGACCACACGACCGCGACCATGCGCGGCAAGCTGCTGTCGATCGCCACCGTCGTCGACGCCTCCGGCCCGGAGATGGACCGCAGCGAGACCGTGACCGTGTTCAACGACCTCGTGGTCCTCGCCCCGGGCGCCGTCGTCGATGCCCCCGTGCGCTGGACTCCCCGTGATGCCAACCACGTTGAGGGTGTCTTCATGACCGACGACCAGAGCGTGGCTGCCGTCCTGACCTTCGACGCGCAGCACGACCTGGTCGACTTCGTCTCCCACGACCGGTTCCGAGCCTCCGCCGACGGCAAGACCTTCACCAGGCAGGACTGGTCCACCCCCCTGAGCGAGTTCCGCGAGTCAGGGGGATACCGGCTTCCCACCGCCGGGGAGGGCCGGTGGAGCGCACCGGCGCCCGAAGGCGCCTTCGCCTACCTCGAGTTCCACCTGGACGACATCCACTACAACGTCCACGCCGCTCAATGAGGACCACCGGCCGCCGCCACCACCGACAGGTGTGACGCGGATGCATGCGCCGGCGGCCAGGCGGCTGGCGGAGCGGTCAGCCGACCATGAATGCGGCGTCCGCCTTCGGGTCGAACGCCAGGTGCCAGTGCTCGGCCAGCTTGTGGTCACGCACGTGGTACACGTCCGCGTACTTCGCGGTGAGGCTGCGGCCTGGCTGGCGTGACACACGGACCTGTCTGAGTATCATGACAAATACATATGTCATGGTAGCGTGACAACCGCAGAGGTCACGCATTCCAGACAGCAGCTGAGGGGAGGCCTCATGCTCACCACCGTGCGCGACCTGGGAGCCGCCGTCCGCGCTGCCCGGCAAGAGGGCGGGCTGAGCCAGCAAGCCTTGGCCGACCGCGCTGGCGTCCCGCGACAGTGGGTGTCTCGGCTCGAGACCGGATCGAACCCCGGCGCCGAGCTCCGCAAGGTGCTCGACGTGCTCGCCGCGCTCGGCCTGGCCGTCACGCTGGGGCCATCGCCCGAGCCCAACTCGTTGAACGAGGACCCCTTTGCTGACATGTTCGCCGGCGAATCGTCATGACCGAGATGAACGTCTTCCTCGACGGCGTGCTGGCCGGCAGGGTGGAGCAGGCGACCGGTGGCGCACTGAGCTTCGCCTACGACGTCGGGTACACCTCTGGGCCCAGCCCGACCCCGCTGTCGCTGTCGATGCCGCTGTCCGGGCGGCGCCACGGAAACCGCGTCGTCTCGGCATGGCTGGATGGTCTGCTGCCTGACAACGCTGCCGTGCGCGAGGAGTGGGGTCGCCGCTTCCAGGTGTCGGCGCGCAACCCCTTCGCACTACTGCGACACGTCGGGCGTGACGCCGCCGGGGCTGTGCAGGTGCTGCCGGTCGACGTGGACCCCCCGGACGCGGCCCAGCGCACCGGCGACGTGCGCCGCCTGTCCGAGGCCGAAGTCTGCGACATGCTGCGTGAGCTGACCGTGCGCGATGCCGGCTGGGAGGTCGGGGCCGGCTCGGGCCGGTGGAGCCTGGCCGGCGCTCAGACCAAGGTCGCGCTGCACCTCCTCGACGACGGCGCCTGGGGTGTGCCGAACGACTCCACCCCGACGACCCACATCCTGAAGCCCACACGCGCCGACACTCGCTTCGGCGACCTGCACGTCAACGAGTTCGTGTGTCTGCGTGCCGCAGGGCTGCTCGGGCTGCGCGTCGCCCACGTCGAGCTTGTCGACTTCGGCGGAGCGAAGACCCTGGTCTCCGCTCGCTACGACCGGCGCCGCGACCGTGGCGGGCAGTGGCTGCGTCTGCACCAGGAGGACCTGCTCCAGGCGATGAGCTACCCGTCGTCGAAGAAGTACCAGGCCGACGGAGGTCCGAGCGTCAGGAACGTCGCGGCGCTGTTCGGCACGCTGGGGCTTGCCGACCGTGAAGCGGTGCGGACGGCGTTCTTCGACGCGTTTGCGTTCAACGTGCTCGTTGGAGGCTCGGACGCACATGCGAAGAACTACAGCCTGCTGCTGCGGGGCCCTCGGGTCGCCTTGGCGCCGCTGTACGACGCGGCCAGCTACGCGCCGTACCTGAAGCCGGGTGAAGCCGTGCGCAGCTCGATGAAGGTTGGCAGGGCCTGGCAGGTGCGTGACGTGACGGACGAGGACTGGGTCGATGTCGCGACCGCCCTCGAGCTGCATCCCGAGCTCGCGCTCGAGCGGGTTGAGTCGCTGCGCACCCGGCTGCCCGAGGCGGTGGCAGAAGCGGCCGAGACGGCACCACCATCGTTCACGAAGGACGCGCACCGGGTGGCAGCTGCGGTCGGCCGCCAGAGGCACGTGCACGTCCCGCGGCTGCCCCACGCCCGTCGCTAGGAGTCGGGACGCCCCAGGCGCATCATCGGGTACGTTGGCGAACTCGGAAAGGCGGATCCTGGGAGTGGAGCTGCGTTGATCGTCCTTCACGGCTGGTGGTCGACCGAGCGCGATCCCAGGGGGGAGCTGATCGTGTGGGCCGAGGACTCCGAGGCGCCGACACAGCCACCGGTTCGCCGAGGTCGCCGCCCAGCGAAGCACACTCACCCCTTCGCTGTTTCTGCGCGGACCCTGGCGGCGACAACAGCACGAGAAGGCACCCCGGGGACGGCTGTGCTCGCCCTGCCGAACCAGGGCCGTGGCCCGTCCGCCTCGGCAGAGGTACGCCGAACCCGCGCGGAGTCGCAGCCCTCGGAGTCGCCGACCGCCGGGCAGTGGGAGGTCCCAACGCTTGCGTTGGCACCTCAGGACGCCCTGGACTACCTGCTGGAATCAGGCAACAACGAGTTCGACCCCGATGCACCGGTCGCCGGTGGTGACCTGCGAGCGCTGCAGGCCGTTGCAGGGTTTGCGCTGGATCTCGTCGGACGCGGCCGGGTACTGCCCGGCGTGCGCGAGGCGGGCGCCGGCCGGGCGATGGCCTTGTGGTCGGCGGTCGTCACCGGAGCCGATGCCGTATGGCTTCGTGCCGTGGCCGGGGCGCTGCCCGGTTCGTTCACGGCGGCCAGCGCGGCGGCTGGTGACCGAGGTGCGGCCGCGGTGCGGATGCTGGCCGAGGCGACCGATGCCCTGGTGGACGCGGCGGTGCGCTCGCGCCTCGGACCCGCCAAGCGCAGGCGGACGGCATCCTCGTTCCGAACGGCCCTGATCGGTTCCGATCCCTACTTCGCCACCACCCCGGTCGCCCTGGCTGCCCTGGACGAGGCGCTGGCGGACTGGCAGCGAGAGGTCACCGAGGTCGGTGCCGTTCGGGCCTGCTTCCGGCTGGTCGAACCGACCGAAGCTGCGGGGGCAACCGCTGGCGAGGCAACGGCCGGCGAGGGGGTGCCTGACCCCACGTGGCGAGTGGACTTCGCGTTGCAGTCGACGGCGGAGCCGAGCCTGGTCGTCGACGCCGGGCAGGTGTGGCGTGCCAAGGGGGCGCTGCGCGCGCTCGCCCGGCACGTCACCGATCCGCAGGAGACCCTGCTCGGCGAGCTCGGCCGTGCGGTGCGCCTCTACCCGGACATCGAGGGTGCGCTGCGCACCGCGAAGCCGTCGTCGCTGACCCTGGACGCCGACGGCGCACACCGCTTCCTGTCGGAGGCCGCGCCGATCCTGCTGGCCGCCGGCTTCGGCGTGCTCCTGCCGAGCTGGTGGACCAACCCGTCGATGCGGTTGGGCGCGAAGCTCTCCGTGTCGACCCCGGCGCAGCCGGGGTCGGTCGCGACCGCGGCGACGATCGGCCGCGAGGGGCTGGTGGAGTTCCGCTGGGACCTGGCTGTCGGGGAGCACACCTTGACCGAGCAGGAGGTCGCCGACCTCGTCGAGGCCCAGCAGCCCCTGGTGCGGGTGCGCGGCCAGTGGATGTACGTCGATGCCGACCGCCTCGCCCGGGCCCGGACGTTCCTGGCCACGACGTCACGCGTCAGCGGGCGGATGAGCGTGGGGGAGGTGCTCGCGACGCTCGGGGCACAGGACGACGGGCCGGGTGGCCTCCCGGTGGTGGACGTCGAGGCGCAGGGCTGGCTCGGGGACCTGCTGTCCGGTGAGGTCGACCACCGGATCGCGCCGATGGCCGCGCCGGAGGGCTTCACCGGCGAGCTGCGTGCGTACCAGGAACGTGGCTTGGCCTGGCTGGCGTTCCTGGAGTCGGTCGGGCTGGGCGGTATCCTCGCCGACGACATGGGGTTGGGCAAGACCGTGCAGCTGCTGGCCCTGATGTGCGGCGACGTTGGCCAGGACACGGGTCCGACCCTGCTGGTCTGCCCGATGTCGCTGGTCGGCAACTGGCAGCGCGAGGCTGCCCGCTTCGCCCCCGGGCTGCGCGTTCACGTGCACCACGGGGCCGAACGGCCTCGGGGCGACGCCTTCACAGAGGTGGTGGCGTCCAGCGACCTGGTCGTCACGACCTACGGGCTGGTGGTCCGCGACGTCGAGGCGCTGCGCGAGCTCAGCTGGCGCCGCGTCATCCTCGATGAGGCCCAGGCGGTCAAGAACGCGGCGACTCGCGCCGCGGTCGCGGTGCGGGCGCTGCCGTCGCCGCACCGGTTCGCGGTGACCGGGACCCCCGTCGAGAACAGGTTGGGTGACCTCTGGTCGCTGATGGAGTTCGCCAACCCGGGGCTGCTGGGTCCGCCCACGTCGTTCAAGCACCGGTTCGCGACCCCGATCGAGCGGCACGGCGATGCCGACGCGGCGGCCCACCTGAGGTCGCTGACCCAGCCGTTCGTCCTGCGCCGGCTGAAGACCGACACCTCGATCATCACCGACCTGCCGGCCAAGATCGAGATGGAGGTCGTGTGCTCGCTGACCCGCGAGCAGGCCTCGCTGTACCAGGCGGTCGTCGCGGACATGATGGAGCGCATCGAGAGCACCGACGGCATCGAGCGCCGCGGGCTGGTGCTGGCGACCATGACCAAGCTGAAGCAGGTCTGCAACCACCCGGCGCAGTTCCTCAAGGACGGCAGCCGACTGGCCGGGCGCTCGGGCAAGCTGGCGCGAATCGAGGAGACCCTCGACGAGGTGCTCGCCTCGGGGGAGAAGGCGCTGCTGTTCACGCAGTATGCCGAGTTCGGCGACCTGCTGCGCACCCACCTCGGTGCCCGGTTCGGCCGCGAGGTCGGGTACCTGCACGGGGGGCAGAGCAAGGGTCAGCGTGATGCGCTCGTCGCCCGGTTCCAGGACCCTGCCGGTGGGGGTCCTTCACTGTTCGTCCTGTCGTTGAAGGCCGGCGGCACGGGGCTCACCCTCACCGCCGCCAACCACGTCATCCACGTGGATCGCTGGTGGAACCCGGCCGTGGAGGACCAGGCCACCGACCGCGCCTTCCGGATCGGGCAGACCCGCTCGGTGCAGGTGCGCAAGCTGGTGTGCGCGGGCACGTTGGAGGAGAAGATCGCCCTGATGATCAAGGACAAGCGTGGCCTGGCGGCCAGCGTCGTGGGCACCGGTGAGGACTGGCTCACCGACCTGTCCACCTCCGCCCTGCGTGAGCTGTTCACGCTCGAGTCCGGGTCGGTGATGGAGTGAGCCCGCCGCCCGGCCGCGGACGGTACGGCTCGGCATCCGGCTTCCCGCCCCCGTCGAAACCGCGCGCGGTGGACGGCGGGCTGGTCGCCCGCAGCGCGCGAGGCGCGATCGGGGAGCACTGGTGGTCGCGACGCTTCATCGAGGTGCTGGAGTCGTTCGCCCTCGGCTCACGACTCACCCGTGGCAAGAACTACGCCCGACGGGGTCAGGTTCTGTCCCTTGAGGTAGCCCCTGGGGTGGTCACGGCGAGGGTGCAGGGCTCCCGCAGGGCGCCGTACAAGGTGTCGATCTCCTTGCCCGCGTTCAGCGAGCTGGTGTGGGCCAAGGTGGAGGTCACGCTGGCTGAGCAGGCGATCCACAGTGCCCGGCTGCTCGCGGGTGAGATGCCTCACGACCTCGAGGAGGTCTTCCGGTCTGCTGGGGCGCCGCTGTTCCCGCAGCGGGCCAAGGACATGACGCTGTCCTGCTCCTGCCCGGACTGGGAGGTCCCGTGCAAGCACCTCGCGGCCACGTTCTACCTGCTGGCGGAGCGCTTCGACGACGACCCGTTCGCCATCCTGCTGTGGCGGGGGCGCACTCGGACGGCACTGCTGAACCGGCTTCGTGAGCTGCGCGACAGCGATGCGTCACCTGGTGCGGTGGAGGCTTCGGGGCCGGCTTCCGAGGGTCTGCGGCTGGGGGCGATGATGGCGCTGGCCGACGTGGTGCCGGCCGATGTGCGACTTCTGGACTGCGGTGCCCGTCCCGGCGCTGCCCGTGCAGCCCGAGCTGCCGACGGACCTGCTGCTGCGCCAGCTCCCCGTGCCGGGGGCTCCCCTGGGTGGCGCTGGTCTGGTCACCTTCCTCGAGCCGTTGTATGCGGCGCTCGGAGAGTCGCCCGACTGAGGATGGGGAGGCGCTTGGACTTGGCCTCAGCGTCCTTGATCACCCGTGGCCCGGACCCAGATGATCCGACCAACCAGCCCGACGTCAGCCTCGGGCCGGCGGCGGGTGCCCCTCGGACGCCTGCACGACGACGATGCCGTGACCGGAGAGGGCGAGCTGGTAGGCCTCGCCGGAGCCACGGCCGATCACCGCGCCCAGCTTGGCCGTCTTGCGGATCGACGACTGAAGGCCCGCCGACCACAGCACGGCGGCCTGCATGTCGACGAAGGTGGGCACGTCGACCTGCAGCACCACCGGGGTGCCATGTGCCACCACCGCGATCAGGCCGCTGCCGGTGAACGTCGTGTTGAACAGGCCGCCGCTGACCATGGAGGCTCCCTCGACCCGCTTGATGTCCCACGTCAGGCTGCTCTCGAAGGCGAGCACGGCGTTGCCGTTGACGGTGACCGACTCGTTCTCGAGCTCGAGGATGAAGATCTCGTCGGCCTCCTGGGCGAGGAAGACGTCGCCGCTGCCGGACACCTTCATCAGCGCCATGCCCTCGCCGGTCAGGGCCTTCTTGAACATCTTGCCGAGGCCGCCGCTGCCCTCGTAGGCGAAGTCGACGTCGCCCTGGTAGGCCACCATCGAGCCCTGGCGGGCGTAGAAGTACCCACCCGTCCCGGTGAGGTCGACCTTGAGCATCCGCTCGTTCTGGAGCATGAAGCGGCCGGGCGTGCCGGACCGCTCGGACCGGTCAAGGAGTTCTCCGCGCATGGCCCCACGCTAGGTGATGGATGGGCGCCGCCCATACGGGTATGCCTGGCCGGCCCCACCTTCTCGCCAGCCCCGCCGGGGCGGTGGTTCGCGGTGCGGTGCGGTGGAGTCTTTGACGTGCGGTGGGCAAGGAGGGCAGGCTGCTGACCACCTGCTTGCAAAATCCCCGACTGGGGTCCGCGAGCGGGGGCATAAGCGCAGGTCAGGGCGCTGCCCGGGCAGCTCCCGGCGCCATTTCGGACCCCACTGCCGTACTCATCTGGGGTACGCGCAGCCGGGGAACTGGACGTTCCCGGTCGCCACGGAGCCGTGGACTCCACCTTCACGACCCGGGCCGGACCACGCTTGGCTTGGCGTTGAGGTTCGCCCCCGTTCCCAGGTCGCGGGAGGTGCGGCCATCCGCCCACTGTGATCCCTTGCCCTCGCCCTTGGTGGGACGCGTGGTCTTGGGGTGCGCAATCTGGTTCACGCCGAAGTGTGTCGGACCTCGGCCCGATACTGGCGAGCATGAGTGCAGAAGTGTGGGTTTCGATAGTTGCGTTGATCGTGTCCGTTGCGTCGGTGGTGTACGCGAGGGGGAGTGTGAAGCAGGCGAAACGCTCAGCCGACGCCGCAGATGCTCAGGTCGCGGGCATGCGTGAGTCGAACATCGCTGCCGCGCAGCCATACGTGTGGGCTGACGTGCGGGCCGCGGATGACCAAGGCGTTCTGGTCGACCTTGTGGTGGGCAACTCGGGGCCGACCGTCGCTAAAGACGTGCGCGTCGAGTTCGACCCACCCCTCACCACCAAGGGCGGGCATGCGGAGCAGCTGACGGTGCAAGCGATGGATCGCATGCGCAATGGCATGCGGTCACTCGCGCCCGGCAAGACCCTCTACTGGCACCTCGGCTCCGGTCCGGTGCTGCTTGAGAGCGAGCAACCGCAGGTCCACCGTGTCACGGTGAATGCAGATGGGCCGTTTGGACCCGTCCCGCAAATGACGTATGAGATTGACCTTTCCGACTTCCGCGAGTCGAACTCTCGCCCTTCCGGGACGCTGCACCGTCTGACAGAGGCCGTGGAAGGAGTTGCGCTTGAGATCAAGAAGGGGAACGCCGTGCGCTGAGGCCGGTACGCCTTTTGTGGCGCGCGACATACTTCCCGTATTCCGGCTTGGCGTTCGTCGAGGGCGGGCTATGGTCTGGGCGACTAATCACGAACACTGGGGGAAGTAGCCATGAGTAAGTCAGAGTTCGCCACGGCACGCACGGCGGCGGTTCGGGCAGTGGAAGATTCGGGGGCGGTGTCTGAGCGGCGCTGGCTTGTGGGCAAGCGATTCGTCGTTCTCATTGCCGGGCTACTGCTCATTAGCAGCATCACCGCGTGCGATACGCCGTCGCCGACCTCGGCGGCGTCGTCGTCAAGTTCCGTCGCGTCCGCAACGCCGACGGCGCCGGAGACCCAGCCAGCCTCCACCACCCCGACCGAAGAGGCCACACCAACTGAGGAACCGCCGTCCTATGCGGGCGACTACGACGGCGCCTTCGGGACGTTCACAACCCTGAAGAAGTCAGGCGCGGGGGACTCCGTCGTGAAACTGCCTGCGGGCCTGCAGGGTGCTCTCGTCACGCTGAAGCATCGAGGGTCGTCGAACTTCGTGGTCCAGACCCTGACCGCCAAGAACGAAGACGTCGACCTGCTCGTCAACGAAATCGGCAACTACTCGGGGACCACGTTGATCGGTGGGCGCGAAGACGAGGCTCAAGCCGCCAAGCTGAAGATCCAGGCTGACGGTTCATGGACGCTGTCCGTCCGACCTGTCTCGACCGCCCCAGCGTGGAAGGACTCGCTTTCGGGTAAGGGCGACGCTGTCTTCCTCTTCGACCACGCCGCTGGAGAGGTCGCCTTCACCCACAAGGGATCCTCGAACTTCGTGGTCTCCGCGATAGGCAATGGGGACGGTCTCCTCGTCAACGAGATCGGCAAGTACAGCGGCACGGTGCCACTTGGTGACGGCCCGGCCGTCATTCAAATCCAGGCAGACGGAGCCTGGGTGGCGAAGACAACCTGACTGTGGGCGGGCCCGAAGTCCATGTGCGAGGGCTCAACTTCACTATCGGCAACATCTGGTTCGAGGTGTTGCCAATCACGACGGCCCGGGAACTCACCGACAGCGGCCTTCAAGGTCCAGCAGGAAGTCCGCGTCCCCTCTGTCCCACCGTCTGAGGATCAGCCGCTCCGAGGTGATGGTCCGCACGGACCGCACCTAACCACCGATGCGGGGCCGCGGAGCGTCAGCCCTCGGTCTCCGCACATCGGCAGGACCGCACCTGGACGCACTGCGCCGCGAATCGGGGACGACAATCGCCATCACCAATGAGCCAGGTACCGCCGCACTCGGCGATGCCTGGCTCGGACCAATGGTCTACTTGCGGTGCTCCGTCCAGGCGGTCCCGTCCCACCAGCGCGTCATCTCACCCTCGGGGTCCTTGTACCAGCCCGGCGGGGGTCCGCTCGGACTCACTTCGACGGCCCGCTGAGCCTGGCGGGCTGCTTCGATACGCCGCGCTTCTGCTTGGGCGTTGAGCTGCCGGACTCCTTCGGCCTGCTCGCGCTGCAACTGAAGGTCGACGGCCTGTTGAGCTACGAGGGCTCGAGCCGCGTTGCGCGTCTGTTTGGCGTACTTCGCGGCGCGCTCCTCCTTGTTGCGGTACGGAACCAGCCCCACGGTGCTCACGCTCATCGTCTTCCGGAGCAGACCCATCATCTTCCTTTCGTTGGAGGCGAAGCGGCGATGGTAGGTCGATCAGCCCTTCCCAACACGCCGCGACACATCGGCCGAACGGACAGTCAGGAGATTCGCCGGCGCGTGTGCGCCCTGCCCTGTCCCGCGGGCTGACCCCCAAGCTTGGATAGGCCCCACTTGATCGATCGGAAGCCGCGTCATAGCGCTACCCGTCGACCTACCTGATGCCGGCGTGTCCGGGCGTTTGCTTGTTCGCCCGCACTCGGGCCGGACTGGTCCCGCGCACTTGCGTTCGCGACCCACCAGGTGCCACGTCAGAGCGCGTCGGAGGGTCCCGGTTGGCGGCAAGTGGGTTTCACCCTGTTCTGTCGCTCCTTCCTGGCAAGCTGCCTTGGGTGACCACCGGGGATGGCAGTCTGCTCGAAGGCCTCTACGAAAGCCTGATCACGCGCGCACTGGAGAAGCGCCTGTCGGGGCTCACGAGACTCGACATATACCGCGGACCGATCGACGAGGCCGACGAGCCGGACGTGTTGGCGAGGCACGTCCGCGATGTCACCCTTCGGACCCTGCGCGAAGAGGGGAACGCCGAGCGACGCCTGGCCCTGGTCAACCAGCTCGTGGAGATGCTTGGTGCGTCGGAGGACTCGCTCTCGGCGGCGAGACAGCTCCTCGCGATCGCCGTTCCGCCTGCCCCGGGAAGTCACCTCCGGTCGCTGACTGAGCGTCCGTCGACGCCGCTCTCCGAGGCAGCCCTGCTGACGAACGCAGCGGGTGAGCCTGGACTCGGCCATGAGATCCGCGCCGAGCTGGCCAGTGCCGACCGGGTCGACCTGATCATGGCTTTCGTCAAGTGGTACGGCCTCCGCATTCTCGAAGACCGCCTGGAAGCACTCCGAGAGCGAGGCGTCTCGCTTCGGATCATCACCACGACGTACATGGGAGCGACGGATCGCGCCGCCCTGGACCGGCTGGTCAGGGACTTCGGGGCCGAGGTGAAGATTCAGTTCGACTCCCAGCGAACCCGACTTCATGCCAAGTCGTGGCTGTTCCGGCGTAACACCGGCTTCGACACTGCGTACGTCGGCTCCAGCAACCTGTCCCGGGCGGCGATGCTGGACGGCGTCGAGTGGAACGTACGACTATCCGCCGTCTCTACCCCAGCGCTCCTGCAGAAGTTCCGGGCGACGTTCGACAGCTACTGGAACGACGCGACCTTCGAGACCTACGACCCCGACGCTGACCGGGACCGGCTCGACGACGCCCTCGCCGAGGCGGCCGGCAAGCGGCCTCACGACCGGGTCACCCTCACCCTCTCCGGGCTCGAGGTCCGTCCGTACGCCTACCAGCAGGAGATGCTCGACCAGCTCGACGTCGAGCGCCTGGTCCACGACCGGCACCGCAACCTGCTCGTCGCCGCCACCGGGACGGGCAAGACCGTGGTGGCCGCGCTGGACTACCGCCGGCTCGCAGCCGGATCCGCGACGCTGCCTCGGCTGCTCTTCGTTGCCCACCGGCGGGAGATCCTCCAACAGTCGCTGCGCACCTACCGCGAGGTCCTGAGCGACGCCGGCTTCGGCGAGCTCTATGTCGACGGGCACCGGCCCGAACGCTGGGACCACGTCTTTGCGTCCGTCCAGTCCCTCTCGTCGTACGGCATCACCAACATCCCCCCGGACGCGTACGACGTCGTCGTCGTTGACGAGTTCCACCATGCCGAGGCGCGCACCTATCGGCGCATCCTGGACCACCTCCAGCCGCGAGAGTTGTTGGGGCTCACCGCCACCCCGGAGCGCGGCGATGGGCTGGACGTCCGCTCCTTCTTCGAGGGGCGGACTGCCGCCGAGCTACGGCTGTGGGACGCGTTGAAGGCAGACCTCCTGACGCCCTTCCACTACTTCGCCGTCGCCGACGGGATGGACATGACCCGGGTCGACTGGAAGGCCGGCGCCTACGACCCTGGCGAGCTGTCGAACCTGTTCACCGGCAACGACGCCCGGGCACGAATCGTTCTGAAGGCGGTCCGCGACAAGGTCGCCGACCTCACCCCCATGAAGGCCCTGGCGTTTTGCGTGTCCCGCGACCACGCCAGGGCCTTGCGGTGAGGTCGGCGACCTTGTCGCGGACCGCCTTCAGAACGATTCTGCCCGGGCGTCGTTGCCGGTGAACAGGTTCGAACAGCCACCAGGCGGGCCTTCCAGTCGAACCGGGGTCGTGTCCATCCCGTCGCGACGGCGAAGTAGTGGAAGGGCGTCAGGAGGTCTGCCTTCAACGCGTCCCACAGCCGTAGCTTGGCGGCAGTCCGCCCCTCGAAGAGGAGGTCCAGCCGTCGCCGCGCTCCGGGGTGGCGGTGAGCCCGAGCCGGCGGAGGTGGTCCAGGATGCGCCGATAGGTGCGCGCCTCGGCATGGTGGAACTCGTCAACGACAACGACGTCAAGGAGTACGCATCAGGGGGATGTTGGTGATGCCGACGAGAGGATAGGACAGACGCAAAGACGTGGTCCCAGCGTTCGGCCGGTGCCCGTCGACATAGAGCTCGCCGAAGCCGGCGTCACTCGCGGTAGGTGCGCACCTGTTGGAGGATCTCCCGCCGGTGGGCAGGAGCCGAGGGCAGCGTCGCAGATCCGGCTGCGAGGCCGGCGGGTGGTCCAGCGCCACGCGGGTCTGCCCGTCCCGGTGGCGGCGACGAGCTAGGGATGCGGTGCCAGTACTCGACGTCGAGCTGGTCGAGCATCTCCTGCTGGGTAGGCGTACGGACGGACCTCGACCCAGAGGGTGAGGGTGGTTCCCGTAGTGAGGCTCTTGCCAGCCGCCTCAGCAAGGCGTCCCGGTCAGCGTGCGGTGGGCTCGAACGGTCGCGTCGTTCCAGTAGCTGTCGAACGTCAGCCGGAGAACCTGCAGGAGCGCTGCAGGTAGAGACGGCGGATAGTCATTGAGTTCCACTCGACGCCGTCGCGTCGGCCAGCCGGGAGCTGGTTCTGCGAGCCGAGCGTCTCGGCCAGTGTCCGAGAGCCAATACAGGAACAGCCACGACTTGGCATGAAGTCAGAAGCAGTTGCTGGGGAGTCGAACTGAATCTTCACCTCGGCCCCGAAGTCCCTGACCAGCCGGTCCTCCAGGCGGCACAATGCATCCTCCCCGTGTACGTCGTGGTGATGATCCGAAGCGAGACGCCTCGCTCTCGGAGTGCTTCCAGGCGGTCTTCGAGAATGCGGAGGCCGTACCACTTGACGAAAGCCATCATCAGGTCGACCCGGTCGGCACTGGCCAGCTCACGCGGAGTGTCGTGGCCAAAGTGCAGGCCCGTATTCATCACACGGACGGCGTCGACGGACGCTGAGTCCAGCAAGACATTGCAGCGACGGCGATCGCGAGGAGCTGTCCCGACAGAAGTCCTCCGACGCACCAAGCATCTCCACGAGCTGGTTGAAGCCAGGCCAGGCGTCACTCGGCGTTCCCCTCTTCGCGCAGGGTCCGAGGTTCATGGCGACATGCCTCGCCAACACGTCCGTCGGCCTCGTCGATCGGTCCGGTATGTTGAAGTCTCGTGAAAGCTCCCGACAGGCGCTTCTCCAGTGCGCGCGTGATCAGGCTTTCGTAGAGGCCTTCGAGCAGACTGCATCCATGGTGGCCCGACTGCCAGGAAGGAGCGACAGAACAGGGTGAAACCCACTTCGAGCCGAAGTTCTCCGATGAGCGTGGCGCCTGGTGGGTCGCGAACGCGGCGGATTCCAGCCGAGTGCGGGCGAACAAGCAAACGCCCGGACACGCCGGCCGTCGACGGGTAGCGCTATAACACAGCTTTATCGAATCCAAGTGGGGCCTATCCAAGCTTGGGGGGTGAGCCCGCAGAAGTGGGCAGGGCGCACACACACACCGATTCGGCCGATGTGTGCTAATCCGACCTACCATCGCCGCTTCGGCTCAACGAAAGGAAGTCATGGGTCTGCTCCGGAAGACGATGACGCGTGGGGCTGGTACGTACCGGCCACGAGGAGGACGCGCGCGAAGTACGCCAACGACGCGCAACGCGGCTCGAGCCCTCAGACTCGACGGCGGGCCGAAGGAGTCCGGCAGCTCAACGCCCAAGCAGAAGCGCGGCGTATGGGACCCGCCAGGCTCAGCGGGCCGTCGAAGTGAGTCCGAGCGGACCCGCCGGGCGGTTCAGGACCCCAAGGTGAGATGACGCGCTAGGTGAGACGCCAACCTCTGGACGGAGCACCGCAAGTAGACCATTGGTCCAGCCAGGCGTCGCCAAGTAGCGGTACCTGCTCATTGGTGATGGCGATTGTCGTCCCCGATTCGCGGCGCTCTGCGCGGTGCCTGCCGATGTGCGGAGACCGAGGCTGACGCTCCGCGGCCCCGCATCCTAGGCTGGTGCGGTCCGTCAGACATGGCAGCAGCTAATGCCTAGAGACGGTAGACAAGGGGACGCGGCTTCCCTGCTGAAGGCCGCTGTCGGTGAGTTCCCGGGCCGTCGTGATTGGCAACACCTCAAACCAGGAGATATGTTGCCGATGACCTCGCACAGTGAAAGTCGGGCCCGCCCACAGTCAGGTATCTTCGCCACCCAGGCTCCGTCTGCCTGAGATGTGCACTATCTGCCGATCTCGTTGACGAGGAGACCGTCCCATTGCCTATCGCGGAGACCACGAGAAGTTCCGAGGATCCCTTGTGGGCAAAGCGACCCTTCCCCAGCGGCGTGGTCGAAGAGGAAGACGGCGTCGCCCTTACCCGAAAGCGAGTCCTTCCACGCTGGGGCGGTCGAGACAGTCGGACGGACAGCGTCCATGAACCGTCAGCCTGGATTCCAGCTTGGCGGCTCGAGCCTCGTCTTCGCGCAATCAACGTGGTCCCCCGAGTAGTTGCCGATTTCGTTGACACGTCTTCAGTTCTTGGCGGTAGAGTTCGAAGTTCGACAACCTTCGATGGCGTGACGAGAGCACCCTGCAGGCCCGCAGGCAGTTTCCACGACGGAGATTCCCGCGCCTGACTTCTTCAGGGTTGTGAACGTCCCGAAGGCGCCGTCGTAGTCGCCCCCGCATAGGACGCGCGGGTTCGTGTGGCCCTCTTCGGTCGGGGTGGTGGAGGCTGGCTGGTTCTCCGCGCGGTCAAGAGCGTTGCATAAGCCGAACGGAGACTTGACGACGAACGCCGCCGAGGTCAGCGACGCGTCATCGGCACGCGGGTGGTGCCCCTAATGAGCAGTAGCCCGGCAATGAGAACGACAATCGCTTGCCCACAAGCCAGCGCACTCCGATACTGCCCGAACCGCCCGCCGTGCGTGCCGTGGCGAACTCTGACTTACTCATGGCTACTTCCCCCAGATGTTGGGTGATTAGTCGCCCAGACCTTCCGCCCTCGACGAACGCCAAGCCGGAACTGAATATGTCGCGCGCCACGAAAAATCTACGGCCTGGCGCGCGGCGTTCCCCTTCTTGATCTCAAGCGCAACTCCACGGCCTCTGTCCAGACATCCGGAAAGACAAACTGCGCGGAAAGTGGGAAAAGTAGAAATATCATACGTCATTTGCGGGACGGGTCCAAACGGCCCATCTGCAGTGTCAAGGGCCATTGGTTCTACGGAGCAGTGACGGTCAC
This sequence comes from uncultured Actinomycetota bacterium, assembly GCA_963772645.1. Lineage (GTDB taxonomy): Bacteria > Actinomycetota > Actinomycetes > Actinomycetales > Dermatophilaceae > DASSQJ01. The sequence continues at coordinate 142,062 of CAVYYD010000008.1, forward strand.
GAGATGTGCCCGGTGATGGCCACGGGATCTGCCCAGTGCTGACCATCGGGGCCGGTTGCTCAGTTCAACGGGCTCACCCTTTAACCGCCAGGGCTTGGGACGCACGCCTCGCCGGTGGTCTGGCCACACGTGGGCGTGGTGCAGGAGCCGGTCGACGGCTGCGGTCGCGAGGGTCTTGGGCATCAGCTCATCCAACACGGCCGGGTGCAGGTTCGAGCTGATCGCGATGGAGCGTTTCTCGTAGGCGGCATCGACGAGGCGGAGGAAGGCTCGGCGGCGTCGTGGGCGACCGGGAGCAGGCCGATGTCATCGACGACGACGAGGTCGCTCGCAGGACCCGGGCGATGGCCTTGTCAGGTGTCGTCCGCGCGGTGCCGGCGCAGCAGGACGCCGAGGTCCTCGAGGGTGAACCAGGCGACCTTGAGGCCTGCCTCGACGGCGTGTTGGCCGTGGACTTCGAGAAGGGACTTTTCCCGGTGCCGGACGGGCCGCGCACGGCAAGGTTCTATGGACGCTGCCCCCACTCCAGCGTGCGCAGCCGCCGTTGGTTCGGGGCCGGGATGGAGGAGGCGTCCGGGGGCCATGACTCGAACGTCTTGCCGGTCGGGAAGGGGGCGGCGACGCGGCGGTTGGCCAGGGCCGAGCGTTCCCGCCCGGCCGCTTCCTCGGCGAGCAGCACCCGCAGACCTCGGCCGGTTCCCAGCGTTGCGCTTTCGCGGTCGCAACAACCTCGGGGGCGTGACGGCGGGTGTGCGGCAGGCCCGGCAGGCAGCGGGGGACCTTCGAGGTCATCGGGCAGCGGCGGCGGGGGGGCGCGGCAGAGCGCCAGGCCGGCCTTGGCCGGCGTCACTGTGAACGCCTCCTGCTCAGCGTCGGGGAACGGGCGGCCAGTGCGTTGGTGAATATCCACCCGCTCGCGCCGAGGGCAGCCCAGGCGTGCCCTGGGTCAGGGAGGGGCCCGCGCGGTGGGTCAGCACCATGGCCGCGGGAAGC
>CAVYYD010000009.1:0-96882 GCA_963772645.1 uncultured Actinomycetota bacterium
AAGGTCTCGTGAAGCGGGCGACCGCCTGGGACGTGATCAGCGCGGCTGCGGCATTGGCGGCGCTCGCAGCGGTCGTCATCATCGACTTGCCGGCCTTGGTCCTCCTGCCGCTGTCGCTCGGCTACGGCCTTTACGTCGCCTTCAACTGGCCGGCTCAGGCACGGTCGCACTCGGAACGGATCAAAGACGGAGATCGGTCGCTTCGTTCGCCTGACCCTGGTCAACAGCTTGCAGCCTGGGGTTGATCCAGTTCTCGATGATCCTCGCGAAGATCGTCGATCCCTACGGTGCCGGTTCCTATGCCGCGCCGCTGGCGACTCCGGCGTCCCTCGTGTCACGCAGCATCAGCCTCGTCTTGCTGCCGAGCTTGGCGGCCGCTTACGGGCGGGGAGACCATGAGGGAGTCCGGGCGCAGGTGGACACCTCGACGAGGGCGCTGACGGTGATCAGCGTGGCGACCTTCGGGCCGCTCATGATCCTCAGCCCCCTCGTGATCGGCCTCTTCTTTCGTCGAGCGGGTTTCGAGGATGCAGCGCCGCTGCTTGTCCTGCTCCTTCTCGCGGTCCTGCTCCTCAGCGTCGTCATCGGTCCGGTCAACTCCCTTCTCACACGGGAGCACGAGCAGGCCCGGATCGTCATGTACTCGGGTCTCTCGAGTGTGGGACTCGGTGTTCTGTTCTGGTTCGCGACGGTCCCCACTCTCGGAGTTCTAGGTGTCGCACTCGGCTACCTCGTGGGCACGGCCACCATGGCTGTGGTCCCGCTCGTTGCCGCCTGGCGCCTGGACGCTGATGCCTGGGCGGGTCTCTGGAACCGCTTCGCGTGTGGGACAGGACTCGCTGCGGCCCTGGCTGTCGTCGCCCTGCGCCTCAACGTCGGAGCACTCGTTGACTTGGCCCTCGCGGCAGCCTTCCTCCTCGGGTGGGGGCTCGTCTCGCATCGTGACGTGCGACTCACCGCGAGGCTGCTCGTGAGCCGCGGCTGACGAGCAGCCTGCGACGGTGCGCGTCATCGCCGGCGGGAACCTCGACGATGGCCCTGGGCCTCGGCCTGTACCCTGGAAAGCACTCGCGATCCGTTCGGGTCGAAAACGATCCACGGCGGCAGCCAGGGTAGCGGGCTCATTGGGGCGAGCGTGGACCTCCAGGACCGCCGCGGCCCACTCGGTGGGCTTCCTGGACATGACAAGCCGACCCGCAGCCTCGGTGACGAAATCCCGTTGGCCACCGGTCCCACCCATCACAACGGGCCGGCCGTGGGCCAGAGACTCGGCGGCGGCGACACAGAAGGTCTCGTGCTTGGTCGGAGCAGCAGAGCTGGACCACGTGAAATGGCGGCCGAGCTGGGCCGGGGGGACGCTCCCCGCTCCATGTGCTCCTCCACTCCTTCTCGTCGAGCAGCCGAGATCATTGCATCGCGCAAGGGGCCTGAGCCAGCCCATCGCAGACTGGCGTCGTGGCCGCTGCTCCTCAGCGCACTGATCGTCCGGATCGCGAGGAGGGGGTCCTTGCGCTGGATCAGTCGTCCCACACCAAGAAGCCGGAATACCGGCCTCACGGACGCCGTGAGCGGGTGGACTGCGTCCACGACGTTGCCCACGACATCCACGCGATCTCGCGCGTGTGTACTTCCTCAGGCGCACTGCCATGTCCGTGCTTACCAGGGTCACTCGGTCGGGGAGCCGCAGGAGGTGGCGGGCGCCTCGGGCGGCGTACCAGGCGCGACCGACCGAGCGTGGGTCCGTGGCCCCGGACCAGTGCTCGGTGTGCACCCAGGTGGTCGGCGTGGCCGCGGCGGCGAAGGGCAACGAGGAGAAGGCCATGGAGTGGACGACATCGGGTTCGGTCAGCAGACGATGCCTACGCACGCGGGCCGCGGCCCGGGCCACGCTTACGGGATCTGAGAGGGTCATCGGTATGCGCTGTACCGACAGCCGCGAAACACCGGGTTCGGGGGTCAAGGGCCTGAGGCCCTCCGGCACCAGGGCGAGCACCTCCACGTCGTTCTCGAGCGCGAGTGCCTCGACGTGCCGACGCACGAAGACGGCGGTGACAGGATGATCCACCGATGGATACCAGGTTGTCGCGACCAGGATGCGCACGTCGCGAGACTAGCGATCAGGAGTGCTGGGACCTGAGGGGCGCGCTACCGGCGAGGCGTGGCTGACCTCCGACCTGGGGGGGGTCTCGCGGGGGGCGGACTAAGAATGTCCGTGTACCGGCCGGCGCCCACCGTCTCGGGCCAATCGAACTGTGTGCAGCGGGCGAACGCCGGGAGGGTCGGATCCTGCGCGGCATCACCTCCGGCCAAAGCCCTATCGCCGCCCAATGGGCGCTGCTGGAGCCAGGGCTTCCGGACCGGTGGCCCGGCGACGGCCACAGAAGTACCCGCGGCGGTCCTTGGTCAGCGGGGTCCGGAACCAGAACCGGCCAGGTTGCTCGTGGCGGGACATCCCGGATCGGTACGGGCGCGGTGGCGGGTGTACGCGCTGTTCGCGTGCTGGCAGGTCCTCGGGGTCTGGGCCCGGGGCGAGGGCGCGCTGAGCGACCGCCGAGGCGACCGGGAAACTGTCCTGGCCGGCGTCGGAAACGCCACCACCGCCCGCACCCACATCCACACCGCCGGGGCCCGTCGCGACAGCGTCGGTTCCGTTGCCGGAGAACCGGAGCACCACGCGGTGGGACGCACCCGCGGAGGGTGGGGCATCAAGACCCACGCCGCCATCGACCAGCAGCGTGGTGTCCTTGCCATCCCCTTCAGTGCTGGTCAGGGCGGAGAAAGCCCGCAGATGATCCCCTGTGGTCGAGGGCATCAGCGTGGCCCGGACCCACGGTGGTCGACCGCGCAGGAGGCCTGAGCGTCTCGTGGCCTACAAGGCCTACTCCTCCCGGCACAACCGGGCCTGACGACGCCGGCGCGGCCTCGCCACCTGGTACGACAAGCTCACCGTCCGCTGCGCCGCTACCGTCCACATCGCCCAGCATCGACCACTGGCTCCAGACGACGTTCGTAACAGGTCCTAGGTCACCGGTCGCCGGGTACCGGAGACTCATTCTCTGGTGTACCTACGCGCCATCTGAGCCCGGCTCGCCCTGGCCGACTCCCTGCGTGCTGTGGCGGCTCGACAGAATGGCCACCTCTTCCGCAAGCCGTCTTGTGCGCGCCTCCAGGCGGCCGACCTCGGAGGCGAGTTGCATCGAGATGACCAAGAGGAAGAGCACGCCACCGAAGAGCACGAGGTTGAGAGGGACCTTGACGTGGAGGAGCGTGGTCAGCCACACAAGAGCCGACGGGAAGACCGCAAGAGACACCCCGACGCCGCCCAACAGAACCCAAGCGATGGCGAATCGACCCCTGACCTGTCGGCGCCGAACGAGCTCTATCGACAGACCGAGCACGATGACGCCGCCGAGAAGTCCCAGCCAGTAACCGTCGAGCATCAGAGCGCCTCGTCGACGAGGGCCGGGCACGGCCAGCGTCTCACCATGCCGAGTGCGATGGCGATGGCCGCGCGGGCAAGGTAGACGACCGACCCGGCCAGACCTGGCTCGGCCGTCCGTGCTCGCGCGCCGACATACGCACGGGCCTTTGGCGCACCGTCAAACCACACCTCTTCGCGATGACCAGCGACTCGAGGGTGTCCCCGAGGTATTCCGCGGGGTAGTGCTCGGCGTAGACCGCCAAGGCCCGTGGGCCCACGGCACGGAATCCTGACGTCACGTCGGTCAGTCGCTCCGCGAGCAGGAGTGAGAGCACCTTTGCCAGGACGACCATGACGCCGCGGCGTGCTCGACCCACGGCGTACGGATCGGAGCCGGCGAAGCGCGCCCCAATGACGACGTCGGCTGTCTCCAGTCCGTCGATGAGTTCTTGGAGGTGGCTGGTGTCGTGCTGACCATCTCCGTCGACCTGGACGACGACCCCGTAGCCGTACCGAAGCGCATAAGAGTAGCCGGTGCGCATCGCCCCCCCGACACCCATCGTGAAGGGAAGCCGGACTACCGCTGTGGCGCCGGCGCGGATCGCACGGTCGCCGGTGCCGTCCGTGGAGTGGTCATCGACCACGAGGACGTCTACGTGGGGGAGGTCCCGCCGCGCCGACCTCACCACCTCGCCAATCGTCGCGCTTTCGTTGAGTGCCGGGACGACCACAAGAACCCTTTGGCCAGTTGTCACACCATTCGCCCCTTCGAAGTTCGTCGGCTCATTGTGGCCCGGACGTGGGTTGGTTCGCGGCGATTCGGCCGGAGCGGCGCGATCGTTAACTGGCAGCGGTCAAGGAGATGCCCCTGACTGATACGCACAACGGTTCACGGGTGCTCGGCCGTGATGTCGAGGGTGGGCTCGACCCAGGCAGAACTGGATGGCCCGTGTCGCCGAGCACCAGGCCCAGGCCGCAGCCTGGGGTGTCCCACGCCGAGTGCCCGGTCACCGTGTTGCACATCGAGCACTCGGTAGTTGGATCAAACTCACCCACCTGGTCGGCGTCCGGGAGAGGGGCCGACCTGATCCTCTATGGACTCGTCGTCGCGGGGGCTGTGTTCACGGCGACGACGTACCCCCGCCGTCGGCGGCTCCAGGCCACGGTGACCCGTCCGGCTCGGCGGCTCGCGACGGACGATGCCGGGCCCGCTCGCCTCGAAAGACCAGCGCCGCCGAACAAGGGTGCTGGCCCATCGGGGAGGTGCGGCAGCAGGAGGCAGCGAGCTGACCCTGCCACCCTGCCCCGAGGGGCAGGGAGCCGCGGAGTCCCGTCAGCCACGGGCTTCACAAGGCTGCACCTTCCACAGGGTGAACTCGCCCTCGGACGCCACCTCCGTGAACCCAATGGCGCCGGGTACCTTCGCGATCCCGTCGTAACGGCCAGCTGCACGGAAGGCATCGGGATGTGGCCGCCCACCCGAGACGACATACGTGACGTCCGTCTGCTGGATCGCTCGACACACAGCAGGGTCGTCCGCCATGTCTCCCAGCCGGGCAGCGACGATGTCCCTGGCCGAGCCGGGAGGCCCCGGGATCCCGGGCACCGGGTAGAGGAGGGTCAGGTCGCGGACCAGGTAGAGCCAGGTGGAGCCGGTGTAGGGGTCTGCGGCGACCGTGCTCCGCGACGGGATGGAGCCGGAAAGGATGCGGAGATCGCGCTGCTGAGCCGGGGTGACCCATGCCGTGGTTCCCGTGTTGGGCTGGTACAGGTCCGCCACCGGTTGCAGGTTGGCGACGACCGACACTGCCGCCAGTGCGCCGGTCACGGCAGTCCCCGCCACTCGGCCCGACCTCGGGCGGGTGACCAGCGGGCCCCCGATGAGAAGCGCGACCCCGATGACGAGCGGAAGCACCGCGATCGCTCGGAGCCGCTGCACGTCGGTGTACCAGGGCCACGAGACCCAGGTCACCGGTCCCTGCGGGTCCACGCCGGCCACCACCCCGAGCGTGAGCGCCGTCAACACACCCACCGCGATCCAGGCGGTCCCCCAGCGGCGGAGGGTCCCGACGACGACGACCATCGCCACGAGGCACAGGATGACCGCAAGGACAGTCTTCGGGGAGAAGACTGTGAGGACGATGCTCACCCCCGCCGATGCCGGCTGCGGCACGCGGTTCGAGCCCGCCTGGAGCGTTGACTCGGGCCGGACCGACCAGAGAGCGATCCCGGCCACGAGAAGCACGCCCCCGACGACGGCTGCTTCGCTCCGCCGCCTCTGCGCGACGAGCGCCCCCACGCACAGTGGGATGGCCAGGATGATGAAGACGTAGACGGCGGAGGGATGCGCCGTGGCGGCCGCGATGCCCGATGCCCCGAGCAGGGCCCACTGCGTCGGTGCCGAACCTCTTCGCCACCAGCCCGGCCCGCTGACCAAGGCATGTGCAGCGGTGAGTGCAGGCACCACGAGCGCCATCCCGAGGAGGAACGGCCACAACACCCCCCACGACAGGGGCTGGAAGGGGTAGGCGAAGAAGAGGAGAGCCGCGAACGGGACGGCCGAGCCGACGATGGCCCCAGTCCCGACGGTTCTCCGCGTCAGCCCGAGCGCCGCAGCCGGCCAGGCGACCGCCGCGACGGCCAGGACCATCGCATGCGACGCGATGAGGGCGGAACTGCCGGACCCGGCCGCCACCATGGCCGTGAGGATGTGCCAACCGGGCGGGTAGAACGTGCCGTGGGCGAAGCGTGCTGGGTCTGCGAACCAGGCTGAGTCGTGGCGAAGAAGGTATTCCACCGCGCCCACGTGGAAGATGGCGTCATTGATCTGCGGCCAGGCGTCGGCAGATCCGATGGCCGTGGCGAACCACACCGTGAACCATGCGGCGCCGGCGAGCAGAGCGACCGCCGGGGCGGCGCGCAGCCACCCCCGGCGGTGTGGACGAGGCGGAATCGAGGCGCTTTCAACGACTCCCGTTCGACGCAGCCAACGCGCGGCGACCGTCAGCGCGCCAGTGACGAGTCCAAGGACGCCGGCACCCGCCAGCCCAAAAGCCGGGAGCGACATCGCATGGCAGATCGTGCCGTACACCAGAGTCGAGACCAACGACAGGGGTGCGGAGAAGGCAAGCCGGTCGTACCCGGTCAAGCCGAGCGACCACCCGATCAACTGTCCTGGGGCGAGCAGCACGATCAGCGCCACCGCAGTGGGCGCAGCGAGCTCGAGAAGAGTCGTCATCATCGGGTCGTGCAGCCTTCCCGGGTCACGGCGGGAGGTTGGGGTCGCCAGGGATGACGAAGATGTTCGCCACCCACCACCACTGCAGCCACAGCTCGAGAGCCACCAGTGCGCCGAAGGCCCACCACGCCCATGGCCGGAGGCGACGCCCACAGCCGACCTCCATCACGACCCGGCGCAGCGGCTCGAGTGGCACGAGGAGCAGGAGCATGTACCGGAAGATGCTCGTGTTCACCGTCGTCGTGAGGAACACGTACGCGAGGTACACGGCGCCCCACAGACCGAGCCGGTCCCCAGGCACGTAGCGGTCCGTGCGTCGTAGGCGAAGGGCGGCCCATGCCGTGAGGAGGACCACCAGCAGGACCGGGATGACCGGGCTGCTCAGCTGACCGATGCCGACGAGCCACCCGCCGCGGACACCTCCCACCTGGACCCAGGCCGCCATCGTGTCGAAGAACGCCGTAGGTATCCCTGTCATCACCGCCACGGTGGCGGGCCACGCCAGCGTGGCGAGGCCGGCGGCGACAACGGCGCCCGCCGGGCCCATGAAGGTGCGGGCACTTCGAGCGGCTCGATCGGTACGGCGCCACACGAGGACCGTGTGGATAAGCGCGAGGACGGCGAGTGGCGCAGCGACGGCCCGCGTGTAGCCGAGCCCCAGGACCGCCAGCGAGAACCAGGCATACCTCTCCGCCCAGAGTGACCGCAGCGCGAGGACGAGCAGCACCAGGGCGAGCGACTCCGTGTACGCCGCTTGGAAGATGGGTGCTGTAGGGAACACCGACAGCGTCGTAGTCGCCAGCAGCGCGACGAGCGGCCCCCGGGTCTGCACCAGCCAGCACCAGAGCAGCACGATGCCCAGGCCCCCGAGTACGACGCTGAGCAGCGATGCCGCAGCCCCGAAGCCGAGGCCCGTCACGGTCATGAGGCCTCGCGTGAGCAGCGGGAAGGCTGGGTAGAACGCGGTCTCGTTGCGCGCGGCTGGGGGCCCGAAGAGGCTGGGATCGGTGCGGTAGCCGTGGCGGGCGATGGTCTCGTACCACTGCCCGTCCCAGTTGGTGAGCACCTCCGTGTACGACGGGGCTGCCGGGGTCGCGCCCTCGACGTGGTAGGCGGGTGAGTCGACGAACCCGCCTTGCGTTGGCGCGGCCAAGGCGATGAACAGGGCGCTCACGAGGCGGGCTGCGACGTACGCGCCGAGGGCCAGCCAGGGCCCCCATCTCGCGAGCCGAACGCTGGCGGCCGTCGCGCCCTCCGCCACCACGGTCGTCGTCACGGTGTTGGCGTCCTCATGATCGTCCTCGGTCGTCGCGTCGCATCGCTTGGTGTCCGGTGCTGGGTGTTGGGCGCTGGGTTGCTGTCGCGAGTATGCCGTCGTCGCTGCGCCTCCGCGTGGAAGTGCAGGGTCCGTGTCCTGCCCGTGACGTGCGGGGCCGCGCAATGGGCAGAGCTTGGGCGTTTCGTTGGTTTCGGCCTTGGCCCTTCCCTACGCTCGGAGGATGTCGACGAGTGACTCCTCGGTCGCCGCACGGCTCGCCGGTCGGCTGACCCCCGACCGCCTCGTCGTCTACCCGGTCGTCGTCATCGTGCTCTTCCTCGTCGTGTGGGCGGTGTCGCTGCGCACACGCGTTCCCGCTCCCGGACCACCTGGCCCGGTGGACGGGCGGGCCGGCTGCTCCTCGACGCCGATGCTGGCTCGCTGTACGACCCGGCCGTCCAGTCGCGGGTGCAAGCCGGGGTGGGGGCGACCCAGCTGTCGTGGTTCGTCTCACCGCCGTACGTCGCGCTGCTCTTCTCCCCGTTCGGGGCGCTGCCGTACCCGGTCAGCGCACTGGCGTGGACGATTGTCTCGATGGCGCTCCTGGGGTGGAGCGCGCGCACGGTCGCCACCGTCGACCCACGCTTCGGCGCGCTCGGCCGCCCGGTGGGAATGGTCGTCGCGGCCTCGTGCCAGCCCCTCCTCGAGCTCGTCGGCGGGGGACAGGACACCGCCCTCGTCCTCACCGCGCTGGTCGGGGGGGCGGCGCTGATGTCGTCAGGGCGGTGCGGGTTCGCCGGCGTGCTGCTCGGACTCACCGTCGTCAAGCCGCAGCTCGCCGTCCTGGTGCCCGTCGCGCTCGTCCTGTGGCGCGCCTGGCGCAGCCTGGCCGGCTTCGTCCTGACCGTCGTTGTTGCGGCACTGGCCGCCACCTTGGCCCTCGGAACCGGGACGTGGCTCGACTGGCAGTCGGCTCTGTCCTCCCCGCTCTACGCTGTCGACGTCCAGCAGTTGCAGGCGTGGAAGAACAGCACGCTGTACGGGCTCGTGCAGAGCCTCGTTCCGGACGCGTGGCCGGTGGTCGCCTTCGCGGGCTGGCTGGTCGCCGCCGGAGTCGTCGTGCTGCTCTCGCTCAGCTCGTGGGATCGGATACGGCGCACGCCGCTCGCCATCGTTCTGCTCGTCACCGTCCCGCTCGTCACCGTGCTCGTCACCCCCCACGCGATGGTCTACGACCTCGTCGTGGCGCTGCCGGCCGTCGCCTACTTGTGTGCGGGAAGGGGCGCGGTCCGCGCTCGAGCGTTCGCCGCGCTCGCCTACGTCCTGCTGTTCCTTGCGCCGGTCCTGCACTTGGTGGGGGTTGCCCTGCCAGGGCTTGCGGCTCTGGGTGCGCCCTGGGCTGTGCTGCCCTTCATCGCCCTGTGGCGCGAGCACCTGCGAGGTACACCGGACGCCATCGACCCGCGCGATGCGCCGGGCCGGGCGGTCACGGCGAGCTGACGAGAACCCACTTCCCATCCCGGCCGTCCTCCTGCCATCCACCGCCCTCCAGCGCGGAGGCGAGGGGGCCCTCAGCCTTCACCAGCGCCGTACCGCACCCCTTGGCGCGCATCACCGCGTCCCATCCCGGCTCCGCGGCCGCCATGCGCAAGTAACCCTCGACGTCCCGTACGGTGTAGAGCTCGATCCGCCCGTCGATGGCGGGGACCAGATCGGGGTGTTTGAACAGCAGCCACCCGCCGAGGAAGTAGTCGTTGCACACGACGGTGCCGGCAGGCAGTCGGTCGAGTTGGGCCGAGAGGCCGTCCGGGAAGCCCGCAGACGTCGAGGCCCGAGCCGGCGCCGCGAACGCCGACAGCGCGGCGCCGAGGGAGAGCGCAGCAACCACCGCGACCATCTCTCGCACGCGGACCGGGGCGTGCGCGGGCCGGAGCCGCGACGTCAGGCCCGACGCGAGCAGGGGGGCGGCGACCATCGCTGCGAGAGGGATGGTCCGGCCATGGACCACGGCGAGGTACGCGGCAACACCAAGCAGGAGGACTCCGGACCACGACGGGACAGGCCCCCTCGTCCACACGACGACCGTGAGGACGAGCATCGCGAACACCGCGACGAAGGCGGGGGTGTGCGCCGGCACGGGGAGCCACTCCTGCACGAACGAGATGGTCTCGCCCACGTCCCGTCCCGAGAGCAGGAGGCGCGGTCCCACCGGCGTCAGTGCGGCGGCGGCCACCGACAGGACCACCACGGCCGACTGGCGGGCGACGGTCGGCCAGTCGCTGCGCTCGAGGAGCAGCCCGACCACGACCACGGCACCAAGGCCCGGCACGACGATCCAGAAGCCGTGGACACAGGCCCACAGCCAGGCCACCGGGATGAGCCACCAGCGCGCTCTGCCGTCGCGGGACGCCCGCCACCAGGCTGGTGCCACGACGGCGGCCAGCAGGAAGCTGAAGATCTGCGGGCGCGGCGTGAGGCTCACGGTGGCGCCCACCAGCGCCGCGACGGCCACGACGGCGCTGACCAGAACTGGGTTGTCCTTGCGGAGTGCGATGTAGAGCGCCGCGGTGATGGTGGCCGCCACCGCCGCCACCATACAGGCGAGCCCCGCGAGCCCGGCGACCCGATAGGCCGCCAACGAGGCCAGCTCGCCGATCCACTCGTGGTGCACCCACTCGTACGTGGTGAGGTTCGAGAACGGATCGCGCTCGACGAAGTCCCAGGTCTGCAGGAGGTGTTCCCCCGCGCGCAGGTGCCACCACATGTCGGGATCGTCGACCGGCCGCAAGAGGGCCAGCGGCACCGAGAGCAGGACCAGCAGCAAAGGCCACAGTTGCAGCCACACCGGGATGCGGAGGCTGGAAGGGCCCTCCGGCTGCGTCGGGGGCGCCTCGGACTCCACGCTCATGCCTGGCTCGGGATGCTGCTCCGCCCGCGTGCCCCCTGCGGGCGGCGGAGGACCGGTCGCTCGAGCACGGCGAAGCTTGCGAGGGTGACGACCGAGGTCAGTCCCAGTCCCAGGAGGAGCGCCAACCAGCGATGGCCGGGCACGAGCCACCAGGCCAGCCACAACGCAGGCAGGTGCCAGAGATACAGGCTGTACGCGCGAACCCCTACGGCGCCCAGCCAGGCGGTCGACAGGACCCGCTCCACTGCCCGGTGCCGGTGGACACCATGGATGACCGCAACGGTGGCCAGCGTGACCGCGGGGAAGACGGCGAGGTCGTAGGCCCACCCCAAAGGGGCGCCCGGCATCGGGACGAGGAGCACAACCATGGCCAGCCCTGCTCCTGGACCCGGGCCGTCGCGCAGGAGGTGTGGACCCTCCCAGCCAACGTGATGTGCCAAGGCCAACGCAGCACCAGCGCACATGACGCCCACGTTGGCCACCGGCGCGAGGTAGAAGACCCGGAAACCGAGCGGGAGGGCGGCGAGGAACAACACGACTGCGGCGCCAACCAGTATCGACGCGATGCGGCCGACCTCCACGCCCCGCCGCCTGGCGATGAGGAGGAAGACGGGGAAGAGGAGGTAGAACGTCCATTCCGTCGTCAGGCTCCAGCTGGGCATCAGGGACTCGTGGATGCGCTGCTCGGAGGCGGAGAGCAGGCCGGTGGTCTGGGTGAGGACCTGGAGGCCGTCGCCGACCGCGCGCTCCGCGCTCCGGGCCTTGGCCAGCACGAGCACGCTCGGAACGAGGACGGCCACGGCCACGGCCACGGGACCTAGGCGCACGATTCGACGGCGAAGGAAGGCGCGGTACCCCGAGGCGTCGGGCGTCAGGCGCATCCCGATCGTCGCGATCAGGTAGCCGGAGAGAACGAAGAAGACGAGGACCCCAGTCCCGCCCAAAGGCGGCCAGGGCAGCAAGCCGAGATGGAGGCTCGCGTGGGTGAAGACGACGCCCAGGGCGGCCACGCCTCGAAGACCGTCGAGGGCCGTGAGCCTCTCGAGATGTGGGCTGTTCGTGCTCATCGGGCGCGGCTCCAGGCGACCACAGGGCCCCGGGTGGCAAGACGTGACCAGTCGGGGCTCGCGTCGAGGGCGGCGGCCAGGGCGTGGGTGTCGAGCCCGGCAGAGCTCGCGAGGACGACGCACGTCGCGCCTCGACGGCAGGTGAGTCCAGGCTGTCTCCGGTCAGGAGGTCGACGGCGTCGGCATTGCGGGAGTGGCCCCAGTAGTCGGCCCGGCCGTCGATCCACACCGTGACGTCGGGCCGGAGGAGCAGGACCGCACCCGCCGATGACGGGTCGGAGAACAGCCGGCAATGGCGAGGGAGGGCGTCGGCGGCCGCCTGCACTGCCATGGGCCGGCCGAGCAGCGACCCGGCGAGTACTGCAGCCGGGACGAGGAGCACCGCTACCGCGGTGAGCACGACCCGCCACGGCCGGGCATCCGCCCACCGGCGCACCCGAGGGCTGCGGAACAGCCCGGTGGGGTGGTCGGCGGCCGTCCGCGTGGCGACCAGGTTTGCGACTGCGGTGGCCGCGAGTGCCGCCACCGGCGAGAGGAGCAGCAGGGCGACCCCGATGAAGCGGATGGCCTGCACGGCGGCCAGGGCCGCGGGGAGCCCGACCACGGCGAGGGCGAGCACCAGGCCCACCCTCGGGTCGGTCCAGGCGGTGTCGCCACGACCGGACGACCCACCGGAGCGCCATCGCGAAGCCGGCGATCGCGAGCAGCCCGGCCGGGGCCCAACGGGCCGCGAGGCTGGGGGTGAACATCCCCGCCCACTCCAGGACGACGCCCTCGCAGGCCTCCTGGACCCGCCGCGAGAGCTCCCAAGCGGAGAGCCCGTACGGCCCGGCGAGCACGCCGCCGACGGCGCCCACCAGCGACGCGGCGCTGAGCAGCCCCCGACGGCTCCCGACGACGGTCGGCGTGGTCCACCAGAGCACCGACCACGCGAGCGCCGAGGCGGGGGCGAGGAGCAGCCACGACAGGTGCAGCCACGACCCGAGGGCGGCCACGGCGAAGGCCGGCGACCGCGACGAGGAGGGCGTCGACCGCGGCGGGTGGGCGGCGGACGCGCCGTCGCCAGCCGTCCGCGAGGAGGACCCCGCCCATGAACAGGGTCTGCGCGGCGAGCGAGGCTCGAGGCGAGAGCATGGCCAGGGCGGGGAGGACGGCGACGAGCACCCCGGCCAGGGTGGGCAGTGGGCGCGCCCCGAGCCGCCGCGCCAGGGCCACGGCGACCGCGAAGTAGGCCAGCACCGAGAGCAGCCCGACCGCGAAGAACCCGGCGAAACCCGGCGAACCGGTACGCCACGCCGAGGACGTCGTTCCAGAGGGGCGAGGTCTGGGTGAAGAGCCCGTCGACCGGGGCCCAGCTCCACGAGTCCGGACGGGACAGCGGGGCGCCGTCGAGGTTCTCCATCCCCGCCCTGACCTGCCAGTACGGGTCGCTCTCCTGGAGCACCCCGGCGCGGACCACGGCGAGGGCGCCGAGCCACGCGACGAGGATGCCGGCCTCCCACCGGGGCCGGCGGAGGGACCCGGCCCGGGCCGGGGCGTCGGAGGCCACCGCGGCCGTCATCCGGTGAGGACCCACCCGGTCGCCGCCTGGGCCTGGAGCGAGGCGACCCGGACCTCGGCCGAGGACGTGGCGGTGAGGTCGGAGGCGAAGGCGCTGATCGTCCGGTTGCCGGAGCCGCGGTCCTCCTTGACCCCGTCGCCCGAGACCTTGACGACGTAGCCGGTGTCCCCGCGGGCCGCGTCGAGCGAGAAGCTCAGCGTGGTCCGCGACCCCTGGGTCACCTCGCCGCTCGCGACGACGGTCCCGTCCGGGGCGGTGACGGTCACCGTGCGGCGCTGGTCGTCGATCCCGTGGACGGTGAGGGCGACGTCGACCGGGACGGCGCCGTCCCCGAGGTTGGCGACCGAGACGGTGGCGTTCGGCCCGATGTACTGACCTTCGGTGCCGTCGACGGTCTCGACGTCGTACGCGCGCAGCGCCACGAGGACCGGCTTGAGCGTGCGGGCGCGCAGCGCCGGGTCGCCCTGACCTGCCGCGCCGGCGGCCCGCAGGTCGAAGGAGACGAACTGGCCGTCGGACGAGCTGGCGATCGGCGGCCCGTAGGCCTGCTCCAGCCGGGCCGTGACGGCCGCCGGGTCGGCGAAGCCGCGGGTGGCGACCTCGATCGAGCAGAAGCCCGCCGAGACGAGGTCGCGGGCCAGGGTCCTCAGGTCGCGGGTGTCGATGGCCTGTTGCCAGTCGGCGTTCGCGGTGCCCATCATGGCGCCGAAGCTGAACCGCAGGTCGGAGTGGGCGAGGTAGGGGAGCAGCTGGTCGTAGCCGTTCATCGCGTACGCCCCGGCGCTCTCCGGGTAAGGGGTCACCGGGATCTGGAAGTCGCCACACCCCGGGGCGGTGGCCCGCTGCAGGTCGGCCGTGTAGGCGTCGAGCACCTGCATCTGGCGGGCCAGCGCCGCGTGGTCGGGGGCCTGCGCGGGGTTGGTCTGGTCGAGCGAGCCGACGACGAGCAGGGCGGCGGCGACGACCCCGGCCACGACGACGCCGCGGCGGCGCTGTAGCCGGGTGAGCCAGTAGCCGACGGCGAGCAGGGCGAAGACGAGGATGTAGAGCGACATCCGCGACCACGTGCGCACCTGGCCGGTGAAGAAGAACGCGATGAACGCGCCGAGCCCACCCACGGTGTAGAGCGCGAACGAGACGAGGGTCAGCGCCGACCACCGCCCGAGGTCGCGGTTCAGCGGCCTCCCCCCGAAGAGGCTGACGAGGGTCAGCCCGACGAGCGCGACGAAACCGCAGACGCCGACGATGCCGAGGGCGGAGACCTCCACCGTGGCGTCGGTCGTCGCCCGGTAGCCCCAGGTGACGTAGGCGGCGAGGTCGTTGCGGTGCCCCGTCCACGGCAGGAGGAGGTCCATGAGCTTGCCGGCGAACATCTCGGACTCGACGAAGCTGCGCTGGGCCGGCACCCGCCCGGTGACGAGCGTGCCGTGGGTCCCCAGCTTCGCCGCGGCGAGCGGCAGCGCGACGACGACCCCGAGGGAGAGCATCACCCCGAGGCCGGCGAACAGGTCCTTCGGGCGTGCCGTTGGCGCGCCGCAGCAGGGTCGCCACCGCGAGGAGGATGAGGGTGAAGCCGACGTAGTACACCCCGCTCAACCCGACGACCACGACGGCCGCGAGGACGACGACGGTGCGCCCGCCGCGCCAGCGGATGCGGCCACCGGCGTCGCGGCTGAGCAGCGAGCGGCCACGGCCCACCTCGAGGACGAGCCACAGCCCGATGGCGACGACCCAGTACGCCGAGAGGTAGAGGTGGCCGTAGCGGTCCTGGTGGCCGGGCGCGTTCGCGAGGAGCACCCCGACGACGAGGCCGGCCCAGCGGCTCAGCCCCTGGCTGCGGGCCAGGAGGTACCCGGCGGCGCCGGTCAGCGGGAAGGAGGCGACGAAGAAGAGGACGCCGCCGGTGTAGGGGGAGGAGAAGAACAGGTCGAGGACCCGGACGATCGCGACGTGGATGACGTTGAGCTCGGGGAAGAACGAGCCGTTCTGGCCGAGCGGGAACCCGATGTCCGGGTTGAACCAGTACCAGCCGTGGTCGGCGATGTCCTTGAGCTGCATCGAGATCTGCGTCGCGTCGCCGACCAGCCCGAACGGCGTTCCCGGCACCCACTCCCACAGCCGCAGCGACCACGCGCCCACGAGGAACGCGAGGACGGCGGCCGCGGCGGCCCAGAGCGCCTCCGCCGGCCAGCGCCTGCGCGCGGGAGCGGTGGGCGTGGCGACGGGGGAGTGGGCCGCCGTGGGCTTCTCGATCGTGGACCCGGCGGTCATGGGATTGGATTATTGTCCGAGCGTCCCTGCCTTCGAGCGACCTTGGGGAAATGCGCGTGGCGTCACCGTCTGAGGGCGTGCGGAGGAGGCCCTGGCCGCTGGCCGAGTCCGTCGTCGCCCTCTGGGTCGTCGCCATCGCCGCCCTGTGCACGCTCGGGGCCGACCTCCTCTGGGTCGTCGCGCTCGGCGACCGGATCCGGGCCACCGGCACGGTGCCGCGCGGCATCCCCTTCGCCAGCGCGCCGCAGGTCGACTGGCCGAACCCGCTGGTGCTCGCCGAGGTCGGGTTGTCGCTGGTCCACTCGGTGGGGCCCTGGGCCCTCGCCGCCCTGCACCTGCTGCTCGTCGCCGCGAGCCTCCTCGTCCTCGTGGCCGAGTCGCGCCGGCTCGGGGGTGGCGAGGTCCGCACGTCGGTGGTGGTCTCGCTCGCCGTCGTCGGGGGGTCGGCCGCGCTCGTCGTCGCGCGCCTCCCCTCGCTCTCGCTGCTGCCGTTCGTCCTCCTCGTCGCGTTGCTGCGCCGCCAGCACGAGGCGCCGACCCGGGCGCTCTGGCTCGCGGTGCCCCTCGTGGCGCTGTGGGGGAACCTCCACGGCGCCGTCCTCGTCGGGGTCGCCGTGCTCGCCGTGTTCCTCGTGGCCTCGCCCGGCGGTGGGCCGCTGCTCCGGCGGGCCGGGGTCGGGGCCGCGTCGGTGGCGGCGCTCTTCGCGACGTCGGCGGGCCCGGAGACGCTGCGCTACTACCTCGGGGTGTTCGACAACGAGGCCCGGGCGCGGGGGAGCGAGCTGTGGGCGCCGCCGTCGGCCACCCATCCGCTCGACGTCGCGATGGTCCTCGCGGGGCTCGTCCTGCTCGTCCTGGCCGCGCGGCGCCGGCTGCCCCCGTGGGAGTGGCTCGTCGTCGCCGGGGTCGCCGTCGAGACCGCCACCGCGGCGCGCAACGGCATCTGGCTCCTCCTCGTCCTCGTCCCGGCCGCGGCGGCGGCCGCCCGGGGCCGGGACCAGCCGCACGCCGCGCGCCCCACGTGGTGGGTGCGGGGCCTCACCGCCGTCGCGGTCGTCGGGGTCCTGGCGGTCGTCGGGGTCATCGCCGCCCGCTCGGCCCAGGTCGCGCCGCGGGGCACGGCGGTCGTCGCCCTCGTCCGCGAGGCCGCCCACGGGCGGCCGGTGCTCGCCGACGAGCCGCTGGCCGAGACCCTCGGGCAGGCCGGAGTCACGGTGTGGGCCAGCAACCCGATCGACGCCTTCACCCGGCCCGTGCAGGGCGAGTTCCTCGACTTCCTCGCCGCCGGCGCCGTGCCGCCGGACGCTCCTGAGGTCGCGGCGGTCAGCGAGGACGCCGCGGTGCGCCTGCTGGGCGACGGCTGGACGGAGCTGGGTCGCCTGGGGGGCTACGTCGTGCTGGAGCGCTCCGGGTGACGGGTCAGGGCCGGACCCGCAGCGTGTAGGCGCCGTCGGTGGCGACGGACCGCCACCCCTGGTCGGCGGCGGCCCGGTCCAGCGTGTCGCCGGTGTGCGCGAGGGTGGCGTCGACACCGTGTGCCCGGGCGTAGCCGGGCCAGTCGCCGGTGCCGGCGGCGAAGGCCTCGTAGGCATGGGCCACCGGGTCGGAGTAGACCTCGACCCGCAGGTCGCGCATCGGCCGCACCTCCCGGTGCCGCCACACGACCCAACCGCTGGCATCCGCGGCCACGGCGACACGGCTGCCGGCGGGCAGCGCGTCCACGGCCTCGTCGAGCGCCGGGGCGAACGGCCCGGCGGACGGCCCGCCCCAGACCACCCCGGGCAGCAGGGCCAGCAGCACCGCCGAGGCGGCCCACGGCAGCCACTCCCCATGGGCCTGCGGGCGGGGCCGGCGCCGGCCGAGGCTGCGGGCCAGGGCGAGGGTCGCGAGGACGGCGCCGAAGGCGATGGTGCGCACCGCCCCGAGGGCCAGCACGGCCGCGGCCACGCCGACGAGCAGCTCGGGCAGGTGGCGTCGTGGGGACCGGACGCTGCGGACGACGACCACGGCCACCAGGACCAGCACGAGCACCAGCAGGGGGTTGCCCCAGGTGGGCCGCTGCCACTCGTCGACCGTGGCCCGCGCGGCCGCGCCGACCGAGAACGGCTGGGTGAGCAGCTGCGGCCCCAGCGGGGTCGCGGCGGCGGCCACGACCGAGAGGGCGACGAGCACCATCCGGGGGGTCGTGCGAGCACGCCGCCACCCCTGGTCGAGCGCTGCCGCCACCGTGACGAGGCCCCCGACCCCGACCCCGACGACCCAGCTCCCGTGGACCGTCGCCCACGCCCAGGTGAGCGGCAGGGTGACCCACGGGACGGTGTCCCGCGCCCACGCCCGCGACCACAGGGCGGTGGCGAGGGCGGCCAGGGCCAGCCCGGCGAGCTGGGGGCGCTCGCCCCAGGCGATGCTCGTGCCGAGGACCGCGAGCATCGTGACGATGCCCGAGGCCACCGGGGCCACCCACGCGCGCGCCGCGGCGTAGAGGCCCCCGACGAGCACGACGAGGGCGAGCCACCGCAGGGCGTGGAGGCCGACCGCGCCGGCGGCGTTCCACGCGAGGAGGCCCACGACCTCGCCGGCCCACTGGGTCGGGACGTAGGGCTGGTCGGCGAGCACCACGAGGGGGTCGGGGAGCTGCTGGAAGTGCTGCCCGTGGACCAGCTCGTCCCCGATCCGCAGGTGCAGCCAGGCATCGAGGTCGACGTCGGTCCGGAGCCGGACGAGCAGCGCCACGAGCACCGCCGTGGCCGGGGCGAGCAGCCAGAGCACGGCTCGCCGCGGCTCAACAGCGCTGTCGCTCAGTGCTTCCGGCTGGGTCATGCAGTCCTCCTCCGCGCCGCGCCCGGGTGAGTCTGTCATGGCCCGACACGGGGAAAGGTCGGCGTGCATCGTCCGAACGGTCGATGCCCGGGACGCCCGTTCGTTGCCGGACATGAGCCCGGTCGGGCGATGTCTGGCCCCCGGGCCCGCTGGCAGAGTCGTCACTGCAGCACCGCCAAGCCACCACACCGAAAGGCATCGTCATGACCAAGGCTCTCGTCAAGCTCCAGAACAAGGTCGAGCAGATCCGCTCCGAGAAGGGCGCCACCGCCGTCGAGTACGGCCTCATGGTCGCGCTCATCGCGGTCGTCATCATCGTCGCCGTGTACTTCCTCGGCACCAACGCTCAGCACGCTGTTCAACACCGTCGGCAACGAGCGTCTGACGGACCTCGCACCGAGGCGTCGGCCCGAGGCGACTGCGTGCCCGGGCCGGCGCCTCGTCGGTTCAGAGGAGAAGGTAGTGACATGATCCACAGGATCCGCACGCGGTTGTGCCCCGCGAGCGAGCGGGGAGCGACGGCGGTCGAGTACGCCCTCATGGTCGTCGCTCGTCGCGCATCGTCATCATCGCCGCCGTGATCGTGCTCGGCACCGCCGTGTCGAGCATCTTCACCGACGCTGCCACCCAGATCGGAGCGCCCGTAGCCACTCTGACCATCGGCTCGTATCACATCCCGAATCGCTAGGGGGGAGCCGGTCGCGATGTTTTACTTGCTCACGAGTCACACACGTTCTGCAGGGGAGCGGGCAGGCGCCCGCGACAGCGAGAAGGGTCGACCCAATGCCTCAGCGACGCCGCCATGAACGCGGTGCGGCCGCCGTCGAGTTCGCGCTCGTGCTGCCGATTCTCGTCCTGTTCGTCATCGGGGGCATCGTCGACTTCGGCCGCGCTGTACATGGACCAGGAATCCTCACCAATGCCGCCCGCGAAGGGACGCGCTACGCGACGGTTGTCGTGAAGGACGCCACGACCGCGACGACCTACAAGAACGCGATCGAGAGCCGGGCCAAGGCCGCCGCCGGCCTCGACCCCACCGCCCAGCTAGCCCTCACATCCACGTTTACCTTCAACTGCACGGGGCCGGCGACCGGAACGATGCAGGTAACGGTCACCCACCCGCAGTTCAACTGGCTGTTCCTCAACGTCCTCCCCGGTCTGAACAACCCCCAGCCGCTCATCGGCAAGTCAGTGATCGGATGTCCATAATGAGAGACAGAAACTGGTCCCAACTGCGTCGCCGCGCCGAGAAGGGCGGGGCCGCGATGATCGTGGCGGTCGTGCTCGGAGGTGGCGTGCTCCTGGGGGCCTCGGCCCTTGCCATCGACGTGGGAAACATGATGTTCGAGCGTCGACAGCTGCAGAACGGTGCCGATGCGGCCTCGCGCAAGCTCGCCCAGATCTGCGCCAAGGACCCCACCCAGTGCAACGCGGCCACCGCCACCACGGTGAACAGCCTCAACTCGCTCAACAACAGCAACGCCAACGACAACGTCTCGGCGCTCGACAGCAGCCACTCCGGGTCGGGCACGTGCGGCAGGGTGCCGACTTCGGCCCTCACCCCGTGCACCACTGCCGAGAGCAACGCGGCCGTCACGGACTGGGTGCAGTGCCCGGCCCTGCCGTCCGACTGGGCGAGCGGCACCTCCCCGTACGTTCAGGTGTACACGACGACGTCGACCAACGGCAGCCCCGGGGTTCTCGATTCGTTCTTCAGCAGCAAGGACAGCAAGCCCGGAGCCTGTGCGCGCTACGGCTGGGGCCCGGCGACCCAGGCGAGCTTCTTCCCGTTCGCCATCATCCAGTGCGAGTACGACGACGCCACCACCCCGCCCTCGGGCTGGCTTCGGCTCCACCCACGAGGTCGCGATCCCGCTGAAGTACCAGGTCAACCCCGGTCACGACACGTCGACCTCCTGCGACCCCAACGCCGCCCCCTCGGGCGGTGACTATGACGGCGGCTTCGGGTGGGTGGACAACGTCAACTGCGTCGCGTCGGGCTCCGTGCCCGGATGGGTCGACGCCATCACCGGCGTCGGTGGCGGGAACGACTGCATCGGTGGCCTCCTCGTCGACAAGGTGTACATGGTTCCCATCTTCATGTGCGTGTCGGACACCAACACCTACACGCCGCTGTCGGCAGCGGACTGCAACCCGAGCAGCGGCACGAACACCTACTACTACATCACCCGGTTCGTCGCGTTCCAGATCACCGGCTTCAAGCTCACGTCGACGGGTGGCTGGGACGGCCACGCCAGCACCACGACGAGGACCCAGTGCAACCACGATTCCCAGGACGGCAAGTGCATCGCCGGCTTCTTCGTCGAGAACTATCAGGGCGGTGAGGGCGAGGCGGACCCGAACAGCCCGCCCGGTTACAACGGCCCGGTCGTCTTCGAGGCACTGGGCTGAACCACCTGCTCCTCCTTCTCTCCCTGCAGCACACCACCGAAGGACTACTGAACCATGGGACGACGCATCCTTGCCATCGCCGCTGCGGCGGTCATCGCGCTCATCGGCGCGGTGCTCGTCCTGCTCTACGCGCGCGGGGCCGACCAACGCGCCGTTGCGGCCGCCAGCCCGACCACCGTCTACGTCACCAACCAGGCCATCCCGGCCGGGACGACACTGAAGGACGCGTCCGGCTCGGCGAGATGGTCCAGACGGAGGTCGCCGCGCGGGCCAAGCCGGCCGGGGCCCTCGAGAGCGTCGACGACCAGAACGGCGCCCTCGTCGCGCTCACCGACCTCGCGCCGGGACAGTACGTCCTCGCGGCGGCGTTCGGGGAGACCCCGATCGGCCAGAAGGCCCTCCAGGTGGGGGCCGGCAAGCTCGCCGTGTCGATGCAGCTGGCGGACCCGGCCAGGGTCGGTGACTTCGTCCGCCCCGGCTCCTACCTCACGATCTTCATGTCCTACCAGCTGAAGGACCTGGGGACCACCGACAAGGCCAAGGCATTCAACGACGCCAACGTCAAGGCGACCTCGGTGCTCCTCGACAACGTCAAGGTCATCGCGATGGGTAAGAACTCGCTGACGCCCCAGGCGCCGCCAGAACCAGAACGGCACCGACGCCCAGGCCCAGGACCAGAACGCGAACGCGACGCCGCAGTTCCTCGTCACCGTGGAGGTCGACCCCAAGGACGCGGTCAAGCTGATCCACGGCATCAACAACTACCAGCTGTACGCGGGCCTGCGTGGCCCCGAGCTCAAGGTCGACCCGAACCTCTACGTTCTCGACCAGGACCTCCTGCCCGGGATCATCAAGAACTGAGACGGGACTGACATGAACATCCTGTGGGACCCCAGTCCAGGGGCGCTGGACCGGTACCGGTTCGCGCTGGGGCCTGACACGCAGTCGCTCGACACGGCCGCGATGGTGGCCCGGGCGCTGCACGAGAACGCCGCGATCGAGCAGGTGATCATCGGCGCAGACGTGCCGCTGGAGTCCGCCTGCGAGCTCGCCGAGGCCGCACGCCTCGACCGGCCCGAGCTCGGGGTCATCCTGCTGCGCAGCCGGGTGGACGTCACCGCCCTCACCCAGGCGCTGCGCAGCGGTGTCCGCGAGGTCGTCTCCGCCGACGACCACACCGCCCTGGCCGAGGCGCTGCGCCGCAGCCGTGACCTCACGTCACGGCTCGTCGGGCACAGCGGCGGCGGGGCGACCAAGGAGGGGCAGGTCATCACGATCTTCTCCGCCAAGGGCGGTGTCGGGAAGACGACGCTGTCGACGAACACCGCCTCGCACCTCGCGAACACCGGGTCCAAGGTGCTGCTCATCGACCTCGACCTCTCCTTCGGCGACGTCGCGATCAGCCTGCAGCTGGTCCCGGTCAAGTCGGTCTTCGACGCGGTCGCGATGAGCGGCCACCTCGACGCCGACGCCATCGGCGAGCTGACGACGCTGCACGAGGAGAGCGGGCTCGAGGTGCTCTGCGCGCCGAACGACCCGGGGGATGCCGACCGCATCCCGGTGTCCACGGTCACCGAGATCATCAAGGTGGCCCGACGGGCCTACGACTTCGTCATCATCGACACCCCGCCCTCGTTCACCGAGCACGTCCTCGCGGCAATCGACCTCTCGGACAGCCTCGTCCTCATCGCGACGCTCGACATCCCGGCCGTGAAGAACCTGCGGGTGGCCATCGACACCCTCGACATGATCGGCAGCCCGAAGGACGCCCGGATCATCGTGCTCAACCGGGCCGACACCAAGGTCGGGCTGCGGCCCGACGACGTCGTGACGGCGATCAAGGCGGAGATCGCCGTGAACATCCCCAACTCGCTCACCGTGCCGGCCTCGATCAACCGGGGGGTCCCGATCGTCCTCGACGACCCCCGCGGCCCGGTGAGCACCGCCATCAAGCAGCTCGTCGACGGGACACCTCAAGAAGGGCCTGAACGGCGAGTCCGGAGCCGGTGCGCACCGCTCGGGCAGCGAGGAACCCCAGCGTCGATCGTTCTTCAGGGGGCGTCGATGAGCCTTGCCGACCGTCTCGACAGTGTCCGCCGCGCCCAGGCGGCCGTCCAGCCCACCGGGTCCAGCTCCGCCACCCCGGCGGAGCGGCCCGGGCGCGGCGGCCCGCCGCCGCGGGGTGGACCCGTTCGGCGAGGTCAAGGGGCGCGTGCACCAGGCGCTCATCGAGACCCTCGGGCCGCGCCTCTACGACCCGCACCTTCCGGAGGCCGAGCTGGCCGCACAGGTGCGCCAGACCCTGCAGCAGACGATCGACGCGGAGCAGACGCCGCTCTCGCACGCCGACCGGACCCGCATCGCCCAGGAGGTCTCCGACGAGATCCTCGGCCACGGTCCGCTCGAGCCGCTGCTGCGCGACCCGGACATCACCGAGATCATGGTCAACGGCGCCGAGTACATCTGGGTCGAGCGCGGCGGCAAGATCTACCCGGTCGACACCCGGTTCTCCAACGAGGCGCACCTGCGCCGGGTCATCGACAAGATCGTCGGCCGCGTCGGCCGGCGCGTCGACGAGGCGAGCCCGCTCGTCGACGCCCGCCTGCCCGACGGCTCCCGGGTCAACGCGGTGATCAGCCCGATCGCCCTCGACGGCGCGCAGCTGACGATCCGGAAGTTCTCCCAGGACCCGTTCACCGACGCCGACCTCATCGCCTTCGGGACGATCACCCCGACGGTCCGGGACTTCCTCAAGGCCTGCGTCCTCGGCCGACGGAACATCATCATCTCCGGCGGTACCGGCTCCGGGAAGACGACGACCCTCAACGTCATCTCCTCCTTCCTTCCCGAGGACGAGCGGATCATCACCATCGAGGACGCCGCCGAGCTCCAGCTGCACCAGGAGCACGTGCTGCGCCTGGAGTCGCGCCCGGCGAACATCGAGGGCCGTGGGCAGATCGCCATCCGCGACCTCGTCCGCAACTCGCTCCGCATGCGCCCCGACCGCATCGTCGTCGGCGAGGTCCGGGACGGCGCCGCACTGGACATGCTCCAGGCCATGAACACCGGCCACGACGGCTCGATCACCACCGTGCACGCCAACAGCCCCCGCGACTCCCTCTCCCGCCTCGAGACGATGGTGCTCATGGGCGGCGTCGAGCTGCCGGTGCGGGCCATCCGCGAGCAGGTGGCGGGGGCGCTCGACCTCATCGTCCAGCAGGCGCGCCTCAAGGACGGCTCGCGGCGCATCGTCGCGATCACCGAGGTGGTCGGCATGGAGGGCGAGACGATCACCCTCCAGGACCTCTTCACCTTCGACTGGCACGCCGGGCGGGACGAGAACGGCCGGTTCCGTGGCACCCTCATCAGCACCGGCCTGCGGCCGAAGTTCCTCGAGGACCTCAACGACCTCGGGGTCGAGGTCTCGCCGTCCCTCTTCATCAACGGGGTGCGGTGAGCGTGCTCACCTCGACTCGGCACCTGCTCCGTCACCAGGCGCTCCTCGCCCTGCTGGGTGTCGCCGTGCTCGTGCTCCTCTCCGCGCCCCGGGCCAACGCCGTGGACGTGGTGCCCGGCTCGCTCAGCGACGTCCGCATCACCGACGCGCGGGTGAACACCACCCTGGTGTTGCGGAGTAGCGAGCCGCTCCAGGTGAACCCGGCCGGACTCAAGGTGGCGCTCGGTGGCCAGTCCGCTCCCGTCGACGTCGTCACCGGCGAGAAGCAGGCGCGGTCGACGATGCTCGTCATCGACACGAGCGGCTCGATGGGCGCCTCGGGGATGGCGACGGTCCGGGGTGCGGTGAAGAAGTTCCTCGACGCCGTGCCGAAGAGCGTCAAGGTCGGCATGGTGTCCTTCGCGGACACCGCGGGGGTGGACGTCGCGCCGACGACCGACTACGCCAAGGTGAGCAAGGAGGTCGGCGCCCTGACGTCCAAGGGCGAGACCGCCCTCTACCGGGCCGTCCAGGTCGCGGTGAAGGCGCTCGGCACCGAGGGCGAGCGGAGCATCATCCTGCTCAGCGACGGTGGGGACACGGTCGCGAAGGCCGACGGGGGCCCCGCCAAGGAGCGGTCGGAGCGAAAGGCCGCCCTCGACGCGCTGGCCAAGGCAAAGGTGCGGGCCGAGGCGATCGCGTTCAAGAGCGCCGAGGGGAATGGCTCCGTCCTCGCCCAGTTCGCGCGGGCCGGCGGGGGGTCCGTGGCCAACGCGGGCGACTCCGCGTCCGTCACCCGGGCGTTCGAGGCCGCTGCCCGCACGCTCGTGTCCCAGGCGGCCCTCACGATCACCATCCCGCAGGGGGTGAATGGCACCCAGAAGATCGTGGTCACCGGGACGGCCTCGGGAAAGCTCTTCGAGGTCGACTCGACCATCAACCTGGGGGACACCGCCCCGGTCGTGACCCCGAGCATCTCCACGGCACCACTCGCGAGCAGCATCCCATTGGCGGAGCAGCCACGGCTCACGGCGATCGACCCCGCCCTCCTCGTCCCAGCCGTCCTCGTCCTCGCACTGGGGCTCTTCTTCCTCACCGTCGCCTTCATGGGCCCGGCCTTCCGGTCCCGGCGAGCCGTCCGGGTCGAGGCCATCGAGGCCTACGGGCTCGGTCGCAGCGTCCAGCAGCGACAGGCCCCGACACCCTCGGCGATCGGTCAGCAGCTGGTCCAGATGGGCGACCGGGTCATGGAGGGCCGGGAGTCGACGACCAAGACGATGCAGCTGCTCGACCGCGCCGACCTGCCGTGGCGTGCGGGGGAGTGGCTCGTCCTGCGCCTCCTGGCCGTCGTCATCGCGGCCGCGATCGGCTTCCTGCTGCTCGGCCCGCTGCCGGTCGCCGGTCTGGTCCTCGGGGCCGTCGTGGGTATCTTCGGGCCCCCGTTCATCCTGCGCTTCCTCGCGAAGCGCCGGACCAAGAAGTTCGAGGCCGTCCTGCCCGACGTCCTCATGCTCGTCGCGACCTCGCTCGCCTCAGGCTTCAGCCTCCTCCAGTCGCTCGACTCGGTGGCCCGGGACGCGCCAGAGCCCGCGGCCAAGGAGTTCTCCCGGGCCCTCGCGGAGGCCCGCATCGGTGCGGACGTCAGCGACGCCCTCGAGCACGCGGCGGTCCGGATGGAGAGCGAGAACATGCGGTGGACGGTCATGGCCATCCGGATCCAGCGAGACGTCGGCGGCAACCTCGCCGAGACGCTGCGGACGACGGCGGCGACGCTGCGCGAGCGTGAGATGCTCCGCCGCCAGGTGCGGGCCCTCTCGGCCGAGGGCCGCCTCTCGGCCTACATCCTCGTCGCGCTGCCGATCCTCCTGTTCTTCTACTCGATGTGGGCCAACTACGACTACGTCAGCCTCCTGTGGACGACCTTCTTCGGGATCGTCATGTCCATCGGGGGGATCATCGCCCTCATCGCCGGCATCTTCTGGATGCGCCAAGTCGTCAACATCGAGGTCTGACCATGACGCTGCTCCTCGCCGGGATCGTCTTCATCATGGTGGCGCTCGCCGTCGTCGTGCTCGCCGTCGTCGTCGGGGCGGGCCAGTCGACCGGGGTCGCCCGGTCCCTCGAGCTGCTCAACCACCAGGTGACGACCAAGGAGGTCGCCAAGAACGAGCTCGGCATCCAGGACCGGGTCCTGCTGCCCGCGCTCAACAGCCTCAGGCGCCTGGCCTACCGGCTCTCGCCGGGCGGTACCGGCAGCCGGATGGGCCGCGCGCTGGACAAGGCCGGAAACCCGGCGGCGTGGACCGTCGAGCGCGTCATGGGGGCCAAGGGCCTCGGCCTGATCATCGGGATCGTCGTCGTCCTGCTGCTCCTCGGCCCCTCGGTGAGCGGCCTGATCTTCGCGGCGGCCGCCGGCGCCGCCGGGTTCTTCCTGCCCGACCTGCTCGTCTACAACGCCGGGCAGAAGCGCCAGCAGCTGATGCAGAAGGGCCTCGCCGACGCCCTCGACATGCTCACCGTCTGCGTCGAGGCCGGCCAGGGCTTCGACGCGGCGATCCTCCAGGTGGCCCGGACCGTCACCGGCCCGATCGCCGGCGAGTTCGCCCGGGTGCTGTCCGAGATGCAGATCGGCAAGTCCCGCGGCGAGGCCTTCGCCTCGCTCGGAGAGCGCACCACGGCCCCGGAGGTGCAGAACTTCGTCAGCACCCTCGTCCAGGCCGACCGGCTCGGCCTGCCGATCGCGGCGGTGCTGCGCGAGCAGACCAAGGAGATGCGCGTGGTGCGCCGTCAGCGCGCCGAGGAGAAGGCACAGAAGGTCACCGTCAAGATCCTCTTCCCGCTCCTGCTGTGCATCTTCCCGGCCCTGTTCATCGTCATCATCGGCCCCGGCGCGATCCGGATCGCCGACGCCTTCAGCAACCTCTGACGTCGGCCCTGCACGGTCGCGAGGAGGCTTCGGAGAAGTCAGCCGCTGCGCTCGACGTCGGCGACCAGGCCGAGCCGGACCGCCGCGATGACCGCGCTGGCCCGGTTGTGGGCGCCGAGCTTGTCGTAGATCTTCCCGATGTGGGTCTTGACCGTCGACGGGCTCATGAACAGCTGCTTGCCGACCTGGGCCACCGACGCGCCCTCGACGAGCAGGCGCAGGACCTCGCTCTCGCGGGAGGTGAGGCTCGTCTGCGGGGCGTCGTGCTGGCGCCGCATCGCCTCGGCGAGGCCGCTCGCGGAGAACTCCAGCGGGAGCTCCGCGGCCCGCCGCACCGCCGAGATGACCTGGTCGGCGGGGGCGCTCTTGCGGACGAGCGCGGAGGCCCCGGCGTCGAGCGCCTCGAGCAGCGAGGAGTCGTCGTTGAGCATCGTCAGGACGACGAGCCCGATCTCCTTCGAGCGCTCCCGGGCCGAGCGCACGAGCGACAGCCCGCTGCCGTCGGGCATCGTCACGTCGACGACGGCGACCACTCGGCCCGGCGGCGGGGTCGCCAGCAGCCTGCCGAAGAGCGCGTGGCCCTCGGCGAGCGAGCCGGCCTGGCCGACGACGGTGATGTCGGGCTGGCTGTCGAGCATCCCGGCGACGGCCTGCCGGACGACGGCGTGGTCGTCGACGAGCACGACGCTGATCCCCATGGGTCCCTCCTCGGGTCACGACATGTCGAGCGCGCGGACCTGGTCCGGCTGCTCGATCGACAGGCTAACGGTCGTGCGGCCGTTGGGCCCGGAGGTCACGGAAAGTGACCCGTCGAGGTCGCCGAGCGGGGGCCGCCGGAACAGCCGCTTGGCCCGCTCCGGGTCGCCGTCGTGGGCGACCTCGACGTTGGCCGGGCCGACCACCGAGGTCTGCAGGGTGACCCACGCGTTGCGGGCCCCGGAGGACTGCGCGTCGGCCAGGACGTCCATGACGAGCCGGTGGATGAGGATCTCGACCTGCGGGTCGAGCCGCCGCCGGCCCTCGCTGACCGACACCGTCGTGCGGACCCCGGTCATGCTGCCGAAGCTCTGCACCGCCCCGCCGAGCACCGCGCCGAGCCCGGAGCCGGGGCGCTCGGCGACCCGCAGGTCGGTGATGTGCAGCCGCAGGTCGGCCATCGCGTCGCTCAGCTGGTCGCGCAGGGCGTCGAGCCCGTCGCGCAGCGTGGTGCCGGGCGGGCCGGCCTGCATCCGCATGGCGTCGACCGCGTAGCCGAGCGCGGCGAGCTCCTGGGCGATGCCGTCGTGGATGTCCCGGGCGATCCGGTTGCGTTCCTCGAGGGAGGCGTACTGCTTGAGGTTGCCGAAGAGCAGGCCCGCCTGCACCGTGGGGGCGAGCCGGCGGGTGAGGTCGAGCGTGGCCCGCTTCTCCTCGTCGGTGAACGGGCGGTCGACGCCCCGCTCGACGACGACGATCGTCGCCGGGCCGGAGCCGAAGGCGAACGGGGTGACCAGGGCCTGCCGGCGGCCGTACTCGTCGACGAAGCCGATCTCGGTGGGCCGCCACTTGCTCGGGTTCTGGTCGAGGATCCGGGTGACGTCGTCGGCGACGTGCCACGGCGCCCGGGTGGAGCCGCGCAGGGCGACCGGCACGAGGTGCTGGCTGTCCTCGGTGACGAGGACGGCGCTGCGGGTCGAGGGCACCGACGCGGCGAGCAGGTCGAGGGCCAGCGAGGCGCTGGCCGGGGCGTCGAGCCCGGTCGACATCTCGCTCGAGATGTCCCGCAGGCGCTGGATGAGCTCGATCGCCTCCCGTGCCGCCGGGTCGGCAGGTCCCGGCGTCCTGCTCGGCCGCCAGCCGCTGGTTCCACACGCCGAGGCCGCCGAGCACCATCGCCGCGCCGAGCCACGCCACCATCCCGACGGTGAGCCGCTCGGTGGCGTTGGAGGTGAACGCGACGAGGAGGTAGGCGGCGCTCCCGACGACGCAGGAGAGGAGGAAGCCGATGCGCCCGAACCGGGTGCCGGCGTGGTAGGCGGGGATGAGGATGAGCATCGCCGCGCCGAGCTTGGCGATGGTGAACCCGATGCCCGCCGACGCCGCCTCGACCGCGAGGAGGGTGAGGACGATGGTGTCGAGCAGGCCCTGGCGCGAGATCGGCATCCGGTCGAGGGTGACGACGACGAGGTCGAGGGCGACGACGAGGAGCAGCCAGGGCAGGACGTCCAGCGACGCTGTTGTTCATCACCGCGATGAACGCGGAGAGGACCGCGAAGGCCAGCCGGATCTTCGTCGACGCGTCGATCGACGGGAACCGGGGGCTGCGGGTCACGGGCTCAGGGTAGTCGGCGTCGCGCCCGGTGCCCGTGCGGCGCGGCTGTGTCCTACCCTGCGGGTCGCTCGACCGGGATGTGGGACGATGTCGCCGGGTCCGTGAACACCGGGTAGGGAACGAGGTGGCCGTGAAGGGTCGCGTGCTCGTCGTCGACGACGACCTCGCGCTCGCGGAGATGCTCGGCATCGTGCTGCGCAACGAGGGCTTGGAGACCGCGCACGTCGCCGACGGCTCGGCCGCCATCGGGGCCTTCCGCGAGCACCGCCCCGACCTCGTGCTCCTCGACGTCATGCTCCCCGGCACCGACGGCCTCGAGGTGTGCCGGCAGATCCGCGCCGAGTCCGGCGTCCCCATCGTCATGCTCACCGCCCGCACCGACACCCTCGACGTCGTCCTCGGCCTCGAGTCCGGGGCCGACGACTACGTCGTCAAGCCGTTCAAGCCCCAGGAGCTCATCGCCCGGGTCCGGGCCCGGCTGCGCCGCGGCGACGAGCCGCCGCCGGAGCGGCTGACCATCGGCGACCTCGACATCGACGTCGCCGGCCACTCGGTGACCCGGGACGGCGAGACCGTCGGCCTCACCCCGCTCGAGTTCGACCTCCTCGTCGCTCTCGCCCGCAAGCCGTGGCAGGTCTTCACCCGCGAGGTCCTCCTCGAGCAGGTCTGGGGCTACCGGCACGCCGGCGACACCCGGCTGGTCAACGTCCACGTCCAGCGCCTGCGCTCGAAGATCGAGCACGACCCGGAGCACCCGGAGATCGTCGTCACGGTCCGGGGCGTCGGGTACAAGGCGGGCAAGGCCTGACGATGGCCGGCTCCGCCGAGCTCCACGCTCGGCCGCGGCTCGGGTGGATGCGGGCCTTCCGGCACGGCGTCCACGCGTCGGGTGCGCGGCTGCGGGCACTCGGTGCCCTCGGCCGGCGCCGGTGGCGCCAGTCGCTCCAGCTGCGGGTCGTCACGACGACGATGCTGCTCGGCCTCGCGGTCGTCTCGGTGCTCGGCGGGGTGCTGCACTCGCAGATCGCCAGCGGGCTCGAGCGGGACCGGGTCACCCAGTCCGAGTACGAGGCCCTGGCCCTGACCGCCGAGGCGCAGTCGTACTGGAACGCCACGACCTCGACGTCGGTCGGCGAGCTGAACCAGACGGCCAGCGACATCATGTCCAACGTCCTGGCCGCCCCCGGCCCCGAGGACCCGAGCCGCTACGTCGTGATGAGCCGCACCCCGCACAACGACAGCGACATCGTCCTCGTCGAGCTGTCCAGCCCGAAGAACCTCGTCGACACCTCGGTGGTCTCACCCGAGCTCGCGGAGGCGGTCGCCGACGACCCGAGCCACCAGCAGGTGCAGCAGACGGCGATGCAGACCGTGGACGGACGCCGGCTGCCCGCCGTCGTCGTGGGCACCGTCGTCACCATCCCCAACGCCGGGCCGTACTCCCTCTTCTTCATCTACCCGATGGAGCAGGAGGTCGCGACGATGGACCTCATCGGCAGCTCCTTCGTCGTCGCCGGGGTCATCCTCACCCTGCTCGTCGGCGGCGTGGCCTGGGTGGTCACCCGCCAGGTCGTCGCCCCGGTCCGGCGCGCCAGCGAGGTCGCCCAGCGGCTCTCCGCCGGGAGGCTCAACGAGCGGATGCCGGCCCGCGGCGAGGACGACCTCGCCCTCCTCGCGACCTCGTTCAACGCGATGGCCGACAGCCTCCAGCAGCAGATCCGCCAGCTCGAGGGGCTCTCGGCGGTCCAGCAGCGGTTCGTCTCCGACGTCTCGCACGAGCTGCGCACCCCGCTGACGACGATCCGGATGGCGGTCGACGTCATCCACGGCTCCCGGCAGCGCTTCGACCCGGCGACCGCGCGCTCCGCCGAGCTCCTGGCCGGCGAGCTCGACCGGTTCGAGACGATGCTCGCCGACCTCCTGGAGATCAGCCGCTTCGACGCCGGCGCCGCCGTCCTCGACATCGAGACCGTCGACCTCGTCGGCACGGTGCGGCACGTCGTCGAGGCCGCCCAGCCGCTCGCCGGGCGGCGGGGGAGCGCGGTGCGGGTCCACGCCCCCGACGGGTCGGCACCGGCCGACGTCGACGAGCGGCGGGTCGAGCGCATCGTGCGCAACCTCGTCGTCAACGCCATCGAGCACGGCGAGGGACGCCCGGTCGACATCCACCTCGGCGTCGGCGGCGGCGCGGTCGCGGTCGTCGTCGAGGACCACGGCGTCGGGCTGCGCCCCGGGGAGGCGGCCAACGTCTTCACCCGGTTCTGGCGCGGCGACCCCGCCCGCGCCCGGACCACCGGCGGGACCGGGCTCGGGCTCTCGATCTCCCTCGAGGACGCCCGCCTGCACAACGGCTGGCTCCAGGCGTGGGGCGAGCCGGGCGCCGGCTCCCGCTTCCGCCTCACCCTGCCGCAGCGCTCCGGGGACACCCTGCACGGCTCGCCGCTGCCGCTCAGCCCGACGGAGTCCCGGTGAGGCGGGCGCGGGCGCTGGCCGTCCTCCTCGTGGCGCTGCTCCTCGGCGGCTGCGGCGGCGGGCTGACCCTCGACGGCCCGGTCGTGCCCGGCCTCGAGGTCGGCTCGGAGACCGCGCCGAGCTCGAACCTGCGTTACGTCTTCCCCGGTCCGGGGCTCGGCGACGGGCCCGAGGACATCGTCAGCGGCTTCCTGCGCGCCGGCGCCGCCAGCGACGGGCTCTACGACAACGCCCGCAAGTTCCTCGCGATCACCACCGCGGAGCAGTGGAACCCCGACGAGACCCTCGTGCTGCTCGCCGACGACACCCCGCCGGCCACGACGCGCGTCGACGACACCCACGTGCGGGTCACGGCGAAGCCGGCCGGCACCGTCGACGCCGCCGGCCGGTACACCCCCGCGGCCCCCGGCGCCGAGGTCAGCGCGACGTTCACCCTCACCGACGCCGGGGGCGAGTGGCGGATCACCGAGCTGCCCGAGCACTTCGGCCGGTGGATCCAGGGCGGCGACGTCACCCGGCTGGTCCAGCCCTTCGACCTGACCTACATCTCCACCAGCGAGCGGGCGACCGTGCCCGACGTCCGGTGGTTCCCGCTCGACAAGCTCGCCACCCGGCTCGCCCGGGCCCAGCTCGACCCGGTCCCGGACTACCTGCGGGGGGCGGCGTCCACGGCGGTCCCGCAGGGGTCCCGGCTGCTCGGCGACGCCGTCTCGATCGACAACGGGCTGGCCACCGTCAACATCGTCGGCCCCCGGCTCGGGCCCGACGAGGTGACCCGGCAGGACCTGTGGGCGCAGTTCGTCACCACCCTCAACCAGGACCTCTCGGTGAGCCGGGTCTCGCTGTCGGTCAACGGGACCCCGGTCGACCTCCTCGGCCTCGACGGCCCTGCCGGCTCGCTCGCCGACATCGGCTTCCCGGCCCGTCCCACCCCGACCCTGGCCCAGCCGGTCGTCCGCCGCGGCGCGCAGGTCACCGTCTTCGACCCCACCGGCACCTCGGCCCAGTCGGCCGCCCCGCCGGGCACCGGGGAGTACCCCCAGGTGCCGCCCGAGTACACCCACCTCGCGCTGTCCCCGGAGGGTGCGGAGCTCGCGGCCGTCGACCCGGGCGGCGACACCCTCTCCCGCTGGCAGGGACGCACCCGGTACGAGGTGCCGCGCTTCGGCTCCCGGGTCGGCAGCCCCTCCTACGACCTTCGCGGGTTCCTCTGGGCCGGGGGCGTCGGCGACGGGGCCGACCGGCTCTGGGTCGTCGACACCACCGCCGACCCGGCCGACCCGCGCGCCTCCAGGCCCACCCCGGTGCGCGCCGACTGGCTCGCCGACCGCCGGGTCGTCGAGTCGCGGGTGGCCTCCGACGGCGACCGGGTGGCGATCCTGTCCACCGACCTCGACGGCAAGGACGCCCGGGTCGACGTCAGCGGGGTGGTGCGCGGCGCGGGCGGGCGCCCCGAGCAGCTCGCGGCCCCGATGCGGCTGAGCACGACGATCACCGACGCGCTCGGGCTCGTCTGGCTCGACACCACCGACCTCGCGACCATCGCCACCATCGGAAAGGCCCGCCCCGCCCCGACCGTGATCGGCATCAGCCGTGAGGTCCGGCCGCTGCCGGTGGTCCCGGACGCGGTGTCCCTCACCTCCACCGGCGGTGAGCGCAACATCTACGTCGTCACGTCCGGCGAGCGCCTGCTGGCCCGCAGCTCGCCGGGGTGGGTCGACAGCGGGGTGGCCAACGACCTCGCCGTCGCCGGGGGCTGACGGGCGACGCGGCCGCGAGGCGGCTCGCCCGCTCGTTGCGTGGCCGCGTGGATCGCGTGGCCGCGTCCACCGTCGGACGTCGCGGGCTCCCCCGCCCACAGGTGGCGGCCCGGCGGTGGCGGCCGCCCCGATGCCGGGGCGAGGGTGGGTCCATGGCCGTCCACCTCGAGCAGCTGCGCCGGGCGGGCCGCGAGGTGCTCCGCGCCGCCGCCGACCTCGTCCTGCCCGGGGCCTGCTCGGCCTGCGCCGCGCCGGCCACGGCGCCGCTGTGCCCCGGCTGCCGCGCCGAGCTGCGGCGCGGGCCGCCGGCGGGGCGTGGACGCGGCGCGCCGCAGGACGCGGCCGGGGTGCCGTGCTGGAGCGCCCTCCTCCTCGACGGGGCGGTCCGCACGGCGGTCTCGGCGTACAAGGACGGCGACCGCCGCGACCTCGCCGCCCTCCTCGCGGCACCGCTCGCGGACGCGCTGGGCCGGGCCTGCCGTGAGGAGCCCGCGGTGCGCCGGGCTCGGGCCCGCGGCGGCCGCGTCCTCGTCGTCCCGATCCCTGCGGCCCCGCGCGCCCGGCGTCGACGCGGGGACGACCCGGTCGGCGCGCTCGTCGGTGCCGCGCTCGCCGCCGTCGGCGACCCCGCCCTGCTGCGTGCCGACGTCCTGCGGCACACCCGCCGCGTCGCCGACCAGGCGCGGCTGGGCCGGGCCGCCCGGGCGGCCAACCTCGAGGGGGCCCTGGCGGTGCGCCCCGGCGCCGCCCCGGTGGTCCGCGGGGCGGTGTGCCTGGTCGTCGACGACGTCCTCACGACGGGGGCGACGATCGGTGAGGCGGGCCGGGCGCTGCGCGCCGCGGGGGCCGTGCACCTGGCCGCCGCGACGCTCGCGGTCCGTCCTCGCCACGTCACTCTCGAATCGCTTGTGACCCACAGGGCTGGCGGCTAGCGTCAATGCATGAGGCCCCTCCCGACGCGAGGGTGGTGATGCAGACGCCGCCTGAGGTTCCGTGAGCACAGCAGCACCGAGCAGAGGAGGACCACGTGGACATCGTCGTCACCGGACGGCACCTGACCGTTTCCGACCGCTTCCGGGAGCACCTGGACGGCAAGCTCGCCAAGATCGGCCAGCTCGAGCCTCGCACCCGACGGGTCGAGGTCCTGGTGAGCCACGAGACGAACCGGCGCCAGGCCAAGGCCTGCGACCGGGTCGAGATCACCTGCTACGTCAAGGGCCCCGTCGTGCGCGCCGAGGCGTGCGCCGACGACAAGTACGCGGCCGTCGACATGGTGCTCGACAGGCTCATGGAGCGGCTCCGGCGACGCAACGACAAGCGGCAGGTCCACCGCGGGCGACGCACCCCCGAGTCGGTCTCCCGGGCCACGGCCCGGATCGAGGCCCCGGCCGAGGCCGACGGCAGCCGTCACCTCGCCGACGACGGCCCGTTCCCCGACTCGCCGATCGAGGTCCGGGAGAAGGTCCACCGCTCGGAGCCGATGTCCCTGGCCGACGCGCTGCGGGAGATGGAGGCGGTCGGCCACGACTTCTACCTCTTCCACGACGTCGACACCGACCGCGCCAGCGTCGTCTACCGGCGCCGCGGCTGGTCCTACGGGGTGCTCCACCTCGACCTCGACGGCTCGCTCTCCGCGCCGGGGGCCGGCCCCGAGGAGCTCGACGTCGCGGCCTCCTGAGCCGGCGCATCCCGTCCAACCTCAGGGAAGCCTTACCTGCATAGGGTGGAATCCACCGCTGCGAACTGCGACGATGGGGCGGTGGACGACCAGGGGACGACGGACCGGGGCCAGGCGAGGCCGGTCGTCCGTGTCGTCATCGCCGACGACCACGAGCTGTACCGGCGCGGCATGGGGGTCGTCGTCGAGCTCGACGGGAGTGCCCGCATCGTCGGGGAGGCCAGCAACGGCGACGAGGCGGTCGCCGTCTGTGCCCGGCTCCGGCCCGACGTCGTCCTCATGGACGTCCGGATGCCCGGCGTCGGCGGCATCGACGCGTGCCGCCGGATCGGGATCGAGTGCCCCGAGACCCGGATCCTCATGCTGACCATGAGCGACGACGAGTCCGACCTCTTCGAGGCCATCAAGGCCGGTGCCAGCGGCTACCTCCTCAAGGACCTGCCGGGGGAGGAGGTCGCCGAGGCCATCCGCAAGGTGCACGACGGCCAGGCGATCATCCCGCCGGGGATGGCGGCGACCCTGCTACGGGAGTTCGGCCGGCTCAGCCGGGACTCCGGCCCGTCGGCCTCCCCGGACACCCGGCTGACCGAGCGGGAGGTCGAGGTGCTGCGCCTCGTCGCCCGCGGCCTGGCCAACCGCGAGATCGCCGACAGCCTCGTCATCTCCGAGAACACCGTGAAGAACCACGTCCGCAACATCCTCGAGAAGCTGCACCTGCACTCGCGCGTGGAGGCGGCGGTGTACGCCCACCGCCAGCGCCTCATCGCCAGGGATGAGTGACGGGCCGCCGGTCCGTCTCTCGACGGCGGCCGCCCGCCGGGTCGCGCTCGCCGCGCAGGGGTTCGCCCGGCCCCGCCCGGCCTCGGCGACGGTCCGAGACGTCCAGCGGGTCCTCGACACCGTCGGGGTCGTCCAGATCGACAGCGTCAACGTCCTCGTCCGCAGCCACTACCTGCCCTTCTTCTCGCGGCTCGGGGCCTACGACCGCACCCTGGTCGACCGGGCCCGGGACCGCGCGCCGCGGCGGGTCGTCGAGTACTGGGCCCACGAGGCCTCGCTCGTGCCCCCGGCCACGTGGCCGCTCCTGGACTTCCGGATGCGGCGTGCCCGCTCCGACGCCTGGGGCGGGATGCGGCGGGTGGCCCGCGACCACCCCGAGCTGGTGGCCGCCGTCCTCGCCGAGGTGGCCCGTCGCGGCCCGATGACCAGCCGCGCGGTCGAGCAGGCCCTCGCCCACGACCTGCCCCGCACGAGCGAGAGCTGGGGGTGGAACTGGTCCCTGGTCAAGAGCGCCCTCGAGCACCTCTTCTGGGCCGGGGAGCTCTCCAGCGCCGGGCGGACCGCCCAGTTCGAGCGTCGCTACGCCACCCCCGAGCGGGTGCTGCCGCCCGCGCTGCGCGAGCAGGCGCTCGACCCCGAGGCCCGGCCGGGCCAGGCGGAGGCGTTCCGGCGGCTCGTCGAGATCGCCGCCCGGGCGCACGGGGTGGCCTCGGAGCAGTGCCTGCGCGACTACTTCCGGCTCTCCCCGGAGCAGGCCCGGCCGGCGCTGGAGGCCCTCGTCGCCGAGGGGACGCTGCTGCCGGCCGTCGTCGACGGCTGGCACCGGCCGGCCTACCTGCACCGGGACGCCCGCCGGCCCCGCCGGGTCACCGCCCGCGCCCTCCTCTCACCGTTCGACTCCCTGGTCTGGCAGCGCGACCGCACCCGGGCCCTCTTCGGCTTCGACTACCGGCTCGAGATCTACGTCCCCGAGCCACAGCGCCGGCACGGCTACTACGTCCTGCCGTTCCTCCTCGGCGACGAGCTCGTCGCCCGCTGCGACCTGAAGTCCGACCGCGCCGACGGGGTCCTGCGGGTCCGTCGGTGCACGTGGGAGCCCGGCCGCGGGGACGCCGCCGACCGGGCCGAGCTGGATGCCGAGCTCTCCCTCCTCGCCGGCTGGCTGGGCCTGGCCGGGGTGCGGGAGGACCCGGACCGGGGGTGAGTCAGCGATCGGCGAGGAGCTCCCAGTGCAGCGCGTCGACGGTCAGCCCGCCGGGCAGCGCGTCGGCCGCGGTCTCGGTGCCCCAGATCGTGAAGCCGACGGTGTCCAGGACCCGGTTGCTCGCGACGTTGTCCTCGGAGGTCTGCGCCACCAGCCGGCGCAGCCCCATCCCACCCTCGGTGCGCGGCGCCAGCGCGTGCTCGGCGAGCGCCCTCGCGGCCGCCGTGCCGACCCCGCGTCGCCGGGCGCTCGGGAGCACCTGGTAGCCGAGCTCGGCGGTGTCGTCGTCGAGGGTGCCGCGGGTCGTGAAGACGATCGCCTCCCCGAGGCAGCGGTCGGTCTCCGCGTCGGCGACGCACCAGCTCATGGCCGCACCGGCCGCCATCCGCTCGCGCCGCACGAGCAGCCACTCGGGGAAGGTGTCGGCGTCGAGGACGCCCCGGGGCGGCATGTGGTGGGCCGGGGCGTCCCGCGCCTCGAGGGCGGCGACGTCCTCGTCGCGCCACGGCCGCAGCCGGAGGGCCTCGCCGTCGCCGGCGGGGAGCACCGGCGGGTCCTGCCACGGGGCCAGCGCCTCCATGACGTCCTCGGCACCCAGGCTCGCCAGCCAGCCGTCGACCGCCTCCCCCCGGAACGCCGAGGGGAGCAGCCCGGGCACGGTGCCGTGCATCCGGGAACCCGCAGGACCACGCGACCCGCCAGGAGGCGAAGTTGCCGCGCTCGGCCCGCCAGTGCACCCGGGTCCCCCCGGCGTCGAACCACCACTGGCAGACCAGCCGCAGCGCGCTGGCCATCAGCCCCCGCCCGCGTGCCGAGGGGTGCAGCCCGTAGCCGACCTCGACGGTGCCGGGGGCCCGCGGGCGCAGGTCCACGGTGCCGAGGTAGGGGCGGCCCGGGTCGTTGGCGTCGCTGACCGCCCACAGCCGCTCGCCCTGCGGGTCGTTCCACTGGGCCTCGATGCCGGCCAGCCACCGGGCGGCGTCGGTCGGCCCGTACGGGCGGGGCACCATGGTCCAGCGCAGCGAGGCCGGGTCGTTGCTCTGCTCGACGATGCGTTCGGCGTCGGCCGGCCGGTGGGCACGCAACAGGGCGTGGGCGTCGGTCAGCTCCGGGACGCACGCGGGGTAGACGACCTCGGTCATGGCGCCCAGCCAACCACCGAGGCACCCCCGTGGGGAACTCCCCACGGGCTCCGGCCCGTTGCCCCCGTGGCCCCACGTGCGTCCGTGCCGGGCCGCACGCTCGACTAGGCTGGGCAGGTCCGGTCCTCGTGCGACCGCCGAAGCAACCTGCCTTGAGGGAGTCCCACTCGTGAAGATCGTCGAGAAGCTGCTGCGCGCCGGTGAGGGGCGCATCCTCAAGAAGCTCGACAACATCGCGGCGCAGGTCAACGCCATCGAGGAGGACTTCGAGAAGCTCACCGACGCCGAGCTGCGCGCGGAGACCGACACGTTCAGGGCGCGCCTGGCCGACGGGGAGACGCTCGACGACATCCTCCCCGAGGCCTTCGCCGCGGTGCGCGAGGCGAGCAAGCGCACCATCGGCAAGCGGCACTTCGACGTCCAGATCATGGGCGGCGCCGCACTGCACCTGGGCAACGTCGCCGAGATGAAGACCGGTGAGGGCAAGACCCTCGTCGCCACCCTGCCGTGCTACCTCAACGCGCTCACCGGCCGGGGCGTGCACGTCATCACCGTCAACGACTACCTCGCCGAGTACCAGTCCGAGCTCATGGGCCGCGTCCACCGGTTCCTCGGGCTGGAGACCGGCTGCATCCTCAACACGATGACCCCCGAGCAGCGCCGGGCCGAGTACGCCAAGGACATCACCTACGGGACGAACAACGAGTTCGGCTTCGACTACCTGCGCGACAACATGGCGTGGAGCACCGAGGAGCTCGTCCAGCGCGGCCACCACTTCTGCATCGTCGACGAGGTCGACTCCATCCTCATCGACGAGGCCCGCACGCCGCTGATCATCTCCGGGCCGGCCGACGCGCCGACCAAGTGGTACACCGAGTTCGCCCGGATCGCCCAGCGGCTCGAACGGGGCGAGCTCGAGTCCGGGCGGGGCGACTACGAGGTCGACGAGAAGAAGAAGACCGTCGGCGTCCTCGAGCGGGGGATCGACAAGGTCGAGGACCACCTCGGCATCGACAACCTCTACGAGTCGGCCAACACCCCGCTCATCGGGTACCTCAACAACGCGATCAAGGCCAAGGAGCTGTTCCAGCGCGACAAGGACTACGTCGTGCTCAACGGCGAGGTCCTCATCGTCGACGAGCACACCGGCCGGATGCTGCCCGGTCGCCGCTACAACGAGGGCATGCACCAGGCGATCGAGGCCAAGGAGGGGGTGGAGATCAAGAACGAGAACCAGACCCTGGCCACGATCACCCTGCAGAACTACTTCCGGATGTACGACAAGCTCTCCGGGATGACCGGGACCGCGATGACCGAGGCGGCCGAGCTCAACTCGATCTACAAGCTCGGCGTCGTCCCGATCCCGACGAACATGCCGATGATCCGCGCCGACGAGGCCGACCTCGTCTACCGGACCGAGGAGGCCAAGTACATCGCGGTCGTCGACGACATCGCCGAGCGCCACGAGAAGGGCCAGCCGGTGCTCGTCGGCACCGTCTCGGTCGAGAAGTCCGAGTACCTCTCCGAGCAGCTGCGCCGGCGCGGGGTGCGCCACCAGGTCCTCAACGCCAAGCACCACGAGCGCGAGGCCGCGATCGTCGCCGACGCGGGCCGCAAGGCCGGTGTCACCGTCGCGACGAACATGGCCGGCCGCGGCACCGACATCATGCTCGGCGGCAACCCCGAGTTCCGGGCCGTCGCCGCCCTCCGCGAGCGGGGCCTGGACCCGCACGAGACGCCGGAGGAGTACGAGGAGGCGTGGGACGAGGCGCTGGCCCGGGCCGAGGCGGAGGTGGCCACCGAGCACGACGAGGTCACCGCGCTCGGCGGCCTCTACGTCCTGGGCACCGAGCGGCACGAGTCGCGCCGCATCGACAACCAGCTGCGCGGCCGGTCCGGCCGTCAGGGCGACCCCGGCGAGTCCCGGTTCTACCTCAGCCTGCAGGACCACCTGATGCGGCTCTTCAACGCCGGGCTCGTGGACCGGGTGATGACGACGGCCAAGCTCGAGGACGACCAGCCGATCGAGTCCAAGATGGTCAGCCGCTCGATCCAGTCCGCGCAGGCCCAGGTCGAGGCGCAGAACTTCGAGATCCGCAAGAACGTCCTCAAGTACGACGACGTGCTCAACCGCCAGCGCACCGTCATCTACGACGAGCGGCGCCGGGTGCTCGAGGGGGAGGACCTGCACGAGCAGCTGCGGCACTTCGTCAACGACGTCATCGAGGGCTACATCGACGCCGAGACCGCCGAGGGCTTCCCCGAGGACTGGAACCTCGAGCGGCTGTGGAGCGCGCTGCGGGCCCTCTACCCGGTCAGCGTCACCCCCGAGCAGCTCGAGGAGGCCGCCGGCGGCCGCTCCGCCCTCACCGCGGAGACCCTCAAGGAGGAGATCCTCTCCGACGCCCACCGCGCCTACGACGAGCGCGAGGAGGCGCTCGGCTCGGAGGTGATGCGCGAGGTCGAGCGGCGGGTCATGCTCTCGGTCCTGGACCGCAGGTGGCGCGAGCACCTCTACGAGATGGACTACCTCCAGGAGGGCATCGGCCTGCGGGCGATGGCCCAGCGCGACCCGCTCGTGGAGTACCAGCGCGAGGGCTTCCAGCTCTGGCAGGCGATGAACGAGGCGGTCAAGGAGGAGTCCGTCGGGCTGCTCTTCCACGTCGACGTGTCCGTCGACCAGCAGCAGCAGGCGGCGCCGGCCGTCGAGCCGATGCACGTCGCCCAGATGCTCGGGGCGATGGCCGGCGCGGGTGCGTCGGCGGCCCAGGACGGCGCGGGCGGGTCCGCGGAGGGCGCGGCCGAGGCCGGCCCGGGCGGCGAGGTCGCGGCGACACCGGTCGAGGAGCCCGAGGAGGGGCTCGCGCCGGCCGCGACGACCTCGACCGAGCCGCTGGCCGACGGTTCGCCCCACGTCGAGGTCTCCGGGGTCGGGGTCGGGCGGCCCCGCACGAGGAACCTGCACTACTCGGCGCCGACCGAGACCGGCGGGGTCGAGGTCCGCGACGAGCGGGGGGGTGCGACGGCCACCCTCACCGAGGAGGAGATGGAGTCGACGCCCCGCAACGCGCCGTGCCCCTGCGGGTCGGGCAAGAAGTTCAAGATGTGCCACGGCCGCAGGTGACCCCCGCCGGCTGAGGCTCAGCCGACCTGGAGCGCGCTGACCCGCCAGGTCCCGTCCTGGCCGACGAGCCGGACCGCCACGGCGCGGACCCGCGGGCCGTGCCGGACCACGACCGCCGCCTCGGCGACCCCGTCGGCCGGCTCGCAGACGCGGACCCGCTGGACGGCGACCGGATGCCGGGTGCGCACGCTGCGTCCCTCGGCGGCCCGGCGCGCCGCGAGTGCCCCGCGGCGGGCGACGACGGCGTACACCTCGGCCGTGGTCCAGCGCAGCACCTGCGGTGCGGGACGCAGGCCGGTCATCACCTCGAGCAGGGCCCGGGTCAGGCGCCCGGCCCAGTCGGCCGGGTCGGGCAGGTCGGCGCGCTTGGTGCGCTGCGGCCCGAAGAGCTGCTCGTCGGACGCGCAGGCGAAGTCGACCGCGAGGGCGTCCTGGACGTAGCCGTGCCGGCGGGTCAGCGCCTCGCGGGCCTCCCGTCCGCGGCGCACCGCCTCGGCCAGCGGCAGCGCCGGGGGCAGCGGGCGCACCAGCGGCACGACGTGCAGGGCGTCGCCGTTCACCGCGCGTCCTCGCTCGCCGGCGGGTGGAGCACCTGGCCCGGGAGGACGAGGTCGGGGTCCGGGCCGATGACCTCACGGTTGGCCGCGTACCAGCGCGGCCACTCGTCGGCGACCTCGCGGTCGGTGGCTCCGGGGCCGAGGTGGCGGGCCGCCAGGCTCCACAGCGAGTCGCCGCGGTGGACCACGACGTGCGTCTCGGGGACCGGGTCCCGGCGCCCGGTGGCGCTGACCGACGCCACGTCCGGGTGGGGGCGGACGGTCGGGCGAGCCGGCACCCACCCGGGGCCCGGCGCGGGGCCGAAGCCCGGGTCGGGCAGCGGTGCCGAGGCCGGCTCGCCGCCACCGCCCGCGCCGGCCACGACGCGGACGACGAGCGAGGAGCCCGGCGGCACCGTCGCGGCGAGGGCGGGGCTCGCGCCGACACCGCCGCCGGCCGCGGTGCCGATGCCGACCCCGACGACCACGGCCGCCACCCGGCGGACCACGCGCGGGCTCACGGCCGCCGCCCACGACCCCGCGACCCGGCCGGTCGCCCCCGGAACCCGGGCGAGCGCCTCGAGGAGGACCCCGACGACGAGCCAGGCCAGCCCGGCGGCGGCGGTGACGGCGAGGAGGCCCAGGATCGCCTCGTCCGGCCCGAGTGGTACCCCGCGCCGGGCGGTGTCGGCCACGCCGAGCCCGGTGCCGGCGAGCCACCGGGCGAGCACGGCGGCGCCGGCCGTGACGACGACCGCGCCCAGCCTCCGCAAGGCGCTGATCCTCCGTTTGATGCTGTTTGACGACGTTTGCATGCTGATGACCATAGGCGGTGCCGAATGCCGCGACAAGGCCCTGTGGACGTCTAGGCTCGGTCCGTGAGGTGGGAGGGACTCTTCGCGGACCTCGAGGGGCAGCTCGCCGCCGAGGAGCGGCGCGAGCTCGACAGCGAGGTCGCCGAGCGCACCCGGCGTGAGCGGGCCACGGTCGACCTCACCGCCCGGCTCGGCGCGGCCCTCGGCTCCCACCTCGAGGTCGACCTCGCCGGCGGCCCCCGGGTGTCCGGGGTCCTGGCCGACCACGGGGACGGCTGGCTGCTCCTCGGCGGCGGCGGCCCGGGCGCGGCCGGTGAGGTGCTCGTCCCGCTGTCCGGCGTCGTGGCGCTCGGCGGCCTGCCGCCGGGCTCGGTGGCCAGCCGCACGGCGCGGCGGTTCGGCCTCGGCTACGCCCTGCGGGCGCTGGCCCGGGACCGTGCGACCGTGGGCCTGCTGCTCACCGGCGGTGGCGAGCTGGTCGGCACGCTCGACGTCGTGGGCGCCGACCACGTCGAGCTGGCCGAGCACCCGGTGGGCGAGCCGCGGCGGCCGGCGAACGTCCGCCGGCACCTGACCGTCCGCACCGCCGCGGTCCTCGCGGTGGCCTCGCGCCGCTGAGTCACCGCGGCGCCGGCCGGTCAGTGCCCCGGCGGTTCCTCGTCA
The DNA here is from genome assembly GCA_963772645.1 of uncultured Actinomycetota bacterium. Lineage (GTDB taxonomy): Bacteria > Actinomycetota > Actinomycetes > Actinomycetales > Dermatophilaceae > DASSQJ01. The sequence continues at coordinate 43,804 of CAVYYD010000009.1, forward strand.
CGCTCGGCACGGGTGGCGACGAACTCCCGCGTCTCGGCGTACATCCGCTCGATGTAGCTCTCCAGCTCGGTGGTCTCGACCCGCCACTGGCCGCGACCGCCGACCTTGATGGCGGGCAGCTCGCCGCTGCGGACCAGCGCGTAGGCCTGCGCGGCGGAGACGTCCAGGATCTCGGAGACCTCGGTGAGCGGGATGAAGCGGCGGGCCACGGCGTCAGTGTGCCACCCGCCGGCGGCCCGGCCGGGGCCGTCGTCCACAGGCGCGCCGCGCTCGGGAGGCGGGCCGCGCGGGCCTGGTCGAGAATCGCGGCATGAGCGACCTCCCGACCCCCACGGCCTCGCGGCTGCGGGCGCCGTCCTGGCGCGACTCGCGGCTGCTCGTCGGCATCCTCCTCGTCCTCGTCTCCACGGTGGCCGGCGCCCTCGTCGTCGCCCGGGCCGACGACCGGGTCCCGGTCTACGCCGCCGCGTCGGCGCTGACCCCGGGGCAGGCGCTGGGCGCCGACGACGTCACCGTCGTCGAGGTCCAGCTCGGCGACGGCGCGGCCGCCTACCTGCCGGCCGACCGGGCGCTGCCCGCCGACGCCTACGCGCTGCGCGAGCTGCGCCGCGGCGAGCTGATCCCGGCCGCGAGCGTGGGCGACGCGCGCCAGGTCGCGGTCCAGCAGGTCTCGCTGCTCGTCGACTCGACCTCCGCCGGGGCGCTCGCCGCCGGCTCGGTCGTCGACGTCTACGTGAACCGCCCGGAGCAGGGCGGCTCTGCGGTCGCCGTCGCCCGCCTCCGGGGCCCCGAGCGGGTCCTCGAGCGGGTCTCGGTGGTGCGGGTGGCGGCCGAGGACACCGTGCTCGGCGGGGCCGCCGACACCCGCGCGGTCCAGGTCATGGTCCCGCGTGAGGCGGTCCGCGACCTCGTCGCCGACGTCGACGTCGGGGCACGGATCACGCTGGTCCCGGTGCCGGGCGGAGTCGGCGGGGCGTCGTGACCACCGTCCTGACCGCGGTGACCCACCGGCACGAGGCCGGCTTCGTCGAGGTCCTCGGCGGCGCGGGCTCGCTCACCCTGGTCCGCCGCTGCGCCGACCTCGCCGAGCTGCTCTCCGCCGGGGCGGCCGGGGTCGCCCGGGTCGCCGTCGTGTCCCCCGACCTGCGCGGCCTCGACCGCGACGCGCTGCGGCACCTCGCGGGCCACGGGGTGCGGGTCGCGGGGCTCGTCGCGGCCGACGACGAGGGCGGGGAGCGACGGCTGCGCCAGCTCGGGGTCACCGCCGTGCTGCACCCCGGCGACGACGCCGACACCGTCGAGGCCTCGCTCACCGACCTCGCCGGCTCCCGGCCCCTCGGGCCGGTGCCCGACGACGGGCCCGGCGCACCCGGCGGGCCCGACGGGCCGGGCGGCGCCGGCGCGCCCCGGCCCGGGCCGGAGCAGGACGCCGGCCCCCGACCGGTCGCGCCGGTCACCGTCGTCTGGGGACCCACCGGCGCACCCGGGCGCACCACCGTCGCGGTCACCCTCGCGGCTCGGCTCGCCGCGGGCGGGGTGCGCACCCTGCTGGTCGACCTCGACACCTGGGGCGCCTGCGTGGCCCAGGTGCTCGGGCTCGTCGACGAGGCACCCGGAGTCGCCGCGGCGGCCCGGGCCTCGGAGCAGGGCAACCTCGACGTCCCGGGGCTGGCCCGGGTGGCCCCCGAGGTGGTGCCCGGGCTGCGGGTGCTCACCGGGCTGCCGCGAGCCGACCGGTGGCCCGAGCTGCGCGCCGCAGCGGTCGAGGACGTGCTGCGGCTGGCCCGCTCGGTCGCCGACCACGTCGTCGTCGACGCGGGGTTCTGCGTGGAGGACGACGAGGAGCTCAGCTACGACACGGCCGCGCCCCGGCGCAACGCCGCGACCCTGGCCGCCCTCGAGGCCGCCGACCGGCTGCTCGTCGTCGGTTCGGCGGACCCCGTCGGGCTGCAGCGCCTGGTCCGGGCGGTCCAGGACGTCGCCCTCCTCCCGTCGCCACCTCCGCTCGTCGTCGTCAACAAGACCCGGGCCTCCTCGGCCGGCCGCCGCCCGGAACGCTCGATCGGGGAGGTGCTGGCCCGCTTCGCCGGGCTGGAGACGGTGCGCTTCCTGCCGTGGGCGCCGGAGGACTGCGACGCCGCCCTCCTCGCCGGCCGGGCCCTGAGCGAGACCCACCCCAGGAGCCCCCTGACCCTCGCCGTCGGCGAGCTCGCCGCCGAGCTCGACCCACGGTGCGCCGCCCCCGTGGGCCGCGGCCGCGCCGGGCGGCGGCGGAGGGCGCACGCGGTCTGACACGATGGGGCCGTGGCAGACCGGCTCAGCTCGCTCGACGCGTCGTTCCTCCGGCTCGAGGACGCCGCGACCCCGATGCACGTCGGCTCGGTCATGGTCTTCGACGCCCCCGACGGCGGCTTCGACTACGAGCGCCTCGTCGGGCTGATCAGCGACCGGATCGCGCACGTGCCGCGGTACCGACAGCGGGTGCGGATGGTTCCCGGTGGGCTCGCCAACCCGGTGTGGGTCGACGACAGCACCTTCGACATCAGCTACCACGTCCGGCGCAGCGCGCTGCCACGGCCGGGCTCGGACGAGCAGCTCGAGGAGCTCGTCGCCCGCATCCAGCCGCGCCCGCTCGACCGGTCCCGCCCGCTGTGGGAGGTCTACCTCGTCGAGGGCCTGGCCGAGGACCGCTTCGCGATCATCACCAAGAGCCACCCCAGCCTCGTCGACGGCATCCACGCCGTCGACCTCGGCAACGTCCTCCTCGACGGCAACCCGACGGTCTCGGACGGGGGGATGCCCGCGTGGCGGCCGCGCCCCGAGCCGACCGGCGCCGAGCTCCTCGTCGGGGCCCTCGCCGAGGCGGTGCGCACCCCGAGCCAGGTCGTCGAGACCGTCCAGCACGGGGTCGCCGACCTCACCAAGACCGTCGGCAGGGTCGCGTCGGTGGCCGGGGAGGTCCTCTCCACCATCGCGCGCGTCTCGGCCCGCCCGGCGCCGGAGTCGCCGCTCAACGTCGAGGTCGGCCGGGCCCGGCGGTACATCATGGTCGGGACCGACCTCGAGGACTACCGCACGGTGCGGGCCCAGCTGGGCCGCGGCTCGTTCGCGGAGGAGGTGAGCGTCAACGACGTCATCCTCGCCACGATCGCCGGCGCGTTCCGGTCCTGGCTGCTGACCCGCGGGGAGGCCGTCTACCCGGGGACCAGCGTGCGGGCCATGGTGCCGGTGTCGGTGCTCGACGCCGAGGACGGCACCGAGGTGCCGCCGGGCGCCCAGGTCCAGGCCTGCTTCGTCGACCTCCCGGTGGGCGAGCCGGGCCCGTCGATGCGGCTGCACCAGATCGCGTTCTCGATGCGCCAGCAGATGGAGTCCGGCACCCGCCGCGCCGTCTCCGCCGACACCCTCGCCGGGCTCGGCGGCTTCGCGCCGCCCACGATGCACGCGCTCGGCGCCCGGCTCGGCGGGATGGTCTCGCGCCGGCTCTTCAACGTCGTCATCACCAACGTGCCGGGCCCGCAGACCCCGCGGTACGCCGCCGGCGCCCGGATGGTCTCCACCTACCCGGTGACCCCGCTCGGCCCGAACCAGGCGCTGGCCATCGGGCTCACCTCCTACGACGGCGGCGTCCACTACGGCCTCTACGCCGACCGCGACGCGATGCCGGACGCCGACGTCCTCGGCCGCGGCGTGGTCGACGCACTCGCCGAGCTGCTCGACGCGCCCCGCTCGGCCGCCCGGTGAGACAGGAGCCGCGATGCCGCTGACCCGCGTCTACCTCCCGCTGACCGCGGCCGACCTCGCCGCGCTCGAGGCCGGCGACGAGGTCGGCCGGCCGCCGGTTCCGGCCCACGCCGTGACACCGGCCCTGGGCCGCCCCGGCCTGACCACCGACGAGGAGGAGCTCGAGCACCTCGCCTGGCTCGCGGCGACCGAGGAGGCGGGTGCGACCTCCGGCGCCGGGGCCCGGCGGGTCGTCGCCGCCGCGGACGTCGACACCGAGGTGGTCGCGCACCCGACCAGCCCCGACCGGCCGTCCCGGGTCGAGCTCACCGAGCCGGTGCGCCGGCGCGACGTCGTGTCCTTCCACGTCGACGAGCAGCCCGGCGCTCAGGACCCCGCGGACATGCTCTGGTACGACGTCACCGAGCTCGCCGAGGTGCGCCGCCTCGTCGCCGGCGACTGATCCGTCACCTCGCCCCGGGGCGGCTTGCGGGCGGTCACGGCAGGGGGGAAGAGTGGGGGCCATCCCGTCGTCGTGACCCGAGCGAGGAGCCCCACCCCATGGACGCTGCGACCCACGTCCCCGCCCCGACCAACGAGCCCGTCCTCGACCACGCCCCCGGCAGCCCGGAGCGCGCCGCCCTCGAGGTGGCCCTCGCCGAGCTCGCCGCGAGCCGGCACGAGCTGCCGCACACCATCGGCGGCGTGCGGGTCATGGGCTCCGGGGAGCGGATCGAGGTCCGCCAGCCGCACGCCCACCGCACGGTGCTCGGCGTCACCCGCGGGGCCACGACGAAGGATGCCGCGTCGGCGGTCGACGCCGCGATGGCCGCCGCTCCGGCCTGGCGCGACCTCAGCTTCGACGACCGTGCCGCGATCCTGCTCAAGGCGGCCGACCTGCTCGCCGGGCCGTGGCGTGCCCGGCTCAACGCCGCGACGATGCTCGGGCAGAGCAAGACGGTCTACCAGGCCGAGATCGACGCCGCGTGCGAGCTCATCGACTTCTGGCGGTTCAACGTCCACTTCGCCCGGCAGATCCTCGAGGAGCAGCCGCCGGCGAACTCCCGTGGCCTGTGGAACCGCAGCGACCACCGCCCGCTCGAGGGCTTCGTCTACGCGGTGACGCCGTTCAACTTCTCCGCGATCGCCGGCAACCTGCCACGGCCCCGGCCCTGATGGGCAACACCGTCGTGTGGAAGCCGTCGCACTCCCAGCAGCTGGCGGCGCAGCTGACGATGGAGCTCCTCGAGGAGGCCGGGATGCCGCCCGGCGTCATCAACATGGTCACCGGGCACGGGCGGGAGGTCTCGGACGTGGCCCTGACCCACCCCGAGTTCGCCGGCCTGCACTTCACCGGATCCACCGCCGTGTTCCAGGGCCTGTGGCGGCGGATCGGGGAGAACCTCCCGTCCTACCGGCACTACCCGCGGATCGTCGGCGAGACCGGCGGCAAGGACTTCGTCCTGGCCCACCCGAGCGCCGACGTCGACGTGCTGCGGACCGCGCTCGTCCGCGGCTCCTTCGAGTACCAGGGCCAGAAGTGCTCGGCGGCCTCGCGGGCCTACGTGCCACGGTCGGTGTGGAAGCGGCTGCGCGACGACCTCGTCTCGGTCACCGAGAGCCTGACCATGGGCGACGTCCGCGACCTGTCCAACTTCATGGGGGCCGTCATCGACGAGCGTGCCTTCGCCAAGCACAAGGCCGCCATCGACCGCGCGCACGCCACCGCCCACCTCGAGGTCGTCGCCGGCGGGAAGTACGACGACTCCGAGGGCTGGTTCGTCCGCCCGACGATCGTCGAGAGCAGCGACCCCACCGACGAGATGTTCGCGACCGAGTACTTCGGGCCGATCCTCTCCGTCCACGTCTTCCCGGACCGCCAGTACGACAAGGTCGTGGACCAGATGGAGTCCTTCGCGCCGTACGCGCTGACCGGTGCGGTGATCGCGACCGACCGGGCCGCCATCGCCGACGCCACCCGGCGGCTGCGCTTCGCGGCTGGGAACTTCTACATCAACGACAAGCCGACCGGGGCGGTCGTCGGCCAGCAGCCCTTCGGCGGCGGCCGGGCCTCGGGCACCAACGACAAGGCGGGCTCGGCGGCCAACCTCATGCGGTGGACCTCGACCCGCTCGATCAAGGAGAACTTCGTCCCGCCGACCCGGCACACCTACCCGCACATGGGCTGACCGACGACCCGGGCGTCCCGGCGCCCGGGCCGACCCGGCGGCTCAGCGGGAGAGCCACTCCCGCAGCAGCCGGATCTCGATGTCGATGGCGGTGTCGATCGGGCCGGACGCGGCCTTCTCGAGCCGCCCGCCGATGAAGGGAACGTTCGCGGTCAGGTCGGTGTCGATGACCTCGGCGGTCCCCGATCCGCTGGGCTCGAGCCGCAGGGTCCCCTTGAGCGTCAGCGGGGCGCCCTTGACGTGCATGTCGACCGTCGAGGCGCGGGCGCCGTCGGCCGTCGGCCCGGACCAGTCGTGGACCTCGACGACGGTCAGGGTGACACCGACGAACGAGCGGGCCACGTCGGGCAGCCCGTCCGAGGGAAGCTCCCGCTCGGTGCGCACCCGGGCCCCGGACGCGCCGTCGGCGACGTCGACGGTGTGGGCGCCGCCCGCGGTCGTCGCGGCACACTTGGCCTCCTGGAAGCCGGGGTCGGTGAGGACGGCGTAGACCTCCTCGGGGGTGGCGTCCAGCTCCTCGCGCCTGGTCAGTCGCACGCGTCGGTCCTCTCCGGCGGGGTCCTCTCGCGGGCGATCCTCTCACCCCCGGCGCAGCGCGCGGGAGACCGCGGCGAGCTCGTTGCCGCTCGTCCGCAGCACCCCGAGCAGCCGGTCGCGGCGGCGGGCGTGCAGGGCGAGGACGGTGTCGAGCTCGGCCTGCAGCGCGGCGGCGGTGCGCTCGCGCTCGCCGGCGGCGTGGGCGTCGGCCTCGGCGAGCCCGCGGTACCCCGGGACGACCCGGCCGTCGCGGACCTCAAGCCCGGCGGCAGCCGCCCGGCCCTCGACGCGCCGGGCACGGGCGAGGAGGTCGGCGAGGTCGGTGGCGTGGTCCTGCAGGGCGGTGGCGACCCGGTCGAGCTCGGCGGCGGTGGTGCCCGCCGCCGCGGCGAGCGAGGCGCCGCGCCGCCGGGTCGTGGCCGACACCCGGCCCGGCCACCCCTGGGCGAGGTCGGCGAACGCGGCGGTCAGCGGGCCCTCCTGCGCGGCGAGGCCGCGGGCCACCGTGGTCGCGGTGCTCGCGCACGCAGACACCGATGCGGGGTCGCCCGGGACGGTGCTCACGGCTCCACCCCCCGGATGCCCTGGTGCGCGCCGGCCCCGCGCCGGGCGGCGCCGGAGGGCCCGGACGCCGCGTGCCGGGCCAGCCCGGGTGCGAGCCCACCGGCCACCTCGCCGAGGGCGCGCAGGGTGTCGGCCACCTGGTCGAGCCAGTCGTCGACGACGCGTTGCGGACGCGGTTCCCCGGTGACGACGAGGCAGGCCAGGACGTCGTCCTCGGCGGCGGCGACGACCTCGCGGAGCGTGTCGAGCCGGGCCAGCGCCGCGCGGGCGCGGTCGGGGTCCGGACCGGGTGGCACGCCGCCACTCTAGGCGGGTGGCCGTCCCCCTCCGGCCCGTTGCCCACAGCCACCCCGGCCCGGCTCCGCCGCCCTCCGGCCGGGCCCACCCGGGTGCCGCACCGGGACCGGTCCGGAGCCGAATCGGGGCAGCACCCGCCCCCCGCCCGGGCCGGCCTCGCGGCGTAGGGTCGCGGGATGGCACCGGCCGGACACTCCGCCACCCCGCTCGGGCCGACCCTCGAGGACGGCGTCGGCGAGGAGGCGGTGCGCCTCACCGCCGAGCTCGTCGGCGTCGACTCGGTCAACCCCGGCCTGGTCCGGGGCGCGGCGGGGGAGGGGGAGGCCGTGCGCGTCCTGCGGGCCCGGCTGGAGGCCGCCGGGTTCGACACCCACGTCGTCACCCCACGGGCCCACCCGGACCGCCCGAGCCTCGTCGCGGCCTCCCCTCCCTCCGCGGCGGGCCCCACCGTCGTGCTCACCGGTCACCTCGACACCGTCGGGGTCGACGGCGTGGCGGAGCCCTTCGCCGCCCGCGTCGAGGGGGAGCGGCTGCACGGCCGGGGCGCCTGCGACATGAAGGGCGGAGTCGCCGGGCTCGTCGCCGCCGCCGAGGCGCTGGTCCGCCGCGGCATCCCCGGGCGCGTCGTCCTGGCCCTCGTCGCCGACGAGGAGGACCGCAGCCTCGGCACCGAGGCCGTCCTGCGGGCCCTGCCCGGCCTCGGTCTGCGCCCCGAGGTCGCCCTCGTCGGGGAGCCGACCTGGCTCGCCCGCACCACGTCGCTGCGCGGCTACGCCCTCGTCGAGGTCGCCCTCACCGGGCGCGCGGCGCACTCCTCCCAGCCCGACCTCGGCGTCAACGCGGTGGCCCACCTCGGCCGGCTGCTCGTCGCGGTCGAGCAGCGGCACCGCGAGCTCGCGGCCTGCGGGGGCTCGCTCCTCGTCACCGTCGCCGAGGGTGGGGAGACGCCCTTCGTCCTGGCCCGGGGCGCCCGGGCGGTCGTCGAGCGGCGCACGGTGCCCGGCGAGTCCGCCGCCGGCGCGCTGCTCGAGGTCGAGGCGCTGCTCGCGGTGCTGCGCGGGGCCGACCCGGACGTCGACGGCCGGGCGACCCTGCTCACCGCCCGGGAGGCGTGGCGCCTGGACGCCGACGGGCCGGCGGCCGCGCTCGCCGACGCCCTCGACGCGGCCCTCGCCCGCCGGGCCCCGCTCGGGACGCCCGCCCCGGCCCCGTTCGAGGCCCCCTACTGGATGGAGGCGCCGCTCTGGCAGGCGGCCGGCATCCCCGCCGTCGTGTGCGGCCCGGCGGGCGGTGGGCTGCACGCCGCCGACGAGTGGGTCGACCTCGGCCAGGTGCGCAGGTACGCCGGTGCGGTGCTCGAGGCGGTCACCGCGTGGACGGCCACCCGTGCCCACTGACCCCCGCGGCCTGCGCGGCGACGCCCCCCTGCTCGACGCCTGGCTGCGGTTCCACGAGGAGGCGCCGACACCGTTCACCATCCCGGGCCACAAGCACCGGCTCGACCTCGTCGGGGACGTCGTGGCCGGCGACGTCCCGCTCTACGCCGGGCTCGACACGATGCGGCTGTCCCATGGGGTCCTCGAGGACGCCGAGGAGCGCGCCGCCCGGCTCTGGGGCGTCGACCTCTGCCGGTTCTCGGTCGGCGGGTCCACCCACGGCAACCAGGCCCTGGCCCTGGCCGTCGGCCGGCCCGGGGCGAAGGTCGTCGTCGCCCGCACCCTGCACCGCTCGATGCTCCTCGGGCTCGTCCTCGCCGGTCTGGACCCGGTCTGGGTGCGGCCCGAGGTCGACCCGCGCACCGGGCTGCCCACGGGGGTCCCGGCGGCGGCCGTCGCGAAGGCCCTGGACGCCACCCCGGACGCGGTCGCCGTCCTCGTCGGCGACCCGTCGTACGTCGGCACGCTCGGCGACGTCGCCGGGGTCGCCCGCACCGCCCACGCCCACGGCGTCCCGCTCGTCGTCGACGCCGCGTGGGGCGCCCACCTCGGGTTCCACCCGGACCTGCCGCCGCACGCCCTGGCCCTGGGGGCGGACGCCCTGGTCACCAGCGCCCACAAGACGCTGCCGGCGTTCTCCCAGGCTGCGGTCATCCTCGCCCGCTCGGGCCGGGTCGCCCGGTCCCGCCTGGACGCGGCCGTCGAGGCGACGGCCACGACGAGCCCGGCCGGCGCGATCCTCGCGAGCACCGACGCCGCTCGTGCGCTGCTCGAGCGCGACGGCGCGGCACTGATCGGACCGGTCCTCGAGGGGGTGCGCGCGGTCCGCGACCGGCTGGCCCGGGTTCCCGGCCTCGTCGTCCTCGACGGGGCCGGTGTCGACCCGCTGCGCGTCGTGCTCGTGCTCGGTGGCACCGGCGCGGACGGCACCGCGGTGGAGGCCGACCTCGTCGCCCGCGGGATGCCGGTGGAGATGGCGGACCGGGACACCGTCGTCGCGATGGTCACCCTCGCCGACACCCAGGGGGGGCTCGAGGACCTCGCGGTCGCCCTCGTCGAGGCGGTCGAGGACCACCGCGGGGTCCCCCGGCCGGTGACGACCGGGGCGGTCTGGGCGGTGGACCCGGTCCAGGCCACCTCGCCCCGCGAGGCGTTCTTCGCCCCCCGCGAGAGCGTGCCGGTGGAGCGCGCCGTCGGCCGGGTCAGCGCCGAGCTCGTCGCCCCCTACCCACCCGGGGTCCCGGTGCTCGCGCCGGGCGAGGTGGTGACGGCCGACGCGCTCGACGCGCTCCGGGCGGCCAGGGCGGCGGGCAGCCGCATCGCGTACGCCGCCGACCCCTCGCTGCACACGCTCGACGTCGTCCTCGAGGGCCCCGCCGGCCGCTGACCACTGTCTGGCCCCCGAGACAACCCGCCGACGTCCTCGCCGACCCGGACCCGCCGGGATGGCTAGTCTCGGAGAGGGCACGACGGCGTGCCCCGCCGCAACCCGGCGACCCCGACCGAGGAGTGCCACCGCACCATGTCGACCGTCCTGCCCGCCGCTCGCGAGGACGTCCTCGCACCGATCGCCACGACGTTCGAGCAGCTGGCACCGGAGGGGTGGGGCCACGACTTCGTCGAGCGGTACTTCCGCCACGTGCCGCTGGACGAGCTGACCTCGCGGACCCCCGACATCTACGCCGGCGCCGCGCACAGCCACCTCGAGCTCGCCCGCAGGCGCCCGTCCGGCACCTCCAACGTCCGGGTGTACAACCCGAGCACCGAGGTCGACGGCTGGTCCAACCCGCGCACGATCATCCAGATCGTCACCGACGACATGCCGTTCATCGTCGACTCGGTGACCGGTGCCCTGGTCGGCGCGGGCATCGACATCCACCTCATCGTCCACCCGCAGCTCGTCGTCGTCCGGGACGCCATCGGGAACCTCGAGAAGGTCGAGAACCGCGACATCACCGGCAAGTTCCGGGCCGCCGCGGTCGGCGAGCTGGCCGAGTCGTGGATGCTGCTCTCGATCGACCGGGAGAGCGACGAGGGCCGTCGCACCGAGCTCGAGCGCACCGTGCGCCGGGTGCTCGAGGACGTCCGCCAGACCGTCGAGGACTGGCCGAAGATGCGCAGCCGGTGCCTGGTCATCGCCGCCGAGCTCGAGGGCGCCCCGCCGGCGAACGTCGACCCCGACGAGGTCGCCCTCGCCACCCGGTTCCTGCGCTGGATGGCCGACGACCACTTCACCTTCCTCGGCTACCGCGACTACACGCTGAGGCAGACCGACGCCGGCGAGGTCATCTCCGCGGTGACCGGCTCGGGCCTGGGCCTGCTGCGGGCCGACCCGCCGCTCGGCAAGGACCCCGACGTCCTGAGCCGGGAGGCCTCGCGGGTGGCGCACGAGCGGCGGATCCTCGTCCTCACCAAGGCGAACTCGAAGTCCACGGTGCACCGGATCGCCCACCTCGACTACGTCGGGGTCAAGTCCTACGACGCCGACGGCGAGGTGGTCGGTGAGCGCCGCTTCCTCGGCCTCTACGCCTCCACCGCGTACACCGAGTCGGTGCAGCGGGTGCCGCTCGTCGCCGAGAAGGTCAGCGCGATCCTCGCCCGCTCCGGGGTGGCCCCCGACAGCCACACCGGCAAGGACCTCGTCGGGGTGCTCGAGGGCTACCCCCGCGACGAGCTGATCCAGGCCGACGTCGAGTCGCTCTACGAGACGGCGATGGCGGTCACCCAGCTCCAGGAGCGCCGGCGGACCAAGCTCTTCGTCCGCGAGGACGCCTTCGGCCGCTTCGTCTCCTGCCTCGTCTTCATCCCGCGCGACCGGTACAACACCTCGGTGCGGGTGCGGATGTCGGACATCCTCAAGGAGACCTTCGGCGGGGAGGACATCGAGTTCTCGGCCCGGGTCAGCGAGTCCGCCCTGGCCCGGCTGCAGTTCGTCGTGCGGGTCCCCCGCGGGCGGCGGGTGCGCACCCTCGAGGCCGCCGAGCTCGACGCGCTCGAGCAGCGGCTGGTCGAGGTCAGCCGCACCTGGCCGGACCGGCTCGGCGACGCGCTGCGCGCCAGGCACGGGGAGGAGGAGGGCGACCGGCTGACCGACCGGTTCGGCCGTGCCTTCCCGACCGCGTACGAGGAGACGTTCGAGATCGTCCAGGGCGTCGCCGACGTCCAGCACCTCGACCGGCTCGGCCCCGACCGGGGGACCAGCGTCGCCCTCTACCGGCCGCTCGGGGCCCCCGAGGACATCCGCCGGTTCAAGCTCTTCCGCGTCGAGCCGCTCTCGCTCACCGACATCCTCCCGATCTTCACCCACATGGGGGTCGAGGTCGTCGACGAGCAGCCGTTCGAGATCCTCCGCGGGGACGGCGTCGCCCTGCACGTCTACGACTTCGGGCTGCGCGTGCCCGACGGCGCACTGTGGGAGTCCTGCCCGCACGAGCAGCTCCGCGACCTCTTCGAGGGCGCGGTCGCGGCCGTCTGGGACGGGCGGGCCGAGTCCGACGGGTTCAACAAGCTCGTCCTCGGGGCGCACCTGACCTGGCGGGAGGTCGTCGTCCTGCGTGCCGTCGCCAAGTACCTGCGCCAGACCCGGGCCACCTACTCCCAGGACTACCTCGAGGACGCCCTCGTCTCGCACCCGGAGGTCGCCCACGACCTCGTCGAGCTGTGGGCGACCCGGTTCGACCCCGACCGGTTCGGCGGCGCCGCCGACCACGAGCGGACCGCCGCCGCGGAGCGGGTCGCCCAGCGGGTCCTCGACGCCCTCGACGAGGTCTCGAGCCTCGACCACGACCGGATCGTGCGGGCGTTCCTCGGCGTCATCCGCGCCGGCCTGCGGACGAACTACTACCAGCCCGGCCCCGGCGGTGAGCCGCACCCGTACGTCTCGCTCAAGCTCGACCCGCGCGCCGTCCCCGACCTGCCGGCCCCCCGCCCGCAGTTCGAGATCTTCGTCTACAGCCCCCGGGTCGAGGGCGTGCACCTGCGCTTCGGCCCGGTCGCCCGCGGCGGGCTGCGCTGGTCCGACCGGCGCGAGGACTTCCGCACCGAGATCCTCGGGCTGGTCAAGGCGCAGATGGTCAAGAACGCCGTCATCGTCCCCACCGGGTCCAAGGGCGGGTTCTACCCCAAGCAGCTTCCCGACCCCGCCGTGGACCGCGACGCGTGGCTCGAGGAGGGCAAGGGCGCCTACCGCACGTTCATCTCCGCCCTGCTCGACATCACCGACAACCGGGTGGCCGGCGAGGTGGTCCCGCCGCGAGCGGGTCGTGCGCCACGACGGCGACGACCCCTACCTCGTCGTCGCCGCCGACAAGGGCACGGCGACCTTCTCCGACATCGCCAACGGGGTCGCCCAGTCCTACGGCTTCTGGCTCGACGACGCCTTCGCCTCCGGCGGGTCCGCCGGGTACGACCACAAGGCGATGGGGATCACCGCCCGCGGCGCCTGGGAGTCGGTCAAGCGCCACTTCCGGGAGATGGGCCTGGACACCCAGTCCCAGGAGTTCACCGTCGTCGGGGTCGGCGACATGAGCGGGGACGTGTTCGGCAACGGGATGCTGCTCTCGGAGCAGATCCGGCTCGTCGCCGCCTTCGACCACCGGCACGTGGTCGTGGACCCGACGCCGGACCCCGCCGCCTCCTACGCCGAGCGGCGCCGGCTCTTCGAGCTGCCGCGCAGCTCGTGGGACGACTACGACCGGTCGGTGCTCAGCGAGGGCGGCGGGGTGTTCCCGCGCAGCCTGAAGTCGATCTCGCTGACCCCGCAGATGCGCGAGGCGCTCGGCATCGCCTCCGAGGTCAGGACGATGACCCCGGCGGAGCTGATCCACGCCATCCTCCTCGCCCCGGTCGACCTGCTGTGGAACGGCGGCATCGGCACCTACGTCAAGGCCTCGACCGAGGACCACCTCGACATCGGCGACCGCGCCAACGACGCCATCCGGGTCGACGGCCGCGAGCTGCGGGCCAAGGTCATCGGCGAGGGCGGCAACCTCGGGCTCTCCCAGCTCGGGCGGATCGAGGCGGCCTTCCACGGCGTGCGGGTCAACACCGACGCCATCGACAACTCCGCCGGGGTCGACACCTCCGACCACGAGGTCAACATCAAGATCCTCCTCGGCGAGGTGGTCCGGGCCGGCGGTCTCACCGTGCAGGAGCGCAACGAGCTCCTCGCGTCGATGACCGACGACGTCGGCGAGCACGTGCTGCGCGACAACTACGAGCAGAACGTCCTCCTCGGCAACGCCCGCGCCCAGGAGCACGTCATGGTGGCCGTCCACGAGCGCTTCATGCACTGGCTCGAGGAGCGCGGCGACCTCGACCGCGGGCTCGAGTTCCTCCCCACCGACGCCGAGCTCGAGAAGCGGCACCACAACGGGCTGGGCCTGAAGAGCCCGGAGTTCTCGGTGCTCGTGGCCTACGCCAAGCTCGCCCTCAAGCACGACATCCTCGAGAGCTCGATCCCCGACGACCCGTACTTCGAGGCCACCCTCGCCGAGTACTTCCCGCCGCCGATCCGGGAGCACTACGCCGGCGAGCTCGCCGGCCACCCGCTGCGCCGGCAGATCGTCACGAACTCGATCGTCAACTCGATGGTCAACCGCGGCGGCATCACCTTCGCCTACCGGGCGCAGGAGGAGGCGGGCGCGGCGCCGGAGCAGGTGACCCGGGCGTTCGTCGTGGCCCGCGAGGTCTTCGGCCTCAGCGACTTCGTGGCCCGCGTCGAGGAGCTCGACAACGTCGTGCCGACCGCGGCCCAGACCGCCCTGTACCTCGAGTTCCGTCGGCTGCTCGACCGCACCGTGCGCTGGTTCCTCTCGGCGCGCCCGTCGACGCTGGACATCGGTGCCGAGGTCGAGCGCTTCGCCGGGGTGGTGCGCGAGCTGGCGCCGACGATCCCCGACCTGCTGCGCGGCGACGAGCGACAGCGGCTCGAGCGCCGGGCCGGCGAGCTGCAGGAGGCCGGGGTGCCCGAGGACCTCGCCCTGCACGCGGCGAGCCTGCTCGACCAGTTCTCGCTCCTCGACATCGTCGACATCGCCGCGGACAGCGGCCGTGAGCCCACCGACGTCGCCCCGCTGTACTACCTGGTCTCCGAGCGGTTCGGCATCGACGCGATGCTGGCCAAGGTCACCCGGCTGCCGCGGGAGGACCGGTGGGACGCCCTGGCCCGGGGCGCGCTGCGCGACGACCTCTACGCCGTCCTCGAGTCGCTGACCCGGTCGATCATCGAGACGAGCGGGGCGGCCGGGGTCGAGGCCGACCCGCAGGCGCAGTGGGAGGCGTGGGAGGCGGCGAACGAGGACTCGGTGCGCCGCACCCGCACCGCTCTCTCCGGGATCACCCGGCTCGACGCGCCGAACATCGCCGCGCTGTCGGTCGCGCTGCGGACGCTGCGCTCGGTGATCCGGGTCGGCGCCTCCTCCTGACCGCGGGCCCGGCGACCGCGGGTGCTCGGGGTCACCGCCGCCCGGCGCCGGGTGGCGGCCGGGCGCCGGCGGGGCGCCGGTGTCGGTGACCTAGGCTTCGGCAGCGTGAGCACGCTCGCCGAGATGCTGCGGACCACCACCGACCTCGAACCCGCGGAGTCGGAGTGGCTGCACCTGCTCGTCGGCGACTGGCAGCTCATCTCCGACCTGTCCTTCGCCGACCTCGTCCTCTGGGTGCGCGGCGGGATGGAGGGCTGGCGGGCGGTCGCCCACGTGCGCCCGAACACCGGGCCGATGGTGTTCTACGACGACATCGTGGGTCGCTCCTCGAGCCGTTCCCGGGCCCAGATGCTCGACACCGCCGCCCGGGAGCGGCGGATCGTGGCCGCCCCGGCGCCCACGGTCCGGGAGGACATGTCGATCCGCGAGGACGCCGTGCCCGTCGTCCGCGGCGAACGCGTGGTCGGCGTCGTCACCCGGCACACCAACCTCACCGGTGGCCGCACCCCGAGCCGGCTCGAGCTGACCTACCGCGACCTCGCCGACTCGATCCTGCGGATGGTGGCCTCCGGGGAGTTCCCGTCCCCGTCATCCCCGACCGGGATGCGGCGCGGCGCGCCCCGGGTCGGGGACGGCGTCATCCACCTCGACGCCGAGGGGGCGGTGCGGTACGCGAGCCCGAACGCGGTCTCCGCGGTGCACCGGATGGGGCACCGCGGCGACGTCGTCGGCGAGGTCCTGGCCAAGGTGGTCGCCGACGTCGCGGCGGGCGGCGGCCGCACCGTCGACGAGTCGCTCGCGGTCGTCGTCATGGGCCGGGCGTCGTGGCGCACCGAGGTGGAGACGGCGAGCGCGACGGTGACGATGCGCGCCATCCCGCTGACCCTGGGCGGCCGGCGGCTCGGGGCGATGCTGCTGGTCCGGGACGTCTCCGAGCTGCGCCGGCGCGAGCAGGAGCTGCTCACCAAGGACGCGACGATCCGTGAGATCCACCACCGGGTGAAGAACAACCTGCAGACGGTGGCCGCGCTGCTCCGTCTCCAGGCGCGCCGGGTGCCCGAGGAGAACGCCAAGGCGGCCCTCGAGGAGGCGGTGCGGCGGGTCGCGACGATCGCGCTCGTCCACGAGACCCTGTCGTCCGGCTTCGACGAGACGGTCAACTTCGACGAGATCGCGCTCCAGGGCCTGCGGGCGGTCGTCGAGGTGGCCCGCCAGGAGCACCGGGTCGAGTCGACCTTCACCGGGTCCTTCGGCCGGGTCCGGGCCGAGGACGCGACGGCCCTGGCGATGATCATCTCCGAGCTGGTCCAGAACGCCGTCGAGCACGGCTTCCCCGACCGCGACGGCACGGTGTCCGTGGTGGTCGACCGGCAGCCGGGGGAGGACGGGGACGACCTCGTCGTCACCGTCACCGACGACGGGCGTGGGCTGCCGGACGGCTTCCGGCCGGTGCTCGCGGGCCTGGGCACCCGGATCGTCACCTCGTTCGTCCAGGACCTGCGCGGGCGCATCCGGTGGGAGAACCGGGAGCCGTCGGGCACGAAGGTCGAGTTCGTCGCCAAGCTCCGCCCGGTCGGCCGCTGAGCGCCGACACCCACGCCGTGCGGGCCGGGCGCCTGGGAGGGTTTCCGGCTCAGCCGGCGCGGCGGGAGGGGCGCTCGGGCTCAGCCGGCGCGGCGGGCGCGGGCGTTCCGGCGCTTGAGGGCGCGCCGCTCGTCCTCGGACATGCCACCCCAGACCCCGGCGTCCTGCCCGGACTCGATGGCCCACTTCAGGCAGGTGTCGATGACCTCGCACCGACGGCAGACGGCCTTGGCCTCCTCGATCTGAGCGATCGCCGGGCCGGTGTTCCCGATCGGGAAGAACAGCTCGGGGTCCTCGTCGAGGCAGGCAGCGCGGTCGCGCCAGTCCATGGGTGGGGCTCCTTGTCAGGGGTGGTGAAGCAGAAGGGGCGGCTGCCGGCGACCGTGGTGCCGGTACCCGCCGGGTTGCGACCTTGCAGCCCAAAGGCGGACGTGTTACGCACAGACGTCCGTGGCGTTACTCTACCGTGACCCACCCAGTCGGGCCAGTGATCCGTCGGGTGCGTCGGTGCAGCAGGCGTCCGCCCCCGAGGGGCGTGGTCACCCCGCGTGAACGGCCGGTGGGGGCCCCGGTGTTCCCGGTCCGGCGTGTCGACCGCCGGGGCCGGCGGCCGCGCTCCCGGGCCCGGGGGGCCGTCGCTTAGGCTCCCGCTCGTGTCCTCCGCCCCGTTCGGCGCGCCGCCGCCCGTCACCCGAGGTCCACGAGTGCTGGCCGGCACCACGTGCGCCCTCCAGGCGCTCGCCCTCGTGGGGTTCGCCGGGTACTACCTCTACGAGCTGGGGAAGGGCGAGGGCAGCGACACGGCCCGGGTGGTCATGTCGGCCGTCGTCATCCTCATCGGGGCGGCGGGACTGGCCGCCCTCGCCCGGGGATGGTTCGGTGAGCGCGGCTGGCCCCGCACGCCGACGATCGTCTGGCACCTCCTGCTGGTCCCGGTCGGGGTCTCGCTGCTCCAGGCCGGGCGGAGTGCGCTCGGGACCGTCGTGCTGGTCGTGGCGGTGCTGACCCTGCTCGCGGCGCTCGCGGTGCGGCGGGACCCCGACGAGGACCCGGACCCCGACGAGGAGCCGGCCCCCGGGCACCCGGCCGCCGGGGGCGCGGACGACGCCGACGCCTGAGGTCACGCCGTCGCCGGCCCCGGCCGGACGGCCTCGCCGCTCGGCGCCCCGGCGCGTGCCGAGGTGGGTAGGAGCACCTGGAGCTCGACCACCCGGCCCCCGAGGACCAGCACGCCGCGCCCGGGGGCGGTCGAGCCGGTGGGTGGTAGCCGCAGGCCCCAGGGCTCACCGTCATCCGGCCCCGGCCTGAGCAGGACGGCGTGACCGCCCCGGGCCGTCTCGGCGTCCAGGCCGCGGTACCTGGTGCGCAGCGAGGTCGTGGAGGCGGCCACGACCAACCCGCCACCGTCGCGCAGCGCGAGGTCGCCGATCTCGGCGAGGACGGGGGCCACCGGGGTGGCATCGAGCCGGTCGGCGTCGTCGACGAGGACGACGAGCCGGGGGTCGGCCCGCCGCCGCTCCACCAGCGCGTCGACGTCGCTCGGCCCGATGACCTCGAGGCCCGCGGCGGTCTCGCCGTCCTCGCCCCGCCTCGCCGCGCGGACGACGAGGGCGGCCCGGCCGGCGAGCGCGGCCGACTCGGCCAGGGCCAGGAGCGCGGTCGTCCGCCCCGACCCGGGCGGACCGGCGACGAGCAGCCGCCCGCCGGTGCCGGCCGGGTCCCACCACCACGCCGCGGCCTGCGGGCCCGCGACGCCGAGCAGCAGGCCACCCTCGGGGCGGCGGCCGGGTACGGCCGGAGCCGGAGCCGTGCCGAGGAGGTCGGCTCGACGGACGGTGTCGGGCAGCGGGCGGTACCGCCAGGGCGGGTCGGCCGGTTCCCGGCCGCTCCAGCGGGCCCCGACCGGCCCGAGGTCGCCGGCCACGACGTGGACGACCTGCACCTCCGGGCCTCCCGGCGCCAGCACCCCGCGGCCGGGCGGCGGGTCGAGGGGGAGGTCGCGGTCACGCACCCCGGCAGCGACCGCGTCGAGGGCGTCGACCGCCCCGAGGAGGAAGGTGCGGCCGCCGAGCGCGGTCCACCGCGAGTGCAGCAGCCCGCGCCCGCCGGAGACCGCTCCGCGCACCCCCACGCCGGCCCCGTCGCGCAGCACCCGGACGACGGCATCCGAGAGCGGCTCGAGCGACCGGGGGTCGTCGGCCTCGACGAGCTGCTCCCACCCGTCGACGACGAGCAGCAGCAGCGGCTCCGCCGGCCCGTCCGTCGCGTCCGTCGTGTCCCGGCCGCGCGCCCGGCGCCCGGCCACCTCGGCGGCGAGGTGGGTGACCAGCGCGGCGGGGCCGTGACCGTCGAGGCGGCACCAGGTGCCGACGTGCGGCAGGGTGCGCAGGTCCTCCAGGCCACCGGAGGGGTCGACGACGTGCACGTGCAGTGCGGAGGGCGGCAGCGTCGCCGTGGCCGCGGCGACGATGGCACGCAGGGCCGTGGAGCGGCCCGAGAGCGGGCGACCGACCACCCTCCACACGGGTGCCCCGACCTCCCACCGGACGGGGCTGCGGCGCTGCCGCGCGGGATCGTCCGCCACCGCGACCACTCCTGGCCCGACCCCGGCGTCGGCGGGGCGCAGCCGGGGCGGCAGCGGCGGGAGCCACGGCGGCGCGGGAGGAGGGTGGGGGCGCCCCGCGGCCGCCGCCCGCACGGCCTCGACGACCCGGGCCGTCTCGGCGGCCCGGTCCTCCGGTGGGGCCGGCCCTGACGCCGGCGGGGGCTCGTGGACCTCGAGCACGGGGGCGTCGTCGGCGGCCGGGGCCACCAGCGCCGCGCGGAAGCGGGTCAGCGTCCCGTCGCCGCCGCGGGCCACCCCCCGGCCGGGCTCGGAGCGGGGGATCGACGCGGCATCCGGAACGTCGACGACGTCGACCGAGTCGGAGGCGTCCCTGACCCGGAAGGCCACCCGCAGGTCGACGTTGGCCCGGACCTCGCCGGTGATCGTCCCGCCGGGACGCTGGGTGGCCAGGACGAGATGGATGCCGAGGGAACGACCCTGGGCGGCGAGCCGGACCAGCCCGCTGACGAAGCCGGGAAGCTCGTCGACGAGGGCGCGCAGCTCGTCGACGACGACGACGAGCCGGGGCAGCGGGGGGCCGCCGGGTCCCAGCTCGGCGACGTCGGAGGCACCGGCCGCGGCGAGCAGCTCCTCCCGGCGCCGGAGCTCGGCCCCGAGCGAGGTGAGGACGCGGTCGACGAGGTGGTCGTCGAGGTCGGTGACCAGGCCGACGACGTGCGGGAGCCCGATGCACGGGCCGAACGCGGCGCCTCCCTTGAAGTCGACGAGCAGCAGGCTGAGGCGCTCCGGCGGGGACTCCAGCGCCAGCCCGGTGACCAGGGTCCGGAGGAACTCGGACTTGCCCGAGCCGGTCGTCCCCCCGACGAGGACGTGGGGCCCGTCGCGGCGCAGGTCCAGGCGCAGGGGCCGTCCGTCGGCGGTGCCGACGACCGCGACCGGCCCCTCGTCGGCCAGGGCCCACCGGTGCCCGATGCCGTCCGGGGCCAGCCGGGCGGAGCCGAGGAGCGTGGCCAGGGTCGGCGGGCCGTGCCCGTCGGTGCCCGCCCGGGCCGTGCGGAGCGGGGCGAGCGCCCGGGCGACGCGGTCGGCCCACCACGGCCCGACCCCGTCCGCGCGAAGCCCGGTCGCCGTCCCGTCCGGGGCGGTGAGGCGGTGGGCGCCGTCCGCCCGCTCGAGGACCGCGCGGCAGCCGTGGGGCAGGGCGTCCCTGCCGGTCGCCAGTGTGATGACGATGTCGCGCTCGCCCCGCCCGGTCATCGGGTCCCGCTCCTCGCCGCCTCGGTGGAGGTGCAGGGTCACCGCCCCGGGCGGCGGGTCACCGGAGGCGTGCGGGACGAGCCGCCACTCGGGCAGGACGGTGAGGAGGTCATCGGCCAGGTGGAGCCGGTCCGGCGGCAGCGCCGCGCACAGCTGCCCGACCAGCCAGTGGGCGATGCCGCGGACCTCGGCGTCGCCGCCGACCACGCCGAGCCGGCCGGTTCCGAGCAGGTCGACGAAGACCGGCACACCGTCCATCGGGACGGCTCGGGCCTCGGCGCCGACGACCCAGGTCGCCCGGGACGGCTGCCTCCCGAGCCCCAGCCGGACCGAGAACGAGCTGCCCGACCAGAGCCCCGCGGCGCGTCGTTCCGTCCGGTGCAGGAGCCGGGCGGGGTCGGGGTGCGCCGCGTGCCGCAGCCTGCGCTCGGCGGCGAGGGCCACGTCGAGCCGCTGGTGCGCCGACGCCAGCGCCGAAGCGTGCTCGGTGGCGGCGCGTCGCCGCTGTCGCCGGCCGCCCCACCGGTCGCCGAGTCCGCCGCCGAGGACCATCACCGGCCCGAGGAGGGCGACGGCGAGGAGGTGCGGACCGAGCAGCAGGGCGAGGCCGATCGCCACCGGGACCGGGACCAGCGCGGCGACCCACGGGATCCGCGGTGGCGGAGGGTGGACCGGCGGGTCGGGGGCGTGCACCTCGACCGCGGCCGGGGCGGTCGTGGTGCCGGCGGGCCCGCCGAGGACCACGGTCCCGTCGCCCGGGTGCACCCGGGGGACGCCGATGGCCGGGGCACGCCGCACGGCGAGCCGGCTCGAGCCGATGACGACGTCGGAACGGGCATCGACAGCCGTCGACCCGACCACGCGTCGCCCGTCGACGAGCACCCCGTTCGTCGAGCCCAGGTCGGTGAGGTGGACCCCGTCGGGGCGCACGTCGACCCGGCAGTGGACCCGGCTGAGGGCGGGGTCCTGCACGGTCAGCCCCGCCCGCGGGTGCCGGCCCACCTCGAAGCCCGGCGGGGCGAGCGGGCGGGACCGGCCGGCATCCGGGCCGCCGACGACGGCGAGCTCGAGGGCCGCCCCGGGGCCGATGGGCGCCGCGGGGCCGGCCGCCGCGGCCGCCACGGCCAGCGACACCCCGTCCAGCAGGGGCGGCATCCCGAGGACGGCGTCGTCCGGGACCGGTGCGCCGCCGGCGAGGAGGATGGGGACGGGGTGCCCGAGGTGACGGGCGAGCGAGGCCCGCAGGTCGCGCGCGGGCCACCGGCCCTGCCAGCGGACCACGAGCTCCGCGGGGCGTGGCCGGCGCCGGGGCACGTGGAGGGTCACGCGGATCTGCATGCCCGCGACGGTAGGCAGCCGCGTCGGACCGGCCGTGGCGTTGTCCACAGGCCTGGGCCTCTCCCGGATGCGAGCACGGCGTTCGTCGGGTTTGCTGGGTTCCAGAGGTGGCCGGCCGGCGGAGGAGCCGGGCCGGGGGAGGAGGGGCCGTGGATGCCGTCCGCTCGCTCGAGGGTGAGGTGCGCGAGCTGATCCGCCGTTCGGGGCTGGACCCGGCGCGGGACGAGCGGGCGGTGCGCCGGCTGGTCCAGGACGCCGTCACCGACTACGACGAGCGGTCGATGCACGGGGGGATGCCGGTGCTTCCAGACCTCGACGCCACGTCGAAGGCGCTCTGGGACACCGTGGTCGGCTACGGCCCGCTGCAGCAGTACTTCGACGACCCCAGCGTCGAGGAGATCTGGGTCAACGAGCCCTCGCGGGTGTTCGTGGCCCGCGGCGGGGTCGCCGAGCTGACGACGACCCTGCTCACCCACGAGCAGGTGCGCGACCTGGTCGAGCGGATGCTGAAGTCCTCCGGCCGGCGCGTCGACCTGTCCTCGCCGTTCGTCGACGCCGTGCTCCCCGACGGCAGCCGGCTGCACGTCGTCATCCCCGACATCACCCGGGAGCACTGGTACGTCAACGTCCGCAAGTTCGTGGTCCGCGCCGACTCGATGGACGACCTCGTCCGGCTCGGCACGATCAGCCAGCAGGCGGCGGGGTTCCTCGAGGCCGCGGTGTCCGCCGGGCTCAACATCCTGGTCTCCGGCGGAACCCAGGCAGGAAAGACGACCCTGCTCAACTGCCTCGCGGCGGCGGTCCCGGCCCGGGAGCGCATCGTCACCTGCGAGGAGGTGTTCGAGCTGCGGATCCCGCACCGGGACGTCGCCTCGATGCAGTGCCGCCAGCCCTCCCTCGAGGGGACCGGCGAGGTGCCGCTGCGCCGGCTCGTCAAGGAGGCGCTGCGGATGCGCCCCTCGCGGATCGTCGTCGGGGAGGTCCGGCAGGCCGAGAGCCTGGACCTGCTGATCGCCCTCAACTCGGGTCTGCCCGGGATGTGCACGATCCACGCCAACAGTGCCCGCGAGGCGGTGACGAAGATGTGCACGCTGCCGCTGCTCGCCGGCGAGAACGTCGCGGCCCGGTTCGTCGTGCCCACGGTGGCCGCCTCGGTCGACCTCGTGGTCCAGGTCGCCCTCGAGCGGGACGGGCGCCGGGTGGTCCGGGAGGTCGCGGCCGTGCCCGGGAGGGTGGAGGAGGACGTGGTCGAGATCGCGGACCTCTTCGTCCGGCGCGACGGGCAGCTGCGTCGCGCCGAGGGCTTCCCGCCGCACGCCGAGCGGTTCGAGCGCGCCGGCCACGACGTGGCCGCGCTCCTCGCCCAGGGGGTGGCGTGACCGGGCTCGGAGTCGGCCTCGGGGTCGGGGTCGGGCTCCTCCTCGTGTGGTCGAGCTGCTGGGCGCCCGAGCCGTCGAGACCGGCGGCCACCCACGGGTCCGGCGTGCTGCACCGGCTCGGTGACGACGTCGTGCAGGCCGGGTTCTCCGGGCTGAGCCTGCGCTCGCTGCTCGGCGCCTGCGCCGTCGCGGGCGCGCTCGTGCTCGCCCTGGTCCAGGCCACGGTCGGGGTCCTGCCGATCGCGGCGTGCTTCGCGCTGATGGCGGCGGCAGCGCCGGTCGTGCTGGTGCGTCGTCGCGCCCGGCGCCGCCGCGCCCGCCTGCGAGACGTGTGGCCCGACGCGGTCGACAACATCGCCTCGGCGGTACGGGCCGGGCTGGCGCTGCCCGAGGCCCTGGGCCAGCTCGGTGAGCGGGGGCCGGAGGAGCTCCGCGAGCCGTTCCGGCGGTTCGCCGAGGACTACCGGCTCACCGGCCGATTCGCCGACTCCCTCGACCAGCTCAAGGAGCGCCTCAGCGACCCCGTCGGCGACCGGCTCGTGGAGAGCCTACGGATCGCGCGGGAGGTGGGCGGCAGCGACCTCGGCCGGCTCCTGCGCACCCTCTCGGGCTTCCTCCGGGAGGACGCCCGGACCCGGGCCGAGCTCGAGGCGCGGCAGTCGTGGACGGTCAACGCCGCGCGCCTCGCCGCCGCGGCGCCGTGGATCGTCCTCGCGATGCTGTCCCTCAACCCCGCGTCCGTCGCCGCCTACGCCTCCCCCTTGGGCGTGGGGGTGCTCGGCGCGGGCGCCGGGGTGAGCGCGGTGGCCTACTGGTCGATGATGCGGCTCGGCCGCCTCCCCGAGGACCAGCGGGTGCTGCGGTGAGCGGGCTCGCCCGGCAGGGGGCACTCGTGGGGCTCGGGGTGGGCCTCGGCCTGCTCCTCGTGTGGCTCCGGCTGCCACGGCACCGCCGGCACGGGCTGGGCGATCGCGTCCTTCCCTACCTGCGGGACACGCCGGTCCCGTCTCGGCTGCTGCGCGACGAGCGGGGCGGCACCGGGCTCCTCGGCATCCTCGCGCGGCCGCTCCTCGCCGAGCTGGCCCGCGGCGTCGACCGGGTGATGGGCGGCCGGGCCTCGGTCAGCAGCCGGCTGCTGAGGTCCGGGGCCGCCCCGGACGTGGACCGGTTCCGGGCCGAGCAGGTCCTCTGGGGCGCCGCTGGGGCCGTCGCGGGTGCCCTGTTCGGTGTCGCCGTGGCAGTGGCCCGCGGCTCCTCGGTGGTGCCGGTCGTGCTGATCACCGGGATCGGGCTCGGGCTCGGTGTCACCGGGCGCGACTACGCGCTCTCGCTCCGCGCCACCCGCCGGGAGCGGAGGATGCTCGCCGAGTTCCCCACGGTGGCCGAGCTCCTCGCCCTCGCGGTCGGGGCGGGTGAGGGTGCCGTGGGGGCGCTCGACCGGGTCTGCCGGCTCTCCCGCGGCGAGCTCGCCGGCGAGCTGCGCCGCTGCCTCGCTGACGCCCGGGCCGGGGCCAACCTGCCGACGGCGCTCACGGGCCTGGCCGACCGCACCGGCCTGCCGAGCCTGCGCCGCTTCGTCGACGGCGTCGTCGTGGCGGTCCAGCGGGGCACGCCCCTCGCCGACGTGCTGCGGGCCCAGGCGCAGGACGTCCGGGAGGAGGGCCGTCGCTCGCTGATGGAGGCCGGCGGCCGCAAGGAGATCCTCATGATGATCCCGGTCGTCTTCCTCATCCTCCCCGTCACCGTGCTCTTCGCCGTCTTCCCCGGCTTCAGCTTCTTCCGCTTCACGCTCTGACCACGACAGGAAGGGACGACCATGGGAACCACCACCGAGGCCCGGACCGGACGCCGGACCGCCCGGGTCCGCACCGCCCGTGCGGGGCGTGCGGCCGAACGGGGGGACGTGCCGGGCTGGGTCCTCATCACCTTGATGACCGCAGCCCTGGTCTCGGCCCTCTGGGTCGTGGCCGAGGACCAGCTCGTCAGCCTCTTCAGGAGCGCGCTGGCCTCGGTCGGGGGCTGACGGGGCGATGCCGAGCCCTCGGCGGGAGGGTGGGGCGGCGGTCGCCGACTTCGTCCTCGTCTCGGTGCTCGTCCTCGTCCTCTTCCTCGCCGTCGTCCAGCTCGGTCTCGCGCTCTTCACCCGCAACGTGCTCGTGTCGTGCGCGTCGGAGGGCGCCCGGTTCGGTGCCCGGGCCGACGCGGCCCCGGGCCAGGGCGTGGCCCGGGCCCAGGAGCTGATCAGCGCCTCGCTGTCCCCGCGCTACGCCCGCTCGGTCTCCACCGACGAACGGGTGGTCGGCGGGGTGCGGGTGGTGGAGGTCCGGGTCGTGGCGCCGCTGCCGGTGGTCGGCCTGCTCGGCCCGGACGGTTCGCTCGACGTCGTGGGCCGCGCGTTCGCGGAGAACCAGTGAACGTCCGGGAACGCCGCGTGGAGTCAGGCAGCGCGGTCGTCGAGTTCGTCGCCCTCGGCGTGCTCCTCCTCGTCCCGCTCGTCTACCTCGTCCTCGCGCTCGCCCGCGTGCAGGCGGCCACCTTCGCCGTCGGGCAGGCGGCCCGGGAGGCCGGCCGGGCGTACGTCACCGCGCCGTCGGGCGAGGCGGCACCGGGTCGGGCCGAGGCGGCCGCCCGGATCAGCTTCGAGGACCACGACGTCGACGACACCGGGCGCCTGAGGATCGTCTGCGACGGCAGCCCCTGCCTGCGGGCCGGGGGCCGGGTCGTCACCACGGCGACCGTGGCGGTCCCGCTGCCGCTCGTCCCGGCCTTCGTCCGGGGCGCCGTGCCGCTCACCATCCCGGTGAGCGCGACCCACGTCTCGACCGTGGACAGGTTCCGGGGGTTCCGGTGAGCGCGCGCCGCCACGAGGAGGGCTCGATCAGCCTCTACCTGCTCGGTCTGGCCGTCATCGCCATGGTGCTCGTCGCGGGCACGGTGGCCGTGACGTCCGCGCACCTGGCCCGGATGCGGCTGCTCGACGTCGCCGACGGCGCCGCGCTCGACGCCGCCAACGCCCTGGACGAGGCGGCCTACCGGAACGGGCTCGGCGACGCGGTCCCCCTGGGCACGGCCTCGGTGCGCGAGCGCGCAGCGGCCTACGTCGGTGCGCTCCAGCGGCCACCGGGCGTCCTCGCCTGGCGGCTCGGCCCCGCCACCGGCAGCCCCGACGGGCGGACGGCGGTGGTCGCCCTCACCGGCGAGGCCGAGCTGCCGATGGTCGGGGGGGCGCTGCGCGAGCTCGGCGTCTCGGTGACGATCTCGGTGACCTCCAGAGCCCGGGCGGACGTCTCCGGCTGACCCCTCGGCCACCCACGGGCCCCACCGGGGGCGGCCCGCCGGGCACGCGCCGCTGACGTGTCCAAGACCACGGTGCGCAGCCCCGGTAATGCCCGAGGTCACACCGTCGGTGCTGCCCGTGAGCCCTAGGGTGGAGGTGGCGGGCAGGTGAGTTCGCCGGACGCCCGGGAGGCGCGGTGGTCGAGACACGGACGATCGACGTCGCGGGCCTGCAGGCCCTGATCGAGGCCCTGCACGCCCGGGGGTACGCCGTTCTCGGGCCCACCGTCCGCTCCGGCACCGTGGCCACCGGCCCCGTCAGCGGCGTGGACGACCTGCCGCGCGGCGTCGGCGACGAACAGGCCCCGGGCAGCTACCGGCTGCGTCAGCGCGACGACGACGCGTTCTTCGGGTTCGCCGCTCCCGCCCAGTCGGCCAAGCCGGTCTTCTTCCCCGCCGACGCGCTGCTCTGGCGCGGGCGGCGCAGCCCCGACCGACGCGGCTTCGACCTCGAGCCCCGGAACGCCGAGGGCGACGACGGCGACGGCGACGGCGCGGACCGGGGCACCGCCGGCGGACGGCCCGTACGCACTCCTCGGCGTCCGGGCCTGCGACGTCGCCGCGGTCGGCATCCACGACCGGGTCCTCACCAGCCGTCGGTTCACCGACCCGCACTACGCCGACCGGCGGGAGGGCGCCTTCGTCGTCGCCGTCGCCTGCTCCGACCCGGGCGGGACCTGCTTCTGCGCCTCGACCGGGACCGGCCCGGCCCCCGACCCGGACGCGCCCGATCGTCGACCTGGTCCTCACCGAGCTGCTCGACGGCGGCCGGCACCGGTTCGTCGTCGCCGTGGGCAGCGAGCGCGGTGCCGAGGTGCTCCACGACGTCGCCCTCCGCCCCGGTCGCCCCGGCCGATGCCGCGTCCGCCGCCGAGGTGACCGAGCGGGCCACCGGGGCGATGGGCCGCCGGCTCGACCCCCAGGGCCTCAAGGAGCTGCTCTACGCCGCCGTCGACAGCCCGCGGTGGGCCGAGGTCGCCGGCCGGTGCCTGTCCTGCTCGAACTGCACGATGGTCTGCCCGACGTGCTTCTGCACCAGTGTCGAGGACGTCGCGGACCTCACCGGCGACCGGGTCGAGCGCCACCGGGCCTGGGACTCGTGCTTCACCTCGGCGTTCTCGTACATCCACGGGGGCACCGTGCGGGAGTCGGCGTCCTCGCGGTACCGGCAGTGGATGACGCACAAGCTCGCCGCGTGGCAGGACCAGTTCGGGACCTCCGGCTGCGTCGGCTGCGGGCGGTGCGTCACCTGGTGCCCGGTCGGCATCGACATCACCGAGGAGGCCGCGGCCCTGCGGGGCGTGCCCGGGTCCCACCTCCCCGAGCCCGTCGCCCCCGCGGGCCCGGCAGGACAGTGAGGAGCGCCGTGCGGACCATCGCGGAGTACCTGCCCCAGCACCCCTTCTTCGAGGGCCTCGACGACTCGGTCGCGGCGCTCGTCGCCGGCTGCGCACGCAACGTGCACTTCCACCCCGGGGAGCACCTCTTCCACGAGGGAGACCCCGCCGACACCTTCTTCGTCGTCCGGCACGGGCGGGTCAGCCTCGAGGTGCGGCCGGCGGCCGGCCCGTCGGTCGTCGTCGACACCGTCCACGACGACGACGTCGTCGGCTGGTCCTGGCTCGTTCCGCCGTACCGCTGGATGTTCGACGCCCGGGCCACCGAGGAGACCAGCGCCATCGCCTTCGACGGGGGCTGCCTGCGGGGCAAGGCGACCGAGGACCCCGCCGTGGGCTACGCCCTGCTCCAGCGGGTCGTCACCGTCATGGCCGCCCGGGTCCAGTCCGCCCGGGTGCGGCTGGTCGACCTCTACGGGGCGCGCACGTGAGCGTCCTCGCCGGCCGCGCCCCCGCCGCCACCCCCGACCCGTTCCGCCCGCGGCCGTACGTCCTGCGCCAGCACCGGCAGGACACCCGCGACACGTACACGCTCGTCCTCGAGGCCGTCGACGGCGCGCCGACCCCCTTCCAGCCGGGGCAGTTCACGATGCTCCAGGCCTTCGGCGTGGGCGAGGCACCGATCTCGGTGAGCGGCGACCCGCACCACCCCGAGCGGCTCGAGCACACCATCCGGGACGTCGGTGCCGTCACCCGCGCCCTGGTCCACGCCCCGCCGGGTGCCGAGCTCGGGGTGCGCGGGCCGTTCGGCGCCGGCTGGGGGGTCGCCGACGGCCGGGGTGGCGACGTGGTGTTCGTGGCCGGCGGCATCGGACTGGCCCCGCTGCGGCCCGCGGTGCTCGAGGTGTGCCGCTCCCGCACCGACTACGGCCGCGTGCTGCTCCTCTACGGGGCCCGCACCCCCGAGGACATCCTCTTCGGTGACGACCTGCGGCGGTGGGGCAGCGAGCACGGGATCGACGTCGAGGTGACCGTCGACAACGGCCAGCACGCCTGGCGGGGCCGGGTCGGGCTGGTCACCCAGCTCGTCGCCCGCGGCGGGTTCGACGCCACGAGCACCCTCGCCCTCGTCTGTGGTCCCGAGGTGATGATGCGCTACGCCGCCACGGCGCTCACCGAGCGGGGCGTGCCGAAGGCCCGCGTGCGCCTGTCGATGGAGCGGAACATGAAGTGCGGGATCGGCCTGTGCGGCCACTGCCAGCTGCGCGAGCACTTCGTCTGCCTGGACGGGCCGGTGTTCGGCTACGACGTGCTCGAGCCGCTGATGTCCCGGGCGGAGGTGTAGCGATGAGCGTCACCGGTGCGCCGGGCGCCCCCGGGACCGACGTCCTCGACCCCGCGGCACGGCGGTCACGGCCCACCCTCGCGGTCTGGAAGTTCGCCTCCTGCGACGGGTGCCAGCTGACCCTGCTCAACTGCGAGGACGAGCTGCTCGACCTGGCCGGGGCCGTCCGCATCGCGTACTTCCCCGAGGCCACCCGGGCCGTCGTCGAGGGTCCGTACGACGTCTCGCTCGTCGAGGGCTCGATCACGACCCCCGGGGACCTCGAGCGGATCCAGCAGGTCCGCCGGATGAGCCGGTTCCTGGTGACGATCGGTGCGTGCGCGACCGCCGGCGGCATCCAGGCCCTGCGCAACTTCGCCGACATCGACGAGTACCGGTCCGTGGTCTACCCGCACCCCGAGTACCTCTCGACCCTGGCCCGCTCGACCCCGGTGTCGGCCCACGTCAGCGTCGACCTCGAGCTGCGCGGCTGCCCGGTCGACAAGCGGCAGCTGCTCGAGGTGCTCGCCGCGGTGCTCCAGGACCGCACGGCGCGCATCCCGGCGTACAGCGTCTGCGTCGAGTGCAAGCGGCGCGGCACGGCCTGCGTGACCGTCGCCCACGGGACGCCGTGCCTGGGCCCGGTGACCCGGGCCGGCTGCGGCGCCCTCTGCCCCGCGCTTCGACCGCGGCTGCTACGGCTGCTTCGGGCCCCAGGACACCCCGAACACCGCCTCGCTCGCCGGCCGGCTGCACGGCCTGGGCCTGGGCGACCCCGAGGTGATGCGGGTGTTCCGCACGTTCAACGCCGCCGCGGAGCCCTTCCGCCGTGAGAGCGAGCGGCACGAGCCGGCCGCCGGGCCGGCCACCGGGGAGGCCCGATGACCCACCAGCCGTCCGACGCCAGCCGCGTCCTGCACGTCGGCAGCCTCGCCCGCGTCGAGGGCGAGGGCGCGATGCACGTCGAGTACCGCGACGGCGAGGTCGCCGACGTCCAGCTGCGCATCTACGAGCCGCCGCGGTTCTTCGAGGCGTTCCTGCGGGGCCGCGCCCACACCGAGCCCCCGGACATCACGGCCCGGATCTGCGGCATCTGCCCCGTCGCCTACCAGACCAGCTCGTGCTGGGCGGTCGAGGACGCGTGTGGCGTCGCCGTCACCGACCAGATCCGCCAGATGCGGCGGCTGCTCTACTGCGGGGAGTGGATCGAGAGCCACGCCCTGCACATCCACCTCCTGCACGCCCCCGACTTCCTCGGCTACGACGGCGCGATCGAGATGGCGGCCGACCACCCCGAGGCGGTGCGCCGCGGCCTGCGGCTGAAGAAGGCGGGCAACGACCTCATGGACGTCGTCGGCGGCCGGTCGGTGCACCCGGTGAACGTCCGCGTCGGGGGCTTCCACCGGATGCCGACCCGCGCCGAGCTGCTCGCCCTTCGCCCGGGCCTGGAGCGTGGCCTCGACGACGCGCTGGCCACGGTCGACCTCGTCGCCGGCTTCGACTTCCCCGACCTGGAGCAGCCCTACGAGTACCTCTCGCTGCGGCCCGAGCGCGGCTACCCGATCGAGACCGGGCAGGTGGTCACCTCCTCCGGCGCCTCCTTCCCGGTGCGCGAGTTCACCCGCCACATCGAGGAGCTGCACGTCCCGCACTCCAACGCCCTCCACGCCCGGCTCGACGCCGCCGACGAGCCGTACGTCGTCGGGCCCCTGGCCCGGTACTCCCTCAACGCCGACCGGCTCGGGGACACCGCCCGGGAGGCGGCCGAGCGGGCCGGTCTCGGGCCGGTGTGCCGCAACCCGTTCCGGTCGATCGTGGTGCGCGCCGTGGAGATGGTGGAGGCCTTCACCGAGGCGCTGCGGATCGTCGACGGCTGGCGTGACGGCGCGGCCCCCAGCGTGCCGGTGCCGCCGCGGGCGGGGGAGGGGTTCGGCGCCAGCGAGGCCCCGCGCGGCGTGCTGTTCCACCGCTACGTCCTCGACGGCGAGGGCATCGTCCGGGACGCCCAGATCGTCCCGCCCACCTCGCAGAACCAGGCGAGCATCGAGGCCGACCTGCGCACGCTCGTCGGGGCGTGGTCGGACCTGCCGGACGACGCGCTGCGGCACCGGTGCGAGCAGGCGATCCGCAACTACGACCCGTGCATCTCCTGCGCCACCCACTTCCTCGACCTGACCGTGGACCGCGGGTGACCCCGCGCCCGGTGCTCGTCGTCGGCCTCGGCCACCCCGACCGCGGCGACGACGGCGTCGGGCCGGTGGTGGTGCGCGCCGCCGCCCGGCGGCTGGGGCCGGACGTCGAGGTGCTCGAGCACGAGGACCCCACCGACCTCGCCCTGCTCTGGGCGGGTCGGGAGCGAGCCGTGGTCGTCGACGCGGTGCGCACCCCAGCGGGGGCACCCGGCCGCGTGCACGTGCTCCGCACCGGCGCCGGCTCCGCCCCGCTCGGCGCGGACGACCGGGCACGCACCGCCGCCGGGGGCACCCACGTCTTCGGACTGGCCGCGGCGGTCGAGCTGTCCCGGGCGCTGGGGACCCTGCCGGCGGAGGTCACGGTGGTCGGCGTCGAGGCCGCCGACGTCGGCCCGGGGGCGCCCCTCTCCCCGCAGGTCGCCACCGCGGTGCCGGCGGCGGTCGCCGCCGTGCTCGACGCGGTCGGCCCGAGGCCGCGGGTCCCGAGCGGCTAGCCCGGCGCCCACGGGCCGGGGCCGGGGCGCCGGCGCCGTCAGAGGTCGGCGAGGTGAACCGTCCGACCGGGCGCCTCGAGGCGCCCGAGCAGGGCGAGGCGAGAGAGGTCCACCGGCCCGCAGTCGCACCACGCCGGAATGGCGTCGTCGGCGCCGCGCCCCGCGTCCAGCAGGTCGAGCCGGTCCACCCGGGGCCTGCCGCCGTGCCCGGTGTCGACGAAGTCCTTCGACCCGTGCGCGTGTGGCCCGGGACGGGTCAGCACGACCGGGCCGGCCCCGGTCGCGTACACCACCGCCACGTGGTGGCTGCGGTCGCACTGCACCATGAGCAGCTCGGCCTCCGCGCGGGAGTCGCCGAGAGCGTCGAGCGCCGCCTGCGCGCGCCGCTGCCGGTCGTGGGTGAGGGTGGGTCCTGCGGCCATGTCGGCCTCCTTCGTCGGCGTCGTTCGCCGACACGTTCCCGTCGGCCCCAGCATACCCGCGTCGCTGCCGGCCGGACGTGGCCCGCCTCACGTCGCGGACGATCCTCCATGGGACGAAAGCCGTTGTCGCACAACTGGTGCCCGCTCCACACATGGCGGACCGGAAGCCACCCCGTCGGCCGGGTGGGGGGCCGGTGGTGGCCCCCCTGGCCCGGAAGCGACCGTTGGGTCGATGTGGCCGGCCGGCTGCGGTGGCAGGGTGGGCGACACCACGACGGGACGCGACGGCAGGGGGTGCCGGATGCCCAGCTCCACGAGCGACACCGACGACGCGGTGCCACCGCCGCCCGAGCCACCACCGGAGGCCGAGCAGTCGGCCGGCACGGTGCGCATCATCGAGGGGTGGGTCTGGCAGTGCCGGCCCGGGGTGACCCGCACCCGGGCAGGGCGGCGGGCTGGACCTCCTCGACCCGGTGATCAGCGGCTGGGACGAGGGCATCGCGCGGGTGCGGAACTCCGCGAAGT
This sequence comes from uncultured Actinomycetota bacterium, assembly GCA_963772645.1. Classification (GTDB taxonomy): domain Bacteria; phylum Actinomycetota; class Actinomycetes; order Actinomycetales; family Dermatophilaceae; genus DASSQJ01. Next base: position 76,729 of record CAVYYD010000009.1, read on the forward strand.
GGATCCTCGTCGTCGTCGCCGCGGCGGCGACCTTCGTCTTCGGGGCGGGCACCCTCGGCAAGCGCCCCGAGCTGTCCTGGCACGAGGACACCGCCCAGCTCGGCGTCGCGTGCTTCCTGGCGGTCGCGGCGGTGGTGCTCCTTTCCTGGGTGGTCTACGACGTCGCACAGGTGTTCCGCCCCGAGGTCGTCGACCTGACCGACCCCGAGGCCGCGCAGCTCTTCGCCGGCCACGAGCAGGACTACTTCGGCCTGCACGCCCTCCCCGGGGTCGCGCCGACGGTGCAGCTCGCCTCGGCGCGCTCCGCGGTGCTCGCCATCGAGGAGGCCCTCGCACCGATGCCCGCAGACCCCGAGGGCCCCGAGCGGACCCGGCTCGAGGGCGCGCTCGCCGGCGCCCGCGCGCAGCTGGCCGAGTTCACCGAGGGCAGCCAGGCGCTGCTCGACGCGGCCCGGTACCTGAAGGTGCAGAGGAACCGGCAGGTGAGGAGCTTCACGTGGGCCGCCGCGGCGGGTGCCGTGGTGCTCGGCATCGGCTACCAGCTGGTCCTCAGCACGCCGACGACGGCCGAGTCGTCCGCGCCGGCCACGCCCGCACCGGGCCTGGCGGTGCTCAGCCTCAACGACGGGGTGCCGGGCGCCGCGGCGATGTGGGCGGCGACCGGGCTCGACCGCTGCGCCCCCCGTGACCCGATGGGGCGGTCCGGGGCCCTCGCCGCGGTCTGGGTGGTCTCGGGCTCGGGCACCGCGGACTCGCCATACACGGTGCGCACCCTCCCGTGGGCCGCCCGGGGCCCCGGCTGCGCGGCGCGGGAGATCCAGCTGCCGCCGGGGACCGCCACCGTGAGCACCCTCCTCGTGCCGACCACCACGGTCACCATCAGGCCGACGGTCACCTGGAGCCTCGCCCCCTGACGCCGCCGGACCGCCGGTCACCGGGGCTCGCGTAGGCTTGACCCTCGTGGCTGTCGACTTCACCCAGGAGATCAAGGACCTGCGCACGACCATGGCGTCGGTCCGGGAGGTCACCGACCTCGCCGAGCTCCAGGAGACGATCGCCGAGCTGGAGCGGCAGTCGGGTGACCCCGGGCTCTGGGACGACCAGGAGCGCGCCCAGCAGGTCACCTCCGGGCTGTCCCGCGCCAAGGCCGAGTACGACCGGGTCACCGGGATGGAGGCACGGATCGACGACCTCGAGGCCCTCGTCGAGCTCGGCCAGGAGGAGCGCGACGCCGAGACCCTCGTCGAGGCAGAGCGCGAGCTCGCCACCCTGCGCAAGGCGGTCGGCGAGCTCGAGGTCCGCACCCTGCTCTCCGGCGAGTACGACGAGCGTGCCGCCGTCGTCACCATCCGCTCGGGAGCGGGAGGAGTCGATGCCGCGGACTTCGCCGAGATGCTGCTGCGGATGTACCTGCGCTGGGCGGAGCGGCACGGCTACCCGACCAAGGTCATGGACACCTCCTACGCGGAGGAGGCAGGGCTGAAGTCGGCGACCTTCGAGGTCAACGTCCCGTACGCCTACGGAAACCTCTCGGTGGAAGGGGGCACCCACCGTCTCGTGCGGATCAGCCCCTTCGACAACCAGGGTCGCCGTCAGACCAGCTTCGCCGCGGTGGAGGTCATCCCGCTCATCGAGGGCACCGACTCGATCGAGATTCCGGAGAACGAGATCAAGGTCGACGTCTTCCGGTCCAGCGGGCCGGGCGGCCAGTCGGTCAACACGACCGACTCCGCGGTCCGGATGACGCACGTCCCCACCGGCATCGTCGTCTCGATGCAGAACGAGAAGAGCCAGATCCAGAACCGGGCGGCCGCCCTGCGCGTGCTCCAGTCCCGCCTGCTCGTCCTGAAGAAGGCCGAGGAGGCCGCCGAGCGCAAGGAGCTCGCCGGCGACGTCAAGGCCAGCTGGGGCGACCAGATGCGCTCCTACGTGCTGCAGCCCTACCAGATGGTCAAGGACCTGCGCACCGAGTACGAGGTCGGCAACCCCGACAAGGTCTTCGACGGGGACATCGACGAGTTCATCGAGGCCGGCATCCGGTGGCGCAAGGCGCAGCAGAAGGCCGGGGCGGGGGCCTGAGCCGATGACCGGCTCGGGGGGCTTCTCGACCTGGGCACAGCTCGAGGCCGCGGTCGTCGACGCGGTCCTCGCCCTGCCCGACGGCGGCTCGGTGGTCGTCGAGGGGCCGGACTGGTCGGCCCGCCTGGCCCGCACCGAACGGCGGGTTCCGCTGCTGCCCCCCAAGCGCGAGCCGACCCGTCCCTGGGTGCGGCTGACCCGGATGGAGGACCTGCTCCGCGGCCTGTGCATCGGGCCCCTGGCCTTCGGGTCGGGCTTCCCGTGGACGCCCGAGGAGCACCGCCGGATCCTCGACCTCGGCTGGCACCCCTCGCCCGCCGAGGGCCGCGACTACGTGCGGTTCTGGCCCGACGACGTCCCCAGCGGGCCCTACCTGCCGCGCGAGGAGGCCGGGCGCGCCGCCGGGGCCGTGGCCCTGGCCTTCCGGGAGGTCCTCGCCCCGCCGCTGGAGGACGAGCGCTTCTCCGCGCTGCCCGCGATCCGGCCCTGAGCCCGCGAATCGCCGGGGCGGGTGCGGTCACCACGATCCTCAGGTCACCGACCTATCCTCGACACTGCCACGGCCACGTCGTGGCCCCTGCCCCCGAGCGCCGTGAGGCCGTACCCGTCGGATGATCACCTTCGAGAACGTCACCAAGGTCTACCCGAGGTCCACCCGGGCCGCCGTCGACGACGTGACCGTCGACATCGAGCGTGGTGAGTTCGTCTTCGTCGTCGGCCCCTCCGGGTCCGGCAAGTCGACGATGCTGCGCCTGGCCCTGCGCGAGGAGGCGGCCACCAACGGGCAGGTGCTCGTCGCCGGGTACGACCTGGGGAAGATGCCGATGCGCCAGGTCCCGCGGCTGCGCCGGGAGATGGGCGCGGTGTTCCAGGACTTCCGGCTGCTGCCGAACAAGACCGTCCACGAGAACGTCGCCTACGCGTTGCAGGTCATCGGCAAGCCGGGGCACGTGATCCGCCAGCTCGTGCCCGAGACCCTCGAGATGGTCGGGCTCGCCGGCAAGGAGAAGCGCTTCCCGCACCAGCTCTCGGGCGGCGAGCAGCAGCGGGTGGCCATCGCCCGCGCGGTCGTCAACCGGCCGCAGATCCTCCTGTGCGACGAGCCCACCGGCAACCTCGACCAGCGGATCAGCATCGAGATCGTCCGCCTCCTCGAGCGGATCAACCGCACCGGCACGACGATCGTCATGGCCACCCACGACCACGACATCGTCAACGACCTGCGCCGGCGGGTCCTCCAGCTCGAGGACGGCCGGGTGGTCCGCGACGAGCAGGACGCCTCGTACCACTCAGCCACCGCCGGCGAGGGGGTCTGAGATGCAGATGCGGTTCCTCGCCTCCGAGGTCGGCTCCGGGTTGCGGCGCAACCTGTCGATGGCCGTCTCCGTCGTCCTCGTCACGATGGTGTCGATCTTCCTGCTCGGGCTCGGCCTGCTCGCCCAGCGGCAGGCCGACACGATGAAGGGCTACTGGTACGACCGCATCCAGATCTCGATCTACCTCTGCACCGCGAACTCGCTGCAGCCGAACTGCGAGGGCAAGGCGGTGACCGACGCCCAGAAGGCGACCCTGCAGGCGCAGCTCAAGGCACTCCCCGAGGTCAAGCAGGTCTTCTTCGAGTCCGAGCAGGAGGCCTACGACCGGTTCAAGGAGCAGTTCCGGAACAGCCCGATCGCCGGCAACGTCGAGGTCGGCGACATCCCGCAGAGCCTGCGGGTCCAGCTCAACGACCCGAGCAAGTACGCCGTCGTCACGAGCCAGTTCGAGAGCGCACCCGGCGTCGCCACGGTCCAGGACCAGGAGAAGGTCCTCTCCAAGTTCTTCACGATCATCAACTGGATCACCGTCTTCGCGGTGCTGCTCGCCGCCCTCATGGCCGCCTGCGCCGCGTTGCTCATGGCCACGACGATCCGTCAGGCCGCGTTCATCCGGCGCCGGGAGATCGGCATCATGCGCCTCGTCGGGGCGTCGAACTGGACGATCCGGATGCCGTTCGTCTCCGAGATGGTCATCGTCTCCGTGCTCGGGGTGGCCCTCGCCGTCGGGCTGCTCGTCGCCCTCACCCAGTACGTCTTCACCGAGGGGGCCAGCCGGATCGCGCTCTCCCAGGCGTTCATCGGCCCGGGCGACGTCTGGCTCCTCGTCCCGTGGCTCGTCGGTGGGGTCCTCGTCGTCGCGGTCCTGACCAGCCTGGTGACGCTGCGGCGCTACCTGCGGGTCTGACCACGGGTCGGGCCGGGGGCCGTCGGGCCGGTGGAGTCGGACCGGGCAGCCGACGCGCTGCGTTGCTGAGACCCGCCTGAACGGGGCCGGCTCGGTCATCCGGGCCTTTTCGGCCGGTCCGCTCGCGCCGCGTTGGTATTCGTGTTACCAATGGGGATCATGGGACGACCTGACCCGGCCCTTTCGCGCGCTCCGCGCCGCGCGGTGGCGATCCTCGCCGGCCTGACCTGCGCCGCCGGAGTCGTCCTCCCCGCGCCGGCGTCCGCGTCCACCGACCCGGGGGTGCAGAAGCGCAAGGTCGACGCCTCGATCAACCAGCTGAAGGGCCACCTCGACGACACGAGCGCCGCCCTCCAGGACGCCTACGCGAACCTCAAGACCACCCAGTCCAAGCTGCCCGACGCCCGCGCCGCCCTCGAGAAGGCACAGGCCACGGCCGACGCGGCCGACCGGGCGAACACGATCGCGGCGCAGGAGCTCGAGGTCGCCAAGGCCAACGAGAAGAAGGCCCAGGACGAGCTGGCCCAGGCCACCGACCAGGTCGACGCCGGGCGCCGGCGCCTCGCCCAGTTCGCCGCGCAGATCTACCAGGAGCAGGGCTTCGGCCAGCTCGACGTCGCGCTCTCGAGCACCGACCCGCAGCAGTTCGCCGACCGGATCGCCCTCGTCGACACCGTGATGGACGTCCAGGGCCAGACGATGGAGCGGCTCGCGACCGAGCAGGCGGGCCTGCGTGCCCTCGAGGACCACCTCTCGGCGCTGCGGGCCGACTCCGACGCGAAGAAGAAGGCGGCCGAACGGGCCCTGGCCCGCGCGCAGAGCGCCCAGCAGGCCGCGGAGAAGGCCAAGGCCGACCTCGAGAACCTCGCCGCCAGCCAGAAGAAGCAGACCCAGGCCTTCGAGGACCAGCTCGCCGCCGACAAGAAGCAGCTGGCGACGATGAAGGCCGAGCAGGCCCGGCTGCAGAAGATCCTCGCCCAGCGGGCCGCCGAGGCGCGGCGCCGGGCCCTCGAGGCCGCGCGGAAGAAGGCCGCGGAGGAGGCGGCACGGCGGGCGGCCGCCGCGAAGCGGAACCAGTCCTCGGGCAGCTCCGGCGGCTCGGGCAGCTCCGGAGGCACGGGTAGCTCGGGGGGCTCGAGCTCGGGAGGCTCGTCGACCAGCTCGGGCTACCTCAGCCGCCCGGTGCGCACCGGGTGGGTCAGCTCCGAGTTCGGGATGCGCTTCCACCCCGTCTACCTCGAGTGGCGCCTGCACAGCGGGCGGGACTACGCCGTCCCCTGCGGCACGCCGGTCTACGCCGCCGCGCCCGGCACGGTCGTCATGGCCGGGTGGGCCACCGGGTACGGCAACCGGATCGTCATCGACAACGGTTGGCAGCGCGGGGTCGGGCTCGCGACGACCTACAACCACCTGACCAGCATCGTGGTCGGCGGCGGCAACGTCGGCCGCGGTCAGCTGATCGGCTACAGCGGCACGACCGGCACCTCCACCGGGTGCCACCTGCACTTCGAGACGATGGAGAACGGCAGCTTCGTCGACCCCCGGAACTGGCTCGCCACGCTCGGCTGAGCCCGCCCGCGCCGAACCCGTAGGTGCCGACCGCCGGCGGACCGGTAGCCTGCACTGTCGTGGCCAAGGAGAACGGGACCAAGCTCGTCGCGAGCAACCGCAAGGCCCGCCACGACTACCTGGTCGAGGAGACCTACGAGGCGGGCCTGGTGCTGCTCGGCACCGAGGTGAAGGCACTGCGGATGGGCCGCGCCTCCCTCGTCGACGGCTGGGCCGGCTTCGACGCCGACGGCGAGCTGTGGCTCGAGGGCGTCCACATCCCCGAGTACCTCAACGGGACGTGGAACAACCACGCCCCCCGGCGCAGGCGGAAGCTGCTGCTGCACCGCCGTGAGCTGGAGAAGATCTCCCACGCCATCCGCGAGACCGGCCACACCGTGGTGCCGCTGCGGCTGTACTTCAAGGACGGCCGGGCCAAGGTCGAGATCGCCGTCGTCAAGGGCAAGAAGGCCTACGACAAGCGGCACGCCCTGCGCGAGCGCCAGGACCAGCGCGAGGCCGAGCGTGCGATGTCGGCCCGCCGGCGCGGCGAGGACTGACGGCGTGGGCGCCCGGTGCCGGCGTCGAGCGCGGCTGCCCCGCGTGGCCCTCGCGGCGCTGCTCGTCCTCACCTGGCTGCCCGTCGTCGCCGCGACGGCCGCCGCGGCACCGTCGAGCGCCGTCGCCGGGCCGGTCGCCGCCCGGGGCGGGGCCGGCCCCGCGCCGGCCGCCTGGGGCGGTTCCGCCCCCGCGCTCGCCGCCGAGGAGAGCGCCACCAGCCTGCACACCGACTTCGTCGTCGACCCCGACGGGTCGGTCGAGGTCACCGAGCACATCAGCTGGCAGTTCCCGGACGGGGAGCAGCGGCACGGCATCTACCGCGACGTGCGGGTCCGCGCCGGGTACCGCGACAGCACGACGCAGTACCGGTACTACGAGCTCAGCGGGGTCGAGGTCACGAGCCCCACCGGGGCGCCCACCGACATCTCGATCACCGACCTCGGCGCCTTCCGCAAGATCCGGATCGGCAGCCCCTCGCAGACGGTGAGCGGGGTCCAGGACTACGTGGTCCGCTACCGGCTGGCCCACGTCGTCAACGACATCGGCGACGGCACGGCCGAGTTCTACTACGACGTCGTCGACACCTCCAGCGGCTTCCCGCAGCACGACGTCGCCGCCACCGTCACCGGCCCGGTGCCCTCGACCCGGGCGGCCTGCTTCTACGGCCCGTACGGGTCGACGACCCCCTGCCGGGCCACCGCGGGAGGGACCGCGCGGTTCGCGGTGCCCGACCTCGCCGCCGAGGAGGGCGCCAGCGTGCTGACCTCCTACCCCCGCAGCGCGTTCGGCGACCTGACCCCCGACCTGCGGGAGGGCAGCCCCGACGCCTCGAGCGGTGGGCTGGTCAGCCCCACCCTGTCGCGGGTCCTCGGGTGGCTCGCCGTAGGCCTCGGGGTGCTCCTGCCGCTGCTCGCGGCGGCGCTCATGGGGATGCTCGTGTGGACCCGGGGGCGTGACGAGCGGTACGCCGCGCTGACGCCCGGCCTGAGCCCGGGCCTGGGCCAAGAGGCCCCCGTGGTGCGCGGCGGCGCGGCCCCGACGGTCGCCGTCCAGTTCACGCCGCCCGCGGGGGTGCAGCCCGGGATGATCGGGCACCGTCCTCGACGAGTCGGCCAACCTCATCGACGTCTCGGCCAGCATCGTCGACCTCGCCGTGCGCGGGTACCTGCGGATCGCCCGGGACGACCGGGGGGTCCTGCGCGCCGACGACTGGGTGCTGACCCGCACCACCCCGCCCGCGGGGTCGGCTCCGCTCACGGCCTACGAGCAGCTGCTCCACGACTCGCTCTTCGCGGCCGGCGACCGGGTCGCGCTCTCCCAGCTGAAGAACACCTTCAAGCCGACGCTCGACGCGGTGCGGGGGCTGATGTACGACGAGGTCGTCCAGCGCGGCTGGTTCCGCCGCAGCCCCGAGCAGCAGCGCACGGGCTGGATGACCCTCGGCATCGTCATCGCGGCGGTGTCCGTCTTCGCCGTGTTCGTCCTCGGCGGCCCGCTTGCCGGCCTCGTGTCCGACTCCGGCCTTCCGTTCAACCCGGTCTGGGTGCTCGGTGGCGGTGGGGTGGTCGCCGGCCTGCTGGTGCGCGCGCTCGGGAAGCGGATGGCGTCGCGCACGGCGGAGGGGTCGGCCGTCCTCGCGCAGTCGCGCGGTTTCGAACGCTACATCGCCACCGCCGAGGCCAACCAGATCCGGTGGGAGGAGGCCCAGGACCTGTTCAGCCGCTACCTGCCCTTCGCCATCGTCTTCGGGCTCGCCGACCGGTGGGCCGGGGTCTTCGAGGAGGTCGCGCAGGCCGCGGCCGCCGCCGGCCACATGATCGCCCCACCGATCTGGTACTACGGCGCCTGGGGTGCAGGCGGGTTCCACGACGTCGCGTCGAGCATGGACTCGTTCTCCACGGTCGCGGCCGGCACGTTCGTGTCGACCCCGGGCTCCTCGGGCAGCAGCGGCTTCTCCGCCGGCGGCGGCTTCTCCGGCGGCGGTGGCGGGGGGTCCTCCGGCGGAAGCTGGTAGGCGTTCGGAGCCTGGCGCCAGGGTCGCGCCGGTGCCGGGGGTGGACGACGACGGGCCGCCCCGCGGTGGCGGGACGGCCCGTGCGGCGCCGGAGGGGTCAGGCCCCTGCGGCGGGGACGTCAGTGCTTGAAGGCGTCCTTGACGTTCTCGCCGGCCTTGCGCAGGTCGGCCTCGGACTGCTCCATCTTGCCCTCGCCCTCGAGGCGCTCGTTGTCGGTGGCCTCCCCGGTGGCCTCCTTGACCTTCCCGGACGCGTCGCGGCCGGCGTTCTCCAGCTTGTCGTCGAAACCCATGGCTGACTCCTTCACTCGTGGATGGGGAGCATCGGGCCGTCTTCTCGACCTGGTGCGGTGGCCCCACCGTAGGCGGACCGCACCGCCGTGGAGGGGGATCGGTGCGCGGCAGTCTCGACGCCGCGGGCGGCCGGTCGACCGCCCGGGGAGCACACCGGCGGCCGGTCAGCCGGTGATGACGAGGACGAGGTCGCCGCCCTCGAGCTGCTGGTGGCCGTCGACCGCCAGCCGTTGCACGGTGCCGCCGACCGGCGCGGTGATGCTCGCCTCCATCTTCATCGCCTCGATCGTCGCGACGACCGCCCCGGCCTCGACGAGGTCACCCTCGGCCACGGTCGGCGAGACGACCCCGGCGAAGGGTGCGGGGACGTGGCCCGGGGGGGCCGGGTCCGCCCGCTCGGCGGCCTTGACGTCGGCCTGCACCGAGCGGTCCCGCACCTGGACGGGCCGGAACTGTCCGTTCAGGGTGCACATGACGGTTCGCATGCCCTGCCGGTCGGCGTCCCCGACCGAGCTGATGCCGAGCAGCAGGGTCTTGCCGGCCTCGATCTCGGCCTCGTACTCGCTGCCCTGCTCGAGTCCGTGGAGGAACTCGACGGTGCCGAGCACCGAGAGGTTGCCGTACCGCTCACGGCTCTCCTCGAACTCGCGGGTGGGCCCCGGGAAGAGCAGCGTGTTCAGGGTGTGCCGGGTGTCGTGGAGGAGCGCATCCTCCTGCTCGGCGGTCAGCTCGGTGACCCGGGGCTTGGCGCTGCGGCCCTGCAGTGCCTTGGTGCGGAACGGCTCCGGCCAACCGCCGGGTGGGTCGCCGAGCTCGCCCTCGAGGAAGCCGATCACCGAGTCGGGGATGTCGTAGCGGGTCGGGTTCTCCGCGAAGTCGTCGGGGTCCGCGCCGGCACCGACCAGGGCGAGGGCGAGGTCGCCGACGACCTTGCTGGAGGGGGTGACCTTGACGATGTTGCCGAGGATGCGGTTGGCCGCCGCGTACATGTCCTCGATGTCCTCGAACCGGTGGCCGAGGCCGAGGGCGATCGCCTGCTGGCGCAGGTTGGACAGCTGGCCGCCGGGGATCTCGTGGAAGTACACCCGCCCGGTGGGGGAGGGCAGGCCCGACTCGAACGGCCGGTAGATCTGGCGCACGGCCTCCCAGTAGGGCTCGAGGGCGAACACGTGGTCGATGTCCAGCCCGGTGGGCCGGTCGGTGTGGTCGGTGGCGGCGACGAGCGCCGACAGGCTCGGCTGGCTCGTCGTGCCGGCCATCGACGAGGTCGCCGCGTCGACCGCGTCGACCCCGGCCGCGATGGCGGCGAGCAGGGTGCCGACCTGGCCGCCGGCGGTGTCGTGGGTGTGCAGGTGCACCGGCAGGTCGAAGCGCTCGCGCAGCGCGGTGACCAGCCGGGTGGCGGCCGGGGCCCGCAGCAGTCCGGCCATGTCCTTGATGGCCAGCACGTGGGCACCGGTGCCGACGATCTCCTCGGCGAGCCGGAGGTAGTAGTCGAGGGTGTAGAGCCGCTCACCGGGGTCCATGAGGTTGCCGGTGTAGCAGAGGGCCACCTCGGCCACCGCGGTGCCGGTCCCCAGGACGGCGTCGACGGCGGGCCGCATCTGGTCGACGTCGTTGAGCGAGTCGAAGATGCGGAAGATGTCGAGACCGGTGCGCGCGGCCTCGTGGACGAAGGCGTCGGTCACCTTGGTCGGGTACGGGGTGTACCCGACGGTGTTGCGGCCGCGCAGCAGCATCTGGAGCGGGACGTTGGGCATCGCCTCGCGCAGCAGGGCCAGCCGCTCCCACGGGTCCTCGTGGAGGAAGCGGAGGGCGACGTCGTAGGTCGCACCTCCCCACGCCTCGACCGACAGCAGCTCCGGCGTCATCCGGGCCACGTGTCCGGCGACGTGGAGCAGGTCCCGGGTGCGCATCCGGGTCGCGAGCAGGCTCTGGTGGGCGTCGCGGAAGGTCGTGTCGGTGACCGGCACGTCGGTGCGCCCGCGCAGCTGCCGGGCGAACTCGGCCGGGCCGACACGCAGGAGCAGGTCGCGCTGGCCCGGCGGGAGCGGCGCGTCGGTGTCGAGGGCGGGCAGCTTCGAGCGCGGCTTGATCGAGGTCGTCGCCGGCCCGTGGGGCTGGTTGACGGTGACGTCGGCGAGGTACTGGAGCAGCTTGGTGCCGCGGTCGGCCGGCGTGCGCGCGTCGAGCAGCTCGGGGCGCTCGTCGATGAACGAGGTCGTCGCCTCCCCCCGCTGGAAGACCGGGTCGGCGAGCACCCCCTCGAGGAACGGGATGTTCGTCGACACCCCGCGGATCCGGAACTCGGCCAGCGCTCGCCGGGCCCGGCGCACCGCGACCCCGAAGTCGCGCCCACGGCAGGTCAGCTTGACGAGCATCGAGTCGAAGTGCGGGCTCACCTGCGCCCCGACGAACACGGTGCCCCCGTCGAGCCGCACCCCTCCGCCGCCGGCCGAGCGGTAGACGGTGATGGTCCCGGCGTCCGGACGGAAGCCGTTGGCCGGGTCCTCGGTGGTGATCCGGCACTGCAGCGCCGCGCCCCGGATCCGGATGTCGTCCTGGCGCAGGCCGAGGTCCTCGAACGTCTCCCCGCTCGCGATCCGCATCTGGGCCACGACGAGGTCGACGTCGGTGACCTCCTCGGTGACGGTGTGCTCGACCTGGATCCGCGGGTTCATCTCGATGAAGACGTACCGTCCGTCCGGCCCGAGGAGGAACTCGACGGTGCCGGCGTTGACGTAGCCGATGGACTCCGCGAAGCGGACCGCGTCGGCACAGATCCGGGCGCGCAGCTCGGGGTCGAGGTTGGGCGCCGGCGCGATCTCGACGACCTTCTGGTGCCGGCGCTGCACCGAGCAGTCGCGCTCGTAGAGGTGCAGCACCGTCCCGGTGCCGTCGGCCAGCACCTGGACCTCGATGTGCCGGGGCCGCACCACGGCCTGCTCGAGGTAGAGGGTGGGGTCGCCGAACGCCGCGTCGGCCTCGCGCTGGGCCGCCTCGAGGGCCTCGCGCAGCCCGGCCGGGCCGTCGACCCGCCGCATCCCCCGGCCGCCCCCACCGGAGACCGCCTTGACGAAGACCGGGAAGCCGATGTCGGCCGCGGCCGCGGCGAGCACGTCGAGGTCGGTGCTCGGCTCCGCGCTGCGCAACGTCGGCAGGCCCGCGGCGCGGGCCGCCGCGATGGCCCGGGCCTTGTTGCCGGCCAGGTGCAGCGCGGAGGCCGGCGGGCCGATGAAGGTGATCCCGCTGGCCGCGCACGCCTCGGCCAGGAGCGGGTTCTCGGAGAGGAAGCCGTAGCCGGGGTAGATGGCGTCGGCCCCGCACTCCACCGCGACCCGCACGATGTTCTCGTGGTCGAGGTACGCCCGGACCGGATGCCCCTCCACGCCGATGAGGTAGGACTCGTCAGCCTTGAGCCGGTGCTCGGAGTTGCGGTCCTCCTGAGGGAACACGGCCACCGTCGTCGCGCCGAGCTCGGTGGCGGCGCGGAAGGCACGGACGGCGATCTCCCCGCGGTTGGCGACGAGGATCTTCTGGAACACGGCTGACCTCCGGGTGGGCGGGGGTGCGACGCGACCACCCTAGTGACGCAGGTCTCACCGGCGCTGCCTCATCCCGAGGAGCGAGGAGCCGGCGGCGGGAAGCCCGGCGCGGCATCGAGGGCCTCCTCGGCGCGGCTGCGGCCGAGCTCGACCATGGCCGCCGCCTTGTGGAAGTCCAGGGTGCGGCAGGCGTTCTTCGGCACGGTGACGACCAGGTCGGGCGGGAACGTCGCGTGCCGGTAGCGCGTGAGCAGGTCCTGCATCGCGTCGAGGCTGAGGTCGACGACGTCGAGCGTGCTCAGGCCCGGCGGTAGCGAGTCGAACACCTGGTCGCGCTCCGGCAGGGCGGCCTCCGGGGTCCCGTGCGGCCCGTCGGCGGGCACGTCGAGGTCCGCGGCGGCGTCGTCCTCGGAGGGCTCGTCGGCGGCATGCGGCCTGGTGACGCCGAGCCTGCGGGTCAGCACCCGGACCTGCTCGCGGTCGAGCACCTGGGCGGCGCTGCGCCGGAACCGCTCGAGCCACTCCTCGCTGGGGCGGCGCTCGGTGCTCTCGTCCTCCGGGGAACGGCCGGCCACCCCCGGGCCCCCGGAGAGGGACACCGCGAGCACCGCGTCGGCGCGGACCGCGGCGAGCGGGTCGATCGGCACCGGGTTCATCAGCCCGCCGTCCACGAGGAGGCGGCCGTTGAGCATCACCGGTGGGAAGATGGTCGGGAGCGCGACCGACGCCCGAATGGCCGCGTCGACCGGGCCGCGCTGGAACCACACCTCGCGGCGGGCGAGCAGGTCGGTGGCGACGGCGGTGAACGGGATCGGCAGGTCCTCGATCCGGGCGCCGTCGAGCAGCTCGGCGACCCGGCCGAGGACCTTGTCGCCACGGATGGCGCTCGGGCCCCGGACCGCCGGGTCGAGCAGGCGCAGGACGTCTCGCTGGCTCAGGGCGGTGACCCACGCCGCGTACTCGGGCAGGACCCCTGCCGCGTGCAGGCCGCCGACGAGTGCGCCCATCGACGTCCCGGCGACGGCGACGACCTGGTAGCCGCGTTCCTCGAGGACCTCGATGACGCCGATGTGCGCGTACCCGCGGGCGCCCCCTCCACCGAGGGAGAGCGCGATACGGGTGGGACCCACGAGTCCGATGGTATCCGCGCCCGGGGGATCGGCCGGACGGCCAGACTTCCGCCGTAGGGCCTGCGGTGGCGACTCGGCGTCGCTACCGTGAAGAGATGTCGCGCCAGGGCTCTCGCGGGCGGGGCGCCGCGCCCAGTCGCCTGGTGGTCATCACCCAGGCGACGGCAGCGGCGACCGCCGCCGTCGTCGCGCTCGGCGGCGTCATCGCGATCAGCCCGGAGGGGCTGGCCGCGTTCCCCATCCAGTCGCTGTGGTCCAGGCCGCCGGTGGCCCGGTCCGCCCCGCCGGAGGTTCCCCAGGTCGGGGTCCCCACGCTGCCCATCCTTCCCCCGGCGCCCGGCCCCGACCGGCCCGACGACGCTTCGCCCCCCGTCGTCACCGGCCCCGGTCCGGAGCCGACCCCCGCCCCGGACTCGACGGTCGACGAGCCAGAGCCGGCCGCGGAGGCGCCGTCGCGGAGCGGGACCGAGGAGCCCGAGAGCCGGCCCGCGCCCGAGCCCCGGCCGGCTCCGAAGCCGGCGCCGAAGCCGGCGCCCAAGCCGGCTCCCAAGCCGGCTCCGAAGCCCGTGTCGGAGCCGACACCGGCGCCCACCCCGCAGCCACCGACGCCGGTCACCCCCGCCCCGGAGCCCACGTGCTCGCCGTCCAACCCCGGCAAGGGCCGCTCGACCGAGAGCCCCGGCCAGGGCGGCGCCACCGGCCGGCCGACCTACGACGGCACCGGCGGGGTCGGCCAGCAGTGCAACGGCGTCGGCCCCTCGAAGACCTAGCGGCACCGCCACACTGACGCTCAGGGGCCCCGGCACCGTGCCGGGGCCCCTGAGCGTCAGTGCGGTCCTCGCCGCGTCAGCGGCGCCGCTCGTCCTCGAGCCGGTCGGTGGTGTCGTACCCCTCGGTGTCGGGGTGCGCGCCGCGGTGGCCGTGCGACATCGCGTACTCCTCCTCGGGGGAGAAGACCAGGTGGTGACGGCCACGGACCGCGAAGTAGGCCAGGCCGATCGCGAAGAAGATGGCGACCCCGACGATGACCGACCGGTAGTCGGGGTTGAACGGGAGGATCACCAGCGTCACGCCGGCGATGACGGCCGCGACGACGGCCCCGCCGATGCCCACGGGGCTGCGGTAGGGGCGCTCGGCGTCCGGGAACTTCTGCCGGAGCATGACGAAGGCCAGCATCTGGAGGAAGTAGGCGATCACCGCGCCGAAGACGGCGATGTTGAGCAGTTCGCCGGCGACGGCCACCGTGGCGTCGTAGCTGCTCTCACCGGACCGGCCGCGGATGACCGAGAGGATGACGACGAGGAGGACCCCGATGACCGCGCTGGTGAAGAGGGCGACGTAGGGGACCTTCCGCCGGCCGGTCAGCGAGAGGAGCTGCGGGTAGTAGCCCGCGCGGGAGAGCGAGTACATGTTGCGTCCCGCCGCGAACATGATCCCCTGGAAGGAGGCGACGAGGCCGGCGAGGGCGAAGAGGGAGAGCAGCGAGGCGATGCTCGAGTTCGGGAAGATCGCCCGGAAGCCGTCGAGGATCGGCTCCCCGCTGCCCGAGATCTTGTCGGCTCCGACGACCCCGGGGTTGAGGACGAGGACGACGAACGCGGTGACGAGCAGGGTGAACATGCCCATCAGCGAGCCGCGCGGGATGTCTCGATGCGGGGTGTGCGTCTCCTCCGCCGCGAGCGGGAGCTCCTCGATGCCGAGGAAGAACCAGATCGCGAAGGGCAGCGCGGCGAGGACGCCTCCCGCCCCGAGCGGGAGGAAGCTGCCGTCCCCGACGTCCCAGAGGTTCGACCACGAGAATGCGCCCGAGGTCAGTGCGGTGACGGCGAAGAACGCGAGGACGAGCAGGGAGATGACGGCGATGACGACGGCGAACCGGAACGACGCCTCGGCGCCGGCCGAGTTCAGGGCCACGAAGATGATGTAGAAGACGACGACCCACGCCCACAGCGGCATCGAGAAGCCGAAGAGGTCGCCGGTGATGGCGTCGGCGTAGGTGCCGCAGAAGACCCCGACGACGGCCGTCGTGATGACGTACTCGATGCTCTCGGCGAGCCCGGTGACGAAGCCGCCCCACGGGCCCATCGCGGACCGGGCGAAGGAGTAGGCGCCGCCGGTGTGCGGCATCGCCGCGGACATCTCGGCGATCGAGTAGACCATGAGGAGGTACATCAGGCCGATGACGACGGTGGCGACGAGCATCCCGCCCCACCCGGCCTCCCCGATCCCCAGGTTCCAACCGGAGAAGTCCCCGGAGATGACCGCGGCGACGCCCAGCGCCCACAGGGACCAGGCGCCGGCGTGGCGGGCGAGCCCGCGCTTCTCGAAGTAGTCGGCGTCGGTGTGCGCGTAGGTGACGCCGGCGGTGCGACGTCGTTCGGCAGGTTGCTTCGTCTCGCTCATCGCTGCTCCTCAGCAGGCGGGGGTGGGCACCCGGCGGAAGAATGGCCCGAGGTTAGACCTTTAGGGCCGAGCCGTCCAGAGCCGCGCCGCACCGCGTGCTCCGCGGGGAATCCGGTTGGGCCTTCGGGCGTTGCACGGCATACTGGCTGGTGCCGGGCGGATATCGTCCGCGGTGCCGGCCGGTCGGACAACTGAACAGCGTGGGAGTGAGCCCCTCATGGGGGTGATCGGTTTCGACATTGGCCGGATGGTCAGTGGGAAGCGGGCCGAGGACGCACGGTCATCTCGTCAAACGCTCCGTGCAAACCAATAGGTGCCGATTCCAAGCGCACCGACTTCGCCCTCGCCGCCTGAGCGAGCCCGAAGTCCGTTGGCCCAGTGATGATCTCGAACTGGTAGCCGGCGTCATCTAGAGATCTGGCTGCGTCGTCATGTCGGGGGACGGCGTGGGACTCCAACTCGGCTGGGCCTGTCGGGGAACGTGTGCGTGCGAGCCCCGGGGCCGAGAAAATCCACAGCGCACTGCGCCCGGAGAAGCCCTGGCCTGCCGTCAGTGGACGCGGGTTCGATTCCCGCCACCTCCACCAACTCGGTTCGCTCCCACGCTGTTCAGTGCTCAGGAAGCCGCCTGACCTGCAGAAATCAGCAGGTCAGGCGCTTTCTGTGATGCGGACACAAGTTGCCACCTCTAGACTCGTGACGACAGGAAAACTGTCACACAGCTGTCACAGGCACGGTGCTCGGTTGAGAATCGCGCAGCCCGGGGCGAATCGGCCTAGGACGGGATCACCGTGGAGGGCGCATGGCTGCGCCGGTGAAGTTGCCCAGGGGGGTCACTCGGTATCGAGGTCGCTATCGGGTCAGGGTCGACCACGAGGGGCGTACGCAGGCCCTCGGCATGTTTGACACGCTCACTGACGCGCGCGCTGCCCTCGACATCGCTCGTGGGCAGATCGCGCGGGGGCTGTTCGTACCGCCGGCTGAGCGCCGAGCGGCGCGCATGGCCGAGGCCGCGAAGGTCGAGGCTGAGTCGGTGACGGTGAGGGAGTGGTCCCAGCGGTGGCTTGCCGAGCTGGAGGCCAACCCGGACCGATCACAAGCCACTGTCGTTTCGTACCGGTCGGTGCTCAAGAACCACATTCTTGACGAGCTTGGCGACATCCGGCTGGCCGACCTCACGACCGATCGCGTGGCCGACCATCTCGCCGCGCTCGGTCGCCAGCGTTCGACCCGGCACCCTGACTCTCGCGTGAACGGGGTAGCACCGAACGTCGTGATCGTTCTCCGGTCGATGCTCAACGCCGCGGTGAAGGCCAAGGCCGGCGGCCTGGAGGGCTTCGACTTCCCAAAGGCGCCAAAGCATCGGCGGGTCCGCCCGGAAGACGAGCACGGCGATGTGGCGCTCCCCGAAGAGGTCAAGGCCTTCGCCGAGGCAATGCCTGAGCATCTACGGATCGCTGTCCCGCTCGCTGCCTGGTGCGCCCTGCGCATGGGGGAGGTGCTCGGGCTGCAGCGGCGGGATCTGGAACACCTGGACGACCCCGAGCAGGCTGTGCTCCATGTTCGTAGGCAGTGGAACGTCAAAGCCAACGCCCTGACGGCGCCGAAGGCGGGTAGCACAAGGAGTGTCGCGGTGCCCGCCGCGCTCCTGCCCTCGCTGACTCACCACCTTCAGATGTACACGCCGTCGCAGCGCACGGCGCCGGTTCTCGTCAACAGCCGCGGTGTCCGGGTCTCGCAGAGTGCCCTGGATCGTGCATGGAGGACCGCGAGGGAGCATGCAGGGCGACCAGGGTTCCACTTCCACGACCTGCGGCACACTGGCCTGAGCAAGTATGCGGAGCAGGGAGCGACCCTTGCTGAACTACTTCACCGTGGCGGTCACACCGACGTCACCGTGGCGCTCAGGTATCAGCACGCCACCGCCCAGCGGGACCGGGCTCTGACTGACCTCTTGAGCAGGGAGATCGAGGCCTAGCCGGCCGAGTCCTTGGTCGGAGTGTTTGAGAGACCGCCTCGTCCGCCGCCCGGAGATGGCCGATGACCACTGGATACGCGTGTTGGGGTCCGTTCGCTTGCTTGCGTATCGATTGGGTGTCCGGCATGCGTCGGACCTCCCTTACGAGGGGAACGCGCCGAGGCACCAGCACCCCCACCGCGACGTTCGTGCACCTGCGCTGGAAGAGGGTTGCACGCATGCCGGCGTTCGCGGACGAGGCGGAGGCGGAGGCGGAGGCCACGCTCTCGCAGTTGGCTGTATGCCCGCGACTCGGCGGAGTGCGGGGCATGTTGCTGCGTTCCTGACGCATCAGAACTGCTGCGTTCCGCCCAGAGAGGGCTACCGCACCCCTGAAGGGTCACGGGAGCGGGCACGCGCTGGCGTCACCCTGCAAGTTCTCCCTCCCCCGCAGCGGTCAAGACGGGCTGGCCTCGCAGGCGGCACGGCCACTGTCTATGACGAGAGCTGACGGGCTCTTGCGAGGACTCCGTCTGGCGTTTATGGTCAATGGACCAATCCATAGCCCAATAGGAGGTCCCGGGTGGACGTGTCCGCTCTCGACGCAGCCATTGACGCGTCGTATGAGCACGCAGTGGGGTTCCTCGAGAGGCTGGTCGAACAAGACAGTTCCCTGGGACGCGAGGCAGGCGCCCTCGAGGTCTTCTCGGCTGAGATGTCGGATCTCGGTTTCGTCGTTGAGCGCGTGCCGTTCGACGAGGGGTTGGCCTCAGACTCACGGGCTGGAGCTATGCAGGCGGTCGAGACTGAGAGGTACAGCGCCTACGCATCGTTGGGGGATGGCCACCGCACCTCTCTGATGCTCCATGGGCACATTGACGTCGTCCCCGCGGCTACCCCACAACTCTGGGCCACACCGCCGTTCCAGCCGCATCGGGTGGGGACCGCCTATGGCCGGGGCGCGGGCAACATGAAGTGCGGCTTTGCCATGGGGGTGCTTGCTCGCGCCCTCCGGGAGGTGGAGCCGGAGATGGGCGACTGGTCGATCTCCTTCCTGGCCGCCATCGAAGAGGAGTGTTCCGGTAACGGGACGCTCGCTGCGGCTCGCCAGGGGTACCTCGCGGATGCGGTCGTTGTTTTGGAGCCCACCGACCTGGGCCTTCTCCTGGGTGGCGTAGGTATCGTCTGGGTCGACGTCACGACCGTCGGGCGCACTGCCCACGCGGAGCAGGCGCACCTAGCGATCAATCCATTCGACTTGCTGTGGCGCGTCATCGACGCCCTGCGCGAATGGACCGCCGGCCTTAGTGCGTCGGTCACCGACCCGATGCTCGCCGAGGTCGAGAGCCCGTACAACCTCAACGTCGGACAATCCACGGGGGGGACTGGCCGTCCTCTGTCCCCACCCAGGCCACCGCACGCATCCGGATTGCGTTTCCCCGCAGTTGGACCCCGGATGAGGCGCAGCGGCGCATTGCTGAGCAGGTCGCGCTGACGTCCTCTGACGGTAGCTTCCCCTTCGCCGCCGACCGTGAGCTTCACCGGCTTCCGTGCCCCGGGCTACCTGCTCGCGGAGGATCATTCGCTCTCTCAGGGGCTCTCGAGGGCTCATCGAGCAAGTGCACGGAAGACGGCCGGCGGCGTTCAGCCTCGGCAGCACCACGGACGCCCGGACCTACGTCAGGTACTTCGACACCCCC
This sequence comes from uncultured Actinomycetota bacterium, assembly GCA_963772645.1. GTDB lineage: Bacteria > Actinomycetota > Actinomycetes > Actinomycetales > Dermatophilaceae > DASSQJ01. The sequence continues at coordinate 96,183 of CAVYYD010000009.1, forward strand.
GCGGTCTGCTACGGCCCCGCCGCGAGGAACATCCACGGAATAGACGAGTCGGTGGACCTGCCGACCATCCGTGACGGGGCGCGCGTGCTGGGCCGTTTCCTGCATGACTGGTTCAGCAAGGACGAGCGGTGACCGGGCCCAACTTCGACCTCTTCGCTCTGCGGCTCGGCGCTGCCCACCCCACGGGCGGTGAGGAACTGCTTGGTGGGCCGATCGTCTCCAAGAACGTCGGCGAGCAACTGGCTGAGCGGCTCGTCACCGCCGTCGCACTCGGGCTCTACGTACCTGGGCGCGGTTGCCCAGCGAGCGCGAGCTGGCCGGGATGGTTGGTGTCTCCCGGACAGGGGTCCGCGAGGCGATCCACATCCTCTCCGACGCCGGGTACGTCGAGATTCGCAGGGGGCGACAGGGCGGAGCATATGTGCGCGCGGACTGGCAGCCTCCGTCAACTGACATGATCCGGCGCTACCTTCTGCCCAACTGGGAACAGTTCGAGGGGCTCCTCGACGCGCGGCTCCACCTCGAGGCGACCATCGCATCACTCGCGGCGCAAAGGAGGAGCGATGAGGACCTGGAGCGTATGCGCTCTGCCGTCACCGGCTATCAGGAGGCCCGCGACCGGGAGGCGTCACGGGCTGCGGACCAGCGGCTCCATCTGGCCATCGTCGAATCCACCAAGAACCCCGTCTTCACCTCGCTG
>CAVYYD010000010.1:0-435502 GCA_963772645.1 uncultured Actinomycetota bacterium
GGGGCGCCTACTCATGGGCAAGGGCGGCCTTGACGCAGGTGAATCTCGACGTCCACGAGTGGGCAGGCGTTGGGCACAGTGTTTCCTGCGACGGATCGACCGGAATCGCGGAATTGCACGGACACCGACGAAGGCAAGGACGACAGCAGCGATTGGCGCACGAGGCGCCAGCCACGCTTGCACGCCAGGTCAGTGGTCGTTGGGCAATGACAAGATGACGACGTGGCATCGGACTCCCGCATGGTGGCCTTGGGCTTCGGCACGTTCGCGCGCGCCGACCGCATCTTCGCCCTGGAGCGAATCACCGGGGAGGGACGCGGCGATGGCCGCCGGACTCGAGTCTGGATCGACGGGGTCACCGAGCCCTTGATCGCCTCGAGGACAGAGACCACCATCCTTCGCGACATGGGACAGGAATCCGCCGTTGCTGCACCCGAGCTCGACGAGGCAATCGACCTCGCCGCGCGCCTGGCGGCCGCGGCCGAGGAGGGTCGAGTGGATCTGAGCGACCTCGGTCGTCGGGCGCGACGACTTCTGGCCGCGACAACCTCATCCTCATCGAGGTCCGGGGGCCTCGACAGCCCGCCGCTTCGGTGAGTGACCGGCCGGCGGCGGCGTGACATGGCCGCGTTCGCGGCGGACAGACCAACCTGCGGTTGCTCGCTCTTCATGAAGTGCCCTGGGACGATGGCACGCTGGCGTTCTTCGGTGCGAAGGAGAGGACGGCCCAGGAGTTCGGAGAACTGCTCAGGCGCGCCGGGCCGGAGTATGCGAGCCACCGCGCGGACGACGGGCCCTGGCACGTATCGAGGGAGTCTAGGCCTAAGCCCGACGAGGTGGTTGCGCCATCTATCGACAGCTCAACGCCGAGGCCGCTGCGGGCATGAACGTGCCCACTCGGTCAGACGCGGCGGAAGGTCCGGCGGGGCCCGTTGCCCTCGGCAAGTGTCGGGCTCACCCTGTGGGGATGGCTGACGGCGCGGTGACGGACGTCTGGGAGAGCGCAGACACCTACGAGCGTTACGTCGGCCGATGGAGCAGGCTCGTGGCGCCGCGGTTCATCCGGTGGCTCGACGTGCCGGCGAACCGGCGCTGGCTCGACGTGGGCTGTGGCACCGGTGCGCTGAGCGCGGCGATCCTCGGCCATGCCGTCCCGGCGACGGTCACGGCCGTCGATCCCTCCGAGGGCTTCCTGGCCAGGACCTCAGGGCACCTCGGCCCCCGCGTGACGACCCGGCGGGGTGCGGCCGAGGAGATTCCGCTCGAGGCTGCCTCGGTCGATGTCACCGTGTCCGGGCTGGTCCTCAACTTCACGCGGGATCCGGTGGCCGCGCTGGCCGAGCAGTCCCGGGTGACGACGGACGGGGGAACGGTAGCGGCGTACGTCTGGGACTGTGCCGAGGGAATGCAGCTCCTGCGCCTGTTCTGGGATGCCGCTGCCGAACTGGACTCCGCAGCCACAGCCTTGGACGAGGGGGTGCGTTTCCCCGTCTGCCGGCCCGCTGCCCTCGCCGCTGCCTTCGGTGGGGCCGGGCTCGCCGATGTCGTCGTAGCCCCGCTCGACATCGACATGCCGTTCGTCGACTTCGATGACCTGTGGAACCCCTTTCTGGGCGGCAGGGGCCTGCCCCGGCGTAGGTGGCCTCCCTCGACCAAGGGGGGCCCGGGACGCCCTGCGTGACAGGCTCCGCGATCACCTCCCGGCAGAGGACGGTGGCTCGATCCGGCTCCGCGCCCGGGCCTGGGCCGTCCGGGGGACGACCGGGCGCGGGCGCGGCGGCCGCGGTACCGCCCAGCGGCTCGCCCTGGCCGCGCCGCGCGCTTCGCGGCGAAGGGGGCTGTCCGTGGCGGATCAGGTGGCGTCATTGAGTCGACGGACGTCGCGGGAGCCGGTGGCCGGCGCCGATCAGCAGGCCGCAGGCGCGCAGAGCGACACGCGCCCGGTCGGGTCCCGGCGGCATTCACCGGTCACGTCCGCGGGTCGTCCAGGGTGGCCGATGAGTCCACCGGGGCGCGGACTCTCACGTGGTGACGACCAGCTCGTCGTACATGCCGTTCGCGTAGTGGTTGGTCAGGTTGCACACGAGCTCGTAGCGGCCGGGGGTCAGCGTGAGGGTGACCCAGCCGGCCGAGCCGGACTCGATCCCCTCGCCGGGGCCGGCAGCGCAGGTGCTCGACGCTTCACCCAGGCCACCTGTCTCGTCCACCTTCCCGTCGGAGCCGGGGACAAGCTCGCCGGCGGAGGTCCCCGCGGCCAGGGGTAGGACGACCAGCTCGTGGGTGCGCCATCCCCGGTTCTCCACGACGAAGGACACCTGACCAGCGGGCACCGATGCCGGCTCAGCGACCAGCATCATTCGGGCGCCCATCGGGGCGGTGCCGCCCATCATCTGCGACATGCCCATGTCGCCAAGCGTGACGTCCACCCGCGACCCGGGCAATCCCTGCGGCGGCGTACACGACAACGGGGCGGCCGTGTAACCGGGCCCCATCATCCCGCCCTGGCCGCCGACGGTCCCACCCGTACCGCCCCCCGCGTTGGCTGAGGTTCCGCCCATCATGCCCCCCGGGCCGTCCTGGGTCGAGCAGCCCGCGAGCAGGATCCCGGTGGCAGAGAGTGCCACCATCACGGTGGCGAGATGGGCTGTTCGCATTCGACCGAGCACCCTTCGAAGGGTACGCCCCCGGGGGTATATCCCCTGGTGGCTCGTCTGACCGGCCGCCCAGCCATCGACGTGGTTCGTGCGGTCCATGGGGCAGGACCATCTCCTTCCCAGCGCTTGCCGGATGCAGCGTGCCCACGAACCAGGGTCAGGCCGCCCGGCGTTCGGGGGCCGTGGACCGTCTCGCATCCGGCGACCCCGGGTTCGGCGGGATCGGGTGAGGGCGCGCATGCCGGATGGCCTGGCCGAAGACGAGGGTGGTGAGGATCCCGATCACGGCGACGACCAGACCGGTGCGGGGCGACGGGGATGGCGCCAGCGCACGAGACACCGCGCCGAAGGGGTCTGCGTCTCCGATCGGTGGGCTGACCCCGGCCGATCGTAGTTCGCGGACCAGTGGTCCTTGAACGCACCCGCCAACCTCGTGCACCTTGCCGAGGCGGCGGAGAGCGAGGGCCCCACCCCGGTCTGGATTGTCTGAGACGGCAGCGTCCGCGGGTGAACCGAGCGGCAGTCGTTCCGCGCACGTGGGTCCACACGGCGTCTCGGCGACGGTGCCTGGCAGCGCCTACCTTCGTCTGCGCTCAGGTCTGCTCCGACTCGCCACCTTCGAGGAGCTCGACCTCGACAAAGTCAACGAGGGTCGGGTCGAGGTTGCGGACGTCATGCGTAGCGCCGGCGGTCCGCACGTATGACTCGCCCGGGGCCAGCTGGTGGTGTGTGCTCTCGCCGGTGGCGTCGACGACAGTCATTCGTCCCGCGGCCAGCGGTACGACGACGTAGTCGTGGTGGTGGGCATGCCGCCCGGTCGACGCGCCGCTCGGCAGGGTCCAGCGGGTGACCCGGATGCGGTCGGTCTCGTGCTGGACCGCTGCTCCCGGGGAGATGGCGGCGACGGGGCCAGGGGGCCCGTAGAGGTCGGTCCGTCGATCGTTGAAGACGTCGTTGTTCGCTCCGAGACGCTTCGTGCGCGTCGCCGCGAGGTCCACCTCCGCGGTGGTTTGGGCTTCCTGGCCCAGGGCCAGTGCCGTCAGGGGGTATCCGTCGGCGTCGATGATGACCGACCCTCCGAGCCAGGACACGCCTCGTTCGGCTCCGACTCGGTCGCACACGGCGACGGCGACTCGGTTGGTGGACGCGTTGCCCTGGACCTTGACGATCTCCACGGGCCGCTCACCGTCCGGGCGTGGGAACCACGGCCAGTTCGCGGGCGCGCAGAGCAGCTCCGCGCCGGAGAGGGCGGCGAGTCGGACCCACTCGGGGAACTCGAGGTCGTAGCAGATCATGAGCCCGATCCGCCCGAACGCCGTGTCGACCACCGGCGGCGCCTCGTCACCCGGGACGAACATGTCCTGTTCTCGGTCCCACAGGTGTGCCTTGCGGTAGAAGGCGCGCGGGCCGCTCGGATCCACGAGAACTGCGCTGTTGTGGACCGACCCAGCGCCGCCTCGTTCCGCAAACCCTCCGACCACGACAACCCCGTGACGGGCGGCGGCCTCCGACCAGGCGGTGACACCGGGTCCGTCGCGGTCCTCGGCCGCACCCGAGAGCTCCTTGGCGTCCTCGAAGACGTATCCGCTCGTGGCCAGCTCGGGCAGGACGACGACCTGTGCGCCGTTGCGGGCAGCTGACGCGATGGCTTCGACTGTCGCGCGCAGGTTGTCTTCCGGACGGTCGACATCCAGAGCCAGCTGCGCACACACGACCCGCACCGTTTCGGGTGCACTCGTCATGCCGTCGGCTCCAGCGTCCGCCTGCTCGACGCAACGGCCTCGTGCTCGGCCGAGCGGTCGAGTCCGCGGGTCAGGATGAAGTAGAGCCCACCGGCGACGACCAGGCCGACCGCGAAGGAGACGTCCGCGCCGCCCATCTTCTCGGCCAACGGGCCGGTGAACAGGTCGGGGATGGAGAAGAAGGGGATCATCGCGACGAAGCCGGCGACATACGACAGCACTCCGCGCCAGGCCCACGTCCCGTAGATGCCGCGGTTGTTGAAGATCTCGGTGATGGCGTACTGCCCGTGACGGACGAAGTAGAAGTCGGTGAGGTTGACCGCGGTCCACGGAACGAGGAAGTACAGCATGAGGATGACGAAGCTGTTGAACGAGGTCAGGTAGTTGTCCGGGATGAGGAGGGCGATGACGACCACCACGACGCCGACGGTGCTCAGGCCGACGACACGCAGGGTCACCGTCGGCCTCACCGGGCGGAACCCGTCGACTCCGCTGGCCCCGGTCAGCATCGCGCCGTAGGCGTTGACCCCCATGATCGTCACCAGTGCGACGGCGGCGCACAGGACGGCGAATGTGCCGAAGCCCTGGAAGACGCGGTCCCCGATCGTGACCAGGGCAGCCACGGCGTCCTCCGACCCGAGCCGACCGGCGATGACGGCACCCAGACTCATGAGCCAGACGGCGGAGAGCGCGGCGCCCGCATACGTCCAGGCGATGAGCTTCGGCGCTGAGGAGTCCTCGGGTAGGTAACGGGAGTAGTCCGAGACGTAGACGGCGTACGAGATGTTGTACCCCGCCGCGAGCCCGAACTCGACGAGGAAGGCCGTCCCACTCCACCCGGGGGCAGTCGCCGGCTGGGCAGTCGCGGGCATCGTCACAGCGATCACGGTCAGAAGGGCGAAGACCGCGATGAGGAGGTAGGTGAGCCACCGTTGAACGAAGTGCAACAGGTCGTGGCCGAAGACGGCGATGGCGATCGACACCGCAGTCAGCACGGGATACCAGAACCACTTGCCGCCCGGCAGGACCAGAGCGATGCCCTGCGCTGCGAGGATCACGTCGAACACCATGAACCCGACGTAGACGAACACGGTGGCGAGGAACGGCAGAATGACGCCTTGGCTGCCGAACTGCGCCCGGGACTGGATCATCTGGGGCAGCCCCATGCGCGGGCCCTGGTTGGCGTGGAAGGCCATGAAGAACGTCCCGAAGCAGGCGCCGAGGCTGACGCCCAGGACACTCCAGCCGATCGACAGTCCCATGCTGGGGCCGATGAAGCCGACGACCATGGTGGGCAGGACGAAGTTGCCGGTGAACCAGAAGGGGCCTTGGTGCCACAGCCTGCCGCGCCGTTCGGCCAGGGGGATGTAGTCGATCGAGTGATGCTCGATGATCGGAGCGGTCGAAGGGCTAGTGGACATTGTGGACGTCCTTCCGCGGGGTCATGACCGAAAGAAGCTCGTAGGCGGCGTGTGCCGCGGCGATGCCGGTGATCTGGGCGTGGTCGTAGGCGGGGGCCACCTCGACGATGTCCGCTCCGACGATGTCGAGGCCGGCAAGGCCGCGGACCACGGCGAGGAGCTCTCGGCTCGTCATGCCCCCGGCCTCGGGGGTGCCGGTCCCTGGCGCGTGAGCTGGGTCCAGAACGTCGATGTCGATTGAGACGTAGGCCGGGCGGTCCCCCACGCGTTGAAGGATGCGCTCGACGCATCCGCGCACCCGCAGGTCATCCATCTCTGGCCCAGCAATGACCTCGAAGCCCAGGTTGTGGTCCTGACGCAGGTCATCCGCGGAGTACAGCGGCCCTCGTGAGCCGACATGGATGCAGGCATCGGCGTCGAGCAGCCCTTCCTCCGAGGCGCGCCGGAAGGGAGTGCCGTGGGTGTACGGGGCACCGAAGTAGGTGTCCCAGGTGTCCAGGTGGGCATCGAAGTGGATGACGGCGGGCGGCGCTCCTCGCGCGGCCTTGACGGAGCGCAGCAACGGGAGGGACAGAGTGTGGTCCCCACCGAGGACGAGCAGCCTGGGGAATCGCTCGAGGGCGGCGGCCGCCTGCTGTTCCACCGACGCGATGGCCTCCTCGAGCGAGAAGGGGTTGACGCCCATGTCTCCGGCGTCGACGACCTGGGCGGCCGCGAACGGGGAGACGTCCAGAGCGGGGTTGTAGGGGCGAAGCAGTCGGGAGGACTCGCGGATGTGGGCGGGTCCGAACCGGGCGCCCGGGCGGTACGACGTACCCGAGTCGAAAGGGATGCCGACGACGGCCAGATCGGCATCCTCGACCTCGTCGGCCCGGGGCAGCAGAGCGAAGGTGCCCAGACCGGCGAAACGGGGGATCTTGGTGGCGTCGACCTGTCCCACGCGACCATCGGCCACGACGCGCGGCACCTCTGCGAACTCGGTCATTGGCTCTCCTCGATGAGATGAGGCACAGTACTCCCGGGGTGCCTGTGAGGCAACGTTTGATGCATAGCAGGCAACAGGTCAGTGGCCGGAGGGATGATCGGCACAACGTTCCTGCGGTCAGGTGGGATAGAAAGGACCGGTGCCCCCCCGCGTGCCGAGCCTCGAGCCTTCCGAGCGCGGTCCGAAGGTTCCTCTCATCGGTGCCCGCCTGCGCGCGGCACGACAGGGTCGGCGTCGGACGATCAGAGACGTGGCGCACGCCAGTGGGCTGACGGCAGGGTTTCTCAGCCGCCTCGAGCGCGACGAGGTCCAGCCGTCCGTCGCGTCGCTCGTGACGCTGTGCGAGGTCCTTGGTTTGAGGGTGGGCTCGCTGTTCGACCCTCCCGAGACCGCCATCGTCCGCCGCGGACAGGGTCAACCGATCAACTTCGGCGGTGTGGACGTGGCGGAGACCCTTCTGACCCCCGGCACCCAGACCCGCCTGCAGGTCATCCACTCGGATGTCGAGCCGGGCGGCAACGGCGGTGACGACCTCTACTCCCTCGACTCCGACTTCGAGTGCGTCTATGTCGTCGCAGGCACGCTTGTCGTCACGAACGAGTCCGGTGACGTCGTGCTCGGCGAGGGCGACGCCATGACATTCCCCGCCCATCAACCCCACACCTGGCGCAACACCTCGACGGAGAATGCGTGCGAGGTCCTCTGGATCCTCACCCCCGCCCCGTGAACCAAGACCGGCGGTGGGCGAAGCGGCGGCGGGCGCGTGCTTCAGGGCTCCCGCGTGCAGCGAGGCGGGGCACCGCCACCGCCCCGGGCACGGGCTTCGGTTCGCCGGTGGGCCGCCTGCCCGCCGGCGGGTGCCGTGCCCGGTACCGGGCGTCGCCGGCACGTCGATGCCTCGGTCGGCTGGCCGCGAGGGCGGTTTGCGCTAGCTGGATGGAGGGCGCGGGGTCACGCTAGCGCCACCCCACTGCTCGGGCGCGACGTCGTCGAGGGTCTGGTTGAGCACCCACTGGTGCCCGAACGGGTCGTCGATGGTCGCCTGCCGCTCGCCGTACTCCCAGTCCCGCAGGGGGTCGACCAGGCTCGCGCCGCGCGCCAAGGAGGTCTCGACGACGGCCGCGACGTCGGCGACCTTGAGCATCACCTGGTGAGACCGTTCCCGGTGCGGCGTTCGCCGACCGGGCCGCACCTCAGCCACCACCAGCTCGGCCGCCGGGCCGTCCGGCAGGCCCAGCTGCGAGCGATGCCCGGCGCCGATGCGGACGTGTTCGACGAACCCGAACACCTCGGCGTACCAGGCCACCGCCGCTCGGACGTCGGAGACGGTCAGCACGGGGGTCACGCGCGCGTGCGGCGCCGACCGGTTCATGAGCACCAGGTCACCCTAGAGGCCGCGAGCCGCCCCACCGAGCGCCTGGTCGCCGCATCCCACGACCAGGCGCAGGTGGTGCGCGGTCGGCCGTGAGCAGCACCCGGGGAGGCCTCGTCCACACGGCCGCGAGCCCACGTCGAAAGAGAACCGGGCCGTTCTGCATCCGAACCCGTGCTGCGCGGGGAAGAACGGTCAACGGGTGAACAAGCACCCGCGAACAGAAGGGACGTCCCATGAAGCGCTTTCTCGCCACCGGGTCCATCGCAGCCCTCGCCGTGGTCGGCTTCGCGGCCAACGCCAACGCCGCGCCCGCCGACGCTGCGTGCTTCGGCCAGGTGCACAAGATCGTCAACAGCGGCGGCGTGGCCGGGGTCGACAACGTCGGCCAGCTCGTCCAGGCCGTCGGTGGGGGCCAGGCGAAGAACGCGGTCGCCATGACGTTCTGCGAGTGAACGTCGGTTCCTCTCCCCGCTGAACGACAGCGGCGGCGGCTCGGGCCCTCTGGCCCGAGCCGCCCTGCGTGTGCTGGCCGACGGAGCCAGGAAGCCGGTACTCGGCGACGTCACTGACGGCTGCGCTCGGGCTTGGCCGCATCGGTCCGTCAGGCCATGCCCTGCACGGCACGCGCATGCGCCTCGGACGGCAGGACGAACGAGTGGCCGGTGGCGCACCGGACGTGCAGGTGCTCCACCGGTCCTCCGGTGGGGTGGTGTCTGGACGTAGACCTTCAAGGACGGCGTCGACGTCTGGCTCAACACGCGCTCCTTCACGAGGGTCGCGGGCCCGACTGCCGGCCACGTGTCGGGGAGCCTCCGTACCGCTACCCTCGATCGATGGCTCGGGCCAGAGGGAGCGTGACGGCAGCCGACCTGGACACCGTGCTGCGCGTCGTGCACGCGTGCGCCGAGGCGCCCGACGCCTCGAGCTACGGTGAGCGCGTCCTCCTGGGCGCCCGGGCCCTCGTCCCCTAGCGACGTGGCGACGCTCAACGAGGTCGACCGGGCCACCGGTCGATGGCGGGTGCGGGGCGAGCCGGGCGACGCGTTGTTCCCTGGGTACATCGAGGTCCTCCAGCGGCATGCGCACCGGAACCCGCTGATGCGTCACCAGCTGCGCGGCCGCGACGGGCAGGCCCGGACCATCTCGGACTTCACGACCCGGCTCGGGTTCCTCCGCCAGGACTCCGAGGACTCCGTCTACGGACGGATGGGCCTGGAGGACACCGTCGCCATCTCCTTTCCCGGGATGGGCGGCCTCGTCGGGATCGCCCTCTCCGACCGGTGGGAGCGCTTCGGTGACCGCGACCGTGCGGTGCTCGACCTCATCCGCACCCACCTGGGCCTCGCGTGGCGTTCCGTGGCGGCCGGGCCGCTCACCCCCCGCGAGCTGCAGGTGCTGCGGCTCGTCGCCGACGGCCGCACCGACGGGCAGATCGCGACGGCCCTCGGGATCCGGCCCCGGACGGTGAGCAAGCACCTCGAGCACGTCTACGGCAAGCTCGGCGTGCAGAGCCGCACGGCCGCCGCCCGGGCCATCGGAGCCGACGCGTCGGGCGTGCCGGCGTCCCCCGGCGGCACCACCACGGTCACGTGGCAGCCGCCGGGTCCCGGGTCACCGCCCTGACGCGCCCTGCGCCCTGGAGTCGACCTGCTGGAACGCCCAGGTGTTCCCGTCGGGGTCCTGGAAGTAGGCGTACCTGACGCCGCCCAGGTCCGCGACCGGGCTCACCTCGACGCCGTTGCCGACCACCTCGTCGCGGACCGCCTCGATGTCGTCGACGACGAGATGGGTGTTGCGCACCGATCCCGGGTCAGCCAGTCCGCCCATCCCCGCGCCGAACACGATCGAGCAGGCCGACCCGGGCGGGGTCAGCTGGACGACGCGCATCCCGTTGCCCGGGGTGACGTCGTGATCGAGGACGAACCCCACCTTGTCCCGGTAGAACGCGATGCTCGCGTCCACATCGGTCACCGGGAGCATGACCACTTCCAGCCTCATGCGCACGAGAGGACCTTTCGGGTGTGCCGGCCGGACTCGACCCGTCCGGGGCGCCCTCGACTGTAGCCGTGACGCCCGGATGCACGGTGCGCGACGCCGCACCGCTCAGTCCTTCGGGCGACGGCCCTGCTCCCTCACCGGGTCGGCATGGGCTGCCACTCGATCCCGTCGTCACACCACCGCCGTCATGCCGCCGTCGACGTACAGCACCTGACCGTTCACGAAGTCCGACGCCGCCGAGGAGAGGAACACCAACGCGCCGACCAGGTCCTGGACCCGACCCCAGCGCCCCGCCGGCGTGCGGCTCTCGACCCAGTCGGTGAAGTCCGGGTCAGCGACCAGCTCGGCGGTGAGCTCCGTCGCGACGTAGCCCGGCGCGAGGGCGTTGGCCTGGACTCCCGACGGTGCCAGGTCGGCGCACATCCCGCGGGTGAGCATCACGAGGCCACCCTTGGTCGCGCCGTAGGGGGCGATGCCCGGCCGTGCCAGCCGGCTCTGCACCGAGCCGATGTTGACGATCTTCCCGCTGCCCCGGGCCGCCATCCCGCGTCCGAACCGCTGCCCCACGAGGAACACACTCGTCAGGTTCGTCGCGACCAGCTCGTCCCAGTCCCCCTTGGTGAAGTCGAGGAACGGGCCACGGCGCTGGGTCCCCGCATTGTTGACCAGGATGTCGGGCACGCCCCAGACCCGTTCGATCTCGCCGGCCCCCCGGTCGACCGCCTCGGCGTCCGTCACGTCGAACGTGGCCACTCCGGTCGAGCCCCCGGTCGCGCGGCCGAGGGCCGCGGCGGTCTCCTCCGCTCGAACGCGGTCCCGGCCGTGCACGATGACACGGGCCCCGGCATCGAGCAGGCCCCGCGCGAGAGCCATTCCGATCCCACGGCTCGACCCGGTGACCAGGGCCGTGCGTCCGCTGACGTCAAACAGATCCACGAGCTCGACCTCCCACGGCGTCTTGCTGGGTCAACCGCTGAGTGGTTGCGGCACAGGCCCGTCCACGTGCGGGCAGTCTACCGAGCGGCCCCGCCCGGATGGCGCTGCCGTCCCCGGGGATCGGGTGCACCCGGCACGGGCAGGACCGGCGCGCGCCGGCTCACCGGACCCGGGTGACCCGCCCATCCTCGACGTGCCAGCGCTGGTCGAGACGGACGTTGTCGAGCAGCCGCCGGTCGTGCGACACGAGCAACAACGACCCCTCATAGGAGTCGAGAGCGGCCTCCAGCTGCTCGATCGCCGGCAGGTCGAGGTGGTTGGTGGGCTCGTCCAGCACGAGCAGGTTGACACCTCGGGCCTGCAGCAGGGCCATCGCGGCACGCGTCCGCTCTCCGGGCGAGAGCCCGGCGACCGGGCTGGTCACCTGGTCGGTCGTGAGCCCGAACTTCGCGAGCAGGGTCCGGACCTCGGCGCGGGCCAGCCGTGGCATCGCGGCCTCGAACGCGTCCCCCAGGCGCAGCTCCACGGGAAGCCCGGTACGCGCCTGGTCGATCTCCCCGAGCGACACCGACGTGCCCAGGCCGGCCCTGCCGGTGTCGGGGGCGAGCCGGCCGACGAGCAGCCGAAGCAACGTCGTCTTGCCGGCACCGTTGGGGCCGGTGACGCCGATCCGGTCACCGGCGTCGACCTGGAGCGAGACCGGGCCCATGGTGAACCCGCCGAGGGTCACCGTCGCCTCGTCGAGCGTCGCGACCACGGTGCTGGACCGTGCGGCGCTGCCGATCGAGAAACGCAGCGCCCACTCCTTGCGCGGCTCCTCGACCTCCTCCAGCCGGGCGATCCGGGACTCCATCTGGCGCACCTTGCGTGCCTGCTTCTCGGAGGACTCCACCTGCGCCCTGCGCCGGATCTTGTCGTTGTCGGGGGCCTTCCTCACGGCGTTGCGGACGCCCTTGGAGCTCCACTCCCGCTGGGTCCTGGCCCGGCTGACGAGGTCGGCCTTCCGATCGGCGAACTCCTCGTAGGCCTCCCGCGCGTGCTTGCGGGCCACCGCCCGCTCCCCCAGGAAGGCGTCGTAGCCACCGTCGTAGACCCCGACCCGGCGTTGGGCCAGGTCGAGCTCCACGACCCGGGTCACCACCCGGGAGAGGAACTCCCGGTCGTGCGAGACCAGCACCACTCCGGCCCGACACCCCCGCACGAACTGCTCCAGCCGGGCCAGCCCGGCGAGGTCCAGGTCGTTGGTGGGCTCGTCGAGCAGTACCAGGTCGAATCGGCTCAGCAGCAGTGCGCCGAGCGCTGCCCGAGCGGCCTGCCCGCCGGACAGGGACGTCATCAGGGTGCCCGGTTCGACGTCGAGGCCGAGGTCGGCCAGCATCGGCGGGAGGCGCTCGTCGAGATCCGCTGCACCACTGACCTGCCAGCGGTCCAGGCATCGGGCGAAGGTGTCCGCGGCGGCGGGGATGGGACCGCCCGCGCCGAGGGCGGCTGCCGCCTGTTCCATCGCGGCCGTCGCGGCGGCGGCTCCGGTACGGCGGGCCACGTAGTGGCCGAGGGTCTCGCCGGCGAGGAACTCGTGCTCCTGCGGGAGCCAGCCGACGAAGGCGTCCCGCGGCGCCGTCGAGACGACGCCCCCGAGGGGGTCGAGCTCGCCGGCCAGGATCCGCAGCAAGGTGGTCTTCCCGGCGCCGTTGGCGCCGACCACTCCGACCACGTCCCCGGGCCCGACGCTGAGGTCGAGGGACTCGAAGAGGGTGCGGTGTGCGTGGCCGCCGGCCAGGTCCTTGACGACGAGGTCCGCACCCATGCAGTGATCCTAGGTGGCGGCGTCCCGCCGGCCGGCGGGCTCCCCGCCGCACGGCCGCCGGGACGGTCGCCGTCGGTGGTTTGATCTGAGGCATGCGCATCTTCTTCACCGGGGGCAGCGGCAAGGCCGGCAGGCACGTGGCGGCTCACCTCGCCGAGCGGGGCCACCAGGTCACCAACGCCGACCTCGTCCCGCTGCGGCACCCGGCCGTCGCAGACCTGCGGGTCGACCTGACGGACGTCGGCGAGACGTACTCGGCGATCGCGGGGCTGGCCCGGATGCAGGAGCTCGAGCTGGCGCAGGCGCCCGCCTACGACGCGGTCGTCCACTTCGCCGCCGTCCCGGCGATCCTGCTCACCTCCGACGCGAGGACGTACGCGACGAACGTGCTGAGCACCTACAACGTGCTCGAGGCCGCGACCCGGCTCGGCATCCGCAAGGTCGTGTTCGCCTCCTCGGAGACGACGTACGGGATCTGCTTCGCGCAGGGCGAGCGGCGCCCGCAGTACCTGCCGGTGGACGAGGAGCACCCGACGGTCCCCGAGGACTCCTATGCGATGTCCAAGGTGGCCAACGAGGTGACGGCCCGCTCCTTCCAGGCCCGGACCGGTGCCGACGTCTACGGACTGCGGATCAACAACGTCATCGAGCCGCACGAGTACGCCGAGATGTTCCCGGCCTTCCTCGCCGACCCGTCGCTGCGGCGCCGGAACGTCTTCGCCTACATCGACACCCGTGACCTCGGTCAGATGGTGAGCCGCTGCCTGGAGGTCGACGGCCTCGGCTACCAGGTCTTCAACGTGGCGAACGCCGACCTGTCCGTCGCTGCGACGACCCAGGAGATCCGGGAACGCTTCTACGAAGGGGTGGAGCTGCGTCGGCCGATGGGTCGTGACGAGACCTTCTACTCCATCGACAAGGCCACAGAGCTCCTCGGGTACACCCCGCGGCACTCGTGGCGCGACGTCCTGGCGGACCCGGGCCGCGCCGACCGGCCCGACGCCGGTGGGGCTCGTCAGTAGTGCGAGACGACCGGGGTGCCGACGGGGGCGAAGTCGTAGACCCACTTCGCGTCGGCCACCGGCAGGTTCACGCAGCCGTGAGAGCCGGTGTAGCCGAAGCTGTCGCGCCAGTAGGCGCCGTGCAGGGCGATGCCCTGGTAGAAGAACGACACCCACGGCACGTCCTTCGTCAGGTACGGGGTGCCGTCGGCGTTGGTGCCCTTCATGTCCATCTTCGCGTACTTGAGGTACACGTGGTAGGTGCCGGTGACGGTCGGGAAGTCCTTACCGCCGCTCACCATCTCGATGGGGCCGTACACCTTCGTCGCGCCCGTGTACGCGGTCATCGTGTGCTTGGTGAGGTCGACGTCGACCCACTTCTCCCCCTCGGCGGCGGGGTAGGCGAGCTTCTCGGCGCCGGCGGCGACCAGGCGGTCGGTCCAGGTGGACTGGACGGTGTCGAACGCGAACGCGCCCGTGTAGTCCTTGCCGGACGCGAGTGCAGCAAGGGCGGCCGTGGCGAGGTCGCCCGCATTCGTCGCGGTCCGACCGTCGTTCGCCCACGTGACGACCGAGAGCACCTTGCCGGTCTTGTCGACGTTGCGCAGCCCGTCGGTCGCCGAGACCTTGAGGTCCTCAGCGAGGCCCTTGACCCACGAGCGCACCTTGGCGGCGTCGATCCCGGGGGTGCCGAGCGTGCCGCCTTCGGTCGGGATGGTGACCCACGACGCCTTCCGCTGGGTGGATGCCGTGTGCGCAGTGTTTCCGTCGGCGAGCGCCACCGTGCGGTCGACGAGGGCGTTCGCCTCAGCGGCGACCTTCGCGGCCGCGGCGTTCGTGACCGCCGGGTCGGTGTCGACGAAACGGGCGGTCACCGACGTCGGGTGCAGGTGGCGCGCGGCCGCGGCGACGACGTCCTGGAAGCTGGCCGGCTCGATGGTCTGGCCGGTGACGGCGGGTACGACCTCGAAGGACCTCTTGTCGGACGCGAGGCGCACTCCGGCGTTCTTGCCCACCCTGCCGCTGGCCTCGACGAGGCTGTCGACGACGGAGCCGACGCGGCTGGTGTCGGTGTGGACCACGGCGTCGACGTCCCGCGGGTGGACCAGCGAGGTGGCGTAGGACGACCACGAGCCGTTGGCGTCGAACACCGCGTCGACCGTGGCGTCGACGTCGACGCTGTAGCCGAGGTCGGCGAGGTGCGAGGTGCGGGTGACCCCTCCGGCATCGACGGTGACCTCGACGGCGTCGGCGCGCTGGCGCACGGCGGCGGCCACCTCGTCACGCGTCATCCCCGCGACGGAGTCGCCGGCGACGGAGCTCCCGGGCAGGGCCCGGTCCTGGTAGTGGGCCGCGTACGCCGTGCCCGCACCCCCGAGCACCATCGGGAGCGCCACCGCCAGGGTGACGAGCAGCACCTTGCCGCGCCTGTTCATCGTCTCTGCCTTCCGGTCCGCCACGACGCCGAGGCGGTGACGTCGTGGTCCCATGATGCGGCACCAACCCCGCGCCCGCCCGGAACCCGCCGGTAACCCGCCGGAGCCGACGCGTGCCGCGGCGGCGTGGGTGAGGGCGCGGCAGAGGAGCCGCACGTCGTCGTGTGGTGTTGTGTCCGTCCTCCGGCGCCCCCGCGGTGGGGCCCCTCCCGGGACGCCCGGCGCCGGCGTGGTCGAGGACCGACGGCTGCCATCGTACAGGGCGCCCGGCCGCCGCCGCGCACGCCGCAGGGCCCCGCCGGCTGCGCCGACGGGGCCTCCGGGCCGCCCGTCAGGCCGTGTGGTGCACCTCCTGGAGCCGGTAGACCGGCGTGTCGAGCCCCTCGTGGCGCGCCTTGAGCTGGAGCGCGAGGAACTGGGAGTAGTGGCGCGACTGGTGGAGGTTGCCGCCGTGCATCCACAGGTTCTGGACGTTCGTCGGCTTCCACATGTTCCGCTCCTCGCCCTCCCACGGCCCGGGGTCCTTGGGGGTATCGGAGCCCAGGCCCCAGCACTTGCCGAGCCGGTCGGCCGTCTCCTGGTCGATCAGGTCCGCGACCCAGCCGTTCATCGAGGTGTACCCGGTGGCGAAGACGACGAGGTCGGCCGGCAGCTCGGTGCCGTCGTCGAGGACGACGGCGTCCTCGGTGAGCCGGACGACCTGGCCGTGGACCAGGGGGACGTCGCCGTTGGCCACCAGGTCCGCAGCGCCCACGTCGATGTAGTACCCCGACCCGCGGCGCAGGTACTTCATGAAGAGTCCCGACCCGTCCGACCCCCAGTCGAGCCAGAACCCGGCCCTCTCCAGACGGTCGTAGAAGTCCTTGTCGACCTCGGCCATCTTCTCGTAGGCGGGGATCTGGAACTCGTGGAGGATGCGGTACGGCAGCGACGCGAAGATGAGGTCGGCCTTCTCCGTGGTGACGCCCGCGGCCAGGGCGCGCTCGGAGTACAGGTCACCGAGCCCGTACTCCATGAGGCTGTCGCTCTTGACGATGTGGGTGGAGGAGCGCTGGACCATCGTGACGTCGACGTCGTTCTCCCACAGGGCGCCGCAGATGTCGAACGCGCTGTTGTTGCTGCCGATGACGACGGCCCGCTTGCCGCGGTAGGCCTCCGGCCCCGGGTGGAGCGAGGAGTGGTGCACATCGCCCCGGAAGCGGTCCAGGCCCTCCACCTCGGGCATCCTCGGCTTGCCCGACATCCCGGTGGCGAACACGACGTGGGTCGGTCGCAGGGTCAGCGGCTGCCCCTCCTTCTCGACCTCGACGGTCCACTCGCCGGCCTCGTCGTTCCAGGTCGCACGCTTCGCCTCGGTGCTCGACCAGTACGGCACCTCCATGACCTTGACGTAGGACTCCAGCCAGTCGCCGATCTTGTCCTTCGGCGCGAAGACCGGCCAGTTGTCCGGGAACTTCAGGTACGGCAGGTGGTCGTACCAGACCGGGTCGTGGAGGCAGAGCGACGCGTAGCGGCCCCGCCACTGGTCGCCGGGGCGTGGATGCCTGTCGATGACGAGGCTCGGCACGCCGAGCTGGCGCAGGCGCGACCCCAGCGCGATGCCGCCCTGGCCGCCGCCGATGACGAGCACGTAGGGATGGGTCGTCGAACCGAGGCTCTCGGCCTCCTGCTGGCGCCGCTCCTGCCACGTCGTCCGGTGCTTCGCCGAGCCGTGCTCGGCCCCTCGGTGCCGCCGGGAGCCGCGCGGCTCCTCGAAGCCCTTGAGCTCGTCGAGGGTCGTCAGCAGGGTCCAGGCGCGGTCCTGGCCGTCCTCCTCCCTGAGCCGGAGCAGCCCGGTGCCCCGGCCCACGGCGGTCTCGAACGTGAACCACGCCGTCACGACGCCGCCGTCCTCGGTCGCCGGCTCGCTGGTGGCGAAGGAGGACGCAGCCGTCCGGTCCAACGTCTCGGTCAGCAGGTCCCGCACCCCGTCGGGGTCCTCGACCGTCGTGATGTTCCACGAGAAGGAGACGAGGTCGCGCCAGAAGCTCTGCGCGGCGAACATCCCCACCGCGCGGTCGACGTCGCCGCTGGTCAGCGCCTCCTCGAAGGCCGAGAGCCAGGCGTCCGCACGGTCGGCGGCCGAGGCGGCGGTGGTCCCGGGGCGCTCGAGGGTGTCGGTCATGACGTGCTCCTTCGGTGACCGGCGGGTCCCCGTCGACCCGCGCAGGAGGTCAGCACACCCTCGGTGGCGCCCGGGCCGGAAGGGTTGCACGGCGTTGCATCCGGTGTCCCCGGGCCCCGGTCGGGCGTCGCTCGCCGGGACGACGCGGGCGCCCCGCCGGGCTACCCTGACGCCATCGCCCCGGCAGCCGGCCGGGTCGGGAGGAGTCGACGATGACGCCGATCCCGGGCAGCGCCGTGGAGCCGGGCACCGACCTGCGCCGGCACGCCCGTGCACTGCGCGAGGTGCACGACGCCGTGATGGGCGGCGCCGAGCCGCCCTCCCACCCCCGTCCGCTCGTGTCCCGGTCGTGGCGTCGCGTCATCGGCTTCGGGCTCGACCCGACCCACTCGAACGCCCGCGAGCCGCTGCCGCTCCCCGAGGTCGAGCGGCGCCGGCGCGAGTCACCGCTGCGGCTCGTCGTCGACGAGGTGCGCGGCGCCCTCACCAGCGTCGCCGACGCCTCCCACTTCATCGTCGTCGTCACCGACGCCGACGCCGTCATCCTCTGGCGCGAGGGGTCCGCCGCGGTGCTGCGGCACGCCGACGCCCTCGGGTTCACCGAGGGCGCGACATGGACCGAGGACCGGGTCGGCACCAACGCGATCGGTACCGCGCTGGCCGAGCAGACGCCGGTGCAGCTGTTCTCCGCCGAGCACTTCGAGGAGGGCCAGCATCCCTGGTACTGCACGGCCTCGCCGGTCCACGACCCGCGCACCGGCGCGCTGCTCGGGGTCATCGACGTCTCGGGGCCGGCTCTCACGCTGCACCCGGCGCTCGTCGCGCTCGTCGAGACCGCGACCCGCCTCGCCGAGGCCCGGCTATGGCGCCACCACGAGCAGGCGCTGCACCGGCTGCGGCGCTCGGCCGAGCCGGTCCTGGCGTCGACCAGCGGGCCGCTGCTCCTCGTCGACGACGACGGCTGGGTGGCGCACTACTCCGGGGTGCTCGTCCGCGACCGGATCGCGGCACCCCGGCCCGACCGCCCGCTCACCGTGCCCGGGCTCGGCCTCTGCGTCCCCGAGCGGCTCGGCGAGGGCTGGCTCGTCCGCCCGGGCGCGCGGGCCGTCGAGCTGACCGCCCGGCTGGTCCGGGCACAGGGCGAGGACGTCCTCGAGGTGGGCGGCGGCCACGACGGCGGGGGGTGGCGGGCGTCGCTGACACCGCGACACGCGGCCATCCTCCGGCTGCTCGCCGAGGCCGGCCCGGAGGGGACGAGTGCCGCACGGCTCAGCCGGCAGCTCTTCGGCGACGACGAGCACCAAGTGACGGTCCGCGCGGAGGTGAGCCGGCTGCGGCGGGTCGTCGGCGGCCTCGTCGCGACCAGTCCCTACCGGGTGGCCGACGGCATCCGGCTGGTCTGCGAGGCCTGACCGACCCCGTGCCGCCGGAGCACCGTCGCCGCGAGCGGTGAGCAGCACCACCCAGGGCCGGCGCGGGGGTCGGTCAGCGCCGCGAGCCCTCCGGACGGTAGGACGTCGCGAGCAGCCCGACCGCGGCTCCCACGCCGAGCACCGCGGCGGCCAGGGCCCACCGGGCCCCGGACAGGTCGAGCCCCAGCGCGTCGTCGAGCGACCACCGACCGGGACCGGCCGCCGCCACCCCCACGGCGACGACCGCCACGAGGAGCACGTACTCCCAGCCACCCTTGAAGACGAAGTAGCCCTTCCCGCGGTGGTCGGTGCGGGCGGCCACGACCATGAGCCCGACGAACGCCGCCGCGGCCGGTCCGGTGAGCAGGCCGAGGGTCATCAGCACCCCGGCCCCCATCTCCGTGGCCGCCGCGACCCGCGCGTGCACCCGGGCCGGCCGCAGCCCGAGGCCCTCGAACCACCGTGTCGTCCCCTCGAGGCCCCCGCCGCCGAACACCTTGTTCCAGCCGTGCAGGACAAGCATCGGTCCGAGGGCACAACGGACGATGAGCAGACCGAGGTCGACGTCCACGGCGTTCACCTCCTGGGGTGGCACCCGGTGCACGGGTGGGTGGGACAACGGGGCCCGATGCCACCACCGTAGGGCGAGGACGCCGCGCACGGCAGGATGGCCGCATGAGCGGAACTGCTGCCCTCCTCACCGAGCGCCACGGACACGTCGAGACGTGGACCCTCAACCGCCCGGAGCAGCGCAACCCGGTGTCCGACCCCGACGTCGTCGAGGCCATCGTCGCGGCCGTCGAGCGGGTCAACACCGACCAGGAGGTGCGGGCGGTCGTCCTCACCGGGGCCGGGCCGGCCTTCTCGGCCGGGGGCAACGTCAAGGACATGGCGGCGCGCCGTCCTCCGTTCGACGGCCCGCCGGCCGCGCTGCGCGACGGGTACCGGCACGGCATCCAGCGCATCCCTCGGGCGATGTACGGCTGCGACGTGCCGGTCGTCGCCGCGGTCAACGGCCCGGCCATCGGGGCCGGCTGCGACCTCGCCTGCATGTGCGACCTGCGCGTCGCCTCGACCGAGGCCGTCTTCGCCGAGAGCTTCGTGCGGCTCGGGCTCGTCCCCGGGGACGGCGGGGCGTGGCTGCTCCAGCGGGTGGTGGGCCCGGCCCGCGCCGCAGAGATGACGCTGACCGGTGACCCGGTCGACGCCGCGACCGCCCTCGGGTGGGGGCTCGTCTCCCGGGTCGTCGAGCCCGGCGACCTCCTCCCCACGGCTCGGGGGCTTGCCGAGCGGATCGCCGCCAACCCGCCCCGGACGGTGCGCCTGGCCAAGAAGCTGCTCCGCGAGGCGGCCCACCAGAGCCTGGACTCCGTCCTCGAGCTCTCGGCGGCCTACCAGGCGATCAGCCAGCGCACCGCGGACCACGAGGAGGCCCTCGCCGGCCTGCTCGAGAAGCGGCCGACGACCTTCCGCGGGGAGTGAGCACGGTGCCGTCGCTGCTGCCGCCAACGGTCCTGGAGGGACCGGCACTGACGGCGCTGCGGTACGAGGTCCGCGACTTCGTCGCCGCCGAGCTGGCAGCGGGCCTGTGGTCGCCCGGGGTCGACACGTGGCTCACCGAGTGGGACCCCGCCTTCTCCCGACGCCTGGCGGAGCGCGGCTGGGTGGGCATGACGGTGCCGGCGGAGTACGGCGGCCGGGGCCGCGGCTTCCTCGAGCGCTTCGTCGTCACCGAGGAGCTGCTCGCGGCCGCCGCTCCCGTCGCCTTCCACTGGATCGCCGACCGCCAGGTCGCCCCGGCGCTGCTGCGGTTCGGCACCGAGGAGCAGAAGCGGCGCTGGCTGCCGCGGATCGCGGCCGGCGGGTGCGCGTTCGGCATCGGCATGTCCGAGCCGGACTCCGGATCCGACCTCGCCAGCGTGCGGACCCGGGCCGAGCGGGTCGACGGCGGGTGGCGGGTCACCGGCACCAAGGTGTGGACCTCCGGCGCGCACGAGGCCGACGCGTTCATCGCCCTCGTGCGGACCGCGCCGGCCGACCCTCGGGACCGGCACGCCGGCCTCTCCCAGCTCGTCGTGGACCTTCGCGCCGACGGCGTGCAGATCTCCCCGATCCGCTCGATGACCGGACGCCACCACTTCAACGAGGTGCACCTCGACGGCGTCCTCGTCCCCGACGCCGACCTCCTCGGCGAGGTCGGCGCCGGGTGGCACCAGGTGACGAGCGAGCTGGCCTTCGAGCGCAGCGGGCCGGAGCGCTGGCTCTCGACCTTCCCCCTCGTCCAGGCGTGGGCCGCGGGCGAGGGCGGTGCCGACCCGGCCCGGGTCGGGCTCGGCGCCACGGTGGCCCGGATGCGGGGCCTGCACCACCTCTCGCTCGCCGTCGCCGGAGCCCTCCAGGACGGTGCCGCCGCCGACGTCCCGGCCGCGATGCTCAAGGTCCTCGGCACCGCGCTCGAGGGGGACCTCGCCCAGACGGCGCAGCTGGAGACCCGGCCGGAGCCCGGCAGCCCGTACGCCCGGTCGGTGTCCACGGCGCTGCTCCAGCGACCGGGCTTCACCCTCCGGGGCGGTACGTCCGAGGTGCTCCGCGGGGTGCTGGCCCGAGGGCTCGGGCTGCGCGGCGCACCACCGGCCCACGGTCCCCGACCGGGCCCTGCCCGCAGCGGGCCGGTCGACCCCGACCTCGTCGCCCTCGTCGACGAGGTGTTCGCCGACCATGCGGCGACCCTGCCCGCGGACGCCCCGGTGGACACCGAGGACCCCGGCCTCACCGCCCGGCTCGCCGAGCTGGGCCTCGACCGGCTGGCGGCCCCGGAGCCCGACGGCGGGGGCGCCACCTGGCACGAGGCGGCGGTCGTCCTGCGCGCGGCGGCCCGGCACGGGATCGCGGTTCCGACGATGCTGGCCGCTCTGGTCGACGGCGGCGACGACGAGGACGAACGGGGGCTGCGGGGTGCACTGGCGACCTGCGTCTCGGTGACCGGCGCCCTCGACGCGGCGGTCGACCTCACGGTGCGGCACGTCACCGAGCGCCACCAGTTCGGTCGCCCGGTGGCCGCCTTCCAGGCCGTCCAGCGGCTCGTCGCCGACGCGGCGTCCGAGGCGGCCCTCGCCCGCGCCGCGACCGACGCCGCGGTGGCCGAGGCGGTCGAGCACGGCTTCGCTCATCCCGGGCTCGAGCTGTCGGTCGCGGTGGCCCGATCGGTGTGCGCGCGCGCCGGTTCAGCCGTCGTCCGGGCCACCCACCAGGCCCACGGCGCGATCGGCACCACGGTCGAGCACCTCCTGCACCGGGTCACCGTGCCCGTCCTCACCTGGACGAGCGCGCCCGGCTGGGCGCCCGACGCGGAGGACGCCGTCGCCGCCGCCACCCGGGGCCACGGGGCGTGGCCCGTCGTCAGCGGGACGCCGCAGCCCTGACCCGGGCCGGGCCCTGACGCAGCCAG
Organism: uncultured Actinomycetota bacterium; assembly: GCA_963772645.1. Classification (GTDB taxonomy): domain Bacteria; phylum Actinomycetota; class Actinomycetes; order Actinomycetales; family Dermatophilaceae; genus DASSQJ01. Next base: position 22,380 of record CAVYYD010000010.1, read on the forward strand.
GTCCAGGCGAGGCCCGCCTCGGCCAGGCCGAGTCCGGCGACGACCGGCTGGAGGAAGAAGTACCGCTGGAGCAGCGCGAGCTGCACGCCGATCCACAGGAGCAGCCCGAGCCCGGCGAGGATCCCGGCGACCGCGGCCCGCGGATGGTGCCGGAGGACCAGCCACGCGACGACGAGCTGGGGAGCGGCCACGGTGACGAGGAGGGCGACGCCGGGCCACGTCCAGGTGTCGACCGGCAGCCGCTGGAGCCACTCCCGCGGCATCCCGAGCCCGTCGACCACGAGGCCCACCCCGCCGTAGAGCGCGTTGGCGGCGACGGCGACCAGGACGACGAGCAGCCCGTTCCCGGCCCACCCCCTCCGGGAACCGACCTCCCACTGGTGCACCGGCGCCGTCGTCATGCCGACCTCCTCGGACACGCTCACCATTCCTGATCCTCCTCGTCCACGGGGCACGCGCCGGGGCGGTGTCGGGCACGCCACACCGTGCCCCCCGAGGCGTGCTCAGGCCGGGCCCCGCGCGGCGGCCGCGGCGGCCGCGGCGACCGCCGCGGACAGCCGCGCCGCGACCTCGGCCACCGCCTCCCGCAGCTCCGGGCCGCCCTCGACGGTGAACGCGAACGGCAGCCGGGCCAGCCACTCGCCGGCGTACATCTGCGGGTTGCTCGTGCTCCCGACGAGGAGGGTCCGGCCGCCGTCGAGGGGTTCGAGCCGGCCCATCGGGGAGCCGACCCACGGGACGACCTGCTCGACCGGGGCCTCGAGCACCACCCGGGTCTGGTGCTCCCAGCCGAGGCCCAGGTGCTCCTCGAGGACGGCCGCAGGGTCGAGCCGGGGAGGCGGCTCGAAGCGCTCGTCGAGCTCGACGACCCGGCGGATCCGGTCGACGCGCAGGGTGCGCACCGCGTCGGCGCCGTGCGCGTGACACAGGAGGTACCAGTAGCCGCGCCGGACGACGACGGCCCACGGGTCGACGTCGGTGTCCCAGTCGTGGCCTGCGGCGCTGCGGTAGGTCAGCCGCACCCGGCGCCGCTCGGCGGCGGCGGCGGCGAGGGTGCTCGTCGTCGCCGGCCGCGGCCGCCCCTCGGCCCAGTCGCCGCCGGAGGCCACCCGGCTGCGGACCGCCGACGCCTCCCGCGCCACCCCCTCGGGCAGCGCCCGGAGGATCTTGCCCAGCGCGGTGCCGAGCGGGCCGTCGGCCGAGGGTGCCGACGGCCCCTCGAGGACCGCCATGACGAGCCCGAGCACCTCCTCGGACGTGAACGACAGCGGGGGCAGGCGCACCCCGCGGCCGAGCCGGTAGCCGCCGTACCGTCCGCGGGCCGACTCGACGGGGATGCCGGCCTCGCGCAGCGTCGCGACGTAGCGCCGGGCGGCCCGGTCCGAGACCCCGAGCCGCGCGCCGAGCCCGACCGCGGTGATCCCGGGGCAGGACTGGATCACCTCCAGGGCGTGCAGCGCCCGCGCGACGGGTCCGGCATCCGCGTCCACCCGCGCATCGTAGGCCGAGCCGGACGAGATCCGTCCGCCCCATCACCTAGCGTCGGGGGATGGACATCCTCCTCTTCGCCGGCCTCTGGCTTCCCGCGTCCGTCTGGGACCCCGTCGTCCTCGAGCTCGAGGCGCTCGGGCACCGCGCCGTCGCGGTCCCGCTGCCCGGCGCCGACGACCGCTCGAGCACGGCGACGCTCGACGACCAGCTCGCGGCCGCGCTCGCCGCGGTCGACTCCGCCGAGCGGCCCCTCGTCGTCGGGCACTCCGCGGCGTCGGGGCTCGCCTGGCTCGTCGCGGACCGGCGACCCGACGCGGTCCGCGGGGTCGCGCTGGTCGGCGGCTTCCCCTGCCAGGACGGGACCGCCTACGCCGACATCTTCCCGCCCGAGGACGGCGTCGTGCCCTTCCCGGGCTGGGGACCGTTCGAGGGCCCCGATGCCGCCGACCTCGACGAACAGGCCAGGTCGTACCTCGCCGGCCTCGCCCGTCCCGTCCCCGAGGCGGTCACCCGCGCGGTCGTCCACCTCGAGGACGAGCGACGGTTCCGCGTCCCCGTCCTGCTCGTCTGCCCGGAGTACACCCCGGCCGAGGTCCGCGAGTGGGTCGCCGACGGTGAGCTGCCCGAGCTGGCCCGGGCCGAGGACGTGCGTGCCGTCGACCTCGACTCCGGGCACTGGCCGATGGTGACCCGGCCGGCCGAGCTCGCCCGGCTGCTGGCCGACGCCGGGGCGGCCTGAGGCGACCTGCGCCGCTGCCGGCAGCCGGCCGCGCTCAGCGCTGGGAGGCGTCCGAGACCTCGCCGACCAGCTCCTCGATGACGTCCTCGAGGAAGACGACGCCGAGGACGGCACCGTCCTCGTCGACGACCCGGGCCACGTGCGACCCGCTCGACTGCATCGTCGCCAGCACCGCCTCGACGTCGTCGTCCCGGCGCACCGTGGCCAGCCGGCGGACCCGCTTGCCCGGCACCGCCTCGTGCCGCTCGGCGTCCTCGGCGTAGAGGACGTCCTTGAGGTGGAGGTACCCGGCGAGCTCGCCCGAGGCGTCGAGGACCGGGTAGCGGGAGAAGCCGTGCCGGGCGACGAGCCGCTCGATGTCGTCGGGGGTCGCCGCGGGGCCGACGGTGACGAGGGACGAGAGCGAGACCGCCACGTCGGCGGCATCCTTGTCGCTGAACTCGAGGGCCGCGCCGAGCCGCTCGTGCTGCCGCTGCTCGACGAGGCCCTCCTCCCGGGACTCCTCGAGGATGTGCGCGACCTCCTCCGCGGTGAACGCCGACGACAGCTCGTCGCGGGGCTCGACCCCGAGCAGCCGGACGACCGCCTTGGAGAGCCAGTCCATCGCCCGGATCACCGGTGCGACGACGCGCGAGACGAGGACGAGCACCGGCACGAGGAGCACCGCCGCGCGCTCGGGCTCCGCGATCGAGATGTTCTTCGGGATCATCTCGCCGTAGACGACGTGGAGGAACACGACGATCGAGAGCGCCACGGCGAGCGCGACGACGTCGGCGACGACGGTGGAGAGCCCGAGGTGCTCCACGACCGGCACGAAGGCGTGGTGCAGCGCCGCCTCGGAGACCGCGCCGAGGAGCACCGAGCAGACCGTGATGCCGAGCTGGCTGGTGGCCAGGAGGATGCCGGTGTGCTGCAGGGCGTCCATGGCCGACCGGGCGCCCTTGCTCCCGGCGTCGGCGAGCGGCTCGAGCTGGCTGCGGCGTGCGGACATCGCGGCGAACTCCGCCCCGACGAAGAAGGCGTTCGCGGCGAGGAGCAGGACGGTGACGAGGATGGTGCCCATGCTCAGCCGTCCTCGACGGTGTCGCTTCCGGGCCCGGTCCCTGCCGGGCGAACGGTGCGGGCCAGGCGCAGCCGGTCGACGCGGTGGCCGTCCATGTCGATGACCCGCGCGGTCCAGCCGTCGACCTCGACCTCGTCGCCGACGACGGGCACCCGGCCGAGCGAGGCCATGACCCAGCCGCCGACCGTCTCGTAGGCCGGCCCGTCGGGCACGTCGGCCCCGACCCTCGAGCGGACCTCGTCGGGACGCCAGAGGCCGGGCACGGTCCACAGCCCGTCCCGCACGCGGCGGCCGGTGGTCTCGCCCCGGTCGTGCTCGTCGCTCACCTCGCCGACGATCTCCTCGACGAGGTCCTCCAGGGTCACCACGCCCGAGGTCCCGCCGTACTCGTCGACGACCACGGCGAGCTGCATCCCGCCCTGCCGCAGCTCGACCAGCAGCGGGTCCAGGCGCAGCGTCTCGGGCACGAACACCGGCTGGGACATCAGGGCCGAGACGGGGACGTCGGGGCGGCGTTCGAACGGGACGGCGATCGCCTTCTTCACGTGGACGACGCCGTCGACGTCGTCCCAGTCGCTCCCGGTGACCGGGAACCGCGAGTGGCCGGTGCTACGGGCGAGGGCGACCAGGTCCGCAGCCGTGGCGGTGCGCTCGATCGCGGTGGCCCGCGAGCGCGGCGTCATGACGTCCTCGGCCGTCTGGTCGGCGAAGCCCAGGGACGCCGTGACGAGCCTGGCGGTGCTCCGGTCGAGCGTGCCGGCCTCCGCCGAGCTCCGCACGAGCGAGGCGAGCTCGGCGGGGCTGCGGGCCACCGACAGCTCCTCCTGCGGCTCGACGCCCATCGCCCGCAGGGTGCGGTTGGCGACCCCGTTGAGGACGACGATGAGCGGCTTGGCGGCCAGCCCGAACCAGCGCACCGGAGCGGCGGCGACCTTGGCCGTACGCAGCGGGAGCGAGACCGCGAGCGTCTTGGGCACCATCTCGCCGACGATCATCGAGAAGGCGGTGGCGAGCAGCATCGCGAGCACGGAGGCCACCGACGACGCCGCGCCGGTCGAGAGGCCGAGCGCGGCCAGCGGGCCGGTGAGCAGGGCCCCGACCGACGGGCTGGCGATGAAGCCGAGGACCAGCGTCGTCAGGGTGATGCCGACCTGGCACGCCGAGAGCTGGGTGGACAGCTGCCGGTGCGAGGCGAGCACGGAGCGGGCACCGGGCTCCCCCGCGTCGACCGCCTTCTGCACGGTGGGCCGGTCGAGCGCGACGAGCGAGAACTCGGCCGCGACGAAGAGCGCCGTGCCGAGCGTGAGGACGACGCCGACGAGGAGGAGCAGCCACGCGGTCATGGTCGGGTCATCCTACGGGCGCCCCGCCGAGGACCGCCGGGGGCGCCTGCACTCCCCGCCGTCGGAGCGGTCGTCCGCCGGGGGGGGTTGACCCCGACCCGACGTGAGGCTGCAAGGATGCGGCCATGACAGGACGGGACCACGGATGAGCACCACCGCGTTGCCGGGGGACGGACGGATCGAGATCAGGGGGCTGACCAAGCACTTCGGCACGTTCACCGCGGTCGACGACCTCAGCTTCGACGTCGAGCCCGGGCGCATCACCGGCTTCCTCGGCCCGAACGGCGCGGGCAAGACGACCACCCTGCGGATGCTCCTCGGCCTGGTGCACCAGACCAGCGGCACGGCCACCATCGGCGGGCGACGCTACGTCGACCTGCCCGACCCGCTCGGCACCGTCGGGGCCGCGCTCGAGGCGACGAGCTTCCACCCCGGCCGCAGCGGGCGCGACCACCTCCGGGTGCTCGCCGAGGCCGGCTCGGTGCCGCTCTCCCGGGTCGACGAGCTCCTCGAGCTCACCGGCATCCCGGCGGCGGCCCGCAAGCGTGCCGGCGCCTACAGCATGGGGATGCGCCAGCGGCTCGGCCTCGCCGCCGCGCTCCTCGGCGACCCGCACGTCCTGGTCCTCGACGAGCCGTCGAACGGGCTGGACCCCGAGGGCATCCGGTGGCTGCGCGGCTTCCTGCGGCACCTCAGCGGCCAGGGCAAGACGATCCTCGTCTCCAGCCACCTCCTCCAGGAGGTGGAGCAGACCGCGGACGACGTCGTCATCATCGCCAACGGGCGGCTCGTCCGGTCCGGGCCGATGGCCGCCCTGCACGGCACCCCCGGTGCGGTCGTGCGCACCTCGGATGCCGAGGCGCTGGCCGGGGCGCTGCGCGTCGCCGACGTGACGAGCTCGCCGGGGGCCGAGCCCGACACCCTCGTGGCCGACACCACCGACCTGCGGCTCGTCGGGGACGTCGCGCTGCGGGCCGGGCTGCCGGTCTACGGGCTCGAACCGAAGCGCGCCGACCTCGAGGCGCTGTTCTTCGAGCTCACCGAGGGGACCAACCGCAACCTCGGCCACCCCACCCCGGTCCCCACAGGGGTGCCCGCCGGACGAGCCGCCGAGACCGGCGAGGAAGGGGCGAGGCAGTGATCCCGGTGGTGCGCTCCGAGCTGCGCAAGTTCTTCACGACCCGGATGTGGTGGGGGATGGCGATCGCCGTCGTCGTCTCGGCCGCAGCCTTCTCCGTGCTCTTCGGCTTCGTCGTCAACAACCCGCGAGCGGCGGGCGGGCCGGGCGGGGGCGGGTTCGTCGCGAACGACACCCAGGTCGCCAACACCGTCTACACGGCCGGCATCAGCGTCGGCTACCTCCTGCTCATGACGATCGGCATCCTGACCATCGGCAGCGAGTTCCGGCACAAGACGATCAGCGCGACGCTGCTCGCAACCCCCCGCCGGTCACGGGCGATGCTCGCCAAGGTGGTGGCGCTCGTGGTCATCGGCGTGCTCTACGGGCTGTTGAGCCTCGCCGGGTCGGTGGCGGTCGGCACGGTCGTCCTGCGCGTCATCGGCAAGCCGGCGTTCCCCTCCGGCGAGGTCTGGCGCACCCTCGCCCTCAGCCTGCTCGTCCTCGCCCTGTGGGCACTCATCGGGCTCGGCATCGGCATCCTCATCCCCAACCAGGTGGCCGCGCTGTTCATCGGGATCGCCGTCGCGTGGATCGTCGAGCCGCTCCTCGGGGTGCTCCTGCAGATCTGGGACTTCAGCCGCGAACACGTCGCCCCGTACCTGCCCACGAGTGCGACGAACGCGACGCTCAACGCGATCTCCCAGAACCCCGACGAGGTGCGCCTCGTGTGGTGGGGCGGTGCCCTCGTGCTGCTCGCCTACGCCGCCGTGCTCGCCGGCCTCGGCATCTGGCGGACCGTCCGCCAGGACGTCAGCTGACCGCTCCCGGGCGGCTCGCCACGCACCGGCGGCCGCCACCGCCGGCCGCCGCCGCGAGCCGACCACTTGCCGTCGGAGGGCACCGCTGCCGGCGTACGGAAGTAGGCTGGACCGAGTCCGCCCCGCCCACACGCGAGAGAGCCGAGAAAGAGGCGCATAGCCCGTGGCCGAGCAGTCCCCGTCCAGCGATCCCATGACCACCTTCGGACCCAACGAGTGGCTGGTCGACGAGCTGTACGAGCAGTACAAGAGGGACAAGAACAGCGTCGACCCGGCGTGGTGGGACTTCTTCCGCGACTACGAGCCCGGCGAGGCCGCGATCACCCACGAGAAGGCGGTCGACGACAAGCGCACCCGGGGCAACGGCCGTCCCAACGGCGCCCAGCCCACCCAGGAGCGCCCCGCGGCCCCCGCCGGAGCGGTGAAGGCCGAGCAGCAGAGCGCGCCCGCCGCCCCGGCCGCACCCGCGGCCAAGGCGCCAGCGAAGACCCCCGCGAAGGCCCCGGAGAAGGCGCGGGACGAGCCCGCCCCCGAGGCGAAGGAGAAGGCGCCGGCCCCGGCCGAGAAGCCCGCGTCCCCGACGCCACGCGAGGCGCAGGCCCCCCGCCCCACCGGTCCCCTCGAGGAGTCACGCCAGCAGCCGATCCGCGGGGCCAGCGCCCGGGTGGTCACGAACATGGAGTCCTCGCTCGAGGTGCCCACCGCGACCTCGGTGCGTGCGGTCCCGGCCAAGCTCCTCGTCGACAACCGAATCGTCATCAACAACCACCTGGCCCGCAGCCGCGGCGGCAAGGTGAGCTTCACCCACGTCATCGGCTACGCCCTGGTCAAGGCGCTCGCGGTCATGCCGGAGATGAACAACGGCTTCGGCCACGACGAGAAGGGCAAGCCCGTCCTCGTCCAGCCTGCGCACGTCAACCTCGGCCTGGCCATCGACCTCGCCAAGCCCGACGGCACCCGACAGCTGCTCGTGCCCTCGATCAAGGCCGCCGAGACGATGGACTTCGCGCACTTCTGGACCGCCTACGAGGAGATGGTCAAGAAGGCCCGCGGCGGAAACCTCACCGTCGAGGACTTCCAGGGCACGACGATCTCGCTGACCAACCCCGGCACCATCGGCACCGTCCACTCGGTGCCGCGGCTGATGGCGGGCCAGGGCGCCATCATCGGCGTCGGCGCGATGGACTACCCCGCCGAGTGGCAGGGCGCGAGCAACGAGACCCTCCACCGCAACGCCGTGAGCAAGATCCTCACCCTGACGAGCACCTACGACCACCGGATCATCCAGGGCGCCCAGTCCGGCGACTTCCTGCGGATCGTCCACGGCCTGCTCCTCGGGGAGAACGGCTTCTACGACGAGATCTTCGAGTCGCTGCGGATCCCGTACGAGCCGGTCCGCTGGGTGCAGGACGTCTCGGCCACCCACGACGACGACATCAACAAGGTCGCCCGGGTCCAGGAGCTCATCCACGCCTACCGCGTCCGCGGCCACCTCATGGCCGACACCGACCCGCTGGAGTACAAGCAGCGGCGCCACCCGGACCTCGACATCACCCGGCACGGGCTCACCCTGTGGGACCTCGAGCGCTTCTTCGCCACCGGCGGCTTCGGCGGCGCACCGTTCCTCAAGCTGCGAAAGATCCTCGGCATCCTGCGCGACTCGTACTGCCGCACCGTCGGTGTCGAGTACATGCACATCCAGGACCCCGACCAGCGGGAGTGGATCCAGCACAAGGTCGAGGTCGGCTACGCCAAGACCACCCGCGAGGAGCAGCTGCGCATCGTCCGCCGGCTGAACGCCGCCGAGGCGTTCGAGACCTTCCTGCAGACCAAGTTCGTCGGCCAGAAGCGGTTCTCGCTCGAGGGCGGGGAGTCGGTCATCGCGCTGCTCGACCGGGTGCTCTCACGGGCCGCCGAGGACGGCCTCGACGAGGTCTGCGTCGGGATGCCCCACCGAGGCCGCCTCAACGTCCTCGCGAACATCGCCGGCAAGTCCTACGGCCAGATCTTCCGCGAGTTCGAGGGGCGCCAGGACCCGAGGTCGGTCCAGGGCTCCGGCGACGTCAAGTACCACCTCGGCACCGAGGGCGAGTTCACCGCGGAGTCCGGCGCCCGCACCAAGGTGTACCTCGCCGCGAACCCGAGCCACCTCGAGGCGGTCAACCCGGTGCTCGAGGGCATCGTCCGCGCCAAGCAGGACCGCCTCGACCTCGCCGGCGAGGACTTCACCGTGCTGCCCGTCCTCCTGCACGGCGACGCGGCGTTCGCCGGTCAGGGCGTGGTCGCCGAGACGCTCAACCTCTCCCAGCTGCGCGGCTACCGCACCGGCGGCACCGTGCACGTGGTGATCAACAACCAGGTCGGCTTCACCACCTCGCCGAGCAGCTCGCGCTCCTCGACGTACTCCACCGACGTGGCCCGGATGATCCAGGCCCCGATCTTCCACGTCAACGGCGACGACCCCGAGGCGTGCGTGCGGGTCGCCGAGCTCGCCTACGAGTTCCGCAAGCAGTTCCACAAGGACGTCGTCATCGACATGGTCTGCTACCGGCGCCGGGGCCACAACGAGGGCGACGACCCCTCGATGACCCAGCCGCTGATGTACAACCTCATCGAGGCCAAGCGCAGCGTCCGCAAGCTCTACACCGAGGCGCTGATCGGCCGCGGTGACATCACCGTCGAGGACGCCGAGGCCGCGCTGCGCGACTACCAGCAGCAGCTCGAGCGGGTGTTCGTCGAGACCAAGGAGGCGCTGCGCTCGGCCGAGCAGGAGGCGCAGTCCGGCCGCCGGGCGGACGGCCACGGAGGCCTCGAACCGCCGTCGGCGCAGGCCCCGTACGCCGACCGGACCTCGCACTCGGCCACCGAGACCGCGATCAGCACCGAGACCCTGCGCCACATCGGCGACGTGTTCGCCAGCCCGCCGGAGGGCTTCACCGTGCACCCCAAGCTGCGCCAGATGCTCGACAAGCGGGCGCTGAGCACCCGGGAGGGCGGCATCGACTGGGGCACCGGCGAGCTCCTCGCCTTCGGCTCGCTCCTGATCGAGGGCACCCCGGTCCGGCTCGCCGGGCAGGACAGCCGGCGTGGCACGTTCGTCCAGCGGCACGCGGTCCTCATCGACAAGGAGAACGCCTCCGAGTGGACCCCCCTGCTCTACCTCGGGCAGGGCCAGGCGAAGTTCTGGGTCTACGACAGCCTGCTCTCCGAGTTCGCGGCGATGGGCTTCGAGTACGGTTACTCGGTCGAGCGGCCGGACGCGCTGGTCCTCTGGGAGGCCCAGTTCGGCGACTTCTTCAACGGCGCCCAGACCATCGTCGACGAGTTCATCTCCAGCGGTGAGCAGAAGTGGGGCCAGCGCTCCTCGGTCGTCCTCCTCCTCCCGCACGGCTTCGAGGGCCAGGGCCCGGACCACTCCTCGGGCCGGATCGAGCGGTTCCTCACGATGTGCGCCGAGGGGAACATGACCGTGGCGTACCCGTCGACGCCGGCGTCGTACTTCCACCTCCTGCGCCGCCAGGCCTACGCCCGGCCGCGCCGGCCGCTCATCGTCTTCACGCCGAAGTCCATGCTGCGGCTCAAGGCGGCGGCGAGCGCCCCGGAGGACTTCACGACCGGGGGCTTCCGCCCGGTGCTGCCGGACCGACCCGGCGCCACCGAGGGCACGGTCACCCGCGTGCTCGTCGCCGCCGGCAAGGCCGTCTGGGACCTCGAGGCCGAGCGCGAGAAGCGCGGCGACACCGCCACGGCGATCCTGCGGCTCGAGCAGTACTACCCGCTGCCCGCGGCCGAGCTCGCCGAGGCCCTCTCGGAGTACCCCGAGGCCGAGGTCGTCGTCGTCCAGGACGAGCCGCGGAACATGGGCGGCTGGCCGTTCCTCGCGGTCAACCTCCCCGAGGCCCTCCAGGCGCAGGGCGAGCACCGCGCGCTGCGCGTGGTCTCCCGGGCGCCCTCGGCCTCCCCGGCCGCCGGCTCGACCAAGGTGCACCAGGCGGAACAGGCCGAGCTGCTCGCCCAGGCCTTCGACCGCTGACCCACCGGTCGCGCCGGGCCGCCCGCACGGCACCACGGGCCGCGGGCCGGCCCGGGGCGCCTGCGCCGAGGCGGTGCGGGCGCCCGGTAGCCTCACAGGCGTGTACTTCACCGACCGTGGCATCGAGGAGCTCGAGGCTCGGCGCGGCGACGACGAGGTCACGCTCGGCTGGCTGGCCGAGCAGCTGCGCACCTTCGTCGACGTCCACCCCGAGTTCGAGGTGCCCGTGGAGCGCCTGGCCACGTGGCTGGCCCGGCTGGACGACGAGGACGAGTGACGGCAGGAATGGCTGACCCGCACACCCCCGACGGTGGCGCTCCGATCGAGTTCCGGCCCAGCGCGGTCGCGCAGGTGGTCCCGGAGGGCCCGCGCGACGTCGCGCTCGTCTTCCTCGGAGCCTCCCTCGTCGCCGGCGTGGGCGACCCCAAGGGGCAGGGCTGGGTCACCCGCGTCGTCGGGCGCACCCAGCACCCCGACCTGCAGCTGACCGCCTACAACCTCGGCGTGCGCGGCAACACCTCCGCCGACCTCCTCGACCGCTGGGCCACGGAGGTGCCCAGCCGCTGGGTCGGCCGGACCGAGCGCCGCCTCGTGCTCTCGGTGGGGACCAACGACATCGTCTCCGGCATCTCGCTCGCGCGGCACCGGCTCAACCTCGCCAACCTCCTCGACGACGCCGCCGCCGAGGGCGTCGGCACCTTCGTCGTCAGCCCGCCGCCGAGCGACGACGACGAGCTGAACTCCCGGCTCGAGGTCCTCGTCGACGCCCAGTCCGACGTCTGCTCGCGGCGCGGCGTGCCGTTCGTCGACAGCTACCACCCGCTGCGCGGCCACGACCAGTGGCGTACCGACCTCGCGGCGAGCAGCGTGCCGCACCACCCGGGGCAGGCCGGCTACGGGCTGATCGCCTGGCTCGTCCTGCACAACGGCTGGAACGAGTGGCTGCAGATCGCCTGAGCCCGTCCGGCGTCACGCCGGGGCGGCGACGAAGCGGCGCACGAGGTCCGCGAACCGGTCGGGGTCCTCGAGGTGGGGGAAGTGCCCGGCCCCCTCGAACAGCTCTACCTGGCACCGCGTCATGGACGTCGTCGCGGAGGCGGCGTGCCAGGCCGGGATCATCCGGTCCTTGGTTCCCCAGACGACGAGCGTCGGCAGCTGGGTCGCCTCCGGCAGGTAGTCGTGGGCGGTGACCGTCTGGCCGCCGGGGTCGATGACCGCGCGGGTCGTCGCGAGGAACGCCCGGCGGGTGTCGGGGTCGGCGAGCGAGGTGAAACCGCGCCAGACCTCGGAGATGTCGGAGCCCGTCCTCAGGCCGAGGCCGCCCAGGACCCGGCCGGCCGAGGAGACCCGGTCCCGGACCCACCCGGACGCGAGCACGGGCAGCACGATCTCCGCCGCCGGCAGCGTGGCGGCGCGCAGCAGCGGGTTGACCTCGCGGCCGAGCCCACCGCTCGCGACGAGCACGAGCTTGTCGACCCGCTCCGGGAAGAGGTAGGAGAACACCATCGCGATGCCGCCGCCGAGGGAGTGCCCGACGAGGGTCACGGTCTCGATGTCGAGGCGGTCGAGCAGGTCGCGCAGGGTGCCGGCGTGGGCACCCAGCGAGTAGTCGCCGACCGGCTTGTCGGACTGGCCGTGGCCGAAGAGGTCGGGGACGAGGACCCGGTGGTCCTCGTCGAGCCGGTCCACGAGGTGGCGCCACTGTCGTTGGGAGCCGCAGATCCCGTGGATGAAGAGGAGGACGGGCCCGGACCCGCTGTCGGTGTACGAGAGCGAGTGGCCGTGCAGGACCACCGAGCGCTCGGTCGTGGCCTGGCCCACGGTGCCTCCTCGGTCGACGGACGGGTACGCCTTCAGGTTACTGCCCAGTAACCCGGACTTCGTCCGGAGGTGGCGCCGCGCACACCGTCAGGACATGGTGAAGACCACCTTGCCGGTGACCGAGCCGTCGACCATCCGGGCGAAGCCCTCACGGGCGTCCGCCAGCGGGACGACCGAGTCGACGAGCGGCTCGATGCCGGACCCGACGACGAACCGGGCCAGGCGCTCCAGCTCGTCGCGGGTCCCCATCGTCGAGCCGATCACGCGCAGCTGCTTGAAGAAGATCTTCGTCAGCTCGGCCCTGGCCGGCGCGTCCCCCGAGGTCGCCCCGGAGATGACCACCGTGCCTCCGGGCCGCAGGCTGTTGATGCTGTGCGACCAGGTCGCCGCCCCGACGGTCTCCATCACCGCGTCCACCCGCTCGGGCAACCGGGCGCCGCTCTCGAACCACCGGTCCGCGCCGAGCGCCACCGCGGCCTCCCCGCGCTCGGGTTCCCGGCTGGTTACCCACATCCGGATGCCGGCCGCGCGGCCGAGCTGGACGAGCGCGGTCGCCACCCCGCCCGCCGCGCCCTGGACGAGCACCGTGCCTCCCGGCTGCACCCCGGCGTTGGTGAAGAGCATCCGGTAGGCGGTGAGCCAGGCCGTGGGCAGGCAGGCCGCGTGCTCCCAGGAGAGGGCCTGGGGCTTCGGGACGAGGTTGTGCCGCGGCACGGTCACGACCTCGGCGAGGGTGCCGTCGTAGAGCTCGGAGAGGAGGGTGCGCTTCGGGTCGAGGGTCTCGTCGCCCACCCACCCGGGCGAGGCGACGACGGCGTGCACGACCACCTCGTCACCGTCCTCGGTGGTACCGGCGCCGTCGCAGCCCAGGACCATCGGGAGGCGGTCCGCGGGCAGGCCCACCCCGCGCAGCGACCACACGTCGTGGTGGTTGAGCGCCGCGGTGCGCAGCCGCACGGCCACCCACCCGGCGGGCGCCTCCGGGTCCGGGCGCTGCCCGACCTCGAGGCCGCTCAGTGGGTCGTCGGCGGACTGGGACTTCGCGTAGGCGGCGAGCATGTCCCGACCCTACCGAGCGCCCCCGCCGAACAGGGCCGGCGCGGCCCGGTGCAGTGCCGCACGCCAGGGCGGCAGCGGCTCGAGGCCGTGCCGGCCCCACATCTCGTGGGAGAGCACGCTGTACGCCGGCCGCGGCGCGGGCAGCGGGTAGTCCTCGGTGCTGATCCTCCGCACCCGGTCGGGGTCGGCGCCGAGCTCCTCGAGCACGGCCCGCGCCAGCCCGTGCCACGTCGTCTCGCCCCCGTTCGTGCCGTGCCAGACGCCGAACGGGGCCCCCGACTCGACGATCCGGCGGATGCCGTGGGCGAGGTCCACCGTCCACGTCGGCTGGCCCACCTGGTCCCCGACGAAGGAGAGCGTGTCCCGCTCCCGCGCGAGCCGGGCCACGGTGGCCGGGATGCTGCGCCCGTGCGCCCCGTAGAGCCACGCGGTCCGCACCAGCCAGGTGCGCGGGCACTCGGCCCGGACGGCCCACTCCCCCGCCGCCTTGGTGCGCCCGTAGGCCGAGTGCGGGGCCAGCGGGGCGTCGGCCGGGTAGGGCGTGCTCGCCAGGCCGTCGAAGACGTAGTCGGTGCTCAGGTGGACCAGGGCGGCGCCGGCCCGGTGCACGGCCCGGGCGAGCACCGCGGCCCCCACGGCGTTGACCGAGAACGCCGTGGCCTCGTCGGTCTCGGCGGCGTCGACCGCGGTGTACGCCGCGCAGTTGACGACGACGTCGTGGCCGTCGACCCGCTGCGCGCAGCTGTCGGCGTCGAGGATGTCGAGGTCGGGCAGGTCCCCCGGCGTCACCTCGTGGCCTGCGTCGGCGAGGACGGCGCAGAGGTCGGTGCCGAGCATGCCGGCGGCGCCGGCGACGAGGACGCGCCCCATCAGCCGGCCAGGACCCGCTGGGTGCGCGCATACCGGGCCTCGGTGGCGTCCTTCATCGGCCGCCACCACGCCTCGTTGGCGCGGTACCACTCGATGGTGGCCGCCAGCCCCTCGCGAAACGCCTCGTACCGCGGGCGCCACCCCAGCTCGGTGCGCAGCTTGCCGGGGTCGATCGCGTAGCGGCGGTCGTGGCCGGCGCGGTCGGTGACGTGGTCGTAGTCGTCGGGGTCCCGCCCCATCAGCTCGAGGACCATCCGCACCACGTCCCGGTTGCTCATCTCGCCGTCGGCGCCGATGAGGTAGGTCTGACCGACCCGCCCCTGGTCGACGATCCTCCACACCGCGTCGTTGTGGTCGTCGACGTGGATCCAGTCCCGGACGTTGAGCCCGTCGCCGTAGAGCTTGGGCCGCACCCCGTCGATGAGGTTGGTGACCTGCCGAGGGATGAACTTCTCGACGTGCTGGCGCGGGCCGTAGTTGTTCGAGCAGTTCGAGAGGGTGGCCCGCAGGCCGAACGAGCGGACCCAGGCGCGGACCAGGTGGTCGGAGCCGGCCTTGGAGGCCGAGTACGGCGAGCTCGGGGCGTACGGGGTCTGCTCGGTGAACCTCCTCGGGTCGTCGAGCTCGAGGTCGCCGTACACCTCGTCGGTGGAGACGTGGTGGTAGCGGACGTCGTTCCGGCGAGCCGCCTCGAGCAGGGTGAACGTGCCCAGGAGGTTGGTGCGGATGAAGGGGCTCGGGTCGGCGAGCGAGTTGTCGTTGTGCGACTCCGCGGCGAAGTGCACGACGAGGTCGCAGTCGGCGACGAGGGGGTCGACGACCTCGGCGTCGGCGACGTCGCCCTCGACGAGCCGGACCCGGTCCAGGACCCCCTCGAGGGACTCCACGTGCCCGGCGTAGGTGAGCGCGTCGAGGACCGTCACCTCGGCATCCGGCCGGGTCCGCAGGGTCCGGTGGACGAAGTTGCTGCCGATGAAGCCGGCGCCACCGGTGACGAGGATCCGCATGCGCCAAGGCTAGCCTCCGGGCACGGGGACCGAGCGGGCATCGCTAGGCTCGCCCACCATGAAGGGCATCGTCCTCGCCGGGGGCTCGGGCACGCGGCTGCACCCCATCACCCGAGCCATCTCCAAGCAGCTCATGCCCGTCTACGACAAGCCGATGGTCTACTACCCGCTCTCGACCCTGATGATGGCCGGCATCCGTGAGGTGCTCGTCGTCACCACGCCCGAGGACCGGGACCAGTTCGAGCGGCTGCTCGGCGACGGCTCGCAGTGGGGCATCGAGATCGGCTACGCCGTCCAGCCCCGGCCCGAGGGGCTGGCCCAGGCCTTCGTCATCGGCGCCGACTTCATCGGCCGGGACACCGTCGCCCTCGTCCTGGGCGACAACATCTTCCACGGCACCGGGCTGGGCACCGCGCTCTCCCGTCTCCGGCAGGTGCGCGGCGGCCACATCTTCGCCTACCACGTCCGCGACCCCACGGCCTACGGCGTCGTCGAGTTCGACGCCGCGGGCCACGTGCTGAGCATCGAGGAGAAGCCGGCGCACCCACGCAGCCCCTACGCGGTCCCCGGCCTGTACTTCTACGACAACGACGTCGTGGAGATCGCGGCCGGGCTCACCCCCAGCGAGCGCGGCGAGCTCGAGATCACCGCCGTCAACGACGCCTACCTGCGCCGCGGCGACCTCACCGTCACGGTGCTCCCCCGCGGCACCGCGTGGCTCGACACCGGGACCTTCGAGGGGCTCATGGACGCCAGCCAGTTCGTGCACGTCGTCGAGGCGCGCCAGGGGCACAAGATCGGCTGCGTCGAGGAGATCGCCTGGCGGCAGGGCTGGGTGGACGACGACGCCCTGCGCGCCCTCGGTGACGACCTCCTCAAGTCCGGCTACGGCCGCTACCTCCACGAGTGCCTCGAGCGCGGGCGGGGACCGCGCTGATGGACATCAGCCCGCTCGCGCTGCCGGGGGCCTTCGTCGTCACTCCGCGCCAGCACGGCGACCCCCGCGGCGTCTTCCTCGAGTCCTTCCGTGGCGACCTGCTCGCCGAGCACCTCGGCCACCGCCCCGACGTGGTCCAGACGAACCTGTCGGTGTCCTCGCGTGGGACCGTGCGGGGAGTCCACTTCGCCGACGTCCCGCCGGGCCAGGCCAAGTACGTCACGGCGGTCGCGGGCACCCTCCTCGACGTCGTCGTCGACCTGCGGGTCGGCTCACCGACCTTCGGGCAGTGGGACTCGGTCCTGCTCGACACCACCGACCGGCGCGCCGTCTACCTCGCCGAGGGCCTCGGCCACGCGCTGTGCTCGCTCGTCGACGGCGCGACCGCCATGTACCTGTGCACGGCCACCTACAGCCCCGGCCGCGAGCACGGCGTCCACCCGCTCGACCCCGACCTGGGCATCGACTGGCCGGTCGAGGCGCCGCTGCTCTCCGATCGGGACGCGGCGGCCCCCAGCCTGGCCGAGGCGCGGGCCGCCGGGCTGCTGCCGACGTGGGAGGGCTGCCGGGCCTGGGCGGAGCAGCGCGCCCGGCCCGCGAGCGGACCCGCCCACTGACCGACCCGCCCCCGGCACCGGCCCGAGGCGGCGGCCGACGGCCCCGGGCGGCCGGGTCACCGGTCGAACTCGGCCTCCCAGAGCACGATCGCGCGGACCGCCGCGTCGAGCTGGTCGGCCATCCGGGTGAAGGCAGCCTCGCCGCGCTGGTAGGGGTCGGGCACGTCCGTGGTGCGGCCGGCCAGCCGGCCCCGCTCGGCCGCGATGACGTCGGGCAGCACGCGCCACCGGCCCCGCACCTCCTCGGCTCCGCGGTCGGCCAGGACGACCTCCCAGGTGCCGTGGTCGCCGACCCGCCCCAACCCCTCCGCGAGGTCGATGATGCCGATCGTCCGGCGGTGGGCCGCGGGGCTCTCGTCGAGCACGTGGGCGCGGTGCTGCCGGGTCATGACGAGCAGGAGGTCCTGGTCCTGGGCGAGCCGACCGGTCAGCATCCTGGCCCGGAACCCGCCGTCGTCGACGCCGCGCTCGGCGAGCAGGCGCCGCGCCGACGGCTCCATCGGGCGGCCGACGAGCGCGTGCGTCCCGGCGCTGGTGACGTCGAACGCCCCCGGCCTGGCCCACTCGAGACCGTCGCGCAGCAGCGCCTCGGCGTACGGCGAGCGGCAGATGTTGCCAGTGCAGACGGTGAGCAGGCGGACCCGGTGGTGCTCGGGCGGGTGCTGGCGGGCGGGACTCATCTCGGCCGCCAGCCTAGGTCACGACCCGGGCACCGCCTCCCGGCGCGGCCGGGTCGGCGCGAGCCGGCGCACCGCGTCCGCGACGGCCTCGGCGACGCCGTCCAGGAAGACCGACGGCACGATCTCGTCGGCGGTCGGCTCGGGCACCATGTCGGCGATGGCGCGCGCCGCAGCGAGCTTCATCGCCTCGGTGATGCGGGTCGCGCCGGCGTCCAGCGCGCCCCGGAAGATCCCCGGGAAGGCCAGCACGTTGTTGATCTGGTTGGGGAAGTCCGAACGGCCCGTCGCGACGATCGCCGCGTGCCGGCGGGCGACCTCGGGGTGGACCTCCGGGGTCGGGTTGGCGAGGGCGAAGATGATGCCGCGGGGCGCCATGGCCGCCACCTCCTCCTCGGGAACCGTGCCGCCGGACACCCCGACGTAGCAGTCGGCGCCCTCGAGGGCGACGGCGAGCGGCCCCTGCAGGCCGCGCGGGTTCGTCGAGGCCGCGAGCCGGCGCTTGTGGTCGGCCAGGTCGGTCCGCGAGGGGTGGATGACCCCGCGGGAGTCGCAGACGACGACGTCGCGCACCCCGGCGCGTTGCAGTAGGCGGGTCACCGCCACGCCGGCCGCGCCCGCACCGGCGACGACGACCCGGAGGTCCTCCAGCCGCCGGTCCAGCACCCGCACCGCGTTGTACAGCCCGGCGAGGACGACGATGGCCGTCCCGTGCTGGTCGTCGTGGAAGACCGGGATGTCGAGGCGCTCGGTGAGCTGCTCCTCGATCTCGAAGCAGCGCGGGGCCGAGATGTCCTCGAGGTTGATACCGCCGTAGGTCGGGGCGATCCGGGCGATCGCCTCGACGAGCTCCTCGACCGACCCGCTGTCCATGACGACCGGAACGGCGTCGACGCCGCCGAAGTGCTTGAACAGGACCGCCTTGCCCTCCATCACCGGGAGCGCGCCGAGCGGGCCGATGTTCCCCAGGCCGAGCACCGCGGTGCCGTCGCTGACCACGGCGACCGTGTTGCCGCGCGAGGTGTAGCGCGCGGCGAGTGCCGGGTCGTCGGCCACGGCGAGGCAGATCTCGGCGACACCGGGGGTGTAGAGCAGGGCGAGGTCGCGCCGGTCCCGCAGCGGCTGGGTCGCGTGTACCCCGAGCTTCCCGCCCTCGTGAGCGCGGAACACCGGGCTCTCCGGGTCGAAGGAGGGAATGACGGGGGACGCTGACACGGTGTGGCTCCTCGGGGGCGGTCGGCGCCGGGGCCTCGCAGGCGCACGGCATCCGGGTGCTGCTGGACGGTGGGGGTGCGGCCCGAGGGAGGGTGCGTCTCGGTCGTCGCCGGGGCGGGGGGTGGCCCGCCGAGGGGTGACCCATCATGGCACACGGGTGCCCCGGCCGTCGTGTGACGCCGGTCGCGCGGGGTCGCGATCCCGCAGATCTTTACCGGTGCGTGACGCGGGCCCGATGCGGCTGGTGGCAGGATCGGCACATCGTCCGGGCGAGCCCCCCGCCCGGAAGGGACGCGAAAGGACCTCTTGATGTTCCGCACCCGTGCGCTGGCGCTCACCGCTGTGGCCGGCACCGCCCTCGCCCTGACCGCCTGTGGCTCCAACTCCCTCTCCGACAGCTCGGGCTCGAGCTCGACGCCCGCCGCGTCGACCTCCTCCTCGTCCTCGGGGCCTGACCCTGCGCTCGTCGCCAAGCTTCCCGAGAAGATCAAGAGCGCAGGGAAGATCGTCATCGGAACCGATGCGACCTACCAGCCCAACGAGTACCTGGACTCCGACGGCAAGACCGTCATCGGGATGGACGTCGACCTTTTCGACGCGGTGGCCGCCAAGTTCGGCGTCAAGACCGAGTGGGTCCCCTCGGCCTTCGACTCCATCATCCTCGGCACCCAGAGCGGCAAGTACGACATCGGCGTCTCGAGCTTCACGATCAACAACGACCGCCTCAAGCAGGCCACGATGGTCAGCTACTTCAAGGCGGGGACCCAGTGGGTCACCCAGAAGGGCAACCCCAAGGGCATCGACCCGGAGAACGCTTGCGGGAAGAACATCGCCGTCCAGAAGGGCACGGTGCAGGCCGACGTCGACCTGCCGGCCCGGAACAAGAAGTGCACCGACGCCGGGAAGCCGGCGATCAACGTGCTCGTCGACGCCGACCAGGGAAAGGTGACGACGATGGTCGTCTCGGGCAAGGCCGACGCGATGCTCGTCGACCTTCCGCCGGCCATCGCCGCGGTGAACGAGACCGGCTCGCTGGAGCTGCTCGGTGAGCAGTACGACTCGGCCCCCTACGGCTACGTCCTGCCCAAGGACGAGACCGACTTCGGGCAGGCCATCGCCGACGCGCTCTCCCAGCTCAAGGCCGACGGCACGTACGACCAGATCCTCAGCAAGTGGAAGACCGAGGGCGGAGCGATCAGCGACTTCGCCGTGAACCCGACGGTCTCCTGAGCCGATGTCCGACGCCACGGACGACCGGCCGGGCCCGATCCAGGCCCGGCCGGTCCGGCACCCCTGGCGCTGGGTCGCGGTCGCGGTCATCGCCGTCCTCGTGGCGATGCTGGTCAGCTCGTTCCTGACCAACGAGCGCTGGGACTTCCCCTTCGCGTTCCAGATCATGCAGCAGCGTCCCGTCATCCAGGGCCTGTGGACGGGGACGATCCTCGGCACCTTCGGCGCGATGGTCCTCGGCATCCTGCTCGGGCTCGTCCTCGCCGTCATGCGGCTGTCGGACAACCCGGTGCTGCGCGGCGTGGCCTTCGTCTACACGTGGTTCTTCCGCGCCATCCCCCGGTACGTGCTCCTCGCCCTGATCGGCGTGGGTGTCGGCTTCCTGTACTCCGAGATCACCTTCGGGCTGCCGTTCAGCGAGCAGCTGGCCGGCCTCTTCGGGATCGACCCGAGCAGCTTCACGTTCTTCAGCCTCGACTGGAACACCTTCTCGAGCACGATCTGGGCCGGGATCCTCGGCCTCGGCCTCTCCGAGGCCGCCTACATGGCGGAGATCGCGCGGGCCGGGATCCTCTCGGTCGACCGGGGGCAGGCGGAGGCCGCCCAGGCCCTCGGGATGCCGCCGGGCAGGACGATGCGGCGCATCGTCCTCCCCCAGGCGATGCGCGTCATCGTTCCCCCCACCGGCAACGAGACGATCGCGATGGTCAAGGACACCTCCCTGTTCATCGCCATCCCGATCATCACCGAGCTGTACTTCCAGGCGTACAACTTCGGGCAGCGCAGCTTCAAGATCATGCCGGGCTTCGTGGCGGCGACCCTCTGGTACCTCATCGTCTGCTCGGTGCTCATGATCGGGCAGTACTACCTCGAGCGGTACTTCGGACGCGGGTTCGGTGCCACGCCCAAGGCCACGAAGAAGAAGCTGACCGAGATCGGGGCCGACCACTGATGACCAGCACCGACCGGCCGGACGGGCAGGCCCTCGTCCACGCCGTCAACGTCACCAAGGCCTTCCACGGCACCGAGGTCCTCAAGGGCATCGACATGGACGTGCGCCGCGGCGAGGTCGTCGTCCTCCTCGGCCCGTCCGGGTCGGGCAAGACGACGTTCCTGCGCTGCATCAACCAGCTCGAGGACATCGACGGCGGCCGGATCTGGGTCGACGGGGACCTCATGGGCTACGAGGACCGCGGTGGCCGCCTGCACCGCCTCGCCGGACAAGCGGATCGCCCAGCAGCGCCGGGACATCGGCATGTGCTTCCAGCGCTTCAACCTGTTCCCGCACATGACCGCGATCGAGAACGTCACCGAGGGCCCGGTCCAGGTCAAGGGGGTGCCGAAGAAGGCGGCCGTCGAGCGGGCCAGGGAGCTGCTGGAGCAGGTCGGCCTCGGCGACAAGCCGGCGGCCTACCCCTCGCAGCTCTCCGGCGGCCAGCAGCAGCGGGTGGCGATCGCCCGGGCGCTCGCGATGGAGCCCAAGCTCATGCTCTTCGACGAGCCGACCTCGGCCCTGGACCCCGAGCTCGTCGGCGAGGTCCTCAAGGTGATGCGTGACCTCGCCCAGCAGGGCATGACGATGATCGTCGTGACCCACGAGATGGGCTTCGCGCGCGAGGTCGCCGACCGGGTCGTCTTCATGGACGCCGGCGTCGTCGTCGAGGAGGGGCCGCCCTCCGACGTCATCCTCCGGCCGCAGCACCACCGGACCCGAGCCTTCCTCTCCCGGATGCGCCAGGAGGAGACCGCGCACGCCCAGGCGGTGGCCGAGCACTCCCGTGCGGTCGCCGACGCGGCCGCGGCCGAGCAGGCCGCGGCAGCCGAGGCCGGACCGGCGGGCGAGCCGCCCACCGCGTGATGCTGCCGGCGCTGGTCCGCGTCCGCGGCCGGTCGATGCTGCCCACCTACCGCGACGGCGACGTCCTCCTCGTCGTGCGTGGGGCCCCGCCGCGCCCGGGCCGGGCGGCCGTCGTCCGGCTGCCGCCCGACGCCACCGGCCGGCCGCGACCGGTGGCGGTCAAGCGGCTGGCCGGCCGCGACCCGCAGGACCCACGACGCTGGTGGGTCGACTCGGACAACGCCGCCGAGGGCATCACCTCCTTCGACGTCGGGCCACTGGCCGAGGCGGACATTCTCGCGGTGGTCGCCGGACTGGTGTGGCGCCCGCTGGGGTAGGTTGGCAAGGACCGCCTGTCCACCACACGACCCGAGGAGTGACACATGCTGTCCCTGTTCCGCATCACCGAGGTCTCGGCCCACTGCGACCTCCCGTGCGGTGTCTACGACCCCGCCCAGGCACGCATCGAGGCCGAGTCGGTGAAGATGATCTGCCAGAAGGTGGCCGACAACGACGACCCCGACTTCCGGGTGCGTGCGACGATCATCAAGGAGCAGCGCTCCGAGCTCGTCAAGCACCACCTGTGGGTGCTGTGGACCGACTACTTCAAGCCCCCGCACTTCGAGAAGTACCCGAACCTCCACACCCTCTTCAACGAGGCGACGAAGCTCGCCGGCGCCGCGGGCACCAAGGGTGAGTTCGACGTGGCGACGGCCGACGAGCTGCTCGCCAAGATCGAGGAGATCTCGACGATCTTCTGGGAGACCAAGAAGGCCTGAGCCCCACAGCGGCACGGCGGGCGCCCCCTCGGGGCGCCCGCCGTCCTCGTCCGGGACCGGCCGGTCCCGGCGGCCGTTCCGCTCAGCCGTGCGCCCCGGGCGGGTCGAGGCCGGGGACGGTGACGACGTAGGCCTCCCCCACGCCGTCGAGGCGCACCGGACCCTCGCCGGCCGGGACGAAGACCGACTCGGCGTCCTTGAGCAGCACCCTGTGCCGCGGCGACCCGAGGCTGACCCG
Source organism: uncultured Actinomycetota bacterium (assembly GCA_963772645.1). Taxonomy (GTDB): domain Bacteria; phylum Actinomycetota; class Actinomycetes; order Actinomycetales; family Dermatophilaceae; genus DASSQJ01. The sequence goes on from CAVYYD010000010.1 coordinate 45,274, forward strand.
GCCGCGCAGGCAGAAGACGATGCGGGGACCCACCTCCCCCGGGAGGCGGCGCCCCGGCTCCACCCGGTGGAGCAGGAAGCGGTCCGAGGCGGAGTCGAACACCTCGACCCCGGGCGCCAGCCGGCGCGGCCGCCCCGCGACGCCCCCGGCTTCGGGGTCGACGATGCGCAGCAGCTCGGGGACGTTGACCGGCTTGCTCGTGAGGCCGGCCCGCACGACGTTGTCGGAGTTCGCCAGGACCTCGATGCCGAGCCCGCGGACGTAGGAGTGCAGCACCCCGGCCGCGACGTCGATGTACTCGCCCGGGGCCAGCACCCGGTGCTGCATGAGGAGCAGGACGACGAGGCCGATGTCGTCGGGATGCATCTCGGCGACGTCGACGACCGCGGCCGCGGCCGTGCCGATCGCGTCGGGGTCCTCGCCGAGCCGGACACACGCCGCGACCACCTGGCGGACGAGGTCGTCGACCCGGTCGGGCGGGGTGGCCAGGACCGCCGCGAGGAGGGCACGGCACGGCTCGGGCGCGCTCGCGGTGCGCCGCACCATGTCGCTGAACCGGGGGACGTCGAGACGGCGGGCCACCTCCTCGACCTCGTCCCGGTGCCGCATCCCGACGAACACCTCGAACTGTCCGATGGCCAGGAGCAGCTCGGGCTTGGCCGAGTCGTCGACGTAGACCTCGCCGCCGGTGGTCGCGCGCACCGCGCGGGCCTGCTCGGCGGTCGGGTGGGCCTGGATCGAGATCGCCCGGCCCGGCGCGAGCACCTTGAGGAGGAACGGCAGCCGCTCCCCGTGGCGCTCGACGCACTCGGCGCCGAGCTCGCCCACGGGGTCGGCGGCGATGACCGCCGCGAGGTCCGGGGCGCCCCGGCGGTCGGTGCCGGCCGGCCCCGACTCGTGCGAGCCCATCCACAGCTCGGACTCCGGGAGCTCGGTGGGGATGCTGCGGCCCTGCAGGCTGGCGATGGCCACGTGCGACCCCCATGCGTCGTTGAAGACGACGGGAGCCAGACGATCCACGGGACCTCGATGAGCAGCGGCGACGGACCTTGCGAGCCTAGCGCGCGGCCGTCGCGCGCGCGGCCGCCTCGCGCTCGGCGACCCGGGCCGTGCCCGTGTCGGAGGTCACCCGGGAGAGCGCGTCGACGACCTCGGGGTCGTACTCGTAGCCGAGGCCCAGGTGGATGCGCTCCATGGCCGCCGCGACGCGCGCCGGGTGCGTCGAGCCCCCGGTGAGGTCGTCGAAGGCGTTGGCGACCTTGATGATGCGGCTCGCCACCGGCACGGCCTCCCCCATCTCCCGGACCTGCCGGTACGGGGTGGTCTGGGTCTCGACGTAGGCGGCCACGGCGTCCAGCCCCTCCGCGTGCCGGATGATGCGGGCGCCCTCCGCGGCGATGTCCCGCTGGTCGCTCGGCGCGGCGAGCACCGTCGCGCCGTCCGGGATGGGCTCGCGCAGCGCGATCTGGCCGAGGTCGTGGAGCAGCGCGGCGTACTCGAGGTCGCGCAGGTCGCGGTCGGAGAGGCCCAGCACCCGGCCGATCCGCACGCTCGTGGCCGAGACCCGTTCGGCGTGCGCGACCGGGGTGTAGCCACCGTGCTCGGTGAGCTGGGAGAGCGTCACGATCGTCTGCCGGTAGGTCGCGCGGTTGCGGGCGTACCGGAAGACGGCGACGTAGGTGATGGCCAGCGGGAAGAGCGCCGCGGGGATGGAGGCGAGCCCCAGGGCGGGAGCCATCAGGGCGATCGTCGGGCCCGAGGCGACGACGGCCAGGGTCAGCGGTGCGGCCTCGCCGATCTCGTCGCGCAGCGCGGTCGACCACGGGCTGCCCGCCCGCTCGGCCCGGGTGGCCGACGACACGACCATCTCGACGACGAGGCCCAGGGCGGCGACGAGGACCATGGCCGCGCCGAGGGCGGCCCGTGGCGCCCCCGGGGTCAGCTGGAGGTCCCAGAGACGCTGGCCGTGCGGGCCGGCCTCACGGGTGAGCACCGCGGCGAGGGCCACCCCCAGGAGGTTGGCCGTCACCTGGGGCAGGCCGACGTCCCGGCCCCGGAGCCGCCGGATGACAGCCGCGAGACCGAGGCCGACGGCCACGACGAGGACGACGGTGCCGGCGGGCACGTCGAAGGTCGGCTCGCCCTGGATCGGCCCGAGGAAGCACACCGCCAGGGCCGAGGCCGAGGCGAGCGGGGCGATCTCACGCCCGCTCGGCATCCGCAGCCGGGCCAGCTCCCCGGCGACGAGGACGAGGAGGACGACGGCGAGGGTCACCTCGTGGGTGCGCAGGGCGGCGAGGACGTACGCCCTCGAGGTGAGGACGGCGTAGCCGACGACGAGGACGCCGACGACGACGACGGCGACGGCCAGCGTCCAGACCCGGTCGCGGCGGCGGTTCAGGTGCCTCACTCCTGGCTCCCGACGACGGCCTGGCGGGCCAGTGCGCTCTCCAGGGCACGGACCAGGTCGGCCGAGGCGACCCCCGACTCGCGCACCCAGGCGAGTGCCTCGGAGCGACGCAGCACGCCGCCGTCCGGGGTGCCGACCTCGGTGAGCAGGTCGAACTCGTCGGCCAGCCCGACGATGCGAGCCGGGAGGTCGTCCCCGGCGACGACTTCCCCCGGCTCATCGATCGAGCGACGGTGCTCGGCGATGGGGGTCAGCGCCCCGGTGAGGAAGCTGAGGCCCCGGAGCAGCGAGGCTCCCCGCTCCGGGTAGGTCGTGAGCGCGGCCCCACCGCCGTCGGCGAGGCCGCGGACGACCGCGGTGGGCAACGTCGTCTGGCCCAGGTCGTGGAGCATCCCGGCGACCCGGGTGTCGGCGACCACCTGCGAGCGCAGGCCGAGGTGCTCGGCCATCGAGGCACTGAGCGTGGCGACCCGCTCGCTGTGCCCGACGAGGTGCGGTGCCTTGGCCTCGACGGCGGCCACGAGCACGTGCAGCGCCCGTTCCTGGGCGCCCACCTCCTCGGCGTACTGCCCGTAGCCCCACCTTGCGACGAGGAGGGGGGCGAGGACGAGGACGGCGGCGGCCGGCCCGACGTGGGCGGGCTGCCAGAGGATCACGAGGAGGAAGGCGACGATGCCGTAGCCGAGGTAGGCGGCGCCCGTGCTCTGCGCGAGGCGGCTGACCTGGACGCGCATCGGCACGCCCTGGGTGAGGCGGACCACCCCGGCGAGGAGGAGCAGGTTGACCGCGACCTGCACGAGGTCGGCGACGAGGATGGGCACGCCGACGTGGCGACTGATCTCGCCGGCCCCCGACAGGCCGCTGCTGTCGCGATGGCCGCCCGCCAGGAGGTAGGCGGTGCCGCCGACGACGCCGAGCGTCGCGAAGAGCCCGGTGTTGAAGAGACGGGCCCGTAGCGGGACGACGCCGCGTTGCAGCGGTCCCAGGACGATCCCGACGATCCCCGCGCCGGCCGGCCCGAGCAGCGCCATCGCGGACAGCGAGACGATGCTCGAGAAGGTCAGCCGCACCCGGCCGTCGATGACGACCGGACCCGACCAGTAGGTGAGTACGGCGAGGAGCACCAGGACGAGGAGCGTGCCCCCGGTGGGCACACCCTCGACATGGATCGCCACGGCGGTCAGACCGAGCCCGACCGCCGTGACGACGCCGATGTAGGTGTCGGAGAGGAGACCGAGGCGCCGCGGGGCGGCCCGTGCGGGCGGCGGACCCTCAGTCATCGATCAGCGCGTCAGCCAGTCCACGACCAGTGCATCGGCTGGTACGTGGGGCCCCCCGCGGCCTGGGAGGCTGCGGGGATCACGAGAGCAACCGCGGCGAGGAGCGCCGCGGCCACGAGCGTGCGAGTCCTGCTCATGACGAAGTCCTTTCAGAGGCGGTACCCGGAGGCCGCGCCCTCAAGGGCGCACCGGGATGATCAGAGTTTCCCACGTGACGGGGTGTGCGACAATGGGTGCGACACGCCGCCGTCTGTGGTAGCGGTAACTCCCCGACGAGAGGTCCCCCGATGAGCAAGCGCGCCCGAAAGCGTCGCTCGCGCAAGGGCAACAAGGCCAACCACGGCCGTCGCCCCAACGCCTGAGCGTCCACGACGACGAGAAGCGCCCGGTACGTGACCGTACCGGGCGCTTTCGTGTCGGTGGCCGGCGCTCAGGCCTCGCCGTCGGTGCGGATGACGGTGATGCTGCGGGTGATCCGCATCCGGAGGTAGTCGGGGGCGTGCTCGTCGACGCAGGCGCGGTGGACGGCCTGCTTGACCGCCTTGTCCAGGTCGTGCTCGGCGAGGCACGGCCGGCACTCGTCGAGGTGGGTGGCCACCCGGCGGACGTCGTCCGGGCTCATCTCGCCGTCAAGGTACTCGTAGATCCGGTGCAGGACCTCGGAACAGTCGCCGTGACCCGCGTGCTCGTGCCCGGCCATCAGTCCGCCTCCTCCGTCCCGAGGCCGCGCTGCCTCGCGTAGTCGGTGAGCAGGGCGCGCAGCTGGCGGCGTCCACGGTGCAGCCGTGACATCACCGTGCCGATCGGCGTCCCCATGATCTCGGCGATCTCCTTGTAGGCGAACCCCTCGACGTCGGCGAGGTAGACCGCCATCCGGAAGTCGTCCGGCAGCTGCTGCAGCGCCCGCTTGACCTCGCTGTCGGGCAGGTGCTCGAGCGCCTGCGCCTCCGCCGACTTCAGCCCGGCGGAGGTGTGCGACTCGGCCCGGGCCAGCTGGTAGTCCTCGACCTCGGCGGCGTCGGACTGCTGCGGCTCGCGCTGCCGCTTGCGGTAGGTGTTGATGTAGGTGTTGGTGAGGATGCGGTACATCCACGCCTTGAGGTTCGTGCCCGGCTGGTACTGGTGGAACGCGGCGAAGGCCTTGGCGTAGGTCTCCTGGAGCAGGTCCTCGGCATCGGCCGGGTTGCGCGCCGTGCGCATCGCCGCGGCGTACAGCTGGTCGATCAGCGGGAGCGCCTCGCGCTCGAAGCGGGCGGCCCGCTCCTCGGGAGTCTCGGTCGCGACGTCGACCTCGGGGCTGTCCTCGTCGACAGGGGTCTGGGGAGTGGTCATCGCCTCCCACCCTATCCGGGCACCTCTGCGCGACGCGCTGTCGAGCACCAGCACGGTTCCGCCTTCCGTCCGTGGTCGGGGTCAGCAGGGGAACACCGCCGGGTGCCGGCTCATTCCGCGGGCTGGTGCCTCGTGGCCTCGAGCGCGCGGCCCGCGGCAGCGGCGACGGCTGCGACGGCACGCTCCAGGGAGTGGGCGCCCTCGACCTCCGCGAGCGTCGACCGGGCCGGGAGGACGGCCCGCAGCTCCTCGGCCGTGCCGAACGGGTCGCGCCGGCCCTGGACGACGTGCACCGGCAGCCCGGAGCGGGCCGGGGCAGCGAGCTCCTCGGCCCGCGAGCGCCCCGGGCGTCCCGGCGGGTGCAGCGGGAAGGAGAGGGCGAGCACCGCACGGGCGCCGACCTCCGCCGCGGTCCGGCAGGCCACCCGGGCGCCGGCGCTGCGGCCGCCCACGACGAGCGGTCCGGGCACCGCGGGGGTGGCCGCGAGGACGGCGAGCCACGCCGCGTCGAGCGCCGGCGGGCCGGGGCCCACCCGCCGCCCGGCCACCCGCCACGGCTGGTCGACGAGGTCGACGACCCAGCCGAGCGCCACCGCGCGGTCGCGGACGGCGAGGACGTCGTCGGTCCAGCGCAGGCCGCCGGCACCATGGCCGAGGACCAGACGCCCGCAGGGGTCCTCCGCCGGCACGCTGCGGGTCGACCGCGCCGGGCCGTACCGGGTCTCGAGGTCCCGGCTGCCGCAGGCGGAGGCGCCGCTCACCCGGCGCCGCCACAGAGCACCTCGCCGGTCATCGGGTCGATGACCCCCTCGAGCTCCTCCGGCGGGCACGGCTCGATCAGGCCCGGGCCGTTGCTGCGGCTGTTGCTGACCGCCCGGGAGACGGGGTAGGCGAGGAACCGACCGGGACCGCGCGGGGCGAGGAGGCCGAGGACGTCCGCGGCCCCGGTGCCCGGGTCCAGCCACGAGGACCACTCGTCGCGCTCGAGGACCAGCGGCTGTCGGTCGTGGATGCGGTCCAGGCCCGGCTCGGCAGGCCCGGTGATGATGGTGAACGTCGCCAGCCACGCCATCGGGTTCTGCGCGTCCTCGACGGCCGGGTCGCGCCAGAACTCGTAGAGGCCGGCCATCGCGACGTCGGCGCCGTCGGCGCGGTGGGTGAAGAAGGGCTGCTTGCGCGGCTTCCCCTTGGTGTCCCGGACGGTCGGCGACGCCTGCCACTCGTACCAGCCGAGGGCCGGGACGAGGCAGCGCCGCGCGGCGAGCGCCCGTGCGAAGGACGGCTTCTCGGCCACCGACTCCACCCGGGCGTTGATCATCCTGGCGCCCCCGCCGGGGTCCTTCGACCACGACGGGACCAGCCCCCAGGTGAGCAGGCGGAGCTGTCGGAGCGGTGGAGCCTCGCGGTCCTCCCGCGGTGGGCGGGTCAGGACCACGGGCGCCTGCTTCGTCGGGGCCATGTTGTGGTCGGGCCGTCCGGGCGGCGGCTCCTGCGGCCGGGCGAGGACACTGCGGCCGGGACGGTCGGTCCGGTCCTCCTCGACCTCGAACTCGAGGACCAGCTCGTCGGGGTTCGCCGTCGCGGCATAGCGACCACACATGCTCCACAGGCTACGCAGGGGTCGGGCGCGGGCTACGGTTGGAGGACCTGCCCCCGACCTGGAGGACCCGGATGTCCCTCGTGCGCCGACTCGCCCGCCCCATGCTCGCCTCGATGTTCGTCGTCGGTGGTGTCGACCAGGTCAAGCACCCGGGCCGGAAGACGGAGACCGCCGGTCCGCTCGTCGAGAAGCTCGCACCACGGCTGCACCTCCCCGAGGACCCCGAGCTGCTCGTCCGGGCCAACGGCGTCGTCATGGTCGGCGCCGGCACGATGCTCGCGCTCGGCTGGTTCCCCCGCCTCTCGGCGTCGGTGCTCGCCGCGTCCCTCGTTCCCACCACCGTTGCGGCGCACCAGTACTGGCACGAGGACGACCCCCAGGTCCGGGCGGTGCAGCGCACCCAGTTCTACAAGAACCTCGGCCTCCTCGGCGGCCTCCTCATCGCCGCCGTGGACACCGAGGGCCGGCCCGGGCTGGCATATCGGGCCCACCTGGCGAGCGAGAGCGTCCATCGCTCGGCCCGCACCGCACGACGTGAGGCCCGGCACGCGGCTCACACGGCGGCCCGTGAGGCCCGGCTCAAGGCGGCCCAGGCCCAGCATGCCCTCGGCTGACTGGACCGCGCCCACCGCCTCCGCCCCGGTCGACGCCAGCGTCGTCCTGCCGGGCAGCAAGTCCCTCACCAACCGCTACCTCGTCCTCGCCGCCCTCGCCGGGGACGTCTCCCGGCTCCGCGCTCCCCTGCGGTCGCGGGACACCGAGCTGATGGCGGGGGCCCTGCGGGTGCTCGGCACCGGGGTGCAGGACGTCGACGACGGCGACTGGCTGGTCTCGCCGGGGCCGCTGGTCGCCGGGGGGTCGGTGGACTGCGGGCTCTCCGGCAACGTCATGCGCTTCCTGCCCCCGCTGGCCGGGCTCGCCGACGGACCGGTCCGCTTCGACGGTGACGCCGAGGCGCGCCACCGGCCGATGGCACCCGTCCTCGAGGCGCTGCGGGCACTCGGGGTCCGGGTCGACGACGACGGGCGCGGCGCCCTGCCCTTCACCGTCCGCGGCACCGGCCGGGTGCCGGGCGGTGAGGTGACGATCGACGCCTCGGCGTCCTCGCAGTTCGTCTCCGGCCTGCTGCTGTCCGGGGCGCGGTACGAGCGGGGGCTGACGGTCCACCACGACGGGGCGGCGGTCCCCAGCCTGCCCCACATCGAGATGACGGTCGAGACGCTGCGCGACGCCGGCGTCGTCGTCGACGACGCCGACCCGCACACCTGGCGGGTCGAGCCGAGCGAGGTGGGGGCCCTCGACGTCCAGGTCGAGCCCGACCTCTCCGGCGCCGCACCGTTCCTCGCCGCGGCGCTGGTCACCGGGGGCCGGGTCCACATCCCCGGGTGGCCGCAGTACACGACCCAGGGCGGCGACTTCGTCCGGGACGTCGTCGACATGATGGGCGCCGAGGTGGTCCTGGACCGCCACGGACTGACCGTGAGCGGTGGCGACGGCATCCTGCCGGTCGACGTCGACCTCCACGACTCCAGCGAGCTGACCCCTGTGGTCGCCGCGTTGTGCGCCCTCGCCGAGGGGCCCAGCGTCATCCGCGGCGTCGCGCACATCCGCGGCCACGAGACCGACCGCCTCGCCGCGCTGCGCACCGAGCTGAGCGCACTGGGCACCGAGGTCACCGAGACCTCCGACGGGCTGCGCATCGTCCCGCGGCCCCTGCACGGCGGCACCGTCCACACCTACGCGGACCACCGGATCGTCATGGCCGCCGCGGTCCTCGGGCTCGCCGTCCCCGGTCTCGTCGTCGAGGACGTCGGGACGGTGGCGAAGACGATGCCGGAGTTCACCACCCTCTGGGACCGGATGCTGCAGCCGCAGGTCGCGGACGCCTGATGGCGCGCCGGGCCCGGGACTACGACGAGTCCGACGTCCGCGTCCGCCCCAACCGCCGGGGGTCACGGCCGCGGACCAAGGACCGTCCCGCACACGCCGACGCCGTGCCCGGCCGCGTCCTCGCCATCGACCGGGGTCGCTACACCGTCCTCGTCGGGAAGGGCACAGACCGGCGGGTGGTCCTCGCGATGCGGGCCCGCGAGCTCGGACGCAGCGGCGTGGCGGTGGGCGACGAGGCCCACCTCGTCGGCGACACCTCGGGGGCCGACGGGTCGCTCGCCCGGATCGTCCGGCTCGGCGAGCGGCGCACCGTCCTCCGGCGCACCGCCGACGACACCGACCCCGTCGAGCGGGTCATCGTCGCCAACGCCGACCAGCTCGCGGTGGTGTCGGCCCTCGCCAACCCGGAGCCGAGGCCACGGCTGATCGACCGCGCCCTGGTCGCCGCCTACGACGCCGGGATGGCCCCCCTGCTCGTCCTCACCAAGGCCGACCTCGCCGACCCCCGGCCTTTCCTCGCGCAGTACGCCCCGCTGTCCGTGCCCTACGTGGTCACCTCGAAGGGACCCGGCGGCATCGACGGCCTGCCGGACCTCCTGGACGCCCTGCGGGGGCAGGTCACGGTGCTCGTCGGGCACTCCGGGGTCGGCAAGTCCACCCTCGTCAACGCGCTCGTCCCCGACGCCGACCGGGCCACCGGGGTCGTCAACGTGGTCACCGGCCGCGGCCGGCACACCTCGACCTCGGCGGTGGCCCTGCCGCTGCCCGCGGGCGACGGCTGGGTCGTCGACACCCCGGGCCTGCGCTCGTTCGGCCTCGCGCACGTGGACCCGGGCCGCATCATCCAGCACTTCCCGGACCTCGAGCCGGGCACCGCGCAGTGTCCGCGCGGCTGCACCCACGACGAGGAGGAGTGCGCTCTCGACGACTGGGTCGCCAGCGGCGCGGCGGGGCCCGCCGGTGGCTCCCGGCTGGGCTCGCTGCGGCGGCTGCTGCGCTCACGCTCCTCGGCGGGCACCGGCGACTGAGCCGCCGCGCAACCGCCCGAGGCCCTTGGGCCGGCGCGCCTCAGACCCCGCCGTGCGGGCCGATGGTGCCCGGGGGCAGCTCCTCCTCGCCGTAGTGCTCCTCGGACCTGGACCGCCGGCCCGGTGCGTACTGGACGTCCGCCGGCCCCTCCCGCTCGGCGAAGTGGTGCTGCTCCTCCTCCGACTCGACCCGGACCACGTTGAGCGGCTCGGCGAAGTGGCAGGCCGACTCGTGCGCGCCGACGCCGTCGGGTCGCTGCTCGAGCTGCGGCTCCTGCGCGGAACAGATGTCCTGCGCCTTCCAGCACCGCGTGTGGAAGCGGCACCCGGACGGCGGGTTCGCCGGCGACGGCACGTCGCCGACGAGGACGATCTGCTCGCGCTTGCCGCGCAGGGTCGGGTCCGGGACCGGGACGGCGGACAGCAGGGCCTGGGTGTACGGGTGCGTCGGCCGCTCGTAGACCTCGGCCTCCTCGCCCAGCTCCGCCATCCGGCCGAGGTACATGACGCCGACCCGGTCCGAGATGTGCCGGACCACCGAGAGGTCGTGCGCGATGAAGACGTAGGCCAGCCCGAGCTCGTCCTGGAGCTTCTCCATGAGGTTGACGACCTGGGCCTGGACCGAGACGTCGAGCGCGGAGACCGGCTCGTCGCAGATGAGGACCTTCGGGTTGAGCGCGATGCCACGGGCGATCCCGATGCGCTGGCGCTGGCCGCCGGAGAACTGGTGCGGGTACCGGTTGATGTGCTCCGGGTTGAGGCCGACGAGGTCGAGGAGCTCCTCGACCCGGCGGCGGCGGCCCTGCTTCGGCACGACGTCGGGGTGGATGTCGAGGGGCTCGCCGATGATGTCACCGACCGTCTTGCGCGGGTTCAGCGAGGTGTACGGGTCCTGGAAGACGATCTGGATGTTGCGGCGCAGCTTGCGCAGCCGGCTGCCCGAGGCGTCGGAGAAGTCCTCCCCACCGAAGAGCACCTTGCCCTCGGTGGGCTCCTCCAGCCGCATGAGGACCCGGCCGAGGGTCGACTTGCCGCAGCCGGACTCGCCGACGATGCCGAGGGTCTCGCCCTTGTGCAGGTCGAAGCTCACGCCGTCGACCGCCTTGACCCACCCGGTGGTGCGGCGCAGGACGCCGCTCTTGATCGGGTAGTACTTCTTGACGCCCTGGGCGCTGAGGATGACCTCAGCCATTGAGCACCTCCTCGGCGAAGTGGCAGGCGGAGAACCGGCCCGGCACGACCTCGCGCAGCTCGGGGACCTCACGACGGCAGAGGTCCTGGGCCCGGTGGCAGCGCGGGTGGAAGGCGCAGCCCGGTGGGATCCGCATGAGGTTCGGTGGCAGGCCACCGATCGCGTTGAGCGTCTGGCCCTTCTGGTCCAGGCGGGGGATCGAGTTGATCAGCCCCTCGGTGTAGGGATGCGCGGGGTTCGCGTAGAGGGAGTAGACGTCGGACTTCTCGACGAGCTTGCCCGCGTACATGACGACGATGCGGTCGGCGACGTCGGCGACGACCCCCAGGTCGTGGGTGATGAGGATGAGCCCCATCTTCCGCTCGTCCTGCAGCTCCTGGAGCAGCGCCATGATCTGGGCCTGCACCGTGACGTCGAGGGCGGTGGTCGGCTCGTCGGCGATGAGCACCGCCGGGTCGAGCGAGATCGCCATCGCGATCATGATGCGCTGGCGCATCCCGCCGGAGAACTGGTGCGGGTAGGCCTTGACCCGCTCGCGAGCCGCGGGGATCGAGACCCGCTCCATGAGCCGGATGGCCTGCTCGAGCGCGTCGGACTTGTTCATCCCCCGGTGCTGGCGGAACATCTCGGCGATCTGCCAGCCGACCGGGAAGACCGGGTTGAGCGAGGAGAGCGCGTCCTGGAAGATCATCGCGATCTCGGCCCCCCGCACCTTGCGGCGACGGTCCTCCGACATCGAGAGCAGGTCCTGGCCGCAGTAGCGGATGTGCCCCCCCGGGATGGAGGCCGGCGGCATGTCGAGGATGCCCATGATCGCCTGGGCGGTCACGGACTTCCCGGAGCCGGACTCGCCGAGGATGGCGAGCGACTCCCCCTGGTCGAGGTCGAAGGACACGCCGTTGATCGCCTTGGCGGTGCCGTCGTCGGTGTGGAACTCGACGAAGAGGTCCTCGACCTCCAGGAGCCGCCCGTCGACGGGCTCGAAGTCCCCGCTTCGGGTGCGGGTGGCAGTTGCGGTGTCAGTCATCGGGTCACCGGGTCTTGGGGTCGAAGGCGTCACGGACCGCGTCGCCGAGCATGATGAACGCCAGCACGGTGAGGCTGAGGAACATGCTCGGGAAGATCAGCATGTGCGGGGTGGTCCGGAGGCCGACGATGGCGTCGTTGATCGACACGCCCCAGGAGATGACCGGGGGCTGCAGGCCGATGCCGAGGAAGGACAGCGTCGCCTCCGCCGCGATGTAGGCGCCGAGGTTGATCGTCGCGACGACGATCATCGGCCCCATCGCGTTGGGGATGATGTGCGAGCGGATGATCCGCCACGGGCTGGCCCCGAGCGCCTTGGCCGCCTGGACGTAGTCGTTGGGCAGCACCTGGAAGACGCTCGAGCGCATGAGCCGGGCGAGGCTCGGCCAGCCGAAGATGGTCAGCGCCAGGACCACCTTGAGGATGACCCCGAAGTAGCCGCCCAGCGAGCCGGTGAGGGCGGACATGAAGAGGATGGCGCCGAGGATGAACGGGATCGCGAAGAAGATGTCCGTGATCCGGGAGACGAGCGCGTCGACCCATCCGCCCGAGTAGGCCGCGACGACCCCGACCGAGCCGCCGAGGAGGACGGTGAAGAGGGTGGTGAACACCCCGACGAGGATCGACGCGCGAGCACCGTAGATGGTCCGGGCGTACACGTCGTAGCCCTGGATGTCCCGGCCGAACCAGGCGTCGGCGTTGGGTGTCTCGCGGGACTTCTGGAGGATGGCCTCGGTGGGGTCGGTGTTGGTGAACAGGCTTGGCCAGACGGCCATGAGGACGAAGACCGTGATGAGCGTCGCGGAGATCCAGAACAGCGGGTTCTTCGCGAGCTGACGGCGGGCATCGGCTCCGAGCGAGCGGGGCTTCTCGGCCTCGCCGGCGGCGGGGCCGGCGCCCTCGGGGGCCTCGGGGCCGGCGGTACGGACGTCGGTGTCGGCGGTGTCAGTCATGGCTGATCCTCGGGTCCAGGAATCCGTACAAGAGGTCGACGAAGAGGTTGACGAAGAGGTACACGATGACGAGCGCGGTGACCGCGCCGACCACGGCGACGCCGTCGCGGGTCTGGATGCCTCGGTAGATGTAGCCGCCGATCCCCTGGATGTTGAAGATGCGCTCGGTGACGATGGCCCCGCCGAGCAGGGCACCGAAGTCGAAACCGACGAAGGTGACGACCGGGATCAGGGAGTTGCGCAGCGCGTGGATGCCGACCGCCCGGCGCCGGGCCAGGCCCTTGGCGGTCGCGGTGCGGACGTAGTCGGCGCGCAGGTTCTCGGCGAGGTTGGTGCGGGTGAGCCGGGCCACGTAGGCCACCGACAGCGAGCCGAGCACCATCGCCGGCAGCAGCAGCTCGTAGATGGTCGAGTTGCTCGAGACGGTGACCGGGAAGATCCCGACCTTGACGCCGAGGAAGTACTGCGCGAGCGCACCGATGACGAAGATCGGGATGGAGATGACGACCAGGGTCGAGACGAGGACGAGGTTGTCGACGAACCGCCCCTTCCGCACGCCGGCGAGGATGCCGGCGGTGATGCCGATGATCACCTCGAAGGCCACGGCCATCAGGGCCAGCTTCCCGGTGACCTGGTACCGCTTGGCGAGGTCCTCCTTGACCGGCACGTCGTACTGGTTCTTGCCCAGGTCGCCCTGGACCAGCTTGCCGAGGTACTTCACGTACTGCAGCGGCAGCGCGTCGTTGAGGTTGTGCTCCTCGTAGTACTTCGCGATGTACGCGTCGGAGCACTTGCGCTCGCCGCACTTGCCGGCGGTGGGATCGCCCGGGAGGGCGAAGACCATGGCGTAGATCAGGAAGGTGGTGCCCAGGATCACGGGGATCATCTGGAGCAGCCGGCGTACGACATATTTGCCCATGTCGTCTCCTCACAGCGGTCCGTCGGGGCCGAGATGTGGCTCGGCGCGCTGGCCGTGACCACCGTGATCCGGCGGCACGGCATTGGGGTGACACTACTGCGACCGCGGCCCGACGGGTTAGTCCGGGGCTGGTGCGGGTCTCGCAGGTGCTGCTCACACGGTTCGGCCTGCCGGTGGTCACCGACAGGCCGAACCGTGTGAGGTGCGGTGCGGGGCTGGGCCCCGCGCCTCAGGTCACGCGACCGTCAGGTCACTTGACCGTGATCGCGTTGTAGTCCGGGACACCGAACGGGGTGATCTTGACCGGGTTGACCTTGTCACTCCAGCCGATGACCGCCTTGCCGTAGTACATGGGGATGCTGACCATGTCCTTGGCGATGACCTTCTCGGCCGCCTGGTACTTGGCGTTCGCCTCGTCCAGGGTCTTGGCCGCAGCAGCCTCCTTGAGGAGGTTGTCGAACTCCGGGTTGTCGTACCCGAAGTAGTTGCTGTCCGCGCCCTTGGCGTAGATCGGGGCGAGGAAGTTCTCGATCGACGGGTAGTCCATCTGCCAGCCGAGGCGCCAGAAGCCCTTGAGCTTCCCGTCGGACAGGTCGGTGAGGTAGGTCTTGAAGTCGACGACCGGGGTGGCGGTGCACTCGACGCCCAGGGCCTGCTTGATGCTGTTGCAGGTGGCCTCGGTCCACGCCTTGTGGTCGCCGTCACCGTTGTAGCTGAGGGTCAGCTTGCCGTTGTAGCCACCGGCGGCCTGGAGGGCGGCCTTGGCCTTGGCGGGGTCGTAGACGCAGGCGTCACCACACGCGTTCGCCTGGTAGCCGTCGACGGCCGGCGGGACCCAGCCGGTGGCCGGGGTGCGGGTGTTGTTGAAGATCTGCTTGTTGATGGTGTCGCGGTCGATCGCCATCGAGATCGCCTTGACGACGGCCGGGTCCTTCAGCGACGGGTCGGCGGACGGGGTGTAGCCGATGTACTGGATGACACCGGTGTCACGCGTCGCGTTGCGGTCGGGCAGGTCGGTCTTGTACTTGTCGTCGATGAGCGCCGAGGTGGGGACCGCGGTGATCACGTCGATGTTGCCGGCCTGCAGGTCGTTGTAGGCGGAGTCGGTGTCCTGGTAGATCTTGAAGGTGATCTTGTCCAGGGCGCCCTTGAACTCACCCGAGTAGTCGGGGTTCTTGACGACGACGATGCTCTGGCCCTCGGTCCACGAGTCGAACTTGAACGGACCGGCGCCGACCGGGGCCTTGCCGAAGGCCTCGGGGTCCTTGAAGAAGGAGTCCGGCTGCGGGGAGAAGGCGGTGTAGCCCAGGCGCACGGGCAGGTTGGAGACCGGCTCGCTGGTCTTGATCGTGAAGGTGTAGTCGTCGACGACCTTCAGGCCCGAGAGCTCCTTGGTCTTGGAGTCGGACGCGCTGACCTTGTCGTAACCCTCGATCGGGGTGAAGAAGTAGGAGCCACCCTGGCCGTTCGGGCCGTAGGCGGTGTAGTTCCACGCGTCGACGAAGTTCTTGGCCTTGACCTCGGTGCCGTCCGAGAACATGTAGCCCTTCTTGATCTTCACCGTGAAGTTCTCGTTGTCGGTGGTCTCGATCGACTCGGCGATGTCGTTCTGCGGCGAGGCGTCGTCGGAGTTGTAGTGGACGAGCTTCGCGGTGATCGTGTCGAGGATGTTGCCGCCGCAGGTCTCGCTGGTGTTACCCGCGACGAGCGGGTTCTCCGGCGTACAGCCGTTGACGACGATCTCGCCGCCGGTCTTGGTCGCTGCCGTGGTCGCGCTGCCGCCACCGTTGTCGCTGCTGCCGCAACCGGCGGCGAGCAGGGCAACGGTGGACATGGCCGCGACGGCGACCGTGCGAGTGATTCCTCGCATGGATGTCCTCCTACGTGAAGTGGTCGCGCCTCCCGAGGGTCGGGCGGCGTTCTCCATGAGCGCCCCCGGTCGGGAGCATTGGGGGGTCGCAACGCCTCAGCGGCGTGCGCCCACCACGAAACACCATGGATGCCGTCGATGGAAGTTCCATACGCCTCCGCAACTGAATTGTGACCGAAGCGCGACCGACTCTTCTCCGACGCCGAAGGATCTTCGGCCCGAGGCGCTAGCGTGGGCCCGTGCCCGGCTACGACGACGACATGCGTCTCGCCCACGTCCTCGCCGACAGCGTCGAGCGCGTCACGGTGGCCCGGTTCCGGGCCGAGGACCTGCGGGTCGAGACCAAGCCCGACCTCACCCTGGTCAGCGACGCGGACCGCGACGCCGAGGAGCTGATCCGCGGGCACCTGGCTCGCAGCCGCCCCCGGGACGCCGTCACCGGCGAGGAGTTCGAGCCGACCGGGCGCAGCCAGCGCCAGTGGGTCCTCGACCCGATCGACGGCACCCACAGCTACGTGCGGGGCGTCCCCGTCTGGGCCACCCTCATCGCCCTGGTGGACGACGGCCGCCCGGTGCTCGGCCTCGTCGCCGCGCCGGCCCTCGGCCGCCGCTGGTGGGCGAGCGTGGGGTCCGGGGCCTGGACCGGACGCAGCCTGACCTCCGCCAAGCCCGTCCACGTCTCCGCGGTCCACCGGTTGCAGGACGCCTCGCTGTCGATCTCGAGCATCACGTCGTGGGAGTCGGTGGGACGGCAGGAGGCGGTCCTCGACCTCGCCCGGACGTGCTGGCGCGAGCGGGCCTACGGCGACTTCTGGTCCTACATGCTCCTCGCCGAGGGGGCGGTCGACATCGCGGCCGAGCCCGAGCTCGGCCTGCACGACATGGCCGCACTGGTCCCGGTGGTCACCGAGGCCGGGGGGCGGTTCACCTCGCTCGCCGGCGACGACGGCCCGTACGGCGGCAACGCGGTGGCCACGAACGGGGTGCTGCACGAGCAGGTCCTGCGCCGCATCGGCACCGGGCCGGCGCGCCCGAGCGCGGTCCCCGCCGCCCCCGTGCCCTGACCGCGCTCAGAAGAGCGCGCCCTGGTCCGCCTCGGTCGCCACGCCCTCGAGCCGCAGCAGGGTCGCCTTGCGCTCCAGACCCCCCGCATAGCCGGTGAGGCTCCCGTCCCCGCCGACCACCCGGTGGCAGGGCAGCACGACCGGGACGGGGTTCGCCCCGTTCGCGGCCCCGACGGCCCGGGCGGCGCCGGGAGGCAGGCCGAGCCGTGCGGCGAGGGCCCCGTAGGTGGTCGTGGCGCCCCAGGGGAGGGTGCTCAGGACGTCCCAGACCCGACGCTGGAAGTCGGTCCCCCGGGGCCGCACGGGCAGGTCGAAGACATGGCGCTCGCCGGCGAAGTACTCCACGAGCTGGCGGCGGGCCTCGACGAGGACGTCGGAGCCGCCCGGCTCGGTGCCGGGGCTGCCGCCGGGGCCCGCGTCGAAGCGGATGCCGACGAGCGCCCCGCCGGACGCGACCAGCTCGAGCCGCCCGACCGGGGACGGCATGACGAGCGAGTGCCGCGGCAGCGGGTCAGCGGGCAACCGTGGTCACCGGGCCCGGGACCCGCCCCTGGAGTGCCGGGACGACGGTCGCGGCGTCCCCGACGAGGACGACGCTCCACTCCCCCGACGCGGCGCGGCGGTAGGCGGCGTCGAGGTCGTCGAGGGTGAGCTCGGCGACCTCGCGCAGGGTGCGGGTGGTGAAGTCGAGGGGAAGGCGCTCGAGCGCGAGGGCCGCGGTCTCGTCGGCGATGGCGTCGGCGGTGGCGTAGCGGCCGGGGGCGGTCCGCTCGACGAAGTCGACCCCGGTGCGCAGCTCGGCGGCGGTGAACCCGTCCCGGGCCCCGTCGAGGATGCCGAGGAGCAGCTCGGTGGCCTCGGCGGTCACCTCCGAGCGCACCGAGCCCTGGGCGATGAAGGAGCCGCCGGCGACCCGGGGCCGGAAGCTCGTGCGGATGCCGTAGGTGTACCCCTTCCCCTCGCGCAGCACCGCGTCGACCCTGGCGGTGGGCGAGCCGCCGAGGACGAAGGAGATGACCGGGTGCGGCGCCCACCCGTGCGGGGTCGACCGGTCCGGGCCGGGGCAGCCGACGGCGATCTCGGTCTGGACCGAGCCGGGGCGGTCGACGACGACGACCCGGCCACGGTCGGCCGCGGACCGCGGCGCGACCGGCAGCGGGGACGGTTCGTGGTCGGGGTTGGACCACTGGCCGAGCGTCCCGGCGAGGACGTCGAGCGCCCCCGTGCCGGCGAGGTCGCCGGCGAGGACCAGGGTGGCCCCGGCCGGGCCGACGCGACGGCGGTGCAGCTCGACGACGTCGTCGCGGGTCAGCGCGGCCACGGTCTCGGCGGAACCCGCGGCGGGGGCCCAGGCCCGGTCCGCCGGGTCCCACAGGGTGCGGGAGAGCTCGCGCACCGCCCGGTGGCCGGCCGACGCCCGCTCCTGCTCGATCTCCGCCAGGCGGTTCCGGATGATGCGGCGCACCTCGGCGTCGGGGAAGACCGGCTCGCCGCAGGCCTGGGCGACGAGGGAGGCTGCTGCCCCCAGGTGGGCCTGCGGCACGTCGACGTCGACGAGGAGGCCACCGTCGGACACCCCCGCCCCGAGGGCCATGCCCTCGCGCTCCATGAGCTCGGCGAACTCCTCGGGCTCGTGCTGCGCGGTCCCCTCGTCGAGCAGGCGGGCGGTCATCGCGGCGACCCCCTCCCGGCCGGACGGCTCGACGGCGAGCGAGAGCGGGACGACGAGCCGCAGGGAGAGCACGTACTGCCCCGGCACGTCGTGGAGGATGACCCGCATCCCGTTGTCGAGCACGTGCTCGGTGGGGACCGGGAAGGCCCACGGCCGGGGAGCGGCCACCACGGGCCGAGCCGGGCTCACGCGACCGCCTCCTCGGCGTCGCGCGCGTCGCCGGCACCGAGGTAGGCGACGGTCGCACGGTGCTCCGGACGCAGCCAGCGGCGTGCGGCCTCGGTGACCCGGTCCGGGCGCACCGCCCGCAGCCGGTCGAGGTGGATGTTGACGCCCTCGGGGTCGTCGTGGAGCAGGGCGTAGCGGCTGATGAGGTCCGCGCGGTCCTCCTGGCCGGCGAGCGCCGAGAGCCAGGCCCGCTCGGCCTGGGCCATCGAGGACTCGAGCTCGAGCTCCGTGGGACCCTCGGTGGCGAGGCGGTCGAGCTCGTCGACGAGGGCGGCCTCGACGTGCGCGGGGTCGGTGCCGGGGGCGACGTCGAGGACGGCCAGGCCCAGCGAGACCCCGTCGACGAAGCCCCAGGCGGATGCGTGCGCGCCGAGCGCGCTCTGCTCCCGCCGCACGAGCCGGCGAACGAGCCGGGAGGTGGACAGCCCGGCCAGGCAGTCGAGGGCGAACGAGGCGGCCAGGAACTCGTCGGTGTCGTCGACGGGGAGACGGAACCCGACGTGGAGCCGGTCGTTCGGCACCTCCTCGCGGCGGTCGACCCGGAGCGGGCCGGCGAGCGGCTCGAGCTGGGGAAGGGCCGGGCGTGGCGCCTCGGCGCGCGCGTCGAGCGCTCCGAGGTACCGCTCGACGAGGGTGAACCCCTCCTCCGGCTCGACGTCCCCGCACAGGGTCAGCACCGTGTTGTCGGGCGCGTAGAAGCGACGGAAGAACTCGTGGACGTCCTCCAGGCTCGCGGCGTCGAGGTCCTCCATCGAGCCGATCGTCGGGTGGTGGTAGGGGTGGCCGTCCGGGAAGACCGCCGCATAGACGTCGGTGAGCGCGGTGCCGTACGGCTGGTTGTCGTACCGCTGGCGCTTCTCCTCCTTGACGACGTCCCGCTGGTTGTCGAGGTTCTCCTGGCTCACCGCGTCGAGCAGGTGGCCGTGCCGGTCGGCCTCCAGCCAGAGGGCGAGCTCGAGAGCCCCGGTGGGGACGGTCTCGAAGTAGTTCGTGCGGTCGAACCACGTCGTGGCGTTGAGCCGCCCCCCCTGGGCCATGAGCGCCTCGAAGTGCTCGCCGCTGCGCACCGAGCGGGACCCCTGGAACATCAGGTGCTCGAAGAGGTGGGCGAAGCCGGTCCGGCCGGGCGACTCGTGCCGGGAGCCGACACCGACCCAGAGGTTCACCGTGACGTTCGGGACCGTGTGGTCCGGGGAGACGACGACCCGCAGCCCGTTGGCCAGCGTCCGTCGGTGGATCGGGTAGTCCAGCGGCATGCGGGTCACCCTACGTGGGCGGGTCCGCGCGCGTCCGCACCCGCGGGGAGGCACCGCTCACCCGGGCCGCCGACGACCCGGGCCGACGCGCTCGAGCGCCTCCCGGGCGAACACCTGCTGCTCGGTGGCGACCCGCTCGGTGCGTCCGCGGCCGAGGAAGCTGATCGCCCAGTGCAGCAGCGTGGTGATCCGCTGCTTGAACCCGATGATGTAGACGAGGTGGACCCCGAGCCACAGCAGCCACGCGACGAAGCCGGAGAAGCGAAGCCGGCCGATCGAGGCCACCGCGCTGAACCGGGAGATCGTCGCCATCGACCCCTTGTCCCGGTAGTGGAAAGGCCCGGCGGACGGCTCGCCGTCGAGCCGGCGCTCGATCTCCGACGCCGCGTACCGGGCGCCCTGGATGGCCACCTGGGCCACGCCCGGGAGGTCGTCGAGGGCCATGAGGTCACCGACGACGAAGACCTCGGGGTGGCCCGCGACCGTGAGGTCCGGCTCGACGAGAACACGTCCGCTGCGGTCGGTCCGCGCCCCCGACTGCTCGGCCAGCTGCCGCCCGAGCGGGCTGGCCTCGACCCCGGCCGCCCACACCTTGGTCAGCGCCTCCACCCGCTCGAGCGAGCCGTCGGCGTGGCGCACCTCCACCCCGGTGGCGTCGACCTCGGTGACGATCGTCCCGAGGTGCACCTCGACGCCCATCTCCTCCAACCGGGCACGGGCGGCGCTGCCGAGGCGCTCGCCGAACGCCGGCAGGACGCGGTCGGCGCCGTCGAGCAGGAGGATGCGGGCGCCGCTCGGGTCGATGCGGCGGAAGTCCTGGCTCAGCGTGCGGTTCGCGAGCTCGGCGATCTGCCCGGCCATCTCGACCCCCGTGGCGCCGGCCCCGACGACGACGAAGGTGAGCGCCCGCCGGGTCGACTCCTCGGTGTCGGCGAGCTCGGCGAGCTCGAACGCACCGAAGATCCGGCCGCGCAGCTCGAGGGCGTCGTCGACCGACTTCATCCCCGGCGCGTACTCGGCGAACTCCGGGTGCCCGAACCACGACTGGCCGGCGCCGGCGGCGACGAGGAGGCTGTCGTAGGGGGTCACGGTCTGCTGCCCGAGGACCTCGGAGGTGACGGTGCGCGCGGCGAGGTCGATGCGGGTGACCTCGCCGAGGATGACGCGGGCGTTGCGCTGCCGGGAGAGGACCTCGCGCGTGCTCGGGGCGATCTCGCCCTCGGAGAGGATCCCGGTGGCCACCTGGTACAGCAGGGGCTGGAACAGGTGGTGGGAGGTCCTGGCGACGAGGGTGATCTCGACGTCGTCGCGCCGGCGCAGCGCGCGGGTGCCGAACAGGCCCCCGAACCCGGAGCCGATGACGACGACACGGTGCGTGGTGGAGGTGGTGGTCACGCCGGGTCCAACGGGCGCCGGGCGCCGGGTAATCCTGCCGGGAGCGCTCCGCGAGCCGGGGGGCGCCACCGCAGGGCCCGGACGGCATCAGGCCCGGAGTCGGTGGACTCCGGGCCTGATGGTGGTAGCGGGGGCAGGATTTGAACCTGCGACCTCCGGGTTATGAGCCCGGCGAGCTACCGAGCTGCTCCACCCCGCGTCGGGTCGATGCACGGCTCCGGGGAACCGCTCTCGGTACCCCAGACCTTACGCGAGACCCCGCGCCGGACTCAAATCGGGCAGCGGCCCTCACCCGCTCGTCGAGGCGCTCGGGCTGGCCGAGGGGCTGGGCGACGCGGTCGCGGTGGTCGCCCCGAGCTGGGCGGAGAGGTCGTTGGCCCGCTTGATCGCGGCCGACAGCTGGTCCTGCGCCTGGCCGTACGCGGCGAAGTCACCCTTCTTCAGGGCCGCCTGCCCCGCGTCGTACGCGCGCTGGATGTCGGCGATGGCGGCCGCGAGCTGGGCCTCGAGCGGGGTCTGGTTGCCGGACGGCTGCTCGGGGGGCGTCTGGCCACCCTGGTCGTTGCCGGCGGACCCGAAGAGCCCGGAGACGGCCTGCTCGAGGGTGTCGCCCCAGGCCACCTTGCTGCCGTACAGCGCCACCGTGACCTTGTTCTGGGGGAAGGACCCGGAACCGGTCGAGGCCTGGACGTAGATCGGCTGGACGTAGAACATCTGGCCGCCGAGCGGGAAGGTCAGCAGGTTGCCGTAGGTCAGCTCCTTGCCCCCGCCGGAGTTGTTGGTGATGTACTGCGCGAGGTTAAGCCGCTCCGCCGAGTTCTGCGAGGGCTCGTTGGAGTTCTTGATCTGGTTGATGACCTGGCCCGGACCGGGTGGCTGCTGGCTGCCGAACTCGAGGAGGCGCAGCGAGCCGAAGCTCTGCGACGGCGAGCCCGCCGTCGACCCGGCATCCGCGTTCACCGCGAGCAGGGCCCGCAGGATCTCCCGTCCGGACTCGCTGTTGCTGCTCGGGACGAACGGGGTGGTGATCGAGAACGCGGCGGTGGACTCGCCCGGCATCGCGATCGACTGGAAGACCACCGGCTGGTCCTGGGTCGGCTGGGACGGGTCCCGGGGGACGCGCCACTTGTCGTTGTTGGAGTAGAACGTGCCCGGGTCGGTGACGTGGTACTCGGTGAGCAGGTCGCGCTGGACCTTCAGGAGGTCCTGCGGGTAGCGGATGTGCGACATCAGCGCGCCGTCGATCTCGGACAACGGCCGGACCGAGCCCGGGAAGGCGTCCGACCAGGCCTTGAGGATGGGGTCGCCGGTGTCCCAGCCGTAGAGGGTGACCGAGCCGTCGTAGGCGTCGACCGTTGCCTTGACCGCGTTGCGGACGTAGTTGATCTGGCCGGAGCGCACGGAGACGACCGAGGAGCGCTGGGCCACCGAGTCGGACGTGGCGTCGGCGAGCTCGACGATCCGGCTGTTCGGGTAGCTCTCGGAGGTCGTGAAGCCGTCGACGACCCACTTGACGCGGCCGTCGACGACCGCCGGGTAGACGTTGCCGTCGAGGCGCAGCCACGGCGCCACCCGCTCGACGCGCTCCTTCGGCGTGCGGTAGTCGAGGATTCGCGAGTCGGAGTTCACGGCGTCGGAGAGCAGGAAGTTGGCCTCGTGGTACTTCAGCGCGTAGGCGACCCGGCGCACGAAGCTGCCGATCGGGACGCCGCCGGTGCCGGCGTAGGTGTTCTGCACCGAGACGTCGCCCTCGGCGCCGCCGGGGTAGTCGAACTCACGCGGCGCCGCGCCCCTGACGGCGCCGACCACCGAGTACTCCGGCGACAGCTCGCCGAAGTAGATCCTCGGCTGGTACTCGCCCAGCGAGGAGCGGCCGCCTCCCTCGAAGAAGACCGGGTCGCCCTCGGTGGTGCGCTGGTTGCCGTACGCGGCGTAGAACCCGTAGCCGTGCGTGTAGACGGTGTGGTCGTTGAGCCAGTTGCGCTGGTTGTCGGGCAGGCCGTCGAGGTTCATCTCGCGAACCGCGACGACCGCGTCCCGGGTCTGGCCGCCGATGGTGTAGCGGTCGACGTCGAGGGTGTCGGGGAAGGCGTAGTAGTCACGCTGCGCCTCGAGCTGGCGGAAGGTCGGCGAGACGACGTTGGGGTCGATGATCCGCACCCCTGGGATGTCGTTGGCGGCCGTCCCCAGGGCGGCGTTGCTCGGCGGCGTCTCGGGGATCGGGTTGGGGATGCGCTCGACGCGGTCGAGGCCGAACGCCGTCCGGGTGGCGACGATGTTGCGCTGGAGGTAGGGCGCCTCGAGCGACTTCTCCGACGGCCGGACCCGCAGCGACTGGATGAGCGCGGGGTAGATGGTGCCGGCCACGACCGCGGTGACGACGAGCAGCGCGACCCCGGTGACCGGCAGCCGCCAGCTGCGGCTCCAGATGGCGGCGAGGAAGAAGCCGGCGCACATCACCGCGGCGACGGCGAGGATCGCCTTGGTCGGCAGGACCGCCTTGTCGTCGGTGTAGGTGATGCCGGTGAGCAGGCTGCCCTGCTC
Organism: uncultured Actinomycetota bacterium; assembly: GCA_963772645.1. Classification (GTDB taxonomy): domain Bacteria; phylum Actinomycetota; class Actinomycetes; order Actinomycetales; family Dermatophilaceae; genus DASSQJ01. Next base: position 68,933 of record CAVYYD010000010.1, read on the forward strand.
GGTGGACAGCGAGTAGCGGTCCAGCCAGTACGACGCCGCCCGGGTCAGCGCGATCAGCGCTCCGAGGATGCCAAGGTGCACGTACGCCGCGCGGGTCGTCGGGCCGCGGCCGGGCAGCTGGAGGCCGCCGTACACGTAGTGGGTGAACGCCGCCGCGATGAAGGCCAGGACGAGCACGACGGTGACGAAGCTGACGAGGAAGTCGAGCCACGGCAGGGTGAAGACGAAGAACCCGACGTCGAGCCCGAACTGCGGGTCCTTGGTGCCGAACGGCTGGCGGTTGACCCACAGCAGCCAGGTCTTCCACGCACCGAGGGAGCCGCTGCCGGCGAGCAGGCCGAGGACGACCGGCACCGCGACCAGGGCGATCCGGCGCAGCGGCTCGATCGCCTGGCGGTACTGCTCGAGCACCTGCTGGGCAGGCGTGACCGGCACGTAGATCGGCCGGGTGCGGTAGGCGATCAGCAGGCTGCTCGCGACGGCGCCCCCGGTGACCAGCCCGGCGATGAGGAAGATGACGACCTTGGTGGTCAGCTCGGTGAGGAAGACCCCCCGGTAGCCGACCGAGTCGTACCACCAGAGGTCGGTGAAGAGGTCGGCGGCGAGGCCCACGACGACCGACAGGGCCACCAGGACGACGAGCGTGACGCCGAGCGGGCCGCGGCGCCGGCGGCCCACTCGGGGGCCGGGGCGCACGCCCTCGTCGCCGCCGCCCTGCCCGGGCGTGCCGGCATCCGGACCCTCGGGTCCGTCGAACCACTCCGAGCGACTCACGACTCTCCTCGTCCGTGCCGGGGGCGTGCCCCTGCGACCGTGGGTGGACACCCTACCTAGGGTTCCTGCGCGGCCCTGCGGCACCATGGTCCGGTGAGCCGAACCCCCCGACCGGTGACCGACCCGCTGACCCTCGCCGCCCTGGACACCGAGCGCCACGTCGCCCGGGACGGGTGGGACCAGCCGGTGCGGCTCTTCGCCCTCGTGCCGACCGCGGAGCTGCTCGAGCACGAGCCCGGCCTCGCCGGCTCGCTGGCCGTCCACGACGCCGCGGCCGGAGCCCTCAGCGCCGTCGAGCAGGACGACCTGCCCGGCGCCGAGGGGCTCGAGGACATGCTCGCCCACATCGCCTGGCCCGGTGAGGTCACCGGCTGCGCCCTCGCCGTCGAGCGGATCGTCCTGCCCCCGGAGGCCGAGCGCGACCTGCCCGAGGACGCCGACGCCGCCCTCGCGGCGGTCGCGGCCCACCCGGCCCGCGAGGACGTCCGGCTCGTCGTCGCCGTGACCCGCGACGGCTCGGCCCGCTGCCTGCTCCGGCAGCGCTCACACGACAGCGACGACGAGGTGGCCCTGGGCGACGACATCGCGCCCGGCCTCGTCCAGGCCCTGCGCGCCACGCTCGACTGAGCGCGGTGCGGCTCAGCCGCAGCGGGGCAGGTCGCCGGTGCGCCCGGCGGCGATGTCCTCGACGGCGGTGCGGGCGTCCTGGAAGGTCGAGACCTTGACGACCGTCATGCCGTCCGGGACGCGGCCGGAGGTGTCGCCGCACTCCTCCGCCGGCGCGAGGAACCAGTGCGCCCCGGCCTCGCGGGCGCCGACCATCTTCTGGGCGATGCCGCTGATCGGTCCGACCCTGCCGTCGTCCTCGATCGTCCCGGTGCCGGCGATGTTCTTCCCCCCGGTGAGTGGTCCCGGGGTCAGCGCGTCGTAGATCGCGAGGCTGAACATCAGGCCGGCGGACGGCCCGCCGACCCGGCCGGTGTTGAGGGTGACGCTGACCGGCAGGTCGTAGCCGAGCGAGGGGAGCACGCCGATGATGCTGTGGCCCTGGCTGGCCACCGTGGTGACCCGGACGGTCCGCTGCGCGCCGTCGCGGCGGACGACGAGGGAGACCGTGCTGCCGGCCGGCTTCGGTGCGACCGCCCGGCGGAGCGCGACGGCGGAGCCGACCGGCGCCCCGTCCACCGAGACGATCACGTCGCCCGCCTCGAGGGTGCCGTCCGAGGGCCCCCCCGGGCTGACCTGCGCGACGACGACGTGGGTGGGCACGTCGACGCCGAGCGCCCGCAGCGCCGTCGCGGCCGCGACCACCTGCGACTCGTTCATCATCTCGCTGTTCTCGGCGTCGACCTGCTCGGCGGTGGCGTCGGGCGGGAAGTACAGGGACTCGGGGACGACGTCGACGTCCGGGGAGAGCCAGCCGCCGAGCACCTCGTAGATCGTCACCTTGCGGCCGGGCCCGCCGTCGAAGACCACCGTCGTGAAGTCGAGGCTGCCCTCGGTGGGGTAGGTCTTGCGCCCCTCGATGCTGAGCACCGGCGCGCCGTCGACGGTGCCGAGGACGTTGGTGGCCGGCCCGGGGCCGAGGGTGACGTAGGGCAGCGGGACGAAGGTCATGACCGCGCCCGCGATGACGAGGACGAAGAAGGCGGTGAGCAGCCCGGTGGTCAGCCGGCCCGGTCGCCGGGCGGGGTCGGGCGCCGGGGGCACGGTCTCGCCGTACATGACCTCCTCGGGGAGGTGGGTCACGGCATGCCCACCCACTCCGTGGAGCCGTCGCCGAGGCGCTGGTGCTTCCAGATCGGGGTCTGTGCCTTGAGCGTGTCGATGACGTCGCGCGCGGCGGCGAACGCCTGGCCACGGTGCGGTGCGGCGGCCGCGACGACGACCGCGAGGTCACCGACCTCGAGCGAACCGACCCGGTGCACCGCCGCGACGCGCACCGCCTCGGTGCGGTCGAGGACGGCGTGGCAGACCCGTTCCATCGTCTCGGCGGCCGAGGGGTGGGCGGAGTACTCCAGCGAGGTGACGCTGTCCCCGTGGTCGTGGTCGCGGACCAGGCCGACGAAGAGGGCCACCCCGCCACACTGCGGGTGCCGGACCGCGCGGAGGACCTCGTCGACGGACAGGGGCTCCTCCCGCACGGCGACGAGGGCGACCCCGGGGTGCTCGCTGGGCATGAGGCTCCTGCGGGACCGGCGGCGGAACGATTCGGGCCGCCACGTGGTTGGGTTGGACGAGACGACATCCTCTCATCCCGCGCAGGAGCACCGGACGTGAGCGACCCGCACGACGACGACGAGACCCCCGACCTCCCTCCGGGGCTCGAGGAGATCCTGCGCGGCCTGACCGGCGGCGAGATCGACCCGCAGGTGGCCGACATGGTCCGGGGCCTGGGCCTGGACCGCGTCGACCCGCAGATGCTGCAGATGGTCATGGGCCAGGTGCAGGCCATGTTCTCGGCACCCGAGAGCGACACGGCGGTCAACACGACGCTGGCCACCGACGTCGCCCGCACCACGGTCGCCGCGGCCGGCGACGCCCTCGCCACCGACGCCGACCGGCGCGCGGCCCAGGAGGCCGTGCACGTCGCCGGGCTGTGGCTGGACGCCGTCACCGACCTGTCGTCACCGCCCCTGGTGGGCACGGCGTGGAGCCGCGCCGAGTGGGTCGAGGCGACGATGCCCGTGTGGACCGACCTCGTCGAGCCGGTGGCCGAGGGGGTCACCGCCGCCGTCGGCGACGCGATGGCCAAGCAGCTCGGCGACCTTCCCGAGGGCGCGGTGCCACCGGCGCTCGCGGGGATGGTCGGGCAGGCCGGCCCGCTGATGCGGCGGATGCACGGGTCGATGTTCTCGATGCAGCTGGGCCAGGGCGTCGGCACGCTCGCCGGCGAGGTCGTCACCGGCTGCGAGGTGGCGCTGCCGCTCGTCGCACCGCCCACCGTGGCACTCATGCCCCTGGCCCTGCGCGACCTCGCCGCGGGTCTTGAGGTCGACGAGCCCCAGGCGCGGCTCTACCTCGCGGTCCGGGAGGTGGCCCGGGTCCGGCTCTTCGCCGGCGTGCCGTGGCTCGGCCCGGCGGTGCTCGCCGCGGTCCGTGACTACGCCGCCGGGATCAGCATCGACACCGGCGCGATCGAGGAGGCCGCGCGCTCCATCGACCCGAGCGACCCGCAGGCCGTCCAGGAGGCGCTCCAGGGGCGGATGTTCACCCCCCAGCACTCCCCCGCCCAGCAATCCGCCCTCGGACGGCTCGAGACCCTGCTGGCGCTCGTCGAGGGCTGGGTCGACGTCGTCGCGGAGCGGGCCGCTGCCGAGCACCTGCCCGCAGCCTCGGCTCTCGGCGAGTCGGTGCGGCGCCGGCGAGCCAGCGGCGGACCGGCCGAGAAGACCTTCCAGGCCCTCGTCGGCCTCGAGCTGCGGCCGCGCCGGCTGCGGGACGCGGCCAACCTCTTCCGCGCCCTCGAGGACTCGGGTGGTCCGGCCGCGCGCGACGACGCGTGGCGCCACCCCGACCTGGCCCCGCAGGCGGCCGACCTCGACGACCCGCTCGGCTACGTCGAGCGCTCGGCCCGGCCGGCCGGGGACGACCTCGACGCCGAGCTCGACGCCCTGCTGCGGGGCGAGGAGGACGGGTGACCTCCGCGGACGTCACCACACGGTACGCCCACCTGCGGGCCGACGCCGTCGACGTCCTGGAGTGCTGGCCGGCACCCGACGCCGCCCAGGACGCCCTGCGCCACGAGTACCTCGAGCACCTCGCCGCCCACCCCGACGCGGTCGCGAGGTCCGGGCCGCCGGTCCACCTCACCGCGTCGTGCGTCGTCCTCTCCGCCGACGGCGAGCAGGTCCTGCTCACCCACCACCGGCGGGCCGGCCGGTGGTTCCAGTTCGGGGGCCACCTCGAGGCCGCCGACACCTGCCTCTGGTCGGCCGCCCGCCGGGAGGCCAGGGAGGAGTCCGGCATCGACGACCTCGACCCCCTCCCCCGTCCGGTCCACCTCGACCGCCACGAGCTCACCGGGGACTTCGGTCGCTGCCGCGAGCACCTCGACGTGCGGTACGCCGCGGTGGCGCCGCCGGGCGCCGCACCCCGGGTCAGCGACGAGTCGCTCGACGTGCGGTGGTGGCCGGTCGAGGCCCTGCCCGCGAGCACCCGCGCCGAGCTCGCGCCGTTGGTGTCACTGGCCCGCGGGGTCCTCGGCCACCGGTGAGGCCGGCGTCGCCGCCGGGTCGGCGACCGGGTCGTCCTCGTCGTCCACGAGCGGTGGCAGGCCCTCGGCGTGGGCGAGCCCGTCGAGGAAGCCCCGGGCCCGCTCGAGCCGGGGGTAGGAGGCGAGCAGCCGCCAGAACCCGGGCCCGTGCCCCGGCACGAGCAGGTGGGCCAGCTCGTGGAGGAGGACGTAGTCGAGAACGTGGCCGGGGACGTCCCGCAGCCGGTCCGAGACCCGGATCGTGCCGTCGGCCGGCGTGCACGAGCCCCAGCGCCGGCCCATCGTCGAGACCCAGCGCACGCTCGTCGGGACGGCGTGGCCACCGAGGTAGCGCTCGGACAGGCGAGTGGCGCGCCGCATCAGGGCCGCGTCGGTACTCGGCCGCCGCCGGTCGCCGGCGGCCAGCCGCTGCACCATCCGCTCGACCCAGCGAGCCTCCTCCGAGGCGGTGAAGGAGGCCGGGATGAGCACGACGACGCGCCCGCCGTCCCGGTAGGCGCTCACCGTGCGCCGGCGCCGGCGGCTGCGGCGGACCTCGACGTCCTCGGTGCCCACGGGCTCGATGCTAGGCCCCAGCCGCCACGGATGTGACCAGAGTGACTGCAGTGACTGCTGTGGCGAGCTGGCCGCACGGACCCAGCGTGCCGAATGCCGGATGCGCGCCGCCGGGTGGTTAGTGTGGGCAGGTCCAGGCCGCACCAGCGGCACCACACGGACCGGCCACGACACCCGCGGCCGGCGACAAGGAGTGACGTCGATGGCTGACGAGACCTACAAGGGCGAGTTCTACTGCGTGAAGTGCAAGGAGAAGCGCGAGGCGGAGGGGAAGGTCGTGGTCTCCGAGAACGGGCGCCGCATGGCCAAGGGCCAGTGCCCCGTCTGCGGGACCAACCTCAACCGCATCCTCGGCAAGGCCTGAGCGCCCGCCCGAGTCTCGAGCAGCGGCCCCGGACCCCGGTCCGGGGCCGCTGCGCGTCCGCGGGGGGCTGTGGACGAGGCCGGCGTCCGGCGAGGACGACGGGGCAGGATGGCCGGCGTCGGCGGCTCGGCGCGAGGAGGACGGATGGGGACGGGGTCGGGCTGGGTCGTCGTCGACGGCGCGGGGGCCCTCGCGGCGGAGGCGACCGCCCAGCTGCGCCGCTGCGGGGTCACGGTCCGCGGGGGCACCCTGGCGGCCGACGCCGCCGAGCTCGCGGTGGCCGGTGGGGAGGCGCCCCCGGCCCTCGTCGTGCTCGCCCCGGGGCGGGGAAGGGCGGTGCCCGCGTGGGCGGGGGACCCCTGGCTGGCCCGGGGCGTCCCCCACCTGCCCGTCACGCCCGGCGCCTCCCCCGTCGTCGGCCCGCTCGTCGTCCCCGGCCGCTCACCCTGCCTCACCTGCGTCGCCGCCGCCAGCACCGGTCACCGGCCCGTCACCGGCAGCGCGCCGCCCGACCCGGCGGCGCGGGTCCTCGCCGCCGCGGTCGTCGCCGTGACGGTCCTGTCGTCCCTGCGAGGCGACGAGTCACTGGCCGGGATCTCGACCGAGGTGGCCCCCGGCGCGGCGGCCGTGACGCACCGGTTGTGGAACCCGGACCCCGGGTGTCGGTGCTCGTCGGTGACAATGTCCGCGTGACCGAGCGCGAACGAGAGATCCCCGGGTCGTCGATCGCGCGTGCCGCACGCCTTGCCGGGCTCCCCCTCGGGCACGCCGGACGGGTGGCCCTCGGGGTGGGCAAGCGGGTCGGGGGCCGCCCCGCGGAGGTGGTGGCCGCCGAGCTCCAGCAGCGCACTGCCGAGCAGCTCTTCTCCGTCCTCGGCCAGCTCAAGGGCGGGGCGATGAAGTTCGGTCAGGCGATGTCGGTCATGGAGGCCGCGATGCCCGAGGACATGGCCGCGCCGTACCGCGCCACCTTGACCAAGCTCCAGGAGTCCGGGCCGCCGATGGGCGCCGACCGGGTGCACGCCATCCTCGCTCGGGAGCTGGGGCCCCGCTGGGCCAGCACCAAGCTCGTCGAGTTCGACGACGTGCCGGCGGCGTCGGCGTCGATCGGGCAGGTGCACCGGGGCCTGTGGCGCGACGGCCGCGAGGTGGCCGTGAAGATCCAGTACCCCGGCGCGGCCAAGGCCCTGCTCTCGGACCTGAACCAGATCTCCCGGGTGGCACGGGTGGCCGGCTCGTGGGTCCCGGGCATGGACATCAAGCCGGTCATGGACGAGCTCAAGGCCCGGATGTCCGAGGAGCTCGACTACCACCTCGAGGCACAGAACCAGCGACACTTCGCCCGCGCCTTCCGTGACGACGAGGACGTGCTCGTCCCCGACGTCCTCGTCGACAGCCCCCAGGTGCTCGTCACCGAGTGGGTCGAGGGCACCCCGCTGGCCCAGATCATCCGCGAGGGCAGCCAGGAGGAGCGGGACGAGGCGGCGACCCTCTACCTCGAGTTCCTCCTGCGGGCCCCCACCCGGGCCCGCCTGCTCCACGCCGACCCGCATCCCGGCAACTTCCGGGTCACCGACGACGGGCGGCTCGGTGTCCTCGACTTCGGCGCCGTCAACCGGCTCCCCGACGGCCTGCCTCCGGCGATGGGGCGGATGCTGACCTCGGCACTGGCCGGCGAGGCCGACGAGGTGGCCGAGGGGCTGCGGGCCGAGGGCTTCATCCGGCGGGGCGTCGACATCGAGCCCGAGGCGCTGCTGGAGTACCTCCTGCCTCTCGTCGAACCGATCCTGCACGAGGAGTTCACGTTCAGCCGGGCGTGGATGCGCTCGGCCGCCAACCACGTCCAGGACCCCCGCCGACCGCAGTTCCTCATCGGCCTGAAGCTGAACCTGCCCCCGGAGTACCTGCTCATCCACCGGGTGTGGCTCGGCGGCATCGGCGTGCTCAGCCAGATCGGGGGCACGGTGCCGCTGCGGGACATGGTCTGCGCCTACCTGCCCGGCGTCGACGAGTCGCGCCTGCCCCCCGCCCCGGACGCGGGCTGACGCCGCGGCCGGCGGCCCGGGGGTGTCTCACCACCAGGCGGGGTCGAGCTTCCCCTCGATGCTGCGCAGGTGGCGCCGGCTGCACACCTCGCAGGTCCAGACCTCGCGTCCACCCTCCTCGCCGTGGGTCCAGGTGAGCCGGGCGAGGGCCGCGGCGGCCTCGTCGGCCGGCCGCCGCGCCGCAGACCCCGCAGACCGGGACCGCGCTCTCCCCCGGCTCGGTCACCGTCGCTCCGCCGAGCGCGCCGCGGCCTTGACGTCCTTCTTGTGGTCGCGGACCTTCTGGAGCGAGTCGGGCCCGGTGACGTCGGCGACCGAGCGGTAGCCGGGCCGGGCGTAGTCGCCGCAGGCCTCCTCCCAGCCGTCGGGGCGGACGCCGAGCTGCTTGCCGACCAGCGCCGCGAAGATACGGGCCTTCTGGTCACCGAACCCGGGCAGGGCCCGGAGCCGGGCGACGAGCTCGCGGCCGGTCGGGGCGGTGGTCCACAGGGAGGCCGCGTCACCGCCGTACTCGTCGCGGACCACCACGGCGAGCGCCTGGATCCGCCCGGCCATCGAGCGTCCGTAGCGGTGCACCGCCGGCGGCGTGGCGCACAGGTCGGCGAAGCCCTCCGGCTCGGCCGCGGCGACGGCGGCCGGGTCGAGCGTGCCGAACCGCTCGAGGACCTTCGCCGGGCCCGCGAACGCGCGCTCCATCGGGAACTGCTGGTCCAGGAGCATCCCGACCAGCAGGGCGAACGGGTCCTCGGAGAGGACCTTGTCGGCGGCGGGGTCCTGGGCGATCGTCAGCGCGGCCATGGCCTCAGCGTAGCCAGCACACCGGCGGCGACAGCGCGCCAGACGTCGCGCTCACGCAGCGGCGGGACGCGCGCAGGACGGCCCGGCCCCGGCGCGGTGCCGGGGGCCGGGCGCTCCGGTGCGGTGCGGGCCATCGGGGCCGTCCTCAGCGGACGGCCGCGTGGACGATGGCCCGCATCCGCTCGCGGTCCGCCTCGACGCGCTGCACGCGTCGCGCCTCGTGGACGCGTCGCTGGTGCTGTCGCGGCGGATCTGCTGCATCCGTCGGTGGTACATGTCCTTCTCCTGACAGGTCGGTCTCGATCGTGTGGGGCGGCGCCTCAGGCGGCACTCGGCCTTGCGCGGCCGGCCGCGGGGGCGCTTGCGGGCGACGACGACGCCCTGGACGAAGAGCTCGCCGCCCCAGACGCCCCACGGCTCGCGCCGCTGGAGGGCACCCGAGAGGCACTCGGTGCGGGCCGGGCAGGTCCCGCAGAGCGCCTTGGCGAACTCGACACCCTCGGGGGTGTCGGCGAACCACAGCTCGGCGTCGTTCTCGCGGCACGGAATCCCCTCGCCCGCGACGGAGGACGCCTCGCTCAGGTCCAGGAGCTCGGTCAGCTGCATCGGGTGGTCACCTCCTTGGTCGGCGCGCCGGGTGGGGCGCTGGTGCGGCTCGGCACGCCGGGTGTGGTGCCGAGGACTCGGGGGCGGTCGGGTGCGGCCGCTCGGTGCGTGGTGGTCATGTCGTGTCCTCGCGTGGTGGTCGTGGTGCTCGGGCTGTCCGGGGGATACGAGAAAGGCCGCGGATCCGGTGTCGGGATCCGCGGCCTCGAGGGGTCTGGCGTGGTGGCTAGACCGGTGGTTCCTCGAGGTGGGGGTACACGTCTCCCGTGGTCGGAGCGGTGGCGACGCCGGAGAAGCGGACGAGGAAGGCGAGGCCCTCCGTGGCGATGCCGGCGACGGGCACACTGCGCCCCTGGACCGCAGCGAGATCGCCCGTGTGGGCGGTGGTGGAACCGAGCCACGGGCGCGTGCAGGTCGTCGAACGCAGCGGTCATCGCCGTCGCCTTCTCCGTCGTCGTCGTGTTCATCGGGCCAACCCTCCTCTCTGCTCTCGGACTCGTGCGTGCCCGGGCGGGCACGCGAGGTGCGTCCCGAGAACTTTAGGGCTCGCGGCGCGAGGGGTGGCAACGTATTTCTCCGCCGAAGCCGCCGACTCGGCGGGGCTCGACCGCGAGAAGGTTGTGGCACAGCGCTCATCCGGGCGGAGAAAAAGTCTCGGAGGATCGTCGAGGACGGCCTCGCCGAAGCGCTCCAGCTTGGCCGGCCCGACCCCCGGGATCCGCGACAGCTCGCGGGTGTCCGCGGGGGCCCGTTCGGCGATCGCGGTGAGCGTCGCGTCGGTGAAGACGACGAAGGCCGGCACGTCGGCCGCGCGGGCGGTCTCGAGGCGCCAGCCGCGCAGGGCCTCGAAGAGCTGCCTCGTCCATCGTCGGCGGGCAGGCGGTGCACCGCCCGATCGTGCGCTCCTTCGCCGTGGCCAGGCCGCAGCCGCAGACCCGGCACGTCGAGCGGGCCGCGGCCTGTCCCGCCGGCCGGCCCCCCGGCGGTGCGCCGGCGCTTCGGCCGGCTCCGGGCGCCCTCGCCGAGCACGCGACGCGGTGCGCGTCGAGGAAGCGCGACGGCCTGCGCGTGGGCCGGGCGCCCGGGGGTGCGGGCCCGGGCGTAGCTGAGAGGACGAGCTCCTCGCCGGGCCCGGGTGACCCCGACGTAGAGCAGTCGCCGCTCCTCCTCGATGGCCTCGGGGGTGTCGGCCATCGTGATCGGGAGGAAGCCGTCGGAGCAGCCGGCGAGGAAGACCACGTCCCACTCCAGGCCCTTGGCGGCGTGCAGCGAGGCGAGGGTGACCCCCTGGACGGTCGGGGCGTGCTGGACCGCGGCACGCTCGTCGAGCTCGCGGACGAAGGCCGGGCAGCAGCGCCTCCGGGTCGGTGGCGTGGACGTCGTCGGCGAGGGCGGCGAGCGCGGCCAGGGACTCCCACCGCTCGCGGGTCGCACCGCCGCCGGTGGGCGGCTCGCGGGTCCAGCCCGCACCGAGCAGGACGTCGCGCACGAGGTCGGGAAGGGGCACCGAGCCGTCGTCGCTGCGGGCCGCCCCGCGGAGCAGGAGCGACGGCGTCGCGGACCTCCTTGCGGGAGAAGAAGCGCTCGCCGCCGCGGACGAGGTAGGGGATGCCGACGCTCGGCGAGGGCGGACTCGTAGGCCTCGCTCTGCCCGTTGGTGCGGAACAGGACGGCGACCTCGGCCGGTGAGCGGCCGGCGGCGATGGCGCGGCTGACCCGGTCGGCGACCAGCCGGGCCTCGTCGGGGTCGTCGTCGGCGACGAGCAGCTCGGGGGGCGGGCCGTCCGCGCGCTGGGCCCGGAGCTCGACGGCGCCGGCGCGCCGCCCGCCGCCCGGCGTGCGCAGGACGAGGTTGGCGAGCTGGACCACCTGCGGGCGTGGACCGGTAGTTGCGGACGAGCTCGACGACGCGGGCGTTCGGGTGGCGGCTGCGGAACCCGAGCAGGTGCTCGGGCGAGGCGCCGGTGAAGGAGTAGATGGTCTGCGAGGGGTCACCGACGACGCACACGTCCTCGCGGCCGCCGAGCCACAGCTCGAGCAGGGTCTGCTGGAGACGGTTGACGTCCTGGTACTCGTCGACGACGAAGTGGCGGTACTGCGAACGCACGGCCCGGGCCACCTCCTCGTGCTCGCCGAGGACACCAGCCATGAGGAGCAGGACGTCCTCGAAGTCGATGACGCCGCGTTCCCCCTTGACCTGCTCGTACTCGGCGACGAGGCGGGCGGTGGCCGTCGCGTCGAGCCCGGCGGGCGGCTCGCGGCCGAGCCGGGTGGCCTCGGCGGCGTACGTCTCGGCGGTGAGCATCGACACCTTGGCCCACTCGACCTCGGCGGCGACGTCGCGCACGCCCGGGGAGTCCAGCCGCAGCCGCAGCCGCCCGGCGGCCTCGGCGACCGCGCCGGCCTTGTGCGGCATCACCTCCGGGGCAGCCCCTCCGACCGCCTGGGGCCAGAAGTAGTGGAGCTGGCGGAGGGCCGCGGCGTGGAAGGTGCGGGCCTGCACCCCGCCGACGCCGAGGTCGCGCAGCCGGGTGCGCATCTCCCCCGCAGCCCGGGCGGTGAAGGTGACGGCGAGGACGCGCTGCGGCTGGTAGGCCCCGGCAAGGACGCCGTGGGCGATGCGGTGAGTGATGGCCCGGGTCTTCCCGGTGCCCGCACCGGCGAGGACGCACATGGGGCCCAGGGGGTGGGCCGCGACCTCGCGCTGCTCGGGGTCGAGCGCCTCGAGGACGGCGTCGGCACCGGGGTGCACGGGCAGGGAGCTCATCGGCCCGATCCTAGGTGCGCCCGCCGACGACGTGCCCGACGGCGCCCCCCTCACGCCGCGCCCCCCACCCCCCGGGCGGGCCCACCGCGGGCCGGGAAGGATGGGGCCGCGGCGGGCGTTGCACCCGGCGCACCCCTCCCGCGACCGCGGCCACGCGCCGCGGTCGACCTCCGACCCCGAGGAGCCCCGCGTGACCGCCCTGCCCCTGCCCGCCTCCGGCACCGTGACGATGTTCTCGACCGTGTGGTGCGGCTACTGCCGCCGGCTCAAGGCGCAGATGCACCGCGAGGGCATCGAGTTCACCGAGGTCGACATCGAGCGCGACCCCGACCACGCCGAGTACGTGATGTCGGTCAACGGCGGGAACCAGACCGTCCCCACCGTCCTCTTCCCCGACGGCTCGGCGGCGACCAACCCCTCCATCCACCAGGTCCGCGACCGGTTGGCCTGACACCTCGCCGGCGGCGGTCAGCGCAGCCCGAAGGTCTCCGGCGCCTCGATCTCGGCGCCGAACCAGTGCTCGAGGAGCCGGCGCGCGATGGAGACCCGGCCCGGCAGGTGCACCGCCCCCTCGGCGACCGCCGAGAGCAGCTCCTCGCGGGTGAACCACCGGGCAGAGGCGATCTCGTCCTCCTGGAGCCGGAGCCCGATGTCCAGCGCGTGGGCCCGGAAGCCGACCATGAGCGAGGACGGGAACGGCCACGGCTGGTCGCCGAGGTAGGTGACGTCGTCGACCCGGATGCCGACCTCCTCCCCCACCTCGCGGACGACCGCCGCGGCGAGGGTCTCGCCGGGCTCGACGAACCCCGCGAGCACCGACATCCCACCGTCGCGGAAGTTGCTCCCCCGGGCGAGCAGGACGCGGTCCCCGTCGTCGACCACCGCCACGATGACGGCGACGTCGGTGCGGGGGTAGTGGTCGCTCCCGTCGGCCGGGCAGCGGCGGATCCACCCGCCGTGGGCCGGCACCGTGGGGGTGCCGCAGCGCGGGCAGTGGCCGTGGCTGCGGTGCCAGTTGGCCAGGGCCAGCGTCCCGGCGAAGGCCGCGGCGCCGAGCGGGTCGAGACGCGCACCGGCCTGGCGGAGGGTCCGCCAGCGCGGGTCCTCCGGTGACGTCGGCCCCGGTTCACCGGGGGCGGGCCCGTCCCCGTCGTCGACCACCGCGACGTGGGCCCGGCCGTCGTGCTCGCCGAGGTAGACCGCGAGGCGGGCCCGGTCCTGCGGGCGGGGCGGGCCGAGCACGAGCCGGGCGCCGCCCTCGTCCTCCTCCACCTCCGCCCGGTCGCCGACGAGCCGGACCACCCGGGTCGCGGGGTCGGCGAGGAGCCGGGGCAGCAGGTCGGGGTCGGTGCGCCGGTCGGCGCGGCGGTCGAGGACCGGCTCGCTGAGGGCGACACCGGTGAGAGATCGGTCGGCACGGGCCACGCGTCCCAGCCTAGAGCGGGCTCTCGGCATACCGTGGGTCCGTGGACCGCAGCCCCTCCTTCCTCGCTGCCCTCGCGAGCGCGGCCGTTCCCGGTCTCGACCCGGTGGGCGTCGAGGCGCTGCCGAGCACGCCCGAGCAGTCCTTCGACGTCGGCTTCGTCACCGACCACGAGGGCCGCACGTGGGTCGTGCGGGCACCCCGCACCGAGGTGGCCGGGGCCGAGATGGACCGTACGGTCGCGCTGCTGGCCCTCCTCGGGCGGCGGCTCCCGTTCGCGGTGCCCCAGCCCAAGGGCTTCGTCGCCCTCGCCGGCGGCGGCCGCGCCGCCGTCTACCCCTTCCTCCCCGGGCACCCTCTCGACCTCGCCGAGCTGCCGGCCGGCCCCGGGCTCGCCGCCGAGCTCGGCCGGGCCATCGCCGCCCTGCACAACACCGACCCGGCGGTCGTCGAGGAGGCCGGGCTGCCGAGCTACGACGCCGACGCCTACCGCAGCCGTCGCCTCGCCGAGCTCGACCGGGCCGCCGAGACCGGGCGGGTGCCCACCGCGCTGCTCACCCGCTGGGAGGAGGCGCTCGAGGACGTCACCCTGTGGCGCTTCGCCCCCACCCCGACCCACGGCGACCTCACCGGCGACCAGGTGCTGGCGGTGTTCACCGACGACTCGGACGCCGCCAGCGGCCGGATCCGCGGGATGACCGGCTGGGAGGACGCCAAGGTCGCCGACCCCGCTGACGACTTCGCCCCGCTCGTCGCCGAGGCACCCCCCGAGGCGGTGGAGACGGTGCTCGAGGCCTACGCGCACGCCCGGGTGGAGCGCCCCGACGCCAACCTGCTCGTGCGGGCCCGGCTGGCCGCCGAGCTCGGTCTGCTCTCGGCCCTCATGGCCGGGCTGGCCCGCAAGGACGTCGGGGCCGTCGAGGTGCTCACCACGCAGCTGCGGCGCCTGGACGACGAGATCCACGCCGCCCGTGAGCGCGGCGACGACTACCGGGCCACCTCGCTGGCGCCGGTCGCCCTGCGCACCCGCCCGGCCCCGCCGCCGGCCCTGGTCGTGGACGACGACGACGACGACCTGCCCGAGGTCGAGCCCGACGCACCGGACGAACCGGCCGGCGCGGTCGGCCCGGGCCCGGCGGAACCGGGCCGGCGCGACGACCCCGCCGACGTGGCGGACCCGGCGGGCGAGGGCACCGTCATCGAGCTCGAGCAGCGCCGAGGACTCGGCTGAGCGCCTGCTCGTCGGGCAGGTCCGGCCAGGTCGTCTCTCCCGTGGCGGCGTGGAAGAACGCGCCCCGCACCCGACCCGGGTCGACCCCGCGCAGCCGGGCCCAGGCCAACCGGTAGGCGCCGAGCTGCATCGCCCGCGCCGCCGCCCGGCGCCCGGTCGGCGGGTGGCCCGTCTTCCAGTCGACGACGACCCAGCCGCCCTCGCCGTCGTGCCCCAGCTCGTCGAAGACGGCGTCGATCCGCCCCCGCACGGCGATGCCGTCCAGCACCGTCTCGACGCTCGTCTCGACCTCGACCGGCATACGGTCGGCCCACTCCGAGGCGAGGAACGCGGCCCGCAGCGTGGCGAGGTCGCCGTCCGCGGCGTCGTCGTCGGCCGACCCGGGGAGCTCGTCGACGTCGACGATGGCGGCCCGCCCGTAGTGCTCCTCGACCCAGGCGTGGAACGCGGTACCCCGACGCGCCGCCAGCGCCGGGCGGGACGGCATCGGGCGGCGCAGCGCCGCCGCGAACGACTCGGCGTCCTCGGCGAGGGCGACCAGGGCGGAGGTCGACAGGTGCGGCGGCAGCTCGACCACGGTGTCGGCCCCACGGCGGCGGCCCTCGCGCTCGGCCAGGAGCAGCCGCGCCTCGGCGTCCCAGCGGGCGGCGAGGGCACCGGCGCCCGGGCCGGCGGACCCGTCGCGGACGGCGCCGGAGCGGATCGCCTCGGCGGCCGCAACCACCGCGGTGGCCGGTGCGCGGAGGCGGGCCAGCCGCTCGGGGCGCGGCGGCACCGGCCACCGGATCGCCACCGGGTCGGCGGTCCGGGGATTCTGCGGGGACGGGTCGTCGGTGGGCGGCAGGTCGGCCCAGGGCCCCCCGGCCGTGGCCAGCCCGGCGTCACGGACCTCGGTGAGGAAGCGGGAGGTGATCCGCGGGGTGCTCTGCGACCCCCACACGTGGGCGGTGAGGAGGAGGTCGCGCCGGGCCCGGGTGAGGGCCACGTAGGCGAGCCGCCGCTCCTCGAGCACGGCGTGCTCGGCGCCCTCGCGGAGGAACGCCTCGTGCGCCGCCGCGAGCTGGTCCCAGTCGGTGACGCCGCGCCACGGCAGGTGCGGGAGCCCGGCCGCGTCGCCGCGCAGGTCGTACGGCAGGCCGGCCAGGCCGACGAGCCAGCCCTTGTCCTTCGGCTCCCCGTGGACCCACCCCGCGTCGGTGAGCCTGGTCAGCGCCGAGTGGGCCGGGAACGTCGCCTCGACCAGACCCGGGACGGCGACGAGGTCCCACTCCAGGCCCTTGGCGGCGTGGACCGTCATCACCTGGACGGCGTCCGGCCGGGCCTCCACCCAGCCGAGGTCGAGCCCCCGCTCCTCGGCGACCGCCGCGTCGAGCCAGGCCAGGAAGCCGCCGAGCGAGTCCCGGTCCGCACTCGCCGAGAAGCCCGCCGCGACGTCGGTGAACGCGTCGAGGTGGGCCCGGGCGGCCCCCGGGGACCACTCGGGCCTGGCGAGCACCTCGACGTCGAGACCCAGGGCTGCCTCGGCCTCGGCCGCCAGCTCGGCCAGACCCAGCCCGGTGAGCGAGCGCAACCGCCGCACCGCGGCGCCGAGACCCGCGAGCCGGTCGAGCGCCGCGGGTGAGAGCCGTTGGCCCTGCTCGCCGACCCACTGCGGCGGAGGCAGGTCATCGAGGGCCTCGACGATGCTGGCCCGCTCGCTCGCGTCGGGGGCGAGGTCGCGGGGCTCCGCACCGGCCGGCCGGGCCGCCCGCTGGCGGACCCGGGCCCACTCCCCGAGCCCGTCGAGGTCCGCGGCGCCGAGCCGGCACGACGGTCCGGTGAGCAGCCGCATGAGGTGGTCGCCCCGGGTGGGGTCCGCGACCACCCAGAGCAGTGCGACGAGGTCGGCGACCTCGGGGGTGTGGAGCAGGCCACCGAGGCCCACCACCTCGTGCGGCACCCCGCGCGCCTCGAGGGCCTCGACGACGGGCTGGAACTGGGAGCGACGACGGCACAGCACGGCGGCGGTGGTGCCGCCGCGGCCGGCGCCGCGGCGGACCAGCCAGTCGGCGACGTGCTCGGCCTCCTCCTCGACCGTCGGCAGGCGGGCGGCCTCGACCCGCCCGGGTCCCGCGGCGTGGCGAGCGTGCAGCGGCTCGACCGGCACCCGGGCGCCCTCGCGCAGCGGCAGGGCGACGTGGTTGGCCGCGGCGAGCACGGCCGCGTCGTTGCGCCAGCTCGTCGACAGCTGCTCGACGCGGGCCGGCTCCGGGTCGGCGAACAGCGTGCGGAACTGCGCCAGCGTCGTCGAGCTGGCCCCGCGCCACCCGTAGATGGACTGGTGCGGGTCGCCGACCGCGGTGACCCGCACCGGCTCGCCGGGGGCGACGAAGAGGTGGCGCAGCAGCTGGAGCTGGGCCTCGGAGGTGTCCTGGAACTCGTCGAGGAGGACCGCGCGGTAGCGCGCCCGCTCGGCGCGGCCCACCGCCGGCACCTGGGTCGCCACCCGCGCCGCGATCGCCATCTGGTCGGCGAAGTCCATGGCGTCGCGCGAGCGCTTCAGCTCGGCGTACCGGGCGAGGAGAGGAAGGACGGCGCGCCGCTGGCGGAGCACCGGGAGGACCTCGAGCGTCTCGGCCGGGTTGGTGCGCTTCCTCGACTCGCCGCGCGGCAGCGAGCCCAGGGCCCCGATGACGTCGTCGAGGTGGGCTGCCAGGGTGTCGACGTCGACGAGGTGCTCGGCCATCTCGCCGGCGAGGTCGACGAGGGCGGTGGTGACCGTGGACTCGGCCTTGTCGACTCCGGCGACGTCGTCGTCCCACGAGGCGACGGCCTCGTGGGCGAACTGCCAGGCGGCGGCCTCGGTGAGCAGCCGGCTCTCCGCCTCGACGCCGAGGCGCGCCCCGTGCTCGCGGACGATGCCCCCGGCGTACGCGTGGTACGTGGAGACGGTGGGGCCGTCGTCGAGGACGGCACTGCCGTCGTCGGCCTCGGGGGTCCACAGCCCGGCCTCGCGGAGGGCGGCCAGCCGTCCCGCGAGCCGCTCGGCGAGCTCACCGGCCGCCTTCCGGGTGAAGGTGAGCCCGAGCACCTCCTCGGGCCGCACGAACCGGTTGGCCACGAGCCACACCACGCGTGCGGCCATCGTCTCGGTCTTGCCCGAGCCGGCGCCGGCGACGACGAGCAGCGGGCGGTCAGGGGGCGCCTCGATGACCCGCGCCTGCTCCGGGGTGGGGGCGTACGGCTGGCCCAGGGCGCGGGCGAGCGCGGTGGCGGACCAGCGGACGGGTGCCTGCGCCGCGGGCGGCGCGGACGGGGTCGTCGTGCTCACAGCCGCCTCCCCTCCTCCCGGGCCGGGCAGGACGTCTGGAGGCGGCAGGCGCCGCACCAGTCGCCCGGGCTCGCCGTGAACGTGGCCGCGCCCATGGCGTCGGCGGTCTCGGCCAGGAGCTCGCCGGCCCAGCCGGGCTCCGGGTCGTCGGCGAGCGCGACCTGGCTCTGCAGGGTCGTGCGCGCACCCGCCGCCCTGCCCAGCTGGAGGAGCGCGGCCCCGGCGGGCACCTGCCCGTGCTCGGCGAGGGCTCCGGCCGCCACGGCCAGCTGGTAGGCACCCAGCTGTCCGTGCCGGCGGACATCCTCGGCCCGGGGCTTGCTCGCCCCGGTCTTCAGGTCGACGATGCGCACCCGGCCGTCGGGCGCGACCTCGACCCGGTCGACCCGTCCGGTGACGACCGCCCGCCCGAGGGCGACCCGGATCGAGGCCTCGGAGGCCGCCCGCCGCCATCCACCGGTCGCGGACTCCTCGGCGTACCGGGCGAGCCGGGCCGCCATGGCCTGCGCCCGGGCGAGGTCGCGGCGGGAGAGCCAGCCCGGCGCCATCCCGAGCCTGCCCCACCGTCGCTCGAGCTCGGCGGCGTAGGTGGTGGCGTCGGTGTCGCCGAGGTCGTGGGCGACCTCGTGGACGAGGGTGCCGATGTCGGCCGCGCCCACGGACGGGCCCTCCCCGCCGGCGGTCCGCAGGGCCCACTGGAGGCCGCACCGGGTGAACCGGTCGACCGCCGAGGGGGAGACCTCGACCGGGGCGTCGGGGGCCCGGCGGGGCCGGGCGTCGGTGCTCTCGCGCAGGGCCCACCACCCCGACGGGTCGGCCCCGGGAACCTCCGCGACCGCGAGCCGGGCCAGCGCGGTGACGGCCGCGGCCCGGGCCCGCGGGTCCGGCCCGGCGACCTCGCGCCGCAGCTCGGCGACGAGCCCGGCCAGGCTGAGCGGGCGGGGGACGTCGGTGAACGGTCGCTCGTCGAGGCGCGGGTCGATGACGTCGAGGTACGGCGAGGGCTGCTCCTCCTCGCTGCGGACGGCGGTGACGACGAGCCGCTCGCGGGCGCGGGTGACCGCGACGTGGAGCAGTCGCGTCTCGTCGTGACGGACCGCGGCGCGGGCGGAGCGGGCGTCGCCGGCCCGGCCGGTGACCACGTCGACGAGCTCGGTGGAGCCGAGCAGCGAGCCGCGCAGGCGCAGGTCGGGCCAGGCGCCCTCCTGGACGCCGGCGACGACCACGAGGTCCCACTCCCGGCCGGCGGAGGCGGCCGGCGTGAGGAGCGCGACCGACTCCCCCGCGGGGGCGTGGGCCACGAGCGAGTCCCCCGCGACGTCCTGGGCGAGGAGGTGGTCGAGGAACTCCCGGGGCGGGGCGGCCGGGAGCCGGTCGGCGAACCGCTCGGCGGCGTCGAAGAGCCCGAGCAGGGCGTCGAGGCCGCGGTCGGCGCGGCGGCCGCCCGCCCCCCCGGCCAGTGCGGCATCCCGCCACACCTCGGCCAGGGCGCTCGCCTGCCACATCGCCCACAGCACCCCCTCGACACCCTCACCGTCACGAACGGCGTGCACGGCCGCCGCGAGGACGCGGGCCGCGCGACGGGCCGCGCGGCCCTCCGGGCCGACCTGGTCGAGCGCGGCCGGGGTCAGCACCGCCTCCGCGAGGAGGGCGTCGCTGGGCCGGCCACCACCGGACCCGAGCTCGAGGCGCCGCAGGGCACGACGCAGGCGCCGCAGGGTGACGGCGTCGGCCCCGCCGACCGGCGAGGTGAGCACGTCGACGACGTCGTCGGGCTCGAGCGCGTCGGCGCCGGCGGCGACCTCGAGCGCCATCCGCAGGAGGGCGAGGAACGGGCGCACGGCCGGCTCGTCGCGCACCGGCAGCTCGGCCGCAGCGGTGGCGACGGGCACCCCGGCGTGCAGCAGCACCCTGCGCAACGCCGCGGTGCGGGCGCCGCCGCGGACGACGACCGCCATCGACGACCACGCCACGCCCCGCTCCAGGTGCGCCCGGCGCAGGGTGTCGGCGACGAGGGCAGCCTCCTGGGCGGCCGTACGGAGCAGGTGCACCGCGACCTCGCCGCCCTCCCCGCGGGGCGGCACCCGGCGGTGGGCCGCGGTGCCGACCACCCCGACGTGGGCGGCGACCCGGTCGGCCACCGCCTGGACCGCTGCCGCGCACCGGTGCCCGGCGCCCAGGGTGAGCGTGGGGGCGCCGGGCCAGCCGACGACGAAGAGGCGGGGGTCGGCCCCGCGGAAGGTCTGGGTGGCCGCGTCCGGGTCGCCGATCAGGACCAGGTCGAGGGCGCCGTCGCCGGCGACGGTGCGGAGCAGGCGCAGCCCGGCGGGCGTGAGCTCCTGCGCGTCGTCGACGACGACGAGCCGCACGCGGGAGCGCAGCCGGTCGAGGGCCTCTGGCTCGTCCTGGAGGTGGTCGGCGGCCGCGCCGAGGATCCACGCAGGGTCGTAGGCGCCGGGCGCGGAGAGCGCCGTGACCTCGTCGTACTCGCGCAGGACGGACGCCGCGGCGACCCACTCCGGCCGGTCGCGCTGCTCGCCGAGCCGGGCGAGGTCGGCCGGCTCGAGGCCAAGCTCGACGGCACGCATGAGCAGGTCGCGCAGCTCGCCCCGGAAGGTGCGGGTCGGCAGGGCGAGCTCGAGCGATGCCGGCCACGGCGGGGCCGCGGTGTCACCGGCGGCGTGCCCGGCGAGCAGCTCGGTGAGCACGACGTCCTGCTCCGGGCCGCTGAGCAGCCGCGGCGGGGGGTCCCCGGCGAGGGCGGCACCCTCGCGGAGGACGCCGAACCCGAACGACTGCAGCGTGCGGGCGAGCGGCGTGGTCGTGGTGCCCCCGACGCACACGGTCAGCGCGTCCCGCAGGCGAGCGGCGGCGACCCGGGTGGGCGCGAGGAGCAGGCACTCGTCGGCGCGGGCGCCCCCGGCGCGGACCCGCGCGGCGACGAGCTCGACCGCCGTCGTGGACCGCCCGGTGCCCGGTGCGCCGAGGACCCGCAGCACCGGGCCGCGGTGCTGCAGGACGGCACGCTGGCTGTCGTCGAGGGCGAGGACGGCAGAGCCGCCTGCGGTCGGTCGGGTGAGGGTGAGCATCGCGGCGATTCCACCATGCCGCCCCGACAGCGGCCCGGCATCCGGCGCCCTGAAGCCTGCGCGTACCCGACTCCACGCCCCGCGGCCCGGCATCCGGCCGCCCTGGACCCCGCAGGTGCCGGGGTCAGAGCCGGGCGAGGGTGGCCGGGTCCTCGGTCCCGGCGAAGTAGCGGGCCAGGACGGCCCGGAACGGCCCGCCGTCCGCGCCCTCGGCGGCACGCCCGAAGAGGGTCATCGACGAGCGGAGCTTGACGGCGTCGACCCCGCCCATCACCGCCGCGGGGTCCTCACCCGGCAGGGCGAGCAGCGCGTCGACGCACTCGCGCAGCCGGGGCCCGAGCACCGGGTGGGCGAGGTAGGCCCGCGCCTCGTCGAGCCCGAGCACCCCGTACCGCTGCGAGGTCGGGCTCCGCCCCAGCCCGGCGAGCTGCGGGAACACCCACCAGACCCAGTGCGACCGCTTGCGCCCGGCCCGCAGCTCCCGCAGCGCGGTGTCGTACGAGCCACCCGAGTCCTGGGCAGCGACGAACCTCGAGACGTCGTGCTCCACCGGCCCATCGTGCCCCGGGCCGCGGGCGGCTGTCAGTACACCGGCACCGACGGGTCGACCTCGCGCGACCACGCGAGCACCCCGCCGAGGACGTCGACCGCGTCCACCCCGCGCGCCCGGAGCAGGTCGACCGCCTCGGCCGACCGGCCGCCGACCTTGCAGTAGACGTACAGCCGGCCGTCGCCACCGGGAACCGGGTCGCCCGCCCGCAGCCGGCCCAGCGGCAGGTGCTCGGCACCCGGGATGCTCGCCACCTCGAGCTCGCCCGCCTCGCGCACGTCGAGGAGCACGAACGTGGCCGCCCCCGCCGCGCGCCGGCCGAGCAGCTCGGCCAGCTCCGTGGCCCCGACCGAGGGCCGGACCGCACCCGGGGCCGCCTCCGGCGGGAGGCACGCCTCGTCGAGCGCACTGGACCACCCGAGCGGGCGCGTCGGGTCCGCCCCCGAGCCGCAGACCCGGCACCCGGGGTCGGCGCGCACCGGCACGGCGTCCCAGGTCTGGCGCAGCGCGTCGTGGACGAGGAGCCGCCCCACCAGCGGCTCCCCCGCGCCCGTGACGAGCTTGACCGCCTCGGTGGCCATGACCGCCCCGATGCTCGCGCACACCGCCCCGAGCACCCCGCCGACCGCACACGAAGGCACCGCATCCGGCGGTGGCTGGGCCGGGAAGACGCACGCGTAGCAGGGCCCCTCGCCGGCCGACCACACCGAGGCCTGGCCGTCGAACCGGTACACCGAGCCCCACACGTGCGGGATACCGAGCCGCGCACACGCGTCCCCGACGAGGTACCGGGTGGGGAAGTTGTCGGCACCGTCGAGGACGAGGTCGTAGTCGGCCAGGACGGCCATGGCGGTCAGCGCGTCGAGCCGGTCACCGTGCCGGACCACGAGGGTGTCGGGCGAGACCGCACCGACGGCCTCGGCGGCCGAGTCGACCTTCCGGCGCCCGACGTCCGCGACGCCGTGGACCACCTGCCGCTGGAGGTTGGTGAGGTCGACGACGTCGTCGTCGACCACCCCGATCGTGCCGACCCCTGCGGCGGCGAGGTAGAGCAGCGCAGGGGACCCGAGGCCGCCGGCCCCGACGACGAGCACCCGGGCGGCGCGCAGCCGGCGCTGACCCTCGGCACCGAGGTCGGGCAGGAGGAGGTGGCGGGCGTAGCGGGTGCGCTCCGCGGCGGTGAGCTCCGGCCCGGGCGGCACGAGCGGGGGACGCGCCATGCCGGGAACCTAACACCGCGCGTGGACGCCGTCCGGGCCCGTGCCCTACCCGTCCGTAGGATGGCCGCACCCTGCCCGGAGGACACATGACCAGCACGAGCACGACCCGCCACACCCGGATGCCGCGCAGCGAGCGCCGCGCTCAGCTCCTCGAGGCCGCCCAGGCCGTCTTCGTCCAGCACGGCTACCACGCCGCCGCGATGGACGAGATCGCCGACCGGGCCGGGGTCTCCAAGCCGGTCCTCTACCAGCACTTCCCGGGCAAGCTCGAGCTCTACCTCGCGCTGCTCGACACGCACTGCGTCACCCTCGAGCAGCTCGTCCGGCGCGCCCTGTCCGGCAGCACCGGCGACAACGAGGAGCGGGTGCGGGCGACCGTGGCCGCCTACTTCGACTTCGTGACCCGCGAGGACGCCGCGTTCCGGATGGTCTTCGAGTCGGACCTGACCAGCGAGCACCAGGTGCGCTCGCGGCTGGACGCGGTCCAGATGGCGTGCGCCGAGGCGATCAGCGAGGTCATCGCCGAGGACACCGGCGTCGACGACGAGCGCGCGCTGCTCCTCGGCTCGGCGCTCGCCGGGATGGCGCAGGTCGCCGCCCGCCACTGGCTGGCCCAGGACGGCGACGTCCCCGAGAGCGAGGCGTCGCAGCTCATCGCGGCCCTCGCCTGGCGCGGTCTCGGATCGTTCCCCAAGGTGGGCGGCTGACCCCCCTCCCCGCGGCCGGCCGGGGCCGCGCCGGGTCTGCGCCGACGGCGAACACGGCGGGCGGGGCGGAAGGCACCGCCGCGACCGTTGGTTAGCCTGATCGCGAGAACCCATGTCCGTCGCGGGCCCCGGGCCCGCGGACCCAACGAAAGGTCGTACCCCGTGGAGGTCACCATCGGTGTCCAGAACGTCGCCCGCGAGCTCTCGATCGAGACCGACAGCACCTCGGCGGAGGTCTCGGCGGCGGTCGAGTCAGCCCTCAACGACGGGGGCGTGCTGCGGCTCACGGACACCAAGGGCCGCACGGTGCTCGTCCCGAGCCACGCCATCGGCTGGATCCAGGTCGGGGAGTCCGAGAAGGGCAAGGTCGGGTTCGGCGCCACCTGAGGGGGCCTCCCCGTGGGGCGCTCGTCGGAGAGGCCGCTGCAGCCCCGCTGACCTGCGGCGCAACTGCGTCGACGACGACGGACACCTCGGCCGGCATCTGCGCTACGTTCGTCGCGGCCGGTCCACGGACCGGTCCGCGGACGCCCGAACGGCGGGCGTCGGAGTGGGGCGCTGTCCCCGGATTGGAGTCAGCAGATGACCGAGCTCCTCCCCATGGCCGCCAGCTGTGCCCCCTCGGGGATCGGCGGCTGGATCGGCACCATCATCTTCGGCGCCATCATCGGCGCCCTGGCGCGGCTGGTGCTCCCCGGCAAGCAGAACATCAGCCTCGTCGTCACCATCATCCTCGGCGTCCTCGGCGCCCTGATCGGCTACTGGCTCGCCGCGCAGATCGGCGTGTGCTCCACCGGCGGGATCGACTGGATCCGCTGGCTCATCTCGATCATCGCGGCGGCGATCCTCGTCGTCATCTACGGCATGGTCGTCGGGCGCCGGCGGGTCTGAGCGGCCCCCGCGGCGCGGCCCCCGTCCCCCGGGCGCGGGCCGCGCCGCGTCAGGCAGCGAGCCCGAGCCGCGTCATCCGGCGCTGGTGGTTCTCGGTGAGCCGGGCGAACATCCGGCCCACCTCGGCGAGGTCGACCCCCCCGCCGACGAGCAGCGCCGACATCGCGTCGCGCTCGACCGCCACCGCCTGGGCCTGGGAGAGGGCCTCGCCCATGAGCCGGCGCCCCCAGAGCGCGAGCCGACCGGCGGCCGGGGGGTCCGTGCGCAGCGCGTCCCGGACGATCTGGACGACGAAGTCCGCCTGGCTCTCCTCGTCGAGCGCGGCGTTCATCACCTCCCGGGTCGCCGGGGCGACGAAGAACGAGACCTCTCGGTAGAAGTCCTTGGCGATGCCGTCGCCGACGTAGGCCTTGACGAGCCCTTCCAGCCAGCTCCGCGGGCGGGTGCGCTCGTGGAAGGACGCGAACGGCGCGACGAAGGGCTGCATCGCCGCCTCGGGGTCGATGCCGAGCTCGCGCATGTGGTCGGAGAGCTGGGTGTACTGCACGAACTCGGTGTTGGCGAGGGCGGCCATCCGGGACTTCAACGACAGGGTCGGAGCCAGGTCGGAGTCCACCGCCATCTTGAGGAAGGCGGTCAGCTCGCCGTACGCCAGCACCCCGAGGAGGTCGGTGACGGCGGCCCGGTACTCGGCGTCGGAGAGCGAGGCCTGCTCCATGCCACCGGAGCCTAACGGTACGATGGTCCTCGTCCACGGTGCCCGGTCGGCACGAACGTGAGTGACCTGTACGGACGGGGTCCCGGCGACCACGACGCCTCCCCGCCCCCGAATCCCCCGATCGGCCCGCAGCAGCATGCTGGCGCCCCGGTGCGCCCGCCGACCGGAAGTAGAGACCATGACCGACGTCGTCGACGCCGACCCCACCGCGCCCGCCGCGGACGCCCCCGAGCAGACCTTCGCGGACTACGCCGTCCACCCGGACATCGTCGCCGCCCTCGCCGATGCCGGGATCGTCCACCCGTTCCCGATCCAGTCGATGACCATGCCGGTCGCCCTCGGTGGCCACGACATCATCGGCCAGGCCAAGACCGGCACCGGCAAGACGCTCGGCTTCGGCGTGCCGATCCTCAACCGGGTGGTCGCCCCCGCAGACCCGGCCTTCGCCACCATGCCGGCCGCCGGCAAGCCGCAGGCGCTCGCCGTCGCCCCCACCCGCGAGCTCGCCGTCCAGGTGTCCGGCGACCTCGAGCGCGCCGGCAAGCGGCGCGGCATCCGCGTCCTCACCGTCTACGGCGGCCGCGCGTACGAGCCGCAGATCGAGGCGCTGCGCCGCGGCGTCGAGGTCGTCGTGGGCACCCCGGGCCGGCTCATCGACCTCGCCAAGCAGGGCCACCTGGACCTGGGGAACGCCCGCATCGTCGTCCTCGACGAGGCGGACGAGATGCTCGACCTCGGCTTCCTGCCCGACGTCGAGAAGATCCTCGCGATGACGCCCGCCGGCCGCCAGACCATGCTCTTCTCGGCGACGATGCCCGGTGCGGTCGTCACCCTGGCCCGCCGCTACATGAACCAGCCGACCCACATCCGGGCGATGTCCGAGGACGACGGCTCCGACCGCGCCACCGTCAAGGCGATCGAGCAGTTCGTCTACCGGGCCCACGCGATGGACAAGACCGAGCTGCTGGCCCGGGTGCTCCAGGCCGAGGGCCGGGGCCTGACGATCATCTTCACCCGGACCAAGCGGACCGCCGCGAAGGTCGCCGACGACCTCACCGACCGCGGCTTCGCGGCGGCCGCGATCCACGGGGACCTCGGCCAGGGCGCCCGTGAGCAGGCGCTGCGGGCCTTCCGGCACGGCAAGGTCGACGTCCTCGTGGCGACCGACGTCGCGGCCCGCGGCATCGACGTCGAGAACGTCACGCACGTGGTGAACTACCAGTGCCCGGAGGACGAGAAGACCTACCTGCACCGCACCGGGCGGACGGGCCGCGCCGGCAACACCGGGGTCGCGATCACCCTCGTCGACTGGGACGACCTGCACCGTTGGGCGCTGATCAACAAGGCGCTCGACCTCGGCATCCCCGAGCCGCTGGAGACCTACTCCTCCTCACCGCACCTCTACGCCGAGCTCTCCATCCCCGAGGGGGCCAGGAGCCGGCTCCCGAAGTCGAAGCAGACCCGCGAGGGGCTGGGGGCCGAGACGCTCGAGGACCTCGGCGAGACCGGTCGCGGGCCGCGTGGCGGGTCGGGCGCCGGCTCGGGCGGCGGCTCGGGCGGCGGTCGCCGCGGGGGCGGCCGCGGTGAGCGCTCCGGCGGCCGCGGTGAGCGCACCGACCGGCCGGCACCCCGCTCCGACGCGCCGGCCGAGGTCGGCGACGACGGCGGTCGGCGGCGTAACCGCCGCCGCACCCGTGGAGGCCGCCCGGCCGGCGGCTCCGCTCAGGGCTGACCGCCCCGGCACGTCCTCACACCCGCCCGCAGCCCGCTGACCTGCCATGACGGATGTCATGCGTGCACCACTGCAACCAGTGGGTGACTGAAGGGGTCCCCGAGACCCCGGGAGGTCACTCGATGTCAGCGCCCACCACCGACCAGCCAGCCACCGAGGAACGGCACGACCTGAAGCGGCACGTCGGCCGCGTCGGCCTGCTCTTCGCCAGCATCGGGTCGATCATCGGGTCCGGGTGGCTCTTCGGTGCCATGAACGCGGCCCAGACCGCCGGCCCCGCCGCCGTCATCTCCTGGGCCCTCGGCGGCGTCATGATCCTCTTCATCGGGCTCTGCTACGCCGAGCTCGGCACGATGTTCCCGCTCTCCGGTGGCGTCGTCCGGTTCCCGCACATCTCCTTCGGGTCCACGGCGAGCTTCGTGACCGGCTGGATCACCTGGGTCGCCTGCATGTCCGTCGCACCGATCGAGGTCGAGGGCGCCCTCCAGTACGCGACGAAGTACGCACCCTTCACCGAGAAGCAGTCGCTCGCCGACGGCAGCACGGTCCACACCCTGACCGGTATCGGCCTTGTCACCGCGGTGATCCTCATGGCCGTGTTCGTCGTCATCAACTACATCGGGGTCAGGTGGTTCGCGCGGATCAACAACGTCCTCGTCTGGTGGAAGCTCGCGATCATCACCATCGTCATCGTCGCCTTCCTGCTCACCTCGTTCCAGGCCGGCAACTTCACCTCCCAGGGCTTCCGGCCGGCCGGCTGGCACGGTGTCTTCACCGCGATCGCGACCTCCGGCATCGTCTTCTCCTACCTCGGGTTCCGGCAGGGGATCGAGCTGGCCGGGGAGACCGACAACCCGCGGCGCAACGTGCCGATCGCGGTCATCGGTTCGGTCCTGCTCACCGGCGTCATCTACGTGCTGCTCCAGGTCGCCTTCATCGGCGCCCTGCGACCGCAGGACTTCGCCAACGGCTGGTCCCAGGTGAGCTTCACCGACGACTTCGGCCCGCTCGCCGCGGTCGCGACCTTCCTCGGCATCACCTGGCTCGCCGTGCTGCTCTACATCGACGCGGTCGTCTCCCCCGCCGACACCGGGCTCATCTACATCACGGTCACCGCCCGGATCTCCTACGCGATGTCCCGCAACGGCAACGCGCCACGGGCCCTGAGCCGCACCACCGACCGCGGGGTGCCGCTGGTCAGCATGGTGGTGGCCTTCATCGTCGGGCTCGTCCTCTTCCTGCCCTTCCCGAGCTGGCAGCAGCTCGTCGGTTTCATCACCTCCGCCACGGTGCTCTCCTTCGGTTCCGGGCCGCTCGCCGTCGCGGCCCTGCGGCGCCAGATGCCCGACCGGGAGCGCCCCTTCCGGGTCCCGGGCGGGCACGTCATCCCCTTCCTGGCGTTCTGGTGCTCCAACCTCATCGTCTACTGGACCGGCTGGGCCACCGACTCCAAGCTCTTCATCGCCGTCGCCATCGGCGCCGTGCTGCTCGGCGTCACCTACGTGGCCCACCAGCGCCGGGACGAGCCCTACGACTGGTCGTGGCGCGCCGGCTCCTGGTACCTGCCCTGGCTCGCCGGGCTGGCCCTGATCTCCTGGCTCGGTGACTACGGCGGCGGGGTCGGGGTGCTCCACTTCGACTCGGCCATCCCGGTCACCTTCGTCTTCAGCGCCCTGATCTACTGGATGGCCCACCTGGTGCGGCTGGACCCGGCCGCGGTCGAGGCCAACGCCGAGCTGAGCGCCCGGGAGGCCGCGATCGAGGACGAGCTCGTCCCCTGAGCGTCGCCGGCGAGGGCTCGTCCCCCCGAGCGCCCCGCCGCCGGCCGGTGTGAGCCACAGGCGCCCAACGCCCCTGTCCCGGCCGGCCGGCGGGGACGAGAATCGGTGGCGTGACCAGCCCCGCGCTGACCTTCTGGGGCGCCGCCGGCACCGTGACCGGAAGCCGCTTCCTCGTCGAGACCGGCGACTCGCGGGTCCTCGTCGACGCGGGGCTGTTCCAAGGGCTGCGTGAGCTGCGGCGGCGCAACTGGGAGGACTTCCCGGCCGGCGCCCCGACCCTCGACGGCGTGGTGGTCACCCACGCGCACCTCGACCACTGCGGCTACCTGCCCCGGCTGGTGCGCGAGGGCCTCGACGCGCCGGTGCTGTGCACCGAGGAGACGGCCGAGCTGGCGGCGATCGTGCTGCGCGACAGCGCCCACCTGCAGGAGGAGGATGCCGCGTACGCCACCGAGGCGGGGTTCTCCCGGCACGGCACCGCCCTGCCCCTCTACGACACCGCCGACGTCGAGCGCACCCTGCCGCTGCTCCGGCGGGTGCCCCTGCACGACGAGGTCCCGCTCACCGAGGACGTCACGGTGACGCTCCGCTCCGCGGGGCACATCCTCGGCGCGGCCAGCGTCCTGCTCGACGCCGGCGGTCCGCGGGTGCTGTTCAGCGGTGACCTCGGCCGGCCGAACCACCCGCTCGTCGCGCGCCGCGAGGACCCGCCCCCGGCCGACGTCGTCGTCGTCGAGTCGACCTACGGCGACCGGCGCCACCCCCCGCCGGCGCAGGACCCCGCGGACGACGTGCTCGCGGAGGCGATCCGCCGCACCGTGCACCGTGGCGGCACGGTGCTCATCCCGGCGTTCGCGATCGACCGCACCGAGCTGGTGCTGCTGCGGGTCGGCGCGCTGATGACCGGGGGGCGCGTGCCGACGGTGCCAGTGCACCTCGACAGCCCGATGGCGCTCAAGGCCCTCGAGGTCTACCGCCGTGCCCTCTCGACGGTCGACCGGGGTCTGCTGCCGCGCGGGTGGGACCCGGCCACCTTCGGGGTGCCCGACCTGCGCCTGGCCCGGACGGCCCTGGAGTCGCAGGCGCTCAACGAGCCTGGGCACCCGTGCATCGTCATCTCCGCGTCCGGTATGGCCACCGGCGGGCGCGTCCTGCACCACCTCGCCCACCAGCTGGGCGACCCCCGCAACTGCGTCGTCTTCACCGGGTACCAGGCGCTCGGGACGCGGGGACGGGACCTCGTCGAGGGGGCGCGACAGGTCAAGGTGCACGGTCGCTACGTGCGGGTGCGGGCCGAGGTCGTCCGGGACGAGGAGTTCTCGGTGCACGCCGACGCAGACGAGGTGCTCGACTGGCTGGCCGGTGCGACCCGGCGCCGCGAACGCTCTACGTCGTGCACGGCGAGCCGGAGGCCGCGACCGCGCTCGCCGACCGGGTCGATGCCGAGCTCGGCTGGTGCGCGGTCGTGCCGCGGCACGGTGAGCGGGTCAGGCTGGACTGACCGGAGTCCGCTCCCGGGTCAGGCCGCGGTGATGGTGCTCGTGTCGATGACCGCGCGGTAGCGCACGTCGCCGTCGACGACCCGGTCCCAGACCCGGTCGACGTCGGCGGCGTCGACGACCTCGACGGTCGCGGCGATGCCGTGCTCGGCGCAGAAGTCGAGCATCTCCTGGGTCTCGGCGATGCCGCCGATCTGCGAGCCGGCGACGGCCTTGTTGCCGCCGATGAGCGAGCCGGGCGGGATGGAGTAGGGCGGCCGGCGGCAGGCCGACGTTCACGACGACGCCGGACGGCTTGAGCAGCCGCACGTAGTCGGTGATCGGGATGTCGGCGCTCACGGTGTTGAGCACGATGTCGAAGGTGCCGCGCGCGGCCTTCATCGCCTCGGCGTCGGAGGAGGCGATGTGCGCGGTCGCACCGAGTGCCACGGCGTCGTCGGCCTTGGCCATGGACTGCGCGAGATCGTCGTCACGCGTCGCGCCCATGGCGGCCGCGATCTTGACGCCCATGTGGCCCAGCCCGCCGACGCCGACGACCGCGACGGACCGTCCGGTGCCGGCGCCCCAGCGACGCAGCGGCGAGTAGGTCGTGATGCCGGCGCAGAGCAGCGGGGCGGCGACGTCGAGCCCGAGGGCGTCGGGGATGCGCAGCACGAAGCGCTCGCTGACGACGACCTCCTGCGAGTAGCCGCCCATCGTCCACTCACCGTCGTACCCCTGCGCGTTGTAGGTGCCGACCGAGGGCTTGGTGCAGAACATCTCCATGCCGTCCTTGCACGGCCCGCACTCGCCGCAGGAGTCGACGAGGCAGCCCACGCCGACCCGGTCGCCGACGGCGTGCCGGGTGACCTCGTCCCCGACCTCGAGGACCGTGCCGGCGATCTCGTGGCCGACCGTCAGCGGGAAGTGCGCCGGGCCCCACTCCTCGCGCACCGTGTGGATGTCGGAGTGGCAGATGCCGGCGTAGGCGATGCCGATCCGGATGTCGTCCGGGCGCAGGTCGCGACGCTCGATCCTGCCCTGGCGGAAGCCGGAGGTCGCGGAGTCGGCGATGAGCGCGGGTGTGGTGGTCGTCATGCCCAGCACTCTAGGCACGCGCAGGACCCCACGGACAATCCACCACCGAGGCTTCGACGACGCGCCGCCGGGCGGTCAGAGCATGCCGAGGATCTGCGCGGCGACGTCCCGGTAGGCCTTGGCCCCCTTGGAGGACCGTGCCGTCGCGAGGATGGAGCGGCCGACGGCCGGCGCCTCCGCGAACCGCACCGTCTTGGGGATCGGCGGCGAGAAGACCGGCAGGCCGTAGCGCTCGCCGACGTCCTCGAGGACCTCCCGCGAGTGGGTGCTGCGCCCGTCGTAGAGGGTCGGCAGGATGCCGAGGACCGTGAGCTTCTTGTTGAGGATCCGCTTGACGTCGGCCACGGTGTCGAGCAGCTGGCCGACCCCCCGGTGGCTGAGCATCTCGGCCGGCATCGGGATGATGAGGGACTGGGCCGCCGTCAGGGCGTTCAGGGTCAGCACGCCCAGGCTCGGCGAGCAGTCGAGGAGGATGACGTCGTAGTCCCGGCGGACCGCGTCGAGGGCGCCCTGGAGCGTGTACTCGCGGGCCGGCCGGGAGAGGAGCACCGCCTCCGCGCCGGCCAGCTCGATCGAGCTCGGGACCAGGTCGACGCCGTCCTCGCAGGCCACGACGACGTCGGAGAGCTCCTGCCGCCCGACGAGGACGTCGTGGACCGAGGACTCGACCCCGTCGGGGTCCACCCCGAGGCTGAAGGTGAGGCACGCCTGCGGGTCGAGGTCGACCAGGAGCACCCGCCGGCCCACCTCGGCGAAGGCCGCGCCGAGCGAGGCGACCGACGTGGTCTTGGCGACGCCACCCTTCTGGTTGGCGAGGGCGATGATGGTGGCCTTGCGCTTCGGCGCCATCGAGGGTGCCTTTCGGACGGAGGCGACGGGGGTCGGCAGCGATTCTCCCTCACCGGGCCGCGACCTCGCCGCCCCGGGTGAGGACGAAGCGGCGGAAGGCCTCGGCCGAGGGCAGGAGCGGCCGGCCCTCGACCCAGGCCAGGCCCACCTCCCGGTGCGCGCCCGGGTCGGTGATGCCCAGCAGCCGGGTGCGGGCGAAGGTGGCCGGCACCGGGAGCCCCTGGGCCGGCACGACCGAGACGCCGAGCCCGGCGGCGACGAAGCCGCGCACGGTCGGCAGGTCCTCCGCCTCGTAGGCGACCTCCGGCTCGACCCCGGCTCGCCGGCACAGCTCGAGGGCCTGCTCGCGCATCCGGGACGGTCCGGAGCGCAGGACGAAGGGCTCGTCGGCCACCTCGGCGAGCGCCACCTCCCGCCGGTCGGCCAACCGGTGTCCCAGCGGAACGGCGAGGACCAGCGGCTCCTGGAGGACCCGCCGCCAGGCGACGCCCTGGCCGGCGACCCGGTGGGCCGTGAGCTCGACGTCCGCGCGGCGCGAGGTCAGCTCGCGCGAGGCCCGGCCCTCCTGGCCCACCGAGGTCCGCACGAGCACGACCCGCACCCGCGCGTGCTCGTGCCGGAAGCCGCCGACCAGGCTGGGCACCAGCCACGAGCCGAGGCTCAGCGGGAAGGCGAGGGTGACCACGCCTCCCTCCGGGTCGACGAGGGCGTGCACCGAGGCCAGGCCGTCGTCGAGGTCGTTGACGAGCGCGTCGACGTGCCGCTTGAAGGCCGCGCCGGCATGCGTCATCCGCAGCACCCGGCCGGACCGGCGCAGCAACGGGGTGCCGACCTCGCCCTCGAGCCGGGCCAGCGCACGCGAGACCCCCGGCTGGCTCACGCCGAAGATGTCACTGACCTCGGTGACCGTGTAGCCGTCGGCGACGAGCTGGAACCAGCGCAGCGCATCCGTCTCCATCCCATGACGATAATGCATTCGAGAGATGTCCGGCTTTCATTGGACGCATGAGAACTGGCTGACCACACTGGAGTCATGACCACCACCACGCTGTTCACCACCGTCCGTGACGAGCTCCGGGAGCGCCGCGAGGCCAAGGCCCGGATCCGCACCATGCGGGCCGAGCTCGCCACGTACTCCACCCCTGAGCAGATCGACGACCTGCTCGCCGCCGTCGGCCGCGTCGACGAGGACGACCCGGAGGCGGCCGACGCCCGGCTCGTGGAGTCGATCCTCCAGGACAACCTCGTCGCCTGGCACGCCGCGCAGGCCCCGCGGGCCCGGGTCGCCGGCCTCTGAGCCGCGCTCAGTCCTCCCCCAACGCGGCCCAGTCCGGCTTCTCCGGGCCGATCGCCTGCCCCTGAGGGCAGTGCGCCCGCAGGTCGCACCAGGCGCAGAGCGGGCCGGTGCGGGCAGGGAAGAGTGCCGAGCCGGCGCCCCGCTCGGCGTGGTCGGCGTCGGCCCGACGCGCGTCCCGCATGATCGAGCGTGCCTGCTCCACCTTGCGGGTGAGCGACTCGGCGGTGTGTTCGTGCGCGGCGACCACCCCGGTCGGCACGTGGTGCAGCTCGACCCGGAGCGCCGGCCGCCGGAACATCGTCCACACCGCCGCGGCGTAGAGGGCCAGCGGTAGCGAGGTGCGGGCGTCGTCGTCGGTGGGCACCTGCCGCGAGGTCTTGTAGTCGACGACGACGAGCTCGCCGTCACGGTCGTCGAGCCGGTCGATGCGGCCCTGCACCCGCAGGTCGCCGCTGACGAACGACACAGTGCGCTCGATGCCGAGCGGCCGACGGGCGAGGCCCCCGGCCTCCAGGTAGGCGGTGACCGCCGCGCGCATCCTTCCCCGCCACCGACCCGACTGCTCGGCGTCCCGGAAGCCGACGTCGACCCACGCCCGCTCGACCAGGCGCCCGCCGGCCTCCGGTGTCGGTGCCGGCAGGTCCCAGACGTCCCGCAGGGCGTTGTGGACGGCCAGCCCGAGCGAGGTGTGCGCCCGTTGGGGCCGCTTGCGCGGTGTGGGCCGGTCGAGGTACTGCATCCGGTAGCGGCGCGGGCAGTCGAGGAAGGCCAGCAGCTTGCTCGGGCTGCCGCCCCACAGCGGCGCGGGCATGCCGGGCAGGGTGCCCTGCCCGTCGACCCGGCCCGCCGTGCTCACGCCACCGACCGTAGCCGCTGGCGGTGACTCCACCGGGGCGCCGTCCCCAGGCGCGCCGGGGCCGGCCGGCTGGCCCGGTCGGGCCGCCGAGCACCCCGGCGCCCGAGCGACCTCCCCGACACGCCCGCCGGAGTGACACACTGCCGGGATGGCGATCAGCGCGTTCGACCTCTTCTCGGTGGGCATCGGGCCGTCCAGCTCGCACACCGTCGGTCCGATGCGAGCGGCCCACCTCTTCGCCGCCGGTCTGCGCGAGGACGGGCTCCTCGACCGGGTCGCCCGGGTGCGGGCCGAGCTGTTCGGCTCGCTGGGGGCCACCGGCCACGGGCACGGTTCGGTCAAGGCGGTGGTCCTCGGGCTCGAGGGCGAGGCGCCCGAGAGCACCGATCCGCGCGCTGCCGAGGGGCGGGTCGACGAGCTGCGTGCCGACGGGCGGCTGCACCTCGGCGGCACCCACGACGTCCGCTGCGACCCCGATGCCGACGTGGTCCTGCACCGCCGCGCCACCCTGCCCTTCCACAGCAACGGGATGCGGTTCACGGCGTGGGCGAGCGAGGAGCCCGACGCCGACGAGGTGCCGCTGCGGACCCGCGAGTACTACTCGGTCGGGGGCGGGTTCGTCCTCGACGAGGACGAGGTCGGCGAGGACGTCATCGTCCCCGACCACACCCCGGTGCGGTACCCGTTCGGCTCCGGTGACGAGCTGCTCGCCCGCTGTGAGGAGTCCGGGCTGCCGGTCAGCGGCGTCATGCTCGCGAACGAGCAGGCCTGGCGTCCCGAGGCCGAGGTCCGCGAGAGGCTCCTGCACCTCTGGTCGGTGATGCAGGAGTGCGTCGACAACGGCTGCCGGACCGAGGGCGTCCTGCCCGGCGGCCTCAAGGTCCAGCGGCGGGCCCCGCGCCTGGCCCGCCAGCTGCGCTCGGAGGACGGGAGGGACCCGCTGGCCGCGATGGACTGGGTGACCCTCTACGCGCTCGCCGTCAACGAGGAGAACGCCTCGGGCGGGCGCATCGTCACGGCCCCGACCAACGGGGCGGCCGGCATCATCCCGGCCGTCCTGCACTACTACACGCGCTTCGTGCCCGGGGCCGACGACGAGGGCGTCGTCCGGTTCCTCCTCACCGCCGCCGCCATCGGCAGCCTCTACAAGGAGAACGCGTCGATCTCCGGCGCCGAGGTGGGCTGCCAGGGCGAGGTCGGGTCCGCCTGCTCGATGGCCGCCGGAGCGCTCGCCGAGGTCCTCGGTGGGACGCCGGGCCAGGTCGAGAACGCGGCCGAGATCGGCATCGAGCACAACCTCGGGCTCACCTGCGACCCGGTGGGCGGGCTGGTCCAGATCCCGTGCATCGAGCGCAACGCCGTGGCCTCGGTCAAGGCGATCACCGCGGCCCGCATCGCGCTGCGCGGCGACGGGCGCAACGTCGTCTCGCTCGACAAGGCGATCAGGACGATGCGCGACACCGGGCGCGACATGAAGGTCAAGTACAAGGAGACCGC
Organism: uncultured Actinomycetota bacterium; assembly: GCA_963772645.1. Lineage (GTDB taxonomy): Bacteria > Actinomycetota > Actinomycetes > Actinomycetales > Dermatophilaceae > DASSQJ01. The sequence continues at coordinate 104,785 of CAVYYD010000010.1, forward strand.
CCGCGGCGGGCTCGCGGTCAACGTCATCGAGTGCTGAGCGGGCCCCGCAGGGTCAGCAGGCCAGCACCCCGCCCTCGGCGAGGGCGGCGGGGAAGGGGCGCACCGCGGCCGGGGTCGCGAGGTACGCGCCGTCCAGGCGCACCCCCGAGCGGCGGCAGGCGGCGAGGACCGCCTCGTGCCAGCGCCGGTCGGCGTCGGTGACGAGCACCGAGCCGTCGCGGCCCCGGACGAGGACGAGACCACCCCTGGCCTCGCGCAGGACCGAGGTGACCTCGGCGAGCAGGGGGACGAGGGCCTGCGGGTCCGCGTCGGCGGGGACACCGCCGAGGACGCAGGGCTGGACGAACCGGCCGTCGGCGTCGGTCAGGAGGAGGGCCACCGCTCCCGCCTCGCGGTCGGCGACGCCGAGCACGAGGTCGGCGACGCCGGCGCCGAGGCCGGGGGTGTCCAGGGGCAGGTCGGTCCAGTTCTCGGGAAGGGTCTCGAAGCTCATGGTCCGACCCTGCCGCAGCCGGTCGAACCCGCAGCGGAGTTCTCCACAGGCCCGGGCGGGCACCTACCGTGGGGGCATGGCCCTCGACGACGCGCATGCCCGCCCGGCCGGCACCTCGGACGCCACCGTCGAGGCGGTGGGGAAGCTGTCCGAGGCCCTCGAGGTGGTCGAGGAGGCGCGCGGGCTCCTCTACGCCTTCCACCGGCGGTGCGGCAGGGCCGACCTGACCCTGCAGGAGGCGGTCGACCTGCTCCGCGACGCCGGCCACCCCGAGCTCGCCGACCACCTCGGGACGGACCTCGTCGGCCGCAACATCCTCGCCGGGCGGTGGTCCTTCCAGGTCGTCGAGGAGTACGACGACGGCTACTACGCGGCGTTCCGGGAGCACGAGCGCCGGGTCCGCGAGGAGCTGATGGCCGGCCGGCGCCACGTCCTGGAGGCTCGGATGAAGGAGGACGGGCGCAGCGCCGGCCGACCGGGCCACGCCGCGACACCGCACCAGGCCTCGGGCGGTTGAGGACGCGCCCGGCGAGCGCACCCCGCATGGCGGTATCAGGCCGGGGCGGCGCGCCTCCTCACCCCATGAAGATGATCACGCCCGGTGTCGCGTCCGCCCTGACCCCGCGCGAGCTGCGGCCCGTGCGCCGACCGCGGGAGGAGGCTGCCGGAGCGGCGGACGCCGAGCGGCGCCGCTCGTGGCTGCAGCTCCGCGTCCGCCTGCAGCACCGGGGGATGCCCCGCCTGCGGCCGCGCCACCCCCAGGTCTGAACCCTCAGGGCCGGCCCGGTCAGCGCAGGCCGACGGACACGAGGCCGCTCATCGTGCCGAGGTAGGCGACGCCCGCCGACACCGCCGGTGTCGCGAAGCGGGAGAGCGCCCCGACGTGCACCCGGCCGGTGACCCGCCCGCTGCCCGCGTCGAGGGCGACGAGGTCGCCCGCTCGCGGGGCGGGGGCCAGGACGGTGGAGCCGACGACGACCGGTGAGCCGACGACCCCGACGCGGTCCACCCGCCAGACACGCTCCAGGTGTCCGCCCGAGGTCCGGTACGCCGTGAGCCCTTCGGTGCACGGGAGGACCGCCAGCGCATCTGCCCCGGCCCCGCTGACCGCGCCGCCGCCGAACTCGTGGCACCCGGTGGTGCTGGCGACGTCGCCACCCATCCCGCCGAGGTCGCCCTGGTGGAGCAGGTGGACGGTCCCGCGCTTGCCGGCCTGGACGAGCCCACCGCCGGGCAGGAGCAGGGGCATCGCCGACCCCAGGTCGAGGTCCTTGGCGTTGTCCTCCTGCCACGTCTGCGGGGCGAACCAGGACAGCCGCCTCCCGGTCTCCGGCGAGAGCCGGATGACCGAGTCGCTCCCGTCGTACGTCGTCCGCGACGCGCCGTTGCCGACCGCCTCGTAGAGCGAGCCGTCGGGGCCGACGACCACCCCGCCCGCCTGCCACATCCCGCCCTGCCTGCTCGTCGGGACCCGGTAGGTCAGCAGGGCGTCCGCGGCCGGGGCGGAACGCCCGGTCGGCAGCGAGACGACCTTCCCGACGTACGGTCCGCAGTCGCCCTCGAGACCACCCTGCGGCACCCACACCCGGCCGGCGGCCACCGCGAGCGCGCCGCGCTGCTGCTCCGCCCTCGGTGTCGCCCCCGGCGGGTCGATGCCCAGGTGCCAGGCCAGCGCGCCGGTTCCGGGGTCGACGGCGACCAGCTCGTGCCGGACCGGGCCGCCGAGCTCGGCGACGGCGTAGACCAGGCCCGAGGCGTCGTCGTAGACCGGCGTCCCGGTGATGCCCAGCGGGTCGATGTTGCCGCACGGCAGGTCCGCGCGCGGCGCGGGTGCGCCGACGTGGCGGGTCCACACCAGGGACCCGCCGCGCACCCCGTAGAGGGTGTCGTTCTCGGTGGCCACGACGACCATGGCGCCGGAGCGGGCGGGCACGACGAGGGGGGAGGCGTAGACGGCGCCGTCGAGCGGGGTCTCGCGCGCCGGGCCGAGGTGGCCGACGGTGCCGGGCACCTGGCCGGAGTGGGCGGGGTCGTGGTGGTAGGTGGGCCAGAGCTCGTCAGCCCCCGGAGCGTCGGTCGGGCCCCCGGTGGAGCCCGGCGCCGGGCCGCCCTGCGGCGTCGCGGGCGGTCCCTGCCGACCGCCGCCGGCCCACCCGCACCCCGCGAGGAGGACTGCGACCGCGACCACGGTCGCGGCCCGACCGCACGAGCTGCGCGGCGCTCGGGCACGGCGGGGACGGCTCGGTCGGGGGGTCACCCCGCCATCGTGCGACACCTCCGGCCCGCCGCGGGTCCGCGTGACCGCTCAGCTGAAGACCACGGTCCGGGTGCCGTTGCGGAGGATGCGCGACTCGCTGTGCCACGTGACGGCCCGGGCGAGCACTCGCGACTCGACCTCCTCGCCGGCCCGCACGAGCTGCTCGGCGGTCATCCGGTGGTCCACCCGGACGACGTCCTGCTCGATGATCGGCCCCTCGTCGAGGGCGGCGGTGACGTAGTGCGCCGTCGCCCCGACGAGCTTGACGCCGCGCTCGAACGCCTGGTGGTAGGGCTTGGCGCCCTTGAACGAGGGCAGGAACGAGTGGTGGATGTTGATGACCCGCCCGGAGAGCTCGCGGGCGAGGTCGTCGGAGAGCACCTGCATGTACCGGGCGAGGACGACGAGGTCGACGTCGTGCTCGGCGAGGACCCCGCGCAGGGTCGCCTCCGCCTCCGCCTTGGCGCCCGCCAGGACCGGGACGTGGTGGAACGGCACCCCGTACGAGGCGGCGAGCGGCTCGAGGTCGCGGTGGTTGGAGACGACCGCGGTGATGTCGACGTTGACCGCGCCCGAGCGCCAGCGGAAGAGCAGGTCGTTGAGGCAGTGGCCGAACCGGCTGACCATCACCAGGGCTCGGTACGGGGTCGAGGCGTCGCGCAGCGACCACTGCATCGCGTACCGCCGGGCGACCGGCGCGAACCACTCCCGCCAGTCGGTGAGGGTCGTGGCACCGGCGGTGACCGAGAACCGGATCCGCATGAAGAACTGGTCGGTGCCGACGTCGTCGAACTGCTGGCTCTCCTCGATGTTCGCCCCGCGCTCGAAGAGCAGCGCCGTCACGGTGGCGACGATGCCGCGCCGGTCGGGGCAGGACAGGAGGAGGACGAGCTCGTCGAGGGGGTCGGGTGCCGGCACGTCGACCACGGTAGGCGGGCGGTGCCCGGCTCGGTCGGCCCGGTCCGCGGGCCGGTCAGCCGGTGACGGTGCCCTCGCCGTTCACGAAGGCCATGATCGCGTTGGCGATCATCTGCACCGCGATCGCCGAGAGGAGCACGCCGGCGATCCGGGTGAGCAGGACGATGCCGCTGTCCTTGAGGAGTCGGGCGAGCGGCACCGCGAAGCGGAACACGAGGTAGACGACGAGCAGGGCGAGGACCAGGGCGGTCGCGACGGCGAGCAGCGCCGCCGGGTGGCCGTCGGCGCGCCGGACGGCGAGCATCGTCGCGACGATCGCGCCCGGCCCGGCGAGGATCGGGGTGCCGAGCGGCACGAGCGCGACGTTGACGCCCGCGTCGGCGAGCTGCTCGGACTGCGCTCCGCTCAGCAGCTGCATGGCGACGATGAGCAGGAGCAGCCCACCGGAGGCCTGGAGCGCGGGGAGGGTGATGCCGAGGTAGTCGAGCAGCCGCTGGCCGAAGACCGCGAACGTCGCGATGACCGTGAGCGCGACGAGGGAGGCACGCCGGGCCGCCGAGGCCCGCTGCCGGTCGCTCAGCGGCCCGGTGAGGGCGAGGAAGATCGGGATGGCGCCCGGGCGGCTGGAGGATGACCATGAGCGTGACGAACGTCGTCGTGAACGCGCCGACGTCGAACCAGCTCACGGTCGCACCACGTCGGCGCCGGTGGCCAGCGCCTCGATGGCCTCGAGCACCTCGGGCTCGGTCGTGTTCTCGCCCAGCCGGTTCTGCTTGCCCGCACCGTGGTAGTCGCTGGACCCGGTGGCGAACAGCCCGAGCTCGGCCCGCGCCAGCGCGGTGAGCCGGCGGACGGCATCCTCGGAGTGGTCACGGTGGCGCACCTCGATGCCGGCCATCCCGGCACCGGCCATCTCCGCGAGGAGCTCGTCGGCGACGACGCGGCCGCGGGTCGCCGAGTGCGGGTGCGCCACGACGGGCACCCCACCGGCGGCGCGGACCACCCGGACCGCGCGCACCGGGTCGGGCGCGTAGTGGCCGACGTAGTAGGGCCCGTCGGTGCCGAGCCACCGGTCGAAGGCCTCGTCGCGGTGCGCGACGGCCCCGGCTGCCACGAGCGCGTCGGCGATGTGCGGCCGGCCCGGCGTCGCCCCCGGCTCGACCTGGGCGCGGACGACCTCGGGGGTGACCGGGATGCCGTCCGCCGCCATCAGCGCCGACCATCCGGTCGAGGCGGGTGTCACGGCTCGTCGCGCGCGTGCCGGAGCTCGGCCGCCAGGGCCGGGTCCGCGGGGTCCGGCAGGTAGGCGAGCAGGTGGACCGACCGGCCGCGGCGCGGTGCACGAGACCTCGATGCCGGGGACGAGCGCGATGCCGACCTCGCGCGCCCCGGCGGCGGCCTGCTCCCACCCGAGCAGGTGTCGTGGTCGGTGAGCGCGACCGCCGTGAGCCCGGCCGCGACGCGGCCTGCCGCACGACGACCGCCGGCGGCTCGGTGCCGTCGCTCGCGCTCGAGTGGGTGTGCAGGTCGATCACAGCGCGAGCGTAGTGGCGGCCGACGACGCCGTCCCCGCGGCGAGGCAACCCTCCGAGCCGCTCGCCGCGTAGGAGAGGGTGTGAGGGACACGGGGAGGGACCGATGACCAGGCGGCCGGGCCGCGCGCGACGCCGCGTTCACCGCGTTCGCCGAGCAGGCGTCGCCGTCGCTGCTGCGGACGGCGTGGCTGCTGACCGGCGACCACCACGCGGCGCACGAGCTCGTCCAGGCGGCGCTCGTCAAGACCTACGTCGCGTGGCCGCGGGTCCGTCCCGAGGGCGCCCTCGCCTACGCCCGGCGGGTCCTCGTCAACGAGCGGACCGACACCTGGCGGCGCCGCCGCGGCGAGGTCGTGGTCGCCGACGTCCCGGACGGCCGACCACGGCCGGCAGTCGGGCCGAGGACCGCGACCTCGTCGTCCGGCTCCTGGCCCGGCTGCCCGACCAGCAGCGCCGGGTCGTCGTCCTGCGGTACTACGCCGACCTCTCCGAGCAGGCGGTCGCCGACCTGCTCAACATCTCCGTGGGCTCGGTGAAGTCCGCCGCCTCCCGCGGGCTGGCCACGCTGCGCGCCGAGCTGGCCACGTCCAAGGAGGGACTCCGATGAGCCGCGACCCGTTCGAGGACACCGTTCGCACCGCACTGCACGAGGCCACCGAGGCCGAGGCGGACGCACTGCCGCGACGTCGACCCGCTCACCGTGCTCGGCCCGGGCCGGCGGGTCGGTGCGCCGGCGCCGGGCCGCGATGGGGCGGGGGCCACGGCCGCCGTGGTGCTGGTCGTCGGGCCGGCGCGTGGGTGGCCATCGGCGCCGTTCAGCGCCGGGCCGCCGACGGCATCCCGGCCGGGCCGTCGGCAGCGGCCGTCGGCCGCGCCACCGCCGTGCTCGACCCGTTCAGCGAGCTCGGCGGGCCGGACGGCCGGCCGCTCGCCGTGCCGGGGCCTGGACAGCTGGCGGTGACGGTCGACCCCACTGGCCGCGAGCCGGACATGCTGGTACGACCAGGTGGGCCGGGCGGCGCGCTGGTGCCATGGGCGGCTCCAGCCTGCGGGGCTGCCACCCTGGCCTCGACCTGGGGACCGCGGGCGACGGAGCCACGTCGTCGTCGGGGTCCTCCCCGCGCCGGCTCCGCAGTTCCAGCTCGTCACCCCGCTCGACGACGGGGAGGCCACGCCTCCACGCCGTCACGGGCCCGCTGCCGGGGACGGGACGGCAGGCCTTCGCGGTCGGTTCGCCGAGGCCTGCGACGCGTATCGGCCGTGCAGCACCTCTTCTGGATGGCGGCGGGGACACGCGTCCATGACGAGCGGGGGGACGTCGTCCGTCGGTGCGCTCGCGGACGACCAGGGCACGTCGTCTTCCTCTCCGGGCCGTCGACCGGCTCGGCTCCTTCTCCGGCGACGGCGGAGCCTCCATGGTGCGGCTCAGCATCCGAGCACTCCGGACGCGCGCCACTGATGAGCGCGGCACGGGGTCCCGACGGGTCGATGGAGGGCCTGCTGCGGTCCTGGTCCCGTCGGGGTCACGTCCCGGGGCGCTCGCGTCGACCCCGGGGACGAGGACGACCGGCCCGCTGTCGTCGGCGAGGTCCCCGGCACCGGGAGCGCCGTGCTCTGGGCGGCTACACCACGTCGGTGTCGGGCTCGCCCTTCGCCTCGGTGAGCTGGCGCGGCCGGGGGGTCGAACGTGCGACCGAGCGGCTGTGACGCCTCCGCGCCCGGTGGAGCGGCGGGCGAAGGGCCGGCACGCTCATCTCGCTCGGCCGATTGCGGCGCCCCGGGCCAGTTCCGGTCCGGCTGCGGCACGGGCGGCCCGGGCTGCTCGCCCCCGCGGGCGTCGAGGTAGCCCTGCTTGGGCACCATCACCTTGCGCCGGAAGATGCAGACGACGCTGCCGTCCTGGGTGTAGCCGATCGTCTCGACGTGGACGACGCCGCGGTCGTCCTTGCTCGTGCTCTCCCACTTGTCGAGCACCGTCGTCTCGCCGTAGAGGGTGTCGCCGTGGAAGGTCGGTGCGACGTGGCGCAGGGACTCGACCTCGAGGTTGGCGATGGCCTTGCCCGAGACGTCCGGCACCGACATCCCGAGCAGGATCGAGTAGACGTAGTTGCCGACGACGACGTTGCGGCCGAACTGGGTCGTCTCCTGCGCGTAGTGGCTGTCCAGGTGCAGCGGGTGGTGGTTCATCGTCAGCAGGCAGAAGAGGTGGTCGTCGTACTCGGTGACCGTCTTGCCCGGCCAGTGCTTGTACGTCGCCCCGACCTCGAACTCCTCGTAGCTGCGCCCGAACTGCACGTCTGCCTCCTCGCCTCGCTGCCGGTCCGCGCGGCGGCGCGGTCCGGCCCATCCTCCCCAAGCCGGTCGCGGTGCAGTACCCACGCGGGGCGTGCCGTTGCCCACACCACCGGCCCGCGGGCCCCTCAGCCGACGTGGGCGCCGGTCAGCCAGCTGAGTGCGGCGTCGACGTCGGCGACGGTCCACGTCGCACCGTCCGGCGCGGCGAGGTTGCGCCCGGCCCGTCGCGTCGAGCCGGCGCTCGAGCAGCGCGGGGGGGTGCACGCCCTGGGTCGCCGGGGTGCCCTGCTCCAGCCACCGCTCGTGCCCGGCGCCGTCGACGACGAGGACGACGTCCTGGTGCTGGAGGTCGTAGGTCAGCGGTGCCCCGGTCAGCCAGTCCTTCGGCGCCGGCGAGGCGGCCGGCACCCTGGTCACGGCCACCCCGAGGCTGCGCCACAGCGTCGCGACATCGGCCGGCGAGGCGGTGAGCAGCTGCCAGTTCGGCAGGGCACCGAAGAGCTTCCGGTACGCCGCGAGCCGGGCGCACCGTGTCGCGCTGCGGGTCGATGGTGATCTCGAGGAAGCGCACCCGGGAGGAGTCCAGGCCCGCCGCTGCCGCCGCGGAGGCCGCGTCCCGGACGTTGACGCTCGTCAACGGGCACACCTCCTGGCAGTCGGTCATGAAGTCCGTGACGACGAGGTCGGTGCCGGCGAGCGAGCCGAGCGTCAGGTGCTGCCCGGCCGAGTCGGTGAACCGGATGGAGCGCACCGTCGCGGTGAGCGGGAGGTCGAACGACGTCCCCGCGCTCGGCGTCGGCCCCGGCGCCGACCCTGCGGTCGGGGCGCCCGATGCCCGGCGAGGGCGCCGGCAGCACACCCGGCGAGCGCCGCCACCGCCCCCAGCACCACCACCAGCGTCCGCAGCGCTCGCACCCGCCCGACCTCCTCGCCGACCCGTCCGGGGGGCCACCGGCCTGCCCGCCCGCGGACCCCACCGTAGGAGCGGAGTCTGGACGCCGCCTCCATGCACGCGACCCGAGCCGGGTCGCCCCGGTCGGTCCTAGGCTCGGGCCATGGCGGACTTCATCGGAGCAGTCGACCAGGGCACGACGAGCACCCGGTTCATGGTGTTCGACCACGACGGCCGCGAGGTGGCGCGGCACCAGCTCGAGCACGAGCAGGTCCTCCCCCGCGCCGGGTGGGTCGAGCACGACCCGCTCGAGATCTGGGACCGGACCCAGACGGTGATGGGCACGGCCCTGACCCGTGCCGGCCTCGCCGGGTCCGACCTCGCCGCGATCGGGGTGACCAACCAGCGCGAGACCGCGATCGTCTGGGACCGGCACACCGGCCGGCCGCTGCACAACGCGATCGTCTGGCAGGACACGCGCACCGCCGCGATCGCCCGGGCGCTCGAGGCCGACGGGCGTGGCGAGGTCATCCGGGCGCGGGCCGGCCTGCCGCCGGCGACGTACTTCTCGGCCGGCAAGGTCCAGTGGATGCTCGAGAACGTCGACGGCCTGCGCGCGGCCGCCGAGCGTGGCGACGCACTCTTCGGCACCCCCGACACGTGGGTGGTCTGGAACCTCACCGGCGGACCGGACGGGGGCGTCCACGTCACCGACGTCACCAACGCCAGCCGGACGATGCTCATGGACCTGACCACCCTGGACTGGGACGAGGAGCTGCTCGGCTTCTTCGGCATCCCGCGCGCGATGCTGCCCACCATCCGTCCGAGCAGCGACGCCGAGGCCTACGGGAGCACCTCCGGGGAGCGGCGGACCGCGCGGATCGCCATCGCCGGCGTCCTCGGCGACCAGCAGGCGGCCACGGTGGGCCAGGTGTGCTTCGAGCCCGGGGAGGCGAAGAACACCTACGGGACCGGCAACTTCCTCCTGCTCAACACCGGCGAGGAGCTCGTCCGCAGCGAGAACGGGCTGCTCACCACCGTCGCGTACCAGTTCGGCGACGCCCGGCCGGTCTACGCGCTCGAGGGGTCGATCGCCGTCACCGGCAGCGCCGTCCAGTGGCTGCGCGACCAGCTCGGCATCATCAGCGGCGCCTCCGAGGTCGAGCGGCTCGCCGCCCAGGTCGAGGACTCCGGCGGCATCTACTTCGTCCCCGCCTTCAGCGGCCTGTTCGCCCCGTACTGGCGCAGCGACGCCCGCGGGGGCGATCGTCGGTCTCTCACGGTTCAACACCAACGCCCACCTGGCCCGGGCCACCCTCGAGGCGATCTGCTACCAGTCCCGCGACGTCGCCGACGCGATGGTCGCCGACTCGGGGGTCGAGCTGAGCACCCTCAAGGTCGACGGCGGGGTCACCGCCAACGAGCTGTGCATGCAGCTGCAGGCCGACATCCTCGGCGTCCCGGTGTCCCGGCCGGTCGTCGCCGAGACGACGGCACTCGGCGCCGCCTACGCCGCGGGCCTGGCGGTCGGCTTCTGGGCCGGCACCGACGAGCTGCGCGCCAACTGGGCCGAGGACCGGCGCTGGGAGCCGACCTGGGACGAGGAGCAGCGCGCCGACGGCTACCGCGGGTGGCACAAGGCCGTCGAGCGCACGCTGGGCTGGGTCGAGGACTGACGCGCGCCGGGTCGCACCAGCCGACGCCTGCAGCGGGCCCTACCGGCCGACGCCGGGGAGCTCCCGCCGGCGGACCTTCCCGTTCGCCGTCCGCGGCAGGCGCTCGAGGACCCGGACCTCGCGCGGGCACTTGTACCGGGCGAGGTGCAGCCGGGCGTGGGCGATCAGGCCCTCCGCCTCGAGCGCCGCGCCCGGCTCGGGCACCACGAAGGCGGTGATGACCCGCACCCCCTCGCGCACCTCCACCTCGCCCACCGCGACGTCGGACACTCCCGGATGCCGCGCCAGGACCCGTTCGACCTCGAGCGGCGAGACGCGGTAGCCCATCGAGGTCATGACGTCGTCGGCCCGGCCGTGGTGGTGCACGTACCCGTCCTCGTCGAGGTGGACGAGGTCGCCGCTGACGAACCACTCGCCGCGCCGGGACGCGGCGTCCTCGTCGGGCCGCTCCCAGTAGCCGAGCATGAGGCCGGGGTCGCTGCGGTGGACGGCGAGCAGGCCCTGCTCCCCCGCGCCCAGCGGTTCGTCGCCGCCCTCGAGCGGCAGCACGGCCACGACCCGGCCCGGCTGCGGGCGCCCAGGGCTGCCCGGGCGCACCGGGGCCCCCGGCCCGCTGGAGACGAACGTCGACACCTCACTCATCCCGAGCGCCTCGAAGAGCTCCAGGCCGGTGGTCGCCCGCCACCGCTGGAGCAGCGCGGGGGTCAGCGCCTCCCCGGCCGTGACCGCGTGGCGCAGTGTGCGCAGCGGACCCGACCCGCCCCGCAGGCGCGCCGGGTCGGTGCGGGCCAGCAGCCGGCGGTAGACCCCTGGCACCGCCGCGAACACCGTGGCCCCGGTCGCCTCGACCAGCCCCGGCCACGCCCACGGCTCCCGGTGGCCGCTGTGCACCACGGCCGTGGCGCCGACGGCCCACGGGTCGGTCAGGCCCACGCCAAGGGTGTAGGTCCAGGTGAACGAGCCGGCGTGCAGCACCACGTCCCGCGGCCCGATGCCCAGCCACGCGGCTTGCAGCGGCCGCCGGCCCCAGGCGGACCGGTGGGCGTGGAGGACGCCCTTGGGCGAGCCGGTCGTCCCCGAGGTGTAGGCGAGGAACGCGGGGTCCTCCGGCGCAGTGGCGACGTACTGCGCCCGGTCCGGGCCGGAGCGCCACGCCGCGAGGTCACCGGGGCCGAGGGTGGGCAGGTCGGTGGCGACGGCGAGCGCCGGCGCGACCGCGAGCGCCGCCGCCCGGCAGTCCCCGGCCACGAAGGCGACCTCCTCGGCGGTCAGCTGCTCGGACGTGGGCACCGGCACGACCCCCGCGGCGAGGGCGCCGAAGAAGGCGAGCGCGAAGTCGCTGGTGTCGCCCAGCCGCAGGACGAGCCGCTCCCCCGGCGACAGGCCCGCGGCCCGCAGCCCGTGGGCGACCGCCCGGACCGCGTCGTCGAGCTCGGCGTAGGTCCATCGCTCCGCCCCCGAGGCCGGGTGCCGGAGGTCGTGGGTGACGACCAGACCCAGCCGGGACGGGTCGCGGTGAGCCGCCGGGCCGAGGCAGTACCGCGCCATGTTGAACGGCCCCGGCGGGAGCGGGTCGCTCACCGCACCCACCGGACGGGCGGACCGTGGTGCCCGCAGGTGGCGAGGACCTCCCCGTCGAGCGTGACCTCGGGCAGCACCTCGTCCCCCGAGCGCGGGACCGGCTCCGACCCGTCGGCGGGCCACGGGTGCTCCATCGCGACGTGGGCCAGCGGCATCCGCGCCCGTGCCTCGTCGACGGCGCTCTCCAGCGCCCGCGACTCCTCCACCGGCCAGTAGAGGCGGGTAACCGAGTGCCAGACGACGGTGAGGAGCTCGTCGGGCGGCGGGTCGGCCAGCTGCTCGGCGACCCAGGGCGCGCCCCGGGCCCGGTCGACGGGGACCGGGTGCGCCCGGACCACCTCGAGCGCGGCGGCCAGCCGGGCGTGCCGGGCGGTCATCCACGGCCAGACGAACGAGGTCAGGTACCGCGCGCCCTCCGCCGAGGCGGCGTCGACCGGCGCGACGTCGCAGCCGCGCCGCTGCACCACCTCGAACCGCTGCGGGTCGAGCCCGGGCGCCTCGCACCCGCGCAGGACCAGCGGTGACCCCGGGTCCCCGGCCTCCCAGCCGGCGCCGACGAGCCGGTACCGGTCGACGAGCAGGCCGAGGCCGGCGGAGGCGCCCGGCTCCAGGAGCCGGACCCGTCGCAGGCCGGTGCGACGCACCGCCTCCGAGAGCCCGACGAGCAGCGCCACGGTCCGGCCGGGCTCGTTGGTCTGCGGGGCCTCGGCGAGGGAACGGCGCAGCTCGGCGACGTGGGCCGCGAGGAGCGGACGCACCACCGGCCACGCGTCCCGGGGGTCGGCGTCGCCGCCGAGGACGGGGTAGAAGGGGACGAGCTGGGGGGCCTCCCCGCGCAGGACGATGCGGAAGAGTCCGGCCAGCAGTCGCAGCTGCGGGAACTGGCGGGCCGGGACGTCCTCCCAGCCTTCGAAGAGCGCACGGCTGACGCCCCCGCTCTCCCAGTCCTCGGCGATCGCCGCCAGGAGGACGCCGTAGAGGTGGGGCTCGTCCGCGAACTGGGCCCGCAGCCGGTCGGGGAACGACGGGAGGGCCGGCGGGCTCACTTCGTCCTCGTCGGCTTCGGCGTCGGTGGCCCCTTGCCCTTGCGGGAGTGGCTGGCGGCGGGGGTCGGCGACACGGTGGGCGCCGGACCCGGGGCGCTGGTCGGGGTCGTCCCCGGGACGCTGGTCGGAGGTGGTGCCGTCGCGGCTGCGGTCGGCGGGGCGGTCGTCGAGGCCACCGGCACCGCGACGTCGCCAGTGCCCGAACCGCGGGGCGTGGGCGCCGGAGTGCCCTCGGTCAGCTCGACGGACTGCCGGGACGCGCTGGCGGGTGGAGCCGCGGGACGGTGCTCGCGGGGGCCGCCGACCGCCCACACGACCAGTGCCGGGACGAGGAGGAGCAGGGCGGAGCCGAGCACGAGTGGGCCCCGCCGGCGGGGGGCACGGTGCCGTCCCATCTCCTCACTGTGCCACGGTCCGGAGGCCGCCGGGAAGCATGGGAGCATGGGCCGGTGAGCGAGGAACAGAAGCAGGCCGACAACCGCGCTCGGGCGACCACCGAGGAGCTGCGCACCTTCATCCGGGCGGGCTGGGCACCCCGTCGGCCCACCGTCACCGGGCCCTCGGCGGCTGCCGCGCCGGCCGCGGCTCGTCGCGCGGTGCTCAGCGCCGCCTACCCCCGCCAACGGCTCGTCGTCCCCGCGGGCGGGCTCAAGGTACGCAGCAACGACACCGACTACGTCTTCCGCCCGCACACCGCCTTCGCCTACCTCACCGGCCTCGGCGCCGACCGCGAGCCGGACGCGGTGCTCGTCATGGAGCCCGTCGAGGGCGGGGACGGCGCCGCCGGGGGCCACGAGGCGGTCCTGTACTTCCGCCCGCTCGCCGGCCGCGACACCGACGAGTTCTTCGCCGACTCCCGATACGGCGAGTTCTGGGTCGGCGCCCGGCCCACGATCGAGGACCTCGAGCTCGAGCTCGGCCTCACCGCACGCCACGTCGACGGGCTCGTCGACGCGGTGGCCAAGGACGCCGGTGAGCTCACCGTCCGCGTCGTGCGGGACGCCGACCGCGAGCTCACCGCCCGCCTCGACGCCGCGCGGGTGGACAACGGCGCCGACGCCGCCACGCTGGAGGAGGTCGACGACGCCCTGGCGCACGACATCTCGCACCTGCGGATGACCAAGGACGCCCACGAGGTCGAGCAGATGCGGGCCGCCGTCGAGGCTACCCGGCACGGCTTCGAGGCGATGATCGCGGCGCTGCCCGAGGCCGTCGCCGCCGGCCGGGGCGAACGCTGGCTCGAGGGGGTCTTCGCGCTCCACGCGCGGCACCGCGGCAACGGGGTCGGCTACGACTCGATCTGCGCGGCCGGGGACCACGCCAACACCCTGCACTGGGTCAAGAACACCGGCGAGGTCCGCCCGGGCGACCTCGTCCTCATCGACGCCGGCGTCGAGGTCGACAGCCTCTACACCGCCGACGTCACGCGCACGCTGCCGGTCGACGGCGCGTTCACCGACGCCCAGCGGGAGGTCTACGACGCCGTCCTCGCCGCGCAGGAGGCAGGCCTGGCGGCGGTGCGGCCCGGCAACCGCTTCTCCGACGTCCACTCCGCGGCCATCCGCGTCATCGCCGAGCACCTCCACGGCTGGGGCCTGCTGCCCGAGGGTGTCACCGTCGAGGACACCCTCGACAAGGAGCACGGGCAGTACCACCGACGGTGGATGGTGCACGGCACCTCCCACCACCTGGGCCTCGACGTGCACGACTGCGCACTCGCGACGCGCCAGGAGTACATGGACGCCGAGCTCCGTCCCGGTATGGTGCTCACCGTCGAGCCCGGCCTGTACTTCAAGGCCGACGACCTCCTGGCCCCCGAGCGCTTCCGCGGCACCGGGGTGCGCATCGAGGACGACGTGCTCGTCACCGAGGACGGACACGAGAACCTCTCGGCCGCGATGCCACGCACGGCCGAGGACGTCGAGGCCTGGATCACCGAGATCCAGCGCCCGGAGGAGGCACGATGAGGATCGGCAGATCCAAGGGCACGGCCCGGACGGCAGCCAGCACCGACCCGTCGGTGGCCTCCGGCCTCGCCGAGGTGCGCAAGGAGCTGCGGGTCACCCGTACCATCCCGTCCACCGCGATCGCGCTGCGCCAGCGCGCCGTCGACGAGGCGGTCGAGCACATCGTGGCCGACCCCCGCTTCCAGTCGATGTCGGTGCACCTGCACAACTCCGACGCGGTCGACGCGGCCCTGCACCATGTGCGGCTCGACGGGATGGTCGCCGAGTTCGGCGTCTACCAGGGCGAGTCGCTGACCCGCATCGCGCGGTTCTTCCCGGACCACACGGTGCACGGCTTCGACAGCTTCGAGGGGCTGCCCGAGGACTGGTCGGGGACCGGCAAGCGGGCCGGGTCCTTCCACGTCGGCGCCAAGCCGCCCGAGCTTCCCGTCGACAACGTCGAGTTCCACGTCGGCTGGTTCGACGACACGGTGCCGGTGTTCGCCGAGCAGCACAGCGGCCCGTTCGCCTTCGCGCACCTCGACGCCGACCTCTACAGCTCGACCACGACCGTGTTCACCACCCTGGGGTCGTGGTTCGTCCCGGGGACGGTCATCGTCTTCGACGAGTACTTCGGCTACTTCGGGTGGCAGCAGCACGAGCACCGCGCGTTCGAGGAGTTCCTCCAGGCCAGCGGCCTGTCCTTCCGTGCCCTCGCGCTGGGCCACATGAACCTGGCCGTCGAGCTCGTCGAGGCCTGAGCGACCACCCACCACGGACGTGGCCGGACCCGACCGGAGCCACCGGGACGGACGCAGGACTGGGGAGGCAGGGGCACCGTGACGGCCGACCCGGGGACGGACCCGCCGCCCGGCCTGCACGAGGCCCTCCGCCTCGAGCCGGACGGGCCCGACCTCGTCGGTCGCGTCCACGAGGGGTGGGACGCGTTCGGCGCGGGCCACGGCGGCTACCTGCTGGCACTCGCCGGGAAGGCGCTCCTCACCGCGACCGGCGCCCCGGACCTGTTCACCGTGACGGCGCACTACCTGCGCCGGACCCGCCCCGGACCGCTGCGGTTCCACCTGGCACCGGTCGGCGGCAGCCGGCGCTTCCGGTCGGTCGCCGGCACCGGCACCCAGGACGGCGAGGTCGTCCTCGCCGTCACGGCCCTCGTCGGCGACCGGTCGGCCTTCGCCGGCCCGACGTGGAGCCGCGAGAAGCCGTGGGACCCGGCCACCGCGCGGCTGACGCCCCGGGGCGCCGCCACGGCACCCGGGGGCGGGGGCCAGCCCGTCCCGGTCCCCGCCTTCGCCACCCGGGCCGGTTCGCGGCTCGACACGGCACGCGCCGGCTTCGCCGCCGGGGCCCCCGACGGCAGCGGGGAGGTCCGTGCCGTCCTCGAGGACCTGCCCGCCGACCAGCTCGGCGCGCTCCTCGCGTGCGACGCGACCCCACCGGCGGCGTGGAACGTGCTCGGCCCGCTCGGGTGGGTCCCGACCGTCGAGCTCACCGCCCACGTGCGGGCCAGGTCCGGCACCGGGCCGCTGTCCGTGCAGGCGCGGTGCGAGCAGGTCGCCGGCGGGTTCCTCGCCGAGGACGCCGTGGTCCACGACGCCGAGGGGCGCCTCATCGTCCAGTCCCGCCAGCTCGCCCTCTGGACGGCCTGAGACCGGGGCGGTCCGGCGGGTCAGCGGCGGTCGATGACGACCTCGAGGGCGAGGGCGTGCTCGACCCCTGCGGCCTCGCCGGCACCGCCGAGGATCATCTGGAGCAGCTCCCGGGGCACCGGGAAGTCCGCGGGGAGGGCGGCGTTGTACTCCGCGTGCGCCTCGAGGGAGGCCACCGCCGCCTCGAAGTGCTCGCCTGAGACGTCGACGTAGTGGCTGGCCCGCGGGGACGCCGCGAGGGCGACCACCTTCACCCCGTTCCACGGCTCCAGGCCCTGCTCGACGAGGTCGCGGTGCAGCCAGCGGTTGCCGGCGTCGGCGACGGCGTCGAGGGTGGCCAGCCCCACCGCCCGGTGGTCGGCCTGGTTGACCCGGTTCGGCCCGAAGAACTCCGCCCAGGTCTGGCCGATGACCACCTCGGGCCGGTGGCGCCGGATCGCGGCGGCGATCTCGCGCCGGAGCGCCACCCCGTACTCGACGGCGCCGTCGGCCAGCCCGGCGAACTCGACGGCCTCGACGCCCACCCGGCGAGCGCTCTCCCGCTCCTCCCCCTCCCGCACGACGGCCGCCCGCTCGGGGTCCATCGTGTCGATGCCCGCCTCGCCCCGGGTCAGGAGGAAGTACGCCGCGTGGGCGCCCTCCCCGACCCATCGGTGCACGGCCGCGGCGGTGCCGTACTCGATGTCGTCGGGGTGCGCGACGACGCAGAGGACGGAGGAGAACGGGCCCTCGAGGGGCGTCAGGGCGGGGCGGTCCTCGGACATGGGCCGACGATAGCCCGCCCCGGCCCCGCGCGGCGGGCCAGGGCTACCGGGGCGGGGCGGAGGGGGGAGACGCCGCCGGTGGCCGCTGCTCCTGCGTGTCGGTCCGGGCCTGCTCCTCGGCCTGGGCCCGGCGGACCTCCTGCTCGGCGGCCTTCATCGGGTCCATCTCGGCGAGCAGCTCACGACCGCGCTGGGCGTGCTTGTGCTCGCACAGCACCTCGTACTTCGCCGCGACCACCTGGCTCACCGAGGTGAAGTCGCGCTGGCCGCCGGTGAGCCGGTAGCCGACGTACCCCCACACGGCACCGAAGACCGCGCCCACGGCGACGGTGGACAGGACGGTGAGGATGTTGAACCCGTTCGGGTCGAAGATCGCGAAGATCGTCCCGACGAAGAGCCCGAACCACATGCCCGAGAGCGCCCCCGCGCCGACGACCCGGCCCTGGGTGAGCCGGCCGGTGACCCGCTCGAGCTGCTTGAGGTCGGTGCCGACGATCAGCACGTCCTGCACGGGGAACTCGTGGTCGGAGAGGTAGTCGACCGCCTCCTGGGCCTCCTCGTAGGAGTCGTGGACCCCGAGCGACATCGGGTAGTCCAGCGACAGGGCGGCACGCAGGCCCGGACGCATCGGCTGGCTGCTCATGCACCCATTTTCGCACCCCGCGCTGGGTGGTCGCTGTGCGCCTCCCGTGCCGGCTGTCGCGGGGGCGGTCAGCGGGCCTTGTAGTCCTCGAGGAGGCGGCGGCCGATGATCATCTTCTGGATCTCCGCCGTGCCCTCGCCGATGAGGAGCATCGGCGCCTCGCGGTAGAGCCGCTCGATCTCGTACTCCTTGGAGTACCCGTAGCCACCGTGGATGCGGAAGGACTGCTCGACGACGTCGGCGCAGTTCTCGGAGGCGAGGTACTTCGCCATCCCGGCCTCGAGGTCGTTGCGCTGGCCGGCGTCCTTGAGCCGGGCCGCCTTGACCATCATCTGGTGGCTGGACTCGACCTTGGTCGCCATGTCGGCCAGCCGGAAGAGGATGCCCTGGTGCTCGGCGATCTTCTTGCCGAAGGTCTCCCGCTGCTGGGAGTAGGCGATGCCGAGCTCGAACGCGCGCCGGGACAGGCCACAGGCGCGGGCCGCGACGTTGACCCGGCCCACCTCGACCCCGTCCATCATCTGGTAGAAGCCCTTGCCCGGGACGCCACCGAGCACCTGCTCGTCGGTGGTGCGGTGGCCCTGGAAGACGAGCTCGGTGGTGTCGACCCCCTTGTAGCCCATCTTCTCGATCTTGCCGGGCACGGTGACGCCCTGGGCGGTCTCGCCGAAGCCGGACTCCTTGTCGACCAGGAAGGTCGTCATGTTCTTGTACGGGCTGTCGCTCTCGCCGAGGTCGGTGCGCACGAGGACGGCCACGAGGTTGGCCGAGCCGCCGTTGGTCAGCCACATCTTCTGCCCGTCGATGGTCCAGCCGCCGTCCTCGCCGCGCACCGCGCGGGTGCGGATGGCCGCCACGTCCGACCCGACCCCGGGCTCGCTCATCGAGAACGCCCCCCGGACCTCGCCCGTCGCCATCCGGGGCAGGTAGCGCTGCCGCTGCTCGTCGGTGCCGTGCTGGAGGATGAGGTAGGCGACGATGAAGTGGGTGTTGATGATGCCGCTGACGCTCATCCAGCCGCGGGCGATCTCCTCGACGACGAGCGCGTAGGTGAGCAGCGACTCCCCGAGCCCGCCGTACTCCTCCGGGATCATCAGGCCGAAGATCCCCATCTCCTTCATGCCCTCGACGATCTCCGTGGGGTACTCGTCCTTGTGCTCCAGCTCGGTGGCCACGGGGAGGATCTGCTCGTCGACGAACTCGCGGACGAGCTTGACGAGCTCCTGCTGCTCCTCGGTGAGGCCGTCGGTGCTCTGGAGTCGGGACATGGCCGCATCGCCGCCTTCGCGTGGGTCGTGGGAGGTCACGGGCCCTGGTGGGTCGTGGGGTCAGGTGCCCAGTGTGCCGGGGCAGACGAGCACGAGGTACCTCGCCGGGGTGTGAGTCCCCCCACGCACGGCACCGCCGCTGCGGCGCAATTCGGTGGCGCGCAGACCGGGTGGGCGGGCACGCTGGATGCCGTCGCGCGGTGCCTGCCGCGTGCCGCCCCAGGCGGCCGGGTCCCCCGGCCCCAGGTGTCCCGACCGAGTGGAGGAGGACCCGATGTCGACCCCCGTCCCGGGCCGCGCCCGTGCACTCACCCCCACCCTCGAGCAGGAGCACCCCCTTGGCACACATGCCGTTCCACCTCCCGGAGAGGCAGGCCGCCTTCTCCGTCGACACCTCACCTGACGCGCCGCCCGCGGGCGAGCGATGGACCACCTGGGACGTCGCCACCCACGGTCCCACGCCACGACCCGGCTGGGTCGTCACCGACCTCGGCGCCGTCGACTCGGACCTCGGCGTCCTCAAGACCGGCAAGGAGGCCGACGTCCACGTCGTCCGCCGCTGGGTCCCGGGGACCGGCCGGGCTGCGACGATGGCGGCCAAGCGCTACCGCGCCGCCGACCACCGGCTCTTCCACCGGGACGCGGGCTACCTCGAGGGCCGCCGGGTCCGCAAGAGCCGGGAGAGCCGCGCCATGGCGCGGCGCACCGACTTCGGCAAGCAGATGATCTCCGGGCAGTGGGCGGCCGCGGAGTTCGACGCGCTCGGCCGGTTCTGGGAGCTCGGCCTCCCGGTCCCCTACCCCGTCCAGCTCGACGAGTCCGAGATGCTCATGGAGCTCGTCGGCGACGAGCAGGCCGCCGCCCCGCGGCTCGTCTCGACCCGCCCGGCACCGGACCTGCTCGCCGACCTCTTCGAGCAGCTCCGCACGGCGTTGCTCACCCTCGCCCGCCACGGCTGGACCCACGGCGACCTCTCGCCGTACAACGTCCTGCTCGACGGCGAGCGGCTCGTCATCATCGACTGGCCACAGGTCGTCGACGTCATCGGGAACCCGAGCGGCTTCGACTTCCTCGAGCGCGACGCGGCCACGATGGTGGCGTGGTTCCGCCGCAAGGGCCTGGAGGTCGACCTCGGCGAGCTCGTCGGCGACCTCGTCGCGGAGGCCACCTCCCGCTTCTGACGCCCGGTCCCGGGCCGGCCCCTAGGGTGGCGCCATGCCGACGACGCCCCCAACCCTGGCCGCCCCGACGACCCCGGACCCGATGGACGCCCCGCCGCTGCGCTGGGGCGTCCTCGGCCCGGGCGGCATCGCCAACACGTTCGCCAGCGCGGTCCGCGAGGGCACCCGCTCCGAGGTCGTCGCCGTCGGCTCGCGCGACGCCGACCGGGCGAGCGTCTTCGCCCGCCGGCACGGGGTCGCCCGGTCCTACGGCTCGTACCGGGCCCTGGTGGAGGACGCCGACGTCGATGCGGTGTACGTGGCGACCCCGCACAGCGAGCACCTCGAGCACGCCCTCCTCGCCCTCGCCGCCGGCCGCCCCGTCCTCGTCGAGAAGGCGTTCGCCCGCAACCTCGCCGAGACCGACGAGGTCCTCGCCGTGGCCCGGTCGGCCGGCCTGCTCGCGGCCGAGGCGATGTGGAGCCGCTACCTGCCCCAGTACGACGTCGTGCGGCGCACCGTCCAGGCCGGCACCCTCGGCGACGTCGTCCTCGTCCAGGCCGACCACGGGCAGCGCCTGTGGCCCGACGGTCCCCAGCGCCTGTCCGACCCGGCCCTCGCCGGTGGTGCGCTGCTCGACCTCGGCGTCTACCCCGTCGCCTTCGCCGACCACGTCCTCGGCGGCCTCGAGGACGTGGCCGCGCGCGCCACGCTGAGCCCGCAGCGGGTCGACGTCACCACCGGGGTCACCGCCCGAAGTGGCGAGGCGGTGGCCCGGATGACGTGCACGATGGCCGCGGCCACCCCGTGCACCGCGGTGGTGGCCGGCACCGAGGCACGGATCGAGCTGTCGGGCCGCTTCTACCAGCCGACGAGCGCGCTGCGCCTCGTCGGCCCGGACGACACCGTCCTCGACACGTGGCAGGACGAGCACGGCACCCACGGCTTCCGCTACCAGGTCGCCGAGGTCGCGCGCGCGGTGGCCGAGGGCCGGACCGAGCCGTGGTCGGTGCCGTGGGAGGCCACCCGCCGCGTCATGTCCGTCATGGACGCGGTGCGCGCGGCGGTCGGGGTGGTCTACCCCGGCGAGTGAGCCGGGAGTCCGGGAGCGGCTGGGACCGCCGGCTCAGCGGACCGTGACGGTGCTGCCGACCGGGGCCAGCCCCCGGGCCCAGATCATGTCGATGGCGGCGTTGCTCACCCGCACGCACCCGTGCGAGGCCGGCCACGGTGGGACGTTCTGCGAGCCGTGCACGGCGTACCCGGAGCTGGTGAAGAAGATCGGCCGCCAGAGCGTGCCCAGCGAGCTCTCGGCCATGCCGTCGACCCGCCGCAGGAACGTGAAGGTGCCGGTCGGGGTGCGGGCGATCGCCGGGTTCCCGAAGGTCGAGGTGTACTCCTCGCCGCTGCCGGTCGAGGTGTTGAGCACGATGACCGGCGCGCCGCCGCGGACCACGAGGAGCAGCTGGCGGCCGAGGTCGACCTCCAGCCCATCGCCCTTCACGGTGGCCGGGGGCCGGACACCGTCGTCGAGGGCGCGGCGGGTGTTCGGCCCGACCACCCCGTCCCGGCTGATGCCGGCCGCCTTCTGGAGGGCGAGGACGGCCTGCTGGGTCAGCGGCCCGAAGCTGCCGTCCTGCGCACCGAGCCAGTAGCCGAGCTCGCTCAGCCGCTGCTGCAGCGCCAGCACCCGCGCGCCGGAGTCGCCGATCACCAGGGTGGTGCGGGGCCGTGGCGACGGGCTCGCGGACGACGACGCGCTGGGGCTGCCGCTCGGGGTGGAGGTCGGCGACGGGGTCGCGCTCCGGGTCGCCGACGGTTCGGGCGACGGGGTCGCGCTCCGGGTCGCCGACGGTTCGGGCGACGAGGACGGGCTCGGGCCGGGCGACCCGGGCTCGGTGGACCGGCCCGTGCCCGCGGGGCTCGTCGAGCCGCTCGGCGAGCCGCTCGACGCCCCGCCCGAGGGGGGCCCGGAGGGTGCCGCGGTGCCCGAGCAGCCGGACAGGGCCGCGGTGGCGGCCAGCGTCAGGGCCGCCACGGCGACGGCCCTCGGCATCCGGGGCATCGGTCCCTCACTCCTCGGGTCGGGCCTCCCACGAGACGCCATCGAGCGGCATCGCCGCAACTCGGCGCGCCCCCCGTGACCGAATCGTTGGGGGGTCAGCCGCGCCCGCGCACCCACGCGTCGGTGGCCAGGACCCGGCGCGCGACGTCGACGTGCAGGTTCTCGACCATCCGGCCCCGGAAGGTGACGACCCCGCTGCCGGCTCCGGCCGCCCAGGCCTCCAGGATCCCGCGCGCCTCCTCCACCTCGGCGTCGGACGGCGCGAACGCGGCGTTGCACGCCTGCACCTGCCCCGGATGGATCAGGGTCTTGCCGTCGAAGCCGAGGTCTCGGCCCTGGCGGCACTCGGCCTCGAACCCCTCGTGGTCCCCGACGTCGTTGAAGACCCCGTCGAGAACGGCCACCCCGGCGGCCCGGGCGGCGAGGACCGCGGTGGCGAGGGCGGTCAGCAGCGGCGCGCGGCCGGGGACGAAGCGGGCCTGCAGCTCCTTGACGAGGTCGTTGGTCCCGAGGACGAGGACGGCGAGCCGGTCGGAGGCGCGGGCGATGTCGAGGGCGGAGAGCACCGCCTGGGGTGTCTCCACCATCGCCCACAGCCGGGTCCGGTCGGGCGTGCCGTACCGCTCCATCGCCGCGACGAGGCTGCGCACCTCGTGCGCCGAGCCCACCTTCGGGACGACGATGCCGTCCGGGCCGGCCGCACACGCCGCCTCGAGGTCGGCGTCGTGCCACTCGGTGCCGGCGCCGTTCACGCGGATCGTCACCTCCCGCTCGCCGTACTCACCGGATGCGGCTGCCGCG
Source organism: uncultured Actinomycetota bacterium (assembly GCA_963772645.1). Taxonomy (GTDB): domain Bacteria; phylum Actinomycetota; class Actinomycetes; order Actinomycetales; family Dermatophilaceae; genus DASSQJ01. Next base: position 127,792 of record CAVYYD010000010.1, read on the forward strand.
CAGGCGTTCTCACGGGCGCTCCGCTTGGCGTCGGGAGCCACGGCGTCCTCGAGGTCGAGGATGAGCCCGTCGACGGGCAGGGACTTCGCCTTCTCCAGGGCCCGCTCGTTGCTGCTCGGCATGTAGAGGACCGAGCGGCGCGGGCGGTACTCCGGGCTCATGCCCCCTCCTCCGCCGTGGCGTACTGCGCGGCCAGCTCGGGGTCGTTGGCGGACAGCCGGTCGGCTAGCTCGAGGATGACCAGGCACTGCTTGAGGCTCGCGTCGTCCTCCATCCTCCCGTCGAGCATCACGGCCCCGGTGCCGTCGCCCATCGCCTCCCGGACGCGACGGGCGTGCGCGACGTCCTCGGGCGAGGGGCTGAACACCCGCTTGGCGATGGCGATCTGGGCCGGGTGCAGGGTCCAGGCGCCGACGCAGCCGAGGAGGAAGGCGTTGCGGAACTGGTCCTCGCAGGCGACGACGTCCTTGATGTCCCCGAAGGGTCCGTAGTACGGGAAGATCCCGTGCATCGCGCAGGCGTCGACCATCCGGGCGATCGTGTAGTGCCAGAGGTCCTGCTGGTAGGTCGCCCGCTCGGCGTTCACGGCGTCCTCGACGCCCGACGGCGGGTCCTGGCGCACCAGGTAGCCGGGGTGGCCACCGCCGACCCGGGTCGTCTTCATCCGGCGGTCAGCGGCCAGGTCGGCCGGACCGAGGCTGATGCCCTGCATCCGGGGGCTGGCCCCGGCGATCTCCTCGACGTTCGCGACGCCGCGGGCGGTCTCGAGGATGGCGTGGACGAGGATCGGCCGGGTGAGCCCGGCCCGGGCCTCGAGCTGGGCGAGGAGCCGGTCGACGTAGTGGATGTCCTCGGGTCCCTGGACCTTGGGGACCATGACGACGTCGAGACGGTCGCCCACCTCGGCGACGAGCGTCGTGAGGTCGTCGAGGACCCACGGGCTGTCCAGGGCGTTGACCCGGGTCCAGAGCTGGGTGTGCTCGCCGAAGTCGGTGGCCCTGGCGATCTCGACCAGGCCGTGCCGCGCGGCCTCCTTGTTCTCGGCCCGGACGGCGTCCTCGAGGTTGCCGAGGAGGACGTCGACGGTGCCCACCAGGTCGGGCACCTTCGCGGCCATCTTCGGGTTGCTCGGGTCGACGAAGTGGATCATCCGGCTCGGCCGCGCCGGCACCTCCCGGACGGGGTCGGGGGCGCCCACCGCGAGGGGGCGGAAGAAGTCCTTGGCGCTGCGCATGCGGGGTCCTCACCGGGCCGGGGACGGGTACGCCGGGACGCTAGCAGCGCCCCCGCTGCCACCGTTTCCCGGTGTGACCGATGCCGCGCCGGCCCGCTGTGGGAGAGTGCGGGGGTGACGCAGGAGCCCGCCGGCAGCCCGGTCGACGTCTCGCGGCTGACGACCGAGGCGGCGACGAAGTCGGGCCTGCTGTGGGTCCGGCTCCCGGACGGGCAGAGCCACCCGGCCTGGCACGTCTGGCACGAGACCGGGGACGAGCACGCGCCCGGGCCGGCCGCCTACGTCGTCAGCGGGCCGGGCGAGCAGTTCCTGCCCTGGCTGCCCGACGAGGTCGAGCTCCTGCTCCGGAGCAAGGACACCGGGGGCCGGCTCCTGACCCTGCCCGCCACCGCCCGCGAGCTCGAGCCGGGGTCGACGGAGTGGACCGTGGCGGTCGAGGCGCTGCGCGCCGAGCGGCTGAACGCCGTGGGTGACACCGTCGAGCGCTGGCGGGACTCGTGCACCGTCCACGTCCTGTCCCCGCACGGTCCCCCGGTCGAGTTCCCCGGCCACTACGACGACGCCCCCGGCACCGTGCCGGTGCGCCCCGCGCCCCCGGCGACCGCGCGCTGGCGGCCCTGGCACTGGCGCGGCCGCGCCGGCGCCCGCCGCAACACGACCCGCTGACCGGCGCGGCCGGCCGGCCGGGGCGGATAGCCTTGACGATCGTGAGCACGCCGACCCGCGCCTTCGTCGGCCGCCTGTCCGAGCTCGACGTCTTCGACCCGCTCGGTGACAAGGTCGGCCGGGTCCGCGACGTCGTCGTCACCTTCAGTGTCACCCGCGCCCGTCCCCGGGTCATCGGCCTCGTCGTCGAGGTGCCCGGCCGGCGCCGCGTCTTCGTCCCGATGACCCGCGTCACCTCCGTCGAGGGCGGCCAGGTCATCACCACCGGCCTGGTCAACATGCGCCGCTTCGAGCAGCGCGGAAACGAGACCCTCGTCGTCGCCGAGCTCTTCGAGCGCCCGGTCATGGTCCGCACCGAGGAGGGGGAGGTGGTCGACGCCACCGTCGAGGACGTCGGCATCGAGCAGCTCGGGACCCGCGGGTGGAGCGTCACCCGCGCCTTCGTCCGGGTCGCCTCCTCGCGGCCGAGCCGACTGGGCCGGCTCGGCCGCCGCCGGGGCGAGTCCTTCGTCGTGGCCATCGAGGACGTCCGCGGGCTGCACGTCGTCCGTGAGGGCCAGGGGGCGGCCAAGCTCCTCGAGACCTACCAGGACCTCAAGCCGGCCGACCTGGCCGAGGTCATCCACGACCTGACCCCGCGCCGCCGGGCCGAGGTGGCCGACGCCCTGTCCGACGAGCGCCTCGCCGACGTCATCGAGGAGCTGCCCGAGGACGACCAGGTCGAGATCCTCGTCGGCCTCGACGCGGCTCGCGCCGCCGACGTCCTCGAGGCCATGGAGCCCGACGACGCGGCCGACCTGCTCTCCGAGCTCCCCACCGAGCGCCGCGAGGAGCTGCTCCAGCGGATGGAGCCGGACGAGGCCGCCGACCTGCGCCGCCTGCTCACCTACGACGAGAACACCGCCGGTGGCCTGATGACCACCGAGCCGGTGGTGCTCGGGCCCGAGGCGTCGATCGCCGAGGCCCTGGCCGTCGTCCGCCGCCAGGAGCTGTCCACCGCCCTGGCCTGCACCGTCTTCGTCTGCCGTCCGCCGTTGGAGACCCCCACCGGGAAGTACCTCGGCGTGGTCCACATCCAGCGGCTGCTCCGCGAGCCGCCGCACAACCCGCTGGGCGGCATCCTCGACAAGGACGTCGAGCCGCTGCCCCCCACCGCCACCCTGGGCCAGGTGACCCGGATGCTCGCGACGTACGACCTCGTCGGCCTGCCGGTCGTCGACGAGGACGGCCACCTGCTCGGTGCGGTCACCGTCGACGACGTGCTCGACCACATCCTCCCCGACGACTGGCGCGAGGACCGCCACGACGTCGTGCCCCCCGAGGTCACCGCCCCGGACTCGGTCACCCCCGACGCCACCGCGCAGGGGGCGACCCGTGGCTGAGCGCGAGCGGCGCCCCCGCATCGACCAGCCCCGGGAGACCGGGCGTCGCGCCTTCCAGACGCCGGCCCTGCTGACCGAGGAGACCTTCGGGATCCTCTCGGAGAAGTTCGCGCGGTTCATGGGCACCCCCGGCTTCCTCATCGGGATGACCCTCTTCATCGCGGTGTGGATCATCGTCAACACCCTGACCCCGTGGGCGTTCGACCCCTACGCCTTCCTCTTCCTCACCCTGATGCTGAGCCTGCAGGCCTCCTACGCCGCCCCGCTCATCCTCCTGGCCCAGAACCGGCAGGCCGACCGCGACCGGGTGGCCCTGGAGCAGGACCGCTCGCGCGACGAACGCAACCTCGCCGACACCGAGTTCCTCACCCGCGAGGTCGCGGCGCTCCGCCTGGCGATGCGCGACACCGCGACCCGCGACTTCGTCCGCAGCGAGCTGCGCGACCTGCTCGAGGAGATGGAGGAGCGCGGGCTCGTCGTCGTCAACCGGGCCGAGCTGGACCGGGTCGAGGCGGGAGCCGAGGAGCAGCCGACCTAGACTGGCGTCATGTCGCAGGTCAGCCAGGACGCCCTCACCGCCGCGCTCGCGACGGTCATCGACCCCGAGATCCGCAAGCCGGTCACCGAGCTGGGGATGGTCGACCACGTCGCCGTCGACGAGGACGGCCGGGTCGCCGTCACCATCCTCCTCACCGTCGCCGCCTGCCCGCTCAAGGACACGCTGACCAAGGACACCACCGAGGCCCTGCTGCGGGTCGAGGGGGTGAGCGCCGTCGACGTGACCCTCGGGGTGATGGACGACGAGCAGCGCCAGGCGCTCAAGACCCAGCTGCGCGGTGGGGTCGCCGAGCGCGAGGTCCCGTTCGCCCGGCCCGGCTCGCTGACCCGTGTCTACGCCGTCGCGTCCGGCAAGGGCGGGGTCGGCAAGTCGTCGGTGACGGCCAACCTCGCCGCCTCCCTCGCCGCCCAGGGCCTGGCCGTCGGGGTCGTCGACGCCGACATCTACGGCTTCTCCATCCCCCGGATGCTCGGGGTCGAGCGCCGCCCCACCCAGGTCGACGACATGATCATGCCGCCGGTCAGCCACGACGTGAAGGTCATCTCGATCGGGATGTTCGTGCCGGGCAACCAGCCCGTCGTCTGGCGCGGCCCGATGCTGCACCGCGCCCTCCAGCAGTTCCTCGCCGACGTCTTCTGGGGCGACCTCGACATCCTCCTGCTCGACCTGCCCCCGGGCACCGGCGACATCGCGATCTCGGTCGCCCAGCTCATCCCCTCCGCCGAGATCCTCGTCGTCACCACCCCGCAGCAGGCCGCTGCCGAGGTGGCCGAACGGGCCGGCTCGGTCGCCCTGCAGACCCACCAGCGGGTCGCCGGGGTGATCGAGAACATGTCGTGGCTCGAGCTGCCGGACGGCTCCCGCGAGGAGATCTTCGGCTCCGGCGGTGGACGGGAGGTCGCCGAGTCGCTGACCCGGGCGATCGGCGCCGAGGTGCCGCTGCTCGGGCAGATCCCCCTCGACACCCGGCTACGGGTCGGGGCGGACCAGGGGGTGCCGGTCGTCCTCGGCGCGCCCGACTCCCCGGCCGCCGTCGCGCTGCGCGGGATCGCGACCGGCCTGGCCGGGCGCTCACGAGGTCTCGCCGGGCGCTCGCTCGGGCTGACGCCGGTCGGCCGCTGACCGCTCGCCCGGCACCAGGTACCCACGGGGCGGGCACGAACCCAGGCTGACCAGGTCACCCCGGGCGGCACCTCGCCGAGGTCTGGGACTCCGACGCGCCGCGCTGGGGTCGCTGCAGTCGGTGGTCTCCCGGCCGCGCTCGGCTCTCGAGCCCGACCGTGCCCGGCGCGGGGAGAACCAGTGCCTGCTCGACGACGCGGCGCTGGGCGCCCTCGTGGAGCAGGTCGGCGACCAGACCCGCACGCCACTGACACTCCTCCGGCTCGGTGGAGCGCTGCGCGAGGGCCGGGGCAGCGCGTTCGGCGCCATCGACGAGGAGTACCTCCTCCAGGCGATCGGGTGGCCCGCCGTGCCCGAGCTGGCCCCGGTCATCCACGGTGCCTTCGCGGCCCTGGACGAGGCGGTCGCGGGCGGCTCAGGTGGCGTCGTCGTCGAAGGGGGTGGGCCGGCTCGGGTCGAACTCCCGCGGGGGCCGGGACTGCGCGCCGACGGACGTGGCCGTGACCGTCGCGGCGGTGACCGCCGCCCCGGCCCCGGCCGGCGAGGAGCCGTCCGCGACCCCCTCGGCCCGGCGCCCCGTCCCCAGCCCCGCCGCGTCGCGCACCGACTCGATCTCGTCACGGACCGGCCCGACCGCCTCGTCGAGCGGCTCGAGGAGGGCCTCCCGGACGATCCGGCGCGGGTCGTACTGGCGCGGGTCGTACTGGCGCCAGTTGATGTCCTCGTACTCGGGCCCCAGCTGGTCCTTGAGCTGGTCCTTGGCGCCCTCGGCCATGATCCGGGCCTTGCGGATGCCGCGGGCCAGCTTGGCGGCGTACTCCGGCAGCTTGTCCGGGCCGAGGACGAACACCGCGATGAGGACGAGGATGACGAACTCCCAGCCGTTCACGCCGACCACGTCGTCACCCTCCTCGTCCCGGCAGCTCCGGGGACCCGGTCACTGGGCCGAGCCCTGGAGGACCATGGTGACATCACGGTCACTGCCGCCGCGGCGGACGGTCAGCGTCACCGAGTCTCCCACGCGGCGGGACCTGATCTTGACGACGAGCTCCCCCTGTTCGCTCACCGGCTTGCCCTCGAAGGCCACGATGACGTCACCAGCCCGCAGCCCGGCCTTGTCGGCCGGCCCGCCGGGGTTGACGGCGGGCGCGCCGCCGGGACCGCTGTCGGCGATGCGGACCCCCTCGCCGTCGTACCGGCTGTCGAGGTAGACCCCGATGACCGGGTGCTCGGCCTTGCCGGTCGCGATGAGCTGCTCGACGGTGATGGCCACCTGGTCGCTCGGGATCGCGAAGCCGACACCGATGTTCCCGCTCTGGCCGCCGAGCGAGCCGCCGGAGACCCGGGCGATCGCGGAGTTGACCCCGATGACGTCGCCGTTCATGTCGAGCAGCGGGCCCCCGGAGTTGCCCGGGTTGATCGCCGCGTCGGTCTGGATGGCGTTGATGAAGGACTGGTCGTCCTGCTCGCCGGGGGTCACCGGCCGGTCCAGGGCGCTGACGATGCCGCTGGTCACCGTCGAGTCGAGGCCGAGCGGGGCGCCCACCGCGACGACCTCGTCGCCCACGACGACGTCGGCGGAGCGGCCGAGCCGCAACGGCTGGAGCCCGACACCCTCCACCTTGACGACGGCGAGGTCGTAGGAGGCGTCCCGGCCGACGATGCTGCCGTCCACCTGCTTGCCGTTGGCGAGGACCACGGTGATGGCGCTGTCGCCGGAGGCCCCTGCGACGACGTGGTTGTTCGTCACGATGTGCCCCTGCCCGTCGTAGACCCAGCCGGAGCCCGTGGCCACGCCGTCGGCGCCCTCGACCCGCAGCGTCACGACGCTGGGGGTCGCGGTGGCCGCGATGTGCGCGATGGAGCCCTCGGGGCGGGAGGTGGCACCCACCCCGGGCCTGGGCCCCGACCGTGACGGCGCGCCGGTCTGCTCGAGGGCGCCGTGGTCGGCGAGGTAGGCCCCGACGACTCCGCCGCCGGTGCCCGCCAGCAGGGCCGCGGCGAGCGAGGCGCCGACGAGGGCGCCCCATCCGGGCCCCCGCCGGCGGGCCGCCTGCGGCTCGGGCTCCTGGGACGGGGCGGGCGGGTACCACGAGAACGGGTCCGGGGTTGCCGAGGGGGCTGGCTGGGCGCCGACCGGACGGCCGGGCCCGCCGGGGTCGGGGGCGGACGCGGCGCCGGTGGGGATCTCCTCGGTGCGGGCGTCACCGCGGCTCGCCCACGGGGGCTCCGGCGGTGCGGACGGCCCGTCGGGCGCCGGGCCGAGCGGCGCCGGGGATGCCGACTCGCCGGTCCCGGTCGGCTCGGTCGGGCCGGTCGCACCCCACGGCCGCCAGTCCTCGCGGTCCGGGCGCTCCTCGCTCGTCATGGGGACGATTGTGCCTGCTCGCCCCGCACGAGAAGTGCCGCCCCTACCGGTGTCCAGCGGACCGTCGCGGCGCCGGTCGCGCCGGACGGGCTGGGTGCGGGCGTGACGGCGGCGTTGCGTGCCGTGGTGGGGAGCGCGGTGCCGACCCGGGCCGGGGCGCCGGTGACCGTCAGGCTCCAGGCGGCGGCGGCGGAGACCCCGGCCGCCGCGGCGGCGACGACCGTGGCCCGCAGCGGGCTGCGGTGGCACGGGGGCGCGCTCGGCGCCAGCAGGGCCAGCGGGCTCGGGGCGCGGGCGGGGGCCTCCTCCTCGAGCGAGCGGCCCAGCGCCATCAGCGTGGTCCGCAGCTCGCCCGGCATCGACGGCCCGCCGGCGAGGGCGGCCCGCAGCCGTCGCTCGCGCTCCAGGCCCACCGCACAGAGGTCGCACACCGCGAGGTGCCGCTCCCACGCGTGGGCCCGGGCCGCGGGAAGCCGCCCGGCGGCGTACTCGGAGAGCTCGTCGTCGAGGCAGCGCACCGGGCAGGAGGGGGTCATACCGCCCCGGCGGCGGGTCGACGGACGAGGGGCGCGCGCCGGCCGGAGCCGCTGGGGGCGGGCTCGGCCGCTCGGGGCTGCGGGGCGCGGTGGGCCAGGGCCTCGCGCAGCTGGGCGCGGCCGCGGTGGATGCGGGAGCGGACCGTGCCGAGCTTGATGCCGAGGGTCGCCGCCACCTCCTCGTAGGACAGGCCCTCGATGTCGCAGAGGACCACGGCGGCCCGGAAGTCCGGGGAGAGCGCGTCGAGGGCGCGCTGCACGTCGTCGTCGAGATGGGTCTCGTCGAAGGCCTGCTCCGGCCCGGGACCGCGGCTGGGGAGGCGGGCGGCGGACTCCTCGGACAGGGCGTCCATCCGGATCCGCTGCTTGCGCCGCATCCGGTCGAGGAAGACGTTGGTCGTGATCCGGTGCAGCCAGCCCTCGAAGGTGCCCGGGCGGTAGGTGTGCAGCGAGCGGAACACCCGGACGAAGACGTCCTGGGTGAGGTCCTCCGCGTCGTGGACGTTGCCGGTGAGCCGGTAGGCGAGGCGGTAGACCCGGGCGGAGTGCTGCTCGACGATCTCCTCCCAGGTGGGCGGGGTCCAGCCCGTGCCGGGGTCCGCCCGCGGCCGGCGCGCTCGCCGTCGTCGTCATCGTCTCGTCCCTCGCCATGCTGCTCATGTCACCCATCGGTACGCTCTGGGGCAGGGAATTGTTCCGCGCCTGACCTGAACGAAGGCTGGGAGCCGGGTGCCGCCGCGCCGCCGCGCCGCGGCCGGCCCGGACCGTAGGGTTGGTCCATGAGCACACTGCGTCCCGCGAGCTGGGCCTACGCCGAGGAGTTCGTCGTCGAGCCCGAGGCCGTCGAGGCCGCCCGGCGCCGTGGCGCCGAGCTCGGCCACGCCGCCCCGGTCGGCACCGGTGCGGGCGCGCTCCTGCGGGTGCTCGCCGCCGCCGTCGCGGCCCGGCACGTCGTCGAGGTGGGCACCGGCGCCGGCACCTCCGGGCTGTGGCTGCTCTCGGGGATGCCCGAGGACGGCGTGCTCACCACCATCGACATCTCCGCCGAGCACCAGCGCGCGGCCCGCGAGGCCTACGCCGCCGCCGGCATCCTCCCGCAGCGGACCCGGGTCATCACCGGCGCCGCCGCCGACGTCCTGCCCCGGATGACCGACGGGGCCTACGACCTCGTCCTCGTCGACGCCGACAAGGACGGCTACCCCACCTACGTCGAGCACGCCATCCGGCTGCTGCGTCCGGGTGGGCTGCTCGTCGTCGACAACATGCTGTGGCACGACCAGGTCGCCGACCCCGCCGCCCGCGACACCACGACGAGCACCCTGCGCGACCTCGGGAAGTCGCTGCGGGACCACGACGGCCTGGTCACCACGCTCCTGCCGGTCAGCGACGGGGTCGTCGTCGCGGTGCGGGCCTGAGGCACCGGCCCCGGGGCACCCGGTCCCCTCGGCGGCCCAGCGGGGTTGGCCGGCGCCCGGGCCGTCAGCTGACGTCGGGGCCGGCGCCGCGCCGGAAGCCGGCCGGGCCCTCGGCGATGGCGACGACCTCCCACTCCTCGAGGAGCACCGGAGCGGAGCCGATGATCTCGCTGCCGGGCGAGCGGGCAGCGCCGGGCTCGAACTCGGCACGGAAGTGCCGGCGCTCCTCCTCGCTGTCGAAGACGTAGGTCCCCTCGAACCACTCCCCGTCGCGCATCCGCCAGACCTTGAAGGCGAGCCCGTCGAGGAACATGAACCTCGCGATCGAGGTCCCGACGACGTACTCGCGGAGCCGGTCCGCGACGTCGTCCGGCGACCCCTCCAGCGACCATCGGACGGTCAGCCCGTACCCCGCGTTCATCCCATCTCCTCCAGCCAGCGCAGCAGCAGCCGCGTCCCGAAGCCGGTGCCACCCTTGGCGGTGGTGCCGGCGTCGACCTCCGAGCGGCCCGTGCCCGCGATGTCGAGGTGCGCCCAGCGGCGGCTCCCGACGAACTCGCGGAGGAAGAGCGCCGCGGTGACGGCGCCCCCGCCGACACCCGGTGCGATGTGGGTGAGGTCGGCGACGTCGGAGTCGAGAGCCCGACGGTAGGTGTCGGCCAGCGGCATCCGCCACAGCGTCTCACCGCTGGCCGCACCGGCGGCGACGAGCGTGGACGCGAGGTCGTCGTCGGTGGCGAAGACCGGGGCCATGACCCGCGCCAGGGCGATCCGGGCGGCACCGGTCAACGTCGCCACGTCGAGCAGGAGGTCGGGGTCGAGGTGGGCGTCGGCGTAGGCCAGCGCGTCGGCCATGACGACCCGGCCCTCGGCGTCGGTGTTGCCGATCTCCACGGTCGTGCCGCCGTGCTGGGTGACGACGTCGCCCGGGCGGTAGGAGCCCCCTCCCACGGCGTTCTCGGCGAGGGCGAGGAGACCGGTGACCCGCACCGGGACCGCGAGCTCGGCGCACGCCGTGAGGACCGCGAGGACGACGGCCGCGCCGGACATGTCGGTCTTCATCGCGAGCATGCCCTCGGCCGGCTTCACCTGGAGGCCGCCGGTGTCGAAGGTGATGCCCTTGCCGACGAGGACGACGTGCGGCGTGGACCCGGTGGCCCGCGGCGGTGCGTACGACACCTGGACCAGCCGCGGCGGCGTCGCCGACCCGGACCCGACGGCGAGCAGCCCGCCGAAGCCCTCGGTGCGCAGGGCACGCTCGTCCCAGACCCGGACGCCGAGGCCGTGGCGGCCGGCGAGGGTGCGCGCCTGACCGGCCATCCATGCCGGGTTCTTCGTGTTCGACGGGGTCATCGCCAGGCCGCGGGCGAGCAGCTGGGCGCGGGCGCGCACGACGGCCCGGCTCACCAGGGCCTCGGCGTCCGCACCGGCGAGGACCTGCACCCGGCCGGCGGGCTCGGCACCGTCGAGCGGCCCGCCGGCACGCCACCGCGGCGCGCCCCAGGCCCCGAGCACGGCACCCTCCACCCAGGCGGTGAGCGGCTCCCCGGATGCCGCGGGCCCGAGGGCGTGGACCACCGATGCCGTGCCGCGGGTCGCGCGGCCCACCGCGGCACCCGCGCTCCGCCAGTCCTCGGGGGCCCCCGCGCCGGTGCCGACGAGCAGCACCCGCCGGGCGGCGTGCGCCCCGGGCCGCAGGGCCACGGTGGTGACGGTGCCGGCGGTCGTCGGCGGCTCGTGCGTGGCGAGCACCTCGTCGGGGTCCGCGCCGAGCACCGCCAGGGCGTCACGAGCGACGGCGTCACCGGTGGCCCCGACCGGGGCCACGAGCACGTGACCGGGGTCGCCGGAACCCTCGCCCCCGCCGACGGTCAGGGCCGGGGCCAGGGCGGACGCGACGGACCAGGTCGAGACGGCAGGGTCGAGGAGGACGTCACGGGGCACGGGCCGACCCTACCGACCGCGGACGGGGCCCCCACCTCGTGGTGGGGGCCCCGTCGTGCGATGTCGGGTGCGGCTCAGTTCAGGCCTTCGCAGTTGTCGATCGCCTCGCCGAGCGCCCGGACCTCCTCGGGGGTCATCTCGACGACGAGCCGGCCGCCCCCCTCGAGGGGCATGCGCAGCACGATGCCACGACCTTCCTTGGTGACCTCGAGCGGGCCGTCGCCCGTCCTCGGCTTCATTGCCGCCATGTCGCAGTCCCTTCCTCATCGCGGCAGCGGGGGTCGCGCCACGTCGGTCGTCCGGCGCCGAACTGCCGGACGTCGAGAACCATTATCCCGTAGCCCCGGGACGCCGCGAAATCAGCCGGCGCAGCATCTCGGTCGCGCCCCGCCCTCCACGGCTACGGGGGGAAGGAGCCCCACGGGGTGTAGGTGAGCAGGGTGCAGGTCCACCAGAACATCCCGGCGACGAGGACGACGACGACGACGAGCACCCGTCGCCGCCAGTGCGGCACGACACCCTGGCCGTTGGCGGTCCGCATCGGCGACCGAGGCGACGAGCGCGGCGACCGGCACGTCGAGGAGCAGGAAGCGCCACATCGAGGTGATCGGCCGGACGACGGCCACGAGGTAGATCGGGTAGGCCAGGGCCCAGGCCCGCGCCTCGACGCTGACCCACCGGCCGTGCCGGCCGAGGACCAGGGCGATGTACGTGCCGACGAGGGCGACGAGGACGACCACCCCGGGCAGGCCCTTGGCCTGCCACGCCCACTGGAACCACAGGACGAACGGTCCCTCCTCCGGCTTCTGCCCCCAGGCCGCCTGGACGTCGAAGAACGCGGTGGGCACCCCGGTCGCGACCCCGGCGACGACCGGCCACGCGACCGCGCTCACCCCCAGCGCGCCGAGCATGACGCCCGCCGACCACCGCTCGCCGGTGAGCGGGCCGACCCCGCCCGCTCGGTCCTCCCGCCATCGCACGACGAGGTGGATGAGGACCGCGACCGCGAGGGCGGGTGCGACACCACGGGTGAAACCCAGCGGGATCGCGACGAGCGCGACGAGCAGGTAGCGGCGCCGGATGAGGAGGAGCAGGGCCCCGGCGACGAGCGTGACGGCGAGCGCCTCGGTGTACGGCTTGAGCATCACCGCGGTGGTCGGGTAGAAGCACCAGAGCATGGCGGCCACCAGGGCCAGCCGCTCCCGCTGCGGCTGCCGCCCGGCGTGGACGTCGGTCCGCAGCAGGGCCCAGACGAGCACCGCGGCGACCCCACCGAGGACGACGTTGACGACGAGGCCGGCCGCGGTGAACGGCAGGCCGGTGAGCATCAGGCCCTTCACGAGGTACGGGTAGAGCGGGTAGAACGCCCAGGTGCTGTAGGTGACCCGCCCGGTGTCGGCGTCGACCGGCAGCGGCACCGGGTAGCCGTCGGTGACGACCCGCTCGTACCAGACCCCGTCCCAGAGCCCGAAGAGGTCGGTCAGCCCGGGGTGGGTGTGGCCGACGCCGGCGGGGTTCTGGAACCACGTCGCGGCGACCCACATCGCGACGAGGGCGACGAGCCGGGAGAGCAGGTAGACGGCGAGCACGGTCCGGACCGGGTGGCGCAGCGCGCGCCCGGCCAGGACGTGGCGTCCCGCCGACGTCAGCAGGCTCGGGCGGGTCGTGGGCGCCTCCTCGGCCGTCATCTCCACGCCGGCCACGCGGTCCGGGCCGGCCGGGCCGGCCGGGCCGGCCGGGCCGGCCGGGCCCGCCGGGCCGGCCGTCGTCGGCTCAGCCCGCGCCATCGGTCACGCTCCGCACGTCCCAGACGTACACCCCGCCGAGGTGCTCCGGCGACCCGAACGCCGCGCTGAGCGAGGCGAGCAGGGACCCGGCCGCCGGGCGGCCCTCCGGCAGCACGATCGCGTCCACCCGGGAGCTACGCAGGTCGTCCTCGAAGGTCGACACCTCCTCGCGGCTGGGCAGCTGGGGCCGGTCCGCCGTCGCAACGTCGCTGAGCCACGTCGTCAGCGGCGTCCACGAGGCGCCGTACTGTCCGCCGCGCTCGGGCGTGCCGTCCGGCCCGACGAAGTACCCGGCGACCACCGGGAAGCCCCACCGCGCCTCGGCCTGCCACTCCAGCGCCCGGCAGTCGGCGACCCCCGGCGGGGGCGCGGCGAGGACCGCGCCGCCGGCGTCGACGTACCGGCGCCAGGTGCCGTCGCTGAAGAAGGCCGGCATCGCGGGGCGGGGGTCGACGACGAGCGGGGTGGGGAGCACCGGAAGCAGGACGAGGGCCGCCGCACCCACGGCGGCCGCCAGCCCGGGTCCCGGCAGCTCGGCGTACCGGTGGACGGCCCGCCGCAGGGCCTCGGCCCCGAGCGCGAGGAGCGCCCCGAGGGCCGGCACGGCGACGAGGGCGAACCGGGTGGGCAGGACGTTCTCGATGACCGGGACGTGCTCGAGGACCAGCCAGGGGCCCGGGATGCCGAGCGCCCTCCCGTTCAGGGTCACCTCCTCCCCCAGCGAGAGCCAGCAGCTGACGACGACGACCGCGGCGAGCGCCCGGACCACGACGCTGCGCCACAGCAGCGCCATCGTCGCGGCCGCCGCGACCCACATCGGGACGCCGAAGAACGAGTTCTCCTCCGTGCGGTTCATCGACAGGGCGGCCGAGGCCCAGGGGTCGGCGCCGACCGACCGGGTCGCCCGGGACCAGAGCTGGGCGAGGTCGTTGCCGGCCGGGGGGTGCCAGATCGTCGCGTAGCTCTGCGGCCCGAAGAACTGCCACCAGAGCGGGAACCCGACGAGGAGGAGGGCCACCAGGGCCGCCAGCCCGGTACCGGGCAGCATCCGCCTGAGGTCCACCCGTCGGTGGGCGAGCAGCACGGAGCCGCCGACGGCGAGCCCCACCGCGGCGAGCAGGAGCACCTCCTCCCCGATGAGCAGCTGCCACGCGAGGAGGAGCCCGAGGACCACCCCGTCCCGGACCGGGCGCCGCCTCTCGGCCAGCCGCAGCACCCGGTCCACGATGACCGGGACGAGGGCCTGGACGACGAAGTTCGGGTGCCCGTTGGCGTGCGAGACCAGGCCGGGGGCGAACCCCGCGAAGGCGGCCCCGAGGAAGGCCAGCGCCGGGTGGACCGCGAGTCGCCGGCGGAACAGCCAGTACCACCCGGTGGCGGTCAGGGCGAGTCCGAGGAGCTGGATGACGAGGAAGGTCACCTGGGGGCCGGCGAGCAGGGTCAGTGGCGCCAGCGGCACCGAGAGGCCGAGGACCGCGGCATTGGCCATGAGGTTGACGCCGTCGGGGTAGTTCTGCAGGGTGCTGAAGAGCGGGTTCGACCAGGTGGCGAGGTCGTGCGCCGCGGCACCGAAGTACCACTCGAACACCTGCTGGTCCTGCACCCCCTGGCTGAGGTAGCCGGTGTGGACGGCGCCGAGCAGGTGGAGGTGCAGGTAGCCGCTGACGAGGAGGAACGCGACGGGGGCGAGCAGGTCCAGGGGGCGCAGGGGGACCGGACGTCCGGCAACCGGGTCGCCTCCCCGCCCGGCTGCCGGACGTTGGTCAGGGGGCGGGTGCGCACCCCGGTCCTGCCCGAGCCGGCGGTCTCCCGCGCGCTCGCCGTCCGCCCGGGCGGCCACCGAGGGCATCCCGGACGTCGCCGGAGCGGCCGGTGCCTCGCCGCGCAGCTCGGCGATCCGGGCGTCGTGCTCGGCGACCCGGGCCTCGAGCCGGTCGAGGACCTCGTCGACCTGGTCGGTGCGGTACCCGCGGAAGGACACCCCGAACACGTCGGCGTCGCCGCCGGGGCCGGCGCCCGCGGGGCCGCCCGGCTCCGCCGAGGTCGCGGCCGGGCGGGCCCGGCCGAGCCACCAGGCCCCGGCGCCGACGACGGCGAGCGCCACCGCGGCGAGGAGCAGGGACCAGGTCATCGTGGGTGCTCACCGGCACCGGAGAGCAGCCCGTCGACGACGCGGCCGAAGAGCAACGGCCCGAGGCGGTCCCCGACCGGCCGGGTCAGGCGGCGCAGCCCGGCCAGCCAGAGCTCCTCGGTCCAGCGGACCTCCGAGCGCCCCGACCCGGCGTCGCGCACCTCGATCTCAGCCCACCCGCGGAGGAACCAGCCGGTCTTCACCAGGCGCAGGCGGGTCCCCGGGTCCAGGCCGGTGACGAGCATCCGGTCGGCCACGGCGAGCGGGCCGAGCCGGGTGACGGCCACGACCTCGGTGCCGAGCGCGAGCCCGCCGCCACGGATCTCGACGTCGGTGAGCGGCACGTGTCGGGTGTGCTCGCGCAGGTCGGTGACCGCGGACCAGGCCGCGTCCGGGCCCAGCGGGGTGGTCCGTCGGATCGTGAACGCCACGCCTCAGCCCTCCCCGGCGGGCACGGCACCCGCCCCGTCGGAGCGGTCGTCGCGCCGTCGCCGTCGCCGTCGCCGTCGCCGTCGCCGTCGCTGTCGGCCTCGAGCGTGCCTGCCCCGGGGCGTCCGGCCCGACGAGCGACGCGAGCACCCGCTCCCGCTCGGCCAGCGCGACGCGGAGCACGTCGAGGCGGGCGTCCACCTCCGCCATCCGGTAGCCGCGGGCCGCGGTGTCGAACCGGACTGTGTCGACGTCGGCGGCGTCGGGGTGCTCGGGCAGGCCGTGGTCGGGGGTGGAGCTGGTCGGCTCGCTCAGCGGGTCGACGGCCCATCGGCCCGTCCCGACCGCGCGCACGGCCACGACGACCGCGACCGCGACCGGCACGAGGAGGAGCAGGACCACGCGCAGATCCTACGTGGGCCGCCCGGGAGAGCCCCCTCTACTCCGGGTGCTGCGCCGCCCCCGGCGACGGGCGCGCGGAGGTGCTGTCGGCATCGACGACGACCTCGACGGCGGCCGCCGCGTCGTCGACGACGGTGAGCAGGTCGAGGTCCGCAGCGCTCACGGTGCCGGCACGCACCGCCGTCTCCCGCAGCCAGCCGACGAGGCCGCCCCAGTAGTCGGAGCCGAGCAGGACGATGGGGAAGCTGGTGACCTTCTGGGTCTGCACGAGGGTGACGGCCTCGAAGAGCTCGTCCAGGGTGCCGAAGCCGCCGGGCAGGACGATGAAGCCACAGGCGTACTTGACGAACATCGTCTTGCGCGCGAAGAAGTACCGGAAGTTCACGCCGAGGTCGACGAACTCGTTGAGGCCGGCCTCGAACGGCAGCTCGATGCCGAGCCCCACCGAGGTGCCGCCGGCGTCGAGGGCGCCGCGGTTGGCCGCCTCCATCGACCCCGGCCCGCCCCCGGTGATCACCGCGTAGCCCGCCTCGACGAGAGCACGGCCGACCTCGGTGCCGAGCCGGTACTGCGGGGAGTCCGCGCCGGTGCGGGCCGAGCCGAAGACGCTGACCGCGGGCCCGAGCTCGGCGAGCGCGCCGAAGCCGTTGACGAACTCGGACTGGATCCGCATCACCCGCCACGGGTCGGTGTGCAGCCAGTCGGCCGAGCCCCGGCTGTCGAGCAGGCGCTGGTCGGTCGTCGAGCCGGGCACCCGCGAGCGCCGCATGAGGACCGGGCCCTGGTAGTAGTCGCGCTCGGACGGGGTCGGGAACGTGCTGTCCACGGCCGCCACCCTACGACCCGGGGCGCCGGAGCGCCCCGGCCTCAGCCCAGCCAGCGCAGCAGCGCGGCCTCGCACGCGCCGTACTGCTCCACCGGGCACCGCTCGTCGTCGTGGTGGGCCAGGTTGGGGTCGCCGGGGCCGAAGTTCACCGCCGGCACCCCCATCGCCGAGAAGCGGGCGACGTCGGTCCAACCCTGCTTGGCCTCGACCGGCAGCCCGAGCGCCTCGACGAAGTCCCTGGCAGCCGGCAGGTGCAGCCCCGGGCGGGCGCCGGCGGCGTTGTCGACGACCTCGACGTCGAACCCGTCGAACACCGCGCGGACGTGGGCGTCGGCCTCCTGCTCGCTGACCGAGGGCGCGTAGCGGTAGTTGACGACCACCTCGCAGCGGTCGGGGATGACGTTGCCGGCGACGCCGCCGGAGATGCCGACCGCGTTGAGCGCCTCGCGGAACTCCAGCCCGTCGACCTCGCGGGTGGCCGACTGGTAGCCGGCGAGCCGGGCGAGCACCCCGGCGGCGTCGTGGATGGCGTTGTGTCCCTTCCACGGCCGGGCGGAGTGGGCGGCCACGCCGCGGGTGGAGACGACGGCCCGCAGGGTGCCCTTGCAGCCGCCCTCGACCCGGCCGTCGGTCGGCTCCAGGAGCACGGCGAAGTCGGCGTCCTCGACCAGGTCGGGCCGCTCCTGCTCGACGATGCGGAGGCCGTTGTACCGGCTGTCGACCTCCTCGGCCTCGTAGAGGACCAGGGTGAGGTCGCGGTTCGGCGCCGTGAGCTCGTGGGCCACCCGGAGGATGACCGCGACCCCGCCCTTCATGTCGACGGTGCCGCGCCCCCAGAGGACCTCGTCGCCGGCGTCCCCGACGCGGCGGGTCGGCAGGTTGCGCGGGTCGTCGGTGACCGGCACGGTGTCGAGGTGGCCGGCGAGCACGACCCGCTCGTCGCGGCCCAGGCCGGTGCGGGCCACGACGGTGTTGCCGAGCCGGGTGACCTCGAGGTGGCCGAGGGCGCGCAGGGATGACTCCACCGCGTCCGCGAGCGCCTTCTCCTCGAGGCTGACCGACTCGACGTCGCAGATCGCGGCGGTGAGCGACGCGACGTCGGCGGCGAGGTCGAGGGCGGGGGTGGAGGGGGCCATGCCCGCCAGCGTAGTGACCGGCCGGAGCGGCTCCGCGCCCCACGTAGGCTGTCCGCCATGACCCGCACCGCCTGGGGCCACGCCCTCGTCACGACCACCGACGCCGGGACCGTCCTCGACGCCTGGTACCCCTCCCCGCACTCGGTGAGCCGGGTGGGGCGGGCGAGCTGGCAGCGCCGGACGGCCTGGAGGCGCTCGCGGGAGCCGACCCGGTCCGTGGGGTCCGCACCGACGTCCGGCTGGTCACCGCGGACCTCGACGAGCCCCCCGCCGACACCGCCGACGCCTACCTGCGGCTGCACCTGCTCTCCCACCGGCTGTGCGCACCGAACACCGTCAACCTCGAGGGCGTCTTCGGCGTCCTGCCCAACGTCGTGTGGACCTCGCAGGGACCCTGCGCCGTCGAGGGGTTCGAACGCGCCCGTGCCCGGATGCGGGCGCGCGGCCCGGTGCAGGTGCTCGGTGTCGACAAGTTCCCCCGGATGGTCGACTACGTCGTGCCCTCCGGGGTCCGGATCGCCGACGCGGACCGGGTCCGCCTCGGCGCCCACCTCGCGAGCGGGACGACCGTGATGCACGAGGGCTTCGTCAACTACAACGCCGGCACCCTCGGGCACTCGATGGTCGAGGGCCGGATCAGCCAGGGGGTCGTCGTCGGCGACGGGTCCGACATCGGCGGCGGTGCCTCGACGATGGGCACGCTCTCCGGCGGGGGCACGGAACGAGTCAGCATCGGCGAGCGTTGCCTGCTCGGAGCAGAGTCCGGACTCGGCATCGCCCTCGGTGACGACTGCGTCGTCGAGGCCGGCCTCTACCTCACCGCCGGGACGAAGGTGAGCCTGCCCGACGGCGCCGTCGCCAAGGCCCGTGAGCTGTCCGGGCAGGGGAACCTGCTCTTCATCCGCAACTCGGTCACCGGCGCGGTCGAGGCCCGGCCCCGCGACGGGCACGGCATCGTGCTCAACTCGGCGCTGCACGCCAACGACTGACCCGACCCCACCTCGCGCCGACACCCGCCGGAGGACCCGCATGCCGCGCACCGCCCGGGGCGCCCTGACCCTCGCCGAGCAGGAGCCGCGCACCCGCCGCCAGCGGGGGCTCGCGGCCCTGCTCGTCGTCCTCGTCCTCGGGGTCCTCGGTGTCGGGGCGTGGCTCGGCGTCCAGCACCTGCTGCGCGCGGTCGGCTCACCGGTGTGCCGCGTGTCGGCCGGCGGCACCACCTTCGAGTGGGCCCCCGAGCAGGCCAGCAACAGCGCCGCCATCACCGCCATCGCGGTCAAGCGGGGGCTGCCGCCCCGGGCCGCGTCCATCGCCATCGCCACCGCGATGCAGGAGTCGAAGGTGCGCAACATCCGCTTCGGCGACCGCGACTCGCTCGGGCTGTTCCAGCAGCGACCCTCCCAGGGCTGGGGCACCGCCGAGCAGATCCTCGACCCGGAGTACTCGACGAACCGCTTCTACGACGAGCTCGTCAAGGTGGCGGGCTACGCCGAGATGGACATCGCCCAGGCCGCCCAGCAGGTGCAGCGATCCGCCGACGGCGCCGCCTACGCCCAGCACGAGGCCCAGGCCCGGGTCACCGCCTCGGTCCTCTCCGGGCAGACCCACGCGGGGATCGGCTGCGCCCTACGCGACCCGCAGGCCCCGGGTAGCGCACGGGAGGTCTCCGCCCTCCTCGAGAAGGACTTCGGCCTGAGGTCCACCGTCAAGGGCTCGACCCTCACGGTCACCCCCGGCTCCGACGACCTCGCGTGGGCGGTCGCCTCGTGGGCGGTGGCCCGGGCGAGCGACACCGGGGTGCTGCGGGTGACGGTCGACGGCCGACGGTGGACCCGGTCGATGGACGACTCGGCCTTCACCTGGGGCGCCGCCAGGGGCGCAGACGCGGCCAACCGGCGGACCGTGACGATCTCGCTGTCCTGACACGGCGTCCCGGGCGAGCAGGCGGCGTCCCGGGCGAGCAGGCGGCGTCCGCGGGCGAGCAGGCGGCGTCAGCGGGGCGAGCAGGCGGGTCAGCGCTGCTCGACCGGGAGGTAGTCGCGCTCGGGCTCGCCGGTGTAGACCTGCCGGGGGCGGCCGATCTTCGTCGTCGGGTCGCTGATCATCTCGCGCCACTGGGCGATCCAGCCGGGCAGCCGGCCGAGCGCGAAGAGCACGGTGAACATCCGGGTCGGGAAGCCCATCGACTTGTAGATCAGCCCGGTGTAGAAGTCGACGTTCGGGTAGAGCTTGCGCTCGACGAAGTAGTCGTCGGCCAGCGCGATCTCCTCGAGCCGCATCGCGATCTCGAGCAGCTCGTCGTTGCCGCCGGTCTTCTCGAGGATGGCGTGGGCGGTGTCCTTGACGATGGCTGCTCGGGGGTCGTAGTTCTTGTAGACCCGGTGGCCGAAGCCCATGAGCCGGACGCCGTCCTCCTTGTCCTTCACCTTGCGCATGAACTCGTCGGTGGAGTACTCGGCGTGCTGGATCCGCTCGAGCATCTCGAGCACGGCCTGGTTGGCGCCACCGTGCAGCGGGCCGAAGAGGGCGTTGATGCCCGCCGAGACCGAGGCGAAGAGGTTGGCGTGCGAGGACCCGACGAGCCGCACCGTCGAGGTGGAGCAGTTCTGCTCGTGGTCGGCGTGCAGGATGAGGAGCAGGTCGACGGCCCGGACGATCGCCGGGTCGATCTCGTAGTCGGTCGCCGGCACCCCGAACGTCATCCGGAGGAAGTTCTCGATGAGCGAGAGGTCGTTGTCGGGGTAGAGGAACGGCTGCCCGATGGACTTCTTATACGCGTAGGCGGCGATCGTCGGCAGCTTCGCGAGGAGGCGGATCGTCGAGATCTCGACCTGCTCGGCGTCGAACGGGTCGAGGCTGTCCTGGTAGAAGGTCGACAGTGCCGAGACCGCCGAGGAGAGCACCGGCATCGGGTGGGCGTCGCGTGGGAACCCGTTGAAGAAGGCCTTGAGGTCCTCGTGCAGCATCGTGTGCTCGCGGATGCGGGTCTCGAAGTCCTCGAGCTCGGCCGCGGCGGGCAGCCGGCCGTAGATGAGCAGGTGGGCCGTCTCGGTGAACGTCGAGTGCTTGGCGAGCTGGTCGATGGGGTAGCCGCGGTAGCGCAGGATCCCGGCGTCGCCGTCGATGTAGGTGATGGCGCTCGTGCAGCTGGCCGTGTTGACGAAGCCCGCGTCGAGGGTGACGTTCCCGGTCTCCTTGAGCAGGGAGGAGATGTCGTAGCCGTTGTTGCCCTCGGTCGACTCGACGAGGGGGAGGTCGAGCTGCTTGCCCGCGGCGTTGAGGGTGGCTCCGTCGGTCATGTGGCGATCCTTCGGGTCTGGTCGAACGGGCAGAGACGTCCTTTTGACCCTACCCGCCGGGTCGCGGCCGGAGAAACGCGGGTGACCAGCCCTACACGGCTCACGGGCGGGCGAGCCGGCGAACGGCCGCCTCGACGCGTTCGTCCGTGGCGGTCAGGGCGACCCGGACGTGCTCGCGCGCGGAGGTGCCGTAGAAGTCGCCCGGGGCGACGAGGATGCCGCGGGCCGCGAGCCGGTCGACGGTGCGCCGCCCGTCCTCCCCCGCCGTGGCCCAGAGGTAGAGGCCGGCCTCGGAGTCCTCGACCCGCAGCCCGAACCCTTCGATCGCCGCCAGCAGCCCGGCCCGGCGGCCGGCGTAGCGAGCCTTCTGCTCGGCGACGTGGTGGTGGTCGGCGAGGGCCGCGATGGTGGCGCGTTGGACCGGCCACGGCACCATCATCCCGGCGTGCTTGCGCACCTGCAGGAGGCGGCCGACGAGGGCCGGGTCGCCGGCGACGAACGCCGCCCGGTACCCCGCGAGGTTGGACTGCTTGGACAGCGAGTAGACGCACAGCAGGCCCTCGGGCGAGCCACCGGTGACACGAGGGTCGAGGATCGACGGGGTGGTGGGCGGCTCCCGGGACCCCGCGGCGCGCTCGCGCCAGTCCAGCTCGGCGTAGCACTCGTCGCTGGCCACGACGATGCCGTGGGCCCGGGCCCACGCCACGACCTTCGCGAGGTGCTCGATGCCGAGCACCCGCCCGGTCGGGTTGGCCGGGGTGTTGAGCCACATCAGCTTCGGCCGGGTGGCCTCGGTCAGTGGCCCCAGCGCGGTGATCGCGTCGACGGGCACCGGGACCGCCCCGGCGAGCCGCGCCCCGACGTCGTAGGTCGGGTACGCCACCCGCGGGTAGGCGACGACGTCTCCCGCGCCGAGCCCGAGCAGCAGCGGCAGCCACGCGACGAGCTCCTTGGAGCCCACGGTGGGCAGCACGCCCGCCGGGTCGAGGTCCGGGACGCCGCGCCGCTCGGCGAACCAGTGCGCGACGGCCTCGCGCAGGTCGGGGGTGCCGTGGGTCTGCGGGTAGCCGGGGGCGTCGGAGGCCGCGGCGAGGGCGTCGCGGACCACCTGCGGGGTGGGGTCGACGGGCGTCCCCACCGACAGGTCGACGATGCCGTGACCGGCTCCACCCTCGAGGGTGTCGTCGGAAAAGGCGCTCGCCCGCTCCTTGGCCGGAGCGAGCGAGTCCCAGGGGAAGTCGGGGAGGCGGAGCACGCCCTACTCGTCGTGCTGCTGCGGCGGCAGGTCGGCGATGATCGGGTGGTCCTTCGGGATCATCCCAAGCTTGGCGGCGCCGCCCGGGCTGCCGAGGTCGTCGAAGAACTCGACGTTGGCCTTGTAGTACTCGGCCCACTGCTCGGGGACGTCGTCCTCGTAGTAGATCGCCTCGACCGGGCAGACCGGCTCGCAGGCCCCGCAGTCGACGCACTCGTCGGGGTGGATGTAGAGACTGCGCTCGCCCTCGTAGATGCAGTCGACCGGGCACTCCTCGATGCAGGCCTTGTCCTTGAGGTCAACGCAGGGCTGCGCGATCACGTAGGTCATACCGCCCATACTATGCGCGCCATGGGTGCTGACGAGCGAGGGCCCGGCGGGTCCGGGAACGCGGCCGCGGGACCGACGGCCGGCCGCCTCCCGCGGGTCGGCGCACGGGTCGTCGTGCGGCACCGGCTGCCCGCCGCGGACCCGGCCACCGGGGCCCGGCTCACCGACGTCGTCGGCGACCTCGTCGCCGCCGACGGCGACGTCCTCGTCGTCTCGACCCGCCACGGCCGGGTGCGGGTCGACGCCGCGTCGGTGGAGGTCGTGCATGAGGTGCCACCGCGGCCGAGCCGCCGCGGCGCACCGCACCGGGCGCTGTCGGTCGCGGACCTGCAACGGGTGATGCTCGGGGCGTGGCCGGCGATGGAGACGGCGCGGCTCGGCGACTGGGTGCTGCGGGCCTCCCGCGGGTTCACCCACCGCGCCAACTCGGTGATGACCGCCGGCTCGCCCGGCCGCCCGCTCGGCGCCGCCCTCGACGAGGTGGAGGCCTGGTACGCGCGGCGGGGCCTTCCGAGTGACCTCACCGTCGCCGGGCCGGTCGGTTTCGTGCCCGCGCAGGACCCGCTCGCCGCGGAGCTCCTCGCCCGTGGGTACGCCCCCCGGGTGGTGACCCGCACGCTGACCGCCTCGGTCGAGGAGGTGCTGCGCGCCGGTGGCCCCGCGTCCGCGGGACCGGTCGAGGTGACCACGTCCCAGGAGCTGTCGGAGGAGTGGCTGGAGGCCTTCCGCGGCTACCGCCCGGTCGACGACGTGGCGGCCCGCGCCGTGCTCACCGGCTCCCCTGCGCAGGACCTCG
Organism: uncultured Actinomycetota bacterium; assembly: GCA_963772645.1. GTDB lineage: Bacteria > Actinomycetota > Actinomycetes > Actinomycetales > Dermatophilaceae > DASSQJ01. The sequence goes on from CAVYYD010000010.1 coordinate 151,409, forward strand.
CGACCGCCCGGACCGCCGACGGCCGGGTCGTCGGGATCGGGCGGCTCGGCGTGGCCTCGGCGTGGGGCGGGGTCGCGGCGATGTGGGTCGACCCCCGCGCTCGGCGCACCGGCGTCGCGAGCGCGGTGCTCGCCACCCTGGCGGCCAGGGCGCGCGGCCGCGGCATCCGCTCGCTGCACCTGCAGACCGACACCGACAACACCGCGGCGCTGCGTCTCTACGCGAAGCACGGGTTCGGGGCGCACCACGAGTACGTCAACCTGCGCCGGTGACCACCCGGCGCCCACCGGCGGCTCAGCAGTCGAAGACCGACCAGCAGAGGTCGTTGCGCCGGCGCTGGTCCTCGATCACGAGCCCGCGGACCTCGGCGGGCAGCTGCTCGCGCTGCCAGCGACACTCCCGGCGCCCGCCCGCACCGGCCGCACCGGCCTCCGCGGCCGCGGCCCGGACCGCGCGGATGGCGTAGGCGGCCACCCCGAGGTCGTGCTCGGCGACGTGGGGCACCGCGGCCGCCTGACCGGCGGCGTAGGCCGCGAAGCGCGGCGCGCCGACGAGGTCGCGGGCGACTGCCATCGCGTGCCCCCCGGCGGCCCGGGCCTGCATCATCCGCAGGTCCCCGCGCACCCAAGCCCGGGCGGCCTCGACCGCCGCACGGGGCCTCGGGTCCCCGGGCCGAGCCGCCTCGAAGAGCGGCACGACGTGCTCGGCGCAGGCCGCCGCCCAGAGGGCGAGCCGGTGGTGGTCGGCGTCGGTCAGGGTGCCGCCCCGGCGGATCGTGACGAGCCGGGGGTCGCGGACCGAGGGGAGGATCACCGGGGCCGGCTCAGCCGCCGTGGTAGGTGCAGGTGACGTCGTCCTCGGGCCGGTAGCGGGTCGTGAGCTTCTCGGTCCGGACCACCGTCCCCTCCTTCCGGAAGATGCGGCTGACGTCCACCGCGAACCCCTCGACCGGGTCCTGCGGCACGCAGGTCGGGGAGCCGTCGACGACCTTCTTCGGCGGCACCACGTCGTACCGGTCGCTCGTCGTCGCCCCGACGTCCCACGTCTTCGTGCCGTGGAGGTCGACGGTCATCGAGGTGTCCGTCGTGCGCACCCGGACCAGCACTCCGCCGTCGGTGCTGTTGGTCCACCTCAGGTCCACGTCCGGGGAGGAGAACCTCGCCTCCCGCCCCTCGGGGTAGCCGGAGACGTAGGACGCGTGCGGGGTCCAGGCGTCGAGGCGCATCCCCGCGAAGAACGCCGCGTTGAAGACCGTCGTCGCGACCTGGGACAGGCCGTCGCCGTCGGACGGCCCAGCCGGGCCGGTGCCGGTGGTGCCCGCCGGGACGCCGCCGCCGTCGGCGCCGGCCGCGTCGCCGAGGACGGCCTGGAGGCTGAGCTGTCCGCCGGGCAGCAGGTAGGTGCCGTCGACCAGCGAGCCCGCCGTCCTGATGGCCTGCGCCCGGGCCTGGCAGCACGGGAAGTACGTGGTGAAGGAGGAGATCTTCTCCTTCGGCAGGGTGGCCGTGAGCCGCTGCGTGGTCCACTGCGGCTGGGTCTCGCGGGTGACGACGGTGGCGGTGCGCTCCGTGCTGGAGATCGCCCGCCAGACGGCGGTGCGGATCGAGTCGTCGTCGAGCATGTGCCCGGGCACCGCGTCGTGCACGGTCGGGACGAGGCCGGAGAAGGTGACGGTGGCATCCCGTGGCTCGGTCTGCGCGCCGGCCGCGACCGCGGCGTCGTGGACCAGAGCGACCAGCTTCGCGTCGTCGGCCCGCGGGGTGATGGTGCCGTCCGCCGCGGGGGTGAGGACGACCGCGTCGGCGAAGTCGGCGGGCTCGAGGGTGAACGTGGTCCCCCCGGCGTCGACCGTGACCGGCGTGGAGACCGCGACCGCCGCGAACCCCGTTCGCGCCTTCTCGAGCTCGCTCGCCGCGACCTTCGGGGCGAGGGTCTGCGCGGCGACGTCGATGCTGTGGTCGAGCGGCCACTGCAGGCGGACGAGGTCGGCGGTACCGGCCACGTCGAGCCGGCTGCCCGGGACCGGCGCGGTGTAGGAGACCCGCCCGCCGCTGACCGAGAGCGACCCTCGCGAGGGGCGGCGTCGAGCTCCGCGCGGGCCCCCTCGAGCGCCGCGTCGAAGCGCGAGCGGTCCACGGTGACCGTCGCCGGCGCGTCGCCGCCGCCGGCGACGTGCCGCCACAGCACCCGCGGGTCGAGGCTGAAGCCGGTCAGGGCCCGGACCGTGGCGTCGACGTCGACCCCGAGGCCGAGGTCCGTCACCGCCAGCTCGGCCCGGCCGGCCCGGGAGGTGAAGGTGACCGGGGCGGCGAGCCGCCGGTGAGCCCCGCGGCCAACGCGGCACGCGCCTCGTCGCGGGTCGGCCCCGCCGAGAGCGACCCCGGCCACGGTGGTCCCTCGCGGGACACGCTCGCCGTACCACCAGGCGGCACCGACGTAGGCCAGGGCGAGCAGCAGCAGCACGCCGAGCAGGAACAGCGGCCCGCGGCCCCGGCGCCCCTCCCCGACCTCCCCCGTGGGCTCGTCCCACGTGGAGTCGAGGAGGTCCTGGCTCACGCGAGGCTCCCGTACCCGCCCCGGTAGTGGACCAGCGCGGGGGCGGTCGCCTCCGGCAGGTCGACGGCGAGCACCTCGCCGACGACGATCGAGTGGTCACCGGCCGGGTGGACGTCCGTGGTGCGCACCTCGAGGTGCATCAGGGCCCCGTCGAGGAGCGCGACCCCGGTCCGGGCGCCGCGACGGAACGGGGTCCGGTCGAGCTGGCCGTGCAGCGGCCGGCCGCGGGTGGCGAACCAGTCGGACGCGCCGCGCTGGTCGGCGGTCAGCACGCTGACCCCCCAGACCCCGGCCTCGACGACGGCGTCGTGGAAACGCGACTCGACCTCGGCGCAGCACAGGACGAGGAGGGGCTCGAGGGAGACCGAGGTGACGGTGTCGGCGGTCATCGCGTGGTCGTGTCCGGAGGCGAACGTCGTGAGGACGCTGACCCCGCACGCGAGCCGTCCCATGGCCTGCCGGTAGACGGCGCTGTCGACGGGCTGCTCGCTCACGCTGCTCCTTCGGGAACCGGCCGGCCGCTCACCGGGTCGAGCCGGGCGTATCCCTCCCGGCCGGAGAGCCGGAAGACATAGCGGTTGGACAAGGCATACCACCCCCGGCCGACGACGACCTGCGTCCCGTGCTCGCGCAGCGCGCGTGTCCGCACCCGCTCGGCGGCGGGGTCGACCACGGCCCGGGTCACGACCCCGTCGGGCACCACCGACGCGGCGTACGGGTTCCCCTCCCCCGGGACGACCCAGCCCTCGTCGGTCGGAACGTGGGCAGCGAGCCACTCCCGGTCCTGCGCGGCCCAGCTGAGCGGGGTCAGCGCCCCGAGCAGCGCCGGGGCCGAGTCGCCGAGGTCGGCGACGGCCGTGCGGGTCGCCTCGTGGGTGCGGACGTGGTCGGGGTGGCCGTAGCCGCCCCCGGCGTCGTAGGTGAGGACGACGTCGGGGCGGACCGCCTCGAGGACCGCGCGCACGGCGTCCGCCGCGACCCGCAGCGGCACGCCGCGCCCAGGCGCGCGGGTGCGCCGGAGGCCGGCGACCCGGCCATCCCGGAGTCGCGGAAGGCGGGCGCGCCGCCCGGGCCGTCGCCACCCAGCAGGTGGTGGGTGACGCCGAGGACGTCCATCGCCCGCGCCAGCTCTCCGCGGCGGTGGGCCGCGAGCGCCTCGCCGTCGCCCTCGAGGTGCGCCAGGTCGGCGGGGATGACCTCACCCTCCTCGCCGAGCGTGCAGGTCAGGACGTGGACGTCGTCGCCGCGCGCGACGTGGTGGGCGGTGGCGACGCCGGTGGTCAGGGTCTCGTCGTCGGGGTGGGCGTGGACCAGGAGCAGCCGGGCGCTCCCGGCGCCGGGCCCGAGACCGTCGAGCAGGCCCCTCACCGCACCACCGCGATGTCGGCGAGCTCGACGACCCCGCCGAGGACCGAGTTCGCCGAGAGGTTGCGGACGTCCGAGCCGCAGACGTACAGCGCCCGGCGCTCGGCGAGACCGATGTAGGCGCCCTTGGACAGCAGGGAGGCGTCGATCGCGGCCCACTCCTTCTCCCGCGCGGCGGGGTCGGCGGTGGCCTCGGTCTTCGCCATCCAGTCGTCGAGCGCCTTGTCGTTCCAGTACCCGTAGTCGCGGCCCGGGCCGGCGGCGGTCAGGTTGATCGAGCTGTCGAAGAGCGGCGGCAGCACGGTGGAGGCGGAGGCCCAGGCCGGCGCCCAGTTCGACCAGAACAGGTCGATGCCCTTGCTCGCCTCGGGGTCGCTGATCGTCGCGAAGTAGCTGTCGGCGAGCGGCTTGGGCGTGGGGTCGAAACCCGCCTCGCGCCAGCCGGCGACGAGCGCCGCCATCGCCTTGTCGGCGGTCGGGGTCGAGCGGTAGGCCACGGTGAACGCGACCGGCTCGGTGGCACCGGCGTCGGCGAGCAGCCGCTTGGCCTGCGCCGGGTCACCCCGGTCGCCGGCACCCACGGGGTCCTCGTCGTGGGCGGCGGGGAGGGCCGCCGGCAGCAGGGAGCGGGTCGGCTCGGCGGCGCTGGGGCCGCCGATGGCGGTGACGTAGGCCTCCCGGTTGGTCGCGGCGGCGAGGGCGAGCCGGACCTTCTCGTCCTTGAAGACCGCGCTCCGCGTGTTCGGGACGAGGTAGTCGACGAGGCCGGTGAGCGGGTTGACCGACCGCTCGTCGAGGCTCTGCACCGCGGTGATGTGCTGCTGGATGGCGGGCGGGGCCGAGCCGAGGGAGACCGACACCCGGCCGGTCTCGCCGTCGGCCATGATCTGCTGGGCGACCGCCTGGGTGTCCATCCCCTCCTGGTAGCGGATCTCGTCGGGGTAGGCCTTGCGGACCGGGTCGCGTCGCCGCCGACCAGCGCAGGGTTGCGCACGAAGGTCCCGCCGCGGCCCGGCTCCCAGGTGCCCTGGAGCATGTACGGGCCGGCCGAGAAGACGTCGTAGGTGCCGTCCTTGCCCTGGTCGGCGGACTTCTTCACCGGGCCGAACGCGGGCTGGGTGACCATCTCGGCGAAGTCGGCGAGCGGCCGGCTGAGCCGGAAGGTGATGCGCTGGCCGTCACAGGAGACCGCCTCGTCGAAGGCCTTCTGGCCCTTGGCCGCGTCGGCACCGGTGGCGTACGGACCCGCGTAGGTGCTCGTCCCGTCCGGGTCGCGCGGGATGTCGAGCGCCGCCAGGGCGTCGGTGGGGCCACCGGTGATGTCCTTGGTGGCGAACGTCCGGGAGATGCCGTAGGCGACGTCCTCGCAGGTCACGGGGGTGCCGTCCTGCCAGCGGACGCCGTCGCGCAGGGTGAAGACCCACGTCCTGAGGTCCTTGCTCGGGGTGCCGGTGTCGGTGGCGAGGTCGCCGACCAGCCGGGACTGCCGGGCCAGCTCGGTGCTCGGGGCGTACGCCGTCAGGGTGCGGGCGAAGACCCGCCCGGCGAAGGCCATGTCCTCGCGGGTCGCGATGCGCTGCGGGTCCCACGCCCCGACCGGGCCGAGGGAGAGCGCGTGCAGGACCCCACCCCGGGCGTCGACGCGGTCGCCGACCGCCGAGCTCGGCAGCGTGTCCGGGGAGGCGACCGTCGTCGGCCGGGTCAGGTACCAGGCACCGGTGGCGACCAGGGCGAGGACGAGGGCTCCGGCCAGCAGCACCAGCCTCAGCGGGCGGTCACGGTGCCGCGATGCGCGGCGGCCGGCGCGGGTGGTGTCGGGGGCGGGGGCGTCCGGGGTCTCCGGCACGGGTCAGGTCCTCCTCGCACGGGCAGCGGCGCGGGCGCGCAGGGTCTGGTCGAGCTCGACCTTCCGGATCCGCACGGCCTCGGGGGTGACCTCGACGCACTCGTCCTCGCGGCAGAACTCGAGGGACTGCTCGAGGGAGAGGACGCGTGGCGGGGCGAGGCGCTCGAGCACCTCGGCGGTCGAGGACCGCACGTTGGTGAGCTTCTTCTCCTTGGTGATGTTGACGTCCATGTCGTCGGCGCGGGAGTTCTCGCCGACGACCATCCCCTCGTAGACCTCGGTGGTCGGCGGCACGAAGAGGGACCCCCGCTCCTGGAGGTTCATCATCGCGTAGGACGTCGCGGCGCCGGACCGGTCGGCGACGAGCGAGCCGGTGACCCGGGTCGAGATGTCGCCCAGCCACGGCTCGTAGCCCTCGAACACGTGGTGGGCGATGCCGGTGCCGCGGGTGTCGGTGAGGAACTGGGTGCGGAAGCCGATGAGCCCGCGGGAGGGGACGAGGTACTCCATCCGGACCCAGCCGGTCCCGTGGTTGGTCATCTGCTCCATCCGGCCCTTGCGGGCGGCGAGCAGCTGGGTGATGGCGCCGAGGTACTCCTCCGGGGTGTCGATGGTCAGCCGCTCGACCGGCTCGTGGACCTTCCCGTCGACGGTGCGGGTGACGACCTCCGGCTTGCCGACGGTGAGCTCGTAGCCCTCACGGCGCATCTGCTCGACGAGGATCGCCAGCGCGAGCTCGCCGCGGCCCTGGACCTCCCAGGTGTCCGGGCGCTCGGTCTGCAGCACGCGCATCGAGACGTTGCCGACGAGCTCGCGGTCGAGGCGGTCCTTGACGAGGCGGGCGGTGACCTTGGCTCCCTTGACGCGGCCGGCCATCGGGCTGGTGTTGATGCCGATGGTCATCGAGATCGCCGGCTCGTCGACGGTGATGAGCGGGAGTGGCCGCGGGTCGTCGGCGTCGGCGAGGGTCTCGCCGATGGTGATCTCCGGGATCCCGGCGACGGCGATGATGTCGCCGGGTCCGGCCTCGTCGGCCGGGCGGCGCTCGAGGGCCTCGGTCATCAGCAGCTCGGTGATCTTGACCTTCTCCACCGACCCGTCCCGACGGCACCAGGCGACCTGCTGGCCCTTGCGGATCGTGCCGTTGTGCACCCGCAGCAGCGCCAGCCGCCCGAGGAAGTTCGAGGCGTCGAGGTTGGTGACGTGCGCCTGGAGCGGGGCGCCGTCCTCGTAGGACGGGGCCGGGATCGTCTCGATGATGGTCCGGAACAGCGGCTCGAGGTCGGGGCTGTCCGGCTGCTCACCGTCGCCGGGGCGGTTCCTCGAGGCACGCCCGGCCTTGGCGCTGGCGTAGACGACGGGGAAGTCGAGCTGGTCCTCGTGGTGCTCGACGTCCTCCAGGAGGTCCATGAACAGCTCGTAGACCTCGTCGACGACCTCGCCGATCCGGGCGTCGGGACGGTCGACCTTGTTGATGCACAGGACCACCGGCAGCCGCGCGGCGAGCGCCTTGCGCAGCACGAACCGGGTCTGCGGGAGGGGGCCCTCGCTCGCGTCGACGAGGAGGACGACACCGTCGACCATCGACAGGCCGCGCTCCACCTCCCCGCCGAAGTCGGCGTGGCCCGGGGTGTCGATGATGTTGATCGTCATCCCGCCGGGCAGCCCGGCCTCGGCCGCGGCCTTCCCGGCGTACCGGACGGCGGTGTTCTTCGCGAGGATGGTGATGCCCTTCTCGCGCTCGAGGTCGCCGCTGTCCATCGCCCGCTCCGCGATGTGGTCGTGCTCGCCGAACGCCCCGGACTGCCACAGCATCTTGTCGACGAGGGTCGTCTTCCCGTGGTCGACGTGGGCGACGATGGCGACGTTGCGGAGGTCGTCGCGACGGGAGACAGACATGCCCACCAGTCTCTCAGGGATCGCGGCGCCGTCCGAATCGGGCCCGCGGGCGCCGCCGCCCCCGGTGCGTCCGCCGCGGCCGGTCACGGAGGATCTCGGCCACCGGTTGGGTCTCAGTTGGATAACCACTGGCGCCGGGGCGGTCCGGGAGGCGGATTTGCCGTTATGGTCCCCGCTTATCGGTCGATCGACGCGCCCCCTCGGCGGGTCCTCCCCCGGCCACCTCGGGCGTCCGCCCCGGACGGTTCGAGACATCGCACACCCAAGCGAGGGACACAGATGACACTCAAGCGCAAGGCGCCGGTCGTCCTGGCAGCGGTCGCGGCCCTGAGCATGACGGCATGCGCGCAGTCCGCGCGCGACGACGGGGGCTCGGGAGGGTCCTCCAGCAGCAACCTCAAGGACACCTTCACCTTCGGTGCCGCAGGCGCACCCAAGCTGTTCGACCCCTTCTACGCCACCGACGGCGAGACGTTCCGCGTCACCCGCCAGATCCACCAGGGCCTGCTCGGCATCAAGCCGGGCACCGCCGACATCGAGCCTCTGCTCGCCGAGAGCTGGACCCCCTCCGACGACGGCCTGTCCTGGACCTTCAAGCTCCGTACCGGGGTGAAGTTCTCCGACGGCACCGACTTCAACGCCGACGCCGTCTGCTACAACATGGACCGGATGTTCGACCAGAAGGGCGCCGGCCAGCAGGCCGCCGAGTACTGGACCTACTTCTTCGGCAGCTTCAAGGACGACCCCGCCAACTCGCTGTACAAGTCGTGCGAGGCCAAGGACCCGAGCACCGCGGTCATCAACATCACCCGGGCCACCGCCAGCTTCCCGACGGTGCTGTCCCTCGACTCGTTCTCGATGCAGTCGCCGACGGCGCTGAAGGCCGGCGACGCGAACAACGTGCAGGCCCAGGGTGACGGCTTCACCTACCCGTCGTACTCGATGAACCCGGTCGGCGTCGGCCCGTACAAGCTGAGCAAGTACGACGAGGCGAACAAGACGGTCACCCTGGTGGCCAACGACCAGTACTACGGGGACCAGCCGAAGACGAAGACGATCGTCTTCAAGATCATCCCCGACGAGAGCACCCGCCGCCAGGAGCTGGAGGCCGGCTCGATCGACGGCTACGACCTGCCCAACCCGGTCGACTGGGCCGGCCTGAAGCAGGCCGGGAACAACGTCGAGGTCCGCCCCGCGTTCAACATCCTCTACATGGGCCTGAACCCGGACCGGAACCCGAAGCTGAAGGACCTCAAGGTCCGCCAGGCCCTGATGTACGCGCTGAACCGCGACCAGATGGTCAAGACCCAGCTGCCCGAGGGCGCGACGGTCGCCTCCCAGTTCATCCCCGAGTCGGTGGCCGGCTACAACACCTCGCTGCAGCCGTACCCGTACGACCCGGAGAAGGCCAAGTCGCTCCTCAAGGAGGCCGGGGCCGAAGGCATGACGTTGAAGTTCGCCTTCCCGACCGACGTCTCGCGGCCGTACATGCCGGACCCGCAGAAGATCCACGAGGCCTTCACCAAGGACCTCGAGGCCGTCGGCATCAAGGTCGAGACGGTCAGCAAGCCGTGGAACGGTGGCTACCTCGACGACATCTCGAGCAACGGCGCCTACGACGCGTGGCTGCTCGGCTGGACCGGTGACTTCAACTCCGCGTACAACTTCCTCGGCACGTTCTTCGGCAACCTCAAGGAGAACGACTTCCACACGAACGTCATGCCGTGGGGCAAGACGCTGGCCGACGACCTCACCAAGGCCGACGCCACCGTCGACGAGGCCCAGCGCAACCAGCTGTACCAGGACATCAACAAGCGGATCGCCGAGCAGTACCTGCCCGGGCTCCCGATCAGCCACTCCCCGCCGGCGCTCGTCGTCAGCGGCAAGGTGCAGGGCATGGTCGCCAGCCCGCTGACCGCCGAGCACTTCGACACCGTCACGGTCAGCAAGTGACCACCGGGGGGCACTCCCCCCGGCGATAAGGATCGGCAAAGGGTCGGTGGCCGCCTCGGAACGCTAGGTTCGAGGCGGCCACCGACGTCCGCCCCCCTGCACCCAGGAGCCCCAGTTGGCGAGATTCATCATCCGGCGCGTCCTCCAGATGCTGGGGGTCGTCTTCGTCCTGTCGCTGCTCCTCTTCTTCTGGCTGCGCTCGCTGCCCGGCGGGACCGTCTCGGCGATCCTCGGGGAGCGGGCCACCCCGGACACCCGGGCAGCGCTGACCAAGGCCTTCGGGCTCGACCAGCCGCTGCCCGTCCAGTACTGGAAGTTCCTGGTCCGGGCCGCGCACGGCGACTTCGGCGTCTCCACCGGGGTGCTCCCCGGCCGGGACGCCCTCGGCATCTTCCTCAGCCGGATGCCCGCGACGATCGAGCTCAGCTTCTTCGCCATGCTGCTCGCGATCGCGCTCGCGATCCCGCTCGGCTACCTCGCCGCCCGCCGCCGCAACACGCCCCCCGACACCGGCCTCGTCATCCTCTCGCTCATCGGCGTCGCCGTTCCGGTCTTCTTCCTGGCCTTCATCCTCAAGTACCAGTTCGCCATCGAGCACGGGGTCTTCCCGGTCTCGGGACGGCAGGACCCGGGGCTGAACTGCACCCGCGTCACCGGGTTCTTCGTCCTCGACGGCGTCCTCACCCGCGAGTTCGACTGCTCCGCGGACGCGCTGCGCCACCTCGTCCTGCCCTCGATCGCGCTCGCGACGATCCCCTTCGCGGTGATCTTCCGGATCACCCGGGCCTCGGTCCTCGACGTGCTCGACGAGGACTACGTCCGGACGGCCGAGTCCAAGGGCCTGGCCACCCGCACCATCCGCGGCCGGCACGTCATGCGCAACGCGCTCCTGCCCGTGGTCACGACGATCGGCCTGCAGATCGGCGCACTGCTCGCCGGGGCGGTGCTCACCGAGCGGGTCTTCTCCTGGGGCGGGCTCGGCGACTCGCTGGCCATCGCCTTCCAGCGACGCGACTACGCGGTCCTCCAGATCCTCATCCTCGCGGCCGCCGCGATCTACGTCGTCGTCAACCTCCTCGTCGACATCTCCTACGCCGTCATCGACCCGAGGGTGAGGACCCGATGAGCCCGGGCAACCCGATGGACCGCAAGAAGGACCGCATCGACGCACTGGCCCGCACGGCCGGGCGGCAGCCCGCGCTCGCCGGTGCGGGTGGCGGCGGCACCGTCGCGGTCCTCGACGCCGGGAGGGTCGACGAGAAGCCCGGCGTGTCGCTGATCGCCAGCGCGTGGCAGCGGCTCCGCCGCGACCCGGTCTTCCTCATCGGCGCGACGATCACCGTCGTCTTCATCGTGCTCGCCCTCGTCTCGCCGTGGATCGCCCCCCACGACCCGGCCGACAACCCGCTGATCAACCAGGTCCGGGCCCAGACCAACCCGATCCCCGGGCCGCAGGCCGGCTTCCCGCTCGGCGGCGACGACAAGGGCCGCGACCTGCTCTCCCGACTCCTCGTCGGCAGCCGGCAGACCCTGATCGTCGGGGTCTTCGCCACGCTCTTCGGCCTGTTCGGCGGGCTCGTCCTCGGCACCCTCGCCGGCGCGGTCGGCGGCTGGGTCGACGCCGTCGTGATGCGCACCGTGGACGTCCTGCTCTCGATCCCGTCCCTGCTCCTCGCCTTCTCGATCGCGGCGCTGGCGAGCAAGCCGAGCCAGTGGACGGTCATCATCGCCATCGCGGTGGTCCAGGTGCCGATCTTCGCCCGGCTGCTGCGCGGGTCGATGCTCGCCCAACGCTCGAGCGACCACGTGCTGGCGGCCCGCTCACTCGGGGTCACCCAGCGCGCCGTCGTCTTCCGGCACATGCTCCCGAACTCGCTGGGGCCGGTCATCGTCCAGGCCACGCTGGTCCTGGCGACCTCGATCATCGACGCGGCGGCCCTGGCCTTCCTCGGCCTCGGCAACCCCGACGACAACATCCCCGAGTGGGGCCAGATGCTGGGCCGGGCCCAGACCTTCATCTACGACCACCCCTCGCTGGCGGTGTACCCCGCCCTCTGCATCATCACCGTCGCGCTCGGCTTCACCCTGATGGGCGAGTCGCTGCGCGAGGCTCTCGACCCGAAGACCAGGAGGTGAGGCAGGTGACCGCGACCGCCGCCACCAGCCACCGCCCCACCGCCGGCGGTGAGGAGCCGCTGCTGGTCGTGCGCGACCTGCGGGTGACCTTCCGGCGCCAGGGCGAGGACCCGTTCACGGCCGTCGACGGCGTCAGCTTCGACGTCCGGGCCGGCCAGACCGTCGGCCTCGTCGGCGAGTCCGGCTGCGGGAAGTCGGTCACCTCGCTCGCGATCATGGGGCTGCTCCCCAGCCGCGGGAACACGGTCGAGGGCCAGGCGTTCTTCGAGGGAACCGACCTGCTCCGGCTCTCCGACGCCGACCTGCGCGACCGCCGCGGCCGCGACATCGCGATGATCTTCCAGGACCCGCTCTCCTCGCTGAACCCGGTCGTCCCGGTCGGCCGCCAGGTCACCGAGGTCCTGGAGCGGCACAAGAAGATGTCGCGCAAGGCCGCCGTGCCGGTCGCCCGGGACCTGCTCCAGCGGGTCGGCATCCCCGACCCCGACCGCCGTCTCAAGGACTACCCCCACCAGATGAGCGGCGGGATGCGCCAGCGCGCCCTCATCGCGATGGCCCTGGCCTGCGAGCCCCGTCTGCTCATCGCCGACGAGCCGACGACCGCCCTCGACGTCACGATCCAGGCGCAGATCCTCGCCCTGCTCAAGGAGCTCGTCGAGGGCACCGACACCGCGCTCATCATGATCACCCACGACCTCGGGGTCGTCGCCGGCCTCTGTGACGAGGTCAACGTCCTCTACGCGGGGCGGGTCGTGGAGCGGGGCAAGCGCCACGAGCTGTTCGCCCGCCCGCGGCACCCGTACACCGCCGGCCTGCTCGGCTCCATCCCGCGGCTCGACGCCCCTCGCGGCGAGGAGCTCACCCCCATCCCCGGCTCCGTCGTCCGACAACCTGCCGTGGGACCACGCCTGCGCCTTCGCCCCCCGCTGCTCGCAGCCGGTGGAGGCGTGCACCTCGCAGAGCCCGCGGTTCGAGGAGTCCGGGTCCCGGGCTCTGCGCTGCCACAACCCGGTGGGGAGCCAGCCATGACCGAGACCACCACCGAGCGACCGGCCCCCACCGACGGAGCCCCCGACGTCCTCGTCGACGTCCGCGACGTCAAGGTGCACTTCCCCATCAAGCGGGGGGTGATCTTCGACAAGGTCGTCGGGCCACGTCTACGCCGTCGACGGGGTCGACATGCAGATCCGCCGCGGGGAGACCTACGGGCTGGTCGGCGAGTCCGGCTGCGGCAAGTCCACCCTGGGCAAGGCGATCCTCAGGCTCGAGCCGCCGACCGCCGGGTCGGTGACCATCAACGGGGTCGATGTCGCCTCGCTCAAGGGGTCCGACCTGCGCCGCCGGCGCAAGGACTTCCAGATGGTCTTCCAGGACCCGATGAGCAGCCTGGACCCCCGGCAGTCGGTCGAGTCGCTCCTCGTCGAGGGGATGCGCGCGCACGGCCTCGCCGACGACGAGAAGGCGACCGCGGCCCGGCTCCGCCAGCTGCTGGCCGACGTGGGCCTGCCCGCGGCCGCCCTGAAGAAGTACCCGCACGAGTTCTCCGGCGGCCAGCGGCAGCGGATCGGCATCGCGCGGGCCCTCTCGGTGGAGCCCAAGCTGATCGTCGCCGACGAGCCGGTGAGCGCGCTCGACGTGTCGGTGCAGGCCCAGGTCATCAACCTCCTCGAGAAGCTCCAGGACGAGTACGGGCTGACCTACCTCGTGGTCGCCCACGACCTGGCCGTCGTCCGCCACATCAGCGACCGGATCGGGGTCATGTACCTCGGCGGGCTCGTCGAGGAGGCCGGCGCCGACGACCTCTACGCCACCCCGCTGCACCCGTACACCCGCGCCCTGCTCTCGGCGGTGCCGGTGCCCGACCCCGCCGTCGAGGACGAGCGCGAGCAGATCCTCCTCGTCGGCGACCTGCCCTCGCCCTCGCGGCCGCCGTCGGGGTGCCGCTTCCACACCCGGTGCCCGTGGCGCCAGGAGACCCGGTGTGACGACGAGCGCCCGCAGCTGCGGGTCCTCGACGTGGCCGGTGCGCCCGCGGGTCACCGGGTGGCCTGCCACTGGGCCGAGCAGATCGCCAGCGGCGAGCTCCAGCCCCACGCGGTCACCCCCACGGCGACGACCCAGGAGGACTTCTCGACGCACGACTCCGACTTCTTCGGCGCCCAGTCCGTCGACGAGGCCGAGGCCGACGCCCGGCACGCCGGGCACCCGGGCCCACCCGGCCCCTGACCCTCCCCGCCTCCACCTTCCCGCCTGGGGCGAGAACCTTCGGAGAGGCTCCACGAACTTCTCGATGCCTCTCCGAAGGTTCCGGTGCCCAGGCCCGTGGCCTGCGGGGGGGCCGGCGATGGTTTGATGGATGGCATGAGCAGACTCCTCACCGACGACGAGGTCACCCGCCAGCTCGCCGACCTCCCCGGCTGGGGGCGCGACGGCGACGCGATCGTCGCGACGATCGAGGCCCCGGACTTCCCGGCGGCGATCCGGATCGTCGCCGCCGTGGCCGACGAGGCCGAGCGGATGAACCACCACCCCGACATCGACATCCGCTGGCGCACCACGCGGTGGCTGCTCACCAGCCACGACGCCGGCGGACTGACCCAGCTCGACATCGAGCTCGCCCACCGCGTCAACGAGGCGGCCCGCGCCCAGGGAGCGACTCCCGGTGAGTGAGGCGTCCCCGGAGGGCCAGGAGCCCACGGACGTCGAGGCCCACCCGCACGAGCCTCACGACCGGGGCTTCAGCGGCCGCCTCAACTGGCTGCGCGCCGGCGTCCTCGGCGCCAACGACGGGGTCGTCTCCACGGCGGGGCTGGTCATCGGTGTCGCGGCGGCCACCACGGACCGGGCCACCATCCTCACCGCCGGCCTCGCCGGGCTGGCGGCGGGCGCGATGAGCATGGCCGTCGGCGAGTACGTCTCGGTGAGCACCCAGCGCGACAGCGAGCGAGCCCTGATCGCCAAGGAGGTCCGCGAGCTCGAGGAGATGCCTGACGAGGAGCTCGCCGAGCTGACCCAGCTCTACGAGGCCAAGGGCCTCTCCCCCGACCTCGCGCACCGGGTCGCCGTCCAGCTCACCGAGCGCGACGCGCTCGCCGCGCACGCCGAGGTCGAGCTCGGCATCGACCCGGAGAACCTCACGAACCCGTGGCACGCGGCGTGGGCGTCGATGGTGGCGTTCACCGTCGGGGCGATCCTGCCGCTGCTGGCGATCGTCCTGCCCGGCGCCTCGGCCCGGGTGCCCATCACCGTGGTCGCCGTCGTCCTGGCACTGGCCGTCACCGGCTGGATCAGTGCCCGCCTCGGCGACGCGTCGGCCCGCAAGGCGACCGTGCGGGTCGTCACCGGCGGCCTCATCGCGATGGCCGTCACCTATGCCATCGGCTCGGTCGTCGGCACCCAGCTGTGAGCACGCCCCGCCTCCTCGTCGTCCAGCACGAGCCGGATGCGCCGGCCGCCTGGCTCGGCGAGTGGTGGGTCGGGGCCGGGCTGCACCTCGACGTCGTCCGCGGGGACCTCGGCGAGGACCTGCCCGCCCGGCTGGAGCACGACGGCCTCGTCGTCCTCGGCGGTGCGATGGGCGCGAACGACGACGCGGAGCACCCGTGGCTCACCCCGACCAAGGCGTTGGTGCGCGACGCGGTGGCGCGCGGACTGCCCACCCTCGGGGTCTGCCTCGGCCACCAGCTGGCCGCGGCGGCCCTCGGCGGCCGCGTCGAGCGCAACCCCGCGGGCCGCACGCTCGGGGTCCTGCCGGTGGCGCTCACGGATGCCGGTCACGCCGACCCGCTGCTCGGAGGGCTCGGCGGACGGCCCGCCGTGCACTACAACGACGACGTCGTCAGCGTCCTGCCGCCAGGGGCGAGGGTCCTGGCCCGGCTGGCCGCCGGGGCGCCGCAGGCGCTGCGGTTCGCCCCGACTGCCTGGGGCGTGCAGTTCCACCCCGAGACCCCGCCTGCGGTGTTCGAGGCCTGGCTGAGGGCCGATTCCGGCGGTCGCCTCGGCGAGGCCGAGCAGGCGGCCCTCGACGAGGTCACGGCCGCCGAGGCCGCGCTCCGGGCCGCATGGCAGCCGCTGGCCGAAAGGTTCGCCGGCATCGTCCGCTCCGCCTCGGCGCCGGCCGCGCCGGCCGCACCGGCGGCGCCGGCCGCAGCGACGGCGTCGGCCGCATCACGTCCGGGCGACACCGGCACCGGGCCGCAGTAGCGTCGGAGCGGCGGGTCCCGCACCCCGCGGTCGACCTCAGCCGCGGAGCCACGTCATGAGCGCAACCGCACCCACCCGTCAGCGCGTCGTCATCCTCGGCGCGGCGGGCCGCGACTTCCACGACTTCAACGTCCTCTACCGCGAGGACCCGCACACCGAGGTCCTGGCCTTCACGGCCACCCAGATCCCCGACATCGGGGGGCGGACCTACCCGGCCGAGCTCGCCGGCCCGCTGTACCCGGACGGCATCCCGGTCGTCGACGAGACCGAGCTCGAGCGGCTCGTGACGCAGGACCGCGTCGACACGGTCGTCCTGGCCTACTCCGACCTCGCCCACCCCTCGGTGATGCACCTCGCCTCGCGGGCGATCGCGGCGGGCGCGGACTTCCTCCTCCCGGGGGCCCGGCGCAGCACGCTCGTGTCGGCCCGGCCGGTCGTCGCGGTGACCGCGGTGCGCACCGGGGTCGGGAAGAGCCAGACCACCCGGTACGTCGCCGACATCCTCCGTGGACTGGGCCAGCGGGTCGTCGCGGTGCGCCACCCGATGCCGTACGGGGACCTCGCCGCGCAGGCGGTACAGCGCTTCGCGAGCCGAGAGGACCTCGAGAGCCAGCACTGCACCATCGAGGAGCGCGAGGAGTACGAGCCGCACATCGAGTCGGGCGTCGTCGTCTACGCCGGGGTCGACTACGCCCGCATCCTCCACGAGGCCGAGCAGGAGGCCGACGTCGTGCTCTGGGACGGCGGCAACAACGACATCCCGTTCTACGCCCCCGAGCTGCACCTCGTCCTCGTCGACCCGCTCCGGCCCGGCGACGAGGTCGGCTACCACCCGGGCGAGGCGAACCTGCGGATGGCCGACGTCGTCATCGTCGCCAAGTGCGACTCGGCCCTGCCCGAGGACGTCGAGGCGGTCGAGGCCTCGGCCCGGGCGGTCAACCCCGGCGCCGTGGTGCTGCGCTGCGACAGCCCGGTGACCCTCGAGGACCGCGATGCCGTCGCCGGACGGCGGGTCGTCGTCGTCGAGGACGGCCCCACCCTGACCCACGGCTCGATGACCTTCGGCGCGGGCGTGGTCGGGGCCCGCGAGGCGGGGGCCGCCGAGCTCGTCGACCCCACGCCGTTCGCGGTCGGCAGCATCGCGGCCACCTTCGAGCGGTACCCGAACGCCCGTGGCGTGCTCCCGGCGATGGGCTACGGCGAGGAGCAGACCCGCGAGCTCGAGGAGACGATCCGGGCGATGGCCCGGGCCGGCGCGGTCGACGCCGTCGTCGCCGGCACCCCGGTCGACCTGGCGAAGCTCGTCGACGTCGACCTGCCGGTGGTCCGCGCCCGGTACTCCCTGCGGGAGCAGGAGCCCGGGAGGCTCGAGTCGCTGCTGCGCTCCGCGCTCGGGCTCTGAGCCGCGAACACGCCGGTCAGCGCCGGTCAGCGCCGGCTGAGCGCAGCCGGCTGACCCCGCCCCGGTCAGCCCCGGCCGCGGAGGGCGTCGAAGAGCACCCCGGCCAGCTCGGCGTCGCGCACGTCGTCGAGGTCGAGCGGCCGGCCGTCGGGACCGGCCAGCGGCAGCCGCCAGTTCGGGTACTGGTCGCTCGTCCCCGGCTGGTTGATGGCGCGCCGGTCCCCGACCAGGTCGGGGAGCGCGACCGCCAGCATCCGGCTCGGCGTCTGCGCGAGCCACCGGTGCAGGGCGACGAGCATGGTGTCGACGTCCTCCCCGGGCCCGAGCAGGCCGCGCTCGGCCAGCACGCTCCGCAGCCGGCCGATGGCGGCCTCCTCGACCGCACGCTCCTCGCCGACCGGGCGGGTCAGCAGCCCGAGCCGTTCGCGGACGGCGACGTGCTCGAGGGTGAGGTAGCCGGCCGACGGCGGCAGGTCGTGGGTGGTGACCGAGGCCAGGCACAGCTCGCGGTAGTGCTCCGGCGGCTTGGGGCGGCCCTCCTCCCACTCGAACCACAGGATGCTCGTGCCGACCAGCCCACGCTCGACCATGTAGTCGCGCACGTTCGGGGCGACGACGCCGAGGTCCTCGCCGACGACGACCGCACCGGCCCGCTGGGCCTCCAGGACGAGGATGCCGAGCAGCGCCTCGTGGTCGTAGTACACGTAGGTCCCGTCCGCGGGGAGCCCCCCGACCGGGATCCACCAGAGCCGGAAGAGGCCGATGATGTGGTCGACCCGGATCCCGCCGGAGTCGCGCAGGATGGCCCGCACCATGTCCCGGAACGGCGCGTAGCCGAGCTCGGCGAGCCGGTCCGGGCGCCAGGGAGGCTGGCTCCAGTTCTGCCCCAGCTGGTTGAACTGGTCCGGAGGCGCGCCCACCGTGACGCCGCCGGCGAGGGCGTCGCCGAGCCCCCACGCGTCGGCGCCGACGGGGTGCACGCCGACCGCGAGGTCGTGGACGACGCCGAGCGACATCCCGGCGGCCCGGGCCTCGCGCTGCACCGAGGCCAGCTGCTCCTCGAGCAGCCACTGCATCCACCGGTGGAAGTCGACGTCGCCGGCGCGCTCGCGCTGCAGCGCGGCCACCTCCTCGGACCCCGGGGACAGGTACTGCGGTGGCCAGGTGGTGAACGGCAGGCCGTGCAGCTCGGCGAGGACGCACCACGTGGCGAAGCGCAGCAACCCCTCGCCCTCGCGCGCACAGAAGGCCTCGAAGGCCGTGCGACGGGCGGTGTCGAGGCCGGCGTCGAACACCAGGCGCAGCGCCTCCTTCTTGGCGGCCCACGCGGCGTCGCGGTCGATCCTGTCCTCGCCGTTGAGGGCTCGCGCCTGCGCGGCGAGCTGGAGCAGCCGCCGGTGCGCCGAGCTCTCCAGCGTCGCCGCCTCGGGGACGTCCTCGACCCGCAGGTAGAGCGGGTTGACGAACCGGCGGGTGGTCGGCAGGTACGGCGAGGGCTCCATCGGCGGCACCGGCTCCGCCGCGTGCAGCGGGTTGACGAGGACGAAGTCGGCGTCGTGCGCGGCCGCCGCCCAGGTCGCGAGGTCGGCGAGGTCGCGCAGGTCCCCGGTCCCCCAGGACCCTCCCGACCGCACCTGGTAGAGCTGCGCGGTCAGGCCGACGGCGCGGGCGTCGCGCAGGCCCGCGGGGAGCTCGAGCCGCTGCGGGGTGACGACGAGGACACTCGTCGTCGTCGCGGGGCGCAGGGCGGGCGCGTCCACCTCGGCGACGAGGCGGTGCCAGCCGAGGGGCAGGTCGGCGGGTACCTCGAAGGTCGCCTCGCCGAGCGGGACCGCGTCGACGACGCGGTCGGGAACCCACCGGTCGGCCTGCGGCAGGACGCGCCGGGTGCCGTCCTCGAGCTCGGCGACCACCCGGATGCCGGTGCCGGCGGGCACGTGGGCGTGCACCTGCGCCGCCACCCCGGCACGGACCACGCACGAGGCGGGGAGGGTGCGGCGCCACGGCCCGTCGACGTGCTCGGCGAGCGCGGCCTCGACCGCCTCGTCGGTGCTCGCGTCGACCCCCAGCGCGCCGAGCACCGCCCGGATGGAGTCCGCCGACACCCCGACGTGCCGGCCGAGCCAGTCCCAGTAGTCGGTGGCGACGCCGTGGGCGGCGGCGAGCTCGGCGAGCCGGGGCGGCGGGTGGTGGGGCATGCGCCCATCCTGCCAACACCCCGGCCGACCCGTGGCCACGCCCACCGGCGCCAGGGCGCCGGCATCGCCCACCGGCACCGGCGCAGGAGCAGGCGCCGGTGGGCGAGGGCCGCTACGGGCTCGGCGCCTCCTGGTGCAGTGGCTGGAGGACCTTCCGGACCCGCGGGTCGCCCGCGTCGGCGAAGTAGTCGCCGCGGATCGTCTCGTCGTGCCCGCTCGGCGCCTTCACCGCGCGCAGCACGACGGTGAGCACGACGGCGAC
The DNA here is from genome assembly GCA_963772645.1 of uncultured Actinomycetota bacterium. Classification (GTDB taxonomy): domain Bacteria; phylum Actinomycetota; class Actinomycetes; order Actinomycetales; family Dermatophilaceae; genus DASSQJ01. The sequence goes on from CAVYYD010000010.1 coordinate 171,229, forward strand.
GAGGAGGTTCAGGACGAACGCCGTGAGCGCGATGTACCCCAGCTGGCCGATCACCGGGATGTTCGCGAGCGACCCACCGAAGTGCGCCGCCCCCGACCGCGGGTTCGAGACGTTCCACGCCTCCCACGTGCCGTACACCATCCCCACGGCCCACCCGGCGAGCAGTGCCCAGCGGTGCATCCAGCGGGTGTACAGGCCGAGCACCACGGCGGGGAAGGTCTGCAGGATCCAGATGCCGCCGAGGAGCTGGAAGTTGATCGCGTTCTGCTTGTCGAGGACGAGGACGAAGACGAGCGCGAACGCCTTGACGACGAGCGAGGTGGCCTTCGAGACCCGCGCCTCCTGGGACGCGGTGGCGTCCGGCTTGAGCCACTCCCGGTAGATGTTGCGGGTGAACGTGTTCGCCGCCGCGATCGACATGATCGCCGCGGGGACCAGGGCCCCGATGGCGATGGCCGCGAACGCGACCCCGGCGAACCAGGAGGGGAAGGAGTCCTCGAACAGCTGCGGGACGACGAGCTGGGCGTTCGGCTTGCCGTCGAGCCCGATCGGCTTCGTGCCGGCCGCGATGGCCACCCACCCCAGGAGGGCGAGCAGGCCGAGCACGAAGCTGTAGGCGGGCAGGATGGCCGCGTTGCGCCGCACCGTGTTCCGGGACTTTGCCGAGAGGCTGGCCGTCACCGAGTGCGGGTACATGAACAGGGCCAGGGCCGAGCCGAGGGCGAGCGTCGCGTAGGCCCACTGGGCCTGGGCGCCCGGGACGTAGGAGCCGGTCGGCTTGCCGTCGGCAGCGCTCGGCGCCGCCATCTTGGTCTGGGCCGCGTGGAACACGGCGTCCCAGCCACCCACCTTGGCCGGCAGGTAGATGATCGCGATGATGATGACGAGGTAGATGAGCGCGTCCTTGACGAACGCGATGACCGCCGGGGCGCGCAGGCCGCTGGAGTAGGTGTAGGCGGCGAGCAGCGCGAAGGCGATGAACAGGGGCAGGTCCTTGGCCAGCCAGCTCGAGCCGCCGCCGAGACCGACCACCTCGAGGACCGCCTGGATGCCGACGAGCTGGAGCGCGATGTACGGCATCGTCGCGAGGAACCCGGTGACCGCCACGGCGAGCGAGAGCCCGCGCGAGCCGAACCGGCCCCGGACGAAGTCCGCCGTCGTGACGTACCCCTGCCGGTGACTGACCGACCAGAGCCGTCCCATGAACACGAAGATGATCGGGTAGAGCACGATCGTGTAGGGCACGGCGAAGAAGCCGGACACCGCACCGAGCGCGAACATCGCGGCCGGGACCGCGACGAAGGTGTAGGCGGTGTAGAGGTCGCCGCCGAGCAGGAACCACGTGATCCACGTGCCGAACGAGCGTCCACCCAGGCCCCACTCGTCGAGGGACTCCATGCTCGTCGCCTGGCGCCACCGGCTGGCCCAGAAGCCCATCACGGTGACGAGGAGGAAGAGCAGGACGAGGACGGCCAGCGCGACGCCGTCGACCCCGCTCATGACCGCAACCCCTCGCCGGTGCCGGGGCGGCCGGTGGGCGCCTCCCCGCCGGGCCCGCGGCCGGGGCCGGGGTCGGTGGACCCGGTCATCGGCCGGTGCGGGCGGGCGACGAGCACGATCCGGTACGCGGCGTAGGTCATCCCCGAGCAGAGGAAGACCCAGAGGAACTGGTACCAGACGAAGAACGGGAACGCCCCGAGCTTGGGCTCCTCCCGGCTGTAGCTGCTCACCCACATCAGGGCGACGATCGGGATGAGCAGCAGCACGCCGGCGAGGACGAGCAGGCCGGTACGGGCTGGTGGGACGGTGTCGTGGTCGACCTCGTCGGTGGTCGGGTCGGGGCGGGACGGGCCGACGTCGTCGGCCCGGTCGTGACTGCTCATCAGGAACCTCCTTGTTCCCTCCGCGACCCGTCGGGTCGGCGGGTCGCGGGAAAGGATAGGGACGCAGGAGGCCGATGGGGGCTTTGGTGACGCAGCGGGGTTCCGGGCCCGGGGCGGGTGGCCACCGGGGGACCCCTCGGGGGCGATGATGGCCCGATGTCGACGATCGTCTTCCTCCACGCCCATCCCGACGACGAGGCCTCCCAGACCTCCGGGTCGATGGCCCGCGCCGTCGACGAGGGGCACCGGGTCGTGCTCGTCGTGGCCACGAACGGCGACCACGGCACCGCGGCCGAGGACCTCGCCCCCGGAGAGACCGTGGTGGACCGGCGGCGGAGGGAGGCCGACGCCGCGGCCGCCGTCATCGGCATCCACCGCCTCGTCCGCCTCGGCTACACCGACTCGGGCATGGCCGGCTGGGAGCAGAATGCCGCCGAGGGCGCGTTCGCCGCCGTCGACGTCGACGAGGCGGCGGCCCGGTTCGCCGCCGTGCTCGACGAGGAGGACGCCGACGTCGCCGTGGGCTACGACTGGCACGGCGGCTACGGTCACCCCGACCACGTCCAGGTGCACCGCGTCCTGCACCGTGCGGGCGAGCTCGCGGCCCGGCGCCCGCGCCTCCTCGAGGTCACGATGAACCGCGACGCCCTGCGCGAGCTGCGGCGGGCGGCGGCGGAGGCGGGGCAGGACGCCGTCGACCCCGACACGATGCCCGCCGACGGCATCCCGATGGGGACCCCGCAGGCCGAGATCCACTGGGAGGTCGACGTCCGCGACCGGGTGGCGGTCAAGCGGGCCGCCCTGCAGTGCCACGCGAGCCAGACGAGCGACGTCGGGATGATGCTCGCCATGCCCCCCGAGGTGTTCGCCGCCGTCTTCGGCGTGGAGTACTACGTCGAGCCGGGGCGCGAGCCCGGGATGGTGAGCGGCTGGCCGTTCGGCGGCGCCGGGCCCTGAGCCCGCCGGCGCCGGGCCGTGGACGAGGTCAGTGGACGACGAGGACCGGGCGGTCGGCCTTGGCCACGACCCGCCGGCTGACGCTGCCGAGCAGCAGCCCGGTGAAGCCGCCGTGGCCCCGGTTCCCGACGGCGACGAGGTCCGCCTCCCGCTCCCGGGCCACATCGAGCACCACCGTGGCGGCGTACCCGTGCCGCACGACCCGGTCGATCCGGATCCCCGGGTGGGCCGGGCCGGCGCGGTCGACCGCGTGGTCGATGACCGCCTCGAACCGTTCGTCGACGGCCGGCATCGGGTCGGCGAGCGGCCAGGTGACGAGCATCCCGCCCTCGATCTCGGTCCGCCACGCGGCCACGCAGGTCACGGCGCCACCCTCGGGGTCGACGACCCCGAGCGCGACCTCGAGCGCGCGCAGGCTCTGCTCGCTGCCGTCGAGGGCCACGACGACCCGGCGCGGCCGGTCGGCGGGGAAGCCCTCGGGGACGACGAGCACCGGGCAGTGGGCGTGCGCGGTCACCGGCACGACGACCGAGCCGATGCCGTGGCCGGGACCGCCCATGACGAGCAGCCGGGCCCCCTCGGTGGCCGCGACGAGCCCGGCGGAGGGCGACCCCCACGGGACCTCGGTGCTCACCGCGAGGCCCGGGTGGGCGGCGCGGACGAGGTCCGCCTGCTCGCTCACGTGGGTGCGCGAGTCCGCGTCCACCTGCTCGGCCAGGCCCGGCGAGCCCGCGACGAGCGACTCGTAGGGGGTCAGCTGGAGCCCGGCGTCGACGACGGTGACGATCCGCAGCATCGACCCGTGGCGCTCGGCCTCCCCTCCGGCCCAGGCCAGCACGGCGGCGTCGTGCACCGAACCGTCGACCGCCGCGACGACGTCGCCGGCCCTGCCGGCCCGGGATGTGTCGTTCATCGTCGCCAACCTCCTCCGGGCACCCGGGGGGCGCCCCTCGTCATCGGTCGCCCTGCGCGGGCGGCCGGGTCCGGTGCGCGACGGCGACCACGGTCGCTGCCCGCTCGACGACCCGCCGGCTGACCGACCCGAGGAGCAGCCCGGCGAACCCGCCGCGCCCGCGGCTGCCGACCACGACGAGGTCGGCGTCGACCTCGGCCGCCACGCCGAGGACGGCGCGCACGGCACCGCCCGGTCGCACGGCGACGTCGACCCGGCCGACCCCGCGGCGCTGAGCGGCGAGCGGGTCGGCGACGGCGTGGACGAGCCGGGCGTAGCGCCCCTCCACCTCGTCCCAGTGCTCGGTTCCGGGCTCGGTGACGACGACCCCGTCGACGACCTCGACGCTCCAGCCCGCGACGCAGGTCACCGTGCCGCCGACCGGTTCGGCCGTGGCCAGCGCGAGCTCGACGGCCCACCCGCTGGACTCGCTGCCGTCGACGCCGACGACGACGCGGCGGGGTGGACCGGCGTCGAGGCCGGCGGGCACCACCGCGACCGGACAGCGCGCGTGGGCGACCGTGGCCAGGGCCACGGAGCCGAGCAGTGCGCGCTCCAACCCGCTGCGAGCCGGGCCGCCGACGACGATCCATGCGGCATCGACCGACCTGTCGACGAGGGCGGCGGCCGGCGGCCCCCAGGCGAGGACCTCCTCGACCGCGAGCTCCGGGTGGCGGGCCCGGGCGACCCGGGCCGCGGCCTTGACCACCGAGCGCCCGGCCGCGCGCAGCTCGTCCCCGAGCGAGGGGAGCTCGCCGAGGACGGCATCCCACGGCGTCAGCTGGTAGCCCGGCTCGACCGAGGTGAGGACGTGCAGGGTCGCGCCGGTCCGCGCGGCCTCGTCGGCGGCCCAGCCGACGACCGACGCGTCGGCCGCGGAGCCGTCCACCCCGGCGACGACGATGCGGTCGAGGCCGTCCGCTCCGGCGCCCAGGAGTCCCCCGACCACCGGGCTCGGCCCGCTCACGTCGTCGGCCATGGCCCCAGTCTCCTCCGGGGGGACCGTGCGGCGCCGTCTCGTGGGTCACACGGGCCGGGACCCCGCAGCCGGCCCGTGGCCCGGCCCCCAGCCCGGAGCCGGTGGCGCACTGCACCGGCGTCGCCGCAGGTGGGAGGCCATAGATGGTCCGAACGGGCCATGGCGCGCGGGGCCGCGAACCGGCACCCTGTAGCAATGGACAGGAGAGCAGGGCTCCTGTGCAGCGGGGTGGACCCCGCCCGTCTCGCCGTGGGACAGCCACGGCGACCGCATGGGCGCTGGGACCTGCCCGCTGCAGGGGTGGTCGCCGTGGCCGCGCCCGGACCGGGGTCCGGACGTCCCACGCCCGGTCGCGCCCAGCGCGGCCGAACCGAGGCACTCGCCTCGTCACACCGGCCGGGGCCCTGCGCCGACCGGCTCGACGTCTGTCCTTCAGGCTGCCGCGTCGCGAGACGGTCCGCCAGACCTGCGGCCGGAATCTCAGGAAAACCTCACGGCGGGCTCAGCGTGTCGTCAGCCTCGCGTCAGGATCGCGTCATCGAGGGGGGCGGGGACCATGGGTGACATCCTCATCGTGGACGACGAGGTGAGGCTGCGCACGCTGCTCGCGCGCAACCTCTCCTCCGCCGGGCACCGACCGATCCCGGTCGCCGACGGGCTCTCGGCGTGCGAGTACGTCGACGGCCACGCCGTCGACCTCGTCCTCCTCGACCTCGTCATGCCGGGCATGGACGGGCTGTCCGTGCTGCGGCACGTCAGCGAGCGGCCGGACTCCCCGCCGGTCGTCATCCTCTCCGGGGTCGGCGACGTCGGCACCCGCGTTCAGGCGATCAACGGGGGCGCGGTCGACTTCGTCACCAAGCCGTTCGTCGTCGCCGAGGTCGTCGCCCGGGTCAACCGCCACCTCGGCACCCGCAGCACCGCACCCGACGACGGGCGCTTCCTCGAGTGCTGCGGGCTCCGGCTGGACGTCCACCGGAGGATGCTCACCACCGCGGACGGCTGCACAGCGCTCAGCGAGCGCGAGACGGCGGTGCTGGCCCACCTGCTCCGGCGCCGCGGTGACGTCTGCACCCGCGAGGAGCTGCTCCACGACATCTGGGGCTACGACTTCGACCCCGGCAGCAACGTCCTGGAGGTCTGCGTCGGCCGGCTGCGGACCAAGCTCGGGGCGCCGGCCATCATCGAGACGGTCCGTGGTGTCGGGTACTACGTCGCGGCGGCCTGAGCCGCGCCGGGCGGCCGCGGCGCTCTTCGCGCTGTGGCTGCTCGTCGTGGGTGCGGCGTCGGTCTCCCTGCTGTTGCTGCCGAGCTGGGAGATCTTCGCGGTCGAGAGCGTCGTGCTGTCCTTCGCCCTGCTCTACGGCTTCGGCGTGTGGCCGGTGGCCCCCACCGTCGCGACGATGCTCGGCTTCGTCGCCTTCGCGGCGCTCGTCATGTACCCGCGCGCCGCGGACGGCGACCTCCCCTCGAGCGAGCTCGTCGAGGTCGTCGTCCCCGCCGCGCTGGCCGTGGTCGTCATCTACCACGTGCGACGCCGGGAGACCGCCATCCTCCGGGCGAACGAGCTGGCCGAGGAGAACCGCCGGCGTGCGGCGGCGCGAGAGCGGCTCAGCCGGATGACGTCGCACGAGCTGCGGACCCCCCTGACCATCGCCCGGGGGTACGTGGACCACCTGCTCGCGAGCGAGTGGGACGAGGACCGTCGCGAGGACCTCGTCACGGTCCGGGACGAGCTCGACCAGGTGTCCCGGGTCACCGACCGGCTCGTGCGCGCCGTCGCCCTCGACCTCGGCGCCCCGGACCGGCCGACCGACGTCGCCGCCGTCCTCGACGACGTGCGCCGCCGGTGGTCGATGGTCGCCGAGCGGGACATCAGCGTCGAGTGCGAGGTGGCGACGGTACCGGTCAACGGCGAACGGCTGCGCGCGGCCCTGGACACCCTGGTGGAGAACGCCGTGCGCTACACCTCGAGGGGGGACCGCATCCGGCTGTTCGCGGTCGAGGTCGCCGGGCACCGGGAGGTGGGCGTGGCCGACGGGGGCCCCGGGCTCTCCGCCGAGCTGGTCGAGCACGTCAACACCTCCCACGAGCGCGGGTTGGACGCCGTGACCGACAGCGGCGAGGAGGGCGACGCGAGCGCCCACGAGCGCCTTCGGGACACCTACTCGCAGACCGGCTTCGGCCTCCGGCTCGTCGCCTCCACCGCGCTGAGCGCCGGAGGTCGGCTCGTCGCGTCCCGGGCCCGGGAAGGGGGCGCCCGGCTGGCCATCGTCCTCGGCGCCACCGGCCCCGGCCCCGGGGCTCAGGACACGACGAGGGTGAGCGCGGTCGAACGGGTCGCCGAGCCGGAGGTGCCGGTGAGGTCCAGCCGGTAGCTGCCCCGGGCTGTCCTCTTCCCGACGTCCAGCCGCAGCGTCGCGCTGCCGGGAGCCGTGACCGGACTGCCCGCCCACGAGGTGGAGACCCCCGTCGGTGCACCGGCGACCGAGAGGGCCACCGCGCCCGGTGTCCCGGACAGGACCGTCACGACCACCGTGACGCTACCGCTCCTCCCGCGCCTGACCGACAGCGAGGACGCGCCCGCCGACACCGAGAAGTCGGCGGCGGCGGGCGGCGGCGGCTGCGCGGCGAGTGTCGCCTGGGCGGCGACGACGTCGATCCGGCCGTTGCCGAAGAGGTCGTCCGGGCCGGCCGGCCCGAGGTCCACGGCGCCGCCGACGAGCGCGGCCTCCACGGTCTCCGCGGGCCTCGCCGGGTTGCCGCCGAGGAGCAGGGCGAGGGCGCCCGCGACGTGCGGTGCCGCGACGGAGGTGCCGCTGAGGTACTGGTAGCCGGCGTAGCGGTCAGCGGTGAGCACCGAGACACCGGGCGCCACGAGGTCGGGGAACACCCGGGTGCGGCCCCCGCAGGTCGACGGGCCCTCGCTCGACCAGGCCCACCCGGCGTCCGCGGAGTCGACCGCGCCGACCGAGAGCGCCTCCGGGTAGTTGCCGGGGCTCGCGCTCGTGGCGCTGCCCGGCCCGAAGTTGCCGGCGGCGACCACCGGGATGATCGACGCGGCGCGCAGCGCCCGCAGGTCGGGCTGGAAGCTCAGGTCGCAGGACGGGCCGGAACCGAGGGCCCAGGAGGCGTTGACCACGTCGGGCGCGTCGTCGGTCGTGGCGTCCCCGTCCGGGTCCAGCATCCACTGGAAGGCCTGGTGCATCGCCGTGGCGCTGGCCCGGCCACGGTCGTCGAAGACCCTCGCGGCGATCCATCGAGCCCCCGGCGCCATCCCGTACCCGGACCCGGAGGTGCCGCCGACGACGATCCCGGCGGTCCCGGTACCGTGTCCGTCGAGGTCGACGGGTCCGTCCGGGTGCTGCCCGTACGGGTCGTACCAGCTGTCGGTGCCACCGCGCCAGCGCGCCGCGAGGTCCGCGGCGGCGGGGTCGACCCCGGTGTCGAGGAGGCCGACGACGGCCCCGTCCCCCGTCTCCCCGGCGTCCCACAGCGTGGGCGCGCCGGTGAGTGCGATGTTGGCCTCCGGGGACGTCGCCGCGAGCGTCACCTCGATGGCGTCGGGCTCGACGGCGGCGACGTCGCTGCGCGCCGCGAGCTCGCGGACCACGTCGCCGGTGGCCGTGACGGACACCGCGTTGGTCACCCACAGGGGTATGCGCCGGGTCACGGCCCCGGTCCGGGCGAGCGCGTCCAGCCGGGCCAGGATCGAGCGCTGCGAGCCGCGGGCCTGCTCCCGCAGCCCCCGGACGACGGCGGCCCGGCGGGTCGCCCGGTCGGTGCCCGACGCAGCGGGCAGGTCGAGGGCGTCGCGGAGCCGGACGACGACGGTCGCCGTGGCGTCCGCGGGCAGGCGGCCGAGCTGGGTCGACAGCCCGGGGGCCAGGGCCGCCGGCCGTCCGTCGATCGCGCTGCGGCCGAGAGCGAGGGGGACCGGGCCGGCGAGCGTCGCGGTGAGTGCGGCGACGGCCACCAGGGAGGTTCGGGTGCGGGAGTGCCTCATCGGGTGCTCGCTTCCTCGAGAACGGGGACGGCGTCGGGGTGCGCGGGGTACGGCGGATCGGGGTCTCGGCCGCCGCCGGCCCGGCGACGAGCGACGGCCACGGCCGCGGTCGTGCCGGCGAGGAGCAGCAGGGCCAGCGCACCGGCTCCGGCCTCCAGCGGGGTCACCGGCCGGGTCACCGCGGACGAGCCGGGGATGAGCAGCACCTCGTCCGGCCGCCCATCCCGGTGCACGGTGACCTGCGCCGTCCACGCGTCGAGGCCGGGGTCGGGCACCGACGCCTCGTAGTGCCCGTCCTCCACGGCCTCGAGCGACGTCGCCTCGTCCGGGGCCACCGGCGTGAGGAGCGTGCCGTCGGCCACGGAGACGTCGACGCCCGTGACGGGCCACGGCATCGGCCGGAGCACCGCCTCCGTGCGGACCACGACGCGCAGGCGCGAGCCCGTGGGCACGGCCTCGGCGGTGACGAAGAGGCCGTCGACGGAGTCGCTGTGCGGCACCGTGACCTCGGATGCTGCGGCCACCTCGCGGGCCGTCGGTGTCGAGGTCATGACCGCGGCGACCCCGGTGGCGAGGACCAGGACCGCCGCCTCGATGCTGACCGTCACGGCCAGCGGGCGGGAGCTCGGACGCCAGGTCGAGCCCAGGCCGACGAGGCCACCGACCCTCGCGGCGACGCCGTCGTTGACGACGAGCGTGTTGTAGCCGGCCAGGGCCAGGGCGATGCCGAGCAGGCCGAGCTTGGCGAGCACGCCCCATCCGTACAGCCCGTCGGTCACGGAGGCCGCCGTCCCGACGTGCCGGGCCGCCTCGTAGAGCCCGGTGGCGACGAGCACGCCCACCGACACCGCGGCGACCGGGCTGAACGCCCGCCAGACGGCCGGCGAGACGGCGCGGCGGACCGGCGCCTCCAGGCGCATGACCGGGACGACGGCGACGACGAGCACGACCAGCCCGCCGGCCCACACCGATGCCGCGACGACGTGCGCGGCGGCCGCGGCCGCGGTGAGTGCCGACCGGGCGGGCAGGGTCGACGCGTGCCCGGACCACGCGTCCACCGACACGGCGAGCGCGAGCGGGACGGCGGCGGCGACGCCCGACCGGCGCCAGCGGTCCGCCGGTCGCCCGGCACGCGCGAGGGCCCAGGATGCCTCCCCCCGCGCGCGCCAGAGACAGACGTAGGCCACGAGGAGGAGGGCCACCCGAGCCACCCACAGCAGCCCCCACGTGCTCGTGAGGACGACGTCGCGGACCGCCGAGAACAGCGAGCCGACGCCGTCGGCCTCTCCGCCGAGCTGCGTCCACGCCGTGAGCACCGGTGTCGTCAGGGCACCGGCGAGCGCCAGCGCGGCACCCAGCCCGCCCGCCGTGAGCACCCGGCGGCGCAGCCGGGGGGCCGGGGGGCCGAGGGCCGAGACCACCCTGCCGGCGACGACGAGCGAGCCGAGCGCGACCAGGCTGCCGCCGAGGTCGAGGAGCCGCAGGAGGACCGCGTAGGGGTCGGGGGCCGAGGTGTCCGCCGAGGCCACCCCGTCCGGCCGGAAGCCCGCCCCGAAGAGCACGGTGCCCCGGGTCGGGTGGCCGTCCGCCGCGGTCACCGCCCAGGTCAGGGTGTAGGTGCCGTTCTCCAGCGCGGGGAGGGTGAGGTGGACCACGGTTCCCCCCTCGTCGAGCGTCGCCGTGGTCGGTACCGGGGGGGCCGCGCCGTCGGTGCGTTGCAGGCTGAAGGAGGACCCGGCCGAGGTGACCGGCTCGCCGTACCAGAGCGTCATCGTCGTCCGGCCCGCCGCGATCATCCCCCCGTTCGGCGGGTCCGACCGCTCGAGGTTGGCGTGAGCCGAGGCGGGCAGCGCCCCGAGCACGAGGGCTGCTGCGGCGACCGCGGCCGCCCAGAGGGCTGCCCTGACCATCCGCCACCCGGTGTGGTCGGTGCTCCGCGGTCGCCGCAGCAGTGTCATGAGCGAGCCACCACGTGCTCGAGGCGGACGTCGCCGACGATGACCGTGACCGGGGTCCCGTCGCGGATCGCGTTGCGCGTGTTGGCCATGAGGAAGAAGTAGGTGCCGCCCACCTTGAGGTCGGCCTTGTGGTTGTGCGGCCGGGACACCATCGCGAGCGTCTGGCCGGAGTCCTCGGCGACGAGGATCGGCCGCATCGACTCGTCATGCAGCAGGAGGCTCGCCCTGTCCGGGTCGACGACCTGGTAGCGGAACTCGATCATCCCGCCCTGCGCGGTGACCCCGAGGAGGGTGACCCGCACGCCGGTGTGCGCCGCGAACTCCTGCACCGAGACGGCGGTCGTCCCCGAGCGGACGTCGTCGGCGCTCGCGACGACGGTACGCACCCCGAGCGCCAGGCCGGCGGCCAGGGCCGCGACGAGGACGAGGAGGATCGCGCGCCGACGCCGCGGGCGCGGGGGGACGACGGGCGGGGGTGTGGGCTTCGAGAGGGTGGCGGTCATCTCGGGCTCTCCTGGGTGAGGCGGGTGCCGGCCCGTTGCTGGGGCGGGCCGGCACCCGGGTCGGTCACGGGATGTCGAAGGCGTCGACGTCCTGGCTGTTGCTGGTCAGGTAGGGGGTCCCGTCGAAGTAGGTCGACCAGGTCGACCCGGTGAGGCGGATGACGTCCTCGTCCTGGACGGCCCCGAGCCCGGTGATCGAGGTGTCGGCGCTGAACGACATCAACCAGTCGGTGGCCGAGCGCCACACGAACCCGTCGACGTTCGCCGTCCCGCCGGCGCTCGTGGAGAACCCCGCGACGGCCGTCGCGTCGACGACCCGCGCGTAGGTCGCGCCGTTCCAGCTGTAGATGTCGGCGTCGTCACCGGTGGTCGACCCCGGCGACATCGGGTTGGCGTTGTTGTCGGTGGAGAAGTACAGGGTCGTCCCGACGACGCTGATGGCGTCGAGGTCGAACCCGGTGTTGTTGTTCCCACCGCCGAGGCCGTGCGCGCTGCCGTCGAACCACAGCTCCCAGTGGCCCGCGTTCCAGTACAGGACGTCCTCGTCCTGGACCTGGACCTGGATCCCGGCGACCGTCGCCGAGCCGTTGAACGAGACGTAGAAGTGGTCCGCGTCGACCCGGCTGAACCCGTCGACGTTGACGTTGCCCGGCCTGCCGCCGCTCGGGAGGCCGTACGGGCTGTTGCCGGCGTCGACGGTGCGGCCGAACCTGGCCCCGGTGTAGTGGTAGACGTCGGCGTCGTCGGCCGAGCCACCCACCCCGGGCGGGTTGTCGTTGCCGGAGGTCGAGAACCACAGCAGCGGCGTCAGGTGCAGCACCGTGGTCGCGTTCGCGGCCGACCGGTTGCCGATGGTGTCGAGCGCCCGGACGACGACCGTGTAGTCACCGAGGTCCATGGCGCTGGTCACGGTGATCGTCGCCGAGAAGGTGCCGTCGGGGTGGACGGTCGCCGCGCTCGCCTGGCCCGTCCCCGGGTCGGCACCGATGAACCACTCGACCCGGCCGACCCCTGCGGGGTCGGTGGCCGTCCCGGTGAGCGAGACCTCCGTGGCCCCGTTGGTCGGGTTGGGCGACAGGGAGAGCCCGGAGACGACCGGACCGGTCCTGTCCACCGTCAACGTGGCGTCCCGGACCTCGCTCCAGTTCCCCGCGGCGTCCAGGCCGCTGATGTGGATCTGGTGGTCGCCCTCGCTCAGCTGCTTCACCGTCGCCAGTGGGATGTCGAGGTAGACCTCCTCGCTCGGCTCGTTGAACGCGCCGTCCGAGGCCTCCATCGGGATCACCGTGGTACCGGTGTCGAGGGTGGCCCGGGCCTTGACGATGCCGCTCACGGTGTCGTCGATGGTCGCCGACACCCGGACCGCAGCGTTGGTCCCGTTGACCGGCAGGTTCCCGTTGTTCGGGTTGGGGGTGACCGCATCCGGCGGGATCGTCACGACCGGGGCGGTACGGTCGACGACGAAGCCTGCCGTCGCCGCCGTCGCGCTCCAGTTCCCCCCGGCGTCCCGGCTGCGGACCGCCACGGTGTGCGGGCCCTCGGTCAGGCCGGTGAGGGCGGAGGTCGGGATCGTGGTCTCCAGGCCGGTGACGGGGGTGCCGTCGGCGATGTCGGCGGTCGTGGCCGACCCGCCGTCGATCGCCCAGTCGAAGGCCGTGATCACGGAGTTGCCCGAGGCCGAGTCGTCCCCGGTGGCGGTGAGCGCCAGGGCGGCCGACCCGTTCGTGTGGTCGGGGGCGACCGTCACGCCCGAGGTCGTCGGCCCGACGGCGTCGGACCCGGTGACCAGGACCGAGCTGAACGGGCCCCACGCGCCGCCGCTGAGGCCGTGGACGTAGACGACGTGCTGTCCGGTCGCCAGCAGGCTGCGCAGCGCATCGGCGTCGGTGGCCGACGGCGCGACCGCCTCGGTGGTGCCGTCGAACGTGCCGTCCTTCGCGACGAGCGCGGTGCCGGTGCCGCCGGCACCGACCGCGTCGACGAAGTACTCGGCGCCGCCGACGCTCGCCCCGGGGAGCGCGGACGCGTCGACCGTGGCCGCCAGCGCGTCGTTCGCCCAGGCCACACCCTTGGTGGCCGGGCCGGTGACGTCGGTGCCGGTGCCGGTCCCGGTGACCTTGAGGAGCGCGAGCATCCCGGCGGTGCCGGGCGCGTTGGTGTTGTGCAGCGTCAGGCCGGCGTCGTAGACCGCGAGCCGCCGCTCGGCGGCGGTCGTGGGCACGGTGACGATCGCGTCGGCCGTCTGCCCCGGTCCGAAGGTCTCGGCCACGTACCGGCGCGAGATGTCGGTCGTGCCGTTGACCAGCTGGCTGCCGTCGTAGGCGACGATCCGCTGGTCGGCGCCGAGGACCGCCATCGAGTGGTACATCGTCCCGGCGTTGACGTACCGGAGCAGCACCGACGTGCCGGAGCCGACGGTGACCGGCGCCGTACCCGGCCCGGGCTTGCCGTTGACGAGGGTCCACTTCGGCGCGAAGGCCCGCATGTCGAACGTGGCCGGGGTGGCCGAGGTGTTGAGCTTCGGGTCGACCTCGGAGAGGACGAGGAGCGACTCGCTGTCGAAGGCCGTCGAGCCGTCGTACGCCTGGCCCGCGGTCTCGGGCTCGACGACGAGGGCGCCGTACAGCCCCCGGGCCACCTGGTGCTGGCTACCCGCGGTGATCCCGGCCTCGTAGAGGTAGGTGCCGGGGCGCGTCGCGGTGAAGGTGTAGGCGCGGGTGCCACCCGCGGCGACCGCCGTGGTGTCCGGGACCATGGCCTGGCCGCCGACGTAGAGCGAGGTCGACTCGTCGGCGAGCCCGTTGTGCAGCGTGATCGTCACGTCCGACCCCACGGCGACCCTGATGACGGGTCCCCCGGGAGCGGTGACGACGCACGGGTCCGTCGTGCAGTAGCCGAGGACGGGCAGGCCGGTGCCACCGCTGCCGGGCAGGTCGGTGGTCCCGTTCTCCGCGTAGAGGTCGATCCCCACCGGGGCCGCGCTCGCGGACCCGACCGGCCCGAGGAGCAGGCCGAGGGCGACCAGGCCTCCCCCACCGGCGAGGGCAAGGGTGGCGCGGCGCAGGTGCGTACGAAGGGTCATCGTCGTCACCGCCTCTCAGCTCGTGCAGGTGTTCGGGGCGGGCGGTTCGATCCGCATGTACGTGATGGGACCGGTCATCGTGACTCCCCACGACGTGATCTGGTACAGCGCGTGGTTGTGCGAGATGATGTAGTACTCGCCGCACTGGTTGAGGGTCTGGACTCCCGGCGGCAGGACCTCCTTGGTCCCGAGGTACGGGCTCCCGCTGTAGAAGGTGCCGACCACCTGGTTGGCCAGGCTCGGGACGGTCACGGTGACCGGCTGCTGGCCCGCGGCGGTGTCGGTGCCGTAGTTCTCCGCGTCGTACCAGCGGAAGAGCACGTCCCAGGTCTGGCCGGGGCCGATGTTGATCGCGAACTTCTCCATCGACATGTCGGCGGTCCCGTTCTTCAGCTCCCGCCCGTCCCGGGCGATGACGAGCCCGTTGTTGCCGTGCGGGTGGAACGGGTAGTCCTCGCTGCCGACGCTGAGGTAGCGCGCGAGCGCGGGGGTCTCGCCGGGGTGGGTCGGGTGGACGGTCGCCAGTGAGCCGTACGGCTGGTTGGGCAGCCACGACGCCCCGTTGTCGGCGATGCTGTCCGGGTAGCCCCGGCCGTTGATGAGCCAGTAGCGCGGCTTGTAGGTGTTGAGGTTGAAGGGCTTGCGCTGCTCCGCGGCCTGGTGCTGGTACGGGTCGATCTCGGAGAGGAGCACCATGAACTCCTCGGAGAGGTCGAACGCGCTGTCCGCCGAGTCGTACGCCTGGTCGTCGCGGGGGACGCGGGTGCCGGTGCCGTCGTCGGGGGCCGGCCGGACGATGAGCGCTCCGAACAGGCCCATCCGGACCTGCTTCTCCGGGTCGGTCCCCGCCTCGTAGAGGTAGGTGCCGGGGCGGGTGGCGGTGAAGGTGTAGGTCACCGTGTCGCTCGTCGGCCCGGCCCCGGGGGCGAGGCTCGTCATCATCGCGGTCTCCGGGTCGACCTGCGGCTGGGACGGGACGCCGTCGGCCCGCACGTCGTCCTGGCCCGGGAACACCATCGAGGTGGCCTCCGGCAGGGTGTTGTGCAGGATCACCGTGACGAGGTCACCTTCGTGGACGCACAGCACCGGGCCGGGGTGCTGGAACGGGGAGAATCCGCTCGAGTAGCCCCACATGAAGGCGGTGTTCCCGTCCGGGAGGTCGATGTACCCGGTGCGGGTGGTGAGGTCGAAGACCGGCTGGCCCGCCATCGGGCCGCCCGTCGTGCAGACGATGCCGTTGCGAGGTGGCGCTGCCGGAGCCGCCGAGGCGGGGCCGGCCTGGGTCGCGGCGGCCACGCCGAGGGCGAGCAGGCCGGTGGTGGCCAGGGCGAGGCCGCGACGCACCACTCGGCGTCCCGGGCGCAGTGATGTGGTCATGCCGACACCCCCCAGTCGTTCGGATACTGTTGTGGTGAAACGCCGTCGGCGTAGACGCGGATCTCGGTGGTCTGGCCGCCGAAGCCACCCGGGGCGAGGTTGTTGGAGCGGGCGAGGGACCGGTTGTAGAGGTAGTACGTGTCGTACCCCGAGCCGGTCTTCGGCGGCGCGGTGAAGAGGACGTCGTAGCTCTCACCGGGCCCGACGTTGACCGTGTCGGTCTCGTAGGAGGTGTCGGTCCCGCCCCGGCCCCGCATCAGGGTCGCGTCGCGGCCGACGACCCGCATCCGGATGCCGGTGATCGTCATCGCCGACTCCCGGAAGCCGAGGTTCGAGAACCGCAGGGCGACCCGCTCGCCGGCGTTGCAGGTGACGAGCGAGGACTGCGGCTGGTACTGCAGCTCGGGGTGCCCGGCCGGCGGGACGAGGTCCCCGTCGGCGTCGCGCACCGGGTTGAAGGGGTCGACCGACCCGTTCGGGGCGATGGTGTCCGGGTAGACCCGCCCGTTGAGCAGCGCGAAGTCGGCGCGGTAGTCGCTCCACTCGGGGAGCTGGATGTGGGCGTCGGCCCAGTGCGCCTCGGCCCACACCTCGGAGAGGAACATCGCGAACTCCCGGTCGTAGCCGGTCGAGCCGTCGCCGTCGTTGTAGAGGAACCTCGTGTACGTGCGGCCGGCGTACGTCGTGGCGGTGCCGTCCTGGATCGGGCGGACGAAGACGAGGCCGGTCATGCCCATGTGCACGTGCTCGACGTCCTCGACGTGGCAGTGGTACATGTACGTGCCCGGGTCGCGCGGACGGTACACGTAGGTGAACTCGCGGCCGGCGGGCACCGACACCGAACCGGTGGGCTCGCCGTCGAAGAAGGGGATCACGTTGCGGAACCCGTGCCAGTGCAGGGTGTGCGCGTCGAAGAGGTCCGGACGCAGCTGCAGGCCGAGGTTGGTCAGCTGGACGCGGAACTCGTGGTCGGGGTTCCCGTCGTACTGGGGCACCCAGAACAGCGGGGCCTGGTGTTGGGCCTTGTTCTTCTGGTTCAGCCGCTGGGTGTCCGAGAGCCCGGTGACGTTGCGGAACCCGAAGATGTACGTCGTCAGGTCGCTCGTCGTGCCGTTGGGGTCGGGGTGCGGCGGTGCGAGGTTGTCGGGGTGGAAGGGCGCGATGGCCGGCGTCGGGGGCAGGTGGATCCAGCCGTCCGTGCCCGCGAGGTAGAGGTTGGCCGGCTGCCCGGCCGAGGCCGCCGCCTCCGGGGTGAGGACCTTCCCACCCCAGACCCCGGTGCCGGCGACGAGTGCGGCGCCGCCGGCCAGGCCGAGGGCACGGCGTCGGCTCAGCCGGGTCCCCGAGAGCGCGGAGACACCGATGAAGTGTGGAGACCGTTGCGACGGTGTCTGGCTGCTCATGGCGTCCTCTTGTCGGTAGGAGGGAGTGCTGCGCGGGGTGGCCGGTCCACCGGGTCGGCGGCTCACGGCGTCACCGTCGCCGGCGCCGTCGCCCCGTGGCGCAGGGAGAAGGCGTCGATGTCGAGGTCGTTCGTCGTCAGCCCGTGGGCCGTGCCGTTGAACCACGTCGACCACCGCTGGGTGGCGGGCAGGCTCGTGTCGAGGGCGACGATGTCCTCGTCGTCCACCCCGCCGATCCCCGGGAGCGAGGTGTTCGTGGTGAAGGACAGGTAGTAGTGGGTGGCATCGACCCGGACGGCGCCGTCGACCCGGGCGTTGTTGGGCACGCCGTAGTCGCTCGCGTCGAGGACCCGGGCGAAGGCGGTGCCGTCCCAGCTGTAGACGTCGGAGTCGTCGGCCTTGCCTCCCACACCCGGCGGCAGCTTGGACCCGGCCGTGGCGAAGTACAGGATCCCGTCCCGGACCCCGATGGCGTTGACGTCGAGCTGGTTGCTCGTCATCCCGTGGCCGGTGAGGTCGAAGGGCACGCTCCACGCGGTGCCGTCCCAGTACACGACGTCCTCGTCCTGGACCGCCCCGATCCCGGGCAGGGTCACGTCGTCGGCGAAGGAGAGGTAGAACTGGGTGTCCGAGACCTCGGCGAGGCCGTCGACGTTCGCGCTCGCCGGGACGCCGTACGGCGCGGCCGTGAGGTCGTGGGAGCGGGCGTACCCGGTCCCGTCCCAGGCGTAGACGTCGGAGTCGTCCGCGGTGCCGGGCACGTTCGGCGGGTTGGAGTTGCCGGCGGTGGAGAAGACGAACGCGGCGGTCGGCTCCGGCGGGGGCGGCGGGGCGGCCTGGACCACCTCGTCGGCGCCCGCGTCCCAGCCGGTGCCCGACGGGCGCGCGTCGCCGTCGATGTCGGCGCTCGAGGCGTTGACGCCCCCGCGGGCCTGGGCGCCGAGGTCGCACGCCGGCGACGTCGGGCAGCCCGTGAGGTGGTAGTTGCCCATCTTCTCGGGCACGAGCTCACCGGCAGCGGTCGGGGAGACGAGGGTGGCGTCGACGAAGGCGGGATTCTGCCGCCAGGTCGCGAACGCAACCGACGGGACCCACGTCTCCTTGACCTGCGGGTCGGCCGCGGAGTTGCCGGCGTTCGGCTGCACCGTGAACGGGTGTGGGCCGGTGGGGTCCTGCTGGATGACCGAGTTCACCGGCGCGAGCTGGCCCGTGCCGTCGGCGACACCGACGTCCCAGTAGTCCAGCGGGCTGGTGTCCCCGGCGACGCCGACGCCGGTGACCGTCGTGCCTGCCCGGGTGCCGGCGCGGTTGTCCCACAGGATGTTGTCGAACATCAGCGGGTTGCTGAAGGACGGCGCCCCGGAGGGCAGCGTGGCCTGGAGCTGGCTGCTGTTGGCGGAGGTGGAGACACCGGCCGGGGCCGGCTGGCCGTTGGAGGTCACGGCGGTCGCCGTCGTGATGTTGTCCATGATCGTGTTGTTGTAGATGCGGACGTCCGGGGCGTCGTTGATCCCGATGCCGCCGCCCTCGTGGGTCGAGATGTTCCCGGCGATGACGTTGTCGTGGACGTTCATCGGGAAGTTCCCCGCCTGGAGGAAGCGGATGCCACCGCCGTCGTCGTTGGCGAGGTTGCCCTGGATCCGGTTGGCGTAGATGTCGACCGGCCCGGAGCCCTCCGAGAGCAGGTCGGGGTCGGCGGGGAGCTGACCGGCGATCATGATCCCCGCGCCCTCGTCGTTGGAGTTGTTCAGGATGATCCGGTTGTGGTGGATGCTCCCGTTCGGGCTGCGGCCGTAGACGCTGACGCCGGCGCCGTACTCGAGCGAGAAGTTGCCGCAGATGTCGTTCCCGGAGACCTCGTAGCCGTCGGCTCCGGCGAAGAGACCGATCGCCCCGGCGAGGTTGGTGCCGGCGTTCTGGACGATGCGGTTGTTGGCGATCCGCACCCCGGGGTTGTGCTGGCCGCTGTTCGGGGCGGGGACGTCGGGGGTGCCGATCCGGATCGTGCCGTACGAGCCGCCGTTGTTCTCGACGACGTTGTTCGTGACCTGCAGGTTCGCCACCCAGGCGTGGGCGTAGACGGCGCCGCCCTGGGTGCTGATGTTCGGCGGGAGGTTCGCCAGGCCCCCGGTGAGGTCGTTGAGGTTCCCGGGAACGCCCTGTTGGTCACCACCGCGGATGTCGATGCCGTCGATGGCCGGGGTGGAGGTGGCGCTCGCGGAGGCACTGAAGGTGTCCTCCGACGGGGCGAACAGCGAGATCACCGCACCGTCGGAGACGGGGGCGTCGCCGAGCCAGGCGGTGGCGTCCACGCGGGTGAGCCAGTCGGTCGCCATCCCGGAGTCACCGGCGAAGCCGGCTCCGTCCAGCACGGTGCCCTGGACGTAGGGGCTGCTGTTGTTCGGCCCCTGGAACCCGCCGGCCCCGACGCCCTGGAGCTTGACCGGGGAGGTGATCACGAGGTTCTCGTAGTACGCCCCGCGCGGGTTCCCGGCGGTCGGGGTGTTGGGGTAGACGACGACGAGGTCGCTGCCGGAGCTCTTGGCCGCGGCGTCGAGCGCGTTCTGGATCGCGTGGCTGACCCCCGGGGTACCGGTCTGGCTGGCGGCCGCCGTCGGGTCGAAGGCGGGGTCGGTGACGCCCGGGCCGACCTCGTAGAGGTGGCCGGGGTAGGCGTTGTTCCCGTTGCCGCCGAACACGTGGAAGGTGAGTCCGCTGACGGTCTCGCGCCCGTTCGCCGCGGTCACCGTGAGCTGGTACGGACCGGGGGCCACGCCGCCGGTGCCGGAGCTCGGCGGGATCGTCGCGGTGATCGAGGTGTCGCTCCATCCGTCCGGCGGGACGGTCAGGACGGTGGCACCCAGCCGGACGCTGCCCGGCGTGGCGCCGAAGCCGTACCCGGTGAGGTGGATGTCCCGGGCGGCGTCGTCCGCCGGCATGAACGGCCGGTCGACCCGGAACAGCTGGGGGGTGGCCTGGTCGACGAGGCACTGGACCGTCGTCGGGCTCGTGCCCGGGATGCCGACGCTGACCCCCACCTGGGTCGGGGCGAGGTCGGTCGGGATGGTGACGCCCGGCATCGCCTCGAACTCGGTCGCGATGGTGCGGAACCTCGGGTTGAAGTTCTGGTTCAGGTGCCCCGGGGCGCCGGGGTCGTTGCCGACGAACCGGTAGACGTTGGTGCACACGCCCGAGGGGGTCGGGCAGCTGATGTGGTCGGTCGAGGGCATCAGCACGTCGTAGTAGCCGTTGAAGTCGGACTCGGCCGTGTAGACGAGCCGTCCGGTGTAGTCGTAGATGCCGACCGGGGCGTGCGGGACGCCGGCCTTGTCGCCGAGGAGCACGGTGCGCAGGTCGACCGAGAAGTTCAGGTCGTCGACGATCAGGCCGCGCAGGCGCGAGGGGATCGGGACGTCGGTGAAGATGTTGAACATCGGCACGATCGACTTCCCGTTGTTGAGGTCGACGAGCTTGGTGCCGCACCGGGGCTCGGCCATCCCCTCGTAGGGCGAGCCGCCGATGTCGAGGATCGGTGGGTTGTCGACCGGGGTGGACGCCGGGACCGTGACGCCCTGGCCGAGGTCCTGGGACGGGTAGCCGTCCGTGCCGTCACCCTTGACGTCGACGGTGTGCAGCGGGCCGGCGCACGACGGCGGCGGGGCCTGGGGGACCACGGTGTCACCGCGGGCGATGTTGATGTCCTCCTCGGAGGTCACCTGGTACGTCGGGTTGCCGCTCGCGTCGTCGGGGATGTCCAGGGAGACGAGGTAGCTGCCGTTGGTGATCGGCGTGAAGGCGACGTCGTTGCCGGCGCCGTCCTTGCACGTCGGGTTGGCCGGGTCGGTCGCGTCGAGAACCCCGGGCTCGGGGCAGACGTCGCCGAACCCGTAGTTGCCGTCGACGGTGGCACCGAAGTTGGCGTCAGGGGTGCCCTGGTCGGTCGCGTAGGTGCCGAACTGGACACCCTGGGCGAGGGCGGCGATGCACTCGCCGTCGGTGTCCTGGTTCGTCGCCAGGACGTCCTCGTCGATGCCGTGCCGCAGCGGGTTGCCGTCGACGTCGCGAGCGGTGCACCCCGTCGGCGGGCTCCAGTGCTCGGAGAGGTAGGAGTTCAGCGCCTTGCCCTTCTTGACCGAGCCGTCGGTGTCGACGACGTACCGGCCGGTGGAGTCGCAGGGCTCGGAGCCGTCGGGGGGGCAGTCGATGGTGGCGTAGAGCTTCACCGGGATGTTGGGGACGCCCGGCTGCCAGTCCTCGGACACCGCGTACCGGGGGTCGAGCTCGTTGCGGGTCGTGTCGTAGGACACCGAGCCGACGATGCCGCCGTTCTCTCCCGCCGTGGCGACGTACTTCTGGACGCCCCAGTCGATGGTGCCCGAGAGGCCGATGATGGGCAGGACGCTGACGTCCACCCCGGCGCCGAGCACCGTGGTCGGGGTGGGCTGGTTGTCCGCCTGGTAGGTGACGCCGGTCGTGGAGAAGTTGTCGGAGTAGGCCTCCATGATCAGCCACTCGGAGAGCGGGTAGGCACCGTCGAAGCTGTAGGCACCGGTGCTGTCGGTGGTGACCGCGTTCGACCCGCGGTCCATCAGCGAGTTGTCCTTCTTGCGCAGGGTCAGGGGGAACTGGGCGACGCCCTGCTCGCCTGCGTCGCGCTTGCCGTTCTTGTTCGTGTCGAGGAAGACGTGACCGCTCAGCTGGGTCCACCAGCCGTTCATCGGCAGCTGCTTGAGGTCGACGGCCTCGTTGGCGCCGACGGTGACGTTGACGAGCTGGAGGATGTAGTTCTGCGGCTCGTCCCACCAGGTCAGCTGGTAGTCGCCGGCGGGGACCGAGGGGATCGTGAAGTGGCCCTGGGCGTCGCCGCGACCGACCCACACGGCCTGGTCGCCGTTGCCGAGGTCGTTGAGGGAGAGCACCGGGTTCTCGATGGGCTTGTCGAGGCGGGCGCCGGTCGAGCCGTTGAGGTAGTTGAAGCTGCCACCGACCGGCGGGTAGTACTGCTTGACCGCGACGACGGTGCCGGTGATCGAGCCGGTTCCTGCCGCGAGGTCGTCGTGCGGGTGGACGAACCCGAACTGCGGGGTGGGCACCGGCTCGCCACCGACGGTCGCCTCGGTGTCGTACCCGGTGGCGTTCTCCATCAGCCAGGTGTCGAAGTCGTGGTTGCCCTCGAGGGTCGTCGTCTGGACGTAGTCGGTGCCGTCCGGCGGGGTGACGGTCGTCGTGTACCGGTTGGTGCCGACGTGCGGGATGGTCAGCATCCCCGTGCTGTCCGAGAGGCACTTGCCGCCGATCGTGGCGATCGTCTTCGGGGTGCCGTCCTCGTTGCGGTAGGTGCTGTCCCACGGGATGACGTGGGTGACCGGGTCCTCACCGGCGTAGACGGTGCACAGCGGGTTGCCGTACACGTCGGTGGTGATCTCCCCGAGGGTGTCGTTGATGTGGCCCTGGAAGTTCGCGAGGCCCTGCTCACCGTTGTCGATGGCGCCGTTCGTCGACGCCTCGTCGAGGAAGACCTGGGCGCGCAGGGTGGCGTCGGGCAGCGGGTCGGGCTGGACCTCGACGACGAGCTCGGCCGGGCCGGCCGAGGTGCCGACCACCAGCGGGGTGCTGAAGTGGAGGCCGTCGATCTTGTAGCCGTCGGCGAGGACGGTGACGAGGTAGTCCTCGGAGGTCTCGGGCAGGGTGACCGTCCCCCCGCCGGCGAAGTCCGCCGAGGTGCCCTGCCGGTAGATCGGCGCGGCGCCCGGGTCCTGCAGGATCGAGGGCCAGTCGCACCCGGCCGGGTAGGACGTGCTGCTCGGCGAGCACTCGGTCCCGTCCGACGGCAGGGTCGGGCTGACGCCCTTGGCGCTGTTGTCGAGGTTGATCATGTAGCGGAAGTTCGAGACGGCCGCGCCCTTGGTGACCGTCGTCCAGCCGCCGGTGCCGTTGGGCACGTGGTCCTCGGTACGGGCGCTCACCACCTTGACCGTGATGGCGTAGGTCGTCGCCGCCTGCGCGGGGGAGGCCGCGATGACCGGGAGCGCCACCGCGCCGCCGACCGTCAGCGCGAACGCGCTGACGGCGGTGACGAGGCGCCGCCATCGCGCCCCGGCACGCCGGCGAGCGCCGAGCACTGCTCCGTAAGCCCCCTCGCCGTGCCGGATGAAGCTGGCGACGCTGGACACCGAGTCGTTTCCCTGCATGGCGACTCATCACCTTCGGCTCTGGGAACGTCCCCCTGCGGACGTTCACCAATGCGCACATGTCACTGCACCTCGCAGCGCACTGCGAGGGAGTTGCGGACACTGTCACCGGCTCGTGTGAGACAGCTCAGTCAGGGGTCATCGGCGGCTCAGGCTGCGGTCAGCGACGCCTCACCCTGTTGTCAGGAAGACGTCATCCGAGCTCGACCCGGCATGGCCCCGGAAATCCGATCGATGGATCAAAAACGCTGCAGCCCAACCCTTCCCATACCATCCGCGAGGGCCGCGGCATCGGCACGGGCAGCCGGTGATGACCCGATCGGGCCAGGACTAGTCCGGTGGAACTAGGCCGTTCGGCCGTCGCCGCACCTTCGCCATCCCGTCGTCCGACCTTTCTCGCCTGACGCAGGAACCTCCACAGAGGCACCCCGAACTTCCCGGTGTGCACTCGAAGGTTCCGGTGCGAGGCCGCACGGGGACGTCTACCCGACCCTGGCGCCGGGGCTGACGGCGAGGTCGCGGGCCAACTGTCGCATCGCTCCGTCGATCGCGCGAAGGTGCCGCAGCACCGACCAGAGCAGCTCGTGCTCATGGCCGCCGAGGTCCTCGCACACCTGCCGCGCCTCCTCCAGCTGCGCATCGACCACGGGAAGCTCGACCGTCGGGGCCGGGCCGCCCACGTCGACGGCAGGCCTCAGCCGGTGGACCGTACCGGCGACCGCCGAGACCGCCCGGGACACCGGCACGCTGCGGCGCGGGCCGGAGGCGACCCCGGCCGCGGCATCCGACACCCGAGCGAGCGACCGGCCGTGGTGCTCGCAGGCGCCGACGACCATCACCACCCGACGCAGCCCCGTGCGGTTCGTCAGCCCGGCCAGCGGGCCGGTCAGGGGGCTCGCGGTCGTCCGCAGCGTGGCCATCGCCGTCCGCAGCCGGCGGGCGCGCCCCAGCAGGTCGTCGCCGAGCCGGGCGGGGTTGGCGGGCGGGCCGGGGTTGCCGGGCGGGCCGGGCGGGTCCCCGGCCCGGCCGTGCGGATCCGCTGACTCGCCGGTGAGCGTGCGGCCGACCGACTCCAGCAGCTCCTCCAGCGACTCCAGCACCTCGCCGATGTCCTTGGTCGCCGCGCGACGGGCCCGCTGAGGGAGGACCAGATACGCCGCGAGGGCGCCGGCCGCGGCTCCCGCAGCGGTCTCCTCGAGCCGGGTGAGCAGCAGCCCGATGCTGAACATCCCCATCAGCCCGTAGAGCAGCCCCAGCATCGCGGTGACGAAGAACATCATCCAGGCGATCGAGATCCGCAGCAGGTAGATGCCGAGGAAGAGACACAGGGCGATCGCCACGACCGCGAGCGCCGTCCGGTCACCGACCAGGGAGGCCACCAGCACGCCGGCCACGACCCCGGCGAGCGTGCCGAGGACGCGGAGCCATCCCTTCTGCAGCGTCTCCTCGCGGGTGGAGGTCCCGGTGAAGACGACGAAGGCCGCGATCACCGCCCAGAACCACCGGGTCGGCGAGAGCAGCTCCCCGAGCACGATCGCCACCACGGCCGCCACCGCCACCTGCAGCGCGGTGCGGGACAGCTCCCGCCAGCGGGGAGCGCCGGAGCCGTCGCCCTCGTCGCCGATGCTACCCGCCGGGTCCTCGCGCGAGTCCTCGACGGATCCGTCGCCGACGACCGGCTCGTCCCCGCGGTCGGCGGCCAGGACCCTCGCGCTGGCGTCCGGCTCGGCCTCGGGTTCGGGGTCGGACTCGGGTCGCCAGGTCCGCGCCCACGCCTCGGCGCACCGATCCAGGGCGCTGGCCAGGACCGGGTCGAGGTGGCGGCGACCGGTGGCGGTGCGGCCGGCATCCGCCGCAGCGAGCCGGGCCCGCAGGTCACCGAGCGCCGCGGCCAGCGCGGCCCGCGGCGCCGAGGCCAGCTCCCGGCCCCCGGGCCCCCCGGGGTCGGCGCCCTCATCGCCCCCAACCTGGTCGACGCACAACGAGACCACCCGCTCCAGGGCGAGCTGGACGTCGAAGACCCGGACCGCGAGGTCATCGTTCCGCACCACCGCCCAGACCCGGTCGTCCGCGCCGTCGAGCCGAGCCTCGGCGGCTCCGGCGGCCTCCGCGCAGGCGAGGACGCGCTGGCGCAACCGGTGACGGGCCCGGCCCTCCCAGCGTCCGGCCGTCACGGCCTCGGCGAGGGTGTCGAGCACCCGTCCCGCGCGCACCGACCACGCCCCCAGCTCTCGTCGCAGGTCACGGTCGGGATGCCGCGGTGCCAGCACGGTGCGCACCCCGAAGCTGATCGTCGCGCCGACGGCCGCACCGACGACCATGCCCGGCAACTGGGAGGGGGTCGCCCGGACGAAGAGCGCCATGAAGTACGTGACGAAGGAGACCATCCCGACCGCCAGGCCGCGCGGTCCCCAGCGGCGCAGGTAGACCGCGGCGACCATCACCAGGACGAACACCGCGTCGCTGAGCCACAGCCGGTCGCGGAACGTCACGGACAGCCCGGCGGAGACCGCGACACCCGGGACCAGCAGCGCGGTGCTCACCGCACGCCCCGAGGTGCTCGGGTCGTTGACGGTCAACGAGGCGATCATCGCGACGACCACGCCGACGACCGCCGCCGTCACGGGCTGGCCCCAGGCCAGGGCGACGCCGCCCACCGCCAGCACCGCGAGCACCAGGGTCACCAGCGTCGTCGAGGCCAGCCGCAGCCGGGCGAGACCCGGGTCGGAGGCGGTCAGCAGCGTCCAGCCGCGGCGCAGCGCCTGCACGTCACCACTCACCTCCCGACCGGCTGTCGGCATCCCGGGCCAGCCTAGGAGGTCACCACCCCCTGGCCCGGCGGGCGAGCGCCTCCTTGACCGGCCTGCTCAGGGACGGCCAGGTCGTCAACCTCTGGGTCCTCGGGCGAGGCACCGGTTCCGTGAAGGACCGGGCCACCGCCGCCGGAAGGGAGCTGACGACGGCAACGTCACACCCCAGCCAGCGGTAAACGAGGCTGGGGGGACGCTGGAACGAGGACTTCGGGGGGCAGATGTTCCACCCCCCGTGGACGGGGCCCGTACCGGGCCAGGCGTCCTCAGGCCCTCCACGCCCGGACCCCCTCCCGGCTCGGGTCGGTGGCCTCACCGACCCCCGGTGTCGCCCGAGCGCGCCGTGATGCAGTGCGAGACCGTCTCGAGGGTCACCAGGTCACCGACCGGAAACCCGGCCGGGTTGGCGAGGACCTCCACCGGCGGACGGCCGGCGGAAGGCGAATGCGAGGACATTAGCCACGGCCCGATGAGCTGGCCTATGGGGAAGATCCCCCATAGGCGATGGGCCCCGCACGGCAGGCATGATGGCGACCTACCGAGCACCGGGCGTGTCCCCGGCGCCCAACGGCACGGGAGGAGTGGTGGTGGCGTGGGACGCTCGTCGCTGTCGGGTCAGGTGGCGCTGGTCACGGGCGCGTCCCAGGGCATCGGTGCCCACCTCGCGGCGGGACTGTCTCGCCGCGGCATGCTCGTCGCCGGCCTGGCGCGGACGCGAGGCCGGCTCGAAGCCACTCTTGCGGAGATCGCGGAGGAGACCGGCGTCGCGACGTTCGCCGTGCACGCCGACGTGACCGATCGCGCCGCGCTGGATGCGGCGGTCACCGAGGTCCGGACCCGCTTCGGGGCCGTCGACCTGCTCGTGAACTGCGCCGGCCTCGTCGACGAGACGGAGGCTGCCCTCTGGCAGGCCGACCCCGACTCGTGGTGGGAGGTGGTGGCCAGCCACGTCCGGGGGGCCCAGCTGGCCGCTGGGGCAGTCGTACCCGCAATGGTTGACCGCGGCTCCGGCCGGGTCGTGAACCTGGCCAGCGGGATGGGCACGCGGGCGGTGCCGGAGTACTCGGCCTACTCCGTGGGCAAGGCGGCCCAGATCCGGCTGACCGAGTGCCTAGCCGAGGCCCTCGAGGGGACCGGGGTGCTCGCCTTCAACATTGCACCGGGGCTGGTGCGCACCCCGATGACGGAGAGCATGCCGAAATGGGAGGGGAACACCCAGTGGACGCCCCCCGGTCGTATCGTCGACCTGGTGTGCGCGGTGGCCGAAGGAGAGCTCGACCACTGGGCGGGCCGCTTCCTCCGGGGCGGCGTGGACCTGCCGGACACCGTGCGGGAGATGCGTCCGAGCGGCGCAGATCGGCAGCTGAGGCTTCGGCCCTACGGCCCGGATGACCCGCTCGGCTGACACCCGCTCCGCCCCTGAACGGATCCTCGGCTGCCCAGGATCGCCCACCGCGCCGGCCCGCACCCCAGGCAGCCGACCGCCCTCAGCGCGGAGGGAGCGTGGTGCGCCTCGACGCCGACTGTGCGGTGGCCGGCAGGTTGGCCGGTAGCCGGCGCGAGCCAGGCTCAGGATGACCCCGTACTGCGCAGCTAGGAGAGCACCGCAGCCACCCGCCGGCTCAACGTGCGCTCGTCCGACAGCTCCGCGACGCGTGGGTCGACCACCGAGCGCCCGGCGAGGACCTCGTCCTGGCCGGAGTCCTCGACCAGGTGACGCGTGTCGGTCCCGGGCCGGAGCACGGCGTCAGGCTGCCGCCCAGCGACGCCAGCCGGTCCCGGAGACCGGTGAGCCCGGTACCCCGGGACGTGCCAAGGTCGGAGCCGCGGCCGTCGTCGCAGACCTCGACGACCAGCCGGTCACGCTCGATGCCGAACAGCACCTGGCCGCGGTTGGCCTCCGCCTGCCTGACGACGGTGGTCAGGCACTCGGCCACCACGAAGTACACCGCCCCCGGGACGTCGGCCGGTTCGACCCAAGAGCGGTCACACCCTCGGGTGGTTGCCTGCGCCCACGCAGCGCTTCACGGTGAAGCGGACGTGCCGCGCACCCGCTGGTGGCAACGGTTCTCGCTGGCGGTGAGCCACTCACCCTGCCCAAACGGCGCCGGCAGGTGACGGGTAGTGACGGTCGCGGATTACCGTACCGCGGGCAATCTGCGGGCACGGGCGCCGAGCCAGACGGGTGTGGACTCTTGCACGCGGGCACCCCGAGTCGTCTGTGGTTCCGGCGTCTCGGAGTTGGTGCGATAGGGGGTGGAGCACCGCGTACAGCGGTGCTGGGGGGTGTATCACGCGGTGGCCGGTGTGCTCCTTTCGGTGCGCACCCACACTCACCAAGGAGACACCATGGACCTACATGACTCGGACACCTTCCTGCGGTTCCTCGCCCTGCGGAACCAGTACGTCTGGGAGGTCGTCGGCGGCGGGCCGCTCGGCCGGTTCGGGCAGGTTGCACTGAACCCGCAGCCGTTGCCGCCGAGGGAGGTCGGCGCGGTCCTCGTGTCGGTCCTGGCCGAGCGGGCCGCGGTCGGCGGCAGCTTCTCGAGGTTTGCCGAGGACATCGACGACTGGTGCGGCACCGGTTGGCCGCACCACATCCCCAAGCCCAAGGGCGGCGGGCCCGACCCGCTGCCGTGGCAGGTCTTCCTGGGCGCAGCGGTCGCGGCGATCGAACTGGCCCACGGACTGGACGGCAAGGACGCAGAGCAGGTCGGAGGCGCCGCGGAGAGGTTGTTCGAGAAGGCGCAACAGTTCGGCGACTGACCTCCCGACCCTCGCCTGACTGTGAGGATCGACAGCGCAGCCTGATGGTGCTGGGCTGTGGTCGACCGCCTCGGACGTGACTCATCCACTGACTGGCCGTGGTGCCTTTGCCGGACTTGTCCGTCCGGGGTGGTCGGTCCCGGCCCGGTCGGAGTGTGACTGGCCTGATCAGGAGCTTGACCGCCGGCGTTCACGGCGTCGGCGTGTCCCGTCACAGTCCTGCCGTGACTCCTCCCGGACCGGACCCTTCGTCCGCTCCAGAGCTTGGGAGGAACGCAATGAACAGTCTGTCCGAGATCGTCGAGGTCGTCATCGGGGTCGACACGCACGTCGAGACCCACACCGCCGCGGTGGTTGACGCCCGTACCGGCGCGGTGCTCGAGGAGCTGACCGTGCCCACCACGCCGCAGGGTTACCAAGAGCTGGTCGACCTGGCTGATGGGCACAGCTCGTTGCGGGTGTGGGCCATCGAGGGCACCGGCGGTCATGGCGCCGGCTTGGCTCGACACCTGGCCCGCGGGGAAGAGGTCGTGGTCGAGCTGGACCGCCCCGAACGCGCCAAGCGGCGTCACGGGGCGAAGTCCGACCCGTTGGACGCGGTGCGCGCCGCCCGCGAGGCGTTGGCCCGCCCGAAGCTGGGTACCCCACGCGCTGGTGGTGATCGTCAGGCCCTGTCGGTGCTGCTGGCCGCGCGCCGCTCCGCAGTGGATGCCTCCACCGTCGCCCAGCGGCAGCTGTTCTCGCTGGTCATCGCCGCCCCAGAGCACCTACGGGTCAGGCTGCGTGGGCGCAAGCTGCCCGAGATGGTCAAGATCGCCGCCCGGCTGCGGGTCCAGCCCGGGTGGGGTGATGACGCTCATCTGAAAGTCCCCAGACCTGCTCACTGAAAGTCCCCACCCTGCGTGGCTCCACGGAGTCGGGTGGGGCTCCTTTGACGCTGGTGGTCTCTGACCACGCACCAGCTCATCAAAGGAGCCCCTCCGCTCATGCTCACACGGGAGGACGACATCGACGTGCACGCGTTGCACCGGCAGGGGTGGACGATCTCAGCGATCGCGCGCCACCTGGGCAAGGACCGCAAGACGGTCCGGGCCTATCTCAACGGTCGCGAGGCGGGCGTGCGTCAACGCACCGTCGTCGACCACTTCGAACCGTTCGCCGACTACGTGGGTCAGCGTCTGGGTGACGACCCGCACCTGTGGGCCTCGACGTTGTACGACGAGCTCCTGGGCTTGGGGTATGACCGCTCGTACCCGTCCATGACGCGGGCGATCAGGGCCCGCGAGCTGCGCCCGGCGTGCGAGGCGTGCCGGCCAACGACGGGCCGGGCGGTGGCGGTGATCGAGCACCCGCCCGGGCAGGAGACCCAGTGGGACTGGGTCGAGCTGCCCGACCCGCCCGAGCACTGGGGGTGGGGCAAGACCGCGTACCTGCTCGTCGGCGCCCTCTCACACTCCAGTCGCTGGCGTGGGCTGCTGTGCGAGTCGATGGAGCAACCCCACCTCATCGACGCCCTGGACCGGGTCGCCCGGGCCCTGGGTGGCCTGACCAAGGACTGGCGCTTTGACCGGATGGCCACGGTCGTCTCCCCGGGCACCGGCAAGGTCAGCGCCTCGTTCGCTGGCGTCGCGAAGCACTACGCCGTGACCGTCAAACCGTGCCCACCCCGGCGGGGGAACCGCAAAGGCGTCGTGGAGAAGGCCAACCACGTTGCCGCGCAGCGGTTCTGGCGGACCGTACCGGACGACGCCACCGTCGAGGAAGCACAAGCACTGCTGGATAGGTGGTGCGCCACCCGCGGCGATGTGCGGATGCGCGTCACCGCTGATGGGCGCGCCACCGTCGCGACCGTGGCCAAGGCCGAACCACTGGCGCCGATGCCGACCCCGTACCCGGCCGTGCTCACCGTGCCCCGGGTGGTGTCCGCGCAAGCGCTGGTGTCCTACCGCGGCAACCGCTACTCCGTGCCACCGCAGCTGCACGGGGCCACCGTGAGCGTGTCGGTGCGCCTGGGCAGCACCCACCTGGACATCGCCACCGCCCCCGCCCCCGGACGAGCCTCACCGCTGCCGACCGTGATCGCCCGGCACGCGTTGGCCCCGCCCGGGGCCGGGGCCACCATCCGCCACGACGTCCACGTCACCGCCCTGGAGCAGGCCGCCCTCGCCGCGTCCACCACCGCGCGTCCGCACCGCAGCAAGCAGAGGCTCCCGCCCAGCGCTGCCGCTGCAGCGCACGCCGCGACCCTGCGCACCCGACAAGGAGGTCACGACCAGAGCGAGCAGGGCGAAGGCGGGCGTGGTCGACCTGAGCGTGTACGCCGCCGCAGCAGCCGGCCGCAACACCCTCACCCCCACCACCGGAACCCGTCACACCCAACCCCACTAAGGAGACGAACACCCCATGACCACAACCGAATCCGCGACCCTGACCACCCCGGCCAGCGCCGGGCAGGCCTCGCTGTACCAGCAGCTACGCGCCCACCTCGCCACCCTGAAGCTGCACGACGCCGCCGAGCACCTGCCCACCGTCCTGGACGCCGCACACACCGAAGGGCTGACCCTGACCGCGGCGCTGGAGCGACTCCTCGCGATCGAGGTCGACGCCACCGAAGCCCGCCGCCTCGCCGGGCGGATCCGGTTCGCCTCCCTGCCGACCCCGGCCACGCTGGCCGACTTCGACTACGACGCCGCCCCCGGCGTCGACCCCGCCCTGATCAACGAGCTCGCCACCGGCCGCTACCTGCAGCAGGCCACGAACGTGCTGCTCATCGGACCACCCGGCGTCGGCAAAACCCACCTCGCCGTGGGCCTGGCCCGCAGTGCGGCCGAGGCCGGGTACCGCACCTACTTCACCACCGCCGCCGACCTCGCCGCCCGCTGCCACCGCGCCGCGATCGAAGGCCGCTGGGCCACCACCATGCGCTTCTTCGCCGGCCCCACCTGCCCTGGTCATCGACGAACTCGGCTACCTCCCGCTGCCCGCCGAAGCCGCATCCGCCCTGTTCCAAGTCGTGTCGCAGCGGTACCTGAAGACCTCGATCATCCTCACCAGCAACAAAGGCGTCGGCTCCTGGGGTGAGGTCCTGGGCGACACCGCCGTCGCCGCAGCCCTACTCGACCGGCTCCTCCACCGCTCCGTCGTGCTCAACCTCGACGGCGACTCCTACCGCCTTCGCGCGCACCACGCCCGAGGCGAGGCCCTTCGAGCCACCACCACCGGCACCCGCCAACCACTACGCTGACCCCGCCACCAGGTGAGGACAATCAACGATCAAACCTGGGGACATTCGATGAGCGCCATCAGGGGGACCGAGTCGGCCACCACCGCGGTCACGCTGCGAACCTTGGCCCGCCGCTCCTTGGCCCTGACCGCCGAGGCGGCCGAGCTGGAGAAGCAGATCCTGGCGATCGTGCGCGCTTGGCGCCCGGACCTGCTCGACCAGTTCGGCGTCGGACCGATCGTGGCCGCGACCGTGCTGTGTGCCTGGTCCCACCCCGGCCGGGTCCGCTCCGAGGCCGCGTTCGCGATGCTCGCCGGCGCTGCCCCGATCCCTGCGAACAGCGGCCAGGTCACCACCAGGTACCGCCTCAACCGCTACGGAGACCGACAGCTCAACCGGGCCCTGCACGTCGTCGTGCTGTCCAGACAGCGCTACCACGCACCGACCAAGGCCTACACCGAGCGGCGGACCACCAACGGCAAGACTCCCAGAGACATCCGCCGCTGCCTCAAGCGCTACATCGCCCGAGACCTGTACCGACTCCTCGAACACGGCCCCTCACCGGCTTGACCAACCATAGGAGCGTCCCTCCGACTCCAGCCCGGGGCCGGGCACGAGCAGCAGGGCCCGGTGGCAATGGGCTCCCGTTCGACGTGCCCGAGCCGAGGAAGCCGTACGGCGGTGAGCGGGTCGTACCGAAACCGGACGAGCTCGTCACGTTGCTTTCCGAGCACATCGCGCTGGGCCACCGAGGCGAGTGGCAGTTCCAGGGTGCCGGGACACTCCTCTCGCACCAGAACACCGTTGGCTACTCGTAGCGCTGGACCCAGGCCGCTGCACATTGCGGGCAGCGGGTGGCCCCTGAGGCTGTGAACAGCGGCTTCACGGTGAAGCGGAACGAAAACCGGCGTTGTCGACTGTCGCTGGCCGCCGTCGGCGAGAGCCGGAAAACACTACCTGAACTGCGGAGACGCGATCTCGCGACCGTCGGGCGTCGATGGCGATCATCGGTCTCGAGCGGACTCCTTGCGGACTAGTTGCGGACCGCCGATCAGGTCGAGAGGCCTCGGGCGAGTGCTTCGTCGAAGAGCGTCCGGGCGACCTGCTCGGCCTTCTCCGTCGCCGCGGCACCCACCGGCTTCGCCTCGTAACGGTCCTGGTTACGAGCGCGGCGCAGACGGTCGAACTCTCGCGCCGCCCTGTCCGCGGGCGGCTTGTCGAGGACGGCGCGCAGGTAGCGGCCGAGTGCCTCGTGCTGGCCGTGCCCGTTGGTCGTCCGGAAGCCGTACGCCGCCAGCAGCGCCTCGCCCGTGTCGTGGCAGGCGTCGTAGGCGATGCCGTACTTGACGACGACACTGGTGAGGGCGGCAGTTGGTTCAGGCGCTCCTCGGCCTGGTGCAGGAACGAGGTCGCACGCGCGAGGTCTGCGGGCACGACATCGAGACGGCGCGCCTCGACCAACGCAACGACGGTCGCCTGCTGGACGCGGGTGAGCGGGGTCAGCGCCACGGCAGCTCCCCGACCACGGCGGCCGCCGGGCCGCTACGTACGTTGTTCAAGAAGGCGGAAGACTCGGCGAACTCCTCAGCAGTGAGGATCGTCGGGTTCACGGGACGGTGCACCGCGGCCTCGACTCGAGTGCACGCCTCGTAGACGGCGTCCACGTCTGGCTCACCGAGCACCATGACGTCGATGTCGTGCGGTGCCGGACCGGCGTCCCCGAGCATCCGCGCGGCGAAGGAGCCATAGAGGAATGCCGAGTCGATCCTGTCGATGTGGCCAAGCTCGTCGGCCAGCATCACCACCGGGCCGGTCGCGACCGTGAGGATCTCGCGCAAGGGGCCAACCAGCGGACTCTCGTCGTTTGCGCGGATCAGCCTTGTGCGGCCCACGTGTCGCTCCCTCAGGATGCCGGCGTCCACCAGGCGCGCGACCTCGCGATGCGCGGTCGGGTAGGCCAGGCCGGCCCGCTTGGCCAGGTCGGTGACGCTCAGCTCGTCGCCGGTGAGCAACACTGTGGAGAGCAGGCGCGCTTGGCCGTCCGACCGGAAGATCGGAGCGAGGAGCGGCGCCTCAGTTCTCATATAACTGAGATAATCCTCCATCATATCGATAGTCAACGAGGTGCTCCCCAACCCCAGAAGATGGGGTCGCCGCTGGTCTCGATGTGGTCGAGGAGCGCCTGCACGGTGTTGGTCGGGTACTTGTGCTTGTACTCGTGGAACTTCAGGTTGCGATCACGCCAGTAGATCGCCCATCGGCCGGTTGACTGCGTATAGCCCAGCCGAGCGATCGGAAACCGGGTGTGCTCGCCGACACCGTCCCACGGTGGCCGCACCTCGACGATGTCGACGTGTCGATCGGAGACGTCGGCCTCGATCTTCAGCTCGTCCCACAGGTGCTCGGGCACTCGCTCTCGCGCCCAGAGGCGGATACGGCGAAGATCGGTCTCGGGAAGGGCCACGACACCAGCGTGCCACCGGGTCGAACGAGCAGCCCCCGGCCGAAGAGCGGCGGGTCGACGGGCCTGCGGACCGTCTGCGGACCAGCTCGACCCGAATGACCAGCAATCCTCAACGCCTACTGGCTAATCCCGTCGACGCTAGACATTGAAGCGGAACGAAGTTCGCTGTTTCGATCGTGGTCGGCCGTCGTCGGGCAGCACCGGAGAACGCGCCCTGAGACTGCGGAAACGCAAGGACTGGAGCGTTGGACGTCGTGGACGAGGATCGGTGTCCGTCGGACGTCTTGCGGACCGTCTGCGGACCGCTGGACGGTCAGGCTAGTCCGACCCCCGACGTAGGCCTTCGAGCTTCGCGCATCGTGCGGAGAGATCGCGGATGCTCTGCCAGACAGCCGCTCGGGGCGCGTCGATCTTGAGTGCTCGGATGCATTCGTCGAGACGTTGCGGGCGATCTCGGAGGTAGGTGACTGCCTTGTCGAGGCTCTGGCCCACCGTCCTGCCGTACGCACCGACCGCCTTGCGGGCGCCGGCCTTCAGCGCGGTGGTGTCGGGTTTCATCATGGCCAGGTCGATGAGGTCGCGGCTGAACGTGGACGTGTCTGCCCAGCGGTCGTCGTTGGCGAGCAGCTTGGTTGCGACCTGATCGGTGCGCGTCAGGAGTCGTACCCCGCAGATCTCATCGTCCGAGGAGGGAGTGTCGAGGTCGATGCGGCCCTCATGGATGACCTCGAACTTGATCGCAACCCCAGCAACGAGAACCGAGGCCCGGATCCCGTAGCCGTCGACAGAGGGTGTCCGACCCAAAGCCAGCTGGCCGGTGGCCAGAGCGTCGAGCCCATGGTCCCTGACCAACTGGCGCAGTTGTCGGTACGACTGCTGGTCGGAGACCAGGAAGTCGATGTCGAGCGACTCGCGGAACTCACCGTTGTCGAGGACGATCGCGGTGCCGCCGCCGAACCAGCAGTTGTGCTCGGCCAGGAGCCGCGCATCGAGCATCGACAGCACCTCGGCCACCCGTTGGTGGTGTGGCCGCCTAAACAAGGAGCCTCCCGTTGCTGTAGGTGTCCGCGAGGTGCCGGATGAACGCCTTCTCGTGATCGGTGAGGGCTTCCTGGTCGAGATGTCGCCAACCGCGTTCGTACAGGTTGAGTGCCTCTGTCTCGGTGATGGTGGTGCCGGCGTCGGTCTGCCATGCCAGCGTGCGGAGGCCGGGGTAGTCGCCGACCGCGATCGTCGCCGGTTCCGTCGCTGGAGCGTCGAGGATCGGGACGACGAGGTGAAGTCCGAGTGCGGCTGCAACGTTGATGTAGGCGCCGATCGTGACCGAGGGGTTGCCCGTCTCGATCCTGTGCAAAGTGACACGCGAGACGCCGGCAGCTTCGGCACAGGCGACCGCCGTGACACCGAGGGCCTTCCGGCGTTCGCGTAGCCGGGCGCCCAGGCGTTCGAGGTCCGCCTGTTGCTCGGTACTCGTGTACGGACTAGGGGTTGGCACGTTTCTCATTTTAGTTATTTTGCCCTTCAAGTCAATAATGAGAAACACTGGAGACACGCTCCGCGCTCACTATCCCCAGAAGATGGGGTCGCCGCTGGTCTCGATGTGATCGAGGAGCGCCTGGACGTTCTTGGTCGGGCGCTTGTGCTTGTACTCGTGGAACTTCAGGTTGCGGTCGCGCCAGTAGATCGCCCACTGTCCCGTCGACTGCGTATAGCGCAGTCGCGCGATGGGAAACCGGGTGTGCTCCCCGACACCGTCCCACGGTGGCCGCACCTCGACGATGTCGACGTGTCGGTCGGAGACGTCGGCCTCGACCTTCAGCTCGTCCCACAGGTGCTCGGGCACGCGCTCTCGCGCCCACAGCCGGATGCGATGTAGGTCAGTCTCCGGAAGTGTCACGACACCAGCGTGCCACCTCAGTGAACGGAGCAGCGCCGGGCCGAAGAGCGGGCGTGCGGACCGTCTGCGGACCAGCTCGACCCCCATGACCAGCAATGCTCAACGCCTACTGGCCAACCCCGTCGACGCTAGACATTGAAGCGGAACTCGACGACGTCCCCGTCCTGCATGACGTAGTCCTTGCCCTCAATCCGCACCCTGCCGGCGGCCCGAGCGGCGGCCATCGAGCCGAGCTCGTCGAGGTCGGTGAACGAGACGACCTCGGCCTTGATGAACCCGCGCTGGAAGTCGGTGTGGATGACTCCGGCCGCCTGCGGTGCCGTCCATCCCTGGTGGATGGTCCAGGCCCTCGACTCCTTCGGACCGGCCGTCAGGTAGGTCTGCAGGCCCAGGGTGTGGAACCCGGTGCGGGCGAGCTGGTCGAGGCCGGACTCCGCAGCGCCGAAGCCCTGGAGCATCTCCAGGGCCTCCTCCGGCTCCATCTCCACCAGGTCCATCTCGAGCTTGGCGTCGAGGAAGACCGCGTCGGCGGGCGCGACGAGGGCCACCAGCCGGTCGTGGAGGGTGGTGTCGGTCAGCTGCTCCTCGTCGAGGTTGAAGACGTAGATGAACGGCTTGGTCGTGAGCAAGCCGAGCTGGTCGGCGAGGACCGGGTCGACCCCGGCCGCCTCGCCGGCGACGTAGAGCGTGCTGCCCTCCTCGAGCACCTGCTGCGCGGCGAGCGCGGTGTCCAGGACTGTCTTGTCGGTCTTCTTCCCCTTGACCTCCTTCTCAAGCCGCGGGACCGCCCGCTCGAGGGTCTGCAGGTCGGCGAGGATGAGCTCGGTGTGGATCGTCTCCATGTCCGACTCGGGCGAGACGGCGCCGTCCACGTGGACGACGTCGCCGTCCTCGAACGCTCGGACGACCTGGCAGATGGCGTCCGCCTCGCGGATGTGCGCGAGGAACTTGTTGCCCAGCCCCTCCCCCTCGGACGCACCGCGGACGATGCCGGCGATGTCGACGAAGGAGACCGTCGCCGGGATGATCCGCTCGGACCCGAAGATCTCCGCGAGCCGGTCCAGCCGCGCGTCCGGGAGCGGGACGACGCCGACGTTCGGGTCGATCGTCGCGAACGGGTAGTTCGCCGCGAGGACGGAGTTCTTGGTCAGCGCGTTGAACAGCGTCGACTTTCCGACGTTGGGGAGGCCGACGATTCCGATGGTGAGTGCCACGGGGACGGGAGTCTACCGGCGCCCGGGCCGCGCCCGGGCTCCGAGCCGGCAGCTCAGCCGACGAGGGCCGACGAGTCCGGGGCCCCCGCGGCGTCCTCCTCCAGCTCACCGGCCGCCGCGGGGAACGCGTCGAGCACACCGCCGCTGGCCTCGAGGAGTGCACGGGCGGCCTCCCGGCCGGCCGCGACCATCCGGTCGAACTGGTGGAACTCCAGCAGCCCGGTGCCGACCGCCGACGGGGCGACGACCCATGCGCCGCACCGGCGTGCCGCTTCGACCGCTCCCCCGCTGCCCAGCGTCATCGTCCGCAACAGCGTGTCGCCGAGTGACGGCACCCGGGGCCGCCCGCTCCGCCGCACGCCCGAGCCCCCAGTCCCGATAGCGACCGCGACGACCGGGCCCTCGTCCCGCTCGACGAGCAGGTCCGCCGGCAGGTTGTCCAGGACGCTGCCGTCGACCAGGAGCCGTCCGTCGTCCTGGGGAAGCGGCGGGAAGAGGACCGGCAGGCGGGACGAGGCCAGCACGGCCTCCACCAGCCCACCGCTCTCGTGGACCTGCCGCTCCCGACTCGTCAGGTCGACGCTGACCACCCGGAGCCGGCGCGGCAGGCCCTCGAACACGCTGTCGGCGCCGAGCCCGCGCCGCAGGCCCTGGAGCACCCGGTCACCCCTGGCGAGAGCGTGGACCGGTGGCGCCCAGTCGTTGAACGGGGTGCGCCGCACGAACTCGGCGTAGCAGAGCTCCTCGAAGGCCGCACCGTCCGCGCTCGTGGCGTAGGCCGCTGCAACCACCGCCCCCATGCTCGTGCCGGCGAGCCTGTCGATGTGCAGCCCGGCCTCCTCGAGCTCGCGGACCACCCCGATCGTCGCGAAGGACCGGGCCGCGCCACCGGCGAGGACGAGGCCGAGGGAACGGCCGGCCAACCGGTCGGCCAGGGCGCGCAGGCCCGTCGCGGTGTCCCCCTCGACGAGGGTCAGCTGCCACGCCGCGGTCGCCGCGCCCCAGCCGACCCGGCGCTCGGGCCCCGGCGCGGGCCCGACGAGGACGACCTCCGGACGCCGGCCGAGACCGGGCAGCGCGCCCACGTCCGGCACCGGTGCGTCCGAGCGTGCGACGAGGACCACGGTGTCGGCCTGCCGGATGCAGAACGCGCGCCACTCGCGGCCCTCCGTCCCGGTCACCGTCCCGGTCGCCGTCGCGGCGTCGCCGGCCTCGGGCCCGGACGAAGCCACGAGGATGACGCGGTCGTGCTCCAGCTCGGCCCTGGCCAGCCCGTCGGGGCCGACCCGCCCGATGTCGACCACGTCGAGGTGGGTGCCCATCCGGGCGATGAGCGCCCGCGCGACCTCCTCGGCGGGTGCGCCCCGGTGGAGCGCGACCACGGAGACGACGGTCGGACGCTCCGGCGGGGGTGCCGACGCTGCCGGCGCCGCGGTGCGCAGCCGCTCCGCCACCTGGCCGAGGACGAACCGGGAGGCGCGCGGGTCGGCGTCGAGCACCGCGTCGAAGGCGGCGCGGGGCAGCTCCAGGACGGTCGTGTCGCGCCGGGCGCGGACGGTGGCCGACCGGGGCTCCCCGGTGAGCAGCGAGAGCTCGCCGAGGACCTCACCGGGACCCACCTCGCGGACCCGCCGGTCGCCGACGAAGACCTCGAGCCGGCCGCGCCGGACGACGAAGGCGGAGCCCGCGGGGTCCCCCTCGCGCACGAGGTCCTGACCCGCCGGGACCTCCACCAGCCGGGCGGCCTCCCGCAGCCGCTCCCGCGCGTCCGGCGGCAGCCCGGCGAACAGGGGCACGGCGCCGAGGTCGGTCGGCGTCCCGGGGACCGGGCGGGCCGCCGCCCACTCGGCGGGCGGCGCGGGTGGGTGGATCCCCGGTGGCCGGTGCTCCTCGTCGCTCTCGGACTCGGCCGACGCGTGGATCCGCCCGAGCGGGAGCGCGACGAGGGCGACGACGAGGAAGGCGACGATGGACAGCATCCAGCCGTGGCGGAAGGCGGCGACGGCCGTCTGCGGCGTGGGGTTGCCGATGACGACGACGAGGATCGCGATGCCGAGGACCCCGCCCAGCTGTCGCGCACTCGAGTTGACCGCGGAGGCGGTGGCGTACCGGCCGCCGGGCACGGCCGCTAGCGAGGCGCTCCCCAGGAGCGGGAGGGTGGCCCCGACGCCGATCCCGCTGAGGACCTGGCCCGGCATCCACTCGGCCCAGAAGGCCGGGGTGAGCCCGACCCTTTGGTGGTACCACAGGTACGCCGCCGACCAGATGACCGCACCCGGGACGACGAACCACCGGTACCCGTACCGGTCGGCGAGCGGGCCCAGGCGCGAGGCGACGAGTGCCGCCACCACGGCACCGGGGACGAGCGCGAGCCCGGCATGGAGCACGTCATAGCCCCAGACGTACTGCAACCACAGGATGTTGGTCAACAGGTAGGCGTAGAAGCCGAACCCGGCGACGACCGTCGCCAACGAGCCGACGTCGAAGGAGGGTAGCCGCAGCAGCATCGGGTCGATGAGCGGGGAGCGGTGTCGGCGCGAGCTGAGGACGAACCCGACGAAGAGCACGAGCGCGCCGGCCAGGCTGGCCAGCACGCCGGTGCTCGACCAGCCCCAGTCCGAGCCCTTGATGATGCCGAGGTTGAGCAGTGCCATCGACCCGGCGAGCGCCGCGGCCCCGGCCAGGTCGGGGAGGGCCCGGCGGCCCGGGGCCCGGCTCTCGACGAGCTGCCGGCGGGCCGACCACAGCGCCGCCAGGCCGAACGGAAGGTTGACGAGGAAGGCCCAGCGCCAGCCACCGAGCTCGGTCAGCGCACCACC
Organism: uncultured Actinomycetota bacterium; assembly: GCA_963772645.1. Lineage (GTDB taxonomy): Bacteria > Actinomycetota > Actinomycetes > Actinomycetales > Dermatophilaceae > DASSQJ01. Next base: position 211,713 of record CAVYYD010000010.1, read on the forward strand.
GATGGGCGGTCCGAGTCCGGCCGCCACGGCCGCCGACGCTCCCCACAGCCCGATGGCGTGCGCCCGGCGCTCCCCCGGGAACGCCGAGATGACCAGGGCGAGCGAAGCCGGGACGAGGGCCGCCGCCCCCAGCGCCTGGAACACGCGTGCGGCGACGAGCAGCTCGACCGACGGTGCGAAGCCGCAGAGGACCGACCCCAGGGTGAACACCGCCACGCCGCCGACGAACGAGCGCCGTCGGCCGAGGAGGTCGGTGAGCCGTCCGAAGACGATGAGGAAGGCGGCGAAGACGATGTTGTAGGCGTTGAGCACCCACGACAGCCCGCCGATGGACACCGTCGGGAAGGACTCCCGGATCGAGGGGAAGGCGACGTTGACGATCGTCGCGTCGAGGAACGCCAGGAACGCACCGAAGCAGGCCACGAGGAGCACGCGACCTGCGGGGACACGCGCCGTGCTCGTCACTGTCGGCCTACCTCCTCGTTGCGGGCACCGAGTCACGAACCTAGCCCCCGCCGGTGCCGCCCGGTATGGCCCGAAATGACTAGGGCCACCTCGTCGACGCAGGTCAGCGCCCCGTCGTCGGAGCGCTGAGACGTCCTGCGTGGAACGGCCTGCCGGCTCAGCCGACGAGGAGGGTCACGATCACCCAGCCGAGGAGGGCCAGGGCCACGAGGGAGAGCGCGGCGACGACCACGGCCGCCAGCCGGCGGTCCTCGCTCACGGCCGGCCCGTCGGCTCGCTGTTCTCGAGGTAGAGGGTCTGCTCCGCTCCCGCGGCGAGCTCGAGCATCCGGGCGGCGTACGGCGCGACGTGCTGCCCGGCATCCACCGGGTCCACCCAGTGCACCCCCGCGATCTCGCGCCGGAGGAACCGCCCGGGGTCGAGCTCGCCGGTCGCGTGCACGCCGAGGTCGAAGAGGAAGAGGTGGGCGTCGTCCCAGCCACGCCACGGCGGCAGCCAGTTGACGGCGACGAGGCCGAGCACCTCCACGTCGATGCCGAGCTCCTCGTGGACCTCGCGGACGACCGTGCTGGCGGGCGACTCGCCGGGGTCGACGACCCCGCCGGGGAGGTCCCACTCCTTCTTGTACGACAGCTCGCACAGGAGGACCTCGCCGGCCGGGTTGCGCAGCAGTCCCTGGGCGATGTTGCGCTTCTTCGGCAACCGGGCGTTGAGGATGGCGATGCGGCGCAGCCGGTCCGGTTCGGTCTCCTCGCGCCGCGCCATGGGCTCGAGGCTACCCGCGGCCACCCACGCCACCGCGGGACACGGCCCCGGCGCGGCCCCAGGTGGCTGTCGGTGGCCCCTGGCAGCATCCGGGGCATGGACGGATGGATGTGGGGGCTGCTGGGGTTCGTCGTGGGCGCGGTCGCCGCGGCCACGGTGGCCCGGCTCGGCCTCGCCGCGCGGTCCGCGGCCGTGGCCACCGAGCGCGACCTGCTCCGTGAGCGGGTGGTCGACCTGGAGGGCTCGCTGGCCGAGGACCTGGAGACGGCGACCCTGCTGGCTCCGCTCAAGGACGCGCTGCTGCGGGTCGAGTCGCACGTCACCGACCTCGAGCGGGACCGGCTCCAGCAGTTCGGCTCGTTGCGGGCGGTGCTCGCGCGGGTCGAGGGCGAGACCCAGTCGCTCGGCCGGGCCACGGCCTCGCTCGCCGGCTCGCTGCGCAGCTCCACCGTACGTGGCGCGTGGGGCGAGGTGCAGCTGCGCCGCGTGCTCGAGGCGTCCGGGATGCTTCCGCGCTGCGACTTCGACGAGCAGGTGGCGGCGGTCGCCTCCCACGATCGCGGGGTACGGCCCGACGTCGTCGTCCACCTCCCCTGCGACCGGCACCTGGTCATCGACGCCAAGGTCCCGATGGACGCCTTCCTCCGGGCGCAGGGCGAGGAGGTCGCCGACGGCGAGCGGGCATCCCTCCTCGGCGAGCACGCGGCGACGCTCGGCGCGCACGTCGAGGCGCTCTCCGCGAAGGAGTACTGGACCGCGTTCAGCGCCGCCCCCCAGATGGTGGTCTGCTTCGTCCCCAGCGACGCGGTGCTCGCCGCGGCCCTCGCGGCACGTCCCTCGCTGCACGAGGCCGCGCTCGCCCGTCGCGTCGTGCTCGTCGGGCCGGGCTCGCTCATGGCCCTGCTGCGCACCGTCGCGTTCACGTGGCAGCAGGACGCGCTGTCCCAGAACGCCCGCGAGCTGCTCGGCCTGGGCCAGGAGCTCTACCGACGGCTCGGCACCCTGGGCTCGCACACCGCCAAGCTGGGCCGCGCCCTCCAGTCCGGGGTCGAGGCCTACAACGCGATGGTGGGGGCCCTGGAGTCGCGGGTCCTCGTCACGGCCCGCCGGATGAACGATCTCGACCTCGCCCCGGGAGAGCTGCCCGAGCTGCGGCCGGTGCAGACCGGGCCCCGGCCGCTCACCGCCCAGGAGCTCATCGACGCGGTGTCCGCGGACCAGGGCCGACCCGAGCTGCTCCTCGGGCTCGAGGACGAGCGCGGTCCGGGTCGCAGCGTCGGCTGACCTGCCACGCCGTCAGTGGAGGGAGCCGGCATCGGCGAAGCTGGCGTCGTGCCGCATCTGGTCGGAGAGGCCACGGGCCTTGAGGTCGCGCCGGATCTCGTTGGGGAGGGCGAACATCAGGGACTCCTGCGCCGCCACCACCGGCTCGACGTCCTCGAAGCCGCGGTCGGCGAGCCAGTCGAGGACCCCGCGCACGAGCACCTCGGGAACCGACGCCCCGGAGGTGACCCCGACCGTCGCGACGCCGCCGAGCCACTCCTCGTCGATCTCCTCGGCGTAGTCGACGAGGTGGCCGGCCCTCGAGCCGTGCTCGAGGGCGACCTCGACGAGCCGCACCGAGTTGGAGGAGTTGCGCGAGCCCACGACGATCATGAGGTCGCACTCCGACGCCATCTGCTTCACCGCCAGCTGACGGTTCTGGGTGGCGTAGCAGATGTCGTCGCTCGGCGGGTCCTGCAGGCTCGGGAACCGCTCGCGCAACCGGCGCACGGTCTCCATCGTCTCGTCGACCGAGAGCGTGGTCTGCGAGAGCCACACGACCTTCTCGGGGTCACGGACGGTGACGCCGTCGACGTCGTCGGGGCCGTCGACCAGCTGGATGTTCTCGGGCGCCTCGCCGGCGGTGCCGACGACCTCCTCGTGCCCCTCGTGCCCGATGAGCAGGATGTCGTAGTCGCTGCCGGCGAACCGCTTGGCCTCGCGATGGACCTTGGTCACCAGCGGGCACGTCGCGTCGATGGTGCGCAGCGAGAGGGCGGAGGCCTCCTCGTGGACCACAGGCGCGACGCCGTGCGCCGAGAAGACGACGGTGGCACCCTCGGGCACCTCGTCGGTCTCGTCGACGAAGACGGCGCCGCGGCGCTCGAGCGTCGAGACGACGTGCTTGTTGTGCACGATCTGCTTGCGCACGTACACCGGCGGCCCGTAGAGGTCGAGGGCCTTCTCGACCGTGACGACGGCCCGGTCGACCCCCGCGCAGTAGCCGCGGGGCGCCGCGAGGAGCACACGCTTTCGGGAGTCAGCCATGGGTTCCATCGTAGGTGCGGCGGCCCGGCATCCCGAATCGCGGTCGCAACGTCGCCCGCCCCGCCCCGCCACCACCCCGCACGGGCCGGGGGGTCACCGCGCCCGAGGGTGGCGGTGCCTGCGCCTAGGGTCTCCCCATGACCACCTCCGCCCGGCCGCCGCTGCCGGAGCGCGCCGTCGACACCACCGCCGAGCAGCCGTGGCCGGTGCGACTGCTGTCGATGAAGATCGGCGAGTACGTCGAGAGGATGTCGGTGCTCTGGGTCGAGGGCCAGGTCGTCCAGCTCAACCGGCGACCTGGGGCGCGCACCGCCTACCTCACCCTCCGCGACCCCGATGTCGACATGAGCCTCTCGGTCGCCATCCAGGTCAACGCCCTCGACGCGATACCGGGCCCGCTCCCCGACGGGGCGCGGGTCGTGGTGCAGGCGAAACCGGCGTTCTGGACCCAGCGCGGCTCGCTGGTCCTGGACGCGCGCCAGATCCGCCCGATCGGGGTCGGCGAGCTGCTCGCGCGGCTGGAGTACCTCAAGCGCCACCTCGCCCAGGAGGGACTCTTCGACCCTGACCGCAAGCGGCCCCTCCCCTTCCTCCCGCGCCGCGTCGGGCTCGTCTGCGGCCGGGCCAGCGCTGCCGAGCGCGACGTCGTCGAGAACGCGGTGCGGCGGTGGCCGGGCACGGTCTTCGAGATCCGGCAGGTGGCCGTCCAGGGCACCAGCGCGGTCGAGGAGGTCAGCGCCGCGATCGCCGAGCTGGACGCGCACCCTCAGGTCGACGTCATCGTCGTCGCCCGCGGCGGTGGCAGCGTCGAGGACCTCCTGCCCTTCTCCAACGAGGCGCTCCTGCGAGTGGTCGCCGCCGCCCGCACCCCGGTGGTGAGCGCCATCGGCCACGACGTCGACACCCCGCTCCTCGACCTCGTCGCCGACCACCGGGCCTCCACCCCCACCGACGCCGCCAAGGCGGTCGTTCCCGATGCCGAGGCCGAGCGCCGCGGCGTCGAGGCGGCTCGCACGCGGGGCCGGCGCGCCGTCCGTGAGCGGCTGCACCACGAGCGGCGCCGGCTCGTCGAGCTGTCGAGCCGGCCGGTGCTCGCCGACAAGGGTGCGTTCCTCCGTACCCAGCGGGAGGTCGTCGCGGCCCTGCGGCAGAGGTCGCGACGCCGGGTCGAGGCCCAGCTGCACCGCTCACGCGACCACGTGGAGCACCTCCGGGCGCAGGCCCGGGCGCTCTCGCCGCAGTCCACCCTCGACCGGGGCTACGCCGTGGTCACCCACGGTTCCGGCGCCGTCGTCGCCGACCCGCGGTCGCTGGCCAGCGACGAGCTGCTGCGGGTCAGGGTGGCCCGGGGCGAGTTCGGGGCCAGGGTGGTCGGCCGCCCGGGCTAGTCTCGCCGCATGCCGAAGGACGCCGACCCCGCCCCCGCGCCCGCGGAACAGGACCCGAACACCGGCACGGCCGCCGACGCCGGCAGGGCCGGCGACCCCGGGCTCCCCGCAGCCCCCGACGCCCCGAACGCCGACGTCGCCTGGCTCGGCTACGAACAGGCCCGGGACGAGCTCGTCGACATCGTCGCCCGGCTCGAGAACGGTCAGGCCGGGCTCGAGGACAGCATGCGCCTCTGGGAGCGGGGCGAGGCCCTCGCCGCGCACTGCGCCCGCTGGCTCGACCGGGCCGAGGAGCGGATCGCCGCCGCCGAGGAGTGAGCCGCGGCCTGCGCCCCCGCCGAGCCCCGGCGCCGGCGGCTCAGCTCGTGACCGGTCGCAGGTGCTCGATGAAGGTGGCCATGTCCTCGAAGGTCGCGGTCCCGGTGACGATCGTCGTCAGCTCGTCGGAGCCCGGGGCGGGCACCTGGACGAGGCTGTTCTGCACCTTGGTGTCGCGCACCAGCCGGGTCCACGTCCGCCCCGCGACGTCCATGGTCCCGTCGGAGGGGGCACGGTTGGTCTGCGTCGAGATCCAGTCGGGGGTGCCGCCCTTGGTCTGCTCGACCGCGACGTAGGTGCCCGACGGCGTCTGGTAGCCGGCGTGCCAGGTCATGAAGCCGTCCGTCGAGCGTACGTACCGCGCCGACGTCTGCGACCACCCGGTGGGCAGCCCGGTGGCCTCCAGGACGGGCCAACCGGTCTCATGGTTCACGGCGACGGCCGAGACGTGGACGTCGACGGGCGGACCGCTCAGCGAGTTGACCCGGGGAACCATGAGCACGAGCACGAGCGTCATCCCGACCACCGCGAGCAGCGAGTAGACGAGGTTCTTCGTCGAGCCGAGGGAGTAGCGGCTCGGCGGGGGCGATGCGGGCGTGCTCACGCCACCATGGTCGCTGACGGTCGGTCCGGATGCCGAATCGCCCCGGCGCTAGGGTTGGACCGCCGTACCCGCACGTCACGGACGACGTCAGAAGGACCACCGCCAGATGCCTGAGGCACTCGACGCCACCGCCGACCCACGGCCCGGGCCCGTCGTCGTCGTCGGGGAGCTGCTCGTCGACATCGTGAGCCACCCCGACGGACGCACCGCCGAGCACGTCGGCGGCTCCCCCGCCAACGTCGCCGTCGGGCTCGCTCGGCTCGGTCACGACACCCACTTCGCCACCCTCGTCGGCACCGACGAACGGGGCGCTCGGTGCGAGGCGCACATGGCCGAGGGCGGGGTCCACCTACTGCCCGGCAGCGTGAGCGGCGCCCACCCGACGTCCACGGCGCTGGCCAGCATCGACCCGTTCGGCGCCGCGACGTACGTCTTCGACCTGTACTGGGACCTCGCCGAGGTCGCCCTGCCCGCGGGCACCGGGCACCTGCACATCGGCTCCATCGGCACCACGTTGACCCCCGGTGACGCCGAGGTGACCGCGGCGGTCCACCGCGCCCGGGAACAGGGCACCGTCTCCTACGACCCCAACGTGCGGCCCACGATCATGGGGGCCGTCGAGACGGTCAGGCCTCGGGTCGAGGAGCTCGTCGCCCTCGCCGACGTCGTCAAGTGCTCCGAGGACGACATCGCCTGGCTCTACCCCGGGGAGGGAGCCTCCGCCGTGATGGCCCGCTGGGTCGCCCTCGGCGCCTCGCTCGCGGTCGTCACGCTCGGCGGCGAAGGGGTCACCTGGCGGGTCGCGAGCGACGGGGAGGGGCACGCCCCGGCGAGGGTCAGGGAGGTCGTCGACACCGTCGGCGCCGGCGACTCGTTCATGGCCGGCCTCGTCTCGGGGCTGCTCGACGCGGGGCTCCTGGGCAGCACCGACGCCCGCAGCCGCCTCGCTGCGGCCGGCCTCGACGACGTCGCCCCCGCGGTCGAGCGGGCCCTGGCGACCAGCGGGGTCACGGTCCGGCACGCCGGAGCATACGGGCCCACCCGAGAGGAGATCTGATGGCCGGGTTCGCCTACGAGGACCTGCTGCCGGTCGGCGCAGACGAGACGCCCTACCGGCTCCTGACCACCGACGGGGTCGAGGTCGTCGACGGCCCCGGTGGCCGGCGCTTCCTCCAGGTCGCCCCGGAGGCGCTCCGGCTGCTCACCGAGACGGCGATGCACGACATCGCCCACTACCTGCGTCCGGCTCATCTCCAGCAGCTCGCGAACATCCTCGAGGACCCCGAGGCGAGCGACAACGACACGTTCGTCGCCCTCGACCTGCTGAAGAACGCGAACATCGCCGCCGGCGGCATCCTCCCCATGTGCCAGGACACCGGCACCGCCATCGTCATGGGCAAGCGGGGCCAGCACGTCCTGACCGAAGGCACCGACGAGGCCGCGATCAGCCGCGGGGTCTACGACGCGTACACCCGGCTCAACCTTCGCTACTCCCAGATGGCCCCGGTCACGACCTGGGAGGAGCGGAACACCGGCTCCAACCTGCCGGCCCAGGTCGAGCTCTACGCCGACACCGCTCCCGGGCACGAGACGACGTACAAGTTCCTGTTCATGGCCAAGGGCGGGGGCAGCGCCAACAAGTCGTTCCTGTTCCAGGAGACCAAGGCGATCCTCAACGAGGCGTCGATGATGCGCTTCCTCGACGAGAAGCTCCGCGGCCTCGGCACGGCGGCCTGCCCGCCCTACCACCTGGCCGTCGTGATCGGCGGCACGAGCGCCGAGTTCGCCCTGAAGACGGCGAAGTACGCGAGCGCGAAGTACCTCGACCACCTGCCGAAGGCCGGTGACGCCGCCACCGGTCACGGCTTCCGCGACACCGAGCTCGAGGAGAAGGTCCTCGAGCTCACCCGGCAGCTCGGCATCGGGGCCCAGTTCGGGGGCAAGTACTTCTGCCACGACGTGCGCGTCGTGCGCCTGCCCCGGCACGGCGCCTCACTGCCGGTGGCCATCGCCGTCTCGTGCTCCGCAGACCGTCAGGTGCTCGGGACGATCACCCCCGATGGCGTCTTCATCGAGCAGCTGGAGACCGAACCGGCCCGCTTCCTCCCGGACCAGACCCACGCCTCCCTCGACGAGGCCCAGGGGGTCGCCTCGACCGGCCAGGGCGCGGTCGTCCGGGTCGACCTGGGCCGCCCGATGGCCGAGATCCTCGCCGAGCTGCGCAGGCACCCCGTCAAGACGCGGCTCTCCCTCACCGGTCCGCTCGTCGTCGCTCGCGACATCGCGCACGCCAGGATCAAGGAACGGCTCGACGCCGGCGAGGAGATGCCGCGGTACCTCAAGGACCACCCGGTCTACTACGCCGGCCCGGCGAAGACGCCGGCCGGGATGCCGTCCGGCTCCTTCGGGCCGACCACCGCAGGGCGGATGGACTCCTACGTCGACCAGTTCCAGGCCGCCGGGGGCTCGATGGTCATGCTGGCCAAGGGCAACCGCAGCCAACAGGTCACCGACGCCTGCCGGGCCCACGGCGGGTTCTACCTCGGCTCGATCGGGGGGCCCGCCGCCCGGCTGGCGCAGGACTGCATCAAGAGCGTCGAGGTCCTGGAGTACCCCGAGCTCGGGATGGAGGCGGTCTGGCGGATCGAGGTCGAGGACTTCCCCGCCTTCGTCGTCGTCGACGACAAGGGCAACGACTTCTTCGCCTCCGCCACCAAGCCCGTGGCGTTCACCATCGAGAAGAGAGCAGGCCTGACGTGACCGACAGCGGGACTCCCACCGACTTCAGCGACCTCCTGAGCGCCAACGCGGGGTTCGCCGCCCACTTCGACCTGGCCGGCTTCGACGGCGTCGCGCACGCCGGCATCGCGCTCGTCACCTGCATGGACAGCCGGATCGACCCGCTGGGGATGCTCGGCCTCAAGCCCGGGGACGCGAAGATCTTCCGCAACCCCGGCGGGCGGATCACCCCGCAGGCGCTCGAGGCCCTCGTCCTCGGCGTCCACGTCCTCGGCGTCAACCGCATCCTCGTCATCCCGCACACCCGGTGCGCGATGGCCTCCTCCACCGAGCGCGAGCTGCGGGCGCGGGTCGGCAGGTCGGCCGGCGCCGACGCGTCCTGGCAGCGGTTCAGCGTCGTCCACGACCAGGTCGACGCGCTCCGTCAGGACGTGGCAGCGGTCCGTACCCACCCGCTGATCGGCGACCGCGCCCTCGTCGGCGGCTTCATCTACGACGTCGACACCGGCCTGGTCAAGCAGATCCTGTGAGGCCGCGGCTCACCGGCATCGCGGTCCACCCGGTCAAGAGCACCGCGGTGCGCCCGGTACGGCACGCCGAGGTGGAGCCGTGGGGCCTGCGCGACGACCGGCGGTGGATGGTCGTCGATGCCGCCGGCGAGGCGCTCACCGCTCGCGAGGAGCCCCGGCTGCTCACCGTCCGGGCCGACACCGCCACCACCGACCCCGCGGTCTCCGCCCGGCTCCGGCTGCGCGCCGAGGACGCCGGCGAGGTCCTCGTGCCCGAGGCGGTCGGCGAGCCGTTCCCGGTGACGGTGCACGGGCGGGGGCTCTCGGCCGTCGCCGCCGCCGACGAGGCGAGCGGATGGCTGCGCGCGCACCTGCGCCGTGACGACGTCACGCTGGTCCACGTCGCGACCCCACGGCCGCTCAACCCGGACCTCTCGCGGCCCGGCGAGGCCACCGCGTTCGCGGACGGCTACCCGGTGACCCTGGCGAGCGAGGCGTCGCTGCGACGGCTCGACACCTGGGTCGCCGAGACCGGGCAGCAGCGCGGCGAGCCGCCGCGCGGCCCGCTGCCGATGGCCCGCTTCCGCCCCAACCTCGTCGTCGACGGGGACCTCGAGCCGTTCGAGGAGGACGAGTGGGCCACCGTGCAGGTCGGCGCGGTGGCCTTCCGGGTCGTCAAGCCGGTCGACCGGTGCGTCATGACGACGATCGACCCCGCGACGACCCAGCGCGGTCCGGAGCCCATCCGCACCCTCGCCCGGCACCGCAGGTGGGACGGTGCCACCTGGTTCGCGGTCCAGCTCGTCCCGCAGGTACGGGGACCCCTGAGGGTCGGGGACGAGGTCCGGCCCGGGCGATAGGTTGAGGCCCATGGAGACCTTCTCGCGCACCTTCCCCGAGGGCTTCCTCTGGGGTGCGGCGACCGCCAGCTACCAGATCGAGGGCGCCGTGAGCGAGGACGGCCGCGGCCGGTCCATCTGGGACACCTTCTCCCACGCGCCCGGCAACACCACGAACGGCGACACCGGCGACGAGGCGTGCGACCACTACCACCGCGTGCCCGAGGACGTCGCCCTCATGCGCGAGCTCGGCCTCGAGGCCTACCGCTTCTCGGTCGCGTGGCCCCGCGTCCTGCCCGACGGCGTGGGTACCCCGAACCCGCCCGGGCTGGCCTTCTACGACCGGCTCGTCGACGAGCTCCTCGGCGCCGGCATCCGGCCCGTCGTCACGCTCTACCACTGGGACCTGCCGCAGGCCCTCGACGACCGCGGTGGATGGCTCGAGCGCGACGTCGCGCAGTGGTTCGCCGACTACGCCCGCGTCGTCGTCGACAGGCTCGGAGACCGCGTCCGCAACTGGACGACGCTCAACGAGCCGTGGTGCTCCTCGGTCCTCAGCTACGCCATCGGGGAGCACGCGCCGGGCCACCACGACGCCGCAGAGTCGCTGGTGGCGGCCCACCACCTCATGCTCGCGCACGGCGCGGCGGTCCCGGTCATCCGGGATGCCTGCCCGGCCGCGGAGGTGTCGATCACCCTCAACCCGACGCAGGTGTGGGGCCCCGCTGACGGCGACGAGCGGGACGCCGACGCCGTGCGCCGGGCCGACAACGCCCTCAACGGCCTCTTCTTCGGGCCGCTCTTCCACGGTGCCTACCCCGAGGGGTTCCTCGACGACACCGCTCACCTCACCGACCACGCCCACATCCACGACGGCGACCTCGCGACGATCTCCGCACCGCTGGACAACCTCGGGGTCAACAACTACTTCCCCACCCGGGTCCGCGCGGCCCGCGACGGCGAGGACGGCACCAACCCGATGCCCGGGTGCGACGGCGTCGTGACCGACCCCCCGCACCCGCCCCTCACCGCGATGGGCTGGGAGATCTCACCGCAGAGCCACCGGCTCATCGTCGAGCGCTCGGCTCGCGAGGCGGGGCTGCCGCTCTACGTCACCGAGAACGGGTCCGCGTGGGACGACGTCCTCGAGGACGACGGGACCGTCCACGACCCGGAGCGCACCGCCTACCTCCACGGCCACCTCGGCGCCCTCGCCGATGCCATCGAGGCCGGGACCGACGTCCGGGGCTACTTCGCGTGGTCGCTCATGGACAACTTCGAGTGGGCCCACGGGTACGGCAAGCGCTTCGGCATGGTCCACGTCGACTACGCGACCCAGCGGCGCACCATCAAGGACTCCGGCCGCGAGTACGCCCGGATCATCGCCGCGCAGCCAGGCCGGTGAGCGGGCGCCGCCGGGTCACCGTCGTCGGTGGCGGTATCGTCGGGCTCGCCGTCGCCGAGCGGGTGGCCGCGGGACGACCCGTCGGCCATGGTGACGGTCCTCGAGAAGGAGCCCGGCTGGGCGCGGCACCAGAGCGGCCACAACAGCGGGGTCATGCACTCCGGGCTCTACTACCCGCCGGGCAGCGCCAAGGCCCGCTGGTGCCGCGTCCGGGGTGGCCGCCCTCCTGCGACCTCGCCGCGCGACGAGGGCATTCCGCACGCGGTCACCGGCAAGCTCGTCGTCGCGACCGACCCCGGCGAGCTCGGCCGGATGGAGGCGCTGCGGGAACGCGGCCTGGCCAACGGACTCGCCGTCCGGCGCATCGAGGGCGAGGAGGCGCACGAGCACGAGCCGCACGTCGCCGCGATCGCGGCCCTGCACGTCCCGGAGACCGGGGTCGTCGACTACACCGCGCGTGTGCGCCGCCCTCGTCGCGCCGGCTCGAGGCCGGCCGGGGCCGACCTGCGGACCGGGACCGAGGTGCTCAGCGCGCGCGAGCACGCCGACGCGGTGACGGTCGAGACCACCGCCGGCCCGGCCGCCGGCCGACCTCGTCGTCAACTGCGCCGGCCTGTACGCCGACGTCGTGGCGCGGCGGATCGGCCACCAGCCGTCGGTGCGGATCGTCCCGTTCCGCGGCGAGTACCGCGAGCTCGCCCCGGGGCCGCCCACCTCGTGCGGGGCCTGGTCTACCCGGTCCCCGACCCCGAGCTGCCGTTCCTCGGCGTCCACCTGACCCGTGGGGTGGACGGCCACGTGCACGCCGGCCCCAACGCGGTGCTCGCCCTCTCGCGCGAGGGTTACCGGTGGGCCGACGTGCGCGCCGCGGGACGTGGCCGACACCCTCGCCTGGCCGGGGTTCTGGCGGCTGGCCCGGCGGCAGGTGCGCAGCGGGGCCGACGAGGTGGCCCGCTCGCTGTCTGCGCGGCGCTTCGGCGACAGCCTGCGACGCCTCGTCCCCGAGCTGCGCGACGAGGACCTCGGCCCGCGCCGGCCGGAGTGCGCGCCCAGGCCGTGGCGCGCGACGGCCGCCTCGTCGACGACTTCCTGCTCGAACGGCACGGCCGCAGCATGCACCTTCTCAACGCGCCCTCGCCCGCGGCGACCGCGTCCCTCGAGATCGCCCGCGCACGTCGCCGACCTGCTCGCGCGCTGACGGCGCCCTTCCCCGTCGTGCGGGTGCGGCCGGGGGTCGGCGCGGTCAGGCGGACGCGAGGGTGAGCCGTTGCTCCACGACACGGCAGAGCCGGTCGCAGACCTCCTGGGCCCGCTGCTCGGTCTCGCGCCTCGACCATGACCCGCACGACCGGCTCGGTGCCCGACTTGCGCAGCAGCACCCGTCCGGAGCCGGCGAGTGCCGTCTCCTCGTCCCGCACCGCGGCGAGCACGCTCCTCGTCGGTGTCGACCCGGTCCTTGTCGACGCCCCGGACGTTGACCAGGACCTGGGGCAGCCGGCGTCATCACCGCGGCGAGGTCGGCGCAGGCTGCGCCCGGTCTCGGCGACCCGCGCGGCCAGCATCAGCCCGGTGAGCACGCCGTCGCCGGTCGTCGCGTGGTCGAGGAGGACGACGTGCCCGGACTGCTCGCCGCCGAGGGAGTAGGCCCCGCGGCGCATCTCCTCCAGGACGTAGCGGTCCCCGACGCGCGGTCTGCCGCACGACGATGCCCTCGCGCTCCATCGCCTGGAGCAGGCCGAGGTTGCTCATGACCGTGGCGACGAGGGTGTTCTCGCGCAGCAGGCCGTGGTCACTTGCAGCGCCAACCGCGAGCACGGCCATGATCTGGTCGCCGTCGACCTCGGGCCGCCGGCGTCGACGGCGAGGCAGCGGTCGGCGTCACCGTCGTGGGCGATGCCGAGGTCGGCGCCGCGCTCGAGGACCGCCGCGCTGCAGCCGGTGCAGGTGGGTGGAGCCGTAGCCGTCGTTGATGTTGAGCCCGTCGGGGTCGGCGCCGATCTCGACGACCTCGGCGCCGGCGAGCCGGAAGACCTCGGGCGAGACCGCGCTCGCCGCGCCGTGCGCGCCGTCGATGACGACCGAGAGGCCGTCGAGGCGGTTCGGCAGCGCCGCGAGGAGGTGGGCGACGTACCGTGCCTGCCCCGCCCGGTTCTCGTGGATGCGGCCGACCTCGGCCCCCTGCGGGCGCGTCCCACTCCTGCCCCATCCGGGCGGCGATCTCGTCCTCGACGGAGTCGGGCAGCTTGTGGCCGCCGGCGGCGAAGAACTTGATGCCGTTGTCGGGCATGGCGTTGTGCGAGGCCGAGAGATCACGCCGAACGTGGCGTTCATGTCGGCCGTCAGGTAGGCGACCGCCGGGGTCGGCAGCACCCCGACGTTGTGGACGTCGACCCCGGCCGAGGCCAGGCCCGCGCAGACGGCCGAGGAGAGGAACTCCCCGCTGGCCCGCGGGTCACGGCCGACGACCGCACGCGGCCGGCGGCCGGAGCGGCGGTCGGGGTCGCCGAGGACGTGCGCCGCGGCGATGCTGAGGTCGAGCGCGAGCTCGGCGGTGACGTCGCGGTTGGCGAGGCCGCGCACGCCGTCGGTGCCGAAGAGTCGGGACATGGACGGATGACCTTTCTGGTGGACCGCCGACGAACCTACCGCGAACGCCCCGGGAACGCCGCGACGGCGGCACCCGGTGCGGGTGCCGCCGTCGTGGCGATGGGGGCGCGGGTCAGCGCTTGCTGTACTGGGGCGCCTTGCGGGCCTTCTTCAGCCCGGCCTTCTTGCGCTCGGGGACGCGGGCGTCGCGGGTGAGCAGGCCGGCCTTCTTCAGCGCCGGGCGGTTCAGCTCGGCGTCGACGCCGTTGAGGGAGCGGGCGACACGCCGAGGCGGACGGCGCCGGCCTGGCCGGAGGGGCCACCACCGTGGACGCGGACGAGCACGTCGTAGGCGCCGTCGAGCTCGAGCACCTTGAGCGGCTCGTTGACGATCTGCTGGTGCACCTTGTTCGGGAAGTACTCCTCGAGGGTGCGGCCGTTGACCTTCCACTCGCCGTTGCCGGGGACGATGCGCACGCGGGCGACGGCCTGCTTGCGTCGGCCGGTCGCCGCGCCGGGGGCCGAGGCGCGCGGGACGGCGGACCTCACCGGCGACGGCGGCGGCTGTCGGTCTCGGAGGTGTACTCGGTGACCGGTGCGTCGTTGGCGTCGGTGCCGGCGGTCTCGTCGATCTGGGCGTTCTCGGACATCACTGGGCCACCTGGGTGATCTCGAAGGGCTTCGGCTGCTGGGCCGCGTGCGGGTGCTCGGGGCCGGCGTAGACCTTGAGCTTGGTCAGCTGCTGACGGCCGAGGGAGTTCTTGGGGAGCATCCCGCGGACGGCCTTCTCGACCGCCTTCTCGGGGTGCTTGGCGAGCAGCTCGGTGTAGGACTGCGACTTCAGGCCGCCCGGGAACCCGGAGTGCCGGTAGGCGCGCTTCTGCTCGGCCTTGGCGCCGGTGAGGGCGACCTTGTCGGCGTTGATGATGATGACGAAGTCACCGGTGTCGACGTGCGGGGCGAAGATCGGCTTGTGCTTGCCGCGCAGCAGCGTCGCCGCCTGGGTCGCGAGGCGGCCGAGCACGACGTCGGTGGCGTCGATGACGTGCCACACGCGGGTGATCTCGCCCGGCTTCGGGGTGTAGGTACGCATGGGAGGCTCTCTCATGGTCTGACGGTCGGATGGCGCATGCCGAGTGCTCCCGGGAGGGAGCAGGCGCCCTCGCGAGGGCACACGGCACGCCAGTCCTCAAGTGTACGGAGGTCCTCGGCCGTCCCCAAATCCCCCGGCCGCCCGCCCGAAACATCCTCTGACCTGCATCGACGGCCGTACACATTGTCTCTGCACATCTATTGTGCAAAGGATGTGTGCATAGGTAGTATGCACACATGACCTCCTCCGACGAGCCCGACGCCATCCCCACCGGGGGCGACTACACCGGGATGCGGCTCGACCCGACAGCCCTCAAGGTGCTCGCCCACCCGCTGCGCTCGCGGCTGCTGGGCCGCCTGCGGATCGGCGGCCCAGCGACCGCCACCGAGCTCGCCGCCGTGCTCGGCACCAACTCCGGCGCGACCTCCTACCACCTGCGCCGGCTCGAGACGGTCGGCCTGGTCACCGACACCGGCGAGGGCGAGGGGAAGCGACGGCTGTGGCGCGCCTCCACCGACAGCCACCAGTACGAGCCGAGCGACTTCGCCGGTGACGAGGACGCCGAGACCGCCCTCGGCTGGCTCCAGCGGGACTACGCACGTCACCTCGGCGAGCAGTTCGAGCGCTGGCTCGACGTCGAGCACGCCTGGCCGCTGGAGTGGCAGGACGCCGTGGGGATGGGGGACTCGTTCGTCATCGCGACCGCCGACCAGGTCCGGGCGATGACCCAGGAGGTCTGGACGGTGTTCGAGAAGTACCGCCGGGTCGGCCAGGGCAACCCCAACGCGCGCCGGGTGGCCGTCTACCTCGTCGACTTCCCGCTCGACCTGGACCGCGCGCCGCGGGGAGGTGAGGACCGGTGAGCGCCCCCCTGAGCGCCGCCGCCGCCCGGCGGGTTCTGCTCCTGCTGAGCTTCACCCGCTGGTTCCCGATCGGTCTCGTCATCGGCGTCACCACTCTGATCCCCCTCGAGCGGGGCATGTCGCTGGCCGAGATCGGCGTCATCTTCTCGATGCAGGGCTTCGTCGTCCTCGGCCTCGAGCTGCCCACCGGTGGCGTCGCCGACGCGCTCGGTCGCCGCCCGGTCCTCATCGCCTCCACCCTCGTCGCGCTCGCCTCGGGGCTGATCTACGTCACCGCGCACTCCTTCGCCGCGTTCGTCGTCGCCCTCCTCCTCCAGGGGGTCTTCCGAGCGCTCGACTCCGGCCCGCTCGAGGCCTGGTACGTCGACACCGCCCAGGCCGACGACCCCGACGTCGCGGTCGAGGAGGGCCTCTCCCGGGCCGGTACCGTGCTCGGCCTCGCGATCGCCTCGGGCGCGGTCGTCTCCGGGGGCCTCGTCGCCTGGCACCCCCTCCCCTTCCTCACCGCACTCGAGACGCCCTACTGGGTGTCCATCGCGCTCGTCGCCGTCAACCTCGTCGCGACGGTGGTGTTCCTGCGCGAGCCGGTCACCCACGTCGACTCCCGCGGCCTGCACCGTGCCGTGGCCTCGGCGAAGGACGCGCCCAAGGTCGTCGCCGGCGGGCTGCGGCTGCTCGGGAGCAACCGGGTGCTCCTCGCCCTCGTTCTCGTCGAGGTCTTCTGGAGCATCGGGATGATCGCCTTCGAGACGTTCATGCCGGTGCGGCTCTCCGAGCTGGTCGGTGGGGAGACCCGGGCCGGCACTCTGATGGGCCCGGTCTCGGCCGCCGCGTGGGGCCTGTTCGCGGTGGGGTCCTCGTTCGCCGCCGTCCTCGCCCGCCGGGTCGGGGTGGCGTGGACCGCCATCGTCGCGATGGTGGCACGGGCCGCCTTCACCGTCGTCATGGGCCTCATGGCCGGGCCGATCGGCCTCGTCACCGCGTTCCTCGTCGTCTACACCCTGCACGGCACCGGCGGGCCGGTCCACGCGACCCTCCTGCACCGCCAGGCCGAGTCCCGCAACCGCACGACGGTGCTCTCGATGAACTCCATGGTGGCCGGCGGCGCCTACAGCCTCGGCCTGCTCGTCCTCGGCCCTCTCGCCGCGGCGACGAGCACCGCCACGGGCATCCTCGTCGCCGGCGCCTTCAGCGTCGCCGGTGCCGCCCTCTACTGGCCCGCCCGTCGCCAGGAGCGCACCGTCGCCCAGGAGGAGGCGCACGCGCTCGTCGGCGGGTAGCCGCCGTCCTCGCCGTGGCACGCTGACCGGATGCGGCACTTCCTCCTCGGCGTCGGCTCCACGATCCTCGTCCTCCTCCTCGCCGCGGGGGCGCTGCTGCTCTCGCTCGGCCACGGGGCCCCCACCGCGGCGCCGTCGGCGACCGGCTCGAGCGTGGCGCCCGGGGTCCGCGTCGACCCGCCCGCCGACCTCGCCAGGGACGAGACGTGGCTCGGCAGTGTCGACCTCTCCGGCGAGGACCTCGTGGCCGAGGAGGGCGACCTCGCCCTCGTCAAGGCGACCGGGTCCGGGGTGCGGTTCGGGCCGGGCGGCCTGGCGGCCGCACGCCTGGACCTCGACGTCACGATCCCGTTCGCCACCGTCGGCGCGCAGGTGGGGCCGGACACCCGGGTCTACGCGGTCAGCGGTGGCCGAGCCGGGGTCGAGCGCAGGGTCACCATCCTCGGGCGTGATGTCACCGTCCGCGCCACCGGCCAGGTCCTCGCCGACGGGGGCCAGCTGCTCATCCGGCCGGAGACGGTGCAGCTCGGAGGTCCCGAGTTCGTCGACTCCGCCGCGAGCGCCATCGCGCGCACCCTCGTGACGATCCGCCAGCCGGTTCCCGGGGTGCCCGACGGGATGACGCTGACCGCCGTGTCGGTCTCCGGTGCCGGGGTCGAGGCCAGGCTCACCGGGAACGAGGTCACCATCGGGCGGTGAGCGCCCGCGGCGCGGGCGGGTGACGCGCACCGGGACGGCGGGCCGGCGGCGGGCCGGCGACGGGCCGGGGACGCGGCGGGAGCGTCCTCAGCGGGGCCGGACGACCCGGCCCTCGTCCCACACCGGCTCGTCGCTCCCGACGACCCGGCCGTCGGCCCGGAAGACGAGGAAGCGGTCGAGCCCGCGCGCGAACCACCGGTCGTGGGTCACGACGAGGACGGTCCCCTCGAACGCGGCGAGTGCGTCCTCGAGGGCCTCCGCCGAGTGCAGGTCGAGGTTGTCGGTCGGTTCGTCGAGGAGGAGCAGGGTCGCCCCGGACAGCTCGAGGAGGAGGATCTGCATCCGCGCCTGCTGGCCCCCGGAGAGCGAGTCGAAGGTCTGCTCCCCGGCGCGGGCCAGGCCGTACCGGTCCAGCGCCCGAGAGGCAAGGTCGCGAGGCATCCCGCCCCGGTGCTCCTCGCCACGGTGCAGGATCTCGAGGAGGGTCCGCCCGTGCAGGGCCGCGTGGTCGTGGGTCTGGGCGAACCACCCGGGCCGCACCCGCGAGCCGAGGACCACCCGTCCGGCGTGCTCGACCGGCTGTGGGCGGACGTCACCGACCGGCTGGTGCTCACGGTCGGGGTCGCTGCCGCCGGCGGCGAGCAGCCGCAGGAAGTGCGACTTCCCCGAGCCGTTGCCGCCGAGCACCCCGACCCGCTCGCCGTACCAGACCTCGGCGTCGAAGGGCTCGGCGAGCGGCCGCCCGTCGACCTGAAGCTCGAGGCCGGTGGCGACGACCGCGCGCTTGGCGGTGCGCCCGCCGGTGAGGCGCATCGTCACCTTCTGCCGCAGCGGCACCGCCTCGGGCGGCCCGGCCTCCACGAACCTCCGCAGCCGTGTCTCGGCCGCCTGGAGCCGGGCCGCCATGTCGGAGTTGTAGGCGGCCTTCTGGCGGTACATCAGGACGAGGGCCTTGAGCTTGGCGTGCTCTTCGTCCCAGCGCCGGCGCAGCTCCTCGAGCCGGGCGTTCCGCTCCTCGCGGGCGCGGTCGTAGGTCGCGAAGCGGCCTGGGTGCACCCACACGGTGTTGCCGTCGGGACCGGGTTCGAGGGTGGCGACCCGGGTGGCGACCCGGTGGAGCAGCTCGCGGTCGTGGCTGACGAAGAGCACGGTCTTCGGGGACTCGACGAGCCGCTCCTCGAGCCATCGCTTGGCCGGGACGTCGAGGTAGTTGTCCGGCTCGTCGAGGAGGAGCACCTCGTCGGGGCCGCGGAGCAGGGCCTCGAGGACGAGCCTCTTCTGCTCGCCGCCGGAGAGGGTGGTGACCCGGCGCCACTGGGCCTGTTCGAAGGGGATGCCGAGGGCCGCGACGGTGCAGACGTCCCACAGGGTCTCCCACTCGTAGCCCCCGACGTCACCCCAGTCGGCGAGAGCCTGGGCGTAGTCGAGCTGGTCCTGCTCCGACTCGCGCTCCATCATCGCCAGCTCGGTGCGGTCGACCTCGGCGGCGGCCCGTCGCACCGGCTCCGGCGCCACCGAGACCAGGAGGTCGCGCACCGTCGAGGCGTCCCGCACCGTCCCGATGAACTGGCGCATCACGCCGAGCCCGCCACTGCGGGCGACCGCCCCCTCCTGCACCGGCTCGTCACCGGCGAGGAGCCGCAGGAGGGTCGTCTTGCCCGTCCCGTTCGGGCCGACGAGCGCGACCTTGGCGCCCTCCCCGACGCGGAAGCCGACCTCGCGCAGCAGCGGTCGCCCGTCGGCGAGCGTGTGCGCGACGGCGGCGACGTCCAGGTGTCCCACGAGCGACCAGTCTGACCCCCCTCCCCGTCACGGTTCGACCCCTTTTACCGCGACGATGCGGCTCCGAGGCGACCGAGCTCGTCCCGGCCGTCCGGGCGCACGTGCCGAGGCCGCCCGGGCCGAGGCGGGTCAGGTGTGCTCGTCGAGCTCGGCGACGAGGCGGGCCGGGGCCGTCCGGCGGTACGAGGTCTCGACCAGCTCGGCGACCTCGGTCCAGTCGGGGCTCCCGCTCAGGTCCATCGCGAGCCAGCCGTAGGCGCCCTCGTAGCCCGGCACGGTGAAGCGGCCGTCGCCGAGCAGCGCCGGACGCTCGGCCTCGTCGGGCAGGAAGACCAGCGCCCGCCGCAGCGCCTCGGAGCGATGATCCCCCTTGACGACGCCGCCGAAGATGGCGAACACCTTGCGGGTGAAGAACGTCGGGCGACCGTGGCTCACCTTCTCGTCCGCCCCCGGCAGGGCCAGGGCGATGCCGCGCAGCCGGGCCAGGAGGGGGTCGTCGTCGCGGTACCGGGGCGGGTGCGCCATCGCATCATCCTCCCCCCGCCGCGGACAACCCGTCGAGGCTGCGCACCGCCCGCGCCTGCTCGGCCCGGGCGGCGAGGTCGCCGTCGGGGGGGTACCGCACCTCCTGCAGGCTCAGCCCGTGCGCCGGCATGACCTTCACCCGCGGGTCGCGCGTCCCGCCGGCGAGGACCTCGGCCGGGAAGCCGATGCCGACCCGCCCCTCCCCCACGGCCACGGCGGCTCCGACGAGCGCCCGAACCATCGAGTGACAGAAGGCGTCGGCGACGACCCTCGCCTCGAGGATGCCGTCCGGGCGCCGCCGCCAGCCGTACTCGAGCAGGCTGCGCACCGTGCTCGCCCCCTCACGGCGCCGGCAGAAGGCGGCGAAGTCCCGCAGGCCGAGCAGCGAGCGGGCGGCCGCGTCCATGCCTGCCTCGTCCAGGTGGTCTCGAACGAGCACCGTGTCGTGGCGGCGCAGGGGGTCCGCGGCCGCAGGGTCGTCGCAGAGCCGGTACCGGTACCGACGGCTCAGCGCCGAGAACCGGGCGTCGAACCCCTCGGGCGCCGGAGCGGCGCGGTGGACGACGACGTCCGCCGGGAGCACCCCGAGCAGGCGGCGTACCGCGGCATCTGCCGGTGGGCGCCCAGAGCGGCCCGGCAGCCGTTGCCAGGCCTCGGCCTCGACGTCGGCGTGCGCCACCTGCCCGCGAGCGTGGACGCCGGCGTCGGTGCGCCCTGCGACCGTGAGCCGCACCGGCTCCGGGGCGCGCAGGACCGTCGCCAACGCCGCCGAGAGGACCCCTTCGACCGTGCGCCGGCCGGGCTGCGCGGCCCAGCCGGAGAAGCCGGTCCCGTCGTAGCCGAGGTCGAGGCGGATGCGCAGGCTCACGCCGGTCAGCCTAGGCCGGGAGCCCTCGGCCCGACTCGTGAGCGGCGCCGCGGGCCAACCGGCTCGCGGCCTGGGGGACGCGACGAGAGCCGCCTCCGGGGTGGGAGGCGGCCCTCGTGGTGGCCGGCCGCGGCGCTCGGGTCAGGAGCCGGCCTTGGTGAAGCCGGCGGCCTCGGCGGCCTCGGCCGTCGTGAACCAGACCTCGGCGACCGTCTGCTCGAACCACTGGCCGTCGGGCTCGTGGTACTTCATCGAGTCCGTGTTGCCCTTGATCGGGTGGTCGGCGTCCGGGCTGGAGCCGTCGTCCTGGGCCTTGACCGCGCCGGCCGGAAGCTCGGCCTCGGTGGCGGACTCGGTGGTCGCCTCCTCGGCGGGCTCCGTGGTCGCCTCCTCGGCCTGGACGTCGGCGGCGGCCTCCTTCGCCTCCTCCTGGGCGGCCTTGCGCTTGGCGGCGTCGTCCTTGGCCGAGCGCTTCGTCGCGGCCTCGGCCTCCTTGACGGTGGCCTTCTTGGCGACCGGCTCGCGGACGAGCTCGATGACCGCCATCGGCGCGTTGTCGCCCTTGCGGGGGCCGACCTTCGTGATGCGGGTGTAGCCGCCGTTGCGCTCGGCCATGTCGGGCGCGATCTCGACGAAGAGACGGTGGACGACGCCCTTGTCCCGGACGACGGTCATGACCCGGCGGCGCGAGGCGAGGTCACCGCGCTTGGCGAAGGTCACGAGGCGCTCGGCGAGCGGGCGCAGGCGCTTGGCCTTGGCCTCGGTGGTGGTGATCCGGTCGTTCTCGAAGAGCGACGTGGCGAGGTTGGCGAGGATGAGCCGCTCGTGAGCGGGACCGCCTCCGAGACGGGGACCCTTGGTGGGGGTTGGCATGGCTGTTCTCCTTGGTTAGGGCCTGGAGGCGTCGGTCAGAGCTGCTCGTCCTCGGCGTACGCCGAGTCGTCCTCGCCCTCACCGAAGGTGAAGTCGTCGTACCGCTCGGCGATGAGGCTGGGGTCGAACCCGGGCGGGCTGTCCTTGAGCGCCAGGTTCATCCCGGCGAGCTTGGCCTTGACCTCGTCGATCGACTTCGCGCCGAAGTTGCGGATGTCGAGCAGGTCGGCCTCGCTGCGGCCGACGAGCTCGCCGACGGTGTGGATGCCCTCGCGCTTGAGGCAGTTGTAGGACCGGACGGTCAGGTCGAGGTCCTCGATCGGCAGGGCGAGGTCGGCGGCGAGCGCGGCGTCGGTCGGGCTGGGGCCCATGTCGATGCCCTCGGCCTCGACGTTGAGCTCGCGGGCCAGGCCGAAGAGCTCGACGAGGGTCTTGCCGGCCGAGGCCAGCGCGTCGCGTGGAGCCATCGAGCTCTTCGTCTCGACGTCGACGACGAGGCGGTCGAAGTCGGTGCGCTGCTCGACCCGGGTGGCCTCGACCTTGTAGGTGACGGACAGGACCGGGCTGTAGATCGAGTCGACCGGGATGCGGCCGATCTCCTGGTCGCCGGACTTGTTCTGCTGTGCCGAGACGTAGCCGCGGCCACGCTCGACGGTCAGCTCCATCTCGACGGTGCCCTTGTCGTTGAGCGTCGCGATGTGCAGGTCGGGGTTGTGGACCTCCACCCCGGCGGGCGGGGCGATGTCGGCGGCGGTGACCGCCCCGGCGCCCTGCTTGCGCAGGTACATGACGACCGGCTCGTCGTGCTCGGAGGAGACGACGAGGCTCTTGATGTTGAGGATGATCTCGGTGACGTCCTCCTTGACACCCGGGATCGTCGAGAACTCGTGGAGCACGCCGTCGATGCGGATGCTGGTGACCGCTGCGCCCGGGATGCTCGAGAGCAGGGTGCGGCGCAGCGAGTTGCCGAGCGTGTAGCCGAAGCCCGGCTCGAGCGGCTCGATGACGAAACGGCTCCGGTACTCGGAGACGAGGTCCTCACTGAGGACGGGACGCTGTGCGATGAGCACGGTGAACCTCTTTCTCGTGCGGCCCGCTATATGACGCGCACGGGGCGCCGGTCTGACCGGCCGTCCCACCACATCGGTCCGTGGCGGGCCTACCCGCAGTCTCGGGCCGCTCCGCTCGCGCAGCCCGGGAAACGACGAGCTTGCGAGCCTCGTTTCCCGGAACATCGAGACGCGCGAGCGAAGCGAGATCCGAGTTCTTCGGGGGTCCACGGGGGCGGAGCCCCGTGTCGCTCCGAGTTCTTCGGGGGTCCACGGGGGCGGAGCCCCCGTGGAGCTAGTTCTTGGAGTAGTACTCGACGATGAGCTGCTCGGTGAGCGGCACCTGGATCTGCTCACGGGTGGGCAGCTGGTGGACGAGGATCTGCAGCGTGCCCGGGACGACCTGGAGCCAGGCCGGGGTGGGACGGTCGCCGAAGGTCTCGCGGGCGAGCTGGATCGGGAACGCCTCGACCGACTGCTTGCGCACCGTGATGATGTCGTACTGCTCGACCCGGTAGCTCGGGACGTCGACGCGGACGCCGTTGACCTCGAAGTGGCCGTGGCTGACGAGCTGGCGCGCCTGGCGCCGGGTGCGGGCGAGGCCGGCTCGGTAGACGACGTTGTCGAGACGGGACTCGAGGATCGTCAGGATGTTCTCGCCGGTCTTGCCGGGGCGGTTGGCCGCCTCCTTGTAGTAGCGGCGGAACTGCTTCTCCATGACGCCGTAGGTGAAGCGCGCCTTCTGCTTCTCCTGGAGCTGGGTGAGGTACTCCTTCTCCTGGATCCGGCGGCGGCCGTGCTGGCCGGGCGGGAAGGGACGGAGGTCGAAGTTCTTGTCGCCACCGACGAGGTCGGTCTTGAGGCGACGCGACTTCTTCGTGATCGGACCGGTGTAACGGGCCATTGCTCTCTCAACTACCTTTCGCGAAGTCTGGTGTCGCTCAGACGCGGCGGCGCTTGGGCGGACGGACGCCGTTGTGCGGCTGCGGGGTGACGTCCTGGATCGAGCCGACCTCGAGGCCGGCCGCGGTCAGGGAGCGGATGGCGGTCTCGCGACCGGAGCCCGGACCCTTGACGAAGACGTCCACCTTGCGCATCCCGTGCTCCATGGCACGGCGCGCAGCCGCCTCGGCGGCGGTCTGCGCGGCGAACGGCGTGGACTTGCGCGACCCCTTGAAGCCGACCTGGCCGGCAGAGGCCCAGGAGATGACGGCACCGGCGGGGTCGGTGATCGAGATGATCGTGTTGTTGAACGTGCTCTTGATGTGGGCCTGGCCCACGGCGACGTTCTTCTTCTCCTTGCGGCGCACCTTCTTGGCACCGGCAGCCTGACGGCCCTTGGGAGGCATGTGCTCTCTTTCCTACGAAGTCTTCTGGAGTTTGCGGTGCCCCGACCTGGTCGCTGCGCGTGGCGTCCCAGCGAGGTGACCACGGTCGGGGGTGCACGGGGCGGAGCCCCGTGGGTTACTTACCGGCCTTCTTCTTGCCGGCCACGGTGCGCTTGGGGCCCTTGCGGGTGCGCGCGTTGGTCTTGGTCCGCTGGCCCCGCACGGGCAGGCCCCGACGGTGGCGCAGGCCCTCGTAGGACCCGATCTCGACCTTGCGCCGGATGTCCGAGGCCACCTCGCGCCGCAGGTCACCCTCGACCTTGAGGTTGTCCTCGATCCAGTCGCGCAGCTTGACGAGGTCCTCGTCGCCGAGGTCCTTGACGCGGGTGTCGGGGTTGACGCCCGTGGCCTCGAGGGCCTGGTGCGCGCTGGTGCGACCGACTCCGAAGATGTAGGTCAGTGCGACCTCGACGCGCTTCTCGCGCGGCAGGTCCACTCCAACAAGTCGTGCCATCTGTGGATGGTTCCTTATCTGTGTGGTCCGGAGGTCTGGTACAGCACCGGTCCGGCCCATCCTGGTCCGGTCCCCGGCCTCCGGGCCGGGGGTGACGTCCCGCGCCCACCTGCAACCAGGTGGCCCGTCGGGGGTCGGGTGCTGCGTGCTTCTCCTGTGGTGCGTCTGCTCGAGCCGGTGACTCGTGCGGCCCGGTGGGGCGGTGGCTGCGGCTGACCGGGGTCAGCCCTGGCGCTGCTTGTGGCGCAGGTTCTCGCAGATCACCATGACTCGCCCGTTGCGGCGGATCACCTTGCACTTGTCACAGATCTTCTTGACGCTCGGCTGAACCTTCATGTCGCCTTTGCTGTCTCGTCGAAGTGTGTCTCAGCGGTAGCGGAAGACGATGCGGCCGCGGGTCAGGTCGTACGGGCTCAGCTCCACCACCACGCGGTCCTCGGGGAGGATCCGGATGTAGTGCTGTCGCATCTTGCCGGAGATGTGTGCGAGAACCTTGTGACCGTTCGTGAGCTCGACCCTGAACATCGCGTTCGGGAGAGCCTCGACGATCGTTCCCTCGATCTCGATGACGCCGTCCTTCTTGGCCATACCCTCTCAATCCGCCGGTGGGCAGCCCTTCGTCGTGTCGGACCACCCATGGAAGTCGGTCCCGTGCTGCGTCCTGCAGGAATCCACCATGCGTGGCGCGCACACGTGACCGACGTTCAATGCTACGGGAGGAACCCCCTGACCACGAAATCCGCGGTGCGAGCCGACCCTGCGGGTGGGCAGCGCACCGCCCCGGGGCGACCGTGCAGGGGGTCGGTCGCCCCGGGGCGGGCGGTACCACCGCGTCCGACCGTGCAGGGGGTCGGTCGGAGCGGGGGTCTCGCCCGGCCCGACCGTGCAGGGGGTCGGTCGGGCCGGACGAGGTCTGCGGGGCGTCGCCTGAGGGCGACGTCAGTCGTTGGCCAGGGCCTGGTCCATGACCGTCGTGTAGCCGGTGCAGAAGGTCTTCTGGGGGGTGCCGGCGGCGATGCCCCAGATGTAGAGGTAGTCGCCGCGGTAGCCGTGGGACACCGGACCCCGGCAGTCGAGGTAGGCCTCCTTGGCCATGCTCGTCGAGAACGTCTTGCTCGTGCCCATCGTGGCGGCCCAGCGCGCGGTCACCCACGGCTGGGCGAAGGTGTCGAGCTCGTAGTAGTCGGTCCACGCCTGGCTGGTCCCCACCTTGGACACCAGCTCGTTCCAGGCGTCGACGTGGCCGCCGACCTCGTGGGCGACGACGTTGTTCCAGGACGACTGCGAGTACGTGTAGTAGGTGTTGAACTGGACGGTCTCGTTGGCCGGGTGGGCGTACCCGACCCACCCGGTGCCACCGAAGTCCTCGATGTCGCGGGTCACGGCGGCGCAGTCGGTGTAGCCCACGACCTGGGGACACACGTCGGCGTAGGCCGCGGCGACGGCGCTCGCCCCGGTGAGGGTGGAGGTGGTGAGGCTCGACGACCGGGGCTTGCCGCCACCACCGGAGCCCTTGCCGCCGCCCTTTGCGGCATCGGCGGCGCCGGCGAGCCCGGCGGTCAGGAGCGCGGCGACGGCCAGGACGGCGGTCGTTCGCGCAGGGACAGAGGATCGCACGCTGATCTCCTCGAGGTTGCAGGGGTTGACTCGATTCAGCGCTCGACTACCGGGGGCGAGACCGGTGACCCCAAGGGCGAGAGGGGCGGGCCGTGTCGGGCGTGGAACAGATGTTTCTCCTGTGACGACACGCCGAGCCACCAGAATGCTTGATTCCCGGCCCTTCGGTGGTGTAGGAGTCGGCTGTCCGGGGGCCGGCCATCGTCCGATCGGATGATGGGACGTCGCCGGCTCGGGGACCGGGTCAGCCGGGGTCGCCCACCGCCGGGTCGCCAGCGGTCCGCAGGTCGTGCGCGTACAGCTCGAGGATCCGGGCCGCCCCCTCGACGGCGCTGGTGGAGCCCTCCCGGACCGCCTGCTCGATGCCGTCGCGGGCCGTCCGCACTGCCGGGCAGTGGCGCACCCCGTCCACGAGGTGGTCGTCGACGAGGGCCCACATCCAGTCCTGCTGCTGGCGCGCCCGGCGCTCTTCCAGCGAGTGCTGCTCCTCGAGGTGGCGGCGGTGGTCCAGGACCGCGCCCCACACCTCGTCGAGCCCGGCTCCGGTCAGCGCCGAGCAGGTGAGCACCGGCGGCCGACGGACGTCGCGGCCCGGCATCATCAGCCGCAGCGCCCCGGCCAGCTCGCGGGCGGCGACCCGGGCCGGGCCCTCCCCGTCGCCGTCGGCCTTGTTGACGGCGATGACGTCGGCGAGCTCGAGGATGCCACGCTTGATGCCCTGCAGCTGGTCGCCCGCCCGGGCGAGCGTGAGCAGCAGGAAGGTGTCGACCATCTCGGAGACGGCGATCTCGTTCTGCCCCACCCCGACCGTCTCGACGACGACGACGTCGAAGCCGGCCGCCTCGAGGACGAGCATCGACTCCCGGGTGGCCCGGGCCACTCCACCGAGGTGGCGCCCGGCGGGGCTCGGGCGGACGAAGGCGTCCTCGCTCGAGGTAAGCCGCGCCATCCGGGTCCGGTCGCCGAGGATCGAGCCGCCGGTTCGGCGCGAGCTCGGGTCGACCGCGACGACCGCGACGCGGTGGCCCCGCTCGATGAGACGGACCCCCATCGCGTCGATGAAGGTCGACTTGCCGGCCCCCGGCACGCCGCTGACCCCCACCCGGACCGAGCCACCGGTGCGGTCCGCGATGCCGGCGAGCAGCTCGCCGGCCTGCTCCCGGTGGTCGGCTCGGGAGGACTCCAGGAGGGTGATGGCCCGAGCCACGTGCTGTCGGGACCCGGCGCGGACCCCCTCGACGAGCTCGGGGACCGGGACAGCCTTCACCCGAGCCGCTCGCGCAGCTCTGCGACGAGGTCGATCGCGGCCCGGGCGATGACCGTCCCGGGCGGGTAGATCGCGTCGGCCCCGGCGGCGCGCAGGGCGGCGTGGTCGGCCGGCGGGATCACCCCACCGACGACGACCATGAGGTCCTGGCGCCCCAGCCGGTCCAGTTCCTCGCGGAGCGCGGGCACCAGGGTGAGGTGCCCGGCCGCCAGCGAGCTCACCCCGACGACGTGGACGTCGGCCTCCACCGCCTGGCGGGCGACCTCGGCGGGGGTCTGGAAGAGCGGCCCCACGTCGACGTCGAACCCCAGGTCCGCGAACGCGGTGGCGATCACCTTCTGGCCCCGGTCGTGGCCGTCCTGGCCCATCTTGGCGACGAGGATCCGGGGGCGGCGCCCCTGCTCCTCCTCGAACTCCTCGACGAGGGCCTGGGCCTGACGCACGCTCTCGTCCTCCCCCGCCGCCGCGCTGTACACGCCGCCGATGGTACGGATCTGCGCGGTGTACCGGCCGAAGACCTCCTCCAACGCGGCGGACATCTCCCCCACGGTCGCCATGGCCCGCGCGGCGTCGACGGCCCGGGCGAGGAGGTTGTGCTCGAGGTCCCCACCCGCCTCGTCATGGCGGGCGGCCTCGGTGAGCCGCGCCAGCGCCTCGCGGACCGCGTCGTCGTCGCGCTCGGCCCGCAGCCGCTCGAGCTTGGCCACCTGGCTGGCCCGGACCGCGGCGTTGTCGACCCGGAGGACCTCGATCGGCTCGTCCTCGTCGACCGGGTAGGTGTTGACGCCGATGACCGGCTGCTGGCCGGAGTCGATCCTGGCCTGGGTGCGGGCCGCCGCCTCCTCGATCCGCATCTTCGGGATGCCGGCCTCGATCGCCTTGGCCATGCCACCGGCGGCCTCGACCTCCGCGAGGTGCTCCCACGCCCGGGCCGCGAGGTCGTGGGTGAGCCGCTCGACGTACGCCGAGCCGCCCCACGGGTCGATGACCCGCGTCGTCCCGGACTCCTGCTGGAGGACCAGCTGGGTGTTGCGGGCGATCCGGGCCGAGAAGTCGGTGGGCAGCGCGATCGCCTCGTCCAGCGCGTTGGTGTGCAGGCTCTGGGTGTGCCCCTGGGTCGAGGCCATCGCCTCGATGCAGGTGCGGACGACGTTGTTGTAGACGTCCTGCGCGGTCAGGGACCACCCGGAGGTCTGGCTGTGCGTGCGCAGCGAGAGCGACTTCGGGGTGCTCCCACCCTGCTCACGGACCAGGCGCGCCCAGATCAGGCGCGCCGCCCGCATCTTGGCGACCTCCATGTAGAAGTTCATCCCGATCGCCCAGAAGAACGACAGCCGGGGCGCGAACGCGTCGACGTCGAGCCCGACCGCCTTGCCGGCCCGGAGGTACTCGACGCCGTCGGCCAGGGTGTACGCGAGCTCGAGGTCCTGGGTCGCCCCGGCCTCCTGCATGTGGTAGCCGGAGATGGAGATCGAGTTGAACCGCGGCATCCGCCGACTGGTGAACGCGAAGATGTCGCTGACGATGCGCATCGACGGCGCGGGCGGGTAGATGTAGGTGTTGCGGACCATGAACTCCTTGAGGATGTCGTTCTGGATGGTCCCGGTGAGCTGCTCGGGCGCGACCCCCTGCTCCTCGGCGGCGACGACGTAGAGCGCGAGGACCGGGATCACCGCGCCGTTCATCGTCATCGACACCGACATCCGGTCCAGCGGGATGCCGTCGAAGAGCGTGCGCATGTCGTAGATCGAGTCGATCGCGACCCCGGCCATGCCGACGTCGCCGGCGACCCGGGGGTGGTCGGAGTCGTAGCCGCGGTGGGTCGCCAGGTCGAAGGCGACCGAGAGCCCCTTCTGTCCGGCCGCGAGGTTGCGACGGTAGAACGCGTTGGACTCCTCGGCGGTGGAGAAGCCCGCGTACTGGCGGATGGTCCACGGCTGGGTCGTGTACATCGTCGGGTACGGGCCGCGCAGGAAGGGTGGGGCGCCCGGCACGGTGTCGAGGAAGTCGAGGCCGGCCAGGTCGTCCTCGGTGTAGAGGGGGCGGACCGGGATCTGTTCCGGGGTCAGCCACGGCTCGCCGACGGTGCCGCCGGTGCCGGGGGCCTCGGCCGCGGGGGCCGCGGCGTCGAGGTCGAGGCCGGTGAAGTCGGGGACCGCGCTCATCCCTGGGCTCCTTCCGCCGGGGCGCCCAGCCTGCCGAGGAGGTCGCCGAGGAGGGCGACGACGTCCATCCCGTCGTACACCTCGCCGTCGACCCGGTCGGCGGCCTCCCCCAGTTCGGTGCGCCGGCCGGCGACGAGGACGACTTCGGCGCCGTCGGCCCTCAGCTCGTCGATGGCCGTGGCGGCGTGCTCGGCGTACCCGGCGGCGCTCGAGGCGAGGATCGCCACGGGGGCGCCGGACTCGGCGGTCCGGATGCCGCCGGCGGCGAGGAGGTTGGTGACGAAGGCCTGGCGGGCCCCGTGCTCGCGCTGGGGGCCGAGGGCCCGGACGACGACAGCCGGCCCGTCGAGGGTTCGGGCCCGGTCGCGCAGCGCCTCGAACTCGGCGGCGTCCCGGCGGGGCGCCAGGGCACGGTCGGCGACGGGCAGCGTCGCCCGGGGCCGTCGCTCGGGGGTGAGGTCGGCGAGGGTGGGGAACATCGAGACCCCGGTGATGGGCAGCCGCCGGGTGGCCACGCGTCGGCGCCGCTCGTCGGTCGCGGTGTCGGCCCACTCGTGGAGGAGCCCGTCGGCCAGGGCCCGCCCGGCACCACCCGCCGCCTCGACCTCGCGGAAGCGGTCCCAGACCCGGGCCGCGACGTCGTCGGTGAGCGACTCCAGGTACCACGACCCGCCCCCTGGATCGGTGACCCGGCCGACGTTGGACTCCTCGGCGAGGAGGACCTGGGTGTTGCGGGCCAGCCGTCGGGAGAAGCGCTCCGGCAGGCCGGCGACGGTGTCGTGCGGGAGGACGGTGACGGCGTCCGCCCCGCCGATCGAGGCCCCGACAACGGCGAGGGTGCTGCGCAGGATGTTCACCCACGGGTCCTCGCGGGTCATCATCCGCAGGCTCGTCACGGCGTGGGTCCGGGCAGCCCGACCGGGCCCGGTGACCCCGCAGGCGTCCCCGACCCGCGCCCACACCCGGCGCAGCGCCCGCAGCGAGGCGGCGGTGAGGAACTGGTCCTGGCTGACCGGCACCCGAAACTCGACCTGTTCGAAGGCCTCCCCGGGAGCGACGCCCTCCCCCTCGAGGTGGCGCAGGTACGCGACCGCGGTGGCCACCGCGACGGCGAGGGCGTCGACGATGCTCGCGCCGGCGTCGTGCAGGACGCGGGCGTCGACGGTGAGCGCGCCCCAGCCGGGGCGCCCGGCGCACGCGCGGACCAGCCCGGCGAGCGGGGCGAGGTCGGGGGCGCCGCCGGTGCGGGCCGCGGCCCCGACCGGGTCGAGGCCGAGGTTGCCACCGGCCGACGGCCGCTCACCGACGACGTCGAGCAGCGCGCGGGCGGCGGCCGGCTGGTCGCTCCACGAGGAGACGACGACGGGCGCGAGGTCGAGCCGCACGTCGGCCAGGACCTCGGCGAGGTCCTCGGACCGCGACGCCGTCGGGGCCGAGGTGGATCCACACCGAGGTGGCCCCGTGCTCGAGGTCGTCGAGGACCGCGGCCCGGGACCGGACGGCGTCGGGGTCGTCGTGGAGCTGGCGGACGTCCCACGCGGCGGCGCCTTCGCGCAGCACCCGACCTCGGGTGAACGGCATCTCGCCGGGGCGCCCGAGCGGCCGGTCGGCGCGCAGGTAGAGCGGGTCGACGACGAGGCCGCCCTCGAGGACGGTCCGCAGCGCCGCCTCCGCTGCCGGCCCGTCGAGACGGTCGCCCTCGGGGCGGCGCTTGTTGAGCACGTCGGCGACGAGGCCCTGCCAGTCCTCGTGGGTTCGGGGCTCGAAGCCGTCAGCGAGCGGCATCCCCTCGTGCGCCACCGACTGCGCCATCGCGACTCCTCGTCTCACGCTCCACGCACCTGCCCGCCCACCCTAGCCGCGGCGCCGGGGCCCCTCCCAGTGGGATGCGGCACACGGCCGGCGCCTGCGCCGGACGGCCCCGCCCGCGCGAAGCGGTCAGGCGGGGTCGATGACGGCGTGCGGGACGCCGAGCCCGGCGAGCCGTTCGGCGCCTCCGTCGGGCGCGGTGAGGACGCAGAGGCCGGCCGAGGTGACCGCCACGGAGTGCTCCCAGTGCGCGGCGCGCGAGCCGTCGCGGGTGACGACGGTCCACTCGTCCTCGAGCACGGTGTTGTCCTGGTCGCCCAGGGTGACCATCGGCTCGATGCAGATCGTCGTCCCCTCGACGACCCTCGGGCCCTTGCCCCCGACCCGGTAGTTCGGCACCTGCGGGTCCATGTGCATCGAGGTGCCGATGCCGTGCCCGACGTAGTCCTCGACGATGCCGTACTCACGGCCGCGACGGGTCCCGGAGCCGGTCAGCGAGTCCTCGACCGCGGCCCCGACGGCGTAGAGGTCCCCACCGACCCGGAGCGCCGCGATGCCCGCCCACAGCGAGGCCTCGGTGTCGTGGACGAGGTCGAGGTCCTCGGGCCGGGCGGCGTCCCGGCCCCCGACGAGCAGGCTCACCGCCGCGTCGCCGTTCCACCGCCCGACCTGTGCGCCGCAGTCGACGGAGAGCAGGTCGCCCGGCTCGAGCACCCGGCCGCCCGGGATGCCGTGGACGATCTCCTCGTTGACCGACGTGCACAGCGTGTGCCGGTAGCCGGGGACGAGCTGGAAGTTGGGGACGCCGCCGTGGTCACGGATGTGCGTCTCGGCGAGCGTGTCGAGCTCGAGGGTGGTGACCCCCGGGCGTACCGCGGCGGCGACCACCTCGAGGGTGCGCCCGACGAGCAGCCCGGCGCGTTCGCATCAGCGCGAGCTGCTCAGGCGTCTTGGACTCGCAGCGGTCGCGGCCGAACAGTCCCATGGCGCCGCACCCTACCTGTCCCGCGGGGACCCGAAGGGCTCAGCCCAGGACGGCGGTGATGCGTCCGGTCACCTCGTCGACCTCGCCCTCGCCGTCGACCTCGACGAGCAGGCCGCGCTCGCGGTAGGTGTCGGACAGCGGGCGGGTCTCACGGTGGTAGATGGCCATCCGCTCGCGGATGACCTCCTCGGTGTCGTCGTCGCGGCCCTCGACCGCGGCCCGCTTGAGCAGCCGGCCGACGACGACCTCGTCGTCGACGACGAGCTCGAGGACCCGGTCGAGCGAGGTGCCGTGCGCGGCGAGCATCGCCGTCGAGGGCGTCGACCTGGGCCAGCGTGCGCGGGTAGCCGTCGAGGAGGAAGCCGGAGGCGCAGTCCGCCTGGGCGAGCCGGTCCTCGACGATGGCGTTGGTGATCTAGTCGCTGACGTACCCACCGGCGGCCAGGATCTCCTTGACCTGCGGTGCCGAGCTCGGTCTCGTTCCTGATGTTGGCGCGGAAGATGTCGCCGGTCGAGATCGCGGGGATCCCGTAGTGCTCGGCGATCCGGGAGGCCTGGGTGCCCTTACCGGCACCGGGCGGACCGAGGATGATGAGACGCATCAGCGGAGGAACCCTTCGTAGTGGCGCTGCTGCAGCTGGGCCTCGATCTGCTTCACCGTCTCGAGGCCGACGCCGACGATGATGAGGATCGAGGTGCCGCCGAACGGGAAGTTCTGGTTCGCGTTGACGAGGACCAGCGCGATGAGCGGGAGGAGCGAGATCAGCGCGAGATAGATCGCGCCGGGCACCGTGATCCGGGTCAGGACGTAGCTGAGGTACTCGGCCGTGGGTCGCCCGGCTCGGATCCCCGGGATGAAGCCGCCGTACTGCTTCATGTTGTCGGCGACCTCGGTCGGGTTGAACGTGATCGAGACGTAGAAGAACGTGAAGAAGAGGATGAGCCCGGTGTAGATCGCCATGTAGATCGGGTGGTCGCCCTTGACCAGGTTGGCGTTGATCCAGTCCACCCAGCCCGCGTTGACCCCGTCGGGGCTCTGGTTGAACTGCGCGACGAGCATCGGCAGGGACAGCAGGGAGCTGGCGAAGATCACCGGGATGACGCCGGCCATGTTGACCTTGAGCGGGATGTACGTCGAGGTCCCGCCGTAGACCCGGCGGCCCACCATCCGCTTGGCGTACTGCACCGGGATGCGGCGCTGGCTCTGCTCGACGAAGACGACGAGCGCGATGACGACGAAGCCGAGGGCGATGACGCCGAGGAAGATCGTCCAGCCCGGAGCGTTGCTGGATCGCCCACAGGGAGCCGGGGAAGCGCGCGGCGATCGAGGTGAAGATGAGCAGCGACATCCCGTTGCCGACGCCCTTGTCGGTGATGAGCTCGCCGAGCCACATGATCATGCCCGGTGCCGGCGGTCATCGTCAGCACCATGATGAGGATCGTCGACGACCGAGTTGTTGGCGAGGATGTTCGTGCACGACGGGTTGTTGAACAGGGTCGAGGGGTTCTGCGCGAAGGTGACGAGCGTCGAGCTCTGGAGGATCGCCAGCCCGATCGTCAGGTAGCGGGTGTACTGCGTCATCTTCGTCTGCCCTGCCTGGCCCTCCTTCTTCAGGGCCTCGAACCGCGGGATGACGACGGTGAGCAGCTGGATGATGATGCTCGCCGTGATGTACGGCATGATCCCGAGCGCGAAGATCGACAGCTGGAGCAGCGCCCCGCCGCTGAAGAGGTTGATCAGGCCGAGGAGCTGGTTGCTGTTGTCCGCGCCGCTGATGCACTTCTGGATCGAGCGGGTAGCTGACCCCCGGCGTCGGCACGTGCGAGCCGAGCCGGAAGACCAGGATGATGAACAGCGTGAAGAGCAGTTTCCTGCGCAGGTCGGGCGTCTTGAACGCACGGCCGAAAGCGGTGAGCACAGGTCCTCCAGGGTGCGGCCGGGATGAGGCCGCGTCGTCAACGATCCGTCACAAGATACCCGCAGGGGCGGAGGTCGCCTGCCCCGAGGGTGGTTCGCCGGATGCCGAAGGGCCGGGTCCCGGGGTGTCCTCGGGACCCGGCCCTGCGGCATGCGGTCACGGGGGTCGTCAGGCAGTCGTCGCCGAGCCGCCCGCCGCCTCGATCTTCTCCTTGGCGCTGGCCGAGAACGCGTCGGCCGTCACGTCGACCTTGACGCCGATCTCGCCGGTGCCGAGGACCTTGACCGGGTGGCCGTCGCGGACGGCACCCTTGGCGACGAGGTCCTCGACGGTGACCTCGCCACCCTCGGGGTAGAGCGAGGCGAGCCGGTCGAGGTTCACGACCTGGTACTCGGTGCGGAACGGGTTCTTGAAGCCGCGCAGCTTCGGGAACCGCATGTGCAGCGGCGTCGTGCCTCCCTGGAAGCCCGCGGGCACCTGGTAGCGCGCCTTGGTGCCCTTGGTGCCGCGACCGGCGGTCTTGCCTCGCCTGCCGCCCTCACCACGGCCCACCCGGATCTTGGCGGACTTGGCGCCCGGTGCGGGGCGCAGGTGGTGCACCTTCAGGGCCGAGCCCTCGGGGGCCGCCTTCGCTGCCTCGGGGGCCGCCTTCGCTGCCTTCGTGGTGTCAGCCATGCTCACTCAACCTCCTCGACGGCGACGAGGTGCGTCACCGTCCGGACCATCCCGCGGATCTCGGGGCGGTCCTCCTTGACGACGACGTCGCCGATGCGCTTGAGACCGAGGCTGCGCAGCGTCTCACGCTGGTTCTGCTTGCCGCCGATCTCGGAACGGGTCTGGGTCACCTTCAGCCGCGCCATCACGCACCAGCCTTGGCCTCGGCCAGGCCGGCGGCCTGGGCGCGCAGCATCGCGGCCGGGGCGACCTGGTCCACGGGCAGGCCGCGGCGGGCCGCGACGGCCTCGGGACGCTCGAGGCCGCGGAGCGCCTCGACGGTCGCGTGGACGATGTTGATCGCGTTGTCCGAGCCGAGGCTCTTGGACAGCACGTCGTGGATGCCGGCGCACTCGAGCACCGCACGCACCGGGCCACCGGCGATGACACCGGTACCGGGGCTGGCGGGCCGGAGCATGACGACACCGGCGGCGGCCTCACCCTGGACCGGGTGCGGGATGGTGCCCTGGATGCGGGGGACGCGGAAGAAGCTCTTCTTCGCCTCCTCGACACCCTTGGCGATCGCCGCGGGCACCTCCTTGGCCTTGCCGTAGCCGACGCCGACGGTGCCGTCACCGTCGCCGACGACGACGAGGGCGGTGAAGCTGAACCGACGGCCACCCTTGACGACCTTGGCGACACGGTTGATCGTCACGACGCGCTCGAGGTACTGGCTCTTCTCGGCGTCCCGGGAGTCTCGGCCGCGACGGTCGTCGCGCCGGTCGCGGCGGTCGCCGCGCTCGGGCGTGGTGGTCCCGGTGCCTCGACGCTGGGGTCCTGGCATCAGATGTTCCTCTTCTCGACAGTCGTGGTGGTACGGGGGGTGGACATCACAGGGACAGACCACCCTCCCGGGCGCCGTCCGCGATGGCGGCGACGCGGCCGTGGTACTTGTTGCCACCGCGGTCGAAGACGACGGCCTCGATGCCGGCGGCCTTGGCCCGCTCGGCGACGAGGGCGCCGACCCGCTTGGCCTTGGCGGTCTTGTCGCCCTCCAGGGTGCGGACGTCGGACTCCATCGTCGACGCCGACGCCAGGGTCTTCCCGACGCTGTCGTCGACGACCTGGGCGAAGACGTGGCGCGCGGAACGCGACACGACGAGACGGGGACGCGCGGTGGTTCCGGTGACCTGCTTGCGGACCCGGAGGTGGCGGCGGCCGCGGGCAGCCGTCTTCCCCTTGGCGCGCTTGATGATCAGTGCCATCGGTTACTTACCAGCCTTTCCGACCTTGCGGCGGATGTGCTCGCCCGCGTAGCGGACGCCCTTGCCCTTGTACGGGTCGGGCTTGCGGAGCTTGCGGATGTTCGCGGCCACCTCGCCGACCAGCTGCTTGTCGATGCCCTGGACCGAGAACCGGGTGGGGTTCTCGACCGCGAAGGTGATCCCCGCCGGGGGCTCGACGGTGATCGAGTGCGAGTAGCCGAGGGCGAACTCGAGGTTGGAGCCCTTGGCCTGCACGCGGTAGCCGGTGCCGTGGATCTCGAGCTTCTTCTCGTAGCCCTCGGTGACGCCGAGGACCATGTTGTTGATCAGCGTGCGGGTCAGCCCGTGCAGCGAGCGCGACTCGCGCTCGTCGTCGGGCCGCTTGACCTCGAGGCCGGCGTCACCCTGCTCGACCGTGATGGGCTCGGCGACGACGTGCGAGAGCTCGCCCTTGGGACCCTTGACCCTGACCTGGCGGCCGTCGACCGAGACGTCGACACCGCTCGGGATCGTGACGGGGAGTCGTCCGATGCGCGACATGGTGCTACCCCCTTACCAGACGTAGGCGAGGACTTCCCCACCTACACCCTTGTTGGCGGCCTGCCTGTCGGTGAGCAGTCCGGAGGACGTCGAGATGATGGCGACACCGAGACCACCGAGCACCTTGGGCAGGTTGGTGGACTTGGCGTACACCCGCAGGCCGGGCTTGCTGACCCGGCGCAGGCCGGCGATCGAGCGCTCCCGGTTGGGGCCGTACTTGAGCTGGACCACCAGGGTCCGGCCGACCTCGGCATCCTCGACGGACCAGCCGGCGATGTAGCCCTCGGCCTCGAGGATCTCGGCGATGTGGCTCTTGAGCTTGGAGAACGGCATGGAGACTGCGTCCTTGTGCGCCGAGTTGGCGTTCCGGACGCGGGTCAGCATGTCCGCGATCGGGTCTGTCATGGTCATTGGGCTTCTCCGCCCTCTCTCACCGGGGTTTCCTCCGGGCCGTACGGCCCGGCGGACCTGCGATGTAGATGGTGTTGGGACGTGGGGGGCTGCCGCGGGGGGCGGCGGGGTTCTCTGGCTACCAGCTGGACTTCGTCACACCGGGCAGCTCGCCGCGGTGTGCCATCTCCCGCAGGCAGATCCGGCACAGGCCGAACTTGCGGTAGACCGAGTGCGGGCGACCGCAGCGCTGGCACCGCGTGTAGCCGCGGACCTTGAACTTCGGCTCCTTGTTGGCCTTGTTGATCAGGGCAGTCTTGGCCATGCTCAGTTCTCCTTGAAGGGGAAGCCGAGCGCCTTGAGCAGCGCACGCCCCTCGTCGTCGTTCGTCGCGGACGTCACGACGGTGATGTCCATGCCGCGGACGCGGTCGATTCGGTCCTGGTCGATCTCGTGGAACATCGACTGCTCCGTGAGACCGAAGGTGTAGTTGCCGCGCCCGTCGAACTGCTTGGGGGACAGGCCGCGGAAGTCACGGATGCGCGGGAGCGCGGTGGTGACCAGGCGGTCGAGGAACTCCCACATCCGGTCACCGCGCAGCGTCGCGTGGGCGCCGATCGGCATCCCCTCGCGGAGCTTGAACTGGGCGATCGACTTGCGGGCCCGGGTGACCACCGGCCGCTGGCCGGTGATCGCCGCGAGGTCACGGACCGCACCCTCGATGAGCTTGCTGTCCTTCGCGGCGTCGCCGACACCCATGTTGACGACGACCTTGGTGACGCCCGGGACCTGCATGACGTTCGGGTAGCCGAACTGGTCCTTGAGCGCGCCCTTGATCTCGTCCTGGTAGCGCGACTTCAGGCGGGGCTGGGTAGCGGTGTCTGCCATCTCTCTCACAGGTCCTTGCCCGAGCGTGCGCCGACGCGGACACGGCTCGCCTTCTGGCGGCCGTCGCGCTCGACGGTCTCGACGCGGGTCTTGATCCGGGTCGGCCTCTTGTCCGAGGGGTCGACGACCGCGACGTTGCTCACGTGGATCGGCGCCTCCTGGACCACGAGGCCACCGGTGCGGCTGCCCCGGGCGGACTCCCCGGCCTTGGTGTGGCGGGTGACGCGGTTGACGCCCTCGACCGTGACCCGACCGTTCTCACGGTCCACGGCGATGACCTTGCCGGTGCTGCCCTTGTCCTTGCCGGCGAGCACCTGCACGGTGTCGCCCTTCTTGATCTTCATCGACGCCATGGCTCAGAGCACCTCCGGGGCGAGGCTGATGATCTTCATGAACCGCTTCTCGCGCAGCTCACGGCCCACCGGGCCGAAGATGCGGGTCCCGCGCGGGTCACCGTCGTTGCGGAGGATGACCGCGGCGTTCTCGTCGAAGCGGATGTAGGAGCCGTCGGCGCGACGGCGCTCCTTCTTGGTGCGGACGACGACGGCCTTGACGACGTCGCCCTTCTTGACGTTGCCGCCGGGGATCGCGTCCTTGACGGTGGCGACGATGGTGTCGCCGATCCCGGCATACCGGCGACCCGAGCCACCGAGAACGCGGATGACGAGGATCTCCTTCGCACCCGTGTTGTCGGCGACACGCAGTCGCGACTCCTGCTGGATCACTTCACACCTCCGGTGTCAGCGGCCGCGCCGCTGCAAAGGCTCGGACCGGCGCTGCCGGACTGACTTCTCTCCCAAGTGATGAGAGCTCGCTGCGCTCGCATCATCACTTGGCCTTCTCGAGGATCTCGACGACGCGCCAGCGCTTGGTGGCCGACAGCGGCCGGGTCTCCATGATGAGGACGCGGTCGCCGACACCGGCGACGTTGCCCTCGTCGTGGGCATTGACCTTGCTCGAGCGGCGCAGCACCTTGCCGTAGAGGGCGTGCTTGACGCGGTCCTCGACCTCGACGACGACGGTCTTGTCCATCTTGTCGCTGACGACGTAGCCCTGGCGGGTCTTGCGGTGGCTGCGATCTGCGGCAGTGGTCACGGTCTCGTCCTTCGTCTCGCTCACTGGGCCCCACCCTTCACACCGATGCCGAGCTCGCGCTCGCGCATCTCCGTGTAGATCCGGGCGATGTCCTTGCGCACGGCCCGGAGCCGGCCGTGGTTGTCCAGCTGGCCGGTGGCCGACTGGAACCGGAGGTTGAACAGCTCCTCCTTGGCCTTGCGCAGCTCGTCGACGAGGCGGTCGTCGTCGAAGCCGCGCAGCTCCTGGCTCGTCAGGTCCTTGGAACCGATGGCCATCAGAAGTCACCACCCTCACGCCGGACGAAGCGGGCCTTCATCGGCAGCTTGTGCATCGCCAGGCGCAGGGCCTCGCGTGCGATGTCCTCCGGCACGCCGGAGAGCTCGAACATGATCCGGCCCGGCTTGACGTTGGCCACCCACCACTCGGGCGAGCCCTTGCCGGAGCCCATCCGGGTCTCGGCCGGCTTCTTCGTCAGCGGACGGTCCGGGTAGATGTTGATCCAGACCTTCCCGCCACGCTTGATGTAGCGGGTCATCGCGATACGGGCGGACTCGATCTGCCGGTTCGTCACGTACGCGGGCTCCAGGGCCTGGATGCCGTAGTCGCCGAAAGCGATCGTGGTGCCGCCCTTGGCCATCCCGGAGCGACCGGGGTGGTGCTGCTTGCGGTGCTTGACTCGACGGGGAATCAACATGGTCAGGACTCCTCGGTGCTCGGAGCGGCCGTGGCCTGCTCGGCGACGGGCGCCTCCGCCGTGGGCGCGGGGGCGGCCTCACGGCGGGCGCGGGCCGGACGGTCCGCGCCGTCACGACGCGGGCCGCGACCCTGCCGCGGCGCGGTGGCCTGCTGGGCCGCGAGCTCGCGAGCGGTGAGGTCACCCTTGTAGATCCACACCTTGACGCCGATCCGGCCGAAGGTGGTCTTGGCCTCGTAGAAGCCGTAGTCGATGTTCGCGCGGAGGGTGTGCAGCGGCACGCGGCCCTCGCGGTAGAACTCGGTGCGGCTCATCTCGGCGCCGCCGAGGCGGCCGGAGACCTGGACGCGGATGCCCTTGGCGCCGGCGCGGGTCGCGGACTGCATCCCCTTGCGCATGGCGCGGCGGAACGAGACACGCGCGGACAGCTGCTCGGCAATGCCCTGGGCGACGAGCTGGGCCTCGACCTCGGGGTTCTTCACCTCGAGGATGTTGAGCTGCACCTGCTTGCCGGTGAGCTTCTCGAGCTCACCGCGGATGCGGTCGGCCTCGGCGCCGCGGCGGCCGATGACGATGCCCGGCCGGGCGGTGTGGATGTCGACGCGGACCCGGTCGCGGGTGCGCTCGATGTCGACGCGGGCGATCCCGGCGCGGTCCATGCCCTGGGACATGAGCTTGCGGATCGCCACGTCCTCCTTGACGTAGTCGCGGTAGCGCTGACCCTCCTTGGTGGAGTCGGCGAACCAGCGGGACTTGTGCTCCGTCGTGATCCCGAGGCGGAAGCCGTGCGGGTTGACCTTCTGGCCCATCAGCGGGTGCCTCCGTTCGTGGTCTTGGCGGGCTGGGCGACGACCACGGTGATGTGGCTCGTGCGCTTGTTGATGCGGCTGGCGCGACCCTGGGCGCGAGGCCGGAAGCGCTTCATCGTCGGGCCCTCGTCGACGAAGGCCGAGGCGACGACGAGCTCGCGCTCGTCGAAGCGCTCCGCGGCCGCGTCGGCCTTGAACCGCGCGTTGGCGATCGCGGACTCGAGGACCTTGCGGACCGGGTCGCTCGCGCCCTGCGGCGCGAACCGCAGGACCGAGACCGCCTCGGTGGCGCTCTTGCCGCGGATCAGGTCGACGACCCGGCGCGCCTTCATCGGCGCGACCCGGACGTGGCGGGCGACGGCCCGCGCCTCCATGCCGGGGTCCACGGGGGCGGAGCCCCCGCGCGTGGTGTTCTCGGTGGCCATCAGCGACGACGCCCCTTCTTGTCTTCCTTCACGTGACCCTTGAAGGTGCGGGTCGGTGCGAACTCGCCGAACTTGTGGCCGACCATCGCCTCGGTGACGAACACCGGGACGTGCTTGCGGCCGTCGTGGACGGCGAAGGTGTGGCCGAGCATGTCCGGCGCGATGACCGAACGCCGCGACCAGGTCTTGATGACGTTCTTGCTGCCCGCTTCGTTCTGGGCGTCCACCTTCTTCTGCAGGTGGTCGTCGATGAAGGGGCCCTTCTTCAGGCTACGAGGCATTCCAGGCTCCTATCAGCGCTTCTTGCCAGTACGGCGGCGGCGGACGATCAGCTTGTCGCTGGGCTTGCCGGGGCGGCGGGTGCGGCCCTCCGGCTTGCCCCACGGCGAGACCGGGTGGCGGCCACCGGAGGTGCGGCCCTCGCCACCACCGTGCGGGTGGTCGACCGGGTTCATGACGACACCGCGGACGGTCGGGCGCTTGCCCTTCCAGCGCATCCGGCCGGCCTTGCCCCAGTTGATGTTCGACTGCTCGGCGTTGCCGACCTCGCCGACGGTGGCGCGGCAGCGCACGTCGACGTTGCGGATCTCGCCGGACGGCATGCGCAGCTGCGCGTAGGGGCCGTCCTTGGCGACGAGCTGGACGCGGACGCCGGCCGAGCGGGCGATCTTCGCCCCGCCGCCCGGCTTGAGCTCCACCGCGTGGATGACCGTACCGGTGGGGATGTTGCGCAGCGGCAGGCTGTTGCCCGGCTTGATGTCGGCACCCGGGCCGTTCTCGATCGTCATGCCCTGCTCGAGGCCGCGCGGCGCGAGGATGTAGCGCTTCTCGCCATCGGCGTAGTGCAGCAGCGCGATCCGAGCGGTGCGGTTCGGGTCGTACTCGATGTGCGCGACCTTGGCCGGCACGCCGTCCTTGTCGTGCCGACGGAAGTCGACGACGCGGTAGGCGCGCTTGTGCCCCCCACCGATGTGGCGGGTCGTGATGCGGCCGTTGTTGTTCCGGCCACCGGTCTTGGACAGCGGACGGACGAGGGACTTCTCGGGGGTGGAGCGGGTGACCTCGACGAAGTCGGCCACGCTCGACCCGCGACGCCCTGGCGTCGTCGGCTTGTACTTGCGGATACCCATTGGTGTGTCTACCTCACGTTCCTCAGGCGCCGGCGCTGCCGAAGATGTCGATCGAACCCTCGCGGAGGGTGACGATGGCGCGCTTGGTGTCCTTGCGCTTGCCGACACCGAACCGCGTGCGGCGGGTCTTGCCCGGGCGGTTCATCGTGTGCACGGAGTCGACCTTGACCTTGAAGATCTCCTCGACGGCGATCTTGATCTCGGTCTTGTTCGACCTCGGGTCGACGATGAAGGTGTACTTGCCCTCGTCGAGGAGCCCGTAGGACTTCTCGGAGACGACCGGGGCGATCAGGATGTCGCGGGGGTTCTTGCCCTGGCTCACTTCTCGTCCTCCTCGGTCGGGGCGTCCTCACGCCGGGCCTCAGGGAGGCTGGCGCCGGTCTCCTCGATGTTGATGAGCTTGCTGCTCGCCTTGGGCTTGCTGGTGGCCTTCTTCTTCGCGGCCGCCGTCGGCGCCGCGACCTCGACCACGGTGCCGGTGAAGGTCTCGTAGGCGGCCTTGGTGAAGACGACGTCGTCGGCGCAGAGCACGTCGTAGGTGTTCAGCTGGTCGACCGCGAGGACGTGGACGTCGTCGAGGTTGCGGATCGACTTCATCGACACGACGTCGCTGCGGTCGAGCACGACGAGCAGGTTGCGCCGCTCGGTGAGCCCGGAGAGCAGCGCCTTGGCGTCCTTGGTCGAGGGGCTCCCGCCGGTGGCGAGCGCTTCGACGACGTGGATGCGGTCGTGGCGGGCCCGGTCGGAGAGGGCGCCGCGGAGCGCGGCGGCCTTCATCTTCTTGGGGGTCCGCTGGGCGTAGTCGCGCGGCTGCGGGCCGTGCACGACGCCACCACCGGCGAACTGCGGCGCCCGGGTCGAGCCCTGGCGGGCGCGGCCGGTGCCCTTCTGGCGGTACGGCTTCTTGCCGCCACCGCGGACCTCGCCGCGCGTCTTCGTCGCGTGCGTGCCCTGGCGGGCGGCCGCGAGCTGCGCGGTGACGACCTGGTGGATCAGCGGGACGTTGGTCTGGACGTCGAAGATCTCCGCGGGGAGGGTGACGTCGAGCGTCGTGGCGGTCATGGTCAGGCCCCCTTCGCGGCGGAACGGACGAGGACGACCGCGCCGCGCGGACCGGGGACGGCGCCCTCGACGAGCAGCAGCCCCTTCTCGGCGTCGACGGCGTGGATCGTCAGGTTCTGGGTGGTGTGGCGCACGCCGCCCATCCGGCCGGCCATCCGCATCCCCTTGAAGACGCGGCCGGGGGTGGCGCAGCCACCGATCGAGCCGGGCTTGCGGTGGTTCTTGTGCGCACCGTGCGAGGAGCTGACGCCGTGGAAGCCGTGACGCTTCATGACCCCGGCGAAGCCCTTGCCCTTGGTCGTCGCGGTGACGTCGACCGCCTGGCCGGCCTCGAAGGTGTCGGCGCCGAGCTCCTGGCCGAGCGCGTACTCCGCGGCGTCGGCGGTGCGGATCTCGATGAGGTAGCGGCGCGGGGTGACGCCGGCCTTGTCGAAGTGGCCGGTCAGCGGCTGGTTGACCTTGCGCGGGTCGATCGCCCCGTAGCCGATCTGGACGGCGGCGTAGCCGTCGGTGCCGGCGTCGCGCACCTGGGTGACGACGTTCGCGCCGGCCTGGATGACGGTGACGGGCACGAGACGGTTGTTCTCGTCCCACACCTGGGTCATGCCGAGCTTGGTGCCCAGCAGACCCTTCTGGGTCTTCGTGGCAGTGGTGGTCATCGCGAGCCTCAGAGCTTGATCTCGATGTTGACGTCAGCCGGGAGGTCGAGGCGCATCAGCGAGTCGACGGCCTTGGGCGTCGGGTCGATGATGTCGATGAGGCGCTTGTGGGTGCGCATCTCGAAGTGCTCGCGGCTGTCCTTGTACTTGTGCGGCGACCGGATGACGCAGAAGACGTTCTTCTCCGTCGGGAGCGGCACGGGGCCGACCACGGTGGCGCCGGCACGGGTCACCGTGTCGACGATCTTGCGCGCCGAGGAGTCGATGACCTCGTGGTCATACGACTTCAACCGGATGCGGATCTTCTGTCCCGCCATCTGACGTTCCGTCTCTCTCTCGCCGTCCATCTGTCTGTGCCGGCCCGGCCCGGACCCTCCGGCCCCCGCGGTCGGGCGTGTCGCCCTTGGTCCGCATCTCGGGCGACGTACGGTCTCCCGTACCACGTCCGTAGGGATCGTCGGCTCCGGGTGGAACCGGGGGCCTGGCACTTCGCCGACGAGCCGCCCCGCCTCCGTGGCGGTTCGTGTCCTCGTCGCGGTGGGCGCGCTCGACCCTCTCGGGCCGCTCACGCACGCCAAGCAA
Source organism: uncultured Actinomycetota bacterium (assembly GCA_963772645.1). GTDB lineage: Bacteria > Actinomycetota > Actinomycetes > Actinomycetales > Dermatophilaceae > DASSQJ01. The sequence goes on from CAVYYD010000010.1 coordinate 256,452, forward strand.
CCCGGCTAGTGTGCCAGAGGCGCGACCCGTCGTCCAAATCGAGGCGGGCCGGCGGCCCCGTCCCTCCGTCAGGCCCACTCCCCAACGACCCTTTGACAGTTCCTCCGGCCGGGGGGCAGACTCCCCAAGAGTTACTGGGGAGGTAGTCGTGGAACCGTCGAACCATCTGCGCGCGCTGGCTCACCCGGTGCGCCTGCGCATCCTCTCGCTGCTCACGGGGGCCGACCTCACGGCCGCCGACGTGGCCCGCGAGCTCGGGATCACCCACGCCAACGCGTCCTACCACCTGCGCTTCCTCCTCGACGCCGGCGAGATCGTCGTCAGCGGGGAGGAGACGATCCGCGGCGGCCGGGCCCGCCGCTACCGCCACCCGTGGCGCGAGGAGGACCGGCCACGCGCCTCGACCGGCGCGTCCGGGGGGCCGGTGCCTGCGGGGGCCGCGCAGCTCGTCGTCCGGGCGGCCACGGACGAGCTGCAGCGCCGCTACCGCTCCCGACGGCCGGGAGCGCCCGGGCTCGTGACCGACGCCGAGCTGTGGGTCGACCCCGCGACGTGGACCCGGGTGCGTGACCTCCTGGCCGAGGCCTCGGCCCTGCTGCACGACGAGGCGCGCCCCCCACGGTCCGACGGCACGGAGCTGGTGAGCCTCTCCCTCTTCGCGTTCGTCATGGAGGCCTCGTGAGCTGGTCCGAGTCGCTCGCCCCGCTGCGCCACCCGGCGTTCGCCTGGTACTTCGCCTCGCGCACCGTCAACCTCCTCGGGCTGACGGCCGCGTCCGTCGCCATGGCCTTCGCCGTCCTCGACGTCGGCGGCTCCGCGACCGAGCTCGGACAGGTGCTCGCCGCCCGGACCGCCTCGATGGCCGTGCTTCTCCTCTTCGGCGGTGTGCTCGCCGACCGCCTCCCGCGCTCGCTCGTCCTGCAGCTCTCCAACCTCTCCAGCGCCGTCCTGCAGGGGGCCACGGCCGTGCTCCTCATCACGGGTCACGCGCAGCTCTGGGCGCTCGTCGCGCTCCAGGCGCTCCACGGGGCGGCCTCCGGTGTCGGCTTCCCCGCCATGGCGTCGATGGTGCCCACGGTCGCGCCCCGCGACCAGCTGCAGCGGGCCAACGCGCTGCTCAGCATGAGCCGGGGGCTGGCCACCATCGCCGGCCCGAGCCTCGGCACCCTCCTCGTCGTCACGGCCGGCTCGGGCTGGGCGGTGCTGGCCGACGCCGGGGCGTGGCTCCTCGCCGCTCTCCTGCTCCTCCCCGTCCGCCGGTCGGCCCTGCCCGCCGCCCGGACGCCGGGCGCGCCCCGGTCCTCGACCCTGACCGACCTGGCCGAGGGCTGGCGGCTGTTCCGCGGCACGACGTGGCTCTGGGTCGTCGTCGCCGCCTTCGGCCTGCTCAATGCCATCGGCAGCGGAGCCTGGCTCACCCTGGGCCCGGCCCTCGCGGCGGACACGATCGGGCGGCAGCCGTGGGGCTGGGTGCTGTCGGCCGAGGCCGCGGGCGCCCTCGTCGCGACGGTGGTCCTGCTCCGGGTCCCCCTCCCCCGCCCGTTGCTCGTCGGGATGCTCGGCGCTGCGGTGCTCGGGGTGCCGATCACGATGCTCGGCCTCGACCCCCGAGTGGCCCCACTGCTCCTGGCCTCCTTCGCCGGCGGCATCGGACTCGAGGTGTTCAGCATCGGATGGCTCCTGGCCATGCAGGAGAACATCGATGACGCCCACCTGTCCCGCGCCTTCTCCTACGACGCGCTCGGCTCGATGGTGGCGGTCCCCGTCGGCCAGATCCTCTACGGACCCCTCGGCGACCGGTTCGGCTACGCCCCCGTCATCGCGGTGAGCGGGGTCGCCTACGGCGTCATCGCCCTGTCGGTGCTGACGTCCCGCTCGGTGCGGACGCTACGCCGGGTCCCCCAGCCGGCGGCCGTGGCCCGCGGCGGAGCCGCCGCCCCGGGGTGACGAGCGCGACCCCGCACCCAGGTGCCCGGAGACGGCGGAGGGCCCGCACACCTCGTGGTGTGCGGGCCCTCGGGGCGTGGACCGGGGGGTCCACGGGGGGCGGAGCCCCCCGTGCGTTACTTGTTGATCTTGGTGACCCGGCCGGCGCCGACGGTGCGGCCGCCCTCGCGGATGGCGAAGCGCAGGCCCTCCTCCATGGCGATCGGCTGGATCAGCTCGACGCGCATCTCGGTGTTGTCGCCGGGCATGACCATCTCGGTGCCCTCGGGCAGGTGCACGACACCGGTGACGTCCGTGGTCCGGAAGTAGAACTGCGGACGGTAGTTGTCGTAGAACGGCGTGTGGCGGCCGCCCTCGTCCTTGCCGAGGATGTAGACGTTGGCGTCGAACTCGGTGTGCGGGGTGATCGAGCCCGGCTTGACGACGACCTGGCCGCGCTCGACGTCCTCGCGCTTGACACCACGCAGGAGCAGGCCGACGTTCTCGCCGGCGCGACCCTCGTCGAGGAGCTTGCGGAACATCTCGATGCCGGTGACGGTGGTCTTGGTCGGCGGGCCCTCGTGGATGCCGACGATCTCGACCTCCTCGTTGACCTTGAGGATGCCGCGCTCGATGCGCCCGGTGACGACGGTGCCGCGCCCGGTGATCGTGAAGACGTCCTCGACGGGCATGAGGAACGGCTTGTCCGTCTCGCGCTCCGGCTCGGGGATGTAGGTGTCGACGGCGTCCATGAGGTCGAGGACCGTCTGGCCCCACTCGGGGTCGCCCTCGAGCGCCTTGAGCGCCGAGACCTTGACGACCGGGAGGTCGTCGCCGGGGAACTCGTAGCTGCTGAGGAGCTCGCGGACCTCCATCTCGACGAGCTCGAGGATCTCCTCGTCGTCGACCATGTCGGCCTTGTTGAGCGCGACGACGATGTAGGGGACGCCGACCTGGCGGGCCAGGAGGACGTGCTCCTTCGTCTGCGGCATCGGGCCGTCGGTGGCGGCGACGACGAGGATCGCACCGTCCATCTGGGCGGCACCGGTGATCATGTTCTTCACGTAGTCCGCGTGACCCGGGCAGTCGACGTGCGCGTAGTGACGGCCCTCGGTCTGGTACTCGATGTGCGCGATGGAGATGGTGATACCGCGCTGCTTCTCCTCGGGCGCCTTGTCGATGTCCTCGAACGCGAACTGCGGGTTCAGGTCGGGGTACTTGTCGTGCAGGACCTTGGAGATCGCAGCCGTCAGCGTCGTCTTACCGTGGTCGATGTGACCGATGGTTCCGATGTTGACGTGCGGCTTGGTCCGCTCGAACTTTGCCTTCGCCACTTGATGTCCTCCTCAGGACTCTTCTCTAGGTAACGCCGAAACGACCGGGCAGGACGTGGCGTCGTCGGGGGGGTGGGTGTGGATGCTTCTCTGCTCAGAGACCAGCGACCAGTCTAGCGGTCACTCGCCTCGCGTCTTCTTGATGATCTCCTCGGCCACCGACTTGGGCACCTCGGCGTAGGAGTCGAACTCCATCGAGTAGTTGGCGCGACCCTGGGTCTTGGACCGCAGGTCACCGACGTACCCGAACATCTCCGACAGCGGGACGAGGCCGCGCACGACCTTGGCGCCGCTGATGTCCTCCATGGCCTGGATGTGGCCACGGCGGGAGTTGATGTCCCCGATGACGTCACCCATGTAGTCCTCGGGGGTGCGCACCTCGACGGCCATCATCGGCTCCAGGAGGACCGGCTCGCACTTGCGGACCGCCTCCTTGAGCGCCATCGAGCCGGCGATCTTGAACGCCATCTCCGAGGAGTCGACGTCGTGGGCCTGGCCGTCGAGCAGGGTGGCCTTGATCCCGACCAGCGGGTAGCCGGCCAGGGTGCCGTACTGCATGGCGTCCTGGATGCCGGCGTCGACCGAGGGGATGTACTCGCGCGGGATGCGCCCACCGGTGACCTTGTTCTGGAACTCGTACAGCTCACCCTCGGCCGTGTCGAGCGGCTCGAGCGCGATCTGGACCTTCGCGAACTGTCCCGACCCACCCGTCTGCTTCTTGTGGGTGTAGTCGTACCGGTCGAGGGAGCGCTTGATCGTCTCCCGGTAGGCGACCTGCGGCTTGCCGACGTTCGCCTCGACCTTGAACTCGCGGCGCATCCGGTCGACGAGGATGTCGAGGTGGAGCTCGCCCATCCCGGCGATGATCGTCTGGCCGGTCTCGTCGTCCTGGGTGACCTGGAAGGTGGGGTCCTCCTCGGCGAGCTTCTGGATCGCGGTGGAGAGCTTCTCCTGGTCGCCCTTGGTCCTGGGCTCGATCGCGACCTGGATCACCGGCTCGGGGAAGGTCATCGACTCCAGGACGACCGGCTTGTCGATGTCGCAGAGGGTGTCCCCGGTGGTCGTGTTCTTCAACCCGATCGCCGCGTAGATGTGGCCGGCGAGGGCCTCGTCCACCGGGTTCTCCTTGTTGGCGTGCATCTGGAAGAGCTTGCCGACCCGCTCCTTCTTCACCTTGGTGCTGTTGAGCACCTGGGTGCCGGAGGAGATCCGGCCCGAGTAGACGCGGATGAAGGTCAGCGTCCCGAAGAACGGATGCGCGGCGACCTTGAAGGCCAGCGCGGAGAACGGCTCCTCGGTGCTCGGGTGCCGCTCGACCTTCTCGTCCTCGTTGCCGGGGGCATGGCCCACCATGGCGGGAACGTCGACCGGCGAGGGGAGGTAGTCCACGACGGCGTCGAGCATGGGCTGGACGCCACGGTTCTTGAACGCCGAGCCACACAGGACGGGGTAGACCTCGGAGGCGATGGTCAGCGCCCGGATACCGGCCTTGATCTCCTCGGGGGTCAGCTCGCCGCCCTCGAGGTACTTCTCCATCAGGGCGTCGTCGGCCTCGGCGACCCGCTCGACGAGGTGCTGGCGGTACTCCTCGACCTTGTCGGCGAGCTCGGCCGGCACGTCCTGGATCTCGTACTTCGCGCCGAGGGTGACGTCGCCCTTGGCGTCGCCGGGCCACACGAGGGCGCGCTTGTAGATGAGGTCGACGACACCGACGAAGTCGCTCTCGGAGCCGATCGGCAGCTGGAGCACCAGCGGCTCCGCGCCGAGGCGGTCCCGGATGGTGTCGACGGTGAAGTAGAAGTCCGCGCCGAGCTTGTCCATCTTGTTGACGAAGCAGATGCGGGGCACGCCGTACTTGTCGGCCTGGCGCCACACCGTCTCGGACTGCGGCTCGACGCCCTCCTTGCCGTCGAAGACGGCGACCGCGCCGTCGAGGACGCGCAGCGAACGCTCCACCTCGACGGTGAAGTCGACGTGGCCGGGGGTGTCGATGATGTTGACCTGGTGGCCCTCCCAGAAGGAGGTGACCGCGGCGGAGGTGATCGTGATCCCCCGCTCCTTCTCCTGCTCCATCCAGTCGGTGGTCGAGGCGCCGTCGTGGGTCTCGCCCATCTTCCGGTTGACACCGGTGTAGAAGAGGATGCGCTCCGTCGCCGTCGTCTTGCCGGCGTCGATGTGCGCCATGATGCCGATGTTGCGGACCTTCTTGAGGTCCGTCAGGACGTCCTGTGCCACGTTCAGTGCTCTCGTCTCGGTCGCGATGGGTGTGCGGTTCGGTGCGCGGCGGTGGCCACCGGTGTCCCCGGGGGCCGGCCACGGTCGGCAGCCGGCCCTCCGGGGAGGGAGGTCACCAGCGGTAGTGGGCGAAGGCCTTGTTCGACTCGGCCATCTTGTGGGTGTCCTCGCGGCGCTTCACCGCGGCACCGAGGCCGTTGGAGGCGTCGAGGATCTCGTTCATGAGGCGCTCGGTCATCGTCTTCTCCCGGCGCTGGCGCGAGTAGCCGACGAGCCAGCGCAGCGACAGCGTCGTGGCGCGGTTCGGCTTGACCTCGATCGGCACCTGGTAGGTGGCACCGCCGACGCGCCGGGACTTGACCTCGAGCGTCGGCTTGATGTTGTCCAGGGCGCGCTTGAGCGTCTGCACCGGGTCGGTGCCGGTCTTGTCGCGGCAGCCCTCGAGGGCGCCGTAGACGATGCGCTCGGCGGTGGACTTCTTGCCGTCGAGGAGGACCTTGTTGACGAGCGCGGTGACCAACGGGGACTGGTAGACCGGGTCGACGACGAGCGGCCGCTTCGGGGCGGGACCCTTGCGCGGCATCAGCCCTTCACCTTCTTCGCGCCGTAGCGGCTGCGAGCCTGCTGGCGGTTCTTCACGCCCTGGGTGTCGAGGGCACCGCGGATGATCTTGTAGCGCACGCCGGGCAGGTCCTTCACGCGGCCGCCGCGGACGAGCACCATCGAGTGCTCCTGGAGGTTGTGGCCGACACCCGGGATGTAGGCGGTGACCTCGATGCCGCTCGTCAGGCGCACGCGGGCGACCTTGCGGAGGGCTGAGTTCGGCTTCTTCGGGGTGGTCGTGTACACGCGGGTGCACACGCCACGGCGCTGCGGGGAGCCCTTGAGCGCAGGCGTCTTGACCTTGGCGGTCTTGTCCTGCCGGCCCTTGCGCACCAGCTGGTTGATGGTAGGCAACCTGGTTCCTTCGTTCGTCTGGTCAAGCCGCGGCAGCGGTGCCGCGGCTCCTTGGCGTGCCCGGTACTCGACCCCCGCGTTCGGGTGTGTCGCACCGGGTGCTCCTCCCTGCACTCCCCATGCGCCATCCCGGTCGTTCTGGATGGTGGTTGGGGCGCCCGGCAGGAGGTGGGCGAAGTCGTTCCCGGCGCCTCCCGGCGACGGCCACGACCCGAGGTCTGGACCTAGCCAGACACGATGCCCAAGGATACCGGCCCGCGTCGGGGCGCTCCAAATCGCTTCCGCACGGTCCACCGGCTCCGGCCACCGCGGTCAACAGCGCGGGCCGCTCCGGTGTTCCCACCCGGCGGCGCCCGCGCGGCGCACCCGGTCGGTCGGCGCCGGCCTCAGCCGGCCTCGCCGAGCCGGTCGAACGCCACGGCGTACCGGAACGGGCCCGCCAGGCCAGGGTGCCAGGACCGCAGCGGTCGGACCTGGAAGTAGCGGTCCGCCCACGACCCCGGGGAGCCGATGCCGTGCGCGGCCGCCGTCTCGAAGCCGAACGCCGCGTAGTAACCGGGGTCGCCGAGGAGGACCACCGACGGCTCGCCGCGCTGCTCGGCGGTGGCGAGAACGGCCGCCACGAGTGCCGAGCCGATGCCGCCGCCCTGCAGGTCCGGGCGGACCGCCAGGGGCCCGAGCCCGACCGAGGGTCCCGGCCCCATCACGGCCCGGCTGCAGACGACGCAGCCGACCACCTCCTCGTCGACCTCGGCGACGAAGGTCAGCTCGGGGAGGAGGTCGCCGTCCCGGCGCAGCCCGTCGAGCAGGACCGCCTCGACGGCGTGCTCGGCGCCGGCGGGCACGCCGAAGGCCGCGTCGAGCAGGACGCGCACGGCGTCCGCGTCGGCACCGGTCATCGGGCGGAGGACGAGGTCGGGGCGCATCCACCCATCCTGTCCGACCGCGGGGGTCGGCGGACAGGGGCGCGCTCGAGGACGTACAGGGCGTAGTGGAGGCGACGGCCCTCCCGCCGCACCGGCAGGACCTGCTCGGCGACCGCGTCGCCGGCAGCAGCGACCCGCCGCAGCGCCTCGAGGAGCGCGGGCGCGACGTGCGAGGACCAGACGGCGAGCACCCCGCCGGGCGTGAGCACGGCCCGCGCCGCGGCCAGGGCCGGCGCCTCGTAGAGGCCGGCGTTGCCCGCGTGGACGAGGAAGCCGGGACCGTTGTCGACGTCGAGGAGCACGACGTCCCACGGCCCGGACGGTCCGGCGCGCCCCGCGAGGACGTCGGCGACGTCCACGACGTGCAGCCGGCAGCGTTTCCCCTCGAGGCCGGCCAACTCGGGGACGAGCCCGGCCCGCGCCCAGTCGACCACCGGACCGGCGAGCTCGACGACGTCGACGTGCCGGACGCGCCGGTCGGCCAGGACCGCCCGGGTCGTGAACCCGAGCCCCAGGCCGCCGACGAGCACCCGCCGCGGCGAGCGGTGCCGCGCCAGGGCCGTCGCGGCGAGCCGCACCTCGGTGACCGGGTCGAGGGTGTCCATCGCGAAGGCCCCGTCCACGACCAGCTCGAGGACCGCCCCGCGGCGGCGCAGGGCGACCTCGCCGTGCGGGGTCTGCTCGCGCGCGAGGGTGACGGGGGGCTCCACCGGGGCGGCCGGGGTCGGCCGGGTCAGGCCGAGGGTACGAGCGGCCGCTGCGGCCGTGCCGCCGCGGGGGCGCGCGCGTCCACGACGGCGCCGACGAGCAGCAGGAGCGTGGCCGGAAGGAACAGCACGCCGATCGAGAGCAGCGCGAGCAGGCACAACATCGCGTGCCCGCCGGCGAGGATGACCCGCACCCGACGCGACGGCGCCAGCCAGGCGCCCACGGCGAGGACGACGAACAGCGAGAGCGGGAGGAGGACACCCAGCCCGTTGACCTCCAGGAGGGTGGCGCCGGCGACGCCCGACCCGTCGTCGCCGGAGTACAGCGGGACAGTGAGGCACACGAGCACCGCACCCGCGCTGAACAGGGCTCCGAGCGCGAGGAGCCATCGGTACCGCGTCATCGGGACAGCATCCCCCCACCGGCGCCGCGAGTAAAGCGAGAAGCCCCCGGCGCGCCCCGCCCGGCACGCCGCAGGGCGGGCGCCCGGTGGTCTCCCACCACGGCACCCGCCCTCGCGGCCGGCCGGTCCGGCCGGGTCAGAGCCGGTCGAGACCGAGCTCGCTGTCGTCGAGGCGCACCGCCTCGCCGGACCCGGGGCCGAACGTGAACGAGTAGTCCTCGTAGCTCGGCATCGAGTACATCGCCGCCTTGGCCTCCTCGGTGGGCTCCACCGTGATGTTCCGGTAGCGGGGCAGCCCGGTGCCGGCCGGGATGAGCTTGCCGAGGATGACGTTCTCCTTCAGGCCCAGCAGCGGGTCGGACTTGCCTTCCATCGCCGCCTCGGTGAGCACCCGGGTGGTCTCCTGGAAGGAGGCCGCGGAGAGCCAGGACTCGGTCGCGAGCGAGGCCTTCGTGATGCCCATGAGCTCGGGACGGCCCGAGGCCGGGCGGCCGCCCTCGGAGACGACGCGACGGTTCTCCGCCTCGAAGCGGCCACGCTCGGCGAGCATGCCCGGGAGCAGGTCGGCGTCGCCCGACTCGATGATCGTGATCCGGCGCAGCATCTGCCGGACGATGACCTCGATGTGCTTGTCGTGGATCGACACACCCTGCTGCCGGTACACGTTCTGCACCTCGTCGACGAGGTGCATCTGCACCTGGCGCGGGCCGAGGATGCGCAGCACCTGCTTGGGGTCGATCGACCCCTGGGTCAGCTGGCTGCCGACCTCGACGTGGTCGCCGTCCTGGACGAGCAGGCGGGCCCGCTTCGTCACCGGGTAGGCGTGGTCGTCGGAGCCGTCGTCCGGGGTGATGAGGATGCGCCGTGCCTTGTCGGTCTCCTCGATGGTGACCCGGCCGCTGGACTCCGCGATCGGGGAGACACCCTTCGGGGTGCGCGCCTCGAACAGCTCGACGACACGCGGCAGACCCTGGGTGATGTCGTCACCGGCGACACCACCGGTGTGGAAGGTCCGCATCGTCAGCTGGGTGCCGGGCTCACCGATCGACTGCGCCGCGATGATGCCGACGGCCTCGCCGATGTCGACGAGCTTGCCGGTCGCCAGCGAGCGGCCGTAGCACTTCGCGCAGGTCCCGACCTTGGAGTCGCAGGTGAGCACGGAGCGGACCTTGACGCTGTCGACGCCGGCGGCGAACAGCGCGCCGATGACGACGTCACCGAGGTCGATGCCGGCCTCGGCGAGGACCTCGCCGTCCTTGACGACGTCCTCGGCCAGGGTGCGGGCGTACACCGAGGTCTCGACGTCGTCGTGGACCGCACGGTTGCCCGTGCGCTCGTCGGTGGCCGCGATCGGCATGCTCAGCCCGCGCTCGGTGCCGCAGTCGTCCTCGCGGATGATGACGTCCTGCGACACGTCGACGAGGCGACGGGTGAGGTAGCCCGAGTCGGCGGTCCGCAGCGCGGTGTCCGCCAGACCCTTGCGGGACCCGTGCGTGGAGATGAAGAACTCCAGGACCGACAGGCCCTCGCGGAAGTTCGCCCGGATCGGGCGCGGGATGATGTCGCCCCGCGGGTTCGACACCAGGCCGCGCATGCCGGCGATCTGGCGCAGCTGCATCCAGTTACCGCGGGCACCCGAGGAGACCATCCGGTAGATGGTGTTGGTCCTCGGGATGTTGGCCTCCATCTCCTTGGCGACCTCGTTCGTCGCCTGGGTCCAGATCTCGATGAGCTCCTGGCGACGTTCGTCGTCGGTGATCAGGCCGCGCTCGTACTGGGTCTGGACCTTCGTGGCCTTCTCCTCGTAGCCCTCGAGGATCTCGACCTTGCGCGGCGGGGTGACGACGTCGGAGATGGCCACCGTGGTGCCCGAGCGGGTCGCCCAGTGGAAGCCGTACTCCTTGAGCGCGTCGAGGCTCGCCGCGACCTGCACCTTGCTGTACCGCTCGGCGAGGTCGTTGACGATCGTCGACAGGCGCTTCTTGTCGACCTGGTCGTTGACGTACGGGTAGTCCTCCGGCAGCGTCTCGTTGAAGAGCGCGCGACCGAGGGTGGTCTCCAGCGTCATCGAGGCGACGAAGCCGTCCTCGCCCCGCTCGACACCCTCGGCCAGCTCGGTGAGCGGCGTCGGGACCAGGTGCTTGAGCCGGATCCGCACGACCGAGCCGAGCTCGATCTCGCCGGCGTCGAACGCCATCCGGGCCTCGTTCGGACCGGAGAAGACCCGGCCGGCGCCCTTGCCGTCCTCGACCGTGGAGGTCAGGTGGTACAGGCCGATGATCATGTCCTGCGTCGGCATCGTGACCGGGCGGCCGTCGGCCGGCTTGAGGATGTTGTTCGAGGACAGCATGAGGATGCGGGCCTCGGCCTGGGCCTCGGCCGACAGCGGCACGTGCACGGCCATCTGGTCACCGTCGAAGTCCGCGTTGAACGCGGTGCAGACCAGCGGGTGGATCTGGATGGCCTTGCCCTCGACGAGCTGCGGCTCGAAGGCCTGGATGCCGAGGCGGTGCAGGGTGGGTGCCCGGTTCAGCAGCACCGGGTGCTCGGTGATGACCTCCTCCAGGACGTCCCAGACGACCGGGCGCTGGCGCTCGACCATCCGCTTGGCCGACTTGATGTTCTGGGCGTGGTCGAGGTCGACGAGCCGCTTCATGACGAACGGCTTGAAGAGCTCGAGGGCCATCTGCTTGGGCAGGCCGCACTGGTGCAGCTTCAGCTGCGGGCCGACGACGATGACCGAACGGCCGGAGTAGTCGACACGCTTGCCGAGCAGGTTCTGGCGGAACCGGCCCTGCTTGCCCTTGAGCATGTCGGACAGCGACTTCAGCGGACGGTTGCCCGGGCCCGTGACCGGGCGGCCGCGGCGGCCGTTGTCGAAGAGGCTGTCGACGGCCTCCTGGAGCATCCGCTTCTCGTTGTTGACGATGATCTCCGGTGCACCGAGGTCGAGGAGCCGCTTGAGGCGGTTGTTCCGGTTGATGACCCGGCGGTAGAGGTCGTTGAGGTCGGAGGTCGCGAACCGGCCACCGTCGAGCTGCACCATCGGGCGCAGGTCCGGCGGGATGACCGGGATGGCGTCGAGCACCATTCCGGCCGGCTGGTTCGTCGTCGTCTGGAAGGCGCTGACCACCTTGAGCCGCTTCAGGGCGCGGGTCTTGCGCTGGCCCTTGCCGGTCGCGATGATCTCGCGCAGGGACGCGGACTCGGCGTCGAGGTCGAAGGTCTCGAGCCGCTTCTGGATCGCGGCGGCTCCCATCCCGCCCTCGAAGTAGAGCCCGAACCGGTCCCGCATCTCGCGGTAGAGGACCTCGTCACCCTCCAGGTCCTGGACCTTGAGGTTCTTGAACCGGTCCCAGACCTGCTCGAGACGCTCGACGTCCTGGTCGGCGCGGCGGCGGATGGCGTTCATCTCACGCTCGGCGGAGTCGCGCACCTTGCGCTTGGCGTCGGACTTGGCGCCTTCGGCCTCGAGCGCGGCGATGTCCTGCTCGAGCTTCTTGGCACGGCCCTCGACGGCGGCGTCGCGGCGGTTCTCGACCTCCTTCTTCTCCACCTGGATCTGCGCCTCGAGCGACGGGAGGTCGGCGTGCCGCTGCTCCTCGTCGACGTGCGTGATCATGTAGGCGGCGAAGTAGATGACCTTCTCGAGGTCCTTCGGGGCCAGGTCGAGGAGGTAGCCGAGGCGGCTCGGGACGCCCTTGAAGTACCAGATGTGGGTGACCGGAGCGGCGAGCTCGATGTGCCCCATCCGCTCACGACGCACCGCGGCGCGGGTGACCTCGACGCCGCAGCGCTCGCAGATGATGCCCTTGAACCGGACGCGCTTGTACTTGCCGCAGGCGCACTCCCAGTCCCGGGTCGGGCCGAAGATCTTCTCGCAGAAGAGCCCGTCCTTCTCCGGCTTGAGGGTGCGGTAGTTGATCGTCTCGGGCTTCTTGACCTCACCGTGGCTCCAGGCGCGGATGTCCTCAGCCGTGGCCAGGCCGATCCGGAGCTCGTCGAAGAAGTTGACATCAAGCACTTCGTGCTTCCTAACTTTCGTCCTGCTGAACGTCTTCTATGTCAGTGGTCCGGGACGGGCCCGGACGGGGCTGCGCCGTCGGTGTGGTCGGGTCGTCGGGCGACCCGACCGCACCCGGGTTCACGAGGGCCGGAGCCCCCCATCGGTCACACTTCCTCGACGCTGCTCGGCTCGCGCCGGGACAGGTCGATGCCGAGCTCCTCCGCGGCGCGGAAGACGTCCTCCTCGGCCTCGCGCATCTCGATGGTGCTGCCGTCGCTGGAGAGCACCTCGACGTTGAGGCAGAGGCTCTGCATCTCCTTGATGAGCACCTTGAAGGACTCGGGGATGCCGGGCTCGGGGATGTTGTCGCCCTTGACGATCGCCTCGTAGACCTTGACCCGGCCGTTGACGTCGTCGGACTTGATCGTCAGCAGCTCCTGGAGGGCGTAGGCGGCGCCGTACGCCTCCAGGGCCCAGACCTCCATCTCACCGAAGCGCTGGCCACCGAACTGGGCCTTACCGCCGAGCGGCTGCTGGGTGATCATCGAGTACGGACCGGTGCTGCGTGCGTGGATCTTGTCGTCGACGAGGTGGTGGAGCTTGAGGATGTACATGTAGCCCACCGCCACCGGCTCCGGGAACGGCTCGCCGGAGCGGCCGTCGAACAGCCGCGCCTTGCCGGAGCCGTCGATCAGCCGGTCACCGTCGCGCGTCGCGTTGGTGCTGTCGAGCAGCCCGACGATCTCGTTCTCGCGGACACCGTCGAACACCGGCGACGCGACCCGGGTCCCGGCGGGCGCCTCGCGGGCGTCGTCGGGGATGAGCTCGGCCCAGTCGGGGTCGCCGACGATCTTCCAGCCGCGGCTGGCAGCCCAGCCCAGGTGCAGCTCGAGGATCTGGCCGACGTTCATGCGGCCCGGGACACCCGAGCGGGTTGAGCACGACGTCCACCGGGGTGCCGTCCTCGAGGAAGGGCATGTCCTCGATCGGCAGGATCTTGGAGATGACGCCCTTGTTGCCGTGGCGGCCGGCGAGCTTGTCGCCGTCGGTGATCTTGCGCTTGTTCGCGACGTAGACGCGGACCAGCTGGTTGACCCCGGGCGGCAGCTCGTCGCCGTCGTCCTTGTCGAACGACCTTGACCCCGATGACCGTGCCGGTCTCGCCGTGCGGGACCTTGAGCGAGGTGTCGCGCACCTCGCGCGCCTTCTCGCCGAAGATCGCGCGGAGCAGGCGCTCCTCCGGGGTCAGCTCGGTCTCGCCCTTGGGGGTGACCTTGCCGACGAGGAGGTCGCCGTCGCGGACCTCGGCACCGATGCGGATGATGCCGCGCTCGTCGAGGTCGGCGAGGACGTCCTCGGAGACGTTCGGGATGTCCCGGGTGATCTCCTCGGGGCCGAGCTTGGTGTCGCGGGCGTCGACCTCGTGCTCCTCGATGTGGATCGAGGACAGGACGTCGTCCTGGACCAGGCGCTGGCTGAGGATGATCGCGTCCTCGTAGTTGTGGCCCTCCCAGGGCATGAACGCGACGAGCAGGTTGCGCCCGAGCGCCATCTCGCCGCCCTCGGTGGCCGGGCCATCGGCGATGACCTGCGCCGACCTCGATCCGCTGGCCCTCGTCGACCCGGACGACCTGGTTGTAGCTGTTGCCCTGGTTGGACCGGTTGAACTTGGCGATCCGGTAGGTGCGCTGGGTCGCCGTCGTCGGCGGCCACCGTGACGAGGTCGGCGGAGACCTCGGTGACGACGCCGGCCTTCTCGGCGATGACGACGTCCCCGGAGTCGACCGCGGCGCGGTACTCCATGCCGGTGCCGACGAGCGGCGCCTCGGCCCGCACCAGCGGCACGGCCTGGCGCTGCATGTTCGAGCCCATCAGCGCCCGGTTGGCGTCGTCGTGCTCGAGGAACGGGATGAGCGCGGTGGCCGCGGACACCATCTGGCGCGGGGAGACGTCGATGTAGTCGACCTCGTCGGCCGGCACGTACTCGACCTCGCCGCCCTTGACGCGCACCAGGACCCGCTCGTGGGCGAACCGCTGGCCGTCGTCGCTCAAGCGTGGCGTTCGCCTGGGCGATGACGTGCTCGTCCTCCTCGTCGGCGGAGAGGTAGTGCACGTCGTCGGTGACCCGACCCTTGTCGACCTTGCGGTACGGGGTCTCGATGAACCCGAAGGAGTTGATCCGTCCGTAGGACGCGAGCGAGCCGATGAGGCCGATGTTCGGGCCCTCAGGGGTCTCGATCGGGCACATCCGGCCGTAGTGCGACGGGTGGACGTCGCGGACCTCCATGCCGGCGCGGTCGCGGGAGAGACCACCGGGGCCGAGCGCGGACAGGCGCCGCTTGTGGGTCAGCCCGGCGAGCGGGTTGTTCTGGTCCATGAACTGGGAGAGCTGGCTGGTGCCGAAGAACTCCTTGATGGACGCCACGACCGGGCGGATGTTGATCAGGGTCTGCGGCGTGATCGCCTCGACGTCCTGGGTCGTCATCCGCTCGCGGACGACACGCTCCATCCGGGACAGGCCGGTGCGGACCTGGTTCTGGATCAGCTCGCCGACGTTGCGCAGGCGGCGGTTGCCGAAGTGGTCGATGTCGTCGGTCTCGACCCGCAGGTGGACCTCCTCGCCGCGGCGGTGGCCGGTCAGCGTCTCCTCGCCGGCGTGCAGGGCGACGAGGTACTTGATCGTGGCGACGATGTCCTCGAGGGAGAGGGTGGACTGCGAGAGCTCCGCGTCGACGCCGAGCTTCTTGTCGAGCTTGTAGCGGCCGACCTTGGCCAGGTCGTAGCGCTTGGGGTTGAAGTAGAGGTTCTCGAGCAGCGTCTGCGCGGCCTCACGGGTGGGCGGCTCGCCCGGGCGCAGCTTGCGGTAGATGTCGAGCAGCGCGTCGTCCTGGTCGGTGGTGTGGTCCTTCTCCAGGGTGATCCGCATCGACTCGTACTCGCCGAACTGCTCGAGGATCTCGGCGTTGGACATGCCGAGCGCCTTGAGCAGGACGGTGACCGACTGCTTGCGCTTGCGGTCGACGCGGACCCCGACCATGTCGCGCTTGTCGATCTCGAACTCGAGCCAGGCCCCGCGGCTGGGGATGACCTTGGTGGTGTAGACGTCCTTGTCGGATGTCTTGTCCGGAGTGCGCTCGAAGTAGACGCCCGGGCTGCGGACGAGCTGGGAGACGACGACCCGCTCGGTGCCGTTGATGATGAAGGTGCCCGCGCTCGGTCATCAGCGGGAAGTCGCCCATGAAGACCGTCTGGCTCTTGATCTCGCCGGTGGTGTTGTTCATGAACTCGGCGGTGACGAAGAGCGGAGCGGAGTACGTCTGGTCGCGCTCCTTGCACTCCTCGATGGAGTACTTGACCTCCTCGAAGCGGTGGTCGCGGAAGCTCAGCGACATCGAGCCGCTGAAGTCCTCGATGGGGGAGATCTCCTCGAAGATCTCCTCGAGGCCCGAGCGGTCGGGCACGTCGTCGCGGCCGGCGGCCTGGGCCGCGGCGACGCGCGCCTGCCAGCGCTCGTTCCCGAGCAGCCAGTCGAAGCTCTCGGTCTGGAGGGCGAGGAGGTCGGGGACCTCCAGCGGCTCACGGATCTTGGCGAAGTTCAGACGGCCAGAAGCCGTCCGGGCGGTGTTCACGATCTTGGACGCGGTGCGCGAGGCAGCCAAGGAGGGTTCCTTCCACGGGCCTGTTCAGACTTCTGGGTCGGCCACTCCCGACCACCGCTCGTCCGGTCCGTCGCGCACCGTCCTCCCGGGGCAACCGGGGGCATGACGACGTGACGGCTCGACGACGAGCAAGGGAGGGTAGGGGGCAGCGCAAAGAGATAGCATACCCGAGAATGGCAGCGCCGTCCAACCGGGCCCAGCCCCCCGGCTCCCGGTGACGGCCACCCACTCGCGCGAGCGACGCGAACAGGATGGCGGCACGGCAGTCCCACGTCAAGGTGTTCCGCGACACCGGTGCGCACCGGATCCGGGTCGCATCGCGTCGTCGCAGGCCAGCGGGCTGGAGCCGGCCTCGCGGATGCACCGACGGGCGGGTGCGGACCGAGGTCCGCACCCGCCCGTCGCGGTGCTGCGTCAGTGCCCCGAAAGGCACCGGGTCACTTGAGGGTGACGGTGGCGCCGGCGCTCTCGAGCTGCTCCTTGGCCTTCTCGGCCGCGGCCTTGTCGACCTTCTCGAGGACGGGCTTGGGAGCACCGTCGACGAGGTCCTTGGCCTCCTTGAGGCCGAGGGAGGTCAGCGCGCGGACCTCCTTGATGACGGCGATCTTCTTCTCGCCGGCGGCCTCGAGGACGACGTCGAACTCGTCCTGCTCCTCCGCGGCGGCGTCGTCGCCACCACCGGCGGCGGCCGGGGCGGCACCGGCGACCGCGACGGGCGCGGCGGCGGTGACGTTGAAGGTGTCCTCGAACTGCTTGACGAACTCGGAGAGCTCGATGAGGGTCATCTCCTTGAAGGCGTCAAGGAGCTCGTCGGTGCTGAGCTTGGCCATGTCTGGCGTCCTTTCTCTGCTGTTCTGCCGTGAGTGGCGGTTTACGTGGTGGGCTGCCCTGACGGGTCAGCCCTCGTCGCCACCCTCGGCGACGTCGGTGGTCTCCGCGCGGGGAGCCTGAGGCGGGGTCTCGGG
The DNA here is from genome assembly GCA_963772645.1 of uncultured Actinomycetota bacterium. Lineage (GTDB taxonomy): Bacteria > Actinomycetota > Actinomycetes > Actinomycetales > Dermatophilaceae > DASSQJ01. The sequence goes on from CAVYYD010000010.1 coordinate 273,571, forward strand.
GCCTCGGCCTGGCCTCGGCGGGAGCCTCGGCGGCCTGCGGCGGACCGGGCCCTCCGTCTCGACCTTGGCCCGCAGCGCGTCGACCGTGCGAACGGCCTGCGAGAGCGGCGCGGCGAAGAGGTAGACGGCCTGGCTGAGCGAGGCGTTCATGGCGCCGGCCAGCTTGGCGAGGAGCACCTCGCGGGACTCGAGGTCCGCGAGCTTGGTGATCTCCTCGGCGGAGAGGGCCTTGCCGTCGAGGACGCCGCCCTTGATCACGAGGAGGGGGTTCGCCTTGGCGAAGTCACGCAGGCCCTTGGCCGCCTCGACCGGGTCGCCCTCGACGAAGGCGATGGCGGACGGGCCGACGAGCTGACCGTCGAACGCGGTCACCCCGGCGTCCTTGGCGGCGAGCTGGGTCAGCGTGTTCTTGACCACGGCGTAGGTCGCGTTGCCACGCAGGGTGCCGCGCAGCTCGGTGATCTGCTTCACGGTGAGCCCGCGGTACTCCGTGAGGACGGCGGCGGTGCTGCTCTGAACTTGTCCGAGAGCTCGGCGATGGCCGCGGCCTTGTCGGCACGTGACATCGGGCCTCCTTCCGTCGGTCGGACCGTCGGCGAGGGCCCCGGGAGACGGAAGAGCCCCGGCGCAGGGCACGGGGCTCTTGCAGGTTCGTGCGAGGGGTACTCCACGGACCCGGAACGTCGTGGCCTGCGCTGGTCGCCCGCTCGCTGGCGGAGCCTTCGGTCTCGTGCGGGTGCACGCGACAACCGGCGGTCTTCGGTCGGGTCACAGCCTACGGGAGCGCGCGCCCGGGCCCAAATCGGCGGCCGCCGCGCGGACGGGCCCTGGATCGGCGCCGGGACGCCGAGGGCCCACCACCCCGGGCTGGGGTCGGCGGGCCCTGGCGGGATCTCGGCCGGTCAGGCCTCGACGCCGTCCTCGAGGAGGTTGCGGGTCTTGCCGGCGTCGAGCGGGATGCCCGGGCCCATCGTCGTCGCGAGGGTCGCCTTGGTGATGTAGCGGCCCTTGGAGGCCGACGGCTTGAGGCGCAGGACCTCCTCGAGCGCAGCGGCGTAGTTCTCGACCAGGGCCTTCTCGTCGAAGGACGCCTTGCCGATGATGAAGTGGAGGTTCGCGTGCTTGTCGACGCGGAACTCGATCTTGCCGCCCTTGATGTCGGAGACGGCCTTGGCGGTGTCCATCGTGACGGTGCCGGTCTTCGGGTTGGGCATCAGGCCGCGGGGGCCGAGAACCTTCCCGAGCCGGCCGACCTTGCCCATGAGGTCGGGGGTCGCGACGACGGCGTCGAAGTCGAGCCAGCCGCCGGAGACCTTCTCGATCATGTCGTCGGAGCCGACGTAGTCGGCGCCGGCGGCCTGGGCGGCCTCGGCCTTGTCGCCGGTGGCGAAGACGAGGACGCGGGCGGTCTTGCCCGTGCCGTGCGGCAGGTTGACGGTGCCGCGGACCATCTGGTCGGCCTTGCGCGGGTCGACGCCGAGGCGGAGGGCGACCTCGACGGTCTCGTCGTACTTCGCCGTCGCGGTCTACTTGGCGAGGCGGACCGCCTCGAGGGGGCGTAGACCTTGGCCGGGTCGATCTGGTCGGCCGCGGCGCGGTAGGACTTGCTGCGCTTCATGTGCTGCTCCTGGTGTTCGGTATGGAGTCGTGGTGATCGGGCCAGCGCCGGCCCTGCCACTGGGGTGACGACCGGGCTCAGAGCTCGGTCTCGATGCCCATCTGACCGTGCGGTGCCGGCGATGATCTTCATCGCGGCCTCGACGTCGTTGGCGTTGAGGTCGGGCATCTTGGTCTCCGCGATCTCGCGGAGCTGGTCCTTGGTGAGCCTGCCGGCCTTGGTCTTGTGCGGCTCGCCCGAGCCCTTCGGCACGCCGGCGGCCTTCTTGATCAGCTCGGAGGCCGGCGGGGTCTTGGTGACGAAGGTGAACGAGCGGTCTTCGTAGACCGTGATGACGACCGGGATGATGTTCCCGCGCTGGTGCTCGGTCGCCGCGTTGTACGCCTTGACGAACTCCATGATGTTGACGCCGTGCTGGCCGAGGGCGGGGCCGACCGGGGGCGCGGGGGTCGCGGCACCTGCCTGGATCTGCAGGTTGATGTAGCCGGAGACCTTCTTCTTGGGGGGCATGACTGTCCTGTCGTGGTGGTGGTGGGCCGACGCCGTGGGCGATGACCCCTTTGCATCCCCGGGACCCCCGGGGCGGGGTGGTGCGATCTTCAGTTGTGCGGTGGGCCTCAGGGCGACCGGCCCCGGCCGCCGCGCTACAGCTTGGCGACCTGGCTGAAGGAGAGCTCGACCGGGGTCTCCCGGCCGAAGATCGAGACGAGCACCTTGAGCTTCTGGGTGTCGGGGTTGATCTCGGAGATGGTCGCCGGGAGGGTCTCGAACGGCCCGTCCATGACGGTGACCGACTCGCCGACCTCGAAGTCGACGAGGGTGGTCTCCGAGCCGACACCCGGGGCGGCGGCCTGGCCGGCGCTCGCGGCGGCCTGAGCGGGGGACTCGAGGTCGGCCGGCTTGAGCATGCCGAAGACTTCCTCCAGGGTCAGCGGCACCGGCTGGTGGGCGTTGCCGACGAAGCCGGTGACTCCCGGGGTGTGCCGCACCGCGCCCCAGGACTCGTCGGTGAGGTCCATCCGGACGAGGACGTAACCGGGCATCCGGACCCGGCGGACCAGCTTTCGCTGACCGCCCTTGATCTCGGTGACCTCCTCCATCGGGACCTGCACCTCGAAGATGTAGTCCTCCATGTTCAGGGAGGTGGTGCGGTTCTCGAGGTTGGCCTTGACGCGGTTCTCGTAGCCCGCGTAGGAGTGCACGACGTACCAGTCGCCGAACTTGCTCGCCAGGTCGTCCTTGAACGCCTGGACCGGGTCGACGCCCTCGAGGACGTCCCCGTCGGCGTCGGTGGTGGGCTCGTCCTCGTCGGCGGCCTCGTCGCTGGCGACCTCGGCGGCGGCGACCTCGGCGGCGTCGCTGGCGACCTCGGCGGCGGCGACCTCGGCGGCGTCGCTGGCGACCTCGTCGGCGACGACCTCCTCCGTGGCGGTGTCCTCCACGACGGGCTGCTCCTCGGCAGCCTGCTCGGGGTCCGCGGACTCGGCGACGGCGGCGTCGACCTCCTGCACGGGGGCGTCGTCGACCTCGACCTCGAGGGCGTCCTCGGACGTGACGTCCGGGTTCTCGGTCCACTGATCGGACACGGGTGACCTCTTCCTTCTCTGCGGTGCCGGGTGGCGGGCTCGCGCGCTGGCGTCAGGAACCGAAGACCAGGGCGACGAGCCGGGAGAACCCGTAGTCGAGCCCGGAGACGAGCGCCATCATCACCGAGACGAACACGATGACGACGAGCGTGTAGTTCCACAGCTCGGAGCGCGTGGGCCGGACGACCTTGCGGAGCTCGTCGAGGATCTGGCTGACGAACAGCTGCAGCCGTCGGAACCACCGGGACACGGGGTTGCCGCCTCGCTCCTTGCCCTTGGCGGGGCGGGAGGGAGTCCTGGTCTGACCCACGTCAGTCACGGTGCCTCTTCTGGTCGAGCTGCTCGTTGTCGGTGCCTGACGCGCGGCACGCCCGCGAAGGCAGCCCGAGAGGCGGGCCGCAGACCGTGGACGTACCACACGTGCGACGCAGGGCAGGAGGGACTCGAACCCCCAACCGCCGGTTTTGGAGACCGGTGCTCTACCAATTGAGCCACTGCCCTGTGGAGCCCCGGTGGGATGGGCCCCGCGCGGTGCGACCGGGCCCGGGCACGCCGGACCGTGGTGGCCACACCGAATCGACAGCATACGTGACGCGGTGGGCCGGGCGCGAACCCGCCAGCCGCCCAGTGCTCGGTCGGCACCGGCCCACCGGCCCCGGGCTCTGACACGATGGAGCGGTGAGCACCGCAGACGCCGCCCCCGCCGACCGCATCCCGCTCGCCGAGCTCTCCCCCGAGGAGCTCCAGGCCTACCTGGAGCGCCAGCGGGCCGCCTACGCCGCGCTCACCGAGCGCGGGCTGCGGCTCGACCTGACCCGGGGGAAGCCGAGCACCGAGCAGCTCGACCTGTCCGCCGAGCTGCTCGACCTGCCGGACGGGTACCTCGACGCCGACGGTGTCGACGTCCGCAACTACGGCGGGCTCGCCGGCATCCGTGGGCTACGCGAGATCTTCGCCGAGCTGCTCGGTGTGGACACCGACCAGCTCGTCGCCGGCGGCAACTCGAGCCTGACGATGATGCACGACGCCCTCGTGTACCACCTGCTCCACGGAGGCGTCGGGTCGCCGCGGCCGTGGCGCGAGGAGGAGAGAGTCACCTTCGTCTGCCCGGTCCCCGGCTACGACCGGCACTTCACGATGCTCGCCTCCTACGGGATCGACATGGTCAGCGTGCCGATGCTTCAGGACGGGCCCGACCTCGCGGCCACCGAGGCCCTGGTCCGTGAGGACCCGAGCGTGAAGGGGATGTGGATCATCCCCACCTACGCCAACCCGGCCGGCTCGGTGGTGACCCAGGAGGTCGCCGCCCGGCTGGCCGCGATGCCCACCGCAGCCCCGGACTTCCGGATCTTCTGGGACAACGCGTACGCCTTCCACCACCTGACGCAGGACGAGGCGAAGTCGGCCGACGTCCTCTCGCTCGCCTCGGCCGCGGGCAACCCCCACCGTCCGGTGATGTTCGCCTCGACGAGCAAGATCACCTTCGCCGGGGCGGGGGTGGCCTTCCTCGCGGGGTCCCGCGAGACGGTGGCGTGGTACCTGGGACACCTGCAGTACGCCTCGATCGGGCCCGACAAGGTCAACCAGCTGCGGCACGTGCAGTTCTTCGGGTCGGCGCAGGGCGTGCGTGAGCACATGGCCCGGCACCGGGCGATCCTCGCGCCCAAGTTCGCCGCGGTCGAGGCGGCCCTCACCGCCGAGCTGGCCGGCCTGGGGGTCGCGGAGTGGACCCACCCGCGGGGGGGCTACTTCGTCAGCCTCGACGTCCTCGACGGGTGCGCCTCGCGGGTCGTGCAGCTGGCCGGCGACGCCGGCATCGCGCTGACGCCGGCCGGTGCCTCGTTCCCGCACGGCCGGGACCCGCGCGACCGCAACATCCGGCTCGCGCCCTCCTTCCCCGCCCTCGCCGAGGTCGAGACGGCCATGGCCGGGGTGGCGACCTGCGTGGCGCTCGCGACGGCCGAGCACCTCGCGGGCGGGTCCGAGGTGTCCGCGCCGTAGGGTGGCGACATGTCCGACCAGCAGGAGAACAGGACCGACGACCTCGGCGCGATGAGCCTCGACGACGAGGACCAGCTGCAGCCCGAGGACACCCTCATCCAGGACGACGTCGAGGACGTCCTCGACCGGGGCTACTCCCCCGCCGAGAAGCTGCACGGCTCGATCGCCCACGGTGTCACCGTCGAGGAACAGCAGCACGAGGAGACGATCGAGGAGCGCATCCGTCAGGAGGTGCCCGACCCGGCGTCCGCCTACGGTGCGCCCGAGAACGAGTCCGGCCTCGACGACGACCGGGTCGGCGGGGACGACCCCGACAGCATCGCCGCGGAGGACGACTGGATCGGCGACCGGGAGGTCGGCGACGAGCGGGCCGGCCGGCTCGTCTCCCCGGACGAGGGGCTCGGCGAGGACCACGACGAGGAGCTCGTCGGTTCGGACGTGGGGGTCGACGGGGCGGCTGCGTCGGCGGAGGAGGCCGCGGTCCACGTCATCGAGGAGGACGACGAGGAGTGACCGAGCCGCCACGCTCGGCCACCGCGCTCCCCAAGGCGCACCTGCACCTGCACTTCACCGGCTCGATGCGGGTCGAGACGGTTCGCGAGATGGCTGCCGCCCACGGCATCCGCCTCCCCTCGACCCTGCGCGGGGACTGGCCGCCGAGGTTCTCGGCGGCCGACGAGCGCGGGTGGTTCCGCTTCCAGCGGCTCTACGACGCCGCCCGGGCCTGCGTGCGCGGCGAGGCGGACATGCGACGCATCGTGCGCGAGGCGGCCCAGGACGACTTCGCCGAGGGGTCGAGGTGGCTGGAGATCCAGGTGGACCCGACGTCGTACGCGCCCTTCGTCGGGGGGATCACGCCGGCTTTGGAGATCGTGCTCGACGAGGCCCGCCAGGTCTCGGCGTCGGAGCAGGCCGCGCAGGTGGCGGTGGTGGTCGCGGCGTCGCGGATGCGGCACCCGCTCGAGGCGCGCACGCTGGCGCGGTTGGCGGCCCGGTACGCCGGGGAGGGGGCGGGGACGGTCGTGGGGTTCGGACTGTCCAACGACGAGCGGCGGGGAGACACCGCGGAGTTCGGCCCGGCGTTCCGGATCGCGCGCGCGGCGGGGCTGGCCGTCGTCCCGCACGCCGGGGAGCTGCTCGGCGCGGAGGCCGTGGCGGCGACGCTCGACGCGGCGGCACCGGACCGGCTCGGCCACGGGGTCCGCTCCGTGGAGGACCCTCGGGTGCTCGACCGGGTGGTCCAGCGGCAGGTCGCGCTCGAGGTGTGCCCCGGGTCGAACGTCTCGCTCGGGGTCTACGACCAGGCCGCGCACGTGCCGCTGCGGCGCCTCGTGGCGGCGGGGGCCCGGGTGGCGCTGGGCGCCGACGACCCGCTGATCTTCGGCACGCGGCTGGCGGACCAGTACGAGTCGGCGCGGTCGGTGCACGGCTTCCGCGATGCCGAGCTGGCGACCCTGGCGCGGTCCTCGTTCGCGGCGAGCCGGGCACCGGTGGACGTGCGGGGGGCTGCCGAACGCGACATCGAGGCCTGGCTGGCATGACCTGGTGCGCGCCCGGGACGTGAGGCTCGGGCGCGCACGGGTCGGCTCAGAAGTGGAAGCCGGGCGACTGGGACTGGTCCTTGCAGAACGACGCGCCGGGGGCGAAGCCGTTCGGGAAGTGGAATCCCGGTCCGGGACCGCCGGCGATGGCCACCCCGCCGTTGGCCGACACGGCCGCCCCGACGACGCCGCCGCTCGGGGGCCAGCCCAGCTCCGCGTGCCCGATGCCGGTGACGTAGTCACCGATGATGTGCTGGCCGTGGACGGCGATGCCCAGCTCGGATGAGCAGGTGGGACCGTCCGCGGACGCCGGGGCCGCCTGGAGGGCGAGGACGGCGAGGCCGCCCGCCGCGACCGACGCGGCGCGGCCCGCTCTCACGACCCCTCCTGGACGGGGTAGATCTCGTCGGCGACGAGACCGTGGGCCCGGCGGTGGACGGTGTTCGCCGCGTCCGCGTCGGGGGCCTCGACGAGACAGAAGATCTTTCCCGCCGACTCGTCGACCCAGTAGCGCAGGTACTCCACCCCGTGGGCCTCCTGCTCGGCGAGGTCGGCGCTGTGCGCCCTGGCGACGTCGGTCACCCCGACGCCTCCCTCGATGGTGTGGATGTCCATGAACAACGGCATCGCTGCCTCCTTCTCCGGGGGACCTGACACGGGGAAGCCTCCCGGGGGACGCCCTGGTGCGGCATCGGGAACCGACCCTCACTTTCGGCTCGGCCGACCCCCAGGTTCGAGCGGACGGGGACGCCGGGCGGCTCAGCCCGCACGGTGGGACGCGTGGGCCAGCTCGGCCGCCCGTCGACGGTCGGGGACGCCGAGCTTGGCGAGGACGGCGGACACGTGGTGCTCGACGGTCTTGGCGGAGATGACCAGGTCCGCGGCGATGTCGGCGTTGCCCATCCCGGCGGCGATGCGCTCGAGGACGTCCTGCTCGCGGGCCGTCAGGCCGTGCGGGTTGGCCCGGGTGGAGGGGCGTGCCCCCGCCGGCACCGAGCGGGCACCGGAGTCGCGCAGCCGTCGCCGCACGTAGCGCGCGGTCGCGGTGGCGCCGAGCCCGTCGAGCAGCTCGAGGGACCGCAGCAGCGACGCCTCGTCCCCGGCGTCGATGGCCGCCAGGGCCGCCGGGTAGGGACACCCGAGCTCCAGCCAGCGGTCGAGCGCCGTCGCCGGATCGGTGAGCTGGGTGGCCCAGGGTTCGGGGGCGTCGCCACCGAGGTCGACCGGCACCCCGAGGCGCCGGCCCCAGGCGGCCACCTCCGCGCGCGTGGAGGCATCCAGGACGCGGGCGAGGTCGGCGGCGACGCGAAGCTGGGTGGCCGCGGCCACGGTGTCGCCGGCGAGCCAGTACACCTCGGTCCACGCCATTCGGGCCGGGACGAGGAACTGCGCCTCCCCGGTTCCCAGGGCAGAGGCGAGCGCCTCCTCGAGGTGGGCGCAGGCGGTCGCCCCGTCGCCCCGGCGGGCGGCGAGACGGCCGGCGGTGAGCAGGCCCTGGATGCGGTTCTCCGGCGAGCTGGCCATCGGCAGGAGCTCGGCACACACCGAGTCCACCTCCGTCCACCGGCCGAGGACGTCCAGCAGCTCGGCGTGCGCACCCCGGATGCACCGGGAGTACGTGCCGACGTCGTGCTCCTCGCTGTAGACGAGCCCCTCCGCGGCAGCGGCGAGCGCCTCGTCGAAACGCATGTCGAGCTGGAGCAGCCCGATGCGGTTGGCGTGGGCGCGGCCCGCCTGCGCGTGCAGGTCGTGCTCGTGGGCGATGGCCAGGGCCCGCTGCATCAGCGGGAGCCAGTCGGCGCCCAGGTGGGCCCGGACGCACGCCTCGGTGTCGAGGACGTCGCTGAGCACCTCGGGAAGGTCGAGGTCCTCGGCCAGCGAGCGGCAGCGCGCGACCCAGGCGAGGGCCTCGGCATCCTGCGAGGTCGACATCAGGTGGGAGGCCATCACCGCCAGCGCACGGGCGAGCTCCGGACTCGGTCCGAGCGGCTCGAGCAGCTCGAGGGCGCGATGCGCCGCACGTGCGCTCTGTGGGCCCCGGGCAAGCCGCCAGTGGGCCCGGCACAGCTGCGTGCTCGTGTCACCGGCGCGCCTGTCCTCCCCGAGGGAGAGCCACGTGGCGAGGGCCTCTTCGCCGGCGGCGCACGCCTGGTCCCAGGCGTCGATGACGCCGAGCTCGACGGCGAGCCGGTCCATCAGCGTGGCGCGGGCCGCCGGGTCCCGGTCGTCGGTGAACCGCAGGGCGCGGCGGTACTGCTCGACGGCCTCCCGGTGCGCACCGAGCCGGGCCGCGGTCGCGGCGGCGGCGGGTGCGTGGTCGCGCACCGCCTCGGCGTCGCCCGCTCCCTCGGCGTGGTGGGCCAGCCGCGCGTCCTCGGCGACCGGCGACTCGCGCAGTGCCGCGAGCGCGGTGCGGTGGATCTCCGTGGCACGGTGGGCGGGCACCGCCTCGGCCACCGCGAGCCGGGCGATCTCGTGCCGGAAGGACAGCTCGGTCCCGTCGGTCCGCACCACGCCCAGAGCGACGACCTCGTCGAGCGCCCCCTCGGCCCCGGGCCCGGCCACCTCGGCCAGGAGGGTGAGTGGGACCCGCGCGCCGAGCAGGGCGGCGACATCGAGCACCCGACGCGCGCCGGGGCCGAGCCCGACCACCCGACTGAGCACCGCCTCGCGCGCGGTGTGGGGAACCCGGTCGGTGACGGCGCGCAGGGCCTCGGTGAGGAAGAAGGGGTTCCCGCCGGTCAGCCGGTAGAGCTCGTCCGCACCGAGGCCCGAGGCTCGGGTGAGCTCTGCGACCGCGGGCCGGGTGAGCGGCGGGACGGTGACCCGGCGGGTGGCCCCCCGGGTGACGAGGTCACCCAGGGTGCGCCGCAGGTCGGGGCCCGGCTCGGCGCCGTCGTCCCGGTAGGTGACGACGAGCATGGCGGTCTCGCCGTGGAGCCGCCGGCTGAGGAAGTGGAGGAGGTCCAGGGTCGCCCGGTCGGCCCAGTGCACGTCCTCGACGACGAGCACGCCGAGGCCCGCGGCGGAGACGAGCTCGCGCAGGAGGGCAGCAAAGAGCTGTTCGCGCGCGGTACCGGGAGTGCGAGCCAGGTGGGCGAGGTCACCGCCCACCGCCTCGGCGACGTCGATGACGGGTCCGAGGGGCCGGGGGGTGAAGAGCCCGTCGCAGGCGCCGTGCAGCCACCGGGCATCGGGAGTGCGCTCGCGGAAGGCGTCGACGAGCGCGGTCTTGCCCACGCCGGCCTCCCCGGCGACGAGGACGAGGCGACCGCGGCCGGACCTGGCGTCCGCGGCCCACTCGTCCAGGGCGGCCAGCTGCGGCTCGCGCTCGAGCAGACGCATACGGGGATTGTGCCCGCCGGGCGGCCCGGTGTCTGCCCCCCGAACGGATGGTGCGCGGCGGCGGCGGCTCGGCACCGGTCACCGCGCGTGCGCTGGGACCCGGGAGGGCAGCAGATCGCCTGAGGCGAACAGCCGAACCGGACCCGATCGGCCGCCGCTCAGAGGCACTGCCCGACGATGACCGGCTCGTTGACCAGGGTCACCCCGTACGCCTCGCGTACTCCGTCGCGGACCTCGCGCGCCAGCGCCACGACGTCGGCCGCGCTCGCGTCACCACGGTTGGTCACGGCCAGGGTGTGCTTCGTCGAGAGCGTCGCCGGTCCGGGCGCCCCGTAGCCCTTGCCGAACCCGGAACGTTCGATGAGCCACGCGGCACTCGTCTTGACCCGGCCGTCGGCCTGCGGGAACCGCGGGAGGCCGGCTGCGTCGGGACCCAGCCGTGCGGCGACGGCGGCCTGGACCCGCTCGAACTCCTCGGCGTCGAGCACCGGGTTGGTGAAGAACGAGCCACAGCTCCACGTGTCGTGGTCGCCGGCAGCGAGCACCATCCCCCGGCGCCGGCGTTGGGCGAGCACCGCGTCGCGAGCCTCCCCGAGCGGCACCCGCGCGCCGACCTCGACACCGAGCTGCCCGGCCAGGTCGGCGTAGCGCAGCGGCTGGGACAGCGTCGCGAGGACGAGCTGGAACATGACGTCGATGACGACGTAGCGGTCGGTGCCCTTGAGCACCGAGTGCCGGTAGGTGAACCGGCAGTCGAGGTTCGTGAGGGTCCGCACCCGCTGCTCCGAACGGTCCCAGACGCGGACCCGGGCGACCGTCTGGGCGACCTCCTGCCCGTACGCGCCGACGTTCTGGATCGGCGTGGCCCCCGTCGACCCGGGGATGCCGGAGAGCGCCTCCACCCCGGACCACCCCTCGGCGACCGCCCGCTCGACGAACTCGTCCCAGGGCTCGCCCGCCGCCACCGTGACGTTGGCCCCCCCGCACGAGTCGGCGGAGTCCACGCCCACCCCACGCGTCGCGACCTTGACCACCGTGCCGGCGAACCCGGCATCGGGCAGGACGAGGTTCGACCCGCCGCCGAGGACGAGCAGCGGCTCCTCGGCGTCGTCCACCTCGCGCACGGCGTCGACGAGCTCGTCAGCGGTCTCGACCACCACCATCCGGGCGGCCGGGCCGCCGACCCGCATCGTCGTGTGTCGGGCCAACGGCTCGTCGGCGAGCTCCTGCATCAGTCGAGGCGCACGACCGCGAGGCAGCGGCCGAGCACCTTCTCGCCGCCGCACGTCGTGGTGACCTCGACCGTCACCCGGCCGGTCTCGGCATCGACCGCCTTGACGACCCCCTCGACGACCACCTCGCTCCCGCCGACCGGGACGACCACCGGCTTGGTGAACCGGGCGCCGAGCTCGACGACCCGGCCCGCATCGCCGGCCCACCCGGCGACGACCGACCCGGAGGCTCCCAGCGTCCACATCCCGTGGGCGATCACGTCGGGCAGCCCGACCGAGCGCGCGAACGACTCGTCCTGGTGGATGGGGTTCTGGTCCCCGGAGGCGGCGGCGTAGGCGAGGAGCGTGGCGCGCGACACCGGCACGGTCACCGGCGCGACCCGGTCCCCGACCGAGACCTCGGAGAGCTGTCGTGCGGGCATCCTCAGTCCTCCCCACCGCGGACGACGATGGTCGACGTGCAGGTCGTCAGCGGCTCGCCGCCGACGGTGCTCAGCTCGGTGCGGGTGGTCACCATCGCGTGGCCGCCGGCCGAGCGGACCTGGTCGACCGTGACGGTCCCGAGCACCTCGTCCCCGGCGGTGATCGGGCGGTGGTGGACGAAGCGCTGCTCGCCGTGGACGACCCGGCTGAAGTCGATGCCGGCCTCCGGGTCGGTCACGTAGGCGGCATCGGCCCGCTGCGCGAAGCGCACCGCCATCGTCGGGGGCGCGACGACGTCCGCGTAGCCGGCCGCTCGGGCCGCGTCGGCATCGGAGTGCACCGGGTCGTCGGCGCCCACCGACGCGGCGAACGCGGCGATGAGGTCGGCGTCGACGGGGTAGGGCCCGCTCGGCGGGTAGCTGCGCCCCACGAAGTCTGCGTTGACGGCCATGGCGCCCACTCTAGGAGGTCATCGCGGCGGCCGGTGCGGGCACGACGAACCCCCGGCACCGGTACCGCCCCGGCCCCGCCCGGGGGGACGGCCCCCGCCCCCCGCCGGAGGCCGCACCCCGCCCCCCGCCGGAGGCCGCACCCCGTGACACCGACAGGCCGCCGGCACCGGGGACGGTGCGGGCGGCCTGTCGGGGACGCGCTGGAGGTCAGCGGGTCTCGCGGTGCGCGGTGTGCTTCTTGCAGCGCGGGCAGTACTTCGCCAGCTCGAGCCGGTCCGGGTCGTTGCGGCGGTTCTTCTTGGTGATGTAGTTGCGCTCCTTGCACTCCGTGCACGCCAGAGTGATCTTCGGGCGGACGTCGGCGCTCTTCGTGGCCACGGGGCAACCTGCTCTCGGAAAACGGGGGTGGATCTGGGGTGACGCGTCGGGCGCGGGATGCGGCCCACGCGCGACACCAGCACAACAGGCTACGCGACCCGTGGCATTCCCCGGAAATCGCAAGCCGTGCGTAGCGGGAGCGGGGCTCGATCCCGCGACCTCACGATTATGAGTCGTGCGCTCTAACCAGCTGAGCTATCCCGCCTTGGGCCCGGCCGTCCCGGCGGGACCGGCGCGGCCGGGTCAGAGCCCCCTGTCGGAATCGAACCGACGACCTTTTCCTTACCATGGAAACGCTCTGCCGACTGAGCTAAGGGGGCGGGCGCGAGCAGGTCGGCCCGACCCGGAAGCGCGACCGGAACACTACACGGTCACTCCCGGTCCCAGGAAATCCGGGAGGCGACCAGCGCGGGCCCGTACCAGGTCAGCAGACGGCCCGAGACGAGGCGTGTCGGCACCCTGGTGAAGGCCTCCGGACCGTCCTGCGCGGTGAACACGTACGGCTCGTCCGGGAGCAGCACGACGTCGACGGTCCTGGGGTCGTCGAGGGCCTGCGGTGCCACCGCCGGGTAGCGCCCCTGCGCGCCCCCGGTGACCACCTCGTAGCCGGCCCGGGCGAGCAGGTCCGCCGTGAACGTCGGCCGCCCGACGACCATCCACGGGTCCCGCCAGACCGGCACGGCGGCGCGTGCCGACGGGGCGGGGACCGGGCCGCACCAGGCGTCCTCGGCCTCTCCCAGCCACCCCGGCTCGGCCACCTCGAGGGCCTCGGCGAGCAGCCGGCGGATCGAGGAGACCGCCTTGGGAACGGTCTCGATCTCGGTGACCCATACCGGGATGCCCCGGGCGCGCAACCGGCGGACGTCCAGCTCCCGGTTCTCCTCCTTGTTGGCGACGACGAGGTCCGGGCGGAGCGCGGCGACCGCGCCGAGGTCGGGGTTCTTGGTCCCCCGGACCCGAGCCACGTCCAGTCCCGCCGGGTGCGTGCACCAGTCGGTCGCCCCGACGAGCCGGTCGGGGCAGGTGGCGGCGAGCGCCTCGGTGAGCGAGGGGACGAGGGAGACGACCCGGAGTGCCGGCCCCCCGAGCGGCACCGGCGCGCCGAGGTCGTCGCGTCGCTGCTCGCCCGGGGTCGGACCCACCGTCAGCGCGGCGCCATCCGCAGCGCACCGTCCATCCGGATGACCTCGCCGTTGAGGTAGTCGTGGGCGACGACGGCCAGGGCCAGCTGTGCGTACTCCTCGGGGCGCGCGAGGCGCGGCGGGAAGGGCACCCCCGCGGCGAGCCCGGCGCGGAACTCGTCGGAGACCGTGGCGAGCATCGGGGTCTCGACGATCCCGGGAGCGATCGTCATGACCCGGATGCCGTACTGCGCCAGGTCGCGAGCGGCGGGGAGCGTGAGCGCCACGATCCCTCCCTTGGACGAGGAGTAGGCGGCCTGGCCGACCTGTCCGTCGAACGCCGCGATGCTCGCGGTGTTGACGACGACACCACGCTGCCCGTTCTCGTCGGGCTCGGTGGCGGCCATCGCCTCGGCGGCGACGGCCAGGACGACGAAGGTGCCGACGAGGTTCACCTCGAGCACCTTGCGGTAGAGGCCGATGTCGTGGACCCCCCTGCGGCCGAGGATGCGCGCCGACGGCCCGATGCCGGCGCAGCTCACGACGACCCGTAGCGGGCGCTGCGGGTCCGCAGCCGCGACGTCGACGGCGGCGCGGACCTGCTCCTCGTCGGTGACGTCGGTGGGCACGTACTCGACGCCGTCGACGGCCGGCCCGTCGGCACAGGCGTCCGGCAGGTCGAGGGCGACGACCCGGGCGCCGGTGGCGGCGAGGGCGGCGGCGGCGGCGGCGCCGAGGCCGGAGGCGCCGCCGGTGACGACGGCGGTGGTGTTCGCGGTCTGCATGGGGTCCTTCCTACCGGAGGGTCGGTGGGAACGGCGACGGCGCCGCCGACCGGGTCACACGTTGCGGCGGTAGGCCCCGCCGACCTCGAAGAAGGCCTCGGTGACCTGCTGCAGGGAACACACCCGCGCGGCATCCATGAGCACCGCGAAGACGTTCTCCCCGCTCGTCGCCGCGTCCTTGAGCCGGGCGAGCGCCGCCTCGGCCTCGTCCCGGTTCTCCTCGCGGAACGCCTCCACCCGCGGCCAGCTGGCCCTCCTTCTCGGCCTCGGTGGCCCGGGCGAGCTCGACCTCGTGCGGGGAGACCTCGGCATCCGGCCGGACGAAGGTGTTGACGCCGACGATCGGCAGCGAGCCGTCGTGCTTGCGGTGCTCGTAGAGCATCGACTCGTCCTGGATCCGCCCGCGCTGGTAGCCCGTCTCCATGGCACCGAGGACCCCACCGCGCTCGGAGATGCGGTCGAACTCGGCGAGCACGGCCTCCTCGACGAGGTCGGTCAGCTCGTCGACGACGAAGGAGCCCTGGAGCGGGTTCTCGTTCATCGCCAGGCCCCACTCCTTGCCGATGACCAGCTGGATGGCGAGCGCCCGGCGCACCGACTCCGCCGATGGGGTCGTGACGGCCTCGTCGTAGGCGTTGGTGTGGAGGCTGTTGGCGTTGTCGTAGATCGCGCACAGCGCCTGGAGGGTGGTGCGGATGTCGTTGAACGCCATCTCCTGAGCGTGGAGGGACCGGCCCGAGGTCTGCACGTGGTACTTCAGCTTCTGGCTGCGCTCGTTGGCCCCGTACTTCTCACGCATCGCCACCGCCCAGACGCGCCGGGCCACCCGCCCGATGACGGTGTACTCGGGGTCCATGCCGTTGGAGAAGAAGAAGGACAGGTTGGGGGCGAAGTCGTCGATGTCCATGCCGCGGCCCAGGTAGGCCTCGACGTAGGTGAAGCCGTTGGCGAGGGTGAACGCCAGCTGGCTGATCGGGTTCGCCCCCGCCTCGGCGATGTGGTAGCCGCTGATCGAGACCGAGTAGAAGTTGCGGACGTGGTTGGCGATGAACCACTCCTGGATGTCGGCCATCATCCGCAGGCTGAACTCGGTGGAGAACAGGCAGGTGTTCTGGCCCTGGTCCTCCTTGAGGATGTCGGCCTGCACGGTGCCGCGCACCGTGGCGAGGGCCGCGCCCCGGATGCGGTCGCGCTCCCCCGCATCCGGCTCGCGACCGTGCTCGGCCGCCCACTTCTCGACCTCGCGGTCCATGACGGTGTTGAGGAAGAAGGCGAGGATGGTGGGCGCGGGGCCGTTGATCGTCATCGAGACGCTCGTCGACGGCGAGGTCAGGTCGAAGCCGTCGTAGAGCGCCTTCATGTCATCGAGGGTCGCCACCGAGACTCCGGAGGTGCCGACCTTCCCGTAGATGTCCGGCCGGCGGTCGGGGTCGCGGCCGTAGAGCGTCACCGAGTCGAACGCCGTGGACAGGCGGGTCGCGGGCTGGCCCTCGGAGAGCAGCCTGAACCGCCGGTTGGTGCGGAACGGGTCGCCCTCGCCGGCGAACATCCGGGCCGGGTCCTCGGTGTCGCGCTTGAACGGGAAGACACCGGCGGTGAACGGGTAGTACCCCGGCAGGTTCTCGCGGCGCAGGAACGAGAGCAGGTCGCCGTCGTCGGAGTAGCGGGGAAGGGACACGCGGCGGATCCGGCTGCCGGACAGCGACTCGCGGACGAGCCTGGTGTGCAGCTCCTTGTCCCGCACCGTCACGACCTGCTCCTCGCCGGAGTACGCCTCGACCACCGAGGACCAGCCGGCGAGCTGGCGCGCCGCGTCGAGCGGGAGGTCCTCGGCGGCGGCCTCGAGGAGCGCGCCGACGTCGGCGTGGTCCTTCCCGGCCCGTTCCAGGGCCTCGCGCACCGCGGCGAGGCGCTGGACCCGGCGCGCGGCGTCCGCCCACCGCTCGGTGTCCTCGTGGTAGCCGCGCACCGTCTCGGCGATCTCGGCGAGGTAGCGGACCCGCTGCGGCGGCACCACCTGGCGCAGCACCGTGGAGTGGCGGACGTCGACCGGCGCGAGCGTGCCCTCCCCGAGCGGCAGCCCCTGCTCGGCGAGCAGCCCGCGCAGGTGCTGGTAGAGGGCGGTGACGCCGTCGTCGTTGAACGTGGCCGCCGAGGTTCCGAAGACGGGCATGTCCTCGGGGCGCTTCCCGAACGCCTGCCGGTTGCGCACCATCTGCCGCCCGACGTCGCGCAGCGCGTCCATCGCGCCGCGGCGCTCGAACTTGTTGATCGCGACGACGTCGGCGAAGTCGAGCATGTCGATCTTCTCGAGCTGGCTCGCGGCGCCGAACTCCGGGGTCATGACGTAGAGGTTGACGTCGGCGTAGCCGGTGATCGCGGCGTCGCCCTGTCCGATGCCGGGGGTCTCGACGACGATGAGGTCGAAGCCCGCGGCGCGCAGGATGGTCAGGACGTCACCGAGCGCCTCGGGCACCTCATGGCTGCCGCGGGTGGCCAGCGAGCGGTAGTAGACGCGGTCACCGTCCACGCTGTTCATCCGGATCCGGTCGCCGAGCAGCGCCCCGCCGCCCTTGCGGCGGGTGGGGTCGATCGCGACGCAGGCGACCCGCAGCTTGTCCTGCTGGTCGACCCGCAACCGGCGGACGAGCTCGTCGGTGAGGCTGGACTTGCCCGACCCCCCGGTGCCGGTGATCCCGACCACGGGAGCCTGGTGCCGCTGCGCCGCCTCCCGCAGCTCCGAGCGCATCACCTCGTCGAGGTGGCCGGTCTCGGCGGCCGTGATGGCCCGCGCGACCGCGGTCCGCTCACCGGAGAGGACCGCGTCGACGGTCGTCGGGTGGGCCGCCCACAGGTCGGTGTCGCACGCCTGGATGACCTGGTTGACCATGCCGGGCAGGCCGAGCCGCTGGCCGTCCTCCGGACTGAAGATCGTGACCCCGGCGCGGCGCAGCCGCTCGATCTCGGCCGGGACGATGACGCCCCCGCCGCCGCCGACGACCTTGACGTGGTCCGCTCCGGCCGCGGCGAGCAGCTCGACGAGGTACTCGAAGTACTCGACGTGCCCGCCCTGGTAGGAGCTGACGGCCACGCCCTGGACATCCTCCTCGATGGCCGCGTCGACGACCTCGCGGACCGAGCGGTTGTGGCCCAGGTGGACGACCTCGGCACCCTGGCTCTGCATGATCCGCCGCATGATGTTGATCGAGGCGTCGTGGCCGTCGAACAGGCTCGACGCGGTGACGATGCGGACGGGGTGCTGCGGGACGTGGAGGTCCTGCGGGGCCGGCTGCGCTGCCATGGGTTGGGTGTCCCTTCGGTCGCGGTCTACCGAGATGCTAGGACGTCCTAGTACCTACCGGGAAGTCACGAGCGGCCCGACCCGGTTCAGCCGGCGACCGCGGCGGCGTACGGGTCCTGCGCGGCGGCGAGGGTGAGCCAGTCGACGACGGAGCGGCGGAACTCCTCGTCGACCACCTCGACGGGGACGTCCCACTGGAGCCGCCGCCACGACTCGGCGCGGTGCAGGCAGGAGACCCGGTCCGCCGCGGGAAGCAGGGCCCGGAGGGCGACAGGGTCGGCGTGGGCGGACCAGGCACCGACCGCCGCGTCCTCGGCAGCCGTCTGCTCGGGGCTGCCGGGCTCGTGGCCGAGGCGGTGGCGCAGGATCCACCGCGGGATGCGGGTCGCGGTCAGCGGGTGCGTCCACAGCGCGTCGCCCAGGTCGATGACGGCGTAGCCGCCTCCCGGTGCGCGCAGGGCGTTGCCGAGGTGGAGGTCGTTGTGCTGGAGCGAGTCGGGCACCCCGCTCTCGGCGAGGGCGGTGGCCGCCTCGCCGATGCGGTCGAGCCCTTCCTCGACGGCGACGACGTCCGCCTCGGTGGCCCGCCGGGGGTCGGTCGAGGGAAGTTCGGCGAGCCCACCGAGCACCCCCCGGACCCAGCGGACGACCTCCGCCGGGTCACGCGGGAACAGCGGCACACCAGTGGCGAGGACCTCGGTGTCGTGGTTCGCGAGCGCCACCTGGCAGGCGGTCCACGCCCGGAGCACGCCCACCCACTCCGGCGCCGGCGGTGGCTCGTCATCCCACAGAGGGGCCCCGAGGTCGGCCGTGGCGAGCCAGCCGCGACGTGGCTCGACGGCGAGCGGCGTCGCGACGGCGCCGGGGACGAGGGCGTGCACGACCTGGACGAGACGGGCCTCGAACGCCTGGGACGGCGCGTTCTCCTTGACCCAGACCCGGCCGGCGTCGGTCTGGACATGGAGCAACGTGGACCAGAACCGGATCCGGTCACGGACGAGGGGGCCGGTCACCGAGACCCTCGCGTCGCCGAGCGCCGGGACCAGCCAGGCCTCGAGCGCGACCCGGAAGTCCTCACCGGCCCACCGGGCGGGCAGGTCCTCGGCCTCGCTCACCTCCATCCCGGGGAGTATGCCGCGGGATGCGCCGGTCGCGCCGCCGGGTTTTCGGTCCCCCCGGTAGGTCACCCCCGGTAGTCGTCGGTGAGGTAGGGCGAGCAGTCGGCCGGTGCCGCGGGAACGCTCGCCAGGGCATCGGCGGCCCGGGCCCGGCCGAGGTTCCACGCCAGCCAGTCGTCCTGCCCAGTCGACCGGCCGCCCATCCGGTGGGCGACGCACGACCCGAGCCCGCCGGGCAGCCGCTCCGCGACGACCGGCACCGCGTCCGCGGAGAGGCTGGTGAGGTACCAGGTGTCGAGGCGCCCGGAGGCCTCGTAGCGGTCGATGTTCCGGCCGGCCACCCACGCGTCGGGGTTCATCGCCGCGAAGCCGATCGTGAAGGCGGCGCCGGAGACCAGCACGGCCCGGGGTAGCCAGGCCCCCCGCAGCCGCACACCGGCGACGAGGAGCATCGCGACGACGAGGCCGAACCACAGCTCGAGCCCGTCGACGAACACCCGCAGCACGGTGTACCCGTAGGCGTCCTGGTAGAGCGACATCCGGTACAGCGCCGACGCGACGACGGCCAGGGTGAGGACGCCGAGCGAGCCGAGGAGGAGGCGCAGGAGGAGCCGGTCGCGGGCGGTCTCCTGCGCGGCGGCCCGCATCGTCAGCGCGACGACGACGATGGTGAGGAAGGTCGCGACGGTCAGCTGGCCGAAACCCTCGTGCACCGCCTCGGCGTACGTCGTGCCGCTGCTGCGCAGGTACGACAGGCCGCCCCACATCTCGCTCGCCTGGGCGAGGAGGAAGAGCGCGACGAGGGCGTCGACGACCCCGACCGGTACGCCCCACTCCCACGCGCGCCTCGACCGGCGCGCCGACGGGAGCCGGACCTCGTCCGCGGTGGGCGGGTTGAGCGCCAGGTAGGCGCCGGTGAGGGCGACCCCCGTCACCAGGACGAGGACGAAGCCGCGCAGCACGATGGTGTCCCAGCCGAGGTCCGGCACGAGGGCCCGCGCCCACGAGCCGAAGACCGCGTCGCCGGTGGCGAAGAGGCCCCCGAAGACGACGAGCGCGAGGAGCGAGACGGCCACGGTCCGCAGCACCGGCCAGAGCAGCTGCCGACGGCTCGTCGCGGCGAGGGTGCGGCCGAGCAGCGGCAGGCCGCGCAGGGCCGAGGCCGGCCATGCGGCGCAGCCGGCGACCATCGCGAGCAGCCCGTGGGCGCGGGTCAGCCCCACCGCGGCGACGGTGACGCCGGCGAGCACGGCGAGCGTGACGACGCCCCCGGCGTCGCGCAGCGCGGCCGTCGAGGCGAGGACCGAGGCGAGAACGGCGCAGGCGATCGTCCACGGGTGGCGGCGGTGGCGCGCCACGACCCACATGAGCAGGCCGGTGAGGAGCATCGTCAGGCTCGTCGCGAGCCCGATGTTGCGATAGGGCCAGGTGACGGCGGCGAAGGCGCCGACGGCCAGGGCGAGGAGCGCGGTCCGCACCTGCGGCCGCAGCTGCGGCTCGGGCCAGAACCGGTCGAGCAGGCCGACACCGGTGGAGGGTGGCGCGGGCGGGGCGGGCGGCGGGGTGGCGGACGGGGCCGAGGGGGTCGGGGTCGTCGTCATCGTGCTCTCCTCCCGGAGGTGGGTCGGTCGCTGGGGCGCGGGGCGGCTCGGCAGGGTGGCGCGCAGGAGGGCACCGCGGGCGCCGGCGGGGGTGGGGACGACCGCGAGGCTGCCGCCGTGCAGCTCGCTCACCCACCGGGCGATCGCGAGTCCGAGGCCGGTCCCGCCGCCGCTGTCGTCGGCGGAGCCGAACCGCTCGAACACCGTCTCGGCCCGCTCGGCCGGGATGCCGGGACCGTCGTCGCCGACCTCGAGGACCCACCGGTGGGGCGTCGACGTGCGGGCCGTGAGGCGCACCTCGCTGCCGGCGGGGCTGTGCCGCACCGCGTTGTCGACGAGGTTGCCGACGAGCTGGGCGAGCCGGGCGGGGTCGGCGCGGACGGTGAGGTCGGCCGGCTCGACCCGGTGGACGACCCGGACCGGCCGGCCGTCGAGCGTCGCCTCGGTGGCGGCCCCCGCCAGGACGTCGGCGACCCGGACGTCGACGAGCCGGAGGGGCGCGGCGCCGGCGTCGATGCGGGACAGGTCGAGCAGGTCACCGACGAGGTCGCTGAGGCGCTCCGCCTGGGCGAGCGCCCCCCGGAGGGTCTCCTCGTCCGGTCGGGCGACGCCGTCGACGAGGTTCTCCAGAAGCGCCCGCTGGGCCGTCAGGGGCGTCCGCAGCTCGTGGGAGACGGTCGCGACGAGGCGGCGTCGCTCGAGGTCGGCACCGGCGAGGTCGGCGGCCATCGCGTTGAAGGTGCGGGCGAGCTCGCCGACCTCGTCGGAAGAGGTCGCGGTGACCCGCTGGCCGTAGTCGCCGGTCCCCATCCTCCTGGCAGCGGCGGTCATCTCCCGCAGCGGCGAGGTCATCCCGCGGGCGAGCCACCAGGTGACCCCGAGGGCCGCGGCGAGGGTGACCGGCGTGCTGACCCAGCCGGCGATGCCGGCGGCGTCGCCGATCGCCGCGACGAACAGGGCGGAGAGCACGCTCGTCCCGACGAGGACGGCGAGCTTGACCTTGATCGACGTGATGCCGTCGAGGGGACGGTCGGTGTTCACCGGGGGGACTCCAGCGCGTAGCCCACCCCGTGAACGGTCCGGACCCGGCCGGCGCCGAGCTTGGCCCGCAGCGTCTTGACGTGGCTGTCCAGCGTCCGGGTCCCGGAGGCGTCGTTCCAGCCCCAGACCTCGCGCATCAGCGCCTCCCGGGGTCGCACCACCCCGGGCTCGACCGCGAGGGCGCAGAGCAGGTCGAACTCGAGCGGGGTGAGGTGGACCTCACGGCCGTCGGCGCTGACCCGACGGGTCGAGGGGTCGACGACGAGCCCGGCGAGGTCGACCCGTCCGGTGCTCCGGGCGAGCGCCTCAGCCCGCTCGACCCGGCGGAGCAGCACCCGTACCCGGGCGACGACCTCACGCATCGAGAACGGCTTGGTGACGTAGTCGTCGGCGCCCACCCCGAGCCCGACGAGGACGTCGGTCTCGTCGTCGCGGGCGGTGAGCATGAGGACGGGCACGGGGCGCACGGCCTGGATCCGGCGGCACACCTCGAGACCGTCGAAGCCGGGGAGCATGACGTCGAGGACGACGAGGTCGACCTCGACCTGCTCGAACGCGGCGACCGCTCCCGGCCCGTCGTGGGCCTGGTGCACGGTGAACCCCTCGGCCCGGAGCCGGTCGGTCACCGCCTGGTTGATGACCGGCTCGTCCTCGACGACGAGGACCCGTCCTGACGACTTCCCGCCCTCGCTCATGGTGCCGAGCGTAGGAGGCGGCGGACGGGGTCCGTGGGGGCGTCGTGTGGAGATCCTGTGAAGAGGCGGCTCAGGCCGGGACGCGGTGCTGGCGCCGGAACACCGTGGGAGAGACCCCGGTGCAGCGTGTGAAGTGGTGGCGCAGGAGGGCGGCCGAGCCGAACCCGGCGCTGCGGGCGACCTCCTCGACCGGCAGGTCGCTCTGCTCGAGGAGCTCGCGGGCGCGCAGCACCCGCTGGTCGGTGAGCCACTGGTGCGGCGTCGTGCCGGTCTCCGCGACGAAGCGTCGCGCGAACGTCCGCGGCGACATCGTCGCGCGCGCGGCGAGGTCCTCGACCGTGTGCGCGTCCTCGAGGTGCTCGAGCAGGTACGTCAGGACGTCGCCGAGGCTCTCGGCCGTGGTCGCCGGCACCGGCCGGTCGACGTACTGGCGCTGGCCGCCGTCACGGTGCGGCGGGACCACCATCCGCCGGGCGATCCTGGACGCGACCGCCGACCCGAGCTCGGTGCGGACCAGGTAGAGGCAGGCGTCGATGCCGGCCGCCGTGCCGGCGCTCGTCACGACGTTCCCGTCGTGGACGTAGAGGACGTCGGGGTCGACCTCGGCCAGCGGGTGCCGGCGCGCCAGCTCGTCGGCGAGCCGCCAGTGGCTGGCGCACCGCCGCCCGTCGAGGATGCCTGCGGCGCCGAGGGTGAAGACTCCCGAGCAGACCGAGAGCACCCACGCCCCGCGCTCGACCGCCGCCCGCAGCGCCTCGACGACCTCAGGCGGCGGGGTCCTCGCGGCCGGAGAGGCCGGGACGGCGACCAGGTCGGCGTCGAGGGTGGCCTCGAGCCCGTAGGGCACCGTGACGCTGGTGCCGTTGCCGGCGTCGATCGGCCCGGGACGGGCCGCGCAGACCCGGAAGTGGAACGGCGGCACGCCGTCGTCGGTCCGGTCGATCCCGAAGACCTCGGCGAGCACGCCGAACTCGAAGAGCGAGACCGGTTCCTGGAGGACGACGGCGACGGTGCGCAGGGCCATGCGGCCAGTATGGCAGGAAATCGACGATCGCCGTCATCTCTGCCACTGTTGGCAGGTATTGACCGGGCGCATGATTACCGCCATGACCACCACGCACAGCATCCTCGAGACGGTCCTCTCCCTCGGGGGCCTCGCCGCCCTCCTCAGCCCCGCGGTCGTGCTCATGGAGCGCACCCACCGCCGGGCCCGCGCCGCGTCCGGCCGGCGCACGTCCCACGTCACCGTCCGGGACGACGCGGACCTGCGCCGGGTCGCGGCGGAGCGCCTCGTGGCCTGCTGAGCCCGCGCCGGCGGGGCGTCGCCGACGAGAGCGGCCCGCCCCCCTCGGGGTGCGGGCCGCCGTCGTGCGTCGGGTCCGGTCAGCGACGTCCGAGGAGGTAGCCGACGGCGAGCCCGACGACTCCAACGACGAGGTAGGGGCCGTAGCTCTTCAGCAGCACCGGGAGCACGGTCGCACCGAGGTCGATGGAGTCGTCCTCCACCGGAGCGGGCCGGGGGGCCGGCCTCGCGGCGGGGGACGGGGTGGGTGGCGGCGCCGGAGTGGCCGGCGCCGCCGGGGCCTCGGACGCCGGTTGGGCGCCCGCGGCCGGCCCGGCCACCGGCGGCGTCGCCGCCGGTGGCTGCTGCGGCGGGGACTCCGCCGGAGCCTGCTCGGCCGGCTGCCCGCCCAGCCGACCCTCGATGCAGCCGATGAACTGCTGGAGGAGCTTGTCGGAGACGTCCTGCATGACGCCCCGGCCGAACTGCGCAGGCTTCCCGGTCACCGACAGCTCGGTGGTGACGTCGACCCGGGTGCCCTGCCCGGCCGGAGCCAGCTGGACCGTCACCGTCGCCCCGGCCGTGCCGTTGCCCCGCTTGTCCTTGCCCTTGGCCTCGATGACCGCGCGGTGGCCGGCGTCGTCGCGGGAGAGGAACTGTCCGGTCCCGGCGTACTGCAGCGCGATCGGCCCCAGCTTGACCTTGACCGTGCCGGCGAAGCCCTCCGCGGACACCTCGGTGACGGTGGCACCGGGGAAGCAGCCACCCACCTGCTCGAGGTCCATGAAGGTCGCCCAGGCCTGCTCGATCGGGGCCGGGACGGTGAAGTCGTGGGTCAGCTCCATCCGAGGGTCAGCTCCCGAGCGCCTTCTCGACGGCACGCCGGGTGAGCACCGTGGCGAGGTGGCGCCGGTAGTCGGCGTCGCCGTTGAGGTCGCTCGGCGGGGTCGTGCCGTCGGCCGCGGAGGCACACGCCTCGGCGACCTCCCCGGCGGACCTGCCGACGAGCGCCTGCTCGACGGCGGTCGCCCGCAGCGGGGTCGAGCCCATGTTCGTCAGCCCGACCCGGGCCTGGGAGATCGTGCCGCCCTCCGCCTGGAGGGTCACCGCGACCCCGACGATCGACCACTGGTGCGAGACCCGGACGAACTTCTCGTAGTGCGACACCCAGCCGGTGTGCTTCGGGATGCGGATCTCGGTGAGCAGCTCGCCCTCGCCCACGGCGGTCTCGAAGAGGTCGACGAAGAAGTCCGAGGCGGCCACGGTCCGCTCGCCGCCGGGCCCGACGACGACGAAGGTGGCGTCGAGGGCGAGGACCGGGGCACCGACGTCGCCGGCCGGGTCGGCGTGGACCAGCGCGCCGCCGACCGTGCCGCGGTGGCGGATCTGCGGGTCGGCGACCGTCTCGACCGCCTCGGCCAGCAGGCTCGCGTGCTCGCGCACGAGGGCGTCCGCCACGACGTCGCTGTACGGGGTCATCGCCCCGACGACGAGGTGGTCGCCGCCGTCCCGGATGCCGCGCAGCTCCTCGATGCGCCCGAGGTCGACGACCGTCTCCGGCGCGTTGAGCCGCATCCTCAGGATGGGCAGCAGCGACTGGCCACCCGCGAGGACCTTGGCGTCGTCACCGGCCTCGGCGAGGGCGGAGAGCGCCTCCTGCACGCTCGTCGGGGCCAGGTAGTCGAAGGATGCGGGGATCACTGCGCTGCTCCGTCCGTCGCGCCGACCGAGGGAGCCTGGTTGCCGGACCCCTCGCTGAAGTGGGCCTGGGCCGCACCGGTGGTGGCGCCGCCGGCCCCCTGGACCGCCCTCCACACCCGCTCCGGCGTGCACGGCATCTCGACGTCGTGGATGCCCATCGGCCGCAGCGCGTCGACGATCGCGTTGACGACCGCCGGTGTCGAGGCGATCGTGCCGGCCTCGCCCACGCCCTTGGTGCCGAGCGTGTTCGTCGTCGACGGGGAGACCGTGTGGTCGGTGACGAAGCTGATCGTGTCGGCCGCGGTGGGCAGCGTGTAGTCGACGAACGAGCCGCTGACGAGCGTTCCCTGCTCGTCGTACTCGGCGCCCTCCCAGAGCGCCTGGGCGATGCCTTGGACGAGGCCGCCGTGGACCTGGCCCTCGACGATGAGCGGGTTGACGATCGTCCCGATGTCGTCGACGCAGACGTACTTGCGCATCCGGGTCGCCCCCGTCTCGGTGTCGACCTCCATCGCGCACAGGTGGGTGCCGTGCGGGAAGGAGAAGCTCACCGGGTCGTAGGTGGCGTCCGCGTCGATGCTCGGCTCGGCGCCGTCCGGGAGGTTGTGCGCGGCGAAGGTGGCCAGCGCGACGTCGGCGATGCCGACACCCTTGTCGGTGCCCCGGACCGTGAACCGGCCGCCGCTGAACTCGAGGTCGTCGGCGCTGGCCTCGAGCAGGTGCGCCGCGAAGGGCTTGGCCTTCTCGATGACCTTGTCGGCCGCCCGGACGAGGGCCTCGCCGCCGACGACGAGCGAGCGCGAGCCGTAGGTGTCCATCCCCTTCGGCGCGATCTGGGTGTCCCCGTGCAGGACCTCCACGCTCTCGAACGGGACCCCGAGGCGGTCGGCGACGATCTGGCTCCACGCCGTCTCGTGGCCCTGGCCGTGCGCGGAGGCCCCGGTGACGACCTCGACGGTGCCGGTGGCGAGCATCCGGATGCTGGCGTGCTCCCAGCCGCCGGCGCCGTAGCTGAGCGAGCCGAGGACCCTGGAGGGGGCCAGGCCGCACATCTCGGTGAAGGTCGAGACCCCGAGCCCGAGCTGGACCGGGTCGCCGTCCTCGCGGCGACGCTGCTGCTCGGCCCGCAGCTCGTCGTAGCCGAAGAGCTCCTTGGCCTTGGCGGTGGCCGCCTCGTAGTTGCCCGAGTCGTAGGTCATCCCGGCCACGGTCGTGAACGGGAACTCCTCGTGCCGGATCCAGTTCTTCTCGCGGATCTCGAGGGGGTCGACCCCCACCTCGACCGCGAGCTCGTCCATGATCCGCTCGATGGCGAAGGTCGCCTCGGGCCGGCCGGCGCCGCGGTAGGCGTCGACCCACGTCTTGTTCGTCAGCACGGTCCGCACCGTGAAGTGGTATGACCCGAACTTGTAGATGGAGTTGTACATCCACGCGCCGAGCACCGGGACGCCGCCGCCGACGAGCGCGGCGTAGGCGCCGAGGTCGGCGAGGAGCTCGACCTTGAGCCCGGTGACCGTGCCGTCCTTCTCGGCGGCCAGCGTGAGCTTCTGCCACTGGTCGCGGCCGTGGTGCCCCGAGACCATCGTCTCGGAGCGGGTCTCGGTGTACTTGCACGGCTTGCCGAGCTTGCGGGCGACCGCGATCGTCGCGAACTCCTCGGGCGTCGTCTGCAGCTTGCCGCCGAAGCCACCGCCGACGTCCGGGGCGATGACGCGCACCTTGGACTCGGGGATGCCCATCGTGGCGGCGATGGCGAAGCGCAGGACGTGCGGCACCTGGGTCGAGGACCACACGGTCATCTGCTCGCCGGTGGGGTCGACGACGGTCGAGCGCGGCTCCATGAAGGCCGGGACGAGCCGCTGCTGGCGGTACTCGCGCTCGATGACGATGCCGTTCTCGCGGGCCGCGGCGATCGCCTCCTCCACGTCTCCCCCCGAGCCCTGGGCGGCGGAGTCGAGGGTCCAGACCGCGGAGGTGTTCGTGCCGAGGTCCGGGTGGGCGAGGACGGTGTCGGCCGCGGCCTCCTTGAGGTCGAGGGCGGCCGGGAGCTCCTCGTAGTCGACATCGACCAGCTCGGCGGCGTCCCGGGCGGCCGCGGCGGTGCGGGCGGCCACGACGGCAACGATCTCCCCTGCGCACGCGACGTGCTCGATGACGACGGGCAGGTGGGTGGGGCTCTTCTGGTCGGGCGTCAGCGGCCAGGCGGTGATGTTGACGCCTTGGCTGTCCTCGAGGTCCTTGCCGGTGAAGACCCCGAGGACCCCTTGGGCGGCGCGCGCCGCAGAGGTGTCGATCGCGGTGACCCTGGCGTGCGCGAAGGGGCTGCGCACCATCGCGAGGTGGAGCATCCCGGGGAGCTGGAGGTTGTCGGTCCACCGGGTGCGGCCGGTGATGAGGCGCTGGTCCTCCTTGCGCCGCCGGGCGTTCCCGACCTCGGCGGTGGGACGGTCGTCGACGGCGGTCATCAGGCCTCGATCCTCTCGCTGGACATCGCGCCGGCCGCGGCGGCGACGGCCTTGACGATGTTGTGGTAGCCGGTGCAGCGGCAGAGGTTGCCCTCCAGCCCGACCCGGATCTCCTCCTCGGAGGGGTCCGGGTTCTCGTTCAGCAGGTCGACGGCCTGCATGATCATCCCGGGGGTGCAGTAGCCGCACTGGAGGGCGTGGTTCTCGTGGAAGGCCGCCTGCATCGGGTGCAGCTCGCCGCCCACGGCGAGGCCCTCGATGGTGGTCACCTCGTGCCCGTCGGCCTGGACGGCCAGGACGTTGCAGGACTTCACGCTCCGTCCGTCGAGGTGGACGGTGCAGGCCCCGCAGTTGCTCGTGTCGCACCCCACGACGGTGCCGACCTTGCCCAGCGCCTCCCGCAGGTAGTGGACGAGGAGCGTGCGGGGTTCGACGTCGTCGGTGTAGCTGACGCCGTCGACGCTGACGGTGATCCGGGTCATCCTTGGCTCCTTCGCGAGGGATCCGTGACGTGCCCGTGATCTTGCTTGACCGGTCCGGCGGAAACAAGAGGTTGCGTCGAACCCACAGGGAGGCACAGGTACCAGCGGTGGTCAGCGCGCGGTGAACGGCACCCGCCACCGACTTTCCGTACCGGAAACGACCCGGCCGCGGACACCGGCGCGGCGACCGCCGCCGGGGCGCCGGGACCGGGTCAGCGCGCGGCGCGCGCCCTGCGGGGCCGAACCTGCGCCGCGAGCGCCGCCTCGAGGACCTCCCGGACGGAGTCCCGGTCGCGGGGGTCGGCCGAGATCAGGCGCGCACCGGGCGACCAGCGGTCGACGACCCGGCGGTAGTCCTCCAGCGCCGGCCGGTCGCCGGCGATCTCCAGCCGGGTCACCGCCAGCACGAGCGGGGTGTCCTCGAGCTCGGGGGCGAGGTAGCGCAGCCACTCCTCGGCCTCCTCGAGGGCGTACTCCGTGTGCCCGTAGAGCCAGAGGACGACGCACGTGGCGCGGACCAGGGCCGAGCGGCGGGTGGTGGCGAACCTGGCCTGGCCCGGGGCGGCGACGACGGCCACCGGGCCCCCGGGCGCGCTCGACCACTCCCCGTAGTCGCTGCCCTCGTGCTCCCGCAGCCGGCGAGCCACCCGGGTGCCGTCGTCGTTGACCGCCTGCGGCCCCGCCTCGGTGCGGACCACCGGCAGGTCGGAGATCATGTGCACCGCGGTCGACTTGCCGACGCCGAGGGGGCCGACGAAGGCCACCTGCCGGCGCAGCGGCCGGCCCGAGATCGTCTGGAACGCCATGAGCCACCTCCTGGCCGCGGGCCACGACCCGCGGACGGACCATCCCCTGCCCGTCTCCGGGCACGGCCCGGTCCCTCGACGGTAGGGGGTGACCACGGCGTCCGCATCCCGAGACCGGTTCGGACGCGAGAAATGGCCGAACGGCCGACCCGGTCACCGTCCGCCGGACCGAGGGGCACCCGTGGTGGTACCGGGCCCCGTGGCCCCGGTCGGCCCCGGTCGGCCCCCGTGGCCCCGGTCGGCCCCCGGGGCCCCGGGGTCAGCCGGTGCCGACGGCCTCGGCGTGCTCGCCGTGGTGGTGGATCGGGCCGGCGACCTCCTGGAGCCGGGCGCCGCCGCCGCCCCACTGCAGGGCGATGATCTCGGCCGCGATGGACACCGCGGTCTCCTCGGGGGTGCGGGCCCCCAGGTCGAGCCCGATCGGCGAGGAGAGCCGCGACAGCCGAGCCTCGGTGACCCCGGCCTCGCGCAGCCGCTGGAGCCGGTCCTCATGGGTGCGCCGGGACCCCATCGCGCCGACGTAGGCCACCTCGGGCAGCCCGAGCGCCGTCTCCAGGACCGGGACGTCGAACTTCGGGTCGTGGGTCAGCACGCAGATGACGGTGCGGCCGTCCACGCGACCCGCGTCCACCTCGGCGCGCAGGTACCGGTGCGGCCACTCGACGACGACCTCGTCGGCGGCCGGGAACCGGCTCGCGGTCGCGAAGACCGGGCGGGCGTCGCACACGGTCACCCGGTAGCCGAGGAAGGAGCCCACGTTTGCGACCGCCGCGGCGAAGTCGATGGCCCCGAAGACGAGCATCCTCGGCCGGGGAGCGTACGCGGCGACGAACACCCGCATCCCCTCCCCCCGGCGTTCGCCGTCCGGGCCGTAGGTCAGGGTCTCGGTCCGTCCGGCGGCGAGCAGCCCGCGGGCGTCGTCGGTGACCGCGCCGTCGGCCCTCGGCGACCCGAGGCCTCCGGCCGCCGCGGGGCCGCCGGCGTCCTCGGGACGGACCACGAGGCGACGCCCGAGCCACGCCGGGTCGGGA
This sequence comes from uncultured Actinomycetota bacterium, assembly GCA_963772645.1. Taxonomy (GTDB): domain Bacteria; phylum Actinomycetota; class Actinomycetes; order Actinomycetales; family Dermatophilaceae; genus DASSQJ01. The sequence continues at coordinate 303,576 of CAVYYD010000010.1, forward strand.
TGCTCGATGACCGTCGCGACCGCGACCGGGCGGCCCGCGGCGATGTCCTCGGCGACCTCACCCAGCTCGGGGAAGGTCTCCTGGGACACCTTCTCGACGTAGACGTCGAGGATGCCGCCGCAGGTCAGCCCGACGGCGAAGGCGTCGTCGTCGGAGACGCCGTAGCGCTGGAGGACCGGTGTGCCGCTGGCCAGGACCTCCTGGCCGAGCTCGTACACCGCGCCCTCGACGCAGCCGCCGGAGACCGACCCCACCGCCTCGCCGCCCGGGCCGACGAGCATCGAGGCGCCGGCCGGCCGGGGCGCCGAGCGGAAGGTGGCGACCACCGTCCCCACGCCGACCGGCTCGCCGGCCCGCCACCAGGTCATCAGCTCGTCCAGGACGTCACGCACGCGCGACCACCTCCGTCAGCTCCTCGAACGCCGCCATCGAGTGCCCGGCGACGAAGTGGTCGACGTGCGGCAGCACCGCCATGATGCCTCCCTGGACCGGCTCGTAGCCCGGTCGGCCGCGGTGCGGGTTGACCCACACGACCCGGTACGCCACCGCCGCGAGCCGCCGCACCTGCTCCCCGAGCGCCCCCGGGTCGTCGCGCTCCCACCCGTCGCTGAAGACGACGACCACGGCGCCGCGCGCCATCCCCCGGCGCCCCCAGCGGTCGAGGAACACCTTCAGCCCCTCGGCCAGGCGTGTCCCGCCGGACCAGTCGGGGATGGCGCGACCGGCGGCGACGATGGCGCGGTCCGGGTCCCGCTGGTGCAGCGGACGGGTCACCTGGGTGAGCCGGGTGCCGAGGGTGAACACCTCGACCGGGACCTCCGAGGTGCAGTACCGGTGGGCGAGCCGGATCAGCGCGTCGGCGTAGGCGCTCATCGAGCCGGAGACGTCGACGAGGAGGACCACCCGGCGGGCCCGGGTCCCCCGGTGCCGCCAGGCGACCTCGCCCGGCTCCCCCATCCGCCGCAGCATCGCCCGAAGGGTCCGGCGGGCGTCCACCTCGCCGCGCCGCGCCTCGGTGTGCCGGTGCGCCCGGCGCCGGGGCGGCCGGGGCCGCAGCCGGCCGAAGAGCCGCGCGAGCTCCTCGCGCTCGCGGCGGCTGAGCGTCGCGACGTCGCGGTGGCGCAGGACCTCGGTGTCGCTGGCCCGCGCCTGGACGACATCGGGGTCCTCGCCGCCCTCGCCCGGGCCGGCGTCGACGCCGTCGAGGCCGGCCCGGGTGACGGTGGGCAGCGAGCTCGTGGGCCGGCTCCCGGCCCGGGTGCCGCCGAACCACTCGGCGTAGACGAGGTCGTGACGCTCGAGGTCCACCGGCGAGGAGCAGAGCGTCGCCCGGCCGGCGAGGTAGACCCCGGCCGCGTGCTCCAGCCCGACCGCGGCCACCGCCTCGAGGTAGGTGCGCTCGCGGTCGGCGGTGACGTTCACCCCGGCGGCCCGTAGGGCGCGCGCGAAGCCGAGGAGGATCTCCTCGGGCGAGCGGGTGGTCTCGGACACGACCCCGCCTCAGGCGGTGAGCAGGACGTCGAGGGCCTTCCTGACCCGCTCGGCGTCCTCCCGGTACTTCACCGCGACCCCGAGCGTGGCGGCCGCGGTCTCGGTGTCCAGCTCGCGGGTGCCCAGCTCGTGCAGCGCCCGCGCCCAGTCCAGCGTCTCCGCGACGCCGGGCGGCTTGAGCATCTCCCGGTCGGCCCGGATGGTGTGGACCAGGCGGACGACCTGCTCGGCCAGGGCCGCGGACACCTCGGGTGCCCGGGTGGCGACGATCGCCAGCTCGCGCTCGATGCCGGGGTGCTCGAGCCAGTGGTAGAGGCAGCGGCGCTTGAGGGCGTCGTGGAGCTCGCGGGTCCGGTTGGAGGTGAGGACGACGACGGGCGGGGTGGCGGCCGAGATCGGACCGAGCTCGGGGATGGTCACCTGCCAGGTGGAGAGGACCTCGAGGAGGAAGGCCTCGAACTCGTCGTCGGCGCGGTCGATCTCGTCGACGAGGAGGACCGCGGGTGACTCGCGCAGGGCCCGCAGCACCGGCCGGGCGAGGAGGAAGCGCTCGTCGAAGAGGTCTGCCTCGAGCTCGCGGACGTCGCGGGCGCCGCCCTGGACCGCCTCGAGCGCACGGACGTGGAGGATCTGCCGGGGGAAGTCCCAGTCGTACAGCGCCTGGCTGGCGTCGATGCCCTCGTAGCACTGGAGGCGGATCAGCGGCAGGTCCATCGTCTCGGCGAGCGCCTCGGCCAGGGCGGTCTTCCCGGTGCCGGGCTCGCCCTCCATGAGGAGCGGGCGGCCGAGCCGCAGCGAGAGCCAGGCCACGGTGGCCAGGGCGTCGTCGGTGAGGTAGCCGGATCCCCCGAGGGCGGTGGCGAGGTCGGCGGCGGAGGCGAACGTCGTCCTGGGGTCCATGGCGACAGCATCACCCACCGGAGGTCCACACGGAAGCCCGCGGGGTCAGCGCAGTCTGCTCAGCGCCGAGACGAGGACGGCCACGGCCAGCAGGGCGACGACGACGGCGACCGCACCCGGCAGCCGGCCGTCGGCGAGGATCGAGAAGATCGGCTCACCGGGGTGGTCGCGCGCCATCCGGCGCGCCCGGAGTGCCTCGAAGATGACCCAGAGCGCCAGCGCCGACGTCATCACCGTCGGGACCACGACGACCAGCCCGAGGGCGTCCACGGTGAGCCGGCCGATGGTCAGCGATCCGACGAGCAGCGAGAGCCCGGTGCGCCGCCAGGCGAGCGTCGTCCGCTCCTGCTGCATCCCCGGGTCGCGCTCGACCTCCTGGGTCACGAGCCGAGGCCCCGGACGATGCTGCTGACCGACAGGACGAGGCCGGAGGCGGCGACGGCGACGAGGACGATGACCATCGCCGGGTTCGCGGGCAGCGCGGTGTTCTCGCGCATGGCCCGCTCGGTGCGGACCCAGCCCCGCCACGCCGACCACCCGACGAGGAGGCCGCCGAGCGCGAGCAGGGCGGCGAGGAGGTACTGCACGGTGTCCTGGATCGGCAGGTCGAGGGCGTCGAGGGCCGCGGCGCCGGCGAGGAGGGCCAGCGCGGTGCGGACCCAGGCCAGGAAGGTGCGCTCGTTGGCGAGCGAGAAGCGCGGGTCGGGGTCGGTCCCGTAGTCGAACACGCTGGCCGGCCATCGCCTCTTCTGCTCGCTCACGCCCCCCATCATGTCGGATGCCGGCCGCCCGTCCGCATATACCCCCCGGGCTATCGGTCAGGAGCGCAGCGCGTCAGGGGTGTCCGCGTCCCGACCGGTGGCGAGGTCTCCGCACTCGACGAGGAGGGTGTCGTGGACAGCGAGGTGGGCGCGCGCGCCGCGGTCACCCCGAGCGGTGTCGAGGACCCCCGGCCAGTGGTCCCGGCCGAGGAGGACGGGGTGGCCGGGGGTTCCGTGGTACGCCGCGCGGGCGAGGGCCGCGGCCCCCGCGCCGGCTGCGGCGCCGAGCACCCGGCGGTGGACCTCCGGCCCGACGTCCGGGAGGTCGACGAGGGTGACGAGCACGGCGTCCGGTCCGCGGCCGGCCGACAGGTGGGCCAGGCCGGCCCGCAGGGACGCCCCCATCCCCTCACCCCAGCCGGCGGCCACGACGACGTCGGCACCGGTGGCGGCGGCGAGCGGCGCGGCCTGCTCGGCGGCGGCCCCGACGACGACGAGGACGTGCTCGAGCCCGGCCGCGCGCAGCCGCTCGACCGCCACCTCGAGGAGCGTGGGGGCGTGCGGGGTGCGGCGGACCAGGGCCTTGGGCCCACCCATCCGCCGGCCCGCCCCGGCGGCGAGGAGCAGCCCGCTGGTCGTCACGCCGGCCAGCCTGCCACGAGCCGGTGCCCCGCCGCCGCGGGCGGGGCTAGCGTCTCCGGATGGCCCCGATCCAACTGTCCCGGCGCGACGCCCGCCGGGTGGCGGTCCGCGCCCAGCTCCCCGGCGCCCCCCGGCCGACCGGCGTGCTCGATGTCGTCAGGCACCTGACGAAGCTGCAGATGGACCTCACCGCCGCGGTGGCGCCCAACGCCGACCTCGTCCTGTGGAGCCGGCTCGGCACGGCCTACTCCCCCGACCTCCTCGACGACCTCCTCGCGACCCGCGAGCTCGTCGAGGTCCGGGGCCGGCTGCGCCCCGCCGAGGACCTCCCGCTGCACCGCGCCGAGTGGGCGGCCTGGCCCGGTCCGGGTCCGCTGCGTGACTGGCAGGTGGGGCTGGCCCGGTGGCTCGAGGCGAACCACGCCTGCCGGGAGGACGTCCTCCAGCGGCTGCGCAGCGAGGGCCCCCTGCCCGCGCGGGAGCTCCCCGACAGCTGCGCCGTGCCGTGGCGGTCCTCCGGCTGGACCCACCACAAGAACGTCCAGCGACTCCTGGACCTCATGGAGGCCCGCGGTGAGGTCGCGGTCTCCTCGCGGGAGAACCGCGAGCGGGTCTGGGACCTCGCCCACCGGGTGTATCCCGACGGCCCGACGGTGCCCCTCGAGGAGGCCCTGCGTGAGCGGGCCCGGCGCCGCCTCGCCGCGCTCGGCATCGCCCGCGGTCGTGGCACCGCCGTGCCGACCGAGCCCGACGACGTCGGGACGTCCGGCGTGGAGGCGGTCGTCGCCGGCGTCCGCGGGCGGTGGCGGGTCGACCCACGGCTGCTGGACCCCCCGTTCCGCGGGCGCACGGCGGTGCTCTCCCCGCTGGACCGGCTGGTCATGGACCGCAGGCGGCTGCTCGAGCTCTTCGAGTGGGAGTACCGGCTCGAGATGTACACACCGGTGGCGAAGCGGCGGTGGGGCTACTTCGCCCTGCCCGTCCTGCACGGGGACACCTTCGTCGCCAAGGTCGACGCCACGACCGACCTCGACGCCGGGGTGCTGCGGGTCGACGCGGTGCACTGGGACCTCACGCCGACCCGCGCCGTCGAGGAAGGGCTGGACCGCGAGCTGGCGTCCCTGGCCCGGATGCTCGGGGTCCGGGTGCGTCGGTGAGCGCCGCGAGCCTCACCCAGCGGCGAGCTCCCGCTCGAGGGCCGCGACGATCCGGGGCCGCAGCTCGGCCGCGGAGATCACCGCGTCGACCGACCCGACCCGCACCGCCCGGTGGATGTCGTGGACCCGGTCGAACTCGGCGGCGACGGTGCCGAGGGTCTCGGCGCGCACCGCGGTGCGCACCTGGGCGAGCTCGGAGCCCAGGACGGCGCGCTCCGGCTCGTCGGCCTCGGCGATCCGGGCCTCGAGCTCGGCGACCCTCGGGTCGGCGGCGGTCCGGGCGTCGACGTCACGGGCGAAGACGACCGCGGCCGCGGGCGCTCCGCCGATGACCGAGGCGAACGAGCCCTCGACGGCGAGCACGGTCATCCGAGGGTTGAGCGCCTTGGAGAAGACGACGAACGCGCCACCGTGGTAGCGGGAGACGACGACGAAGACGATCGGCCCGTCGAAGTTGACCACCGCCCGGCCGATCTCGGCCCCGTACTCGAGCTGGAGGTTGCGCATCGACTCCGGCGACCCGTCGAACCCGGAGAGGTTGGCGAGCACGACGAGCGGGCGGTTGCCGCTCGCGGCGTTGATGGCCCGGGCGGCCTTCTTCGAGGAGCGGGGGAACAGCGTCCCCGCCGTGTAGGTGTCCGGGCCGTCGGTGGGCGGGAACCCACGTCGCGGGACCGAGCGCGACTCGATGCCGAGCAGGCACACGGGGATGCCGCCGAGCCGGGCGTCGAGGACGACGGCCGTCTCGGCGTCCGCCATGCCGGCCCAGCGCTCGAGGGTGGGGTGGTCCTGGTCGGAGACGGCCCGCATCAGGGTCCGGATGTCGAAGGCCTTCTTCCGGTCCGGGTTGGTCGCCGGCGAGAAGATGTCGCCGACCGTCGTGAAGTCGCTGCCGGCCAGGGTGTGCGGGTGGGTGGTGACGTCACGGTCGACCGGGTCGGAGGTCTGCGCCCGGCGCGGGCCCGGCTCGCCCGGCGCCACCCAGGTCGACTCGTAGTGCGCGAGGAGGATGCCGTACGCGTCGACGAGGTCCTTGGCCCAGTACTGCGCCTGGCCGTTCGGGCCCATGACCCGGTCGTAGCCGCCGATCCCGAAGTTGTCCTCGGCCGAGACCCCGCCGGAGAAGTCCAGCGACTGTTTGCCGGTGAGGACCATCGCCGAGTCGGGGGTCATCACGAGGATGCCGCGGGTGTGCATGAGCATCGTCGCCTCGGCGTTCCAGTACGGCTGGGCGCCGACGTTGATCCCGGCGACGACGACGTTGATCTCGCCGCCGGACTGGGTGAACTCGATGATCCGCTTGAGGGCCGTGGCGACCCAGTCCATGTTCTCGGTGCCGGAGTCCATCGAGATCCGCGCGCCGGCGGAGAGCGCGAACCACTCGACCGGGATCCCCCGCTCCTGCGCGAGGTCGAGGGCGGCGATCACCCGGCGGCACTCGGGCTCGGCGACGGCCCCGAGAGCGCGCAGCGGGTCCCCGCACAGCAGGACGCGGGTCACCCCGTCGGGGTGCTGCGGCGTGGGCGTCGTGACGACCCCGCAGATCATCCCCGCCGTGTTCTTGCCGTAGGGCCGGTCGACCGGGACGAGCCGTCCGGAGTCGTCGAGGTCGTACTCGGTGGCCTCGCCCCCGGCGCCGGCCACCATCGACACGAGCTCGTAGGGGTAGACCAGCCCGCGGCGCCGGGCCCGGACCACCTTCTCGGCGTAGGCGTCCAGCGGGGCGAGCTTCTCGGCCGGCGGCGGCTCGACGGTGAAGGTGACGCCCGAGCCGGGCTGGTAGGTGAACCGGGCGCAGATCGGGACGGTGTGGCCGTCCTCGGCGGCGACCCGGCCCTCGACCCGCACGTCCTCGATGCCGGCCCCGGCGGTCATCGGGGCGATCTTCGTCTGCAGGGCGGTCATCTGGTCGAGGTCGGCCTCGACGGGGGGCCAGATGTGCAGCCAGACGTGGTTCATGTCGAGCCGGGCGCGGCCACCGTAGGCGCTGCGGGCCCGGCGGACCGCCTCGAGGCAGGTGGCCAGGGCCCGCTCGACGTGCGGCACGGAGGTGACCCGGCCGTCCTCGTCGCGGACGACGACGAGCTGGCGCACCTGGGCGAGGGCGACGAGGCGCTGGTCCTCGGGGTTGTCGCGGGCCACCGCACGCAGCAGCAGGACGTCCTCGGGCGCGTCGAGCCGGGTGAGCTCGAAGTCCCGCAGCCGCCAGAGGTTGAGCCGGCGGCCGACCATCGGGTGGACGTCACGGACCGGGCGGTCCTCCTCCATCGTGCCGTCCGGCCGTGGGCGGAACGTGAAGTACCCGACCTCGCGCCCGTCGTCGGGGACGACGCCGACCGCCACCCGGCGGCACTGGAGCGCGAAGGGCATGGCCGCGAGGCGGGCGCCGAGCGCTGCCGAGGCCTGCTCCGGGTCGTGCGGCAGGTCACCCCAGTGCAGGTAGAGGTCGACGACGGCCTGGTGGTCCGCGGGCCGCTGGGCGACGCAGCGCTGCAGGGTCTGGGCCAGTGCGCTGTCCGCGGTCAGCTCCTCGAGGGTGCCCGTCGTGCTCACCAGCCGGGAGTCCCGGTCGTCCAGCCGGTAGTCGGCGGCCGCGACGGCGCGGCCGTCGACCGTCGACTCGGTCAGACCCTCGAGGTGGTACTCGCGGTAGTGCCGCTTGATGAGCACCTCGAGCATCGGCTCGCGGGGCCGGACCCCGTCGCGCAGCCGGGCCCCGAGGAAGCGGACGATGCGCTCGGGGATGGCGGCGAGCGCATCGATCCGGGCGGTGCGCTCCCGGCCCTCGGGCAGGGCGTCGATCTCGTCCAGCTCGGTGCCGACCGACCCGAGCACCGAGGCGCGGTCGGCGTCGACGAGGGGCTGGTCGAACCAGCGGAACCGCACGCTGCGGGCGAGGTCACCGACGACCGGGAAGCGCAGCTGGGTCGCGGCGACGAGCCGATCGAGCAGGTCGCGAGCGGCGGCGTCGGCGGGCGCCGGCGGCACCGGCTCGGCGAGCCAGCGCCGCAGCAGGGCGGTGGTCATCGCCAGCTCGGGAGCCGAGCGCTGCTGGGCCAGGAAGATCCGGAAGACGGCGGCCTCGAGGTCCGGGGTGCGCTCGGTGCCGGTGACTCCGTAGTGCTCCAGGACCCGCTCGAGGCGGCCGACGAAGTCGGGGGGCAGGCCGCCGCGCTCGGGGTCGAGGGTCTGGAGGAAGGTGCGGAAGTGCTCACGCGGGCTGTGCACCCGGTTCTCGACGTGTGCCTCCTCCCCCATCGGCCGGTTGCGGCTCAGCTCGGCGAAGTCGGCGAACGCCGAGAGCAGCGGGATCTCGTCGCGGACGGCGGAGGCGCCGGGGCCGGCGAGCTCGTCGCGCGCCGCGAGGTACCGGTCCAGGGTGCGCTTCTCGTGGTCGGGGTCGAGGTCGTAGCCGAGGAGCATCGCCGACAGCTCGCTGCGGCCCCGCTCGGCGCGCTCGGCCGGAGCGCCGTCGAGGTCCTCGGCGGGCAGCTCGAGGTCCGGAGCGGTCCCGGCCTCGGCGGCGACCGCGTCCTCGGCCCCGCCGGTCGGCTCCAGGCGCACCAGCGCGGCGCCGGTCTCGACCTGGCTGCCGGCGGAGACGAGCAGCTCCTTGACCCGGGCGGCGAACGGGGCGGGCAGGACGGTCTCCATCTTCATCGACTCGAGGACGAGCACGGGGGCGCCGGCCGTGACCTCCTCGCCGACCCCGACCGGCGTCGCGACGACGAGCGCGGGTGCGGGGGAACGCAGCACCCCTCCCTCGTCGCGGCTCACCCGGTGGGTGACCCCGTCGACCTCGACGAGCTGGACCGGCCCGTGGCTGGCGGTGACCACGCGGTGGGTGCGGCCGCCGAGGGCGACCCGGGCCGCGTACGGCCCGACCCGCTCGACGTCGGCGTCGAGGCTGTGCGCAGCCCCGGCGCCCTCGGCGACCCCGACCCGGAACCGCGCCGGCCCGGTGCGCAGCACCGTGACCTTGTACGCCACCCCGCGCAGCTTGAGGTCGATCGGGCGGCCGATGTCGTGCTGCACCTGCGGCCGGCCGCCACGGGCCGTCTCGAGCAGGCGGGCCCGCTCGATGGCCTCGGCCTCGAGGTAGGCCTCGATGCCGGCGACGACGAGCGCGACCCCGGAGTGCTCGTGCGCGACGAGCCGACCCTCGGCCCGCACCCGGTCGATCCACCCGGTGTCGGCGCTGCCGTCGACGACCTCGGGCTGGTCGAGCAGCTCGAGGATGAAGGACTTGTTCGTCGCGCCGCCCTCGATGACGACGGTGGTCTCCCGCATCGCCCGCCGCAGCCGGGCGAGGGCCTCGTCCCGGTCGGCGCCGTGCGCGATGATCTTCGCGATCATCGAGTCGAAGTCGGCCGGGATCGAGTCACCCTCGGCCACCCCGGTGTCCACGCGGATGCCCGGGCCGGCGGGCAGCTCCAGGTGGGCGATCCGGCCCGGCGCCGGAGCGAAGTCACGGTCGGGGTCCTCGGCGTTGAGCCGCGCCTCGACGGCGTGCCCGATCTCCTCGGGCCGCTCCCCCTCGAGCCGGCCACCGGCGGCGACGTGCAGCTGGAGCCGGACGAGGTCGGTGCGGGTGACGACCTCGGTGATCGGGTGCTCGACCTGGAGCCGGGTGTTGACCTCGAGGAAGGCGAAGAAGCGCTCCCCGGGGTGGTAGAGGAACTCGACCGTGCCGGCGCCGGCGTAGCCGACCGCGACCGCGAGCCGCTCGGCGGAGGCCTTGAGCTCGGCGACCTGGTCGGGGTCCAGCAGCGGCGACGACGACTCCTCGATGACCTTCTGGTTGCGGCGCTGGACCGAGCAGTCGCGGACGCCGATCGCCCAGGCCGTGCCCTGGCCGTCGGCGATGACCTGCACCTCGACGTGCCTGGCCCCGGTGACGAGCTTCTCGAGGAAGACCACCCCGGAGCCGAAGGCCCGCTCGGCCTCGTCCCGGGTGCGCTGGTAGGCGTCGTCGAGGTCGGCGTCGGAGGCGACCTTGCGGATGCCGCGGCCGCCGCCGCCGGCGGTCGCCTTGAGCATCAACGGGTACCCGATGCGGGCGGCGGCCGCCTTGGCCTCCTCGAGGGTGTCGACCCCGCCGCCGCTCCACGGCGCGACCGAGACCCCGACCTCCTCGGCGATGATCTTCGACCCGATCTTGTCTCCGAGCTTGCGCATCGCCTCCGGGCTGGGCCCGACGAAGGTCACCCCGACCCGGCGGCACAGCTCGGCGAAGGCGGGGTCCTCCGCGACGAATCCCCAGCCCACCCAGACCGCGTCCGCGCCGGTACGGCGCAGCGCCTGCTCGAGCTTCGCGTGGTCGAGGTAGGGGCGCTCGGACGCCGGCCCGAGGTCGTAGGCCCGGTCGGCCTCGCGGACGAACATCGCCGTCCGCTCCGCCTCGGTGTGAAGGGCGACCACCTCCACCCGGTGCCCACCGGGGCCGGCCTGCGCGTTGAGGTCACGCACGGCGTGGATGAGCCGCATCGCGGCCTCTCCCCGGTTGACGACGGCGATCCGCGAGAACATGGGCCGAGCCTGCCACCGATTATCGGTGACTCGCGAGTAATCGCTCCACGCGCTGCCCGCCCGGCCGGAGGCTAGGTGGCCGAGGGCTCCCGCGTCGGGGTCGGGGGCTCCCCCGCCGGGGGCGGAGGGTCGCCGTCCGCGCGGTCGCGCTGGCGGGCCACGAGCATCGCGACCCGCTGCTCGGTCTCCTCGGTCAGCGCGTAGCGGCGCTTGTAGATCTCGGTCATCGCCATGGCGGTCGCCGCGACCGGGACCCCGAGCAGGGCGCCGGAGAGCCCGAAGAGCTGGGCCCCCAGGAGCGCGGCGCCGAACGAGACCGCCGGGTGCAGCTCCACGGCGCGGGCGGAGATCCGCGGCTCGATGGTGAGGTTCTCGACCTGCTGGTAGGCCACGGCCCAGGCCAGGACCCAGGCGCCGAGCAGCGGGTCGCCCGAGGTGAGGCCGACGAGCACCGGCAGCGCGATGGAGATGTAGGTGCCGATGTTGGGAACGAACTGGGCGACGAGGCCGGTCCAGAGCGCGAGCGGCAGCCAGTAGGGCAGGCCGATGACGGCGAAGACGACGGCGCTGCAGAACGAGTTGATCGACGCCAGGACGACCCGGGCGGCGATGTAGCCGCCGACCTTGACCTGGGTGAGGTCCCACGCGGCGAGGAACGGGACCTGCACCGACGGGCTCATCCGCCGCGCGAGCCACTGCCGCAGCCGCGGCATCCCGGACGAGATGTAGAAGGCGAAGAAGACGAGGACGAAGATGCCGAATGCGCTGGACAGGACGCTGACGACCACGCCGAGCAGGGCGAGCGCCACCTGTGAGGCGTAGCCGGCGAGGTCGCCCGGGGCGATGCCGACCGTCTCGAGCAGGTTGTCGAAGGTGAGCCGGGAGCCGCTGACCCGGTTGACCCAGTCGAGCGTGTCCGCGGCGATCCCCGGCACCGCCTTGGCGAACGCGACGAGCTGGCTGGCGAAGAGGCTGCCGAAGGCCGCGACGAACCCGGCGATCGCGAGCCCGGCGACGCCCATGACCAGACCGGTGGCCAGGCCCCGCTTCATCCGGGTGGCGAGCTTCGCGACGGCCGGCTCCATCGCCAGGGCGACGAACCAGGCCATGACGACGTAGTAGAGGGTGCCGGCCCCCCTCCAGACGACGAAGCCGGCGAACGCGGCGATCACGAGCACCCCGACGACGAGCCACGTCCGGTGCCAGAACGGGCGGTCGCGCTGCGCGGTGCCGGGGGACGCGGTCGCCTCCATGGGGGTCAACCTAGCCCGCGCCCGACCACAGCGCGCACGGTCGGCTCAGCCGGTGGCGGCCCAGCCGGTGAGCGCGACGAGCCGCAGGACCTCGACCCCGACGAAGGGCCGGTCGCGGTACTGGGGGTAGCGCCGGACCAGGAGGTCGGCGAGCGCCTGCTCGCGTTCCGGCTCGGGGCGCCGTACCCACCGCAGCCCTGCTCGCACCCACCACAGCCGCGACCAGTCGTCGGGGTCCCACTGCTCGACGAGCAGGGTGGCGCGAGGGTCGGCCTCGAGGTTGCGCTCACGCTGCAGCCGGTGGGACGCCTTGGGTTTGACCGTGTCGACCGGGACCCCCACGAAGTCGTCGTCGTCGAGCGCGAAGACGCACGGCACGGCGTCGACGCCACGCTCGGGGTGCAGCGTGCCCAGGACGCCGTGGTCGTGCGCCGCCAGCCGGGCTCGGGCCTCGACCTCGGAGAGCCTCATCGCGCGCCCCCGGTCGGTGCGGGCCACGCCGTGGATGCCATCGACCCTCACTTCGGTGCGTGTGCGTCGGCCCTCATGCTAGGCCGAGGTCTCGCTCTACGATGAGCCCCGTGCCGCGGCGGGCCGTGCCGCCGCGACCTCGCCGCCAGCGACGACGCTCGGGAGGACCGATGAACCCGGCCGTGTGGGTGCAGCGCCACGCAGGACACCGTCGCGGAGACCCCGCGATCGCCGAGGGGGACCGGGTGCACGCGACGTGGGGCGAGTGGGCGGCCCGCACGGCGTCGGTCGCCGGGGGGCTGCGGGAGGGCTTCGGCCTCTCCCCCGGGGACCGCGTCGCCGTCGTCATGCGGAACCGGCCCGAGTACCTCGAGGCCCTCTACGGCATCTGGCACGCCGGGCTCGTCGCCGTCCCCGTCAACGCGCGCCTGCACCGCGACGAGGTCGGCTACGTCCTCGAGCACAGCGAGACCGCCGTCGTCGTCTGCGACGACGACCACGCCGCCGACGTGCAGTCGCTGCTCGGCTCGGTCGGCTCGCTCCGCGAGGTCGTCGTCGCCCCGGGCGAGCGCTGGGACCGGCTCACCGGCGCCCCGAGGCTGGCCCTTGCCGACCGGGCACCCGACGACGCCGCGTGGCTGTTCTACACCAGCGGGACGACCGGCCGGCCGAAGGGCGCGACGCTCACCCACCGCAACCTGCTCATGGCCTCGCTCAGCTACTTCGCCGACATCGACCCGGTGAGCCCGCTGGACAGCATCCTGCACGCGGCGCCCCTCTCGCACGGTTCCGGCCTCTACGGGCTGCCGCACGTGGCGCGAGGGGCCCTGAGCGTCCTGCCCGCGTCCGGTGGCGTCGACGCGGAGGAGATCGCCGCGCTGCTGGGCCGGTGGCCCGGCACCTCGTTCTTCGCCGCCCCGACGATGGTCAAGCGGCTCGCGGCCTCCCCCGTCGTCGCCGAGGCCGCGCGCGGGCACCTCAAGACGATCATCTACGGGGGCGCCCCGATGTACTTCGCCGACCTCGAGGAGGCCCTCGAGGCCTTCGGCCCACGGCTGGCGCAGATCTACGGCCAGGGCGAGACCCCGATGACCATCACCGCATTGTCCAAGGCCGACCACGCGGACCGCGGCCACCCGCGCTGGCGGGAGCGGCTCGAGAGCGTCGGCTTCCCGCGCACCGACGTCGAGGTGTGGGTCGTCGACCAGGACGACCGCAGGCTCCCTCCGGGCGAGGTCGGTGAGGTGGTCGTCCGCGGTGACGTCGTCATGGCGGGGTACTGGGCGCAGCCGGAGGCGACCGCCGAGACGCTGCGCGGGGGGTGGCTGCACACGGGCGACGTGGGGAGCTTCGACGACGACGGCTACCTCACCCTGCGCGACCGCTCCAAGGACCTCATCATCAGCGGGGGGATGAACATCTATCCCCGCGAGGTCGAGGAGGCGCTGATGCGACACCCTGGGGTCCGGTCCGTCGCCGTCGTCGGTCGCCCCGACCCGACGTGGGGGGAGTCGGTCGTCGCCTTCGTCGTGCCCCTCGAGGGCGCCACGCCGACGGTCGAAGAGCTCGACCGCACGTGCATCGACAGCATCGCCCGCTACAAGCGGCCGAAGGAGTACCGGATCGTCGCCGGCCTGCCGACGAACAACTACGGCAAGGTCGTCAAGCGCGAGCTGCGCGAGCAGCTGCGGTTCGAGGCGGGTGCACGCTGACCGGCTCCGTCGGCCCTGGCGGTCCCCCGGTCAGGGCCGCTGGGCGGGGTGTCGCGCGCCGACCGTGAGCGCCGCGGGCGCCGTACCGGGCAACCTTCGACACCGCCTCGCCGGCCCCGGTCCGGACCGGTCGGGGCCGTTCCGCCGGCGCGGCGATTTTGTTACTGTCCGGCGCAGGAACCGCGGAGGCAAGGGAGCCTCCGCCTGAGAGCATCCGTGGCCGTCACCCCGTTGGAACCGCCGTCAGGAGGCCGTCTGTCATGAAGCTCGCTCTCTACCTGCCCAACTTCCGGGACAAGGTCACCGTCAAGGAGCTCGAGGACCTCACCGCGCTCGCCGAGGAGCTCGACTTCGACTCCGTGTGGACCCTCGACCGGATCGTCGTCCCGGAGGCATCGGACCGGGAGGAGCTCCAGTACTCCTTCGGGATGATGCAGGAGTTCCCCAAGTCCCTCCCCGTGCCCTCGCGCGGCGAGTGGTACCAGGGCTGGCCGCTCATCCCTTGGCTCGCCGCCAAGACGAGCAAGGTGCGCATCGGGATGAGCATCATCGACACTCCGTACCGCGCACCCGGCGTCCTCGCCGCCGAGCTCGCCACCGTCGACCACCTCTCCAACGGGCGTCTGAACGTCGGCGTCGGCTCCGGGTGGATGCCCGAGGAGTTCGCGGCCTCCAGCGCGACGCACATCTTCCCCAAGCGGCACACGCACGTGCGGGAGACGATCGAGATCATGCAGGGCATCTGGACCAACGACCTCTTCGAGTACCACGGAGAGTTCGCCGACTTCGACCGCTGCGGGTTCGGTGCCAAGCCCCTGCAGAAGCCGCACCCGCCGATCTACTTCAGCGGCCTGCGCGACCCCAAGCGCTCCGCCAACCGCATCGCGAAGTACGACCTGGCCGGATGGATCGGCATCCAGGACACGGTCGAGGAGCTCTCCGACTGGCGCGGGCCCATCCAGGAGGAGCTGGACAGGATCGGCCACCCCGATGCCATGGACGGCCTCGAGCTGTGCTCCATGTACTGGTTCGTCATCACCGACCAGGAGAGCGACCAGTCCCCGATGGGCAAGGGCAGCAACATCCTCATCGGGACCAAGCAGCAGATCACCGACAACCTCAAGCGGCTCCAGGAGGTCGGGCTGACGATGCCGCTCATCTGGCCGCCGTTCACCGACGTCCCGGTGTCGAAGACGCTCGATGACCTCAAGGTCCTCAAGGAGGAGATCCTCCCGGCCGTCGAGGCCGGCTGAGCCGCGCGGTGCTCGGTTCCGTCGACGGCCGCCACCCGCGGGTCGACCCCGACGCCTGGGTCGCCCCGAACGCGACCGTCGTGGGGGCCGTCACCATCGGCGCCCGCAGCAGTGTCTTCTACACGGCGGTCGTCCGGGCCGACGCGGAGGCGATCGTCATCGGCGAGGCGAGCGACATCCAGGACGGGTGCGTCCTGCACGCCGACCCGGGCTTGCCGCTGACCGTGGGCTCGAACGTGTCCGTCGGCCACCGCGCCGTGCTCCACGGCTGCACCGTCGAGGACGACGTGCTCGTCGGGATGGGCGCGATCGTCCTCAACGGTGCCCATGTCGGCGCCGGCTCGCTCGTCGGCGCCGGTGCCCTGGTGCCCGAGGAGGTGCAGATCCCGCCCGGGTCGCTGGCCATCGGCTTCCCCGCCGCGGTCGTGCGGGCGCTCACCGAGGAGGAGCGGGCGGCGGTACGGCGCAACGCGGAGGTCTACGGGAGGCTGGCGCGACACCACGCGACCGACCGGGACGGGTCCGGGCCGGCCCTCGGGCAGCACTGAGGTGACCGCGCCCCCACACAGGGCGGAAGGGTCCCTCGACCACGCATCTGCGCAGGTCGAGGGACCCTTCCGGGCACGTGGTGGCGGGTGAAGGATTCGAACCTTCGAAGCTTTCGCGACGGATTTACAGTCCGCTCCCATTGGCCGCTCGGGCAACCCGCCGGGTGCGCATGGAAGGATAGCAAGCCCCATCCAGAGCACCGAATCGTCGAGGAGGACCCGTGGCGGACAGCAGCTTCGACATCGTGAGCCAGTACGACAAGCAGGAGGTCGCCAACGCCGTCAACAACGCCGCGAAGGAGATCTCCACGCGGTACGACTTCAAGAACGTCGGGGCCCGGGTCGAGCTGGCCGGGGAGGTCATCCGGATGGAGGCCAGCACGGAGGAGCGGTGCAAGGCCGTGCTCGACGTCGTCCAGACCTGGCTGGTACGCCGCAAGGTCTCGCTGAAGCACCTCGACGTCCCCGAGTCCGGCCCCCGCGTCTCGGGGAAGGAGTACAAGCTCGACGTGCCGCTCAAGGAGGGCATCTCGAGCGAGGACGCCAAGAAGATCACCAAGCTCATCCGCGACGAGGGCCCCAAGTCGGCGAAGACCCAGATCCAGGGTGACGAGGTGCGGGTCACGAGCAAGTCGCGCGACGACCTGCAGGCCGTCCAGCGCCTGGTCCAGGGCCAGGACCTCGACATCGCCGTGTCCTTCACCAACTACCGCTGAGCCGTCGAGGGTCTGCGCCCGCCACTCCCGCCGCGGGTCGTCCTGACGTAGCGTGAGGCGATGAGCGACCCCACGGTCCGCGCGGCGAGCACGCCGCGCACCGCCCCCCCGTCCATCTCGACCGTCGGCGAGCTGCGGGCCGGAGGGCACGTGGCCCGCGGTGTCCACGCGGAGATCCGGGCCAACCTCCTCGACGCGCTCTCGGCCGGCCGCGACCCCTGGCCGGGGCTGCACGGCTTCGGCTCCACCGTCATCCCCCAGCTGGAGCGGGCCCTGATCGCGGGCCACGACGTGGTCCTCCTCGGCGAGCGCGGCCAGGGCAAGACCCGGCTCCTGCGCAGCCTGGTCGGCCTCCTCGACGAGTGGTCCCCGGCCATCGAGGGCTCCGAGCTCGGCGAGCACCCCTACGAGCCGATCACGGTCGAGTCGCGCCGCCGCGCGGCCGAGCTCGGCGACGCCCTGCCCGTCGTCTGGCGGCACCGCAGCGAGCGCTACTCCGAGAAGCTGGCCACCCCCGACACCAGCGTCGCCGACCTCATCGGGGACGTGGACCCGATGCGGGTCGCGGAGGGGCGCCGGCTCGGCGACCCGGAGACCATCCACTTCGGCCTCATCCCACGCACCCACCGCGGCATCGTCGCCATCAACGAGCTGCCCGACCTCGCCGAGCGGATCCAGGTCGCCATGCTCAACGTCATGGAGGAGCGGGACATCCAGATCCGCGGGTACGTGCTCCGCCTGCCGCTCGACGTCCTCGTCGTCGCCTCCGCCAACCCGGAGGACTACACCAACCGCGGCCGGATCATCACCCCGCTCAAGGACCGCTTCGGCGCCGAGATCCGCACCCACTACCCGCGCGAGCTCGACGACGAGGTCGCGGTCATCCGGCAGGAGGCCCGGCTCGTGGCCACCGTGCCCGACGCGCTCGTCGAGATCGTCGCCCGGTTCACCCGGGGGCTGCGCGGGTCCAGCTCGGTCGACCAGCGCTCGGGCGTCTCGGCGCGGTTCGCCATCGCCGCCGCCGAGACGGTCGCCGCCGCCGCCCTGCACCGGGCGACGACCCAGGGCGAGGTGGACGCCGTGGCACGGGTCGTGGACCTCGAGGGCGCCCTCGACGTGCTCCGCGGCAAGGTCGAGCTCGAGACCGGCGAGGAGGGGCGCGAGCGGGAGGTGCTCAGCCACCTCCTGCGCACCGCGACCGCCGAGACGGCGCGACGCCACCTGGGCGGCATCGACCTCGGCCTGCTCGTCGACGCCCTCGAGGAGGGCGGCCTCGTCACCACCGGTGAGCAGGTGAGCGCGCGCGCGTTCCTGGACTCGCTGCCCGTGCTGGGCGAGTCCGACCTCTACGACGCCGTGGCCGAGCGCCTCGGCGCATCCAACGACGGCGAGCGGGCCAGCGCGGTGGAGCTGGCC
Organism: uncultured Actinomycetota bacterium; assembly: GCA_963772645.1. Classification (GTDB taxonomy): domain Bacteria; phylum Actinomycetota; class Actinomycetes; order Actinomycetales; family Dermatophilaceae; genus DASSQJ01. The sequence goes on from CAVYYD010000010.1 coordinate 321,425, forward strand.
CTCGAGGGTCTCTACCTGGCCCGCCGGATCAGCAAGGACCGTGCCGACGGGGAGACGGTGTACGGGTGAGCGGGACCCCTCGCCGGGGCCGGCGGTCGGCGTACTCGAGGTACGCCGGCGGCCCGGACCCGCTCGCCCCGCCGGTCGACCTGCGGGAGGCCCTCGACGCGATCGGCGAGGACGTCATGGCCGGCTACTCCCCGGAGCGGGCGATGCGCGAGCTGCTCCGCCAGGGCACGCCCGAGCGCACCGGCCTCGACGAGCTCGCCCGCCGGGTGGCCGAGCGGCGACGCGACCTCCTCCAGCGGCACTCCCTCGGCGGCACGCTCGAGGAGGTGCGCCGCCTGCTCGAGGAGGCCGTCCTCGCCGAGCGCAAGCAGCTGGCCCGCGACCTCGACGACGACGCCCGCTTCGCCGAGATGCGGATGGAGAACCTTCCGCCGTCGCCCGCGGCCGCCGTCACCGAGCTGTCGGACTACGACTGGCGCAGCGGCGAGGGCCGCGAGAAGTACGACCAGATCAAGGACCTCCTCGGCCGCGAGATGCTCGACCAGCGCTTCGCCGGGATGAAGCAGGCGCTCGAGAACGCGACCGACGCCGACCGCGCACGGGTCGAGGAGATGCTCCGCGACCTCACCGACCTCCTCGACGCGCACGCCCGGGGCGAGGACACCCCCGAGGACTTCCAGCGGTTCATGGAGCAGCACGGCGAGTTCTTCCCGGAGGACCCGCAGTCGGTCGAGGAGCTGGTCGACGCGCTGGCGGCGAGGGCGGCCGCGGCGCAGCGGATGCTCCAGTCGATGTCGGCGGAGCAGCGGGCCGAGCTGGCGGCGCTGTCGCAGCAGGCGTTCGGTTCCTCCGGCCTCATGGACCAGCTCGGACGGCTGGACGACGTGCTCCGGTCGCTGCGGCCGGGCGAGGACTGGGACGGGTCCGAACGCTTCCGCGGCGACCAGGGGCTGGGGCTCGGTGACGGCACCGGCGTCCTGCAGGACCTCGCCGAGCTCGACGCCCTCGCCGACCAGCTCGCGCAGTCCCACCCGGGTGCTCGGATGGACGACGTCGACCTCGACGCCCTGGCCCGCCAGCTCGGGGACGAGGCCGCCGTGGACGCCCGGACGCTGGCCGAGCTCGAGCGGGCGCTGCGCGAGAGCGGGTACCTGACCCGGGCCGCCGACGGCTCGCTCCGGCTGTCGCCGAAGGCGATGCGCGAGCTCGGGAAGTCGCTGCTGCGCGACGTGGCCCGTCGGCTGTCGGGGCGTGGGGGGCAGCGGGACACCCGGACCGCCGGGACCGCCGGTGAGCCGAGCGGGGCCACCCGGGGATGGGAGTTCGGCGACACCGAGCCGTGGGACACCACCCGCACGCTGACCAACGCCATCACCCGTGTCGTGGGTGAGGGTGGCGACCCCCGGACCGGCATCCGGCTCGACATCCGCGACGTCGAGGTCACCGAGACCGAGGCCCGCACGCAGGCCGCGGTGGCGCTCCTGGTCGACACCTCGTTCTCGATGGCGATGGACGGGCGGTGGGTGCCGATGAAGCGCACGGCCCTCGCGCTGCACCAGCTGGTCTCCACCCGGTTCCGCGGCGACCACCTGCAGCTCATCTCCTTCGCCCGGCACGCCGAGGTGACCGGCATCGAGGAGCTCACGGCGCTGGACGCGGTGTGGGACAAGGGGACGAACCTCCACCACGCCCTGCTCCTGGCCAACCGGCACTTCCGGAAGCACCCGAGCGAGCAGCCGGTGCTCCTCGTCGTGACCGACGGCGAGCCGACCTCGCACCTCGAGCCCGGCGGATCGGTCTTCTTCGACTACCCGCCACACCCGCGGACCCTGGCGCTCGCGGTGCGCGAGCTCGACGCGGCCGCCCGCCTCGGCGCCCAGGTCACCTTCTTCCGGCTCGGGGACGACCCCGGGCTCGCCCGGTTCGTCGACTCGATGGCGCGGCGGGCCGAGGGCCGGGTCGTCGCGCCCGAGCTCGGCGACCTCGGGGCGGCCGTCGTCGGGTCATACCTCGGTGGACGGGCCCCCGGGCTGCCGGCGAGCTACCGGGAGCTCTTCGGCGAGCGGGGGTTCTGGGCCGGCTGAGCCCGGGTGCGCGGTGCGTCCCCCTCCCCCGGTCTGCGCAGTCGTCCGGGACGGTGCCGCCCGCCGGGTGATGGTGCTCCGAGAGGTGCCCAGCCCGGGCCCCGGACCACGCGCCCCGAGCCCCCACGGTCAGCGAGGGTCGTAGCGGCGCCGGCTCCCGAGCGCCTCCCGCAGGACGTGGTCCTGGTCGCGCAGGGCACGGTGCACCCCGGGAGAGAGGTCGTCACGACCCACGAGCGCCGCGGATGCCGCGAGCGTCGCCTCCTCGACGACCCACTTGGGGTGGAGGGCCGCCGCGACCCGGGCCAGGGCGTCCTCCCCCATCCGAGCGCCGAGGAGCGCCACGAGGTCCCCGACCCGGTCCACGTACGGGCGCACGGCGTCCACGCCGCCCTCCCAGAAGCCCCGTGCGAGCTCGAGCGCGGCGTAGTTGGACAGCCCGACGTCGTCGGTGAGCCGGGCCCAGGCCCACTCCTTCGCCGCTGGCGTCGGCCGGGAGGCCCGCGCCCCGGTGGCGGCGAGCCGGCCGGCGAGCGAGCGGTCGGCCTCCTCGGCCGCGACGAGCCGGTCCTCGTCGAGGTGGTCGAGCACGGCCAGCCGACGAAGCACCAGCCAGCGGAAGTCGTCGTCGGCGGCGAGCACCGGCGGCAGGCCCTCGCCCCGCGACCACCGCTCGAGACGGTCGACGTCGAACCCGGTGTGCACCCACACGCGCGCCGCGACCACCGCCCCCCCGGTGGCGCCGGGCTCGTCGGCCGGGGTCGCGGTCGCCGCTGCCGACCCGGCGAGCCGGTCGGCCGCCGCGGCCACCCGGGCCAGGGCGCCCTCGCGCTCGGCCGGGGGCAGGAAGAGCGGCACGACCTCGGCGGTGACGCGTCGCGCCACCGTCGTCAGCAGCGAGGCGTCCGTCTCCTCGGGCCAGGCGTGGTCCACGACCTCGAGGAGCAGGCGCGGGTCCACCACCGCGGTCGCGACCGAGCCGACGAGCGAGCCCCAGAGGACGCAGCGGGCCTGGGCCGAGGGCACCCCGGCCATCGCGGTCGGGAGGGCGGCGAGCGTCGCCTCGTCGAGCCCGACCTGGGCCCAGGTGAGGTCGCCGGCGTTCGGCACGAGGATCGCGTCCGCCGGCAGGTCGGCGACCCCTGGAACCACCGCGCTCCCCCGGTCGAGCACCACCAGCTCCCTGAACACCTCCTGACCGGCGACGAACGCGGCGACGTCCAGCGTGTGCGGCCGGTCGGCCGGGTGCTCGACGGGCGCGACGCGGGTCAGGACGCCGTCGCGACCGAGCTCGAGGCGGTCCGCGCCGGCGGTGCGCAGCCACGCGTCCGCCCAGTCGTCCAGCGGTCGCCCCGCGGCCCGTGCCATCGCGCCCAGGAACTCGGCGAGGTCACCGTTGCCGAACGCGTGCGAGCGCAGGTGGTCGGTGACTCCGGCGACGAAGGGCCCGTCACCGAGATGGGCGATGAGCTGTCGGAGCACCGCCGCACCCTTGGCGTAGGAGATGCCGTCGAAGTTCTGCAGGGCCGAGAGGGCATCCGGCGCGGGGGACCCGGCCACCGGGTGGGTGCTCGGCGAGCGCTCGGCCGCGTACCCCCACAGCTTGCGGACGATGCCGAACTCGACCCAGGCCTCGCTCCGGTCCAGCGACTCGGCACACGCCCGGTAGGCCATGTACTCGGCGAAGGACTCGTTGAGCCAGAGGTCGTCCCACCAGCGCATCGTCACCAGGTCGCCGAACCACATGTGCGCCATCTCGTGCGCGATCGTGCTGTCCCGCAGCAGGACCTGGTCGGGGGTGGTGGCCCCGCGGAAGACGTAGGTGTCGCGCAGGGTGACACAGCCCGGGTTCTCCATGGCGCCGGCGTTGAACTCCGGGACGAAGACCTGGTGGTACTCCCCGAACGGGTAGCGGATGCCGAAGAGGCGGTGGTAGTGGTCGAGGCAGGCCTTGGTCGTGGCCAGCATCTGTCGGGCCTGCGCCCGCAGGTGCGCGCTCCAGGGACGCCCGGGCGTGGAGGCCGAGCGGTATCCCGTCGTGCTCGTCGAGCACCGCGACGTAGGGTCCGGCACAGACGGTGACGAAGTAGGTGGCGAGCGGTTCGGTGGGCGCCAGCTCCCAGTGGCCGGGCGAGACCTGCCGCGCCGCGCCGTTGCCGAGGACGGACCAGTGCTCCGGCGCCACCACCCGCACGGTGTACCGCGCCTTGAGGTCGGGCTGGTCGAAGCAGGCGAAGACCCGGGGGGCCGCGTCGAGGAAGAGGTGGCCGTAGACGTAGTCCTCGTCGTCGGCGGGGTCGGTGCTGCGGTGCAGGCCCTGGCCGTCGTGGCCGTACGCCATCGTCGCCTCGACCTCGAGGACGTTGGCCGCGGCGAGCCCGGTGAGCGGCAGCCGGCCGTCCTCGAGCGCCGACGGGTCCACCGGCTCGCCGTTCAGCGTCGCCGCGTGCAGGGCGAGCGGGCGGACGTCGGCGAAGGTCGACGATCCCGGGTCGTGGCAGGTGAACCGGACGACGGAGCGCGACCCGAACACCTCGGGCCCGCGGTCGAGGTCGAGGTCCACCTCGACGGCGTCGACGGTGATGACGGCGGCACGGGCGACGGCCTCGTCGCGGGTCAGGGACGGCATCCCGACATTCTCTCTTCCCCCCGGGTCGGGTGCCCGGGCGGCTGCCCCGGCGACCACCTGAGCACCCGACCCCCGGTGCCTGGCGTGCCGGCCGCCCGCGCCCCTCAGGTCGTGGACGCGGCGAAGATCTCGGCGATCGAGGCGTCGAGCGCGGCGTCGAACTCCGCGTCGTCCATGTCCACGTCGAGGCCCTCGGTCAGGGCCCGGGAGAAGCTCGCGATGACCCCTGGCTGGCGGGCCAGCCGCTCGACGGCCTCCTCGCGCGAGTACCCGCCGGACAGGGCGGCGACCCGCAGCACCCGGGGGTGGTCGAGCAGCTCGCGGTGGCCGTCGTCGACCTCGGGAAGGGTGAGCTTGAGCACGACCTCCTGGCCCTCCTCGAGCCGGTCGAGGTGGGCGAGCATCGCCTCCTCGAGGAGCTTCTCGGCCGCGGCCTTGCCCGGGCTGTGGATGTCGACCTCGGGCTCGACGATCGGGACGAGCCCCGTGGCGAGGATGCGGTGCGCCACCTCGAACTGCTGGGCCACGACCGCCTGGATCCCGATCGGGTCCGGCAGCAGGACCACCGAGCGCATCTTCGTGCCGAAGACGCCGTGGCCGACGGCCCGCTCCAGGACCTCGCCGAGGCGCGGCATCGGCTTCATCATCCGCACCCCGTCCGCCTCCGCCTCGAGCCCCTGGTCCACCTTGAGGACGGGGACGACCTGCTTGCGGGTCCACAGGTACTCCGCCGCGCCCAGGCCCTCGACCTGGCGGTCCATCGTCTGCTCGAAGAGGATCGCCGCGAGGATGCGGTCCCCCCGAACGAGGGGCTGGTCACGATCCGGGTCCGCATGGCGTGGACGAGGTCGAACATCGCCCCCTCGTCGGCATAGTCCGACTCCGGGATGCCGTAGCGGGCGAGCGCCTTCGGCGTGCTCCCGCCGCTCTGGTCCAGGGCCGCGATGAAGCCCCGGCCGGTCCTGACCTTCTCGAGCATCTCGGTGTTCACGGCGACCTCCTCACGGTGGCGCGCCGCCGCGTCTCGGCGGCCGGCCCACCGGCTCTCCTCACTCCAGCCTCCCCCCGTGCCGGGTGGGCGGCGACGGAAGGCGACGCGGCTCACGGCCGGACCGGCCTCGCCGAGGCGTGGGCCGGACCCCCGGTGAGGAGGCGGCCCGTGCAGGAGTCAGGCGCGCGGCCCCGGGCCGCCCGCCATCTGCTCGAGGCGGGCGATCCGCTCGGCCATCGGCGGGTGGGTCGACATCAGCCGCGAGACGTCCTGGGCGCGGAACGGGTTGGCGATCATCATGTGGCTGGCGTTGACGACCTGCCGGGTCGGGGCCAGCGGCGCCCGGGCCACCCCGAGCTCGAGCTTGCGCAGCGCGGACGCGAGCGCCAGCGGGTCACCGGTCAGGGTGGCGCCGTCCTCGTCGGCGTCGAACTCGCGGGTGCGTGAGATCGCGAGCTGGACGACCATCGCCCCGACCGGGGCCAGGATCGCCAGCGCCAGACCGGCCACCGGGTTGCGGTTCTCGTCGTTGCTGCCGCCGCCGAAGATCATCCCGAAGGACAGGAACTGGCCGATCGTCCCGATGACGCCGGCGATGGCGGCCGCGACCGACCCGGTGAGGATGTCGCGGTTGTAGACGTGCATCAGCTCGTGCCCGAGGACCCCGCGCAGCTCGCGCTCGTCGAGGAGGCCGAGGATCCCCTCGGTGCAGCAGACGGCCGCGTTCTCGGGGTTGCGACCGGTCGCGAAGGCGTTGGGGGCCTGGGTCGGGGAGACGTAGAGGCGGGGCATCGGCTGTCCGGCCCTCGTCGACAGCTCGCGGACGATCCGGTACATCCCGGGCGCCTCCGCCTCGCTGACCGGGCGGCCGTGCATGGCTCGGATGGCCAGCTTGTCGGAGTTCCAGTAGCCGTAGAACGTGGTCCCGAGCCCGATGAGGGCGAACAGCCAGAGGAAGGCGCTCGAGCGGAAGTAGCTCGCGACGAACCACCCGACGAGCATGAGGATGGCCCACATCCCGCCGAACAGGACGGCGGTCTTCAGACCGTTGTGGTGCTGGTGCATGCCTGCTCAACGGCCGTCGCGACACGCGTGTTCCGGGGGCCGGTGCCGCGCACCGGCCCTCGCCCGGGCCGCCGTCGTCGTGCCACGATGGAGCCGATGACCACCAGTGCCCCGTACGCCGAGGAGGCCCGACGGCTGCTGGTCGAGCAGACCGACCGCACCCTGACCGGGCTCGTGGACGACCCCGCCCTCGTCGCGGCCGTGGTCGGGGTCGAGCGGCTCGTCGTGGCGACCGGGTCGACCGATGCCGCGACCCTGCGAGCGGCCCTCCGTCCGCGCGGTCAGCGCGATCCCGCCGTCGCCGAGGTCGCGCAGGAGGCCGTCGCCTCCGTCGTCGCGGGCCTGGAGCGGCGGGAGTCCGGGGAGCCGGTCGACGCGGGGGTGGTCAACGCCGATGCCGGCCGGCACGAGATCGTCACCGACGCGACCCTGCTCCGAGCCGGGGTCCGCGCCGCGCAGCGGTCCTACGACGCGATGCCGTACTACCGGCTCCGCTACGGCGGTCGCGGGGCCCGGTTCGCCAGCACCGACACGGCCTGGCTGATCTCCCTCGCCGACCAGGGCCGGGAGCAGGCGGTGCGGCAGGTGTGGTGGCTCGCCCGCGTGCTGGCGAACCGGGGGATGCCGGCGCTGCTGCTCGAGCAGCACCTCACCGCCCTCGTCGCCGAGCTGGGCTCCGCAGCCGGCCCCGACGCTGCCGGGACGCTCCCCGCCGCCGCCGAGGCCCTCGCCACGGCCCGTCGCCGACACGTCGACGACGACCTGCTCGACCGCGCCGACCGGTGGGCCGAGGAGGCGCTCGGTGCGGACCTGCCGTTCCCGGGCACCGGCCGGCTCCTGGCCGCCGCGACCGCGGACGAGCTGTCCGGGCTCGCGCCGGATGACCGACAGGTCTACGAGTGGCTCAGCTACCCCGAGCGGGTGCACCCCGACGCCGGGCACCGGCTGCACGCCCTGCGTGACCGGATCCGCGCCGCCGCCCGCTGACCCACCTGCGGGCGGGCTCAGCCGAGCAGCCCGAGGAGGGCGTGCGGGAGCGCGCTGGTCAGGACGAGGACGAGGCTGCCGAGGACGAGCACGGCAGCCGTCGGCCGGCCCCGCCGCGGGGCCGGGCCGCCCGCGCCGGGTTCCCCCCTGCCCTCGGTCGCCGCGCGCGGGCGGGCGACGAGCAGCGCCAGCCAGCGCAGGTACACGGCCACACCGAGGACGACCGCCACGACGGCGACCGCGACGAGGGCCCACAGGCCGGCCCCGACCGCGGGCCGAACGGCCACCACCTTGGCCACGAGCCCGACGACCCCCGGCGGCAGGCCGGCGAGGACGAGCAGCGCGAGGACGAGCGCACCACCGGCGAGCGGGTCGCTCCGCAGCGCACCACGGAACCCCTCGAGCGTCGCCGCCCCGATCCGGGTCACCGCGGCGAAGGCGACGACCGTGGCCGTCGCGTAGACCAGGACGTACGCCGCCGCCGCGCGCACCCCGTCCTGGGTCAGCGCGCACAGCGGGAGCACGGCCCAGCCGGCCTGCGCGACGGTCGACCACGCGAGGAGGCGGGTCGGGTCGGACTGGCGCAGCGCCATGACGTTGCCGAGCAGCAGGGACGCCGCCGACACCACGGCGAGCGGCAGCAGCACGCCGCCGGCCCCGGTGCCGACCAGGGCGCGGACCACGACGACCAACGCAGCCACGGCGGCCAGCTTGGACGCGGCGGCGAGGAACGCGGCGGTGCCGAGATCGGCGGTCGAGTACGCCTGCGGGGTCCAGGCGTGGAACGGGACGAGCGAGAGCTTGAACCCGAGGCCGGCGAGGAGCACCGCCACCGCGAGGACCAGCACCGGGCGGGTCGCCGGGTCGGCCCAGGCCGTCCGGGCGCCCTCCTCGAGGAACGCCGCGTCACCGGTGGCGGTCGACCAGAGCGCCACCCCGAGGACGAGCAGCGCGAACGAGGTGACCGAGGTGACGAGCAGGCTCAGCGCACCGTGCGCGGCCCGTCCGGTGCCGCGCAGGGCGACGAGCGCGACGAGCGGGACCGTCGCGAGCTCGAGCGCGACGAGCCACGAGCCGAGGTCGCGGGCCGCGGCCACCGCGACACCACCGGAGGATGCGGCGAGGACGAGCATCGTCGTGACGACCCGGTCCCGGGGGTCGGGGGCGCTGTCGTGGAGCAACGCGAGCGCGGCGGCCGCCGCGAGCAGCACCCCGGCCTGGAGGCTGGACTCCAGCGGCCCGGCGGTCCACAGGCAGGCGCCGGCCGGCGCCGGGAGGCACAGGGTGCGCAGCGGCTCGGCCGGGTCGCCGAAGGAGCCGCGCAGGGCGAGGGCGGCACTCGCGAGCAGGAGCACCGCCGCCAGCGGGGCGGCCCAGCCACCGGCCGGCAGCCGGCGCGGCAGCACCGCGTCGAGGAGGAGCACGAGGACCGCGCCCCCGGCCGGGACCAGGGCCGGGGCGAGGACGAGCCAGTCGATGCCGACGAGGGTGGTCACCGGGCGACCCCGATCCGGGCTACCGCGTCGGCGGTCACCGAGAGCACCGTCATCGGCGCGACACCGAGGACGACGACCGTCGTCGCGAGGACACCGAGGACCACCCGTTCGACCCCGACCGTGTCCGCCGTCGGGGAGAGGTCCGGGTCGGGCCGGTCCCCGACCCAGACCAGCCGGGCCACGCGCAGGGCGTAGGCGGCCGCGAGCGCCGCGCCGGCGGCCGCCACGACGGCGCAGGCGACGAACAGCCCCCGCGGCCGGTCGGCTCCGGGGGCGAAGGCCGAGTAGACGGCGAGGAACTCTCCCCAGAACCCGGCGAGGCCCGGGAGCCCGAGGGTGGCCGCCAGCCCGAGGAGGAGGACGAACCCGAGCCGGGGCGAGGTCTCGCGAAGGGCCGGGCGCCGGACGGCGAGGTCGGCGTCACCCCACCGCTGCTTGAGGCCGCCGACGAGGACGAAGAGGAGGGCGGAGACCACGCCGTGCGCGACGTTCGCGAACAGGGCGGCCTGCAGACCGGTGTCGCTGCCGGCGGCGAGGGCCAGCACGACGAAACCCATGTGCGCGACCGAGGAGTAGGCGATGAGCCGCTTGAGGTCGCGCTCGACGAGGCAGACGAGCCCACCCCAGAGGATGCCGACGACGCCGGCGACCGCCAGGACCGGGCTGAGCCGACCGAACCCGTCGGGCACCGTGGAGAGTGGGAGCCGGACCAGGCCGTAGGTGCCCATCTTGAGCAGCACGGCCGCGAGGAGCACCGACCCCGCGGTCGGGGCCGTCGTGTGCGCCGGCGGCAGCCAGGTGTGCAGCGGGAAGACCGGCACCTTGACCGCGAGCCCGGTGGTCAGCAGGGCCGCGACGAGCAGCTGGGTACCGGCCGGCAGCGCCGGGCCGGCGGACACCAGCACCCGCAGGTCCGAGGTTCCGGCCGCCCCGACGAGGACCAGCACCCCGACGAGCATCAGCGTCGAGCCGACCGCGGTGTAGAGGATGAAGCGCTGCCCCGCCTCGGTGCGGGCACGGGCGTCGTGCGGGTCGCCGTAGCGGCTGATCAGCACCCACATCGGGACCAGGACGAGCTCGAAGGCGACGAAGAAGAGGATCGCGTCACGGGCGGTGAAGGTGGCCAGGGCGCCGGCCTCGACGAGGAGGAGGCAGCCGAGGAACGTCGCCGGCGTGCCGCCCTCGGGCAGGTCCACCCAGGCGTGCGCAGTGACGAGCACGCCGACGGCCGCGGTGAGGAGCACGAGCGGCACCGAGATACCGTCGGCGCCGAAGGACCACCGGACCCCGAGCTCGGGCAGCCAGGCCCGGTCCACCCCGGTGCGGAGCACCGCGAGGACGACGGCCAGGACGAGGGCCGCGCCGGACGCCGCGAGCGCGACGAGCCGCGCGGTGCCGGCGGGCAGCATCCGGCCGCCGGTGACCAGCCAGAGACCGGCCGCCGCCGGGATGCCGAGGAGCAGGCTCACGACCACGCGGCCACCCCTGCCACCGCGAGGGCGCCGAGGACGACGACGGCGCCGACGACGAGCCCCACGGCCGAGCTCGGCCGCTCCCCGCCGTGGAGCCGTCCCCCGGTCCAGCCGGCCACCCGGGTCGCGACGGCGGTACCGCGCACGTAGGCGTCCACGACCTCGGTGTCGACGAACGCGACGAGCCGGGCCAGCCGCACCACGGGACGGGCGACGACACGGTGGTACAGCGCGTCGGCGCCGAGGCCGCGGTCGGCGTGCGGGACGAACCGGCGGGCGAGGACGTCGGCCGGGTCGCGGTCGAAGCCGCCACGCAGGGCCAGGACCACGCCGACGGCGATGGCGAGCACGGTGAGCAGCAGCCACCACACCGAGACCTCGTCGACCCGGAAGGCACCGGTGAGGAGGACGAGGCCGCCGAAGACGGTGCCGCCCACGAGCGCCCAGAGCACGCCGAGGACCGCCGGCGACACCCGCCCGGGGTCCGGCCGTTCCCGGACGTGCGCGGTGAGGACGAGGTAGGCGCGGGTGGCGTACGCGGCCGTGACCGCGGAGGTGAGGACGACGGCCACGAGGACGACGAGGCCGGGCCCCCGTCGGCCGCGACGGCGCCGTCCCAGGCCACCGCCACGACGTGCTCCTTGGACAGGCCGCCGACGACGAGGGGCACGCCGGCGAGCGAGAGCAGCCCGAACGAGAAGGCCGTGCGCAGCAGCGGTGCCGCGGTCGCGCTGCCCCGCAGCGTGGTGGCAGCCGTGCCGCCGGCGACGAGCCCGGCCCAGCCGATGGCGAGGAAGAGGAGTGCCTTGAAGAGGGCGTGCGACCAGAGGTGGAACAGCCCGGCGTCGGGACCGGAGGCGTACGGGGCCGCGGCCAGGGCGCCGAGCATGATGGCGACCTGGCTGACCGTCGACCACGCGAGCATCCGCTTGAGGTCGCTCTGGGCGAAGGCGAGCAGCGCGGCGAGGAGCATGGTCACGGCCGCGACCACCCCGAGGAACCAGCGGGCGCTCGGGCTGACCGCGAGGAGCGGGAAGAGCCCGGCGAGGACGACGGTCCCGGCGGCGACCATCGTCGCCGCGTGGATCAGCGCGCTCGCCGGGGTCGGGCCCTCCATCGCGTCGGGGAGCCAGTCCTGGAACGGCACCTGGGCCGACTTGCCGAGCACGCCGACGATGACGAGGGAGAGCAGCAGCGACCGGGCGGTGGCGTCGGGGGCGTGGCAGGCCGCGAGCGCACCCCCCAGGGCGTACCCGTTGTTCAGCGCGGCGTCGATGCACTCGGTGGGTCGGGCCCAGCCCGAGACGACCCCCTCCAGCCGCGTGGTCCCCGCCCCCGCCGCCAGTCCCACGACGCCGATGACGAATCCGATGTCGGCGACCCGGGTGACGAGGAACGCCTTGTGCGCGGCGCGGCGCGCGCTCGGCCGCCGCGACCAGTGGCCGATCAGGAGGTAGGAGCACCAGCCCATGACCTCCCAGCCGACGACGGTGAGGACGAGGTCGCCGGAGTGGACGACGAGCAGCATCGCCGCGGTGAAGAGCGAGACGGTCGCGGCGAACTGGCCGTAGCGGTCGTCGGTCCCGAGGTACCACACCGCGTAGACCTGCACGGCGAGCGCGACGAGGGTGACGGCGACCGCGAGCGCGGCCCGGGTGGGCCCGGCGAGCAGCTCGAGCGGGATCTCGAGCGCGCCGGTGCGCAGGGCGGGCCCGGCCGCGCGGACGACGCCGTCGGTCGCGACCCAGCCGATGACCGCACCGAGGAGGAGGACGGCGCCGGCGCCGACGGCGACCGCCCGGGCGAGGCGGTCGTCACGGCGGACGGCGACCCCGATGCCGGCGGCCAGGGCCGGGAGCAGCACGAGCGGCCACGGGTTCACGGCGCCTCACCGCTGCGCTCGTCGAGGTCGATGCGGCCACGATGCCGGAAGGCGGTGAGCACGACGGCGAGGGCGACGACCACCTCGGCGGCGGCGATCGTGATGACGAAGAGCGCCAGGATGCTGCCCGAGGCCCACCGGTCGGCGCCGGCCGCCTGGGTGGTGACGAGCAGGACCAGGCCGCCGGAGAGGACGAGCTCGACGCCGACGAGGAGCAGGACGGCGTTGCGGCGCACCGTGATCCCGGCGGCGCCGAGCCCGACGAGCAGCGCGGCGAGGAGGTAGGGGCCGGCGAGGTGGATCACCGGGCCACACCCTCTGCCGCGGTGGCCGGGGCGGGGGTGCTGTCCGGGGCGGGCGTGGCGTCCGGGGCCGCGGCGGCCTCCGGTTCCGGGGCCCCGGGGCGCAGCCGGGACACCGCGAGGGCCGCGACGAGGGCCGCGAGCAGCAGGAGGCTGAGCAGCTCGAACGGCCACACCCACGTGCCGAAGAGCTGCCCGGCGACCTGGGTCGAGGTGACGTCGGCACGCTGCACCGTCCCGGTGCCCGCGAGCGGCAGCAGCACGGAGAGGAGGAGCCCCGCCACGGCGGCACCGAGCACCGCGGCACCGAGCCGGCGCCACCCGGGGACGGCGTGCCCGGCATCGGGTCCGATCGGCGCACGGGTGAGCATGAGCGCGAAGAGGACGAGGACGACGACCGCGCCGACGTAGACGAGGACGAGGACGAGGGCGACGAGCTCCGCGCCGAGCACGAGGAGCGAACCCGCGACGCCGAGCAGGGCGACGACCAGCCAGAGCGCCGAGTGGACGACCTGGCGGGTCGTGACCGCGAACAGGCCGGCCACCACAGCGATGAGGCCGCACGCCGTGAACGCGGTGTCGAGGGCCGTCACGTCGGCTCCTCCGGTGGCTCCACCTCGGGTGGGACGCCGTCCGGCCGGGGTCCCTCGCCCGGCTGGACGGGGGCCTCGCCCGGCGCGGCAGGTGCCTCGACCGTCCCGGCCTCGCCCGGCTCGGCCGGGGCCTCGCCGGCGGCGCGGGTGACGGTGCGCGGCCGGACGGTGCGCGGCGGGCGGGCGGCGGCGCCGCCGGCGACGAGACCGGTCCCGCGGGCCGGGCGGGCGGCGGCCGCGACCTCCGCCGGCTCGGCGGCGTGCTCGTCGAGCGCCGGTGGCGGCGGAACCGTGGCCATCCAGTCCCCGAGTCGCTCCTTCTCGTGCAACAGGTCGCGGATGTCGGTCTCGGCGTACTCGAACTGCGGGCTCCAGAAGAGCGCGTCGAAGGGGCACACCTCGACGCAGATACCGCAGTACATGCACAGCGAGAAGTCGATGGCGAACCGGTCGAGGACGTTGCGCTGGCGCTCGCGGCCGCCCGGGGTGCTCGCCGGGATCGTCTCCTTGTGCGAGTCGATGTAGATGCACCAGTCGGGGCACTCGCGCGCGCAGAGCATGCACGAGGTGCAGTTCTCCTCGAGGAGGGCGATGACCCCGCGGCTGCGTGGAGGCAGGCTCGGCGGGACGTCGGGGTACTCGGCGGTGTGCGTGGGCCGGGCCGCGGTGCGGGCCGTCGCCGCCAGGCCCCTGAGGATGCCGGGCAGGCCGCCGCGCCCGCGGGGGTCCCTCCCGGAGGTGCTCACGTGCCCATCACCACCCCGACCGCGGTGAGGACGAGCTGGAGCACGGCGAGGGGCACCAGCCAGAGCCAGGCGAGCCGCTGGAGCTGGTCCTCGCGCAGCCGTGGCCAGGAGACCCGCACCCAGATGACGACGACCGCGACCACCAGGCCCTTGAGGAGGGTCCAGAGCCAGCCGAGGGCCTCGGGCGCCGGCCCGTGCCAGCCACCGAGCCAGAGCACGGCGAAGAGCAGCGCCACGACGACGATGCCGGCGTACTCGGCGAGGAGGAAGAAGGCGAAGCGCAGACCCGTGTACTCGGTCCACGCCCCGAGGACGAGCTCGGCGTCCGCGATGGGCATGTCGAACGGGGGCCGCTGGAGCTCGGCGACCGCGGCGACGAGGAAGACCGCCGCCCCGGGCAGCTGCCACAGCATCCACCACGGTGACCAGCGGTCGGCGAGCACCGACAGCGACAGCGAGCCCCCCGCGAGGGCCACCGACGCGACCGCGAGGACGAGCGGCAGCTCGTAGGAGACGAGCTGGGCCGCGGCCCGCAGGCCGCCGAGCAGGGAGTACTTGTTGCCGCTGGACCACCCGGCCATCAGCGTGCCGAGCGCGCCCACCGAGGTGACGGCGAGGACGAGGATGACCGAGCCGGGCACGTCGACGGCGGCGACGCCGGGGTGCACGGGCACGAGGGCAAGGGCGACGAGGTAGGGGACCAGCGCGACGGCGGGGGCGAGCCGGAAGACCCACCGGTCCGCGGCCCGGGGCGTGATGTCCTCCTTCTGGATGAACTTCACCCCGTCGGCCACGAGCTGCGCCCAGCCGTGGAAGCCGCCGGCGTACATGGGGCCGAGCCTGCCCTGCATGTGCGCCATGACCTTGTGCTCGGCCTGCCCGACGAGCAGCGGCAGGACGAGGAAGGCGACGAGCACGGCGAGGGCGCGCAGGACGATGTCGAGGACGGTCACCGCGGCCCCCACTCCGGCGGGGGGACTCCCGGCGCCTGGACCCGGCGGCGGCTCGGGGAGCGGGCCGAGTCGTGCCCCTCCCCTGGCTCCTTGCCGCCCGGCCACGGCTTGCTGGCCCGGGCCGCCAGCTGGAACGACTTGCGCAGCGGGGTGCCCTCGAACCCGTCGGGGAGCAGCAGCGGGCGCAGGCCGAGCCCGGTGCCGTCGTCGAAGCCGGAGAACTCGATCCCGAACATCTCGAAGGTCTCGCGCTCGTGCCACGCGGCGCCGGCGAGGACGCCGGTGACCGAGTCGAGCGGCTCGCCGTCGGGCACCCGGGTGGTCAGGAGCAGCCCGCGCAGCGCACCGGGCGTCGAGAGGTCGTAGAGGTGACAGACGACGTCGAAGCCCGGGGCGGCCTCGTCGTAGGTACGGTCGACGGCGCTCAACCAGTCGAGGAAGGCGAACCCGTCGGCCCGAGCGGAGGCGACGGCATCCCGCCAGCCACCGGGCTCGACCACCCGCGTCACGTCCGCCACGTTCGGCACCCTACCGACAGCGGCGCCGTCCGGCAGGGGTCTCGCCGGCGGTGCGTGCTGCGGCGCGTGCGGGGTCGCGGCTCCCGCACGCCCCCGCGGGCCGCATCGACCCCACACCCGCGGGGCGGGTCAGGCCGGCGGCGTCCTCGCCCCGGCGGTGCCGTCAGGGTCGCTCACGGCTTGGCGACGAGCCCGCGGGTGACCTCGCCCGCACCGGCCCTGCGGTGGCCGGCGTACCGGCCCGGCTGCCGCGCGCCGATCGAGGCGCCGCTGACCCGCTCGCCCGCGATCTTCTCCTGCAGACGGATGATGCCCTGGAGCAGCGCCTCGGGGCGCGGCGGGCAGCCCGGCACGTAGACGTCGACCGGGATGAGCTGGTCGACCCCCTTGGTCACCGAGTAGGAGTCCCAGTACGGGCCGCCGGAGTTCGAGCAGGCACCGAACGAGATGACGTACTTCGGCTCCGGCATCTGGTCGTAGAGGCGCCGGATGGCCGGGGCCATCTTGTCGGTGACCGTCCCCGAGACGATCATGAGGTCGGCCTGGCGGGGGCCCGGGGCGAACGGGATCACCCCGAGCCGGATGAAGTCGTGGCGGCCCATCGAGGTGGCGATGAACTCGATGGCGCAGCAGGCGAGCCCGAAGTTGAAGACCCACAGCGAGTAGCGGCGCCCCCAGTTGAGGACCACCCGCAGCGGCTTCGGCGCGTGCTCGGCCACCGGCCCGACGCGCGGCATCGGCAGGTCCACGCTCACGAGAGGTCCCAGCGGAGCAGCCCACGGTGGGCGGCGTGGACCAGCCCGAGCAGCACGACGGCGGCGAAGACGACGACCTCGACGACCGAGGCCACCCCGAGCGTCGCGTCGCGCAGGACGAGCGCCCACGGGAAGAGGTAGACGGCGTCGACGGCGATGACGACGTAGAGGAAGGCGAACGAGATGTACCGCACCTGGTGCTGGGCCCACCCCGAGCCCACCGGGTCGACCCCCGACTCGTAGGTCCGTAGCCCCGCCTCGGTGACCGCCCGCGGCGCGACGAGCCGGCGCACGACCATCGCGGCGGTGACCAGGAGCACTCCCGCCAGGACGACGGCCGCGACGACGAGGTATCCCTCCATGCCGCCCAGCGTAGCCGCGCCCCGCCCGCACGCATTGTGGGAAGCCGCGCCACGCTGCCGGTCGCACGGACGTACGATGAAAAGGCGCCGTGCCCGCACACCTGTCGGACCCGGCCACCGACTCGCTCCGACCCTCCGGGACATCCCTTGACCAGCAAGACCGTCCAGACCCTCGACCGCGTCGTCATCCGGTTCGCCGGCGACTCCGGGGATGGGATGCAGCTCACCGGCGACCGCTTCACCTCCGACACGGCGGCGGTCGGCAACGACCTCTCGACGCTGCCCAACTTCCCCGCCGAGATCCGCGCCCCGCAGGGCACCCTGCCCGGCGTCTCGAGCTTCCAGCTCCACTTCGCCGACCACGACGTGCTCACCCCCGGCGACGCCCCCGACGTGCTCGTCGCGATGAACCCGGCGGCGCTCAAGGCCAACATCGCGGACCTGCCCCGCGGCGCCAGCATCATCGTCGACACCGACATGTTCACCGGCCGCAACCTCGCCAAGGTCGGCTACGACGCCAACCCGCTCGAGGACGGAAGCCTCGACTCCTGGCAGGTGCACCCGGTGGCGCTCACCTCGATCACGGTCGAGGCGCTCTCCGGGTTCGACGGGCTGACCCGAAAGGAGAAGGAGCGGGCGAAGAACATGTTCGCCCTGGGCCTCCTGTCGTGGATGTACACCCGGCCCACCACGGGCACCGAGACCTTCCTCGAGAAGAAGTTCGGGGCCCGCCCCCAGCTGCTCGAGGCCAACCTCACCGCCCTGCGCGCCGGCTGGAACTTCGGCGAGACCACCGAGGAGTTCGGGTCCTCCTACGTCGTCGCCCCGGCCGTGATGCCCCCGGGCACCTACCGCAACATCACCGGCAACGTCGCGCTGGCCCTCGGGCTGGTCGCCGCCGCGCACCGCACCGGGCGTCCGCTCGTCCTCGGCTCCTACCCCATCACCCCGGCCTCCGACGTCCTGCACACCCTCGCCGGCCTGAAGCGGCACGGGGTCACCACCATCCAGGCGGAGGACGAGATCGCCGGCATCGGCATCGCCCTCGGCGCCTCGTACGGCGGCGCGGTCGGGGTGACGACCACCTCCGGCCCGGGGCTGGCCCTGAAGTCGGAGACGGTTGGCCTGGCCGTCTCGCTCGAGCTGCCGCTCGTCGTCGTCGACATCCAGCGCGGCGGCCCCTCCACGGGGTTGCCGACCAAGACCGAGCAGGCCGACCTGCTCCAGGCGATGTTCGGCCGCAACGGCGAGTCACCGGTCGCGGTGCTCGCGCCGTGCACCCCGGCCGACTGCTTCACCGTGGCGATGGAGGCCGTCCGGATCGCGACCCGCTACCGCACGCCGGTGCTCCTGCTCTCCGACGGCTACCTCGCCAACGGGTCCGAGCCGTGGGCGGTCCCCGGCGTCGCGGAGCTCCCCGACCTCCACGTCGACCTCGCCGACGGGCCGAACGACACCGACGCGTCGGGCGAGCCGGTCTTCCACCCCTACCGCCGGGACCCCGAGTCGCTGGCCCGGCCGTGGGCGGTCCCCGGGACCCCGGGGCTCGAGCACCGGATCGGGGGCATCGAGAAGGCCGACGTGACCGGCAACATCTCCTACGACCCCGACAACCACGACCTGATGGTGCGGCTGCGCCAGGCGAAGGTCGACGGCATCGAGGTCCCCGAGCTCGAGGTCGAGGACCCCAGCGGGCAGGCCCGCGTCCTCGTCCTCGGCTGGGGCTCGACCTACGGCCCGATCGCGGCCGCGACCCGCGTCGTGCGCAACGCGGGCGCCCGCTCGCCCGCGCGCACCTGCGCCACCTCAACCCCCTTCCGGGCAACCTCGGGGAGGTGCTTCGCGGCTACGAGCGCGTCGTCGTCCCGGAGATGAACCTCGGCCAGCTCGCGCTGCTGCTGCGGGCCGAGTTCCTCGTCGACGTCCGGTCGTACACGGCGGTGCGCGGCCTGCCCTTCACCACGGTCGAGCTCGCCGACGTCCTCTCCCGAACCCTCGAGGAGCTCACGTGACCACCACCGACCTGGGGATGCCGGTCGCCGGCCTCCAGCACGTCCCCCACCTGGCGCCCGACGGCGCGCCGCAGACGAAGAAGGACTTCACCTCCGACCAGGAGGTGCGCTGGTGCCCCGGGTGCGGCGACTACGTCATCCTCGCCGCCGTCCAGTCCTTCCTCCCCGAGCTCGGGCCTGCGCCGCGAGAACATCGTCTTCGTCTCCGGCATCGGGTGCTGCTCACGCTTCCCCTACTACCTCGACACCTACGGGATGCACTCGATCCACGGTCGCGCCCCGGCGATCGCGACCGGGCTGGCCACCTCGCGGCCCGACCTGTCGGTGTGGGTCGTCACCGGCGACGGCGACGCCCTCTCGATCGGGGGCAACCACCTCATCCACGCCCTGCGCCGCAACGTCAACATCACGATCCTGCTCTTCAACAACCAGATCTACGGGCTGACCAAGGGCCAGTACTCGCCCACGTCGCGGCCGGGTTCGGTCACCAAGTCCACCCCCCTGGGGTCGGTCGACACCCCGTTCAACCCGGTCTCGCTCGCGCTCGGGGCCGAGGCGAGCTTCGTCGCCCGGGTCATGGAGTCCGACCGCGCCGAGCTCAAGGAGGTCCTGCGGGCCGCGGCGGAGCACCGCGGTGCGTCCCTGGTCGAGATCTACCAGAACTGCCCGATCTTCAACGACGGCGCGTTCGAGGTGCTCAAGGACCGCTCGCAGCAGGAAGCGCGGATCGTCCGCCTGCGGGCCGGGGAGCCGGTCACCGTCGGCGCGGACCAGGGGCGTCGGGTGCTCGTGCGCACACCCGGCGGAGGGATGGAGTTCGTCCCCGAGGCGAGGAGGCCGGCCGCGAGGTCGTCGTCCACGACCCCGCTCGCGAGGACCCGAGCCAGGCCTTCGCCCTCTCCCGCCTCGACTCGGTCGAGATGACGCACGTCCCGATGGGCATCTTCCGCCAGGTGTCCCGGCCGACCTACGACGACGTCGTGCGCGCCCAGGTGGCCGGGGCGGTCGACGCGGCGGGCGGTCCGCCCACCGACGAGGACCTCGCCGAGCTGCTCCGCGGACGCGACACGTGGACCGTGGGGTGACCGCGGCGTGACCGGCGGGCCGCCCCCGCCGGAAGCGTCGTCCGCCACGGCACCAGCGGCCGCCGCCTCGCCCGCCGGGTCCCCGGCCGCCGCCTCGGGGCCGGTCGGGCCCCCGGACGGCCCCGGGGAGCTCCGCCGGGGGACGGCCTACGGCTTCCTGGCCTACGGCATCTGGGGGCTCTTCCCGCTGTACTTCGCGGCGCTGGCGCCCGGTCGGGCGCGTTCGAGGTGCTCGCCCACCGCATCCTGTGGACGCTCACCGTCTGTGCGCTGGTCCTCCTCGTCCGGCGCGACCTCGCCTGGGTCCGGCGCGTTCGCCCGCCGCCCGCGGCTCGTCGCCGGCATCACCCTCGCCGGACTGCTCATCGCGGCGAACTGGACGGTCTACGTGCTCGCCGTGCTCACCGGGCGCACCTACGAGGCAGCCCTCGGCTACTTCCTCAACCCCATCGTCACCGTGGCCCTCGGGGTCCTCGTCCTTCGCGAGCGGCTCCGGGTCGGGCAGTGGGTGGCGGTCGGCATCGGCGCGGTCGCCGCCGTCTACCTCACGGTCGCCGGTGGGGTCGTCCCGTGGATCCCGCTGGCCCTGGCGTTCTCGTTCGGGCTGTACGGCCTGACGAAGAAGAAGGTCGGGGCCACCCTCGCCGCCATGCACTCGCTGGCCGCCGAGACGACGGTGCTCGCGCCGGTCGCGGTCGTCGTCCTCGTCGTCCTCGCCGCCCGGGACGCCACGACCTTCACCGGGCACGGACCGTGGCACACCTCGCTGCTCGTCCTCTCCGGGGTCGTCACGGCGGTGCCGCTGCTCCTCTTCGCCGCCGCGGCGCGCCGCATCCCGCTGGTCACCGTCGGGCTCATCCAGTTCGTCACCCCGATGCTCCAGCTCCTGGTCGGGGTCGCCCTGCTCGGTGAGCACGTCAGCGTCGGCTGTGGGTCGGCTTCGGCATCGTCTGGCTGGCCCTCGTCGTCCTCACCTGGGACTCAGTGCGCGCGGCCCGGTCGACCCGCTCCAACGCCGGGCGGCCGCGGCGATCGCCGACGACGAGCTCGCCGAGGCCGCCGAGCCCTGCCCCTGAGGGTCGGGTGCTCAGGTGGTCGCCCCGGCAGCCGCCTGGGCACCCGACGGCGGCCGCGCCTCAGTCACCGAGGAGGTGGCGGACGTGGTCGTTGGTGAAGCGGCGGTCGGGGTCGAGCCGGTCGCGCACCGCACGGAAGTCGTCGAAACGGGGGTAGAGCCGGCGCAGGTCCTCGGCGCCGAGGCTGTGCAGCTTGCCCCAGTGCGGCCGGCCCCGCGTGCTCGGCGACGATCCGCTCGAAGGCGGCGAAGTACCGCCGGAACCCCATCCGGTGGTACTGGTGCACCGCGACGTAGGCGTTGTCCCGCTCGTACGCCGTGGACAGCCAGATGTCGTCGGCGCCGATGAACCGCACCTCGACGGGGAAGGGCAGCGGCTCGCGTGTGCGCTCGATCCACCGGCCGCAGCTCGCGGAGCACCTCGCCGACCGAGGCGCGCGGGACCGCGTACTCGCTCTCGACGAACCGAACCTCGCGGGTGCTGCAGAACACCCGCCACGAGTCGTCGACGTACTCGCGGGCACCGAGCGCCCGGGCGCTGACCCCGTTGACCCGCGGGACGATGCCCGGTGCCAGCGACGAGGCGCGGTTGACCACCTCGTAGACCCGGTTCGCGAGCAGGTCGTCGTCGAGCCACCGCCGCCACCCGGGCAGCGGCCGCGCCCGCCCACCCGCTGGCACCCGGTCGTTGCGCTTGACCAGCGCACGGTCCGTGTGCGGGAACCAGTGCACGTCGAGGTGGTCGTGGGCGTCGGCCTCCTCCTGGATCCGTTCGAGGAGCGCCGAGAACGCCTCCCCCGACTCCCGGGCACGCAGCCGGAACGCCGGGACGCACTGCAGCTCCACCTCGACGACGACCCCGAGCGCGCCGAGCCCCACCCGGGCGGCCTGGAACACCTCCGGCTGCTCGGCGGCCGAGCAGGTGAGCAGCGAGCCGTCGGCGAGCACGAGGGTGAGCCCGCACACCGCATCGGCGATGCCTCGCCGCCGGGTCCCGGTGCCGTGCGTCCCCGTGGCCACGGCCCCGCTCATCGTCTGGCGGTCGATGTCGCCGAGGTTCGGCAGCGCCAGGCCAAGGGCCTGCAGGGCCGGGTTCAGCTCGTGCAGCGTCGTCCCCGCCAGGACGCGCACCCGCATCCGGTCCCGGTCGACCGCCACGATGCCGGCCAGGCCCTCGAGCCGCAGGAGCAGCCCGTCGGTCGCGACGAGCGGGGTGAAGGAGTGCCCGGCGCCCGCCACCCGGACCGCGGCGCCGCGGGCACCGGCGCCCCGCACCGCCGCGACCACCCCGTCCACCGTCGACACCTGGGAGACCGCCGACGGGTGCGCCTCGACGTTGCCGGCCCAGTTCCGCCACGCGCTCATCCGAAGCTCCGTCCCTCGCCGCGGTAGGTCGGGCACGCTGCCGGCGAGCGCCCCGCCACGCACCAGGTGCAGCACGTCGAACCGCTCGAGCAGCTCGCCCGCCTTGGCCCCACGCATCCAGACCCGGTCGCCGAGCCGCAGCCCGTCGACGCCCCGACCGCGCACCGGAGTCTGCACCTCCCCGGCGGCCTCGGTGCGCAGCAGCGACCACCCCCGCCGCACCGGCGAGGGCACCCGCGACCAGCCGGGCCCGCCGCTGGCGACGTAGCCGCCGCCGAAGGCCGTGACGACGCCGCTCGCCGGCCGGCGCACGACCGGGAGCGCGAAGGCCAACGCCGGGCGCGGGGCGAAGTCGTCGTAGCCGTCGAACAGGGTCGGCGCGTAGAGGCCCGACCCGGCGGCGAGCTCGGTGACGGCGCGGTCGGCCGCGAACCGGTGGAGGCTGCCGGTGCCCCCGGCGTTGACGAAGGCGAGGTCCGCGACCTCCCGGACGGCGGCCACCACCGCGGCCCGCCGGTCGCTCAGCTCGGCGTCCGAGCGCCGCTTGAGCAGCCGGATGTGCGGCCCGGAGTCGGGCAGTCCGGCGACCTGGGCGTCGTAGAACATCAGCCCGCGCACCTCCAGGCCCGCGCCCGCGGCCGCGCGCACGACACGCGAGCGCCTCGGCCGGGGTCCGCGTCGGCGAGCGGCGGACGCCGAGGTGGAGACGGCCCGAGCCGCAGCGAGGCGTCGACGTCGAGGGCCACCCCGAGCCCGCGGGCGCCGTCCCCGAGCGTGTCACGCAGCCAGTCGACGTGCTCGGCGGAGTCGACGGTCAGCGTCACCTCCCGGCGGAGCAGGTCGCTCGGCCGCGACGGCGCGCAGGGCGCGGCGCGTCGACCGAGGGGTAGGCGACGAAGACGTCCCGCAGGCCACCGCGCACGAGCCAGACCGCCTCGTCGGCGGTGTAGGCCATGACGCCGGAGAACCCCGGGCGGGCCAGCACCCGCTCGAGCACCGCACCGGCAGCGCACCGACTTCGAGGCCACCCGGACCGGGCGGCCGGCCGCCCGCCGCACGAGGTCGTCGGCGTTGTGCTCGAGCGCGTCGAGGTCGAGCACGGCGAGCGGGGCGGCGAGCCCGGCGGTCGCGGACTCCCACCGCTGCACCACCTCGTCCGGCACCGACACCACGCCCGCGACTGTAGTGCGTCAGCCGGCGCGGGTGACGACCCCCGTGGCGAGGGCGTACAGGGCGTCGCGCGCCTCGCCGGGCGGCAGCGGGCCGAGGACCTCCTGGGCCTGGCGGGCGACGGCCTCGGTGTGGGCCCGGGCCCGCTCCATGGCGGCATGTCCACGCAGCAGGGTCAGCGCCTCCTCGAGCCGGTCGTCTGCGGTGAGGTCGCCGGTGAGCAGCTCCCGCAGGCGAGCATCGGCCGGGTCGGTGGAGGCCAGCACGTAGAGCACCGGCAGGGTCCGCTTGCCCTCGCGCAGGTCGGTGCCCGGCGTCTTGCCGGTCTCGTCGGCGTCGGAGGCGATGTCGATGAGGTCGTCGGCCAGCTGGAAGGCGACGCCGAGCCGTTCGCCGAACTCCCGCATCGTCGAGACGACCTGCGGCGGGCAGCCGGCGAACATCGCGCCGTAGCGGGCGGCGGTGGCGATGAGCACGCCGGTCTTGTCGGCGAGGACCCCGAGGTAGTACTCGACCGGGTCGACGCCGGCGGGGGCCGGCCGGTCGTCGCGGATCTGGCCGGCGCAGAGCCGGACGAAGGTCTGGGCCTGGATCTTCACGGCTTCGGGGCCGAGGTCGGCGACGATGTCGGAGGCCGTGCCGAAGAGGAGGTCGCCGACCAGGATGGCCGTGGAGTTGTCGTAGAGCGCGTTGGCGCTCGGCGCCCCGCGGCGCACGTCCGCCTCGTCCATCACGTCGTCGTGGTAGAGCGAGGCCAGGTGGGTCAGCTCGACCCCGGCCGCGGCCGCGACGACGCGCTCGTCCACTCCCGAGCCCAGTTCGGCGGCCAGCAGGGTGAGCAGCGGGCGGAACCGCTTGCCGCCGGCGGCGACGAGGTGGGCGCTGGCCCCGGCGATGAACGGGTCGTCGTGGTCGACCCGCTCCTCGATGAGGGCGTTGACCGCCGCGAGCCCGTCGGTGAGCCGCCCGCGCAGCGCCTCGCTCGCGCCCGGGAGGGCGAGCACCGATGGCGTGCCCCGCGACCCGGTCACGGCAGCCGCGCTCACAACAGGAAGTGCGAGGACGAGCTCGCGAGGTCGAGCAGGGAGGCCGGCACGACGCCGGCGACGACCGTCACCAGGACGCCCACGGTGATGGCGATCGTCGAGGGCACCGACGGGGTGAGGGCGGCGACGCCGTCGACCGGCTCGGTGAAGTACATCAGGACGATGAGCCGGACGTAGACGAACGCCGTCACCGCCGAGGCCAGCACACCGACGACCACCATGACCGTGCCGGCCGTGCCGGAGGCGACGGCAGGCGCGAACGTCGCGTACTTGGCCGTGAAGCCCGAGGTCAGCGGGATGCCGGCGAAGGCGAGGAGGAGGAAAGCGAAGGTGCCTGCGACGACCGGGTGGCGACGGCCCAGGCCGGCCCACTGCGAGAGGTGCGAGGCCTCCGAGCCGTCCTGGCGGACCATCGCGACGATCGCGAAGGCCGCGATCGTCGTCGCGCCGTACGCGGCGAGGTAGAACATGACCCCGCCGATCGCGGCCTGCGAGAACGCGAGCACCCCGACGAGGATGAAGCCGGCGTGCGCGATGGAGGAGTAGGCGAGGAGCCGCTTGACGTCGGTCTGGGTGACCGAGAGCACGGCGCCGACGACCATCGTGACGATGGCGATGACGACGACCGCGAGCTGCCAGTCCCAGCGGTTCGGCGCGATGCCGACGTAGGCCAACCGGAGGATGGCGCCGAACGCCGCGAGCTTGGTGCAGGCCGCCATGAAGCCGGTGACGGGCGTCGGGGCGCCCTGGTAGGCGTCCGGCGTCCACGAGTGGAACGGCACCGCTCCGACCTTGAACAAGAGGCCGACGAGGGTCAGGACGACCCCGGGCAGGAGGAAGCCGTCGAGGTCGCCGGAGTTGGCCGTGATGGCCTGCGAGATCTGCTTGAGGTCGGACGAGCCGGCGTACCCGTAGAGCAGGGCGGCACCGAAGAGGAAGAACGCGCTCGAGAACGACCCGAGGAGGAAGTACTTCAGCGCCGCCTCCTGGGAGAGCAGGCGCCGCCGCCGGGCGAGGCCGGTCATGACGTAGAGCGGCAGGGAGAGCACCTCGAGGCCGACGAACATCGTGATGAGGTCGTTGGCGCTGACGAAGATCATCATCCCGAACACCGCGAACAGGGTGAGCGGGAAGACCTCGCTCGTGGCGTACCCGGCCCGGGTGGCGACGTCCTCCTGGGCCGAGCCCGGCGTCGAGGCCCCCATCGGGGTGAAGGCGTCGGACCCGACACCGCCGAAGCGCTCGGCCATGACGAGCACGCTGATCAGCGCGAGCACGAGCAGGGTCCCCTGGAGGAAGAGGGAGACCCCGTCGATGGCCACCGAGCCGCCGAAGGTGACCGCGAGGTGGTCGCGCGACCAGAGGACGAGGACGACGAACGCCACCGCGAGGGCCAGGCTGGTCAGCCAGACCTGCACCGTATGCCGGCTCTCCCGCGGCGCGAACGCCTCGACGAGCACGCCGACGAGCGCCCCTGCGACGACGACGAGCATCGGCGCGACGGCGACGTAGCTGACCTGGACGGCCTCGAAGGCGGCGGGCATCACTGGGCACTCCCGGAGGCGGTGGTGGTGGCCACGGGGTCGGTGACGCCGACGATCTGCAGCGTCTTCTCCACGGCCGGGTTGACGAGGTCGAGGACGGGCTTGGGGAAGAAGCCGAGGACGAGGAAGGCCGCGATGATCGGCGCGACCACCCACTTCTCCCGGGCCGAGAGGTCGGCCGGGACCTGGCCCTCGGGGAACTCCGGCTTCGGCCCGGTCATGAGCCGCTGGTACATCAGGAGGATGTAGAGCGCGGCGAGCACGGTGCCGAGGGCCGCCAGGACCGCAAAGGCCTTGTACCGCATGAAGGTGCCCTGGAGGACGAGGAACTCGGAGACGAAGGGCGAGAGCCCCGGCAGCGCCAGGCTGGAGAGGCCGGCGACGAGGAAGGTGCCGGCGAGCACCGGGGTGACCCGCTGCCACCCCCCGTAGTCGGGGATGCGCTTGCTCCCGTGCCGGGTCACGAGGAAGCCGGCGAGGAGGAAGAGCCCGGCGGTCGAGAAGCCGTGGTTGACCATGTAGAGGGTCGCCCCGGCGCCGCCGACGCTCGTCATCGCGAAGATCCCCAGGACGATGAAGCCGAAGTGGCTGATCGAGGTGAAGGCGATGAGCCGCATCATGTCGGTCTGCCCGATGGCCAGCAGGGCGCCGTAGAGCACCGAGACGAGCGCCAGGGTGAGGACCACCGGGGTCGCCCACTTCGCCGCCTCGGGGAAGAGCTGGAGCCCGAAGCGGATCATGCCGTAGGTGCCGACCTTGTCGAGCACGCCGACGAGCAGGACCGCGGTGGCCGGGCGCGCCTCGGTGGCGGCGTCCGGGAGCCAGGTGTGGACCGGCCACATCGGGGCCTTGACCGCGAAGGCGATGAAGAACCCGACGAACATCCACCGCAGCGCGCCGGTGGAGGCGTCGAGGTGCCCGATGAGGTTCTGGACCATGAAGCCCTGGTCGCCCCCCGGGCCGGCGACGTACACGGCGATGACCGCGACGAGCATGACGAGCCCACCGGCGAGGGAGTAGAGGAGGAACTTGACCGCGGCGTACTGGCGGCGCGGGCCGCCGTAGAGCCCGATGAGGAAGTACACCGGGATGAGCATCGCCTCGAAGAAGACGTAGAAGAGGAAGACGTCGGTGGCCGCGAACACCCCCACCATGAACGCCTCGAGGACGAGCATCAGCGCGAAGTACCGCTTGACCCGGCCCGGCTCCGCGTCGTCGACGTCGTTCCACGCCGCGAGGAGGACCACCGGGGTGAGGACCGCGGCCATGACGATGAGGGAGAGGGCGATGCCGTCGACGCCGAGCGCGTAGGAGACCCCGAACTGCGGGATCCACGGGTGGGTCTCGGTGAGCTGGAACTGGGCGCTGGACCCGGTGTCGAACGCCACCCACGCCATCACCGCGAGGACCAGGGTGACCAGCGAGGCGCCGAGGGCCACCGGCCGCGCGAGCCGCGCCGAGGGGCCCGGGAGCAGCACGACGACGAGCGCGCCGAGCACCGGGACGACCAGCATCAGCGTGAGCAGGGGCAGGTTGTTCACTGGATCACCCACAGAGCACCGAGGACGGCGACGACGCCGGTGAGCATCGTCAGGGCATACGAGCGCGCGTACCCGGTCTGGATCCGCCGCAGCCGCGAGGACAGGCCGCCGACGAGCGCGGCGGACCCCCCGACGGCACCGTCGACGCCCTTGGCGTCGGCGAAGACCAGCGCCCGGGTCAGGTGGACGCCCGGGCGCATGAAGAGGCCCTCGTTGACCGCGTCCTGGTAGAGGTCGACCCGAGCCGCGCGGGTCAGCGCGTTGCCGCGCGGGGCGACCTCGGGGACGTCCTCGCGCCAGTAGCTGGTGTAGGCCATCCACGCCCCGACGGCGACGAAGGCCAGGGTGAGCACGGTGATGAGCAGTGGTGGGATGACCGGAGCCGCCTCGGCATGCTCACCGACGACCGGGGCGAGCCAGCTGACGATCGGCATCTCGCTCGCGAACGGCCAGGCCAAGATCAGCCCGAGGAAGGCCGAGCCGAAGCCGAGCACCATCATCGGCACGGTCATCACGAGCGGGGACTCGTGCGGGTGGACCTCGTCGGTCCACCGCGCCCTGCCCTGGAACGTCATGAAGAACAGGCGCGACATGTAGAAGGCGGTGATCCCGGCACCGATCATCGCCACGCCGCCGAGCACCCACGGCTTCCAGCCCTCCCCGACGAACGCGGCCTCGATGATCCGGTCCTTGGAGAAGTACCCCGAGAGGAACGGGAAGCCGATGATCGCCAGGTAGCCGAGCCCGAAGGTGGCCCAGGTGACCTTCATGACCGCCGAGAGGTTCCCGAACCGGCGCATGTTCACCTGGTCGTTCATGCCGTGCATGACCGAGCCGGCGCCGAGGAACATCCCCGCCTTGAAGAAGCCGTGGGTGAGGAGGTGGAAGATCGCGAAGGCGTAGCCGACCGGTCCGAGCCCGGCCGCGAGCATCATGTAGCCGATCTGGCTCATCGTCGAGGCCGCCAGCGCCTTCTTGATGTCGTCCTTGGCGGTACCGACGATGGCACCGAACATCAGCGTGATCGCGCCGACGATCGCCACGGCCAGGGCGGCGTCGGGTGCGGCGTCGTAGATGACGTGGGAGCGGACGACGAGGTAGACCCCGGCGGTGACCATCGTCGCCGCGTGGATGAGCGCGGACACCGGCGTCGGGCCGGCCATGGCGTCGCCGAGCCAGGACTGCAGCGGGAACTGCGCCGACTTGCCCGTCGCGCCGAGGAGAAGCAGCAGCCCCATCGCGACGATCGCGCCCTGGTTGGCGTGGGCGACCCCGGCGTTGACCGTGGTGTAGTCGACCCCGCCGAACGTCACGAACATGACCAGGATGGCGATCGTGAGGCCGAGGTCACCGACGCGGTTGACGACGAAGGCCTTGTTCGCCGCGGTGGCGTACGCGGGGTTCCAGTTCCAGAAGCCGATGAGCAGGTAGCTCGCGAGGCCGACGCCCTCCCACCCGACGAAGA
Organism: uncultured Actinomycetota bacterium; assembly: GCA_963772645.1. GTDB lineage: Bacteria > Actinomycetota > Actinomycetes > Actinomycetales > Dermatophilaceae > DASSQJ01. The sequence continues at coordinate 350,572 of CAVYYD010000010.1, forward strand.
GGAGCAGGTAGCTGTCGGCGAGGACGAGCAGGAGCATCGCCGCGACGAAGAGGTTGAGGTAGGCGAAGAACTTCCGCTTGTCGGGGTCGTGGCTCATGTAGCCGAGTGAGTAGACGTGGATGAGGGACCCGACGAAGGTGACAAGCATGACGAAGGCCATCGACAGCGGGTCGACGAGCATCCCCACGTTCAGCTGGAAGGCTCCGGCGGGGATCCAGCTCCACAGCGTCAGGTGCATCGTGCGGGCCTGCGGGTCCAGGCCGGCCAGCTGGAGGATGACGACGAGCCCGACGAGGAAGCTCGCCCACGACATGGCCACGGCGAGGTACGGGCCCACCTTGTCGGTGCGTCGCCCCCCGAGGAGCAGCACGGCCGCACCGATGAGGGGCAGCGCGACGAGCAGCCACGCGTAGGCGGCGGCGCCGCTCGCCCCGGCCGCGGCGCTCGCGCCACCCTCGGTGATGAGTGAGGTCACTGGTGCTCCTTACAGCTTCAGCAGGTTCGCGTCGTCGACCGAGGCCGACCGGCGGGAACGGAAGATCGCCATGATGATCGCGAGCCCGACGACGACCTCGGCGGCCGCGACCACCATGACGAACAGGGCGAGGACCTGGCCGTCGAGGTTGCCGTGCATCCGGGCGAAGGTCACGAAGACGAGGTTGGTGGCGTTGAGCATCAGCTCGACGCCCATGAAGACGATGATCGCGTTGCGCCGGGTCAGGACCGTCGCCCCGCCGAGGACGAAGAGGATCGTCGCCAGGTAGACGTAGTTGACCAGGCTCACCGCTCGCTCCCTTCGCGCACGTCGCGCTCGATCTGGGCCTCGCCCTCGGTGAAGACCTCGGGTGAGATGCTCTGCTCGCGCGCGGTGAGCACGCGGGAGAGGGACAGCTCGGACGGCGAGCCGTCGGGCAGCAGCGCCGGGGTGTCCACGGCGTTGTGCCGCGCGTAGACGCCGGGGGCGGGCAGGCCCGCGAGGTACTGGCCCTCGCGGAAGCGCCGCCGGCTCCACTCCTTCTGGTTCGGCCCGTGGCCGAGCCGCTCGCGGTGGGCGAGGACCATGGCGCCGAGCGCCGCGGTGATGAGCAGGGCGCTGGTGGTCTCGAAGATCCAGACGTAGCGGCCGAAGATCAGCTGGGCCATGCCGCTGACGTTGCCGGTCTGGGCGTTGAGGTCGGCGACACCGGTGGGCTTGCCCCAGACGACGTGGCCGATCGAGAAGACGAGGATGCCTCCCAGCCCGAGGCTGAACAGCGCGGAGAGCCAGCGCTGCCCGGTCAGGGTCTCGACGAGGCTGTCGCTGCTGTCGACCCCGATGAGCATGAGGACGAAGAGGAACAGCATCATGACCGCGCCGGTGTAGACGAAGATCTGGATGACCCCGAGGAAGTCGGCGTCCTGGGCGATGTAGAAGACACCGAGGATGATCATCGTCATGGCCATGCCGAGCGCGGCGTGGACGGCCTTGCGGGCGAAGACCAGCCCGAGCGCGCCGATCACCGCGAGCGGCCCGAGGATCCAGAACATCACCGCTTCGCCGGTGCCGGTCACGAGGTCACCTCCGCGTCGTCGGTGGGTCGGGTGCGGGCCTTGACGTACTCGCGCTGGGCCTCGGTCGCCGAGGTCACCTTGCCGAGGTAGTAGTCGCGCTCCTCCATCCCGTCGGCCATCGGGAACGGCGGGCGGAGCATCCCCGGCTGGAGCGGCGCCAGGAGCTGGTCCTTGGTGTAGATCAGGTCGGCGCGGTTGTCGTCGGCGAGCTCGTAGAAGTTCGTCATCGTCAGCGCCCGGGTCGGGCACGCCTCGATGCACAGCCCGCACAGGATGCAGCGCAGGTAGTTGATCTGGTAGACCCGCCCGAAGCGCTCGCCCGGGCTGAACCGCCCGGAGCCGCCCTCGGTGTCGTCGTTGTCCGCGCCCTCGACGAGGATCGCGTCGGCCGGGCACGCCCAGGCGCACAGCTCACAGCCGACGCACTTCTCGAGCCCGTCGGGGTGGCGGTTGAGCTGGTGGCGACCGTGGAACCGGGGCTGGGTCGGGCGCTTCTCCTCCGGGTACTCCTCGGTCGCCACCTTGCGGAACATCGTCGAGAAGGTGACGCCGAACCCGGCGACGGGGGCGAACAGGTCGGAGAAGAAGCCGGACTTCTTCTGCTCGTCAGCCACGAGCGGCCTCCTTGTCGTCGGCACTGGAGGTCAGGGCACGGGTGGTCAGGGACGGTTCGCGCAGCCGCTGGCCGGGCAGCGGTGGCACCGGGTGGCCGCCCGCGTAGGGGTCGATCTCGTCGGGCAGCTGGGGGTGCGCCGCGAGCTCGCGGCGTTCCGCACGGGCGTCCCACATCCAGCCGGCGACCAGGGCCGCGACCGCGATGACCCCGACGATGAACAGCGAGGTGACCGGGAAGCGGCGGCCAGCGACGTCGACAGTGCCGCCGAGCCAGCCCTGCTGGCCGGCCCGGAAGAAGGCGACGAGCACGACCCAGCCGAGGGTCGCCGGGATGAGGAACTTCCAGCCGAAGCGCATGAACTGGTCGTACCGGACGCGGGGCAGCGACCCCCTCAGCCAGACGAAGACGAACATGAACAGCCACAGCTTGACGGTGAACCAGAGCAGTCCCCACCAGCCCGCGTTGAGCGAGGCGCCACCGATGTGGATGGCTGCCAGGCCGGGAGGCGCGGACGGGCCACCGAGGAACATCGTCGTGGCCAGGGCCGAGACGGTGAACATGTTGATGTACTCGCCGAGGAAGAACATCGCGAACCGCATCGAGCCGTACTCGGTGTGGAAGCCACCGGTCAGCTCACCCTCCCCCTCGGCGAGGTCGAACGGCAGCCGGTTGGTCTCGCCGACCATCGTGATCATGTAGACGAAGAAGCTGAAGAAGGCCGGGATGACGAACCACAGGCTGCTCTGGGCCGCGACGATCTGCGAGGTGGACATCGATCCCGCGTAGAGGAAGACGGCGACCAGCGAGAGTCCCATCGCGATCTCGTAGGAGATCATCTGCGCCGAGGAGCGCAGGCCACCCATCAGCGGGTAGGTGGAGCCGGAGGCCCAGCCCGCGAGGACGACGCCGTAGATGCCGACGCCGGCGACGGCGAGCACGAGGAGCACCGCGACCGGGGTGTCGGTGAGCTGGAACGGGGTGAGGTGGCCGAACATCCACACCTCGCCGCCGAGCGGGATGATCGAGAAGGAGACGAAGCACATCGTCGCCGTGATGAGCGGCGCGAGGGTGAAGACGAAGACGTCGGCGTTCTTCGGGGTGACGTCCTCCTTGAGCATCGACTTCATGCCGTCGGCGAGGGTCTGGAGCAGGCCGAAGGGGCCGTTGCGGTTCGGGCCCGGACGCTGCTGCATCCGCCCGATGACCCGGCGCTCGAACCAGATGACGAGCAGCGTGGAGATGAGCAGGTAGACGAAGATGATGAGCGCCTTGACCAGGCTCAGCCACACCGGGGTGTCGCTGAAGTCGGCCGTGGGGTTGTCGGTGCCCTCGGCGACGAGCGAGACGAGGTGGGGTACTGCCATGAGCGTGCTCATGCCTGGCCCTCCTTGGTGACGGAGACGAGGGCGCCCGGGGCGCCGGCGAGCGTGGAGCGCAGGTCGCAGCCCACCGAGTGGGTCGGCAGCCACACGACGTGGTCGGCCATCTCGCCGACGACGACCGGCGCCGTGACGCGCGTGTCGCCGGCACCGACGGTCAGCTCGTCACCGTCGGCGACCCCGAGGTCGGCGGCGGTGCGGGCCGAGACCCGGGCGACCGGACGCGGCGCCGTGCCGGCGAGGTGCGGCTCGCCGTCCTGGAGCGAGCCGGCGTCGAGGAGATGGCGCCACGTCGCGAGGACGAGGGTGCCGTCCCGCAGCTCGGGGACCTGGCCGGGCTCGTGCGCGGGCCGCTCCACCCGGGCGCCGGCCCAGGGGCCGAGGGCCGCCATCTCGGAACGCACCTCGCGCAGCGTGCGCGTCCCGAGCCACTCGCCCATCTCGTCGGCGACCATCTCCAGGGCGCGGTAGTCGCTGACGAAGCCGGTCTCGAGCGCGGCCTCGAACGGGCGGGTCCGGCCCTCCCAGTCGACGAAGGTGCCACCCTTCTCGGCGTGCGCCGCGACCGGCAGGACGACGTCGGCCACCTCGGTGACCGCCGACGGGCGGATCTCGAGCGAGACCACGAACGGGCGCTCGAAGGCCTCGCGGGCCCCCGCGAAGCCGATGTCGGCGGGGTCGACCCCACCGACGACGAGCGCCCCGAGCTCGCCGGTGGCGGCGGCGGTGAGGATGCCGGCGGTGTCCCGGCCCTCCCCGGACGGCAGTGACTGCACGCCCCACGCCCGGGCGACCTCGGCGCGCGCGGCATCGTCGGCGACCGGGCGGCCACCGGGCAGCAGGGTGGGGAACGCCCCTGCCTCGAGCGCGCCGCGCTCACCGGCGCGGCGGGGCACCCAGGCGAGGCGGGCACCGGTGGACCCGGCGAGGGCGAGGGCCGCGGTCAGCGCACCAGGGACCATCGCGAGCCGCTCGCCGACGAGGATGACCGACCCCTCGCCGAGCGCCTCGGCGGCCCGGGCGACGACGTCCGGCCCCGTGCCCCCGGCGAGCGCGCGCAGCACCTCCGGCTCGGTGCCGGGGGCGGTCGGGATCAGGGTGCCGCCGGTCTTGGCCAGCCCGCGGGTGGCGACCGGCGAGACGGAGAAGACCCGGGTGCGGTTCTTGCGGAACGCCTTGCGGAGCCGGAGGAAGACGATCGGGCTCTCGTCCTCGGGCTCGAACCCGACGAGGAGGACCGAGGGCGCCGACTGGAGGTCGGCATAGGTCACCGCGCCACCCTCGGGTCCGGTGCCGACGACGGTGGAGGCGAGGAACTCCGCCTCCTCCTGCGAGTGCGGGCGGGCGCGGAAGTCGACGTCGTTGGTGGCCAGGACGGTACGGGCGAACTTGCCGTAGGCGTACGCGTCCTCGCTGCTGACCCGGCCGCCGACGAGGACGCCGGCGGCGGTGCCGCGCAGGCCGTCGGCTGCCGCCGCGAGCGCCACCGGCCAGGACACGACCTGCAGCTCACCGTGCTCGTCGCGCACCATCGGGAGCTGGAGCCGGTCGCCGACCATCGTGTACGCGAAGGCCCAGCGCCCCTTGTCGCAGTTCCACTCCTCGTTGACCGCCGGGTCGTTGCGGGCCATCCGGCGCAGCACCGTGCCCCGGCGGTGGTCGGTGCGCTGCGCACAGCCGCTCGCGCAGTGCTCGCACACGCTCGGGGTGGAGACGAGGTCGAACGGGCGCGACCGGAACCGGTAGGCGGCGCCGGTCAGCGCGCCGACCGGGCAGATCTGGACGGTGTTGCCGGAGAAGTAGGACTCGAACGGCTTCTCCTCGTAGATGCCGACCTGCTGGAGCGCGCCGCGTTCGACGAGGGCGATGAACGGGTCACCGGCGATCTGGTCGGAGAAGCGGGTGCACCGGGCACAGAGAATGCAGCGCTCGCGGTCCAGGAGGACCTGGCTGCTGATCGCGATCGGCTTCGGGTAGGTCCGCTTGATGTCCTCGAACCGCGAGATGGCCCGCCCGTTGCTCATCGCCTGGTTCTGCAGCGGGCACTCCCCGCCCTTGTCGCAGACCGGGCAGTCCAACGGGTGGTTGATGAGGAGGAACTCCATGATGCCGTGCTGCGCCTTGTCGGCACCCTCGGAGGTGTACTGCGTCTTGACGACCATCCCCCCGGCCACGGTCATCGTGCAGGAGGCCTGCGGCTTCATCCGCCCGGGCGGGCCCTGCATCTGGGTCGGCTCCCCCGGGGTGCCGTCCGGGCCGGGGCGGCCGGGCATCCACACCTCGACGAGGCACTGGCGGCAGGCGCCGACCGGGTCGAGGCCGGGGTGGTCGCAGAAGCGCGGGATCTCGATGCCGGCCTGCTCGGCGGCCCGGATGATGAGGGTGCCCTTGGGGACCGACACCTCGATGCCGTCGATGGTGAGCGTGACGAGGTCGGCCTTCTCGGTGGCCTCCCGCTCCGATGTCGTCGTCATGCGGTGACGGTCTCCTTGTTCGTGCTCGCGCCGCCGTCCTTGGCCCACACCGTGGAGGCGTGCCGGTCGAACGGGCACCCACCGTGCTCCAGATGGGCGATGTACTCGTCGCGGAAGTACTCGATCGAGCTGAGGATCGGGCTCGTCGCCCCGTCGGCCAGGGCGCAGAAGCTGCGGCCGAGGATGTTGTCGCACAGGTCGAGGAGCTTGTCGAGGTCCTCCTCGGTGCCCACGCCGTGCTCGAGCCGGCCGAGGATCTGCTTGAGCCACCAGGTGCCCTCGCGACACGGGGTGCACTTGCCGCAGGACTCGTGCCGGTAGAAGTCGGTCCAGCGGTCGACGGCCCGCACGACGCAGGTCGTGTCGTCGAAGACCTGCAGGGCGCGGGTGCCGAGCATCGAGCCGGCCGCGGCGACAGACTCGAAGTCGAGCGGCACGTCGAGGTGCTCGGCGGTGAGCAGCGGGGTCGAGGACCCGCCGGGAGTCCAGAACTTCAGCTCGTGGTCGGGGTCGCGCATGCCCCCGGCGAGGTCGAGCAGCTCGCGCATCGTGATGCCGAGCGGCGCCTCGAGCTGGCCGGGGTTCTTCACGTGCCCGGAGAGGCTGAAGATGCCGAAGCCGGTCGACTTCTCGGTGCCCATCGAGGTGAACCAGTCGACGCCCTCGAGGATGATGCCCGGGACCGAGGCGATGGTCTCCACGTTGTTCACCGAGGTCGGCCGGGCGTAGAGCCCGGCGGCGCCCGGGAACGGCGGCTTGCTCCGCGGCTGGCCGCGGCGACCCTCGAGGCTGTCCAGGAGCGCGGTCTCCTCGCCACAGATGTACGCCCCGGCACCGGCGTGCACGGTGATCTCGACGTTCACCCCGCTGCCGTTGACGTCGCGCCCGACCAGGCCGGCGGCCCGGGCCTCCTCGACGGCACGGAGCAGCCGGCGGTAGACGTGGACGACCTCCCCGCGCAGGTAGATGAAGGCGTGCTCGCAGCCGATCGCGTACGAGGAGATGACGACGCCCTCGATGAGGACGTGCGGGTTGGCCATCATCAGCGGGACGTCCTTGCAGGTGCCCGGCTCCGACTCGTCGGCGTTGACGACGAGGTAGCGGGGCCCGCCGTCCGGGGGCGCCATGAAGCTCCACTTCAGGCCGGTCGGGAAGCCGGCGCCACCCCGGCCGCGCAGGCCGGAGTCCTTGACGGCCGTCAGGACGTCCGCGGCCTCCATCCCGAGGGCCTTGTCGAGGGCGCGGTAGCCGCCGTTGTCCCGGTAGGTCTTCAGCGACCAGGAGCGGTCGGCGTCCCAGGTGCTGCTGAGGATCGGGGTCAGGGTGTCGGTCATCACTCGCCCTTCCGGTCGGGGCGGCCGGGGCCGGCCTCGTCGTCGTCCCCGGACTCGGCGTCGGCCTCGGCGGCGGCGGCGGCCCCCGCGGCGTGGTCGACCGGCACCGACGCGCTCTGCGCCGAGACGTTCGCCGCGCGACCCACCGGCCCGGGGGTGGCCTCCTGCGGCGGGACGACGTCGACGACGTCCTTGGGGGTCTGCACCTCGCGGGCGACCCCGCGCACGCCCTCGCCGGTGGAGACGACCTCGGGCGGCTCGGCCTTCGTCCGCTTCCGGGTGGTCGAGGCCTTCGCCTCGCCGGAGGCGTCGTCGTCGTGCTTCTCGCCGGGGGTGTCGTCGCCGTCGCGATCGGCGGCGGGCTCCACCTTGTCGGCGGCCGCCTCGTCCGAGGCCGGGGTGACCTCGGTGCTGCCGGGGGCGCGCCCGCCGGAGCCGCCGGCGCGCGCGCCGGCACCCTCGGGGGCGGACCAGCCGTGCTCCTGCGCGATGCGCAGGCCGAGCAGGGTCGCCGGACCGGCGCCCGGGCCCTCGTCGGCCCGTCCGTCGCTGAAGCCGGCCAGCACCCGGCTGACCTCCTTGAAGGTGCACACCCGGTTCGCCCCACGGGTCGGGGTGACCTCCTCGCCGGCACGGAGGCGCTCGACCATCTCGATCGTCGACTCCGGGGTCTGGTTGTCGAAGAACTCCCAGTTCGCCACGACGACCGGGGCGTAGTCGCAGGCGGCGTTGCACTCGACCCGCTCGAGGGTGACCATGCCGTCCTCGGTGGTCTCGTCGTGCCCGACCCCGAGGTGCTCGCTCACCGCCTCCCAGATCTCGTCGCCGCCCATGACGGCGCACAGGGTGTTCGTGCAGACCCCGACGGTGTAGGTGCCGTTCGGGTGACGCTTGAACTGGGTGTAGAACGTCGCGACGCCCGAGACCTCCGCGGTGGTCAGGTCGAGCAGCTCCGCGCACAGGTCGATGCCGCGGCCGGTGACGTAGCCGTCGACGGACTGGACGAGGTGGAGCAGCGGCAGCAGCGCGGACCGCTTCTGCGGGTACCGCGCCATGACCGCGGCGGCGTCGCGGCGCAGGTCCGCCTCGACGTCGGCGGGGTAGGGCTCCTTGGACTCCTGGGGGACCGTGAGGTGCCCGGAGGCGGTCTGCAGGCCGAAGTCGCCAGCCATCAGCGGTCGACACCTCCCATGACGGGGTCGATGGAGGCCACCGCGACGATGACGTCGGCGACCTGGCCGCCCTCGCACATCGCGGCCACGGCCTGGAGGTTGTTGAAGCTCGGGTCGCGGAAGTGCGCCCGGTACGGACGGGTGCCGCCGTCGGAGACGGCGTGGCAGCCGAGCTCGCCCTTGGCGGACTCGACGGCGACGTACGCCTGGCCGGGCGGGACCCGGAAGCCCTCGGTGACGAGCTTGAAGTGGTGGATCAGGGCCTCCATCGAGGTCCCCATGATCTCGCGGATGTGGTCGAGGCTGTTGCCCATCCCGTCGCCGCCGATGGCGAGCTGGGCCGGCCAGGCGATCTTCTTGTCCTCGACCATGACCGGCTGGCCCTCGGTGCGCTGGAGCCGGTCGAGGGTCTGCTCGACGATCCCCAGCGACTGGTACATCTCGTCGATGCGGATGCGCAGCCGGTCGTAGGCGTCGCAGCCGGTGCGGGTGACGACGTCGAAGTCGTAGGTCTCGTACCCGCAGTACGGCGCGGACTTGCGCAGGTCGTGCGGGAGCCCGGTGGAGCGCAGGATCGGCCCGGTGATCCCGAGCGCGATGCACCCGGTGAGGTCGAGGTAGCCGACGCCGACGGTGCGACCCTTGAGCAGGGGGTTCTCGTTGAGCAGCGCCTCGAGCTCGCCGATGCCGCGGCGCAGCTCGGCGACGACCTCGCGGACCATGTCGACGGCCCCGTGGGGCACGTCCTGGGCCACCCCGCCGGGGCGGATGTACGCGTGGTTCATGCGCAGCCCGGTGATCGCCTCGAAGACGCGAAGGATGCGCTCGCGCTCACGGAACCCGATGGTCATCACCGTCGTCGCGCCCAGCTCCATGCCCCCGGTGCCGATCGCCACGAGGTGCGAGTTGATCCGGGTGAGCTCCATCATCATCACCCGGATGACGGTGGCGCGCTCGGGGATCCGGTCGGTGATGCCGAGGAGCCGCTCCACCGCGAGGCAGTAGGCGGTCTCCTGGAACATCGGCATGAGGTAGTCCATCCGGGTGCAGAACGTCACGCCCTGCACCCAGGTGCGGTACTCCATGTTCTTCTCGATGCCGGTGTGCAGGTACCCGACCGCCGCGCGGGCCTCGGTCACGGTCTCGCCGTCGAGCTCGAGGATGAGCCGGAGCACGCCGTGCGTCGACGGGTGCTGCGGACCCATGTTGACGACGATCCGCTCCTCGTGCAGCGCGGTGGCCTCGTCGACGAGGTCGTTCCAGTCGCCGCCGGAGACGGTGAATACGGTGGCGTCGCCGGCACCGTCGTCGGTGGACGCGCCGTACGGGTCGGCGCCGGGCAGCGAGGGGTCCAGGCCCGGGCTGGTGGCCGGGTCGTCGTGGACCGTGTCGTGCTCGTGGGTCGTCATCAGCTGTACGCCCTCCGCTCGTCGGGCGGCGGGACGACGCCACCCTTGTACTCGACGGGGATGCCGCCGAGCGGGTAGTCCTTGCGCTGGGGGTGGCCCGGCCAGTCGTCGGGCATGAGGATGCGGGTGAGCGCGGGGTGGCCGTCGAAGATGATGCCGAACAGGTCCCAGGTCTCGCGCTCGTGCCAGTCGGCGCCCGGCCAGACCTCGACGATCGACGGGATGTGCGGGTCGCCGTCGGGACAGGTGACCTCGAGCCGGACCCGCCGGCTGCCGTGGGTGACCGAGATCAGGTGGTAGACGGCGTGCAGCTCGCGCCCGGCCTCGCCCGGGAAGTGGACCCCGGAGACGCTCATGCACATCTCGAAGCGCAGGGCGGGGTCGTCACGCAGCGCGCGGGCCACGGCGAGGAGGTGCTCGCGGGCGACGAAGAAGGTGAGCTCGCCGCGGTCGACGACGACCCGCTCCACGGCCTCGTGGTAGCCGGGGCCCTCGGTGAGCGCGCTGCCGAGGCTGTCCGCGAGCTCGTCGAAGAACGAGCCGTAGGGGCGCGGGCTGGCGCCGGGGAAGAGGGTGGGGGTGACCAGCCCGCCGTAGCCGGAGGTGTCCTGCCCGCGGGTCGGGCCGAACATCCCCCGACGCTCGCCGACCTGGACCGGCTCGAGCTCCTCCTCGGAGATGTCCTGCCACCGGGCGACGTTGGCGCTGTGCGCGGCGTGCAGGTCCTCGGGGGCGTCGTCGGTGCGGGTCTGCGGCGAGTCGATCTCCTTGTCGGGGACCGGCTCCACGGTGCTGTCGTCGGTGGTTGTCTCGTCGCTCATCCGAGGAGGTTCTTCCCGGTCGGTGCCATGAGGTGGGCCAGGTGGTCGTGCGTGGGGGCCATCTGCGACGTGGGCGTCGCGCGCAGCGCGGCCTCCTCGGCGGCCCGGGCGGCGGCGACCCGGTTGACCCCGAGCTTGCTGCCCTGGATCTGGTGGTGGAGCTCGATGATCGCGTTGAGCAGCATCTCGGGCCGCGGCGGGCACCCGGGCAGGTAGACGTCGACCGGGACGATGTGGTCGACGCCCTGGACGATCGCGTAGTTGTTGAACATCCCGCCCGAGCTCGCGCAGACACCCATCGCGATGACCCACTTGGGGTTCGGCATCTGGTCGTAGACCTGGCGGAGGACCGGGGCCATCTTCTGCGAGACCCGGCCCGCGACGATCATCAGGTCGGCCTGGCGGGGGGTGGCGGAGAACCGTTCCATCCCGAACCGGGCGATGTCGTAGTCGGGGGTGCCGACAGCCATCATCTCGATGGCGCAGCAGGCCAGGCCGAAGGTGGCCGGCCAGATCGAGGCCTTGCGCATGTAGCCGACGACGTGCTCGAGCGTCGTGAGGACGAACCCGGCGGGCAGCTTCTCCTCGAGTCCCATCTCAGTCCTCCTTCGTGGTGACGGACGGGGTGGTCGCGCGCGCGGGGCACACGGCCGGGGCGGTCGGGGTCATCAGTCCCACTCCAGGCCGCCGCGCTTCCACACGTAGGCGTAGGCGACGAACACCGTGATGATGAACAGGACCATCTCGACGAGCGCGAAGAGGCCGAGCTGGTCGAAGGCGACGGCGAACGGGTAGAGGAAGACCGACTCGATGTCGAAGATGATGAAGAGCATCGCCGTCAGGAAGTACTTGACCGGGACGCGCCCCCCGCCCTGCGCCCGGGGGGTGGGCTGGATGCCGCACTCGTAGGCCTCCATCTTGGCGCGGTTGTAGCGCTTGGGGCCGACGACGAGGCTGGTGCCCACCGACAGCGCCGCGAAGCCGAAGCCGAACGCCAGGAGGATGAGGAGAGGGACGTAGGGGTTGCTCATCGCAGGACAACTCCCCTTTCGCTGCTCGTGGGCCGCCAGTGGGCGCTGGTCGGCGGGGGCGCGTGGTGCGTCCCGGCCATCCTAGGGGGAGTGACGTACGCCTCAACCTGCGCGGTGGCCACGCCGGGGCGGCACCGCGACGTCGGCGGGGTGGTCGTCACTCGGTCCTCGGGATGCTTGTGAAGGTCTTCACGAATTCGTGGGCAGTCTAGGCGCCGCCACCGACGGGTCGCACTTAGGCGGGCCTAACCCTCGACCGCAGCCTCGCCCGGGCCCGGGCCGGCCCCCGTCGGGGGGCGCGTCGCGCGGTGCAGCGCGACGATGCCGCCGGTGAGGTTGCGCCACTGCACCCCGGTCCAGCCGGCCGCCGCGAGCTTCTCGCCGAGCTCGCGCTGGGCCGGCCAGGCCGCGATCGACTCGGCGAGGTAGACGTAGGACTCGGGGTCGCTGCTGACCCGCCGGGCGATCGCCGGCAGCGAGCGCATGAGGTACCGCGAGTACAGGGTGCGGAACGCGGCGTTCGTCGGCTGGCTGAACTCGCAGACGACGAGCCGCCCCCCGGGCCGGGTGACCCGGAGGAACTCGCGCAGGGCGACGCCGGCGTCCGCGACGTTGCGCAGCCCGAAGCTCATCGTCACGACGTCGAAGGACTCGTCGGCGAACGGGAGCCGCATCGCGTCGGCCGCGGTGAAACCCAGGTCGGAGCGGCGGCGGTGGCCGACCCGCAGCATCCCGAGCGAGAAGTCGGCCGGGACGACGTCGACGCCGGAGTCGGCGAACGGCTCGCTGCTCGTGCCGGTGCCCGCGGCGATGTCGAGGACGCGCTCGCCCGGCTCGGCGCCGCAGGCCTCGACGACCGCTCGCCGCCAGAGCCGGTCCTGGCCGAGGGAGAGGATGTCGTTGGTGACGTCGTACCGGCTCGCGACGTCGTCGAACATGGCGGCGACGTCACGGGGGTCCTTGTCGAGGGAGGCTCGGGACATGCGGGCCATCCTCGCACCGGCCCGGCCGCGGGCGCTCATCGCCTCGGGTGCCCAGCCGGTCGACGGGGCGGCCACCTGGGCACCCGAGCGCCGGGATGCCGCCCCGGGCGCCGTATCGTTGCGTCCCGATGACCTCGCTCCCCGCGGCGCGCCCGGACCACCACGCACCGGCCGCCCCCCTCGTCGCCCGGACCGTCCCGCTCGACCCCGGGCTCGCGGCCGACCTGCTCTCCCTGCTCCCCGCCGGCGGCCCGCGGGACGCCTGCTCGTGGGTGCGGCGCGGCGAGGGCCTCGTCGGCTGGGGCCGTGCCGCCACCCACACCGCCTCCGGCCCGGACCGCTTCGCCGAGCTCGAGGCGTGGTGGCGGGGGCTGGTCGGGTCCGCCGTCGTCCGGGACGAGGTCGACCTGCCGGGAACGGGGCCGGTCGCGTTCGGCTCCGTCGCCTACTCCCCCCGCTCCCCCGAGGGCGGCGCGCTCGTCGTGCCGGAGGTCGTCGTGGGACGCCGAGGCGACCGGGCCTGGCTGACGACGGTGAGCGCCGAGCAGGTGCTGGCCTCGGTGCCCCGGCAGCCCACCGTCGGGGTCCAGCCGGAACCGGAGGCACCGCTGGACGTCGCCTTCTCCGACGGCGCCCTCTCCCCTGCCCAGTGGTCCGGTGCGGTCGCCGAGGCCGTGGACCGGATCACGGCCGGCCGGCTCGACAAGGTCGTCCTGGCCCGCGACCTCGGCGTCACGACCTCGGCCGCGGTCGACGTGCGGTGGCTGCTGCACCGGCTCGCCGAGCGCTACGACACGACGTGGGTGTTCGCCGTCGACGGGCTCGTCGGCGCCACCCCGGAGCTGCTCGTCCGCCGCGAGAAGGGCCTGGTCACCTCCCGGGTCCTCGCCGGGACGATCCGCCGCTCCGGCGACGACACCCACGACCTCGCCCTCGCGGCATCCCTCGCCCGGTCCTCCAAGGACCTCGAGGAGCACGAGTACGCGGTGCGCTCGGTCGCCGACGCCCTGGCGCCGCACTGCTCGTCGATGAACGTGCCCGAGACGCCGTTCGTGCTCCACCTCTCCAACGTCATGCACCTGGCGACCGACGTCGCCGGGGTGCTCGCGGACCGCGCCTCCTCGCTGTCCCTGGCCGCCGCGCTGCACCCCTCGGCGGCCGTCTGCGGCACCCCGACCGCGGCCGCCGACGACGTCATCGCCGAGCTCGAGCACATGGACCGCGGCCGCTACGCCGGGCCGGTCGGCTGGATCGACGCCGACGGCGACGGCGAGTGGGGCATCGCGCTGCGGTGCGGGCTCGTCGACCGCGACGAGCCCTCCCGGATGCGGATCTTCGCCGGGTGCGGCATCGTCGCCGGGTCCGACCCGGCGGGTGAACTCGCCGAGTCCTCGGCCAAGCTCGTTCCGATGCGCGACGCACTCACCGCCCGCGCCTGACCCGGCTCAGGTGAAGGGCGGCCGGGCGTCGACGGCGACCGACCGCCGGCCGGCCCAGCGCCAGAGACGGGCGGCCCGGTCGCGGTCCTCGTCGGTGACGAGGTTGCCCATCCAGCGCAGCGCGAGGGTCATGAGCCAGTCGCTGCGCATCCCGACCGGGCCGAGCGCCGACATCATCCGCGGGAGCGTGAAGACCCCGGCGAGCCGTCGGGCGATCGAGAACGCCTCGCCGTAGTGCTCGCTCAGCAGCGCCGGCCACACGGTGGCGAGGTCGTCGTCGAGGTGGGCCGCGACGAGCCGGCCCGTCTCCAGCCCGTAGTCGATGCCCTCGCCGTTGAGCGGGTTGACGCAGGCGGCGGCGTCCCCGACGAGGGCCCAGTTGGCTCCGGCGACGTTGCTCACGGCACCGCCCATCGGCAGCAACGCGCTCGTCGGCAGCCGTTGCGGCCCGACCAGCCCGAACTCGGCGCGCCGGGCCTGGGTGTAGTGGCGCATCAACGGCTTGATCGCGACGTCCGCGGGACGCCGCGTCGTGGCCAGGGTGCCGACCCCGACGTTCACCTGCCCGCCGCCGAGCGGGAAGATCCAGCCGTACCCGGGCAGGGCCTCCCCCTGCTCGCCGCGCAGCTCCAGGTGGCTGCTGATCCACGGGTCGTCGGACCGCTCGGAGTCGACGTAGCAGCGGCCCGCGACGGCGTAGACGGTGTCCTGGTGCCACTCACGGCCCAGCACCTTGCCCAGGCCGGATCGCACGCCGTCGGCGACGACGAGGCGCTCGCAGGCGATGTCGAAGGTCTCCTCGCCGCGGCGGAAGGTGACGGAACGGACACGGCCGCCCTGGAGGGTCGCGTCGACCGCCTTGGCGCCCTCGATCCCGGTGGCCCCGGACTTCAGGGCGGCGGTGCGGATGCCGTCGTCGAGCTCGGTGCGCGGGACGGCCGAGCCGTGGTCGGGCAGGGAGCCCCCGGGCCAGGGCAGGTGGAGGGTCTGGCCGAAGCCGTGGGCCCGCAGACCCCGGTTCACGGTGTGACCGCGCACCCAGTCCCCGAGGCCGAGCCGGTCGAGCTCGGCGATCGCCCGAGGAGTGAGGCCGTCCCCGCACGTCTTGTCGCGCGGGAAGGTGGCGGCGTCGGCGAGGACGACGTCCCGGCCGTCGCGCGCCGCCCAGGCGGCGGCCGCCGAGCCGGCCGGGCCGGCGCCGACCACGAGGACGTCGGTGCGCAGGGAGGTGGACACGGGGTGATTCTCGCAAGCCGGGCCCGCTCCCACCGAATCCGCCTCGACACGGCGATATCCGCTGGCCCTCGCGCCGGGGCGTCGGGTTCGATGGCGGCCATGGGCGAGCAGACCGACTGGCAGGTGGTGCGGGTCACCCCCGAGACGAAGGCCGCGTTCGAGGAGGTCGACGAGCTGACCTGGTTCGACGAGCGCGACCCCGGCGACGAGGACCCGAGCGGCGCCCTCGACCTCGACCGTGCCTTCGCGGCGACGCACACCGGCCGGCCGCCGTTCGCCGGCATCTACGCGTCCTTCGACCACCTGCTCACCGTGCCCGGGCCCGGGGCCGGGCCGGTGCAGGTTCCGTGCGCCGGCCTGACCTGGGTGGGGGTGCACCCGGACCACCGCCGCTGCGGGGTGCTGCGGGCGATGGTGCGCCACCACCTCGCCGACCTGCGCGAGCGAGGGGTCGCGATCGGCGGCCTGCACGCCTCCGAGGTGGGGATCTACGGGCGGTTCGGCTACGGCCAGGCGTCCTTCACGGCCGTCCTCGAGGTCCCCGGCGGGGCGGAGGTCACCGCACCGGGGGTCGACACGACCGGGATCCGCACCGTCCTGGTGACCGCGGTCGGGGACGAGACCGCCGAGCGATGCCGCGCGATGCAGCACGCCGCGGCGGCCGCGGACGTCGGCCAGGTCGCGCTGACCCCGGCGCACCACCGCCGCCGCTTCCGCCCGGACCCGCGGGCCGAGCGCGGGAGCGAACCGGCCCGGGCCCTCATCGCGCAGCGGGACGGCGCCGACGTCGGCTACGCCCTGCTGCGCCGGACCCAGCGCTGGGAGTCCGCGCGGCCACAGGGCAGGCTCGAGTGCGGCGAGCTCGTCGCCGCCGACCCCGCGGCCCGGCTGGCGCTGCTGCGCCGGCTCGTCGGCTTCGACCTCATCGGCTCCGTCGCCCTGCTGGCCGCCTCGCTGGAGGACGAGGTCATCTGGTGGCTCGGCGGGCCGCGGGCCGTCACCGCCAGGGTCCGCGACGCGTTGTGGCTCCGGCTCGTCGACGTGCCGGCGGCGCTCACCGCCCGGGGGTGGTCCGAGGACCTCGACCTCGTCCTCGAGGTCGAGGACGGGACGTGCCCGTGGAACGCGGGGCGGTGGCGGGTCCGTGCGTCAGGGGGCGTCGCGACCTGCCAGCCGTCGACCGGCGAGGCCGACGTGCGGCTGCCGGTCCAGGTGCTCGGTTCGGCCTACCTCGGTGGCCGGTCGATCGGGTCGATGGCCCGCCAGGGGCTCGTCGAGGAGCGAGCTCCCGGCGCGGTCGCGGCCCTGGGCCGCGGGCTGGCCACCGACCGCGCCCCGGGCGCGGCACTCATGTTCTGAGGACCCGAGCGGCGAGCGCTCGCAGCTCGGCGCGAGCCTGCCGGTGGGTCGACCGGTCGACGCGTACCTCGAGGACCCGGACCCCGTGCGGCCGCTGGGCCACGAGGCGCTCGAGGCCCTCCGGGGACGCGACGAGGTCGTGTCGGATGCCGTGGGCCCGACAGAGGGCCGCGAGGTCGGTGCCGGTGGGGGTGCCGAAGACACGCTCGAAGTGCGCCGCCCGGTCGGGCTCGCCTGGCTCGAGCGTCGTGAAGATCCCGCCGCCGTCGTCGTTGACGACGACGAGGGTCAGGTCGGGGCAGGGCTCGTGGGGACCGGTGAGCAGCCCGTTGGCGTCGTGCAGGAAGGTCAGGTCGCCCAGGACCGCCCAGGTCGGCCCGCCGGAGCCGAGCGCGACGCCGGCCGCGGTCGACACGAGCCCGTCGATGCCGGCGAGCCCGCGGTTGGCATGGAGGCGGCCGCCGACCGGGCCGGGCGCGGCGAGGTCGAGGTCGCGCACCGGGTTGGAGCTGCCGACGACGACGGTGGCGTCGGTGGGCAACGCGCGCGCGAGTGCGGCGGCGACCGCGGCACCGGTGGGCCACGCCAGGCCGCTCGGCACGGCCTCGGCGAGCCGGCGACCGGCGTGGTGCCAGGCCTCGGCCCAGGAGGCGTCCTCCGGCGCCGGGCCGGCGCCGGGCTCGAGCCCGTCGGCGCGGCCGTCCGGCGCGTCGGCGGCGAGCGCGGCCCAGGGGTGGACCCTGCTCACGACGTGCGACGGGTCGGGCCACGCGCCCCCGGCCGCGACGCACTCGACGACGAGCCCGGGCCGGCGCAGGAGCGCCCCGACCTCGCGCGCCAGGGTGGGTCGCCCGACGACGACGACGCGCTCGGGGGCGTGCGCGTCGAGCCAGTCGGTGGCGGTCAGGAGCAGGGACCCGTGCGGGACGGCGGCCCGGCGGACCGCGCGCGGGCCGAACGGCTCGGCGACCAGGGGGTGGCCCCGGCGAGCGGCCCAGCGCGCGGCGTCGGTGCCGTCGACCCACCACGGCAGGTCGCCGACGACGACGAGGGTGCGCGGCGTCGGCCCGACCGGCCCGGCGGACCCGGCGGCGGCTCCGGACCGTGCCGGCGGCGGCCCGCCGTCGAGCTCCACCCAGGGCCGGCCCTGCGCCCGGCCGTCGAGCGGCTCCGGCCAGGGACCGGCGCCGCCGTCGACGTCGGGGACCAACGGGTCGCGGAAGGCGACGTCCAGGTGCACCGGGCCCGGCAGACCGGCCAGCCGCCCACCGGCGGCGGCGAGGGCGCGGCAGACCGTCGAGCGCCACACCGCCACCTGCCCGGCGCGCTGCTCCGGCGCGGGCAGCTCGCCCTCGAACCGGGTGGCACCGCCGAAGATGCCGGGCTGTGTGGTCGTCTGGTTGGCACCGGTCCCCCACAGCTCGTGCGGCCGGTCGGCCGAGAGGACGACCAGGGGCACCCCTGCATGGTGGGCCTCGAGCACCGCCGGGTGCAGGTTCGCGACCGCGGTCCCGGACGTCGTGACGACGCAGACCGGCGCACCGCCCGACCCGGTGGACAGGCCCAGGGCCAGGAACCCGGCCGACCGCTCGTCGACCCGGACGTGCAGGCGCAGGCGCCCCGCGGCCTCGGCCTGCACCAGTGCGTACGCCAGCGGCGCCGACCGCGAGCCCGGCGCGAGCACCGCCTCGCGGACGCCGCCGCGGACGAGCTCGTCGACGAGCACGGTCGCGAGCGCCGTGGAGGGGTTCACGGGCGTGGATTCTGCCACCCCCTCTCGAGCACGACCTCGGTGACCGAGCGCACGGGCCGGCCGAGGAACGCGCCGGCCGAGGACCGCCAGGCGGCGACGCCCGGCACGGCACCCGGTGACGCGGCGGCGGCCGCCGCGGTGGTGCTCACGTACTGCGCGAGCGCGTGCCGCCGCACGTCGAGGGCGGGGCCCTCGCCCGCACGCACCGTGACCCACGAGGGCCGCGACGGGTTCGGCGTCAGGTCGAGCCCGGGCACCGGGTCGTCGCGGTGCTCGACCGAGAGCACCCGCACCGTGGCCGGCACCGGGAAGAGACCGACCGGAGCTCCGGTGGTGAGGACGTGGGTGACGTGGTGCCGGCGCGCGAAGCCGGGGTCGGCCGCGAGCCCCGCGGCGAGGATGCCGCCCTGGCTGTGCCCGACGAGGAGGACCGGGTCGTCGGGCGCCGCCCGGCCCGAGGCCGCCCGCGCCCGGTCGAGCGCCGCCGCCACCCCGGCCGCCGCCAGGGTGACCTCGCCCCCGGTGACCGCCCGCACGTCGGTGGTGAGGTCGAAGGGGTCGGGTCCGGCCCGCGGGCTCCACCGCTGCGTCCCGGGCACGACGACGACCCAGGCCGAGCCCCCGGTACCGCAGGCCACCTCGACCACCCGTACCCGACCGCCGTCGAGGCCCTCCCCGGCGGCCACGAGGTCGGCCGGCGAGCCGAAGGACGCTCCGGTCCACCGCGGGGCCACGGCCCGGACCGACGGCGTGGCCCGCGCATCGGTGAGCCAGCCGCCGCCGGCGGCGAGGTCGGCCGCGCCGGAGACCGACCGCATCACCGCCGCCACCCCGGCCTCGACCCCCTGATAGAGCCGACCGGCGGCCCGTAGCCGCACCGCGAGCAGCTCGAGGCCGGCGGCGGCGCCGAGCAGTCCGCCCGGCCCGGCGGCCGCGACCCCCCGGGCCTCGAGGGCCACCCACCGCGGGAGCACGGCCAACCCGCCGGCCCCCGGCGGCGGCCGGCAGCGCCGGAGGGCGACCAGGACGGCCAGGGCCTCCACCCGCAGCCCCTCCGCACTGGTGTCGCAGCGCCGAGCGGCCGCGGCGAGCGCCTCGGACCTGACCCCCACCCGGCTCACGCGGCCACCCCCAGCGAGCCCAGCAGCCCGGTCTCGGCGCGCACCAGGAGCGCCAGGCCCGAGGCGGCGTCGGCGAGCACGTCGAGGCCGTCGGCGCACTGCGCGAGGGCGGCCCCGCGCGCCTCGACGTGCGCCCAGTAGCGCTCCGCCGCCTCCCCCGACCACCACACGAGGGCGTACCGACCCAGTGCGGTGCGGTGGGCCTCGACCGCCTCCCGGGCGGCCAGCGCCCGCACCGCCAACCGGTCGAGCTCCTCCGCCGCATCGTGCATGGCTCCCCCTCTCGTGGCCGCGCTGTTCCCCCACTCCACCGCGCGCGGCCCGGGCGCGGAAGCGTCCGGGGGGCACCTGTGGACCCATCCCGGCGAGGGGACCACCTGTGGACACCACGCCGCCCGGGACCGGCGCCGGAGCGGCCCGCTCGATGCTCGCCGGGGCTGCCCGTCGACGCTCGCCGGGGCGGCCCGTCGACACCCGTCGAGCACACCCGACACCTACGCTGACGGCCATGCCCCACCACGACCTCGTCATCGTCGGCAGCGGCTCGGGCAACTCGGTGCTCACCGAGGACCTCGCCGGGCTCGACGTCGGGCTCGTCGAGCGGGGCACCTTCGGGGGCACCTGCCTCAACGTGGGCTGCATCCCGACGAAGATGTTCGTCCTGCCGGCCGACCGGGTTCGCGAGGCCGCCGACTCGGCACGCCTCGGGGTCATCTTCGGCCCACCGGCCGTCGACTGGCGCGCCATCCGCGACCGCATCTTCGGCCGCATCGACCCGATCTCCCGGGACGGCGAGGAGCACCGCCGCCACCAGGGCGAGGTCACCCTGCACCGCACCCGCGCGCACTTCGTCGCCGAGCGCCGGCTCGCCCTCGACACCGGGGAGGAGCTCACCGCCGACCGCGTCGTCGTCGCCGTCGGCAGCCGCGCCGTCGGGCTCGACGTCGACGGCCTGCGCGGCCCCGACCCCGACCGTGGCGTCCACACCTCCGACACGGTGATGCGGATGGACGCGCTGCCCCCGCGGATGGCCGTCGTCGGCGGCGGCTTCGTCGCCTGCGAGATGGCCCACGTGTTCTCCGCGTTCGGCGTGCACGTCACGGTGGTCCAGCGGTCCGGGGCGCTGCTCGGCCGCGAGGAGGTCGAGGTCTCCCGCCGGTACACCGAGGTCGCCCGCCGGCGCCACGACCTGCGCCTGGGCACCACGGTCACCCGGGCCGAGCACGTCGCCGGCGTGTGGCGGCTGCACACCGAGGGTCCCGAGGGGCCCTCCCACGTCGAGGCCGAGGCGGTGCTCCTCGCGGTCGGGCGCCGCCCGAACACCGACCTCGTCGATGCCGCGGCCGGCGGCCTGGCCACGCATCCGGACGGGCGCCTGGTCACCGACGCGGAGCAGCGCACCTCGGTGCCGGGGGTCTGGGCCCTCGGTGACGTCGCGAGCCGCCACCAGCTCAAGCACGTCGCGAACGGCGAGGCCCGGCTCGTCGCGCACAACCTGGCGGTCGACCTCGGCCGCATCCCCGGTCCGCCCGCGCGCCGCGACGGCCGGCCGGTGCCGCACGCGGTCTTCGGCCACCCGCAGGTGGCCTCGTTCGGCCCGACCTCCCGCGAGCTCGACGAGGCCGGCACCCGCTACGTCAGCGCGGTCCAGGCGGTCGGCGACGTCGCCTACGGCTGGGCGCTGGAGGACACGACCGGGTTCCTCACCGTGCACGCCGACCTCTCCGGGCGCATCCTCGCCGCGCACTGCATCGGGCCGCAGGCCTCGAGCATCATCCAGCCGCTGGTCCAGGCGGCGAGCTTCGGCCAGCACGCCCACGACGTGGCCCGCGGGCAGTACTGGATCCACCCGGCGCTCGCCGAGGTCGTCGAGAACGCCCTCCTCGGACTGCCGCTGTGAGCCCGGCGGTGGGGCGGCTCAGCTGGGGATCAGGGTGTTGGCGAAGACCTGCCAGGCGAGGACCGACTTCGCGACGAGGCTGAGGATGACGTACTGCCGCTCCCCGAAGAGGTAGTCCTTCCAGCGGCCGACCTGCCGGTACTGCAGCCACTGGTTGACCGCGAACGTGTTGAACAGCACGAACAGGCTGACGATGATGCCCCACACGAAGCCGGGGGGGCCGGCCCCGTCGGCGGAGGAGATGGTGACCGCCAGGTAGGCCCCGATGGCCACCCACGGGCCGATCCCGGCGACGCAGCCGAACCAGAAAGGCGTCCACCAGGCCCGGGCCCCGCGCGAGGGCCGGGCAGCGGCGCCGTGCATCAGGCCGTTGTTCGTCATCTCCATGAGCCAGCCGAAGAGGATCATCGCGATGTTCGCGAAGCCCAGCCCGACGAGGGCGGCGAGGTCGGTGATCCCGGTGATCAGGGCGATGAGGACGATCATCAGGGTCGAGGACAGCGCGTACTCGACCCAGCGGAACCGGTTCCGGCCGCGCTCGAGCTCGGCGACGTAGCGGGGGAAGCCCCACGGCGAGGCGATGAGGAAGTGGAAGAACGCGGAGAGGAAGAGGAACGAGGCGACGGCCCACGCCAGCGGCACGTCCACGACCCCGTCGAGCACCCCCTCGGACAGGGGCGTTCCCGGCGGCCCCATCAGCGCGAACGCCGACACCGGCAGGGTGAAGTCGGTGCTCAGGACCACCATGGCCAAGCCGGAGAGCAGGTGGAGCACCCCCATGACCGCGTTGAAGACGCGCAGCGAGCGGGCGGTCCGGTCGGGGACGTCGACGGATCGGGTGGCCAGCTGCAGGGGAAGGTCGCTCATGCTCGACAGTTCCGTTCTCGGGGGGTTCCTGGATGCACTCCGTCGCGGCGGACCGCCGGCCGGTGGTTGTGGGTCAGCCGGGCCGTGGTGGTGCCGGCCTGCGGTCGGTGAGGCAGTAGACGCGCCCGACGGGGTCGCTCATCACGGTCCAGGCGGGGTGCTCGGCGAGGACCACGGCCCCGGCCGCGGCGTGCCGCGCCGTCTCGGCGGCCCGGTCGACGCAGGCGAGGTCGACGTGGCCCCGGACCGGCCCCTCCTCCTCGTCGAGGCGCTGGAGGAGGACCCGGAGCGGGATGTCCGGCGGGCGGAGCAAGGACGCGAAGCCCCGCTCGTCGGAGTCCCGGAGCTCCCACCCGGTCAGCAACTCCCAGAACCTGCCCTCGGACTCCCACCGGGACCCGGGGACGTCGAGGCAGAGCTGGTCGAGGACGCCGGGCAGGCCCCGCGGCACCTGCCCGGCCAGCCCGTGCCACGTCGTGAGGCAGAACGGGAAGCCTCCGGGGGAGCGGAGCAGCACCGCGGTGCGGCCGATGCCGCCGACCCGCCCCGCGCCGAGCGACTCGGCCCGCTGTGTCGTCGCGTGCACGTCGTCGACGTCGAGGTCGAGGTGGACCCCGCCGCCGCCCTCCCCGACGGCCCGGAGCCTGACCCACGCGCCTCCGCGCTCCGGGACCAGCGTGGCGGACTCCTCGTCGGCCCCACCCGGGGAGGCGACGACCCTGCTCCCGGTGACCGCCGCCCAGAACCGCCACGAGTGGTCGGCATCGGTGCGCGGGGTGTCGAGGAAGACCCAGGCCCGGCGGACGGGGTGGGCCGAGCCGTCGTCGAGGAGTCGGTCGGGGCCGTTCACGCTCGCTCCTCCCGGGTCAGGGCGGCGTGGCAGGCGGCCACCCGGTCCCGCCACCATCCCGCGCGGTCCGCCGGCGCCGCCCAGCGGTCGAGCAGGTCAGGGTCGGCGTCGACCCGGCCCACCGGCAGCGCGCCTCCGGTGGGCAGCAGCGAGGCAGTGGCCACGTCGCCACCGAGCAGGGCGACCGTCCCCAGCCCGCAGGCGTGCTCCAGCCGTGGCAGCGCGGCGGCCAGGGCGACCCCGGCGGCGGTGCCGACCGAGGTGTCGATCGCCGAGGAGACCACGGCCGGGAGCCCGCACTGCGCGACGACGTCGAGGGCCCGGCGCACTCCCCCCAGTGGGGCCACCTTGACGACGACGATGTCGGCCGCGGCGAGGTCGCGCACCCGCAGCGGGTCCTCCGCCCGGCGGATCGACTCGTCGGCGGCGACGAGGACGTCCACGCCACGGCGGGCGAGCAGCACCCGCAGGTCGCGCAGCTCCTCGACGGTGGCACAGGGCTGCTCGGCGTACTCCAGCCGGGCCCGCGCGAGCCGGGCCAGCGCGTCGGCCGCCTCCCGCACGCCCCACCCGCCGTTGGCGTCGACCCGCACCCGCCCGGAGGGCCCGAGGACCTCGCGGACCGCGCTGACCCGGTCGAGGTCGTCCGCCAGCGCCTGACCGGGCTCGGCGACCTTGACCTTGGCCGTCGTGCAGCCGTGGAACCGGGCGAGCACCCCCGGCACGTCGGCCGGCCCCACCGCCGGGACCGTGGCGTTGACCGGCACCGAGTCGCGCACCGGTTCGGGCCAGTCCTGCCACGCCGACTCGACCGCCGCGGCGAGCCAGCGCGCGGCCTCCGGCGGGGCGTACTCGGGGAAGGGCGCGAACTCCCCCCAGCCCGCCGGACCCTCGAGCAGCGCGGCCTCGCGCACGGCCAGCCCGCGGAACCGCACGCGCATCGGCAGCGCGACGACCCGCAACGTGCCGAGCAGCTCCTCGAGGCCGGGCGCGTCCATGCCCACACCGTAGGACCTCCCGGCCCCGGATAGCCTTGCCGCCGTGAGCGCGATCGAGGGTGTCAGCGAGACGTTCGACGGATCGGCCTGGGGGCAGGTCGACGGGTTCGAGGACCTCACCGACGTCAGCTACCACCGGGCGGTCGGGCTCGGCTGCGTGCGGGTCGCCTTCGACCGCCCCGAGGTCCTCAACGCCTTCCGTCCGCACACCGTCGACGAGCTGTACCGGGTCCTCGACCACGCCCGCCGCACCCCGGACGTCGGGGTGGTCCTGCTCACCGGGAACGGCCCCGGGCCGGCCGGCACCGGGTCGGCCGGGAAGTGGGCCTTCTGCTCCGGTGGCGACCAGCGCATCCGCGGGCGCTCGGGCTACCAGTACGCGGCCGGCGAGAGCGCCGACACCGTCGACGAGCGGCGCGTCAAGGCCGAGGGCGGGCGCCTCCACATCCTCGAGGTGCAGCGCCTCATCCGCACGATGCCCAAGATCGTCGTCGCGGTCGTCGGCGGCTGGGCGGCCGGCGGGGGGCACAGCCTGCACGTGGTCTGCGACCTGACGCTCGCCAGCCGAGAGCACGCCCGGTTCAAGCAGACCGACGCCGACGTCGGCAGCTTCGACGGCGGCTACGGCAGCGCCTACCTCGCGAGGATGGTCGGCCAGAAGTTCGCCCGCGAGATCTTCTTCCTCGGGCGCACCTACTCGGCCGAGGACATGCACCGGATGGGGGCGGTCAACCTCGTCGCCGACCACGCCCGGCTCGAGGAGACCGCGCTCGAGGTGGCCCGTGAGGTGATGGCCAAGAGCCCCCAGGCGCAGCGGATGCTGAAGTTCGCGTTCAACCTCGTCGACGACGGGCTGATGGGCCAGCAGGTCTTCGCCGGCGAGGCGACCCGGCTCGCCTACATGACCGACGAGGCGGTCGAGGGGCGGGACCAGTTCCTGGAGAAGCGCGACCCCGACTGGTCGCCCTTCCCCTGGTACTTCTGAGCGCCCGGTGGCCCGAGGCCGCGGCCCCCGCTGGGTGCCGAACCAGCACGGTGCCTGGGCGATGCTCGCGACGCCGCTGCTCGTCGGCATCCTCGCCACCGCCCCGCGCTGGGTGCACCTGCCGCTCGCCGCGTTCTGGTTCGCCGGGTACGTCGCGTTCTTCTCGACCGGGCTGTGGCTGCGGTCCCGCCGCAAGCCGCGCTACCGGCCGCCGGTGCTCGCGTCCACGGCCGTCGCGGCGGCCCTCGGGGTGGTCGTCCTGGCCCTCGACGGCTCGCTGCTGCGGTGGGCGCCGTTGTTCCTCGCTCCGCTCGGGGTCGGGCTGGTCGCCAGTGCCCGCCGCGACGACCGGTCGCTGTGGAGCGGGCTGTCGACCAGCACCGGGAGCTCGCTGATGACCCTGGTGGCCTATGACGCCGGCGGAGGCACCGACTGGGGGCGGGCGTGGCTGCTCGCCGGGGTGCTCGCCGCGTACTTCGCCGGGACCGTCCTCTACGTCAAGACGATGATCCGCGAGCGCGGCAACGCCCGGTACCGGTGGCTGTCGGTGGGCTTCCACGCGGCGGCCACGGTGGCCATGGCCTGGGTGTCCTGGCCGGTCCTCGTCGTCTTCGCCCTCCTCACCGTGCGTGCCGGCGTGGTCCCGCTGCGGCCGCTGTCGCCGAGGGCGGTCGGCATCGGCGAGCTGGTGGCGACCGTCGTCGTCGCGGTCACGGCCCTGACGAGCACCTGAGGACGTACGCCCGCGGCGGTCAGCCGGAGCCGCCGAGGTCGACGTCCCAGGCCTCGTGGATCAGCATCGACCCCCGGCGGCGGTGGGCGCCGAGCCGCTCGAGGAGGGCCGCCACCGCGCTCCGGTGCGCCTCCACCGCCTCGTCGTCGGCGAGCCCCTCGTCGCGCTCGGCGAGCAGCCGGTCGACCTCGGCGAGCATCTCCCGGTGCTCGGCGAGCTGGGTGTCCACCCCGGCCCCGAGCCTCGGCATCTCCGCACGCAGCGCCGCGTAGAGGCCGTCCGGGGCCTCGGTGAGCTCGACGTGCTCGCGCAGGTCGTGCGCCAGCTCGGTGAGGGCCGCACGGAACCGCCCCCGCCAGAGGTCCCGGGGGACGTCATCGGTGGTCAGGGCGTCGCCGAGCGCGGCCATCGAGTCCCCCAGCTCGGCCCGGTGGGCCCTGACCCGCTCCAGGTACGTGCCGAACGCTGCGTCCATGACCGACCTCCTGCCCGCCCCCATGGTCCTCCGGATGCCACGGATCGGCCACCCCGGGCCCACGCCGGCCGCCCCGGGCACGCTCCTAGAGTGGGTCCATGGACGTCGAGCCGCTCCCGGTGCCGGCCGGCCCCGACGCGCTGGGCATCCTCCCCCGCCTCGCCGCCGCCCTGGCCGGCGGTCACCCGGTGCTGCCGTACAGCGCCGCCGTCCCGGCCCCGTTGGTACCCCGCACCCCCGACCCGCTGCCCCACGACCTCGCGGTCGCCATCGGCACCTCCGGCTCGACCGGGATGGCGAAGCGGGCCCTGCTGGGCACCGGCGCGCTCACCGCGAGTGCGCAGGGGACCCAAGGTCGGCTCGGCGGTCCCGGCCGGTGGATGCTGGCGCTGCCGGCGCACCACGTCGCCGGACTCCAGGTGCTCGTGCGGTCCCTCCTCGCCGGCGTCGACCCGGTCGTCATGGACCTCTCCGGCGGGTTCACCGGGCGCGCCTTCGCCGCCGCCACGGCCGCCCTCGGCGCGGGCCCGCGCCGCTACACCGCCCTCGTGCCCACCCAGCTCGTGCGCCTCGTCGCCGACCCCGTCGGGGCCGAGGCCCTGCGCTCCTACGACGGCGTCCTCGTCGGCGGGGCGGCCCTCGACCCGACGCTGCGCGCCCGGGCCCGGCGCGCCGGCGTCGTCGTCGTCGCGACGTACGGGATGAGCGAGTCGGCCGGCGGCTGCGTCTACGACGGGCGGCCGTTGCCGGGCACCGAGGTGACCGTCGACGCCGAGGGTCGCGTGCTGCTCGGCGGGGCGACGATCGCCCACGGCTACCTCGGTCGCCCGGACCTCAGCCACGCCGCCTTCGGCCTCGACGAGACCGGCACCCGGTGGTTCCGCACCGACGACGCCGGCCGGCTCGACGCCGACGGGCGCCTGCACGTCGACGGTCGCCTCGACGACCTCGTCACCACGGGCGGGCTGAAGGTCGCACCCCGCCTCGTCGAGGAGGCCGTGCTCGAGCACGTCCCCGGGGTCCGCGAGGTCGTCGTCGTCGGCACCCCGCACCCCGAGTGGGGCGAGGCGGTGAGCGCGCTCCTCGTCCTCGACCCGGGCGCCGTCGACCACGACCCCACGCTCGCCCAGGTCCGGGCCCGGCTGCGCGGCATCCTTCCCGACCACGCCCTCCCGCAGCGGGTGCTCACCGTCCCGTCGGTGCCGCTGCGGGGGCCCGGCAAGCCGGACCGGCGCGCCGTGGCCGCACTCTTCGACGTGGGATGATGGAGGGGTGCTCCGCTACCTGCCGGTCCTGCTCAGCCTCGCGCTGACGGTGTACTGCGCGGTGGACGCGGTGCAGACCCCCGAGGAGGAGGTGCGCAACCTGCCGAAGATGGCCTGGCTGCTCCTCGTCATCCTCTTCCCGGTCATCGGGCCGATCATGTGGCTGGTGGCCGGGCGCCCGGAGCGGCAGCCGGGTCCGCTCGCCTCCCCAAATCGGCGGCCGGGGGACCCCCAGCACGCGGCTGACCCCGAGCGCCCCCGCGGCCCGGACGACGACCCTGACTTCCTGCGGGGCCTCTGACCCCACGATGGCCACCCTCTCCCAGTGGGTCGCGGGCGCGCGTCCCCGCACCCTGCCTGCCGCCGTCGCACCGGTCGTCCTCGGGACGGCCGCTGCGGTGCGGGTCGGCGCCGGCGACGCCGCGCTGGCACTCCTCGCCCTCCTCGTCGCCCTGGCGCTCCAGGTGGGGGTCAACTACGCCAACGACTACTCCGACGGTGTCCGCGGCACCGACGAGGTGCGCGCCGGGCCGGTCCGTCTCGTCGGCCAGCGGCTCGCCGTGCCCTCCCACGTCCGGCTCGCCGCCGTCCTGGCCTTCGCCGCCGCCGGGGTGGTCGGCCTGACCCTGGTCGCCCTGTCCCAGGCGTGGGTGATGCTCCCCCTGGGCGGGCTGGCCGTCGTCGCCGCGTGGCGCTACACCGGCGGCGACAACCCGTACGGCTACCGGGGCCTGGGCGAGGTCTACGTCTTCGTGTTCTTCGGCCTGATGGCCACCCTCGGCACCGAGTACACCCAGAGCGGGGCCGTGTCCTGGTTCGGGCTCCTCGGCGCCGTCGGCGTGGGGGCGATCGCCTCGGCCATCCTCGTCGCGAACAACCTGCGCGACATCCCCACCGACACCGGGCATGGCAAGCGCACCCTGGCCGTCCGGCTCGGCGACTCGCGCACCCGTCAGCTGTACACCGAGCTCGTCGGGGCGTCGGTCGCGACCCTGGCGGGGATGGCCTTCTGGGAGCCCTGGGTCCTGCTCGCGATGCTCTCCCTGCCGGTGGCCTCGCGCTCGCTCCAGGTGGTGCGGGCGGGCACGACCGGGGCCGGCCTGGTCCCGGTGCTCGCCGCGACCGGGCTCTACGAGGTGGCCTACGCCGTCCTCGTCCTCGTCGGCGTCGCCGTCGGCGCCCGCTGACCGCCGGTCACCGGGCCCGCCGGAGCGACCCGCCGGACGCTCCTATGGTTGGTCAAGCCGGTGAGGGGCCGTGTTCGAGGAGTCGGTACAGGTCTCGGGCGATGTAGCGCTTGAGGCAGCGGCGGATGTCTCTGGGAGTCTTGCCGTTGGTGGTCCGCCGCTCGGTGTAGGCCTTGGTCGGTGCGTGGTAGCGCTGTCTGGACAGCACGACGACGTGCAGGGCCCGGTTGAGCTGTCGGTCTCCGTAGCGGTTGAGGCGGTACCTGGTGGTGACCTGGCCGCTGTTCGCAGGGATCGGGGCAGCGCCGGCGAGCATCGCGAACGCGGCCTCGGAGCGGACCCGGCCGGGGTGGGACCAGGCACACAGCACGGTCGCGGCCACGATCGGTCCGACGCCGAACTGGTCGAGCAGGTCCGGGCGCCAAGCGCGCACGATCGCCAGGATCTGCTTCTCCAGCTCGGCCGCCTCGGCGGTCAGGGCCAAGGAGCGGCGGGCCAAGGTTCGCAGCGTGACCGCGGTGGTGGCCGACTCGGTCCCCACCCGGGCTGGACCCGCAGCCGGGCGGCGATCTTGACCATCTCGGGCAGCTTGCGCCCACGCAGCCTGACCCGTAGGTGCTCTGGGGCGGCGATGACCAGCGAGAACAGCTGCCGCTGGGCGACGGTGGAGGCATCCACTGCGGAGCGGCGCGCGGCCAGCAGCACCGACAGGGCCTGACGATCACCACCAGCGCGTGGGGTACCCAGCTTCGGGCGGGCCAACGCCTCGCGGGCGGCGCGCACCGCGTCCAACGGGTCGGACTTCGCCCCGTGACGCCGCTTGGCGCGTTCGGGGCGGTCCAGCTCGACCACGACCTCTTCCCCGCGG
The DNA here is from genome assembly GCA_963772645.1 of uncultured Actinomycetota bacterium. Lineage (GTDB taxonomy): Bacteria > Actinomycetota > Actinomycetes > Actinomycetales > Dermatophilaceae > DASSQJ01. The sequence goes on from CAVYYD010000010.1 coordinate 380,378, forward strand.
GCCAGGTGTCGAGCCAAGCCGGCGCCATGACCGCCGGTGCCCTCGATGGCCCACACCCGCAACGAGCTGTGCCCATCAGCCAGGTCGACCAGCTCTTGGTAACCCTGCGGCGTGGTGGGCACGGTCAGCTCCTCGAGCACCGCGCCGGTACGGGCGTCAACCACCGCGGCGGTGTGGGTCTCGACGTGCGTGTCGACCCCGATGACGACCTCGACGATCTCGGACAGACTGTTCATTGCGTTCCTCCCAAGCTCTGGAGCGGACGAAGGGTCCGGTCCGGGAGGAGTCACGGCAGGACTGTGACGGGACACGCCGACGCCGTGAACGCCGGCGGTCAAGCTCCTGATCAGGCCAGTCACACTCCGACCGGGCCGGGACCGACCACCCCGGACGGACAAGTCCGGCAAAGGCACCACGGCCAGTCAGTGGATGAGTCACGTCCGAGGCGGTCGACCACAGCCCAGCACCATCAGGCTGCGCTGTCGATCCTCACAGTCAGCGGAAGTCGCCGCCCTCCTCCGCCTCGTCCCGGCCCGTGGGCGAGGTCCGACGGGCCACCTCGGCGTCCTCGGCGTCCTCGTCGGCGCCGGCGTGCCGCGGCCGGTCACGCCGGCCCTCGGCGCGGTGCTCCAGGCGCTGGGCGATCCGGGCCGAGGTGTCCTCGCGGAAGCGGCGCAGCGCGACGAGGGAGACGACCATGGACAGCAGGGCCGCCCCGACGACGAGGAGGAGCAGCCGGTCCTGACCGCGCAGTCCGAGCAGCCAGAGCAGGGCGAGCGAGGCGAGGAAGACGAGGACCCGCAGGACGATGTACCGGAGCATCTACAGTCCCGAGTACGAGTGCTGGCCGACGAAGAAGACGTTGACGACGGCGAAGTTGAGGATGACGCAGGCGTAGCCGGCGATCGCGATCCAGGTCGCGTTCTGCCGCCGCCACCCGGTGGTCGCCCGGCCGTGGAGGTAGGCGGCGTAGACGACCCAGATGACGAAGCTCCACACCTCCTTGGGGTCCCAGTTCCAGTACGAGCCCCACGCCTGCCGGGCCCAGATGGCGCCGGCGATGACGGTGAAGGTCCACAGCGGGAATGCGACGATGTGCACGCCGTAGGACATCCGCTCGAGCGCCCGCGCCGACGGCAGCCGGGACATGAAGGTGGCGGGGCGGCCGGACACCTCGAGCCGGTCCTGGACGAGGTAGAGGATCCCGAGCGAGAAGCCGATGGTGAAGACCGCCACCGACAGCGTGGCCACGGTGACGTGGATGGCCAGCCACACCGAGCGCAGCGACGGCATCAGCTCGGAGGCGTCGGTGTACCAGACCGTGATCGCCAGGCCGAGGTTGAGCAGGACCGGGCCGACGACGAAGAGGCCGAGCCAGCGCAGGTCGCGGCGGGTGGCCCAGACGGTGTAGGTGACGAGGACGAACATCGAGCCGACGACAGAGAACTCGTACATGTTGCCGAGCGGCCAGCGGTGCACCTCCAGGGCCCGCAGGACCACCCCGGCCACCGTGAGCAGGGTCCCCAGCACGGTGAGCGAGTAACCGATGCCGGCGGCCCGGCGTGCGGCCCGGGGCTCCTCACCGCCCGGGCCGCCCGCGGCCGTCGTCGGCTGCGGTGCCGCCGTCGAGTCCTGCCGGGGGCCCGCCGCCGCGACGTCCGACCCGGACCCCCCGGCCGTGACGAGCTCGGGGGCCTCCTCGCGCTCCGGCGCCGCGGCGCGGACCGAGGCCCGGCCCTCCCGGGCGGGCACGAGCCGGGCGAGGTGGAGGGCGTACGCGAGCATCGCGAGGGTGAGCACGACCATCGCGGAGTAGATGGCGGTGTTCGACAGCTGGGCGAGGGTGGTGTCGGTCATGCCTGTCCTTCGGGTCCGGGAGCGCCGGTCGGTCGGGGCGGGGCGGTGGGCTCGCCGAGTGCGTCGAGGACCGCGGTGACCTCGTCGTCCATGCCCTCGTCGTCGTCCTTGGCCAGGCCGCCGACCGAGACCACAGTACGGCCCCGGTCCGCGGCGGGGCCAACGCGGACGAAGACGCGCCGCCGCCGCACGACGAGGCTGGAGACGAGACCGGCGAGGGCGAGGAGCGCCGAGACCAGGGTCAGCGTCTTGCCGGGGTCGGTGCGGATCGAGAGCCCCGCGAAGCGCTGCACGGCGTCGAAGGTGATCGAGCCGCGACCGTCCGGGAGCTGCGCGGTCTGCCCGGGGCGCAGGAGGATGCGCAGCTGGCCGGTGCCGTCCTTGCCGGGGAGCGGCGTCATCTTCGCGGTGTCCAGGGTGTAGACGGACTGCGGTGCGCCGCTGGGGAAGAGCGTCCCGGAGAAGCCGGTGAGCACGAGCTGCGGGTCGACGGCGTCGGGGAAGACCGAGTGCGGGCCCTGCTGGGCGTCGATGACGCCGGTGGGCAGGAAGAGCCCGGTGAACCCCAGCGCGTCGGGCCGCGCACCCGGCACCTTGATGGCCCCCACCGACGTGTAGTTGTTGTCCTGGGGCAGGAACGGCGTGGCGTCGGAGTACAGGACGGTCCCGTCCGCCGCCCGGACCGTGACGTGCGGCGCGTACCCGTTGCCGAGGAGGAACACCGTCCCGCCAGCGGTCTCCAGCGGGTGGTTGACCGAGATGACCCGCTGCTCGGGGGTGCCCCCCGCCGGGGTGAAGGTCGTGTAGGCGGTGAAGTCGCGCGGCGCCCCGAACTGGCCCTTGCCCGTGTCCCGGGTCTCGAACGTGGCGTCGAGGCGGTCGAGGCCGAGGGTGAACGGGTCGAGGGCGTTCGGGTCGACCCAGGGGCCGGGGCTGAAGGTGTCGTAGCGGGAGAGGGTGTTGGCGAAGGTCTGCCCGACCGGGACGATGACGTCGCCCTTCCACCCGAGGAGGTGCCCCCACGCGACGCCGACGAGCACCCCGATGAGGGCGAGGTGGAACAGCAGGTTCCCGCTCTCGCGCAGGTACCCCTTCTCCGCCGACAACGTCGTGCCGTCGTGGGCGTGCACCCGGTAGCGGCGGTGGCGGAGCACCCCGCGCAGCCGCTCCCGCACCGCGTCGGGGTCGCCCCCCACCGTCACCTCGCGGTGTGCCCCGAGCCGCTCGAGGCGCCGCGGAGCGCGCGGCGGGACCGACCGTACCTGGTGGGCGTGGATGCGCAGGCGGGGCAGCACGCAGCCGATCAGGGAGACGAAGAGCAGGAGGTAGACGGCGGCGAACCACGGCGAGGCGTAGACCCCGAAGAACCCGAGCCGGTCGAGCACCGGGCCGGCGGTCGGGTGGTCGGTGATCCACTGGGTGGTGCGGACCGCGTCGATCGAGCGCTGCGGGAAGGTCGAGCCGGGCACGGCGGCGACGGCGAGCAGGAGCAGGAGGAAGAGCGCCGTGCGCATGCTCGTCAGCTGCCGCCAGGTCCACCTGGCCCAGCCGAGCGGGCCGAGCCTCGGCAGGTCGACCCGCGCGCCCCCGCCGCCCGGGCCGGCGCCGGCGCGGCCGGCGCCGCCCCCGCCGGCGCCGCCGGCGCCGTCGGCGGACCCGGGCCGTGGCGGCGTCGCCTTCTCCGTCGTGCTCACAGCGGCACCTCGAACCTGCTGACGAGCTCGCTCTGCAACCAGCGGTTGAGGTCCTCCCAGACCCCGGTGAGGAGCAGCAACCCGACCGTGACGAGGAGCGCCCCGCCGACGACCTGGATCGCCCGCTGGTGCCGGCGCAACCAGCCGGAGGCCCGCCCGGCCCGGTCGAGGCCCGCCGCGACGAGGAGGAACGGCACGCCGAGCCCGAGCCCGTACGCGACGGCGAGGGTGACGCTGCGCCCGAGCTGCGGGTCGCTCGTGGCACTCGCCATGACGAGCACCGCGGCCAGGGTGGGGCCGGTGCACGGCGCCCACCCCAGGGCGAACACGGCGCCGAGCACCGGCGCCCCGGCGAGGCCGGCCCGGGGCCGCCAGTGGATCCGCGCCTCCCACCGGCTCCCGACGCCGAGGAAGACCACCCCCATGAGGACGACGACGGCGCCGCCCACCCGCATGAGGACGGTGCGGTACTCGACGAGGGCCCGCCCTGCCCCGGTGACGAAGATCGAGCCGAGGACGAAGACCACGGTGAAGCCGACGACGAACAGCAGCGCCCCGAGGAGGGTCCGTCCCCGCCCGCGCTCCTGGGCGGACTCGCCGGTGAGCCCGGTGACGTACCCGAGGAACCCCGGCACGAGCGGAAGGACGCACGGGCTCGCGAACGAGACGAGCCCCGCCAGCGCCGCGACCGCGACCGCGAGCGGCAGCGCGCCGGAGGTCACCGCGTCGCCGGCCGCGCCGACCAGGGCAGGGCTCACGACGCCGCGGCCACGTCGTCGACGAGACCGGTGAGGGTGCTCGTGTCGACCGGGCCGTTGACCCGGGCTGCGATGCGGCCCTGCGCGTCGAGGACGAGGGTGGTCGGCACGGTCGGCGCCTTGCCCTGCAGCTGGAGGATGAGGACGCCGGACTCGTCGGACAGGCTCGGGTAGGTCAGGCCCGCCTTCGTCGCGAAGGCCGCGCCGCGGGCCGCCTCCTCGCGGAAGTCGATCCCGACCATCCGGGCCCCGGTGCCGCCGGACTGGATCGCCTCCCACGCCTTCTGCAGACCGGGCGCCTCAGCGACGCACGGTGCGCACCACGAACCCCAGACGTTGATGACCAGGGGGGCCCCGCGGGTCGAGGAGATGTCCCAGCGCGAGCCGTCGAGGAGCGAGCCGCTCATCGTCACCGGCGCCCCCCGGTCGGCCGGGGCGATGGACTCGACGCTGCCGTCCCCGGAGACGTAGCCCTTCTGGTCGCCGGCCCTGGCCTGCGCCGCGACCGAGTTGGGGTCCTGCGAGCACGCGGCGAGGCCGGTCACCGCGAGCAGCGCGGCCGCGGCCCCGACGACGAGCCGCGCACGGTGGCGACGGCTCATGCGCCCGCCCCCGACCGCGCCTGCGGGAGGAGGGCGGCGGCCGGCTCGCTGTAGGAGAGCGAGAGCAGCTCGTCACCGAGGAACGTGAAGGAGGTCAACGAGGCCAGGCTGCACTCGCGGCGCGCGGGGTTGTGGGCGAGGGCCCGGCCCTCGGTGGCGAGCCGGATCATCCAGATCGGGGCCTGGTGGCTGACCACGACCGCCTCGTGACCGCGCGCCGCGGCCCGGGCGTCGACGATGGCGTCGCGCATCCGTTCGACGACCTCGGTGTAGGGCTCACCCCACGACGGACGGAACGGGTTGACCAGCCGGGGCCAGAGCCGGGGGTGGCGCAGCAGCCCGGCGCCTCCGGCGACCGGCAGTCCCTCGAAGGCGTTGCCGGACTCGACGACCCGCTCGTCGAGGTGCACCTCGAGCCGGTGTGCCGCCGCCACCGGGGCCGCCGTCTCCTGGGCCCGCTCGAGCGGGCTCGAGACGACGTGGACGACGTCGTGGTCGGCGAGGTGCTCGGCGGCGAGCTCGGCCATCCGCCGCCCGAGCGCGGAGAGGTGGTACCCCGGCAGCCGCCCGTAGAGGATCCGGTGCGGGTTGCGCACCTCGCCGTGCCGCAGCAGGTGCACCACGGTGCGCTGCGGGTCCTCGGGCCTGGACCCGCCGGCGCTGCTCGTCATGGCGGCGATTGTCGCAAACCCGGCTGGGTGCTCAGGACCCCGTCCCCGGGTCGGCGGCCGCAGCCGCCGCCGCGGGGAGCGCGTCGAGGATGCGCTCGACGGCGGCGTCGTCGTGCGCCCCCGAGACGAACCAGCACTCGAACGCGCTCGGCGGCAGGTAGACCCCGTCGGACAGCATCGAGTGGAAGAACCGGGCGAACGCGGCGGTGTCCTGGTCGCGGGCGTCGTCGTAGTCGCGGACCTCACCGTCCCGGAGGAAGACCGAGAACATCGAGCCGGCGGACTGCACCCGGTGCGGCACCCCGGCCGCCGACAGCGCCTCCGACGCCGCCCCGCTGACGGCCTCGGCGACCTCGTCGAGGCGGGCGTAGAGGGTGTCGTCGCAGTGCTGCAGGGTGGCCAGCCCGGCCGCGGTGGCGACCGGGTTCCCCGACAGGGTGCCGGCCTGGTAGACCGGGCCGTCCGGGGCGAGCAGGGCCATGACGTCGGCGCGCCCACCGAAGGCCGCGGCCGGGAAGCCGCCGCCCATGACCTTTCCGAACGTCATGAGGTCGGGGGCGACGTCGACGCCCTCGCGCCCCCACCAGCCGGCCCGGCTGCAGCGGAAGCCGGTCATCACCTCGTCGGAGACCAGCAGCGCCCCGTGCTCGGCGGTCACCCGGCGCAGCGCCTCGGTGAAGCCGGGCGCCGGCGGAACGACACCCATGTTGCCGGCCGCGGCCTCCGTGATGACGCACGCCACCTCCTCCCCCCGGGCGGCGAAGACGGCCTCGAGCGCCTCCAGGTCGTTGTACCGGACGACGATCGTGTCGGCCGCCAGCTGCGCGGGCACCCCGGCGGAGTCGGGGAGGGCCAGGGTGGCCACCCCCGAGCCGGCGGAGACGAGCAGCGAGTCGACGTGGCCGTGGTAGTGGCCCGCGAACTTGACGACGAGCGGGCGCCCGGTGAAGCCGCGGGCCAGCCGGATGGCGCTCATCGTCGCCTCGGTACCGCTGGAGACCAGCCGCACGCGCTCGACCGGCCCGACCCGGTCGACGATCTCCTCGGCCAGCAGGACCTCGTTCTCCGAGGGGGTGCCGAAGGAGAACCCGCGCGCGGCGGCCGCCTGCACCGCCGCCAGGACCGCCGGGTGGGCGTGCCCGAGGATCATCGGCCCCCAGCTGCCGACGAGGTCGACGTACTCGCGGCCGTCGACGTCGGTGAGCAGGGGCCCGCGCCCGCTCGCCATGAACCGGGGGGTGCCCCCGACCGAGCGGAACGCCCGCACCGGGGAGTTGACGCCGCCCGGGGTCACCGCCCGGGCCCGCTCCATGAGGGCGGCCGAGGCCGGGGCGTCGAGGGTGGCGGGGGGCGGCGGCGTGGCGGTCACCCCGCCATTGTGGGTCAGCCGTGGCCGCCCGGTCAGCCCGGGGTCGCCGGCGTCGTCGGGTCGACCGCGTAGGCGTCGCGGATCGCCTGCATCGCCTCGCCGAGCGCGCTGAACTGCGCCGGGGTGAGGATGTCGACGAGGTGCCGGCGGACGCTGCCGACGTGGACGATGGCGAAGCGGCGGATGGCCTCGTGCCCCTGCTCGGTCAGCTCGAGGAGGACTCCGCGGCCGTCGTCGGGCGCCGGGGTGCGCCGCACCCAGCCCCGGCGCTCCAGCCGCGCGGCGGTGTGCGTGACCCGGCTGCGGGACTGGACGATGAGGGCGGCCAGGGTCGACATCCGCAGCCTGCCGCCGGCTGACTCCGAGAGCATCGAGAGCAGCTCGTACTCGGTCAGGCTGATGCCGACGGCCTGCAGGTCCCGGTCGAGCGCGACGTCCAGCTCGCGGTTGGCCCGCAGGTAGGCCCGCCACGAGGCCTGCTCGTCGGCGCTGAGCCAACGCACCCCGTCATCGTCCGGCATGGGCTCATCGTCGCACGTCAGGAGCGCCCGCCGGGGGCGCCCGGCCGAGGTCGGAGGGCGTCCGGCGACCCCGTCTGTCCCACATGCTGAGACGTCGCCGAGTGGTCCGGAATGTCTCAGCGAGACACATAGTTGAATCGTCAACAACCGAAACGGACGAGCACCACCACCGAAAGGAACACCCCATGACCGCCACCGCCACGCTGACCGGCCTCTCCACCGGCACCTGGACCATCGACGCCACCCACACCGAGGTCGGCTTCGTCGCCCGCCACCTCATGGTCACCAAGGTCCGCGGCTCCTTCACCGACGTCTCGGGCACCGTCACGGTCGCCGACGAGCTCTCCGGCTCCCACGCCGAGGTCGTCATCAAGACCGCGTCCGTCTCGACCGGCACGCCGGACCGCGACGCCCACCTGCGCAGCGGCGACTTCTTCGACGTCGAGACCTACCCCGAGATCACCTTCGTCTCCACCTCGTTCGACGGCGACACCCTCGTCGGCGACCTCACCATCAAGGGCGTGACCAAGCCGGTCACCCTCGACGTGGACTTCGGCGGCGTCGCCACCGACCCGTGGGGCAACGAGAAGGCCGCGTTCGAGGCCAGCGCCGACGTCGACCGCACCGACTGGGGCCTGACCTGGAACGCCGCGCTCGAGAAGGGTGGCGTCCTCGTCTCCGAGAAGGTCAAGCTCGTCATCGACGTCCAGCTCGCCAAGCAGGCCTGAGCACCCCGGCGCTCCGGCCCACCGGAGCACAGCGCCGCCGCCACCCGTGACCCGGGTGGCGGCGGCGCCCGCGTCACGGGTCTGCCGGCCGGCCTGCCCGCGGTCAGCAGCGGGCGGCGGCCTCGAGGGCGAAGTAGGTGAGGATGATCCGGGCACCGGCGCGCCGGATGCCGAGCAGCGACTCCAGCACCACCCGGTCCCGGTCGACCCAGCCCCGTTCCGCGGCGGCCGCGATCTGCGCGTACTCGCCCGAGATCTGATAGGCGGCGACCGGCACCGGCGAGAGGTCGGCCGCGGCGGCGACGACGTCGAGGTGCGGCCCTGCCGGCTTGACCATGACGATGTCGGCCCCCTCGGCCACGTCGAGCGCGATCTCGCGCAGCGCCTCCCGCCCGTTGCCGGGGTCCTGCTGGTAGGTGGCACGGTCCCCGAGCAGGGAGGACTGCACGGCCTCGCGGAACGGCCCGTACAGCCCGGAGGTGTACTTCGCGGCGTACGCGAGCAGGGCCGTCTCGGCGTACCCGGCGGCGTCGAGCGCCGCCCGCACCCGCCCGACCTGGCCGTCCATCATCCCCGACAGTCCGAGGACGTGGGCGCCGGCGGCGGCCTGCGCGAGCGCCATCGCCGAGTACCGCTCGAGGGTGGCATCGTTGTCGACCGACCCGTCGGCGGCGAGCACGCCGCAGTGGCCGTGGTCGGTGAACTCGTCGAGGCAGAGGTCGGACATGACGACGAGCTCCTCGCCGACCGCCTCCACCACCCGCCGCAGGGCGACGTTGAGGATGCCGTCCTCGGCGTCGGCCCCCGAGCCCCGGGCGTCCTTGGCCGCCGGCACCCCGAAGAGCATGATCCCGCCGAGACCGGCGTCGGCGCACCGCCGGGCCTCGTCGACGAGCGAGGCGAGGGTGTGCTGGTGCACGCCGGGCATCGCGGCGATCGGCACCGGGGCGTCGATGCCCTCGCGGACGAAGACCGGGAGGACGAGCTCGGCCGGGTGCAGCCGGGTCTCGGCGACGAGTCGGCGCAGGGCGGCGCTGCGGCGCAGCCGCCGGGGGCGGCCCGCGGGGAACGGCGCGGACGGCAGCGGGACGGCGTTCACCGGGCTCACGTCGCGCGCCGGCGGGCGCCGGGCCGGCGCTGGCTCGGGCGCAGCACGGCCTCACCGGCCTCGGCGGCCGCGAGGGCGAGCGCCCGGCCGTGGTCGGCCAGCGCGTCGACGAGGGACTCGGCGCGGGGCTCCGGGGCGAGGACGTCGACCCGCAGCCCGTGCTCCTCCGCCGTCTTCGCGGTGGCCGGGCCGATGCAGGCGATGACCGTGCCCGGGTGCGGCTTGCCCGCGATCCCGACGAGGTTGCGCACCGTCGAGCTGGAGGTGAAGACGACCGCGTCGAACGACCCGTTCTTGATGGCGTCGCGCACCGGCGCGGGCGGCGGGGCGGCCCGCACCGTCCGGTAGGCGGTGACGTCGTCGACCTCCCACCCCGACTCCTGGAGGCCGGCGACCAGGGTGTCGGTGGCGATGTCGGCACGCGGCAGGAAGACCCGGTCGATGGGGTCCAGGTCGGCGTCATAGGGCGGCCAGACCTCGAGCAGCCCCTTGGCGGACTGCTCACCGGACGGCACGAGGTCGGGGTTGATCCCCCACTCGCGCAACGCCTCCGCGGTGACGCCACCGACCGCCGCGACCTTGAGCCCGGCGAACGAGCGGGCGTCGAGGCCGAACTCGTCGAACTTCTCGCGGATCGCCCGCACGGCGTTCACCGAGGTGAAGCCGACCCACTCGTACCGCCCGGTCACCATCCCCTTGACGGCCCGCTCGAGCTGCTGCGGGGTGCGCGGCGGCTCGACCGAGATGGTCGGCACGACCGCGGCGTGGGCGCCGTGGTGCTCGAGCCGGGCGATCATCGAGCCCGACTGCTCCTTCGTCCGCGGCACGAGCACGTGCCAGCCGTACAGCGGCTTGGTCTCGAACCACGAGAGCGTCTCGCGCATCCGGACAGTCTCGCCGACGACGGCGAGCACGGGGAAGCGGCCCTCGGCCATCGCGGACGGTGCCTCGGCGAGGGTCGTGACGACCGTGTGCTGCTCGGTGGTCGTGCCTCGTTCGGTGACGGCCACCGGTGTGGACTCCGCCCGCCCGGCCGCCACGAGCGCCCGGAGCAGGTCGGCGGCCTTGTCGGCCTGCCCGAGGACGACGACGGTGGTGGCCGGGTCGACCCCGCCGGCGACGTCCGGCTCGGCGGCGCCCGCGACGAGGACGTGGACGGCGCCGGTGGCCTTCGAGGTCAGCGGCACCCCCGCGTAGGACGGCACGGCGCTCACCGCGCTCACGCCGGGGCAGACCTCGATGGCGACGCCGGCCCGGACGCAGGCCTGGGCCTCCTCGGCGAGCCCGTTGAAGACCGCCGGGTCGCCGTCCATGAGGCGCACGACGAGGCCGCCGGGGTGGGCCTTGGCGGTCCGGACGACGAGCTTGGCGCGCGAGGCCTGGGTCAGGCTCTCGCCCTGGTCGCCGTGGCCGGCGTCGACGACGTCGACACCGTCGCGGGCGTACCGGGTGAGCAGTGCCTCACGGGCGACCTGGTCGATGACGACGGCGTCGGCGGCGGCGAGCAGCTCGGCGGCGCGGACGGTGAGCAGGCCGGGGTCGCCGGGGCCGCCGCCGACGAAGGCGACGCGCGCGGGGATGCGGGGGGTGGACGGGGTGGGGCTCACAGGGCACGCTCCGTGACGTGTGGTTCGGGCATCGCGGTGGTGCCGGTCGGGCCGGCGGGGTCGGGCAGGTCGTGCGGGGTCGGGGTGTTCGGGCCGGGCATGAGCTCGGCGGCACCGTCCTCGAGGAGGAGGCGGGCCAGCCGCCGGCCGAGGCCGTCGGGGTCCTCGGGACTGCCGGTCAGCGAGCGGCGCAGGTCCGCCGACCCGTCGGGGGCGGCAACCACCGCGCGCAGCGACAGCTCGGCGCCGTCCATGCCCTCGACCACCTCGGCGAGCGCGCCGACCGGTGCGGCGCATCCGGCCTCGAGCTCGGCGAGGAGCGCGCGCTCGGCGGTGACGCAGGCCCGGGTGTCGGGGTCGCTCGAGCGAGGCGACGGCGGCGAGGGTCTCGGCGTCGTCGGCCCGCACCTCGACGGCGAGGGCGCCCTGGGCCGGCGCGGGCAGCACCTGGATCGGGTCGAGGACCTCGGTGGCCTCGCCGATCCGGGCCAGCCGGCGCAGCCCGGCGGCGGCGAGGACGACGGCGTCGAGCCGTCCCTCGCGGACCGCCCGGATCCGGGTGTCGACGTTCCCGCGCAGGTCCACGAGCTCGATGCCGAGACCGAGCGCGGCGATCTGGGCGCGGCGGCGCGGGGAGCCGGTGCCGACCCGAGCGCCGGCCGGCAGCTCGGCCAGGGTCAGGCCGTCGCGGGCGACGAGGGCGTCGCGGGGGTCCTCGCGGCGCGGGACCGCGGCCACCGTCGTGCGCGGGTCGGGCGCGGTGGGCAGGTCCTTGTAGGAGTGCACGGCGAGGTCGACCCTGCCCTCGGCCAGGGCCTCGCGGAGGGCGGAGACGAACACCCCGGTGCCTCCGAGCGCGGCGAGCGGGGTCGTCCGGTCGCGGTCGCCCTCGGTGCTCACCTCGACCAGCACGACGTCGACGCCGAGGTCACGCAGGCGGTCGGCGACCCAGGAGGACTGGGTCGTCGCGAGGGTGGAGCGGCGGGTGCCCAGGCGCAGCGCGGTCATCGGTCCTCCCCCGGCATCTGCGGTGGCACCGACACGAGCGAGACGTCGGCGGGGTCGAGGTCGAACAGCTCGGAGAGGGCGCGGGCGTAGTCGCCGCCCTGGCCGTCGCGGGCGAGCTCCTTGACCCGGACCGTCGGGGTGTGCAGGAGCTTCTCGACGACCCGGTGGATGGTCCGGCGCACCTCGTCGCGGTCCGCCACGGCCATCCCGGGGGTGCGCCGCTCGAGCCGGGTGAGCTCCTCGGTGACGAGCCGGCCCGCCCGGGCGCGCAGCGCGGTGACGGTGGGGGCGACGGTGTCGACAGAACGCGCGGTCAGGTGTGCCGCCACCTCGCCGGCGACCATCTCGCGCGCCTCGACGACCTGGGGCGCCGAGCCGGCCCGTGCGAGGTCCTCGCCGAGCTCGGCCAGGCCCACCCGTACCGCCCCGGGGAGGTCGGCGACGGCGAGGTCGACGTCGTGCGGCAGGGCCAGGTCGACGTAGACCTGGGGGCGACCACCACGGGCGGCGAGCGCGGCGGCGACATGGTCCGCGGTGACGACCCGGCCACGGGCCCCGGTGGAGGAGATGACGAGGTCTGCGCCGACGAGGGCGCTGGCGAGCTCGGTGAGCGGCCGGGCACTGCCGCCGACCCGGTGGGCCAGGCTGCGCGCCCGGGCGGGGTCGCGGTTGACGACGACGACCTCGAGGGCGCCGAGCCGGGCGACCGTGGCGGTGGCCAGCGCACCCATCCCGCCGGCCCCGACGACGAGGACGGAGAGGCCGCCGAGGCCGCCGAGCACCGCCTCGGCCCGGGCCAGGCCGGCCTGGACGAGCGATCGGCTGACGAGGTCGATGTCGGTCTCGGTGTGGACCCGCTTGCCGACCCGCAGCGCCTGCTGGAAGAGCGCGTTGAGGGCCGGTCCGACGTGGTGGTGCTCCTGGGCTCCGGTCAGGGCGCGCCGCACCTGCCCGAGGATCTGGGCCTCGCCGACCGCCATCGAGTCCAGCCCGGCCGCCACCGTGAACGCGTGGGCGGTCCCCCGGTCGCCGTAGTGGACGTACAGGTGCGGCTGGAGGATCGCGCGGTCGACCCCGCACACCTCGCCGAGCGCCGTCGTGACGTCGACGAGGGCTCCGTGGAAGGTCAGGCACTCGGCGTAGACCTCGGTGCGGTTGCACGTCGAGAGCACGACGGCCTCGGTGACGTGCTCGGAGTGCAGCACCGCCGCCTCGAGCTCGCTGCGCGCGACGTCGTCGAGCGCGACCGACTCCAGGAGGGAGAGCGGCGCCCCGTGGTGGGAGAGGCCGAGGACGACGAGGCTCACGGGGCCACCGCCTCGGCGACCGCCTCGCGCTGCCCGTGGAAGGCGAGGATCTGCAGCTCGGTGGACAGGTCCACCCGGCGCACCGTCACCTCGTCGGGCACGGCGAGGACGACGGGTGCGAAGTTGAGGACCGACCGCACCCCGGCGGCCACGAGCGAGTCGCACGCGTCCTGGGCGCCGCTGCCGGAGGTCGCGATGACGCCGATGGCCAGGCCCTGCCCGGCGACGAGGTCGGCGAGGTCGGCCATCGGGCGGACCACCCGGCCGGCGACCTCCTCGCCGACCACCCGGGGGTCGCCGTCGAGGAGCGCGATGACCTGGAACCCCCGCTCGGCGAACCCGCGGTACGCGGCGAGCGCGCGGCCGAGGTTTCCCATCCCGACGATGGCGACGGGCCAGTCCTGGGTGAGCCCGAGGGCGGTCGTGATCTCCGAGGCGAGCCGCTCGACCTCGTACCCGACACCGCGGACCCCGTAGGAGCCGAGGTGGGAGAGGTCCTTGCGCAGCATGGCCGAGCTGACCCCGGCGGCGCTGGCGAGCTCCTCGGAGCTGACCGAGGCGATCCCCTCGCCGGCCAGCGCGGTGAGCGCTCGCAGGTAGCCGGGGAGACGGGCCACCGAGGCCGCCGGTACGTCCCGGCGCGCGGTCGCTGCGGTGGACAACGCGGGTCACCGACTCCTTTCGCGGCGCGCGGGCCGGGCGAGGTGCACCGGCGCACGGGGTCCGCACGAGGACAAGAACCACAGACTACGGCCTTGTGAAGCCCTGCACAAAGTCGCGCGGGGGCCCCGCGGCCGGGGCGCCGGAGCCGTGTGCTAGAACCACCCGGCCGGCAGCGGGTCGGGGCAGGTCAGCGGCGGCGAGGGAGGCGGCCGCCGCGGCCCACGGGGCCGCCGACCGGTGACCCGGCCACGGCTCAGCCGCCCCCGGCCGCGGGCCGGGCCAGGGCCGTCCGTAGCCGCGACTCGTCGACCCGCCAGAAGTCGTGCTGCCGCCCGTCGACGAGGGTGACCGGCACCTCCTGCGACCACCGGGCGACCAGCTCGGGGTCGGAGTCGACGTCGACCTCGGCCCAGCCGACGCCGAGGTCGGCGGCCACCCGGGCCACCGTCTCCCGGGCCGGCTCGCAGAGGTGGCAGCCGGCCCGCACGACGAGGGTGACGCGGACCGGCGGCTCCCCCGGGGCCGGGCCGGCCGGCATCAGAAGAACACCGACCGGCGCTGCATGAGCAGCGTGTAGAGCGTCTGCTGGATGGTCTCGCGGACCTGGTCGGTGAGGTCGAAGACGAGCATCGGGTCGTCGGCGGCGCCGGGCTCGTGGCGGTCGGTGTGGATCGGCGCCCCGAACTCGATGATCCACTTGCTCGGCAGCGGCACCATGCCGAGCGGCCCGAGGAGCGGCCAGGTCGGGGTGACCGGCATGTAGGGCAGCCCGAGCAGCCGGGCGACGGTGTCCATGTTGCCGATGATCGGCGCGATCTCCTCGGCCCCGACGACCGAGCACGGGATGATCGGCACCCCGGTGCGCAGGGCGGCCGAGACGAAGCCGCCGCGGCCGAACCGCTGGAGCTTGTAGCGCTCGCTGAACGGCTTGCCGATGCCCTTGAAGCCCTCGGGGAAGACCCCGACGAGCTCGCCGGCCCCGAGGAGCCGTTCGGCGTCGGAGGCGGTGGCCAGGGTCGACCCCGAGCGTCGGGCGATGGTGCCGATGAAGGGGGTCCTGAAGACGAAGTCGGCCCCCAACGCGCGCATCAGCCGGTGGCGGGGGTGCTCGTCGTGGATGGCGAGCTGGATCATCACCGAGTCGTACGCGACGGTGCCGGAGTGGTTGGACACGACGAGGGCGCCGCCGGTCTCCGGGATGTTCTCGATGCCGCGGACCTCCACCCGGAACCAGTGCCGGTACAGCGGCCGCAGCACCGGGTAGAAGACGTTGGTCGTGAAGTCCTCGTCGTAGCCGAAGTCGTCGACGAGGTAGTCGCCGTCGACGCGGCGGCGCAGGTAGGCCAGGACCTGCGCGATCCGCCGCTCGACGTCCTCGGGCGACACGCCCGCGGCTCCGGCGGCCACCCGCAGGCCGGTGACGAGGGCCTCGACGATCTCGGCGGCGTCCGGCACCGGGAGCCCGCCACGGGTCGCGACCTCCGAGGCGGTGGGGTCGACCGGTGGCGGCTCGGCGAGCCGCAGGTGGGCCCGGCGGGCCGCGGCGTCGTCGCGAAGCGCCTTCTCGCGCACGGAAACCTTCCGGACGCGAGGGCGCTCCCCGGAGACCGAGGCGACCTTGCGGGACGGCGCCGAGGTGACCGTGGGCGCGGGCCGGTGCGGACGCCGGCGGACCTCCCCGGCGCCGGGGCCGGGAGCCTTGCCGGGGGACGCGCTCGGCGCCGGCGGCCGGGCCGGGGCCGGCGGCGGCGGCGCCGCTGCCGCGCTCGGAGCGGCCGTCCGGGTCCCGGCCGTCCGTGCCGCCGCGGCCTTGGTCCGTCCCGCCGCGGCCTTCGCCGGGCGGGCCGTGCCCTTCGCCGAGGACCGCGACGCCTGCCTGGCGGTCGAGGCCGGGCCGGATGGCGGGGAGGCGCTCGCGGTGTCGTCGGCCACGGTGACCGGCTCGGCTCCGATGAGCGGTGTCGACCGGCGACGGGCCCGCTCTCCGGATGCCCGTGCCGCCCCGGCCGCCAGCGCCCCCTGCCGGGCCATCAGCGACCGCTCCCCGCGCCGAGGGCCCGCAGCAGGGCCTGGCTCGCGCCGCCCGCGACCCCGCTGACGACGTCGCCGACCACCGAGGCGGCCGGCACCGCCGAACCGAGCGTCGCGGCGAAGGACTCGAAGGCGGCCCTCGAGGTGTAGCGGGGCTCGAACTCGAGCACCCGACGCATCCGGGTCGTGTCGAGGCCACGACCGAAGGCGAGGAAGCTCATCTGGTCGGGCGAGAAGTCGGCGAGGCGCAGGCGGCGCGTCATCCCGCCGATCACCCCGGCCGCCGGCAGCGGCATCGGGACGACCGGGCGCGCGGCGATCGCGGCGGCCTGGAGCACGGTGACGACACCGTCGCCGGCCACGTTGACGACGCCCGTCGCGTGCCCGGTCGTGGCCAGGGCGAGGGCCTCGATGGCGTCGTCCTCGTGGACGAACTGCATCCGGGCGTCGTAGCCGAGCGGGACCGGCACCACCGGCAGGTTGAAGTAGTCGGTGATCGACGTGCGGATCCGTGGCCCGATGACGTTCGCGAACCGGAGCATGAGGATCTCGGCGTCGGGGCGTCGCCGGGCGAAGCCGCGCACGTACCCCTCCACCTCGATCGAGTCCTTGCCGAAGCCCCCCGACGGGGACCTGCGGGCCCCCATGTCCTCGGTGAACATCGCCGGGTCGTGCGGGGTCGAGCCGTAGACGGCCGCGGACGACTTCACGACGAGCCGCTGGACGGAGCGCGCCTTCTGGCAGGCGGCGAGCAGCTGCATCGTCCCGATGACGTTGATCTCCTTCTGCGGGGTCCGGCCCCCGACGAAGGTGGGCGTCGCGATGACGTTCATGTGGACGACGGTGTCGACCCCCGAGGTCTCGATGACCCGGGAGATCATCGGGTTGCGGATGTCGGCGCGGACGAACTCGACCGACCCGACGTCGTGCGGGGGTGGGATGACGTCGACCCCGACCACGTGCTCCACCCCGGGCTCGGCGGCGAGGCGCCGCGCGAGGAGCCCGCCCAGGTACCGGGAGACCCCGGTGACGAGCACGACCCTGGCCAACCGCCCCACATCCTTCAGTCCGTCGTGACGTGTCCGACACTACCGAGCGGTGCCGCCACGGTCACACACCGGTGTGGGGCAGCCCACCCGGTGCCGGCGCCCCCGGGCACGACAAAGGCCCCCGGGGTCCGGGAGCCTTCGGCGGTCACGCGTGACGCGGGGTCACTTCTTGTTGCGACGCTGGTGACGCGTCTTGCGCAGCAGCTTGCGGTGCTTCTTCTTGGCCATCCGCTTCCGCCGCTTCTTGATGACAGAGCCCATGGGACGTCCTCGTTCTCGGTGCGGGAGTGCGGCTGCCCACCCTACCGGTCGCCGAGCGGCTGGCCCAAACCGTGGAACCGGCCGTTCGAAGGGCCACGCACGGCGAGGGGCGCCCGTTGCCGGGACGCCCCTCGCCGTGGCACCGCGTCGCGGATCAGGCGGTGTCGACGAAGGAGCTGCGCAGGTAGGCGTGGACCTCGTCCTCCGGGACCCGGAAGGACCGGCCCACGCGGATCGCCGGCAGCTCCCCGGCGTGGACCATGCGGTAGACCGTCATCTTCGAGACGCGCATGATCGTGGCGACCTCGGCGACGGTGAGGAACCGCACCTCTCCGAGCTGGCGCTCCGTGGACATCGTGACCTCGATTTCCGGCTCGGACGCAGTGCCGGGCGGGACCCGACTGGCTCCCTCCGTCCGTGCTGTGGCAACCATAGGGGCAGTTGTGACGACTGGGGAAGGGATCAGTGGCAAAAGCCTCCGAATGTCCAGCCGACACGCCGAAGGGCCGATGACATCGGCTCTTCGGCCGATCCGGGGGCCGCATGCGCACGGGCCGGGTGATGGCCGTCCCGGTCCGCGCTCTCCCCAGCACCGACGCGCGGGTGCGGGGTCCGGACCGTGGCGAGGACGCACCGCCCGTGGCGGGAACCGCTGCTGTCAGTCGAACCAGGGGTCCAGACCGTGCAGCGGGAAGGTGGCCTGGCGGGTGGCGAGGACCGCGCGGTCGACCGGGTTGTCGGGGTTGTGGCCGACGCTCCACGGCTGGACCCAGATGGGCAGCCGGTCGAGCGGGATGTCACCCATCCGGGACGGTCCGGGATGCCCGGTGATCTCGGCGACGTGAGCGCGCCACTCCTCGGGCACCGCGGTCCCGGGCGGGATGGGAGTGTGCGCCGCGATGGCCGTCAGGTGGGTCCACGACCGCGGGACGACGTCGACGAGCGAGTACCCGCCCCCGCCGAGCGCGACCCAGCGGCCGCCACACACCTCGTGGGCGAGGTCGTGCAGCTCCTCGTGGGCGCGGCGCTGGGCGTCGACGGTGATCGCGAGGTGTGCCAGCGGGTCCTCGAGGTGGGTGTCGCAGCCGTGCTGGGTCACGAGCACCTGCGGCGCGAAGGCGCGGACCAGCGGGGGCGCCACCGAGTCGATCGCGCGCAGCCAGGCGGCGTCGGTCGTCCCGGGTGGCAGTGCGACGTTGGCCACGCTGCCCCGGGCGTCGGGACCGCCGACGTCGGCCGGCCAGCCGGTGCCCGGGAAGAGGTGCTGGCCGTTCTCGTGGATCGAGACGGTCAGCACCCGGGGGTCGTTCCAGAAGGCGCGTTCCACCCCGTCGCCGTGGTGGACGTCGATGTCGACGTAGGCCACCCGCTCGACCCCGTGGTCGAGCAGCCACTGGATGCCGACGGCGATGTCGTTGTAGATGCAGAACCCGCTCGCGTGGGTGCGCATCGCGTGGTGCAGCCCCCCGCAGTAGTTGACCCCGTGGTCGGTCTCCCCCTGCCACACCCCGCGGCAGAGGTCCACCGTGCCCTGGACGATCCGCGCCGACGCCTCGTGCATCCCGGCGAAGGCCGGGTCGTCCTCGGTGCCCAGGCCTCGGTGCGGGTCGGCGCTCGAGGGGTCCAGCGAGGCGTGCCGCACCGCCGCGATGTAGTCGGGGTCGTGCACGGTCGCGAGCAGCTCGTCGGAGGCCGTGCCCGGGCTCAGCAGCTCGACGTGGTCGAGGACGCCGAGCGCGCGGGCGAGGCGGGTCGTCAGGTCCAGGCGCACCGGGGCCATGGGGTGGTCCGCGCCGAAGTCGTACGCCGTGAAGCCGTCGTCCCAGATGACCGTCGTCCGGTGGGCCATGCCTGCACGCTACTCGCCCCTCCCCCGCGTGGCAGGCTACGACGTGGCACACCCCACGACGGAAGGACCCCGATGACCAGGAGCGGCGACGGCGAGGTGCTCGTCATCGGCCTCGGCCGGTTCGGCGCGGCGGCCGCGGTGGAGCTGCGCCGCCTGGGGCACAAGGTCACCGCGATCGAGAAGGACGGCTTCCTCGCCGAGCGGTTCCTCGGCCGGCTCACCCACGTCATCCACGGCGACGCCAGCGACGTCGGCGTCATCCGGGACGCCAAGGCCGGCCGCTTCCGGATCGCGGTCGTCGGCATCGGGTCCTCCGTCGAGGCCTCGGTGCTCGCCGCGGCCAACCTCGTCGACGCCGGCGTGCCCGGGATCTGGGCCAAGGCGCTCTCCCCCGAGCACGCGCGGATCCTCGAGCGGATCGGCGTCACCCACATCGTCCGGCCCGAGGCCGACACCGGGCGCCGGGTCGCCCACCTGGTCGGTGGCCGGATGCAGGACTACATCGAGTTCGACGACGGGTTCGCCATCGTCAAGATGCGCCCTCCGACCGAGACCATCGGGTTCACGCTCGAGCAGAGCCAGATCCGCAGCAAGTACGGGGTGACCGTGGTCGGCGTCAAGCCGCCGGGTGAGGACTTCACCTACGCGGTGCCGTCGACCAAGGTCTCGGCGCACGACCTGCTCATCGTCAGCGGGCCCACGACGCTCATCGAGCGCCTCGCGGCCCGGCCCTGAGCCGCGGCCGGGTCAGAACTGGGCGATGCCGCCCCGGTCGCCGGCCAGCGGGAGGGTCATCGCGACCTCCTCCTCACCGTCGGCCTTGGAGACCACCCGCATCGGCCGGCGCATGCCGGTGGGCCGGAACCCGAAGCTGCTCGCGAAGGCGACGGCCCGCCCGTTGTCGGTGCCAACCCAGTAGAGGAGCTGGCCCTTGCCCTGCTCGGCCGCCACCCGGGACCCGGCATGCACGAGCGCGGCGGCGACCCCGGAGCCTCGGGCCTCGGGCCGGACCCAGAGGCCGAAGAGCTGCGCGGCGTTCTCGTCGTCGCCGCCCGGGCCGACGCTGGCGATGCCGAGCGGCTCGCCCTCGCGCTCTGCGAGCAGCCGGGTCGAGCGCTGCATCCGTTCACGCCAGAACTCCTCGGGCTGGGCCTCCTCCTCGGGGTGCGTGGCGACGAACGCCTCCGGTGACTCCTCGAGCGCGGTGAGCCGCATCGACCGGTACTGGTCCCACTCGTCCACGCCAAGGGTCCGCACCGTGATGTCGCTCATGACGGCAACTCTCCCATGACCCCCGCGGCCCGGGGCAACCGGGCCGGGTGAACTCTCAGCGCGCGAACAGGTCGGCCAGGACCATGGCCTCCTCGACAGCGGTGGCGTCCCACGGCATGGTGGCGGTCTCGCCGGTGGGCCGGAAACCCATCCGGGAGTAGAAGTTCCACGCCCTCCGGTTCTCCCGGAGCACCTCGAGCCGGACCGTCGTGCGGCCCTCGGCACGGGCCTGGGCGAGCGCCGCGCGGACGAGCGTCTCGGCCACCGGCCCGCCCCGGGCGTGGGAGGCGACCCACATCCCGACGAGGTGGGCCTCGGACTCCGGCCGGTCTCCGAGCCGGCGCAGGCCGACGGTACCCAGGGGGCGCCGGCCGTCCAGGGCCAGCCACACCGGTGCGCCGGCGAGGAGGTCGCGCCAGTCCTCGTCGGTGCGCTCCGCGGCCTGCGGGTAGGTCGTCCAGAACGCCCGCGGGCTGTCGATGAGGGCCGCGAGGCGCACGTCCCGGTAGATCCGCCAGTGCTCCGGTGTGGCCCGGACGACGTCGATGCCGTCGGTCGGCTCAGCCACCGGCCAGCTCACGGCTGCGGACCGCCGCGGCCTCCATCGCCCGGATGAACGCGGCCCGCACCTTGTGGTCGTCGAGCTCGCGCAGCGCCGCCGCGGTCGTGCCGCCGGGCGAGGTGACCTGCTCGCGGAGCACGGTCGGGTGCTGGCCGGTCTCTCGGATCATCGTCGCCGCGCCGTAGAGGGTCTGGACGACGAGCTCGGTGGCGGTGACCCGGGGCATGCCGAGCACCACGCCTGCCTCGATCATCGCCTCGACGACGTAGAAGATGTACGCCGGGCCGCTGCCGGAGATCGCGGTCACGGCGTCCTGGAGCTTCTCGGGCACCTCGAGCACCTTGCCGGTCGCGGCGAGCAGCTCCCGGGCCTCGGCGAGGTGCGCCGGGTCGCAGTGCGCCCCGGCCGAGATCGCCGCCATCCCCTGGTCGACGAGGGCCGGGGTGTTCGGCATCACCCGGACGACCGCGCGGCCCTCGGGCAGGCGGGTCTCGATGAACGTCGTCGTGATGCCGGCGGCGAGGCTGACGACGAGGTTGCCCGCCCGCACGTGCGGGGCGACCTCCTCGAGGAGGGCGCCCATGTCCTGCGGCTTGACGACGAGGACGAGGGTGTCGGCGAGGTCGGCGGCCTCGGTGTTGCCGAGCGCCCGGACCCCGTAGCGCTCGGTGAGCTCGGCGGCGCGTTCCTCGCGCCGCTCGGTGATGACGAGCTCGCCGGCCGGGCGCCCGGCCCGCAGCAGCCCCGAGAGGAGGGTCTCGCCCATGACGCCGGCACCGAAGATCGCGACCGTTCCCATGCGGGCGAGTATGCCGGGTCCGGCGCGGTCGGGTGCTCAGGTGGTCGCCGGGGCAGCCGTCCGGGCCCCCGCCGCCGCGGTCAGGAGCTCCCGGCGAGCGAGCGCAGGAAGAACTGCAGGTTCGCCGGACGCTCCGCCATCCGCCGGACGAGGTAGCCGTACCAGTCCTCCCCGAAGGGCACGTAGACCCGCATCTGGTGGCCGCGGTCGGCGATCCGCTTCTGCTCGGTCATCCGGATGCCGAGGAGCATCTGGAACTCGTAGCTGTCCGGGCTGCGCCCGTGGTGGTTGGCCAGGGCCTGGGCGATCTCGACGAGCCGGGGGTCGTGGCTGGCGACCATCGGGTAGCCCTGGCCGGCCATCAGCACCTTGAGGCAGCGGACGTAGGCGAGGTCGACGTCCTCGCCGTCCTGGAAGGCCACGGATGCCGGCTCCTTGTACGCGCCCTTGCACAGCCGCACCCGGCTGCCCTCGACCGCGAGGTCGCGGCAGTCGGCCTCGGTGCGGTGCAGGTAGGACTGGAGCACCGCGCCCACCCACGGGAAGTCCGCGCGCAGGGTGGCGAGGGACTCGAGCGTGCGGTCGGTCGTCGTGTGGTCCTCCATGTCGAGGGTGACCGTCGTGCCGGCCCGCTCGGCCGCCTCGCAGATGGCCCGGGCGTTCTCGAGGGCGATGGCGTCGCCGTCCTGCGGGGAGCGCCTGGCCGACGCGCGCTCAGCTTGAGCGAGACCTCGGCGGCGCCGAAGCGGGCGAGGTCCTGCTCGGCGAGCGCGTCGAGGAGCGCGACGTAGGTGTCGCGGGTCGCCTCGGCGCGGGCGCGGTCGGTGGTGTCCTCGCCGAGGTAGTCGATGGTCGCGAGCCGGTTCGTCGAGCGCAGCTCACCGGTGACGCGGACCGCGTCGGGGACCGACTCGCCCGCGACGTAGCGCGCGACCACCCCCCGACTCACCGGCGCACGGACGACCGCCGTGCGCACGGCGTCGGACTCGGAGAGTTGGAGCAGGGCTGCACGGAGCAGGTCGCTGGCGTCCACGGGCGACAGGCTAGCGGCGGGTCAGGCGGTGCGGCGGCGCAGGGTGAGGCTGCCGAGGACCAGGGCGCCGGCGACCCAGAGCAGCATGACCCCGAGGCTCGGCAGGGCGTCGCCGAGCGGGTCGGCCCTCGTCGCGACGTCGTTCATCGCGTCGACGGCGTAGGACAGCGGCAGGACGTCCGAGACCGCCTCGAGCACGCCGGGCATCTGGTCGCGGGGCATGAGGAGCCCGCAGAGCAGGAACTGCGGGAGGATGAACGCCGGCATGAACTGCACGGCCTGGAACTCGGTGCGCGCGAAGCCGCTGGCGAGCAGGCCGAGCGCGGTGCCGAGCACGGCGTCGACGACCGCGATGACGACGAGCAGCCACACCGGCCCGGCGACGTCGAGCCCGCACACCCAGATGGCGAAGGCACTGGCGACGAGCGCCTGCAGCACCGCCATCACCCCGAAGGCCAGGGCGTAGCCGAGCATGAGGTCGCCCTTGCCCAGCGGGGTCGTGAGGAGCCGCTCGAGCGTGCCGGACGTGCGCTCGCGCAGCGTCGCGATGCTCGTGACGATGAACATGACGACGAGCGGGAAGACCCCGAGCAGGGCCGGGCCGATCGCGGTCGAAGACGTCGACCGGGCGAGTCGGCGTAGACCCACGCGAGCAGGCCGAGCAGGACGCACGGCACGACGATCATCAGCGCGACGGTGCGGTGGTCGCCGCGCAGCTGGCGCAGGATGCGGCCTGCGGTCGCGAGCGTGATGCGCGGGTTCACCCGTCCTCACCGCCCGCCGGCTGGCGTCGCCGTGCCGGCCCCGGTAGCGGCGGGAGTGCTCCCCCGGGTCGGGACCGGGACCGCCGGCTCGCCGGTCGTCGGCGGCCGCGTCGTCGATGAGCGCGAGGAAGGCCTGCTCGGCGTCCTCGGTGCCGGTGCGCTCGAGCAGGTCGGGCAGCGTCGAGTCGCTGAGGATGCGGCCGGCGCGGAGCAGGACGAGCCGGTCGCAGCGGGCGGCCTCGTCCATGACGTGGCTGGACACGAGCAGGGTGCGTCCCCCGGCGGCGAGGGCGCGGAAGATCTCCCACAGGTCGCGGCGCAGCACCGGGTCGAGACCGACCGTCGGCTCGTCGAGGACGAGCACCTCCGGGTCGCCGACGAGGGTGCAGGCGAGGCTGGCCCGGGACAGCTGCCCGCCGGAGAGGTTCTCGACCCGGGCTCCGGCGTGGTCGGTGAGGTCGACGGACTCGATGGCCCGGTCGACGGCGTCCGGCCCGACGCCGACGACCTCGGCGAAGTAGCGGACGTTGTCGCGCACCGTGAGGTCGGCGTAGACGCTGGGCGCCTGGGTGAGGTAGCCGACCCGGTGGCGCAGGGCGGGCGACCCGGCGGGCTCACCGAGCACCGTGACCGTGCCTCCGGCGACCACCTGGACACCGACGACCGAGCGCATCAGGGTCGACTTCCCGCCGCCGCTCGGCCCGAGCAGGCCGACGACCTGCACCCGTGGGCACGCGGACCGACAGGTCGGGCAGCACCTCCCGGCCGCCGCGCACGACGCGCAGGTCCTCGACGACGATCGCGTCGCCCTCCTGGCGGGCCATGACCCGAACCTGCCACGGGCGGCCCGCGTTGTCAGCCCGTCCCCGCCGACACGCCGTGGCCGCCGGTGTGGCGCCGGCCACCCGGGCCGCTCAGTGCGGGCCGCCCGCCACCCCGGGGTCCTCGGGAGCCATCAGGTGGAGCCGGGCGAAGGCGAGGGCCTCGGCGAGGTCCAGCTCGCGCTGGCCCTCCTCGTCCTTGCGGGTGGAGACCTCGACGACCACCTGGCCGGCGAAGCCCGCCGCCGCGAGGGTCTCCAGCACCCGGGCGCAGGGCTGGCCGCCGCGTCCCGGGACGAGGTGCTCGTCGCGGGCCGAGCCACTGCCGTCGGCGAGGTGGAGGTGGGCCAGCCGGGGGCCGAGGTCGCGGACCATGGCCATCGCGTCGGAGCCGGCGGTCGCGGTGTGGGACAGGTCGAGCGTGACGTGGTCGTACGGCTGCGGCACCGGGTCCCAGTGCGGCAGGTAGGCCTCGACCTCACGCGACCGCGGCGCCCGCCACGGGTACATGTTCTCCACGGCGAGCCGGATGCCGGTGTCCTGCTCGCGCCGGGCGACCCCGTCGACGAACCTCCTCGCGTACTCCCGCTGCCAGCGGAACGGGGGATGGAGCACGACCGTGTCCGCACCGAGGGCGTGGGCGAGGTCGAGGGAGCGGTCGACCTTCTCCCACGGGTCGGTGCCCCAGACCCGCTGGGTGACGAGGAGGGTCGGCGCGTGGACCGACAGCACGGGCACGCCGTGGTGCTCGGCCAGGGTGCGCAGAGCACCGGCCTCGCGGGTCAGCGGGTCGGTCCAGACCATCACCTCGACGCCGTCGTACCCGAGCCGCCGGGCGAGCGAGAACGCGGCCGCGACGCCCTCGGGGTAGGCGGAGGCGCTGGAGAGGGTGACCCGCGGCGACCGGGCCGCTGCCGGAGCCCTGCGCCGACCGCGTGGACCGCGGGAGGCCACGGTCACCCCATCCGGTCGAGGTGGCGCAGGATGATGCCCTCGCGAAGCGCCCAGGGGCAGATCTCGAGCTCGTCGAGGCCCAGCAGGTCCATCGTCGCCTCGGCGACGAGGCCGCCGGCGAGCAGCTGGCGGGCGCGGGCCCTGGAGACCCCCGGGAGGTCCGCGCGCTGGTCGCGGCGTCATCCCGGCGATCTCGGGGAGTCGCTCGGAGAGCGCCCGCCGGGGCAGGAGCCGGACGGCGTACATCCCCTCCGAGCTCGGCGCGGCGCCGCAGATCCGGGCCAGCGAGCGCATCGTCTTGCTGGTGCCGACGGCGCGGTCGGGCGTGCCGGCCTTGGCGAGCGGCCGCAGCTCCGCGGCGATCATGGCGCGCACCTGGCGCCGCGCCTCGCGGACGACGTCGGCCGAGGGCGGGTCGCCGGGGAGCAGGTCGCGGGTGACCCGGCCGGCGCCGAGCGGGAGCGAGACGGCGACGTCCGGGTCCTCGTCCATGCCCTGGGCGAGCTCGAGGGAGCCGCCGCCGATGTCGGCGACGAGGAGGGTGCCGGCCGACCAGCCGAACCAGCGACGGGCGGCGAGGAAGGTGAGCCGGGCCTCCTCCTCGCCGGTGAGGACGTCGAGCCGGACACCGGTGCGCTCGGCGACGTGGGCGAGGACGTCCTCGCCGTTCGGCGCCTCCCGGATGGCGCTGGTGACGAAGCCGCGCAGGTGCTCGACGCCCTGGTCCTCGGCGACCTGCTGGCACTCGGCGACGAAGTCGGCGAGCCGGTCGCGGCCCTCGTCGGCGATGCGCGCCGTCGTCGGTGACGTGCTCGGAGAGGCGCAGCTCGATCTTGTGCTTGGAGGCCGGGATGCGGCTGGGCGCCAGGGTGCGCGTCGACGACGAGGAGGTGCACCGTGTTGGACCCGACGTCGATCACCCCGAGGCGCATGGCCCCAACGTAGCCGGTCGGTGGGCCGACCCGCCATAGGGTGGTCGGGTGCCGGAGACGCCCCTCGACATCCCCCGGACCTGGGCCGAGTTCACCGACCCCGTCGAACCCGGAGCAGCGCTACCGGGTCGACCTCACCTGGCTGACCTCGAGCTGGACGTGCATCTTCGGGGCGGGCTGCCACGGCATCTACGCCGAGCGGCCGGACGACGGCTGCTGCACCCTCGGGCGCCCACTTCACCGACGAGGACGACGTCGAGCGGGTGCGCGCGGTCGTCGCCGAGCTCGGCGAGGACGAGTGGCAGCACCACCCCGGCTACGGCCGGCGCGGCGGCAAGGACCCCTCGCGGCTCTCGGCCTGGACCGAGGTGGAGGAGGACGGCGCGCGCCGACCAGGGTCGTCGACGGGGCGTGCATCTTCCTCAACCGGCCCGGGTTCCCGGCCGGGGCGGGGTGCGCCCTGCACCAGCACGCGGTGCTGACCGGGCGCCCACCGCACGAGGCGAAGCCCGACGTCTGCTGGCAGCTGCCGATCCGGCGCAGCTACCGGACCGTCGAGCTGCCCGACGACACCTCCTACCTCGAGGTCACGCTCGCCGAGTACGACCGCCGCGGCTGGGGTCCCGGCGGGCACGACCTGGACTGGTACTGCTCGGGGAGCCCGGAGGCGCACGTGGGGCGCGAGCCCGTCTACCGCGGGCAGCCGCGCCGAGCTCGTCGAGCTCATGGGCGAGGAGGCCTACGCCGCCCTCGTCGTCCGGTGCGAGGCCCACCTGGCGACGGTCCGCCAGGCCCGGTCGGCCGGTGCCCGCGAGCTGATCCCGCTGCTCGTCCACCCGGCCACCGTCGAGGCCGGGACGCTCGGCGGCCGCCGCGCACCGCGGCGCACGGCCGCGGCGACGCGGGCGGCCCCGGCGCCCGCGGCCAAGGGCTCCCGGCATCGCGGGCCGGCGCGGGCGGGGCGGCCGCCGCGGACCGGTGAGCCGGCGGTGATCCGCAGCCCGAACATCTGGGACACCCCGGAGGTCTACGAGCTGGAGAACCTCGCCTCGGACCGGGCCGGGGTCATCGACACCGACGATCGCGGCGCTGCACCCGCTGGACGGCGCGACCCTGCTCGACGTCGGCTGCGGCACCGGGTTCCACCTGCCCCGCCTCGCGGCACGCGGCGCGCGGGTCGTCGGGGTCGAGCCGCACCTGCCGCTGGTCCGGCGGGCGGCCGAGCCGGCTGCGCGCCGCGGGGCTCGACGGCGCGCGTCGTCGCCGGCGACGCCGAGGCGCTGCCGCTGGCAACGGCGACGGTCGACGTCGTCCACGCCCGGTGGGCGTACTTCTTCGGTCCGGGCTGCGAGCCGGGGCTGCGCGGAGCTCGAGCGGGTGGTCCGCCCGGGTGGCATCGCCTGCCTCGTCGACAACGACGCCACGCGCTCGACGTTCGGGCGGGTGGTTCACCCGCGCGTACCCGACCTACGACCCGGTTGCCGTGCAGCGGTTCTGGGACCGGCAGGGCTTCAGCGACGGAGCGGCTGACGATCCAGTGGACGTTCGACCGGCGCGAGGACCTCGAGGCGGTCGTCCGCATCGAGCTGCCGCCCGGCCCCGCGGCCGCCGTGCTCGCCGAGCACGAGGGGCTGGTCGTCGACTACGCCGTGGCCCTTCGCTGGCGTCGGTACTGACCCGTCCCCCTCCCGCCCGGACGAGGCCCCGGGGGCGTCAGCCGCGTCGGGCCGGCGTGCCCGACCGCGGTCCGGACCCGCTCGGCGTGCACCGCGTCCATCGGAGGCAGCCCGTCGACCGGGAACCACCGCACCTCGCTCGACTCGTCGTCGGCGACGTGCGCGTCGCCCCCGAGGTAGCGGCAGCGGAAGGTGTGGTCGACGTACTGGACGCGGTCCCCGTTGGGGTACTCGATGACCGGCGTGACCCCGACCCAGGCGAGGAGCTCGACCTCGCACTCGACCCCGGTCTCCTCCCGCGACTCGCGGACCGCCGTCTCCGCCGGGTGCTCACCGGGGTCGCAGATGCCGGTCACCGGCGTCCACGTGCCGTCGTCGGCCCGGCGCACGAGGAGCACCTCCTCCTCGCCGCGCAGCACCACCGCGGTGACCCCGGGCAGCCAGAGCGTCGCGTGGCCCAGCTGCTCCCGCAGCGCGAGGATGAAGTCGGGGGTCGCCACCGGGCCACCCTAGGTCCGGCCGGCGGCGGCGGGCACGCTCAGCGAACGCCGCCGCGTTCGGGGTCGCCGGGGTCGAGGTCGAGGGCGATGTCGACGGCGGGCGAGGAGTGGGTGAGCGCCCCGACAGAGAGGTAGTCGACACCGGTCTCGGCGTACTCGCGCACCACCGCGAGGGTCAGGCCGCCCGTCGCCTCCACCTCGACCTGCTCGCCGGTGCCCCGCACGGCCAGCACCGTCCGGCGCAGCAGGTCCGGGGACATGTTGTCGCACAGCAGGAACCGCGCACCCGCGGCCACTGCCTCGAGCGCCTCGGCGGCGGTCGTGACCTCGACCTGGATCTCGACGCCCGGGAACCGGACGCGATGGCGTCCCAGGCCGCGGTCAGTCCCCCCGCCGCGAGCTTGTGGTTGTCCTTGACCATCGCGACGTCGTAGAGGCCCATCCGCTTGTTCGTCCCGCCCCCGCACCGCACGGCGTACTTCTCCAGCGCCCGCATCCCCGGCGTCGTCTTGCGGGTGTCGAGGACCCGCGCCCCGGTCCCCTCGAGCAGGTCGGCCCACCGCCGGGTGTGGGTCGCGACACCCGAGGTGCGGCACAGGATGTTGAGGATGGTGCGTTCCGCCACCAGCGTCGTGCGGGTGGCTCCGCGCAGGGTCGTCAGGTGGTCGCCGCGGACGACCCTGGACCCGTCGGCCACGTGCGCCTCGACGGCCACCCTCCCGGAGCCGAGCCGCGCGGCCACCGCGTCGAGGACGAGCCCGACCACCGGCAGCCCCGCGACCACCCCCGGCGCCCGGGCGACCAGGTGGGCCACCGACTGCTGGGCCGGCGGGATCGTCGCGGTCGTCGTGACGTCCGTACCGGAGTCCAGGTCCTCCTCGAGCGCGCGCTCGACGAGCAGCCGAGCGTCCGACTCCGGGAACCCGGGCGCGCTCACCGCATCCCTCCGCTCACCGGCGTCGGGGCCGGCCGGGTGGCGACCGCGAGCGCGCCCCCGCTCGTCCGGCTCAGGACCTGGTGGACCAGCCAGTGCGCGTCGTCACGCTCGGGGAAGTCCGAGCGCACGTGTCCGCCGCGGGTCTCCGCACGCCGGTGCGCGACCTCGGCGAGCGCGAGCCCGAGGTGGAGCAGGTTCGTGGTCTCCCACGCGGCCGGGCCCGGCTCGGCGGTTGCCGCCTCCGCCTCCGCGGCGAGCTCGCCGAGCGCCTCGAGGGCCTGCCGGGTGGAGTCCGCGGTCCGGACCGGGCCGGCGCCCCGGCTCGTCGCCCGCTGCACCTCGAGCCGACGGTCGGCGCCGAGCAGGGCCCGGTCCGCGGACGGCGCCACCGGTCGCCGTCGGGGCAGCTCCCCCGCCGCGATCCGGGCCGTGACGTCGTCGGCGATGCGGGCGGCGAACACCAGGCCCTCCAGCAGCGAGTTCGAGGCCAGCCGGTTCGCGCCGTGCACGCCCGTGCAGGAGCACTCACCGCAGGCGTACAGCCCCTCGATCGAGGTCCGGCCCAGCAGGTCGGTCTCGATGCCCCCCGAGGCGTAGTGCTGCGCCGGAGCCACCGGCATCGGCTCCGTCGCCGGGTCGATGCCGAGCTCGCGGCAGCGGGCGACGATCGAGGGGAAGCGCTGCTCGAGGAACTCCGCCCCGAGGTGGCGGGCGTCGAGCCAGACGTGGCCGAGCCCCCGCTCGGCCATGACCCCGAGGATGGCGCGGGCCACGACGTCGCGGGGCGCGAGGTCGGCCAGCTCGTGCCGGCCCTGCATGAACCGGCGTCCGGTGTCGTCGACGAGGAAGGCTCCCTCACCACGGACCGCCTCGGAGATCAGCGGCTGCTGCCCGGTCGAGCCCTCGCCGAGGAAGAGCACCGTGGGGTGGAACTGGACGAACTCGAGGTCGGTGACCCGCGCGCCGGCCCGCAGCGCTGCCGCCATCCCGTCGCCGGTGGCCACCGGCGGGTTCGTCGTCGAGGTGTAGATCTGCCCGAGCCCGCCCGTCGCGAGGACCACCGCCCGGCCGAAGGCCGCCCCGACCCCGTCGACCTGCCCCTCCCCGATGACGTGCAGCGTCACCCCGCAGACCGCGCCGTCCTCCGCGGTGCACAGGTCGACCACGAGCGCGTGCTCGATGACCTCGATGCCGGGATCGTCCGTCACCGCGTGCAACGCGGCGATGAGCGCGCGGGAGATCTCGGCCCCGGTGGCGTCCCCGCCGGCGTGCGCGATGCGGTCGCGGTGGTGGCCGCCCTCGCGGGTCAGCTTGATCTCGCCGCCGGCGTCACGGTCGAAGTGCGCCCCGAGCGCCACGAGCTCGCGGACCCGCTCGGGTCCCTCGGTGACCAGAGCCCTGACGGCGTCGACGTCGCAGAGGCCGACCCCGGCGACGAGGGTGTCCTCGAGGTGCTCCTGCGGGGTGTCCTCGGGGTGCAGCGCGGCGGCGATGCCGCCCTGGGCCCACCGCGTCGACCCGGCCGAGAGCACCGTCTTGGTGACCAGAAGGACCCGCTCGACCCGCTGCCGGAGCCGCAGGGCGGCGGTGAGCCCGGCGATGCCGGAGCCGACGACGATGACGTCGGCGTCGGTGGTCCAGCCGGGAGCCGGCGCTGAGAGCCACCGTGGGACGGCCGGCGGCCGCACCGACGCGCTCACCCGGCGACCCGTGCGTGCGGGACGTCCGAGAACACGTCCCGGGCCCCCCCGCCCGGCCCGACGAGCACCGGGGTGTTGTCGATGAGCCGGGTCGTGCCGATCCGGGCGGCCACCGCGAGTAGTGCCTCGCCGCGGTACCACTCCGGGACGTCCGCGAGCGTGTCCGGGTGGACGAGCACGAGGTAGTCGACGAGGGCCAGCGGCTCCTCGACGAGCACCTCCCGGGCGGCCCGGCGCACCGCGGACGGCCCGAACGGCGCGGCCTCGGCGCCGGCGCGCAGGGCCCGGCTCAGGCACAGGGCCACCTCACGGTCACTCTCGGTGAGGTAGGTGTTGCGGCTGCTCATCGCCAGTCCGTCGGGCTCGCGGACGGTCGGCACGGAGACGACCTCGACCGGGAAGTCCAGGTCGCGCACCATCCGGCGGATCAGGAGCAGCTGCTGGGCGTCCTTCTGGCCGAAGTAGGCGCTGCGGGCCCCGGTGAGGTGGAGCAGCTTGCCGACGACGGTGAGCACGCCGTCGAAGTGGCCGGGGCGGGAGGTGCCCTCGAGGACCTCGCCGAGCGGGCCGGCCGAGACCCGGACGCCGGGGTCACCGTCGGGGTAGACCACGTCCGGCGTCGGGGCGAAGACGACGTCGACACCGGACGCGGTGCAGATGTCCATGTCGTCGTCGAAGGTGCGCGGGTAGCGCGAGAGGTCCTCCTTGGGCCCGAACTGGAGCGGGTTGAGGAAGATCGTGACGACGACGTGGTCGTGCCGCTCCCGCGCCGCGCGGATGAGGCGGGCGTGGCCGTCGTGCAGCGCCCCCATCGTCATGACCACGGCGACGTCCCGGCTCGGCAGGCCGCCGCGGGCGGCGGCCAGCTCCTCCCGCGTGTGCGCGACGACGGGGACGGTGGTGGCGGTGGTCACTCGGGCTCCTGGTCGGCGAGGGTGTCGAGCAGCGGCTCGGCGGCCGCCGGGCGCAGCCGACCGCTGTCCAGGGCCCGCAGGGCGGTGGCGCGGGCCAGGGCCACGTAGGTCCTCCGGATCTCGGGGGCGACGCGCTCGAGCGCCTCGAGGTGGTCCTCCACGGTACCGACGTCGCCCCGGGCGACCGGCCCGGTGAGCGCGGCGTCACCCATCCGCAGGGCGTTGTCGAGGGCGGCGTGCATCAGGGGCCCGAGCACCCGGTGCGGGAGCGTCGACCCCGGCCCGGGTCAGCACCTCCATCGCCTCGCTCGTCAGGGTGACGAGGTGGTTGGCTCCGTGGGCGAGCGCGCAGTGGTAGAGCACGCGGGCCTCTTCGGCGACCCACACCGGCGTGCCGCCCATCTCGAGGACGAGGGCCTCGGCGACCGGGCGCAGCTCCGGGTCGGCCGTGACGCCGAAGCAGCAGTCGGCGAGGCGGTCCAGGTCCATCGCCGTGCCGGTGAACGTCATCGCCGGGTGCAGCGCGAGAGGCAGGGCGAGCCGGCGCCGGGCGGGCTCGAGGACGCGAGTGCCGTGCCGGCCGCTCGTGTGCACGACGATCTGGCCCGCCTGCCACGCGCCGGTGGCCGCCAGGCCCGCGACGAGGTCCTCGAGCGCGTCGTCGGGCACGGCGAGGACGACGAGCTCGGCACCGGCCACGACGGTGGGGACGTCCGCGACCGGGACTCCGGGGAGCAGTGTCTCGGCACGCTCGCGGCTGGCGTCGGAGACGGCGTAGGTGCCGGTGACCCGGTGCCCCGACCGGGCGAGGGCCGCGCCGAGGACCGCGCCGACCCGTCCGGCCCCGACGACGCCGACGGTGAGGCGGGCCGGGTGCTCGATGCCGTCCACGAGCGAGCACGCTACCCGTGCCGTGGCGCGTCGGGTGCTCCGGTGGCTGCCCGGACCGCCGCCTCGGCACCCGCCCTCGACCGGGCCGCCCGGGAACGTACCGTTGTCACGATGGACCACGACCCTCCCGGGACGCGTCGCCGGGGCCGCGCGCGCACGGTCTCGGGCGCTCGGCTCCTGCCCTGGCGCACGGCGTGGCAGGTCGCGCTCTACGGGCCGGCCGGCGTGTACCGGTCCGCCGCCGGCCCCGCGGGCCACTTCACGACCTCCACCCAGGGTCCGCTCGGCGCCGTGCTCGCCGAGGCCCTCGGCCGCCTCGCCGACCGCGAGGGGGCCCGCCACGTCGTCGACGTCGGAGCGGGCCGGGGCGAGCTCCTCACGGCGCTCCACGGCATCCGCCCCGACCTGCGGCTCACCGGGACCGACGTCGTCGACCGCCCCGCGGCGCTCCCGGAGCCGGTCGGCTGGCTGGTCTCCCCCGGCGGCCCCGACCTGCCCGGCGGGCTGCACGACCTGGACGACGTTCTCGTCCTGGCCCACGAGTGGCTCGACGTCGTCCCGTGCACCGTGGCCGAGGTCATCGCCCCGGGCCGGCTCGCGACCGTCCTCGTCGACCCGGTCACCGGGCAGGAGTCGCTCGGCGAGCCCATCGAGCAGTCCGACCTCGCCTGGTGCGCCCGGCACTGGCCGCTGGACGGGATGCCGGTGGGCGGGCGGGTCGAGGTGGGCGCCACCCGGGACGCCGCGTGGTCCGGCCTCGTGGCCAGGGTGCGCCGGGGCACGCTGCTCGCCGTGGACTACGGCCACACCCGGGACCGCCGCCCCACCCACGGCACCCTCACCGGGTACCGGACCGGCGCCGTGGTCCCACCCGTACCGGACGGCTCGTGCGACGTCACCGCCCACGTGGCCCTCGACTCCCTCGACGCCGACGAGGTGACCAGCCAGCGCGAGGCCCTGCGCCGCCTCGGCATCCGGGCCGAGACACCCCCGCACGAGCTCTCCCGCAGCGACCCGGCCGGGTACCTCGCCGCCCTCGCGCGGTCCTCGGCGGGCGCTGCCCTCATCGACCCCGGGGGACTCGGCGCGTTCGCCTGGGTGCTCCGCCGGGTCCCCGGCCGACGGGGCCCGTCCGCCCGGGACGGCAGTCCACCGATGTGACGAGCCGCGCCCGCTCGTGGCACCGTGGGTCGGTGACCTCGCCGAGCCCCACCCCCCGCCGCGGCCCCCGGCTGCGCCTCCTCGCCGTGTCCGTCGCGCTGGCCGGCCTCGTCGGAGCGCTCGCGGGGTGCGGCACCGAGAACGCCCCGCCCCGCGAGGTCGTCGTCACGGTGACCGGCTCGCCGAGCGCCACCGCGACCTCCGACGCCTCCCCCGGTGCCTCGCCGTCGCAGGGGTCGGTGAAGAGCGACGACGTCGGGCGCCGGTTCGACTTCGGGGTCGTGACCTCGGTCGACACGCAGGGGGACACCCAGGTTCTCGTCTTCGACCGGTGGACCGACCCGAAGGTCGACGACCGGGTGCTCGCCCAGAAGGGCATCGACGTCACGACCTACGACAAGGCGAAGAACCCCTACCGCAACGTCAACACGACGGTGACCTTCCGCATCCCGGTGCAGGACGGCACCTCGTTCCTCCTCCACCACTGCGTCCAGAAGGGCGAGCCGGTGACGAGCCGGTCGGTGAGCCCGCAGGAGCTGGCGAAGGCGGCGGATGCCGACAAGCTCGTCCTGCTCAGCATCGACCCCTCGAACGGGTACACGACCGGCGGGGAGACCTTCGCCGGCTGCTGACCGCCAGCCGGTGCGGCAGACTGGCCGGGTGAGCACCCCGAGCACCCCGCGTACCCTCGACGTCGGTGTCGGCGCGGGTGGGCTCGCCACCGCCGACATGGTGCTCAACATCGGCCCTCAGCACCCGGCCACCCACGGGGTCCTGCGGCTGCGGGTCGTCCTCGACGGCGAGCGGATCACCAGCGCCGAGCCGGTCATCGGGTACATGCACCGCGGCGCGGAGAAGCTCTTCGAGGTGCGCGACTACCGGCAGATCACCGTCCTGGCCAACCGCCACGACTGGTTGTCGGCCTTCTCCAACGAGCTGGGCGTCGTCCTCGGCGTCGAGGCGATGCTCGGGATGGAGGTGCCCGAGCGGGCGGTCTGGCTCCGCACCCTGCTCGCCGAGCTCAACCGGGTGCTCTCGCACCTGATGTTCCTCGGCTCATACCCCCTCGAGCTCGGCGCCATCACCCCGGTCTTCTACGCCTTCCGTGAGCGCGAGGAGCTCCAGGCGGTCATGGAGGAGGTCTCCGGCGGCCGGATGCACTACATGTTCAACCGGGTCGGCGGCCTGAAGGAGGACGTCCCCGCGGGGTGGCTGGGCCGGGTCGACACCGCGCTGGCCACCGTCCGGGCGCGGCTGCCCGAGCTCGAGGCCCTGCTCGTCGGCAACGAGATCCTCCTCGCCCGCACCCGCGGCGTCGGGGTCCTGGACGCGGCGACCTGTCTGGAGTACGGCGTCTCGGGCCCCATCGCCCGCGCCAGCGGCGTCGACCTCGACCTGCGCCGGGACGAGCCCTACCTGGCCTACGGCGAGCTCTTCGCCCCGGGCGGCCCGGGCCGGGTCGTCACCCGCCCCGAGGGCGACTCGCTGGCCCGGCTCGAGGTGCTCCTCGAGCAGGTGCACGTCAGCCTCGACCTCGCCGACGCCTGCGTCGACCGGCTGCGCTCGCTCCCGTCGGGGCCGGTGAACCAACGGCTGCCCAAGGTACTCAAGGTGCCCGAGGGTGAGCGGTACACCGCCACCGAGAACCCGCTGGGCCTCAACGGCTACTTCCTCGTCTCCCGGGGCGAGAAGACCCCGTGGCGGCTCAAGCTCCGCTCGGCCTCGTTCGGCAACGTGCAGGTGCTCTCGCGGGTGCTGCCGGGCTGCCTCGTGCCCGACATGGTCGCGGTGCTCGGCTCGATGTTCTTCGTCGTCGGCGACGTCGACAAGTAGCCCGGACCCGCGCCTACTCGCCCTCGCGGTCCTCCTCGGGGGGCTCGATGCGGCACCAGTGCTGGGCCACCATCCCGGCGACGGCCAGGGCGAGCGCGCCGAGGAGCATGAGGACCAGAGGGAGCACGCGCTCCTGGTTCGCCACGAGCGAGAGGTCGCGCAGCAGCACGAGGAGCTGCCCGGCGAACCAGCCGGCGGCGGCAGCCCCGGTGAGCGCCGCGGCCTGGGCGAGGACCACCGTGCGGGCGGCGTGCAACGGGTCGAGGGGCACCGTGGATCGACCCTGGAGGTAGCGCCGGACGGGCCGGGCGAGCCAGAGCACGATCCCGGCCATGACGATCAGGAGGATGCCTGCGACCGCCGGGGTCCGCGGCAGGAGCGAACCGTCGCGGGTGACGACGACCCCGACGAGGAAGCCGAGCGCACCGGCGAGCACGGCGACCAGGGCGAGGGCCTGCAGACGGACACCGTCGCGCATCAGCCGCGCTCCCCCGCGGCGAGGGGACGGACGCCGCCGTCGTCGAGCCCGGCGACCAGGTCGGCGACCCGAGCCACCTTCCCGTCGTGGCGGAGCACCGCCCCGGGGTCGACGTCGAGCCACGGTACGAGGACGAAGGCACGATCGTGCGCCCGGGGGTGCGGCAGGGTGAGGGCGGCGTCGTCGGACACGACGTCGGTACCGGCCCTCGGGTCGCCGTACTGGACGAGGTCGAGGTCGAGGGTCCGTGCCCCCCAGCGCACCTCCCGGGTGCGCCCGAACCGGGCCTCGATGCCGTGCAGCGCCTGCAGGAGGGCCTGCGGTGGGAGGCTCGTGTGCGCGGTGACGACGGCGTTGACGTAGCGCGGCTGGTCGGCCGGGCCCCCGACCGGCGCGGTGTCGAAGAGCCCCGAGGCGCGCACGTGGCGCAGGCCCGGGGTGCCCTCGAGCTCGGCGACGGCGGCCTGGACCGACTCCCGCGGCGACTCCTCGTCGTGCGGCAGGTTCGCCCCGACGGCGACGACGACCGGGACCTCGCCGCCGTCGGCCCGCCGGCGGACCACGGTGACCGCGACGTCGCCGAACGGCACCGGGACCGGCGCCTGTGGCTTGTGGACGGTGACCCGCACCTCGTCGACGCGCGGGTCACCCAGCGCGTCCTCGGCGATGACCCCGGCGAGCCGCTCGATCAGGGCGTACGGCTCGCCCTCGATGCGCGCGACGACGGCGGTGGCGAGTGCCCCGTAGTCGTAGGTGTCGGCGAGGTCGTCGGTGGCCGCGGCGCGCGCGAGGTCGAGGCGAAGGTCGACGTCGACGAGGAACTCCTGGCCGTCGCGCCTCTCGTGCGCGAACACCCCGTGGTAGCCGGTGGCCCGGACGCCGCGCAGCGTGACCCGGTCGGCGCTCACGGCATCCTCCCGGCGAGGGCGTCGGCGACGTCGAGGGCGTCCACCGTCGCCCGCACGTCGTGGACCCGCACGCACCAGGCCCCGAGCCGGGCCGCGTGGACGGTCGTCATCGCCGTGGCGACCTCCCGCTCCAGCGGCGGTCGCTCGTCGCCCGGCGCACGACCGACCCGTCCGAGGAAGGTCTTGCGGGAGGTGCCGACGAGCAGCGGGTGGCCGAGGTCGGTGAGCTCGTCGAGGCGCCGCAGGAGCTCCCAGTTGTGCTCCGCCGTCTTGGCGAAGCCGAACCCCGGGTCCAGGACCAGCCGGTCGCCCTGGATGCCGGCTGCGGTGAGCGCCTCGGCGCGCCCGGCCAGCTCGCGGGCGACGTCGGTGACGACGTCGTCGTAGACGGCCAGGCGCTGCATGTCGGCACTGTGGCCACGCCAGTGCATGGCGACGAAGGGCACCGCGCGCTCGGCGACGAGGGTCGGCATCGCGGCGTCGGCGAGGCCGCCGCTGACGTCGTTGACGAGCGCGGCCCCGGCGTCCAGGGCGGCGGCGGCGACCTCGGCGCGCATCGTGTCGACGGAGACCGGGACCAGGCCGGCCAGGCCCTCGATGACCGGCAGCACCCGCCGCAGCTCCTCCTGCGGGCTCGGACGCTGGGCCCCCGGGCGGGTCGACTCCCCGCCGACGTCGAGGAGCTGCGCTCCGTCGTCGACGAGCCGGCGTCCGTGCTCGAGCGCCGCCTCGGGCTGGAACCACTGGCCGCCGTCGCTGAAGGAGTCCGGGGTGACGTTGACGACGCCCATGACGAGTGGGCGCCCGGCCCGGGGCGCGGGCAGCCCGGGGACGCTCACCGCAGCGGCATCCACCGGGTCACCGCGAGCCGCTGAGCAGCAGCGACATCGCCTCCGCGCGTGTGGCCGGGTTGCGGAGCTGGCCGCGGACGGCCGAGGTGATGGTGCGCGAGCCGGGCTTCTGCACCCCGCGCATCGACATGCACAGGTGCTCGGCCTCGATGACGACGATGACTCCCTGCACGCCGAGGTGCTTGACCAGCGCGTCCGCCACCTGGGTGGTGATCTGCTCCTGGACCTGGGGCCGACGGGCGTAGACCTCCACGAGCCGCCCCAGCTTCGACAGCCCGGTGACCCGGCCGTCCGCGCCGGGGATGTAGCCGATGTGCGCCACGCCGTGGAAGGGCAGGAGGTGGTGCTCGCACGTCGAGTACATCGGGATGTCGCGGACGATGATCAGCTCCTCGTGCTCGATCGGGAACGTCTTCGAGAGCACCTCGGCCGGGTCCTGCCACAGCCCCGCGTAGAGCTCGCGAGCGGCCTTGGCGACCCGGGCCGGGGTCTCGAGCAGCCCGTCGCGGTCGGGGTCCTCGCCGATGGCGAGGAGGAACTCCCGCACCGCGGCCTCGGCGCGCGCGACGTCGACCGGGGGCCGGGAGGCATCGTCGGGGACCGGGGGCCAGGAGGCCGGCTCGGGGGCGACGGCCCGGGAGTTCGGCTCCGGGGCCACGGCCACCGGCTCAGGGCTCGACACGGCCACCCTCGGGAACCTCGACGACCTCGGACGGTGGGTGCTCCTCGGCGTGTGGGCTGGCGCCCTCGCGGGCCCGTGCGTCGATCGCGGCCTCGGTGCCGGGGTCGCCGGGGTTGACCGTCGCCCCGTTCGGAGCGCCCGACCCGTTGCGGCTGGAGAGAGCGGCCTCCTCGGCCGGGGTGAGCACCGGCGGGATGTCCGAAAGGGTCCGGTGCTCGCTGGAGAGCCACGTCGGGCGGTCGGGCCGCTTGACGATGTCGGCGAAGATGTCGGCGAGCTCGCGGGCGTTGAGCGTCTCCTTGTCGAGCAGCTCGAGGACGAGCCGGTCGAGGATGCCGCGGTTGTCGTTGACGACGTGCCAGGCCTCGTCGTGCGCGCCGTCGATGAGCTTGCGGACCTCCTCGTCGACGACGGCGGCGACCTGCTCGGAGTAGTCGCGCTCGTGCCCGAAGTCGCGGCCGAGGAACGGCTCACCCTGGCTGCGCCCCAGCTTGATCGCGCCGACCCGCTCGCTCATGCCGAACTCGGTGACCATCTTGCGGGCCATCGCCGTCGCCTTCTCGATGTCGTTGGCCGCCCCGGTGGTCGGGTCGTGGAAGATGATCTCCTCCGCGACCCTGCCGCCGAGGGCGTAGGCGAGCTGGTCGAGGATCTCGTTGCGGGTGGTCGAGTACTTGTCGTCGACCGGCATCACCATCGTGTAGCCCAGGGCGCGGCCGCGGGGCAGGATCGTCACCTTGGTGACCGGGTCGAGGTGGTTCATCCCGGCCGCGACGAGCGCGTGACCGCCCTCGTGGTACGCGGTGATCTTGCGCTCCTTGGCCGACATGATGCGGGTGCGCTTCTGCGGGCCGGCGATCACCCGGTCGATGGCCTCGTCGAGCACGGTGTCGTCGATGAGCTTCTTGTCGCTGCGGGCGGTCAGCAGCGCCGCCTCGTTGAGGACGTTGGCGAGGTCGGCGCCGGTCATGCCGGGGGTGCGCCGGGCGACGGCCAGCAGGTCGACCCCGGCGGCCATCGGCTTGCCCTGCGCGTGGACCTGGAGGATCTTGTGCCGCCCGATCATGTCGGGGTTCTCGACGGCGATCTGGCGGTCGAAGCGGCCCGGCCGCAGCAGGGCCGGGTCGAGGATGTCCGGTCGGTTGGTGGCGGCGATGAGGATCACGTTGGTCTTGACGTCGAACCCGTCCATCTCGACGAGGAGCTGGTTCAGGGTCTGCTCACGCTCGTCGTGGCCACCGCCGAGTCCGGCGCCCCGGTGGCGACCGACGGCGTCGATCTCGTCGACGAAGACGATGGCGGGGGCGTTGGCCTTGGCCTGCTCGAAGAGGTCACGGACCCGGCTGGCGCCGACGCCGACGAACATCTCGACGAAGTCTGAACCCGAGATCGAGTAGAACGGCACGCCGGCCTCCCCCGCGACGGCACGCGCCAGGAGGGTCTTGCCGGTACCGGGCTGGCCGTAGAGGAGGACACCCTTGGGGATCTTCGCGCCGACGGCGAGGAACTTGGCCGGCTCCCGGAGGAACTCGACGATCTCCTGGAGCTCCTCGACCGCCTCGTCGGCCCCGGCCACGTCGGAGAAGGTGACCTTCGGGGTGTCCTTGTTCGCGAGCTTCGCGCGTGACTTCCCGAACTGCATGACCCGCGAGCCACCGCCCTGGGCCTGGCTCATGAGGAACCAGAAGAGCCCGACCAGGAGGAGGACCGGGAAGAAGCTGATGAAGATCGTCCAGAAGGTGCTCTGGCCCTCGACCTTGTCGTCGTAGCCGTTGGGCAGGCTGTCCTTGAGCTCGGTGATGAGCTGGGGCGCCCGGGCGTCGACGTACTCGGCCCGCACCTTCGTCGCGTCGGTGACCCCGTCGGCGGCGTTGCTGAAGGCCTGGCCCGCCTTGAGGTCCAGGCGGATGACGTTGTCGGTCGTCATGACGGCCGACTCGACCTTCTTCTCGGTGATGAGGTTCTCGGCCTGCGCCGTCGTGATCGTCGCGTAGCCGCCGTTGCTGCCCAGGGTGAAGAAGAGGAGCATCATCGCGAGGGCGACCAGCACCCAGAACAGCGGCGCGCGAAGCAGTCGTTTGAGGTTCATGTGGCAGCGGGGGCGCAGCCCCGTTCCTCCTGGTCGTCGTCACGTCGCCCGGTCACCGCGTGCGCGGCCCGGGACGGGTACACGCTAGCAACGAGCCCGTGGGCGCCGGTGTTCCTCCCGTCGAAGCCCGTCAGCTGTAGACGTGCGACGCGAGCGTGCCGACGACCCGCAGTCCGCGGTAGGCCTCGGCGTAGTCCAGACCGTAGCCGACGACGAACTCGTTGGGGATGTCGAAGCCGACCCAGGTCACGTCGACCTCGACCTTCGCGGCGTCCGGCTTGCGCAGCAGGGTGCAGATCTCGACCGAGGCGGGGCTGCGGGACTCGAGGTTGGACTTGATCCAGGACAGGGTCAGCCCGGAGTCGATGATGTCCTCGACGATGAGGACGTGCCGGCCCGTGATGTCGGCGTCGAGGTCCTTGAGGATGCGGACCACGCCGCTGGACTTCGTCCCGGACCCGTACGACGACACGGCCATCCAGTCGACCGGCACGCTCATCGGCAGCGCCCGCATGAGGTCCGCCATGACCATGACCGCGCCCTTGAGGACGCCGACGAGGAGCAGGTCCTTGCCGTCGTAGCGCTTCGCGATCAGCCCGGCGAGCTCGTCGAGCTTGGCGTGGATCTCCTCCTCGGTGATGAGGACTCGTTCGAGGTCGGCTCCCATGTGGGACGCGTCCACGTCGGCTCCTGACGGTGGCGGGGTCGGTCGGACGCCGCCTATTCAACCCGAGGGGCAGCGGCGATGGACAGCAGACCGCCCGTTCTCCCGACCCGGAGGCCTCCCGGCGCGTGGACCGGGCCCTGGCCGCGCCAGCCGGTGACGAGCCGGTCGCAGGCGAGGACGTGGCGGTGCGACACCTGGCCGGCGGGCGCACCCGCACCGACGAGGAGGCGCCGCCAGGCCCGGGTCCGCAGCGCCTCGGGCAGGGCGGCCAGTGCCTCGGCCGCCCAGGGGCCCGGCCCGAGGGCCTGCACGGCCTCGTCGGCCAGGGAGTCGAGCAGGCCGGCGTCGGCGCGCAGCTGCCCGGCACTGCGAGCCAGGGCCGCGGCGACCCCGGGACCGAGGTCGCGCTCGAGGTCCGCGAGCGCCCGGCGCGCCCGGACCCGCAGGTAGGTGGGGTCGACGTTCATCGGGTCCTCCCACCACGCGATGCCCTCGTGGTCCAGGCTGGCGCGGCAGTCGGCGCGGGGCACGCCGAGGAGGGGTCGGCGGAGGCGGCCGCGCGCGGGCGGCATCCCGGCGAGGGAGCGGGCACCGGAGCCGCGGGCCAGCCCGAGCAGCACCTGCTCGGCCTGGTCCTCGAGGGTGTGGCCCAGGAGGACGAGGACGGCGCCATGCTCGTCGGCGGCGTCGTCGAGCGCGGCGTGGCGGGCGGTCCGGGCGGCCGCCTCCGGCCCCTCCCCCGCGGCGGTGGCGTCGACGGTGCGCACGTCGACGGGGTCGAGCCCGAGCGTGCCCAACCGGGCCGCTGCGGCGTCGGCGACGTCGGCCGACCGGGGCTGGAGTCCGTGGTCGACGACGACCGCGCCGACCCGGAGCCCGAGCGCCGCCCCCTCGACCGCGGCGGCGGCGGCCAGGGCGGTGGAGTCGGCGCCCCCGGAGCAGGCGACCAGGACCAGGTCGCCCGCCGCGAGCTGCCCGAGCACCGCCCGGACGGCCACCCGCACGCGGGCGGTCGCCGGGTGCGGCCGTCCCCACGGCCGGGGGGGCGGGGCGCCGGGCTGGGTCATCCGTGCATTGTCCCGCCGGGGACCCGCGCGGCCGCGAGTCGACCGGTTCAGTCGGCGGGCGGATCAGGCGTGCACCCGACGGACCCAGGCCGCCGGGTCGGTGATCTCCTGCGGAAGCGGGAGGGTCTCGGGCGAGGTCCACACCGCGTTGAAGCCGTCGACGCCCACGGCGTCCTGGACCCCGCGGACGAACGCGGCACCGTCGCGGTACTGCCGCATCTTGGCCTCGAGGCCGAGCAGGCGGCGCAGCAGGCGGTCGGGAGCGCCGGCGCCCTTGCGGCGTTCGGTGAAGCGGCTGCGGATCCGAGCGACGCTGGGGATGTGGGCCGGGCCGACGTCGTCCATGACGACGTCGGCGTGGCCCTCGAGGAGCGACATGACCGCGGTGATGCGGGCCAGCTGGTCGCGCTGCTCGGGAGTGGTGAACAGCTCGGCGAGGCCGGTGCTGCCCTCCTGGAACAGCTCGGGCAGGCGCTCGGTGACCCGGCTCGCGAGCTCCTGGAGCCGCTCGGTGTCGGGGGCGAGGTCGACGGCGAGCGTGCGCGCCTCCGTGATGACGTGCTCGCGCAGCCACGGGTTGGCTGTGAACTGCACGCGGTGGGTCTCCTCGTGCATGCACACCCAGGCCCGGAAGTCGGCCGGGTCGACCCCGAGCTCGCCGGCCACGGCCATGAGGTTGGGGGCGACGAGCAGCAGCGCGGGCGTGCCGCCGGGCGCGATGTCGTACTGGCCGAGCACCTTGGTGGCCATGAAGGCGAGGAGACCGCCGGCCTCGGCGCCGGTGACCTTCCCGCCGACCGCCTGCGCGGTCGGGCCGACGGTGACACCGCGCTTCTCGACGATCGAGGTGATCGCCGGGTCGAGCAGGGAGGACATCGAGTCGGCGTTGACCGCGATCCACGTGGCCCGGTCGACGACGAGCGCGTCCGGCGCCTCCGGTGGGGTGTGCAGGCGGGCGGTGTCGGCCACCGGCTGGCGGGCGGCGAGGGCGGCCGCCTTGATGGCGGCGACCTCCGCCCGCGCCTCCCCGGGCGTGACGGACGGTCCGGCCGGCACGAGGGTGCGTCCGGTGGCCTTGGCGAACTCCCAGTCGACGTACTGCACGTCCTCAGCCTCTCATCCGTGGGGTCATCGACAGCCGCAGCGGGTCACGGCGGCGACGATCCGGTCCAACGCGCGACGGGCGCGGATGATCCCGTCGTAGGTCCGGGGGAAGCCGTCGGCGAGGACGACGAAGGTCAGCGGGCGCCCGTCCGCGTCGACCGTGGTCCCGGCCAGCCCCGACCCGGTGACGAGGGTGCCGGTCTTCGCCCGGGGTACGCCCGCCACGCCCACGGCTCCCCGCTCCTCGAAGCGGTCGGAGAGGGTGCCGGTCAGGCCTGCGACCGGGAGGGCTGCGACGAGCCGGCGCAGCGGAGCCACCTGGTCGGTGACGGCGAGCGCGAGGACCGCGGCGAGGGTGCGCGGCGTCGCCCGCTGGCCCGGGCTGAGCCCGCACGCGTCGGTGATGACAAGCCCGTCGGTCGGCACCGCGTGCGCCTCCAGCCGTTCACGGACGAAGGCGGCGTTGGCGCCCGCGGGCCGGGTGGGACGCCCGGTGGTGGCGGCGGCCTGCCGGACGAGGTCCTCGGTCAGGGTGTTGTCGCTGGTGTCGAGGGCGTGCTCGAGCACCTGGGCGTAGGTGGCCGACTCGACGGCGCCGAGCTCCTCGTCTCCCTCCGCCACGGGCTGGGTCCACGTCGACGGCGACTGCACGGTGACATCGACCCCGTGCTCCCGGAGACGGGCCGCGAACGCCTCGGCCACGTCCTGCTCCGGGGTGAGCGACGGCGAGTGGTCCTCGTCGCCGAGCGCGGTCGCCAGGCCGGTCATCGCGACGGGTCGGGCGTAGAAGCGGCCCACGTCGTTGCGGTCCCAGGTGGCGGGGTAGCGCGGGCCGGGCGCCCACGACAGGTCGAGCCGCAGCCGGTACGGGCCGCCACCGCGTCCACCGAGCCGGTCGGCGACCTGGGCCGCGAGGTCGCCGAGCCCCGCGTGGCCGAGCACGGCGTCGGGGTTTCCCGGCCCGGGGGCGAGGAGGGCGTCGCCGCGGGCGGCGAGCACGAGGTCGTGGGAGCCCCTCGGCGCGAGGAC
This sequence comes from uncultured Actinomycetota bacterium, assembly GCA_963772645.1. Taxonomy (GTDB): domain Bacteria; phylum Actinomycetota; class Actinomycetes; order Actinomycetales; family Dermatophilaceae; genus DASSQJ01. Next base: position 425,085 of record CAVYYD010000010.1, read on the forward strand.
CGCGGTCCTCATCCGGCCGTCCAGGTCGAGGCTGTCGACGACGGCCAGGGCGGAGAGCAGCTTGACGGTCGATGCAGGGACGCGCGGCACGTCGCCGTCGAGGCTCCACAGCTCCGCGCCGGTCACCGCGTCGGCCACGACGACGCCCAGCGCGCCGGTGAGGTCCTTGTCGTCGGACGCGGCGCCGACCACCCGGCCCAGGCCGGCGGCGGTCGGCAGCGGGGCCTCGTCGCCGGTGGCGAGCAGGAGCGGGTCGGCGGCCCTCCGGGCGGGGGTCGGCAGCAGCACCGGCGCCGGCGTGCCGGAGACCGTGGGGGTGGGCAGCGGTCGCGGCCGGTCGAGGGTGAGGATGCCGGGGGCGACGTCGTAGACGTCGGCCGTGACGTAGCCGCCACCGGCGACCAGGGCCCCGGCCGCCACCAGTGAGGCGAGCATGACCCGTCTCACGCACTCTCCCTTCGTGCCCGGGCCCGCGATGCGCCACACTTGGGGGCCACAGCCTAGGTCACGCGTCTGAGGGAGACTTGCCACCGTGGAGTTCGACGTCACCATCGAGATCCCCAAGGGGCACCGCAACAAGTACGAGGTCGATCACGAGACCGGGCGGATCCGCCTGGACCGGATGCTCTTCACGGCGATGTCGTACCCGTCGGACTACGGCTACATCGAGGACACCCTCGGTGAGGACGGCGACCCGCTCGACGCGCTGGTGCTCCTCGACGAGCCGACCTTCCCCGGCTGCATCGTCCGGGCCCGGCCGATCGGGATGTTCCACATGCGCGACGAGGCGGGCGGCGACGACAAGATCCTCTGCATCCCGGCCGGCGACCCGCGCAAGAACCACATCAGCGAGCTGGAGCACGTCAGCGAGTTCGACCGGCTCGAGATCCAGCACTTCTTCGAGACCTACAAGGACCTCGAGCCGGGCAAGTCGGTCGAGGGCGCCCACTGGGCCGGGCGCGACGCCGCCCAGGCCTGCATCGTCGAGGCTCTCGAGCGGGCCAGGGCGGCCGGCCTCACGACCGCCCGCTGGCGGATGCCCGCCCACGAGGAGGCCCACGAGGTGGTCGAGGCCGTGCAGTCGGCGCACAGCCCCGACGAGATCGAGGCCGCCGCCGAGCGCGCCCGAGCCGAGCTCGCGACGAAGGACCACCCGCTCAGCGACGCCTGAGCCGAGTGCGCCCGCCGCAGGGTCGCGTCGTGGTGGCGGGTCACCAGCCGCGGGTGCCCGGGCCCCCCTTGAAGGGTCCGACCACCCGCGAGGTGACCCACCCCCCGTAGAACCCACCCTCCTGCGGGCGGACCAGCTCGCCGTCGACGGTGCACGCGTCGACGGCCGACGGCATCACCGCGACGTGGTCGACGAGCACCTCGAACCCGCGGGTGGGCCGGGGGTAGGTCCACGCCGCCCGGCGCGCCACGACGCTGCCTGCGACGACGTCGAAGTACGTTGCCTCACCCTTGAACTCGCACCACGTCGACCCCGCCGCCGGCCGCAGCGCCCCGCTCTCGACATCGTCCAGCGGTAGGTAGTAGGTCGGCGGGTGGCTGGTCTCGAGGACCCGCAGGGTGCGGCGGCTGCGGGCGACGAGCTGCCCGCCGAACCGCACCTCGACGAGCTCGGCCGACGGCTCGACCCGCGGGGGACGCGGGTAGTCCCACACCGACTCCTGGCCCGGTCCGGGGCGCTCGGGGACGGGCCGCATCACGCGACCCCGTCCGTGGCCAGTGCCGACTCGAGCGCTCGGCCGAACTCCTCGACCGACCCGTCGGCGGCGGCGATGCCGGTGGGCCCGAGCAGCACGGTGAGCGAGCCGTCGCGGCGCACGCCGAGGACGGCGGGCAGCCCCGAGAGCACGAGCGCCCGCCGCTGCTCCTCGTCGACCTCGTTGCGGTGCACCCTGCGCAGCGGTACGGGAAGCCGGGCGACCATCGCGTCCCACTCGGGGCGGCGCCGCATCCCGGAGTGCGACAGGGCGCAGAGCGCGCAGTCCGCTCCACCGAAGAGGTGCCGCACGGCGTACAGGGCCTCGCCGACGACCCCGCCGTCGGCGTCGTAGACGGCGACCACCTCGACGACCGGTTCTGGCATGTCGGCAGGCTAGCCCGTGGCGCGGTCCCTCGTGACCGTCACGCACTCCCCGGCGCTGCCGTGTCAAGGCACGTGGGGTCGGGGATGCAGGCAGCCGCCGCCGCCGCGCAGGGGCCCTCCTCGGCGCGCTCGCCCGCCATTCCCGCCTGACCCCGAAAGGTGGCGTGGGCACCCCGAACTTCGGGGTGCCGGAGCGAAGGTTCCGGTGCCTCCGCAGTCTGCGAGTCCTGCGCGTGGGGCCTAGTCCTCATCGCGTGACCAGGGAGCGGGGCGCCACGCGCAGCCGGCGCCCGACCGCACACTGATGCGTGCGGGATCATCGAGCGCCTGCCCCGGACCGTGGGATCGTATGGCCCGACGAGGCCCACCGACCGCTGCGCAGCATCCCCATCGAGGAGGACCACTGCCCACCTTCCGCACCGTGCTCGAGGCGACCGGAGGCAACAACGTCGGCATCGTCGTTCCAGAGGCGGTCGTCCTCTCCTTCGGGCGCGGCAAGCGGGTTCCCGTGGTCGTCACGATCGACGGTGACTACACGTACACGACGACGATCGGGGGCATGGGCGGGCGGTACCTCGTCTCCTTCAACGCCGAGACCCGCAAGCGCACCGGTCGCGCAGCGGGGGACGAGGTCGAGGTGACAGTCGAGTCGGATCCGGACCGCTGAGCTGCCGTCCCCCATTGCCAGGAACTCACCGCCGTCCTGGTCGGTGGGCCGATCCTCAGCGGTCGATCATCTGCTGCATCTGCTCGGGGTAGCGCTCACCGACGACCTGGATCCGGTCGGCGGCCCGGGTGATGCGGTGGAGGTCCTCGTCGTCGAGCTGGACGCCGGCGGCGCCGAGGTTCTCCTCGAGGCGGTGGGTCTTGGTGGTGCCCGGGATGGGCACCAGCCAGGGCCTCTGGGCGAGGAGCCATGCGAGGGCGACCTGGGCTCGGGTGGCGCCCTTGTCGCGGGCGAGCTCGCCGAGCAGGTCCACCAGAGCCTGGTTGGCCTGGCGGGCCTGGGTGGTGAACCTCGGCAGGGTGGCACGGATGTCGCCGTCGGCGAAGGTCGTCGTGGCGTCGATGGCCCCGGTGAGGAAGCCACGGCCGAGAGGGCTGAAGGTGACCAGGCCGATGCCGAGCTCCTCGAGTACGGGGATGATGACCTCCTCGGGCTCGCGCCAGAAGAGGGAGTACTCGCTCTGCAGTGCGGCGACCGGCTGCACGGCGTGGGCGCGACGGATGGTCTCGGCGCCGGCCTCGGAGAGCCCGAAGTGGTGCACCTTGCCCGCCTCGATGAGCTCCTTGACCGTGCCGGCGACCTCCTCGATCGGCACGTCGGGGTCCACCCGGTGCTGGTAGAACAGGTCGATGCGGTCGGTGCGCAGCCGGCGCAGGGAGGCGTCGGCGACCTGCCTGATGCGCTCGGGTCGGCTGGACAGACCGTGCTGGTTGCCGTCGGCGTCGATGTCGAAGCCGAACTTGGTGGCGATGGCGACCTGGTCACGCACGGGCACCAAGGCGTCGCCGACGAGCTCCTCGTTGGTGAAGGGACCGTAGACCTCGGCGGTGTCGAAGAGGCTGACGCCCAGCTCCACGGCGCGGCGGATGAGGGCGACCATCTCGTCGTGGTCGGCGGCCGGGCCGAGCCCGTGGCTCATGCCCATGCAGCCCAGGCCGAGAGCCGACACCTCCAACGTGCTGTTGCCGAGAGTGCGCTTCGTGAGCATCGTCGTCTCCGATTCTTCGGTGGGTGGGTTGGCCGGTCGGGCAGAGGCGGCTCCCAGGCTGCCGCAGCATCCGGGAGTCGGGCGCGGTCCAGGCTGGGGCGCAGCCGGTGGTCGAGCACGGGTCGGGCGACGGCGACCTCCTCCCCGCTCACGGGGAGGCCCTCGCCCGCGGGTGAACCGCGGCCGGCTCGACCGTAGTCCCGTTCGGTGGTTCCCGGGCCCCGCTCATGACCGCGGGCGCCACCGTGCGGGTCGGCCCTGCGGTTGTCGCGGGTGTCCGACGCCTGCGTCACCGTCGGGGTCTGCCGGCCCGTTCGGTGCTCGACCGCGGCGTTGAGACCGTGCGAGACTTACGAGGATGCGGACCGGCGTGGGGACCTCGAGCTGACCCCCGACGAGTTGCGCGCGGTCAGCGGCCCTGCACGCGGCCCGGGTCTTCGCCGAGGGCGCACCACGATCGCGTCTGCAGCGCGAGGCCGCGACGGAGGCCCACCGTGCGGCCCTCGAGGCCACGACGGAGGCGGCAAACCATGCGGCGACCCCCGCGGGAGATGCCGCCGCGGCCGCCGAGCTGGCCCGGGGCGAGGACGCGGTGGTTGCCGAGTACGTGATCACCGCTGCCGCCCGGCGGATGCCGCCGGTGGTCCTGGACGTGCTGCTCCGCTACCCACGCGCACCCGAGGGGCGCTCCCGGGTCGCGATCCTCATGGCCCGGCTCGACGCGATGGTGCGGGACCCGGCGCCGTTCACGATGATGCTCGGCCAGAGCTCGGCCGCCATCATCCTCGAAGTCGGTTACGTCGAGGGTGACGCCGCTGTGGTGATCATCCACGCCATGCGCGCCCGGAAGAGATTCCTTCAGTGATGCCCTATGCCTAGAACTGTTGACGAGATCCTCAAGCACGCCGACGAGCTCGCCGCTCGCTTCGAGGACTACGAGCCCGCGCCTGGCGACGAGCAGGACGCCCAGGCCGTGGCACTGCTGCGTGTGGCGGTCCACGAACGCTCCGCCGCCGAACAGCACGTCATCGGCGCGATCCGAGCCGCCCGCACCGCCGGGATGTCCTGGTCAGCGATCGGGGAATTCGTCGGCACCAGCGGCGAAGCCGCCCGCCAGCGATACGCCGACAAAGTCGCCTGACTCGCTCTACGGAAACGCCTTGCAAGCGGCAGGTGGGTGCCGTTCGCACCTGCGTCACACCGCGGCGTGCCGGGCGTGAGCGAGTCTCGGTCTCAACGTTGCTGAAGGCGCCAAGCGGCTTCGATCGCGTCCTCGATGGCTCCCGCATCGCCCTGGGCGAGGTCCGCGACGACCATCATGTGCTTGCCGTAGCGAGCCGGGACGCTGAAGGTCCCGGGGAACTGCTTGACGATCTGGTCCCGGTAGTCGAAGTCCGCCCGGATCACGACGTGGGAGTCGTCGAGCTGGCGGGCGACCAGCCTGCCGTCATATCGCCAGTGGGCGAGCCCGCCCGACCGTGTGGCCCGCACCCCGGTGAGGCCTTTCGCCGACTCGGCCAGCTCCGAGATCTCCACGTGCAGCGCCTCCGTTCAGGCTCTCACGGAGGACGGTAGCGCCGGCTCACCGGTGTTCAGGTTCGGAAGACGGCCTGACCGCCGCGACAGCAAGGTTCGCCGGGTGGTGAGCTGTCCGTTCACCACGTCGCGGGGTGGATGAAGTCCGCCGCGGGGCGCCGCAGCCACTGGGTGATCCGCATGGTGAGTTCCAGGTCAGCCATCCGCGCCGCTCGCAGGTTGGTGAGCCTGCTGGGGGTGCAGCCCAGTTCCCGCCCGAGCCGGGCCCAGGTCAGCCCCCGCTCGCGTCGCTCCTCGTTGAGCGCTTCGTGCAGCTGCGGCAGGTCCCAGCGCAACCGGCGGTCCGGCCCTGCCCGGGGCAGGCCGGTGTCACCGGCCTGTCGCGGCCGACCGGTCAGGAAGTCCTCGGCAGGACGGCCCAGCCAGCGCAACATGAACAGGGCGTACTGGCAGGACGTGGCCCCCCGCCGGCCCAAGCGTCCCACGGCGCCGCCACACAGCGGATGATCACCGCGCTCCGCGTTGAGCTGCTCGGACTGCTCCCACAGCTCCTCGGCCACGTCGTACCAGCCCAGGCCGCGGCGGTCACGCTCGGCATCGACCGCAGCGACAAACGCGGCGAAGTCGAACACAGGAGCAACCGACATCCCGCCAACCTAGCCCGGCCACGCCCACTGGGGGACTCTGCATGCCCCGGTCACGACCCGGCACTGATGTGCTGCACTCTGCCGCGACGCGGACAGCCGCAGGTGACTGCGCTGTTAACTTGGCGGCATGGATCCTGTGGTGAAGGTGCCACCGGGGCGATGAGTCGGAGTTCCGAGCGTGGAACGGGTCACGCCGACGCCCAACACTTGGCGGCGCGGTTCGCGATCGGAGGAGTTGTCGTGTGGTCCATTGCGCTGTTGAGCGGTCCGGCCCTCAGGCCTGACCTAGATCCGTGGACCACGCATCCCGAGGCCTACGCGGTCGGTGTGTGGGGTCCGCTGATGCGCCTTGGCTATGCCGGAGTGGCCGTGGCGGGTTGGGCGGCGGCGCTTCTGGCGCGCCGGCTCCGCGTGGCGGCCGCGCTCCTCGCCGTGTTCGCCACCGGTGCCTTCGCCATCGGTCTCCTACCCCCGACCGGCCGCGGCGACCTCGCCGACCAGGTCTTCCCCTACCTCCAGGTCGCTCCGCTGGCGTTCCTCCCGGCCGTTGCCTGGATTTCGCTGCGGACCGGTCGCCGGGTTCTGATGGCCCTCGCCGCACTGGTCTGGCTGCTGTTCGTGCCGCTGCTCGTCGGGGAGCCTGCCCTCGGCGGCATCATCAACCGCGCCGCTGATCTGGCGATGGGCATCTGGCTCGGCGTATTCGCCTGGACGGCGCGCGACGGACTGCTCGCCTGATCTCGTCGGTAAATGCTCGGTGTCCGCTGTTCGATGCGTCGGCCGACGCGGGTGCAGCGCCGCCGCGCACCTGCCGAGGGATCTGACCTGATCGGAACCTCGACGAGGCCCCAACACAGGCCTGTCGCCCGGCCCGCCCATCCGTCACATCAGCACCAGCGAGAGCGAGCACCACCCTAGAGACCACCACCCAGCACGGATGGTTCATGAGGTCCCTTCGATGCAGCGCCCGCGCTATCGACCGGAGGTGCGGGGTGTCACGTCGCCGCGTGTCGACCGGCACCAGTCGGTGCGACGTCCGCTCGTTCAGTTGACCTTCTGCAGCAGCACCCCGACCACGATGAGGGCCACTGCGCTCGAGGTCGCCTCGGTGCGCGCGCGCAGCCACTGGGGGGTGGGCGCGGCGCGCAGCACCACGCCGGAGGCGGTGAACTGCAGGACGAGTGTGAGCCACCACAGCCGCAGCGCGATGACCGGCACGGTCGAGAACGACCACGGGCCGAGCGTCACGGCGGTGGCGAACACGAGCCCGGCCCCCAGGCCGGTGAGGAGCCCGCCGGGGATCCCGGGTCGTCGGCTCCCCTGGAGCAGCCAGTGCAGCAGCACGACCTCCAGAAGGAACGACGCGTATCCCACGGGAATCCGCACGGACAACTGCTCCGGGGCGAGCACCGCGGCGTGGTCGGCGCCCTCCAGGGCGCCAGCGCACACGCCACCGAAGATCACGAAATCGATCGCAATGATGACCAGCCAGGCGACGGCGATCGCCGCCACCGTGCGGCGTGCCCGGCCGAAGAGGCTACCGGCGCCCTGACAGGTGGCCGGCCGCCCGCACCGTCAGGGCGACGACCACGGCCTCGGGCCACCGATCCGCACCACGCCGCCAGCTCGAGCCATCGGTTGGCGCACCCGCGGCATTCCGCCCGGGTATCGACCGCACCGATGGCAGCCCACGTGGGTGTGGACCTCGGGCCTTGACGGCGGCACCGAGTGGCCCCACTGCTCGGCCGGGGGTTACTGATCTGACACTCGACATGTTGCCGCTGTCAGCGGGACCCGGCATGCTCGGGCGTCGTGCGATTGGAGGGTCCATGGGCAAGCTGATCTACGCGGCCAACATCTCGCTCGACGGCTTCCTCGAGGACGAGACCGGTTCGTTCGACTGGTCTGTCCCTGACGAGGAGGTACACGCGTTCTGGAACGAGCACGAGCGGCGCATCGGCACGTCGCTCTATGGGCGACGCATGTACGAGACGATGCGTGTCTGGGAGAGCGACGACTGGTTGGCGGACGAGCCCGCGGTTGTCCGTGAGTACGGCGAGATCTGGCGTGACACCGACAAGGTCGTCTTCTCCACCTCCCTCACTGACGTCTCGACCGCACGCACGAGGATCGAGCGGCAGTTCGAGCCTGAGGCAGTTCGACGGCTCAAGGAGACCTCCGGGTGGGACCTGAGCATCGGAGGCGCGGGGATCGCGGCCGAGGCCTTCCGCCACGGACTGGTCGACGAGTGCGTGCTGCTGCTGTGCCCGGTCCTCGTCGGCGGCGGCAAGCCGGCGCTCCCTCGGGGGGTACAACTCAGCCTGCGATTGCTGGACCACCGAGGATTCGACAATGGCGTGGTCTACGTCCGCCACGAGGTCCGACACCCCGCCTGACACCCGCGCCGAACAGGGGCATGCCGCCGCCTGATGGGACTGTTCGAAGCCGGGTGTCGGGTCTAGCGTTCGCGAGGTCCGGATGGCCGGCCGCTGTCGCGGCGGGCGGGTGCGGGCGCCAAAGCTGGTCGCCGCGCGAGGTGACCCATGTCTGCTCCGAATGCACTGCTCGCCTACCAGCCACCCACCATGTCGACCGCGCAGCTTGCGGCAGTGTCCTACCTAGCCCGCTATTCCGGGCGAACGCATCGCTTGTACTCGTTCCAGCTGGGGGAGTGGTTCTCCTGGCGCGAGGGGCACGGGCTGGATCCGCTGGTCGGGGTGCAACGCGCGCACGTGGAGCTGTACATCCGCGGTCTCGGGGAGCGGGGTCTGATGGGCTCCTCGGTGGTGGCGATGATGCACGGGGTGCGCGGATTCTTCCGGGTTGCGCACATCGACGGCTGGTCCCGGCCGACCCGGCCGTCTACGCCCGGCTGCCGAAGGTCCACCGGGACGAGTCCCGCACCCAGGGCCTGGACCGGCTGGAGCTGATCCGGTTCCTGCCGGTCTCCCAGACCATCACCATCCACCATGGGGCGCTGGCGTTCCTGCTCGGGATCAACGCCCTGCGGGCGTCGGAGGCCGCGGCGGTGCGGATCTAGGACTACGCCGAGACCCTGCGCGGGCACCGGGTGCTGCGCCTGGTCGGCAAGGGCAACAAGCCCGCCACCATGCCGGTCACCGTCCCGGTGCTACGGGTCCTCGAAGCATGTCGCGGCGACCGCACCGAAGGACCGCTGATCCTGCGACCCCAGAGCGGGAACCCGATCGACCGGCGCGACGTGTACCGGATGGTCGCCCGGATCGCGAAGAGAGCGGGCATCCCGCGGCACATCAGCCCGCACTCGCTGCGGCACGCGGCGATCACCAACGCGCTCGACGCCCGGGTGCCACTGCGGGACGGGCGGATCCTGCCGATGAACCGGGAGGCACCCATGCGGGACTTCGGGTCGGGTTCGAGCGCGAGGAGGTCGACATCTGCCATGACCTCCTGGGTCCATTCCGGGTCGATGCCCTCGCCGGCGGGGTAGCGGTCGCCGCGCGAGCGGATGTAGGCGATGGCCTCGGGGTCCAACTGGATAGGTTTCGTTCTCGCCCGGCGACCGGCCAAAATGTCGAGCTGGGCGGTCACGGTCGTGGCAGTCCTGGTAACCCTGTTCGCGGGCTACGGGATCTGGCCCGCGGTGGCCACCATCATCTCTCAGCGCGCCTCACGCACTCTGGAACCATCAACGCGGAACGCGGCAGATGAGGAAGGCGGCTACGGGTGATCAGGCGTGGAAGATGTCGCCGCGGTGGCCGATGGCAAGAACAGTCACCGTTCGGGCCCGATCGTCGATGCGGTACAGGATGCGATAGGTGCCTCGTCGCGCGCTGTGCCGGTCCGCCAAGGGTGGGCGGAGCGGCTTCCCGACGCGGTGCGGGTTCTCGAGCAATGGCCCGGTGATGAACTCGAACGCGGCGGTGGCAATGGATTCGGGAAGGTCTTCGGTGAGGTGCCGGCGCGCCGAAGAGACGACCTGCAGTCGGTAGCGCGGATCGTTCACGCCGAGGTCCGGCGTGAACGCATCGCCGCCTCGAGGTCTTCTTGGGTCTCGACCCGGCCAGCGGCCAGGTCGGCCTCGGCGGCGGCAAGCTGCCTCATGAGGTCTTGATCGCCCAGGACCGCGATGGTCTCTTCGAGCATGGCCAGGTCATCGGGGGAGAGCAGAACGGCCGAGGGCTGTCCGTGCACGGTGACGGTGACCCGTTCGTGTTGCTTGCTGACTCGGTTGACGACGTCGGACAGGTGTGCCTTGGCGTCGGCCAGTGAAATGCTCGTCATAGTCACAAGTATGACCAAAACGCAGGTGGGCGTCCAGTGGGTGCAAGCCTCGGGGCATTCTCACGGCATGACCCGCGCACCACCCACGCTCGTCGCTGGATCAGGGTTCACCGTGCGTCAGCGACTAGGGCGTGTCTCATAAGTTGAGCGTGGTTGTCGGTGATT